>NZ_JBNAGH010000001.1:989632-1149888 GCF_049801095.1 Dinoroseobacter sp. S76 | reverse complement strand
CATCATGGCTAAGGAAAAGTTTGAGCGTTCTAAACCGCATGTTAACATCGGCACGATCGGGCATGTTGACCACGGCAAGACGACGCTGACGGCTGCGATCACCAAGCAGTTTGGCGACTTCAAGGCCTATGACGAGATCGACGGCGCGCCGGAAGAGAAGGCTCGCGGGATCACGATTTCCACCGCGCACGTGGAATACGAGACCGAGACCCGTCACTACGCCCATGTGGACTGCCCGGGTCACGCCGACTACGTGAAGAACATGATCACCGGCGCGGCCCAGATGGACGGCGCGATCCTCGTGGTGAACGCGGCCGACGGCCCCATGCCCCAGACCCGCGAGCACATCCTGCTCGGCCGTCAGGTGGGTATCCCCTACATGGTCGTCTTCATGAACAAGGTTGACCAGGTCGACGACGAAGAGCTCCTGGAGCTCGTCGAGATGGAAATCCGTGAGCTGCTGGACAGCTACGAGTACCCGGGCGACGATATTCCGATCGTTGCGGGCTCCGCTCTGGCCGCACTCGAGGGCCGTGACGACGCGATCGGCACCGAGAAGATCGCCGAGCTGATGGCGGCTGTGGATGACTACATCCCGACCCCGGCCCGCGCCGTGGACCAGCCCTTCCTGATGCCGATCGAAGACGTGTTCTCGATCTCCGGCCGCGGCACGGTTGTGACCGGTCGTGTGGAGCGTGGCGTGATCAATGTGGGCGACGAGATCGAAATCGTCGGCATCCGCGACACCACCAAGACCACCTGCACCGGTGTGGAAATGTTCCGCAAGCTGCTGGATCGCGGTGAGGCGGGCGACAATATCGGCGCCCTGCTGCGCGGTGTGGACCGTGAAGGTGTCGAGCGCGGGCAGGTTCTCTGCAAGCCGGGCTCCGTGACGCCGCACACCAAGTTCGAAGCCGAAGCCTATATCCTGACCAAGGATGAAGGGGGCCGTCACACGCCGTTCTTCGCGAACTACCGTCCGCAGTTCTACTTCCGGACGACGGATGTGACCGGGACCGTGACGCTGCCGGAAGGCACCGAGATGGTGATGCCGGGCGACAACCTGAAATTCGGTGTCGAGCTGATCGCGCCGATCGCCATGGAAGACGGCCTCCGCTTCGCCATCCGCGAAGGCGGCCGCACCGTCGGCGCGGGCGTCGTCTCCAAAATCATCGAGTAAAAGATCCTGCGCCGTGCCACCCGGCGCGGGCAGATCTCAGCCAATGCAAGAAGGGGCGCCGGAGAGGCGCCCCTTTTTTCGTGCCCAATGCCGGGCGGTTCCGGCGGCGAGAGTTACGCCTGCGCCTTGCGCTTGCGACGCAGACGCCCGAGCCCCATGAGCCCACCTGCAGCAGAGCCCAGCAGCAGCGCCGCCGGGGGAAGCGGCACGGGGGCAGGGGCGCCCGGATCGCGCACGGAGGTAAAGAGGATGTTGTCCATGCCGAACCCGTCCAGTTGCTGACTGGGCAGGCGCGCAAAGAGCGAGAAGGTCATGTAGCTCGCGGTCTCGTCCTCGAAATCCACACCGATGAAGGTCTTCTCGAGCTCACCCTGATCTGCGGCGACATACTCGAACAGCAGCTGATCCTCGTCGTCATAGAACATCAGGGCCGTTTCGCGACCTTGGTCGCCCATATCCGAGAAATCCGCGCCCCAGGCCGAGACATCGGTCAGGAAATCTAGGCGCACCTGTGCATGGTCGGACACGCCGACACAGGCATGGCGCGAGCCGTCAATGGCGTGATAGCCGTCGCAATAGCCAACGGAGGACACCACGTTCCAGGTCTCGTTTCCCGGGGTCACACCGCCTGCGATGCGCATGGGGCCAAGGCTCAGTTCCTGTCCGGTGAAGGAGGATCCTTCGGGGATATCCTCGAAGTCGATCCCGCCTGTGGGGGCGGTGTCCGCCTCAAACGCGGCGCGATCCGCGTAGAGCGTGGCGGCTGTCGCAGCACCGGTCTGGGCCAGCGTGGCGCCGCCCAGCAGCGCAAGCGCGATCAGGGAAAAGGGACGTTGTTTCATGGGGCAATTCCTTTTGGATGTTGTATCGCGCTCCATGTGCCGCAATGAGGTATCCGCAGAATTTCGCCTGTGGTATCAATTGTATCGCTTGCTTGCGATCTGTATCGGCTTTGGACTTTCCTCCGTGCGACGCAGCCGCTAGGCCGGTGTCAGGCGCGCCTGGAGGACCTCATGCCCTTTCCACCCCCCGACACCCCGCATCCCATTGTCTTTCCCGATGGCACCCGGTTTGACGGCACGGTGTTTCTGAACGCGGTGCTGGATCATCCGGGGCTGCGCATCGGCGACTACACCTATTACAGCGATGACGAGATGCCCGAGCCCGACCTGATCCGGCGGCGGCTCTTTCCCTATCTCTATGGCGAGCAACGGATCGAGATCGGCAAGTTCTGCTGCCTCGCCATGGGGGTCTCGTTTGTGACCGACAGCGCCAATCACCGCTATGACGGGTTCAGCGCCTTTCCCTTCGCAATCTTCGACGGGATGTCGCCGGATCGTCCATCCATGCCGGGGCATGCGCCGCGGCCCACGCTGGTTGGTCATGACTGCTGGTTCGGGCGCAATGCGACTGTCTTGCCGGGCGCGCGGTTGGGCCATGGGGTGATTGTCGGGGCGGGTGCCGTGGTCGGTGGGGAGATCCCCGATTACAGCATTGTGGCTGGCAATCCCGGGCGCGTGATCCGGCGGCGCTTCGCGCCCGACGTCATCGACAAGCTCTTGGAGATCGCGTGGTGGGATTGGCCGATCGACCGGATCCTCGCCGCGGAGGCCGAGATCTGCGGTGGCGATATCGCAGCGCTGGAGGCTCTGGCCCCCTAACCCTTCGCAGGATCCTCCGGGGGCGGCTGCATCTGCCAGGCGATCCGGACGTCGGGATTGGCGCGCAGGGCGGCAACGGTTTTGCGCAGGCGGGGGCGTAGCGCCCATCCCGCGGGCAGGGCGTCGCGCATCGCGCGAATGTCGGAGAGCAGTTCCGCATCACTGGCCTGGGAGATCCGGCCGGCCTCGATGATGTCGGGCGTCACCGGCGCGGTGCAGAGAAAGGCGACCGTGTCGCGCGGGGCATGGGCCACGGGCTGGAACGCGCCCCGCATGCGCCACATCTGGGCCGCAAGCCACGGCTGGGACCAATGCAGGAAGTCCTGCTGGATCAACAGGCTCCGCCCCGGGATCAGCGCGGGAAAGAACTGCGCTGCAATCAGGTCCGTGGTCGTGGCGATCTTGGCGGCATCCACCGCCAGAAGCTCGATCTTGCCGCCGGGCCAGCCCAGATCCGGGATATGGCCCACATGGTACCGCATCTGGGCCGCCCAGGGGGCCAGAAAGCTCTGCGCCAAAGGCAGGATATCGCGCCCCTCGAAAGGGGCGATCCCCTCTGCATAGAGCACGTTTTGCTTGGTCTGTTCCTTGGCGGTGAACCGGTCAAAGGCATGGATGATCGCGCCATGCCCCGCGGCCTCGGCCCCTGCTGCGAAACGGGCGGTGGACCCCCCGGCAAACGCGCCCAGATCCACCAGCGCGCCATCCCCGCGCGCCCAATCCCGGGCCGCCCAGTAGTAGAACTGTCGCTCCTGCGGGGCGAGCATGGTGGGCACGGCGATCCCGGCTTCTGCGGCCACGATCTCCGCCGTGCGCCAGGGCTTGGCGTCAAAGCGCGCGCGGACGTCAGACAGCGTGAAAGAGGCAGGGGCAGAGGGCGGGATCGGCATCGCGGCGCAAGATGCGACCGCCCGGATCCATATGCAAGACGAAGTGCCGGGGCGGCGCGGCAAAATCAGCCCGAAAAGCGCCTTGATTTCCTCTGCCGAAACACATACCCCTCGCCTTGGTCTTAGGGGTTTAGCTCAGTTGGTAGAGCATCGGTCTCCAAAACCGAGGGTCGTGGGTTCGAGTCCCTCAGCCCCTGCCAGACCTTTTCCCGCAATTCGATGTGTCCGGGACGCGTGATGCGCGGCCCTCGGGTCGTGCCGCGCCCGCGAGGGGCGCCCGCCTCTTCACAAGATCCGCCGCGCCGCTTACCTGATCCTGCACGGACAGTCGCGCAGTCCAAGGCGGCCTGGCGCCAAATCCCGGGTCGGTGACAGGGGCCTGCCCATGCGGCACCCTCCCTGTTGCACCGCAGCGACGGAGGGGTCATAAGGCGCAGCAAGACAGCCGGAGGGGTTGATGCAGAACTATCTCGATTTCGAAAAGCCGCTCGCAGAGATTGAGGGCAAGGCCGAAGAGCTGCGGGCTGTGGCGCGCACATCCGGGACCATGGATATCGAGAAAGAGGTCTCGGCCCTGGATCGCAAGGCCGAGCAGCTTCTGGCGGATCTCTATGCGGGGCTGTCGCCCTGGCAAAAATGCCTCGTGGCGCGGCATCCTGCGCGGCCCCATTGCATCGATTATATCAACGAGCTCTTCGAGGAATACACGCCGCTTGCGGGGGATCGGAACTTCGCCGACGACCATGCGGTGATGGGCGGGCTGGCGCGGTTCAATGACCGGCCCGTGGTGGTGATCGGCCATGAGAAAGGCCATGACACCAAGACCCGGATCGAGCGGAATTTCGGCATGGCGCGCCCCGAGGGGTATCGCAAGGCGATCCGCCTGATGGATATGGCCCATCGCTTTGGCCTGCCGGTGATCACGCTGGTGGACACGCCGGGCGCCTATCCCGGCAAGGGGGCTGAGGAGCGGGGCCAGTCCGAGGCGATCGCGCGCGCCACCGAGAAGTGTCTGCAGATCGGCGTGCCGCTCATTTCTGTCGTGGTGGGCGAGGGCGGCTCTGGCGGGGCGGTGGCCTTTGCGACGGCCAACCGCGTCGCAATGCTCGAGCATTCGATCTATTCGGTGATCTCCCCCGAAGGCTGCGCCTCGATCCTGTGGAAGGATGCCGAGAAGATGAAAGAGGCCGCCGAGGCCCTGCGTCTGACGGCGCAAGATCTGCACGCGCTGGGTGTGGTCGACCGGATCATCCCCGAGCCCGTGGGCGGTGCGCAGCGGCACAAGGACGACACGATCGCCCGCGTGGGCAAGGCGCTCGAAGGCATGCTGGCCGAGCTGATCGACCGCTCGCCCGAAGCTCTGGTCAAGGACCGCCGGGCGAAGTTTCTGGCCATGGGCTCGCGCGGGCTCGCCGCCTGAGGATTTGACCGCAAGGAGAGGGCGATGGCAGTGGGACGTCTGGTGTGGATCGGCCTTTTGGCCCTTCTGGCGAGCGTCGGCCTCGCGCGCGCAGAGATGCAGAGCCTGACGGTCAGCGCCGCTTATCTCGAACGGATCGCCCTGCCGCCCGATGCCCAGCTCGAGGTCGAGCTGCTCGATACCTCCCGCATGGATGTGGCTGCGATCCGCATCGCCAGCCAGCGGGTCGCCATGACCCGGATACCGATGCGTGTCGCCTTGCCCTATGATCCTGCCGTGATCGATGCGCGCATGACATATACAGTCGCCGCGCGGATCCATTCCGAGGGGCGTGTTGTGTTTCGCACGACCCAGGCTTACCCGGTGCTGACCCGCGGCGCGGGGCAGAGCGTGGATCTGATTCTGCAGCAGGCTGGCGCCGTCAGCCCGCTCACCACGCCGAAGCTGACCGGGATAAGCTGGCAGCTGGTGGCGCTCGACGGTGTCGCGCTGGATGGGGATGTTGTCCCGACCTTGGAGCTGCGGGACGGCGGCGGTGCGAGCGTCTTTGCCGGGTGCAACCGCTTCTCCGGCCGGGTTGAGATCGCTCCGGGGGCGATGGTGTTTCCCAGCCCCATGGCGGGCACCAAGATGGCCTGTCCGCCGCCGCTCGATACGCTTGAGCGCGACGTGATCGCGGCGCTGGAGGCCACCCGCCGCTTCGCGGTGTCGGGCGGGTTCGCCGATCCGATGCTGCGGCTACTGGATGAAGAGGGCGAGGAAACCGCGCTCTTTGCGGCAGCCCCGCGCTAGGGCTCAGACGCTGGGCGCGGCCCCGCAGGCCTCGAACCGGGCAACCTCGGGCGCCGCCCCTTCGAGCGAGAAACTCAGACTGCGCGCGCCGGTCAGCCCCGTGGCCCGGCTGTTCTCGGCGAGCCCGCGCAGCACATTGCCGAACCCGCGATCAATCACCGTCAGCGAGCGACCATCGGGCGACAGGATGTGGCGATCCGTGCTGATCGTCAGGCCGCGCCCACCTTCGAAGCGCAGGGCAAAGACCGGCTGTTGCGGCCAGGGCTCCGGCGCCGTGAGCGTGATCGTGTATTCCGGCCCGACCGAGTCGTAGGTCAGACGAATCTCAGCCCCGGGCTCCGTATGGGTCAGGATGCAGAGCGGGCCGTCGGAGCGCGCCTCCCACGCGGCGGCGGGGAGGGGGAGAAGACAGGCGGCGGCAAGAGCAAGGATCGGGCGCATGCAGGGGATATAGGCGGGCGTGGCGGCTTGGCGATCTCCGTTTCATCCCTCCGGAAGCGCGGCGCTCGGCGCCGGACCGTAAAGCGCGGCCTCCGCCCCGGTCAGGCGCGCCCACATCTGATCGCCCCATGAGAAATGCCACCACTCGGTGGGATTGTTCGCGAACCCCTCTGCCGCCATGACCCAATGGAGCAGACGGCGATTGTCCCGCGCCTCCAGCGCCGAGAAGGACATGGCATCGGCCACATCCTCGAACGCATCCGTGTTCGACAGGGCTGTCACATCGTCAAAGATCGATCCCATGAAGAGCTGCGCGCCCGTCGCCCGCTCGCGCAGGGTCAGATCCACTGCCGCCCCTGTGGCGTGGGGCGGGGGCGAGGCCGGGTCGATCTCGCCGCCTGGCGCTCCCTTGGCCCAGTAGTTTGACACTTCGGCGGCGATCTCTGCCTCGCTCAGCCCGGGCCGCGCGCGGCGCAGGTAGTCGGGCATCCAGTGATCGTGGAAATGGTTCTGCACCGCGATGGGTCGCCAGGCGTCAAACACCCAAAGCTCCAGCCCGTAGGGCGCGAGCCGCGTATTCACGCGCGCCAGCCGGTCCGCCACGTTGGCCCGCAGCAATAAGGCCGTCGTCGCCCCGGTGATCTCGGCGTGATAGGGCGGGTTGAACCGCGCGGCATAGTGGTTCTGGCCCGCGATCCCGTGCCCGGCGATGGCCACCATCGGGTCGCCATAGACCGGGCTGGTCGTGTCAATCGGGTGGGACCGATACCCCGCCTTGCGGGCATGACCCGCCGCCACGGCCTCGGTCAGCGGGCGCGCGCGCAGGGCCGCGAGCGGGCCCTCGGTCAGTCGAAGAGGCTGGTCCATGGCGCGCAGACTGGGCCGTGATGTCGCCGATTGCAACTCGGCGCTTGACCCCGTCGCGCCCGCCCCGCCATATCGCCGCAGCCACGCGTCACCCCGGAGGATCCCATGAGCCGCATTGTCTATGTCAACGGAGAGTATGTGCCCGAAGAAGAGGCCAAGATCTCTGTCTTCGACCGGGGGTTTCTCTTTGCGGATGGCGTCTATGAAGTGACCAGCGTGCTCGAAGGCAAGCTGGTGGATTTCGAGGGCCACGCCAAGCGGCTGGAGCGGTCGCTCTCCGAGCTTGAGATGCCCGCGCCCTGCACGATGGAGGAGCTCTTGGAGATCCACCGGGAGCTTGTGGCGCGCAACGAGGTGACCGAAGGGATGGTCTATCTGCAGGTGACCCGGGGCGCGGCGGACCGGGATTTCGCCTATCCGGCGGAGCCTGTGCCCTCGCTGGTGCTCTTTACCCAAACAAAGACCCTGGCCGATGCGCCCGCCGTGCAGAGCGGGATCAAGGTGATCTCCATTGAGGATGCGCGCTGGGGCCGCCGCGATATCAAGACGGTGCAGCTGCTCTACCCGTCCATGGGCAAGATGATGGCGAAGGCCGCCGGTGTCGATGATGCCTGGATGGTCGAAGACGGGGCCGTGACCGAGGGCACGTCGAACAACGCCTATATCGTCACCCAGGAGGGCACGATTGTGACCCGTCATCTGGGCACCGAGATCCTGCACGGGATCACGCGCGCCGCCGTGCTGCGCTTTGCCCGCGAGGCCCAGATGAAGGTGGAGGAGCGCCCCTTCACCATCGAGGAGGCGCAGAATGCCCGCGAAGCCTTCATCACTTCGGCTTCGACCTTCGTGATGCCCGTGGTGGAGGTGGATGGCGAACAGGTTGGCGACGGCGCGCCGGGGCCGGTGGCCCTGCGCCTGCGCGAGATTTATCTCGAGGAAAGCCGCGCCAAGGCGGTCTGACCGGGCCTAGCTGCGGGGCGTTGCCCCGTCGACCAGAGCGTCGAAATGCGTCCGCAGCTCCTCAGCCGGGCGCACACCCTGCAGGATCTGCTGCACCTCGCCCGCCCCGTCGAGCAGAACGAGTGTCACATGGGATTGCCCGTGCCGATGGGCAAAGGCGGTCCCGTCCGGGGTCCGGATGCTCGCGATCCGGTAGGCGACCCGATCGCTGTCAAACCCCTCCAGCGCCTTGCGCGTCTCGCGCTGCAGCTCGATGCAGAGCGAGCATTGCGGATCATGGATCTGCACGATGGTGGGCAGGCCCGTGCCGATCACGCTCAGATCCTGCTCGGCGATGGTGGCGCGCACGGCATTGACTGAAAACACCCCGATCCCGCCCAGCACCAGCGCGCCGAGCGCGCCATTGCGAAAGGTCTTGAGGGTCTCGCGCTTGGCGGGCACCTCGGGGGCGGCGGATTTCTTGGCGGCTTTGGTGCGGGATTTTGAGGATTTGCGTGGCATGGGGGACCTTGTCACTGAACGGATCCCCTAGCCCTAGCGGGTTTGGCGATCACACGGGGTCACGCTTGCGTCAGAGCGCGCGGGATCCCCGCTGCTGCGATCCGGAAAAGCCATGCTATGCTGGCCGCCCGAGCGAGAAGGATCCTGCATGACCGACCCCGATGCCTATTTCATGCCCGCCGAGGATGCGCCCCACGCGGCGACCTTCATGCAATGGCCGGCCCATCGCCGCGTCTATCGCGACCCGGTCTATCGGGACATGGTGCAACAGACGATCCGGGACATCGCCAACGCGATCGCGGAGTTCGAGCCGGTCTATCTGCTCGCGGATGAGAAGGATCATCGCCGGGCGCGGCGGGGCCTGTCGGGTGGGGTGGTGCTCTGGGATGTCCCGACCGATGATCTCTGGTGCCGGGATGCAGGGCCGATCTTCGTCCAGAATGAAGCGGGCGATCTGGCGGTGCGGCAGATCCAGTTCAATGGCTGGGGCAATCGTCAGCCCCATGGCAATGACGCGCGGGTCGCGGCACGGGTCGCCGAACGGCTCGGCCTGCCCGTCTTGCCCTCGGGTCTCGTGGGCGAAGGGGGCGGGGTGGAGCAGAGCGGCCATGGCCTCCTGATGGCCCATGAAAGCTCCTGGGTGAACCCGAACCGCAATCCGGGCCTGTCGCGCACCGAGACCGGGGCTCGTCTGCTGGCAGCACTTGGCGCGGAGCAGATGATCTGGAGCCCGGGCGTCACGGGCGAGGACATCACCGACTACCATATCGACAGTCTGGCGCGCTTCACTGGCCCGGAACGCGTGTTGATCGCCCTGCCGGACAGGCCGGATCCACGGGATCCCTTCCACCAGGCTGCGCTCGAGACCCATGACATCCTCGCCGCCGCGGGGCTCGAGATCGAGGTGATCCCAGAGCCCGCCCGCGCCCGGATCGAGCATCCGGAGTTTGTGGCGTCCTACGCGAATTTCTATGTCTGCAATGGTGCTGTGATCGCCCCGCATTTCGGGGATGGGGAAACCGACGACATCGCTGCTGAAGCGCTGGCGCGTCATTTCCCGGGGCGGGAGATCGTCATGCTCAATGTCGACCCGCTGGGCGAGCTGGGCGGCGGGATCCATTGTGCAACGCAGCAGATGCCAGCGGCGTAACCCTAGCCTGCGCCGGGGGGCGTCGCGCCCGGTGCGGTGAGGTTGGATGTGACGATCGACCGGTCCTGATCCGGATGCGCGAAATGCGCCCGGCACGCGTCGACCACATGCTGGACGAGGCGCCGAGGGCGGGACCTGTCATAGGCAATTGCGAGGCTGAGCGCCGGGAGCGGATCCGCGATCGGCAGGGTCGCCAGATCGTCCCCGCCATAGCTGACATCCGTGCGCGGGCGCATGTTGAGGATCGCGACCCCGTGGCCTGCGCCCACAAGGCTGCGCACCATCTCGGTCGAGCTGGCATAGGCGGCGATCTGCGGAGCGCGGCGCGCGTCCTTGAACAGCCCCGCATAATAGGCCGCCGCCACGGGCCGGTTCAGCACCACGAGCGGTTCCTGCGCGATCTGGGCCAGGGTCACGCTTGTATGGCGCGCAAGGTCGTGCTCCCGAGGCAGCAGGCAATAGGCCGGCGCGTCGATCAGGACGTCATATTCGATCATCGGGCGGACATCCTCACTGACAAAGAGGATGATGTCATAGGTCCCGTTCAGCAGCCCATCCTGTGCGCGGATATTGTCGCATTCCTCAAGCTCCAGCCGCACCGCGCCGGGGTCCGGCAGGCTCTGGCGAAGGATCCGGGGCAGGAAGGCAGGTGCGATGGGCGCGTAGTAACCGATGCGGAGCGTGCCGCTCAGCGCCTGTTTCAGATCCTCGGTCTCGGCGAGGATCGCGCGGTATTCCTCCAGCAGCCGCTCGAACTTGCGCGCAATGGCCTGCCCGCTCGCCGTGGCTTGGATGCCGCGCGCGCGCTGGCGGGTCACGAGGGTCAGGTCGAACTCCGCCTCGATCTGGTCGATGGCAGCTGAGACAGCGGAGGCCGCGATGTTCAACTCGCCAGCGGCACGGGCGATATTGCCGTGGCGCAGGGCGGTCACGAAATAGGACATGGCGCGCAGGGAGATCGCCATCAAAACCTCGGAAATTCAGATGTTATTGATCCATTAAATCTCTTTTTCATGTGAAGGGCGATCTGTCAAACTCGGGAAAAGCCCATGCGATCCCCGAGGTGACGATGTCCGACGCTCCCCTGAAAGGCTGGAACCACACGCCTTCTGTCCCGATCCAGGTCTCACCCTTCTTCCGCTGGCCCCTGCGCCCGGCGGAGATGCTGCGCTGGGTCTGGAACTCCTGGTTCCTGATCACCGAGAAGCTGATCATCCTCGGCATCGCCTTTGCGTCTTTCTATTGGTTCCAGCCACCGCTGTCGGAAACCAAGACCCTCGCCTTTGGCTGGATCTTCGAAATGTGGCTTCGCAACATGGTGCTGATGAGCGCCGTGGCAGGCGGGCTGCACCTCTATTTCTACACCTTCACCAAGCAAGGGCAGCGGCTGAAATACGACCCGCGCCCCCTGATGAAGAACGGGCGGCAATTCACCCTCGGCGGGCAGATCCGGGACAACATGTTCTGGACACTCGCGAGCGGTGTGACGATCTGGACCGCCTATGAGGTTCTGATGTTCTGGGCGCTGGCCAATGGCTATGCGCCGATGCTGACCTGGGCGGCAAACCCGGTCTGGTTCATTGCGCTCTTCCTGCTGATCCCGGTTTGGGAGAGCTTTTACTTCTACTGGATCCACCGGCTGCTGCATGTGCCGTTTCTCTACAAGCATGTGCATGCCCTGCATCACCGCAACATCAATGTCGGACCGTGGTCGGGCATGTCCATGCATCCCGTGGAGCATCTGATCTATCTCGGCACGGTGCTGATCCACTGGGTCGTGGCGGCCCATCCGGTGCATATCCTCTTCCACATGCAGTATTACACGCTGACCGCGGCCACGACCCATACGGGGTTCGAGGGGTTGGTGGTGAAGGATGAGAACCGGCTGGCCCTGGGGACCTTTCATCATCAGATGCATCACCGGTATTTCGAGTGTAATTACGGCTCGCTCGAGATCCCCTGGGACAAGCTCTTTGGCTCGTTCCATGACGGAACGGTTGAGGCCGATGCCCGCATGAAAGAGCGGCGCAAGCGCATCATGGGGAACTGAGCCAGCTGAAGTGCCCCGCGGCAGAGGCGTGGGGCTTGCGCAGAGCGAACGGCCCGCTCAGCCCTGCTTGTCGGTGACGTTTTCCTTGAAGGCCACGTCGAACTCGGCCTTCTGGGTGGCGCTGGCCTCGGTCTGGTAGTTGGCTTTCCACTCGGACATGGGCATGCCGTAGAAGATCTCCCGTGCTTCGTCCTTGCCGAGGGTGATGCCCTTCTCGGCGGCGGCCTCCTGATACCAGCGGCTTAGGCAGTTCCGGCAGAACCCGGCGAGGTTCATCATGTCGATATTCTGCACATCCGTGCGCTCTTCCATCAGGTGCTTGCGCAGGGTGCGAAAGGCGGCGGCTTCGAGCTCGATCTGGGTCTGGGCGTCGATATCGGCCATGGGTCAGGTCTCCTCCATCTGGGTCTTTGCGGCGCGCAGGAGCCCGGCAAGGCGGAGCCCCCAGGCCGCTTGGGTCTCTGGGGTTGAAATGAGGTCGTTCCGGAGCTCGATCAAGACATGGGGGCGTCCGGGCTGTACCCCGTGCCGGTCCATCGTGTCCCCGGGCAGATGACCGGAATAGGGTTTGTTATCCCCGATGCAGAGATCCGGTTCATCCTGGGCGGCCGCCAGAAAGGGCCGCGCGAGCCGCGCATCTTCGGCATAGAGCACGCCGATATGCCAAGGGCGCGGCGCTCGACCGCGCAGCTGCGGCGTGAAGGAATGGATCGAAACCAGCAAGGCCTCCGGATGCCGCGCCAGCAGCGCGCCCACCGCCTTGTGATAGGGGCGGTGCCAGTCGGTGATCCGGCGCGCGCGTTCGGTGGCGTCCGCATGGCGGTTGCCCGGAATGATCGAGCCGTCATAGAGCCGCATGAGCAGGGTCGGATCATCCTCCGACCGGTTCGGGTCGATCACCAGCCGCGAGAAGGTCGAGATCACAGCAGGCGCCGCAAGCTCTGCCGCCAGCGCCCGGGTCACGCCCTCGGCCCCGGGGTCAAAGGCGATGTGGCGGGCCATATCCTCTGGCGGCAAGCCGAGATTGCCTCCCGCCACGGTGTCGGGCACCCAGTTCCGCGCGTGGTCGCAAATCAGCACCCAATCCGGCGCTGTGGGGCCGGGCACCTCGAGAAAGGCAGGGGCGTCGGTCTGTGATCCTGTTGTCATGGGCTTAGGCCATAGCCTCCTTTGCGGGGCGGGGCCAGACCTCCGCCTGCTGCAACTGCAAAACGCGATGGAATCCCGTTAAGCGACATGATACCGCTAACGGCGACGGGACCGTCCGGACCGAGGGAGCCGATTGTGAGACGCCATAGAAATCTGAAAATTGTTGCAACGCTGGGCCCGAGCTCCAGTGATTACGAGACTATTAGAGCATTGTTCGAAACAGGCGCGGATGTCTTTCGCCTGAATATGAGCCATGGCAGCCACGAGGATGTGGCCGCGCGGCACGAGATCATCCGCCAGGTGGAAAAAGACACCGGGCGCCCGATTGCGATTCTGGCGGATCTGCAGGGCCCGAAACTGCGAGTCGGTGCGTTTTCCGACGGGCCGCATCAGCTGGAGCTGGGCCAATCCTTCCGTCTGGACCTCGACCCGGCGGAAGGGGATGCGACCCGTGTCTGCCTGCCCCATAAGGAGATTTTCGACGCGCTGGAGCCCGGCGCGCGCCTTCTGGTCAATGACGGTAAGGTGGTTCTGAAGGTCACCTCTTGCGGGGAGGACTTCGCCGAGACCGAAGTGACCGTGGCCGGCGAAATCTCCGACCGGAAGGGTGTGAACGTGCCGGATGTGGTGCTGCCGCTGGCGGCCCTCTCGGACAAGGACCGCGCGGATCTGGAATTTGTCTGCACACTCGGGGTCGAGTGGCTGGCGCTGTCCTTCGTGCAGCGCGCCGAAGACGTGCAGGAGGCGCGCAAGCTGGCCGGGGGCCGGGCGGCGATCCTCTCCAAGATCGAGAAACCCGCCGCGGTCGAGGCCTATGAAGAGATCCTCGCTGCTTCGGACGGGATCATGGTGGCGCGCGGTGATCTGGGCGTCGAGTTGCCGGTGCAGAAAGTGCCGCCGATCCAGAAACGCCTCGTGCGCGGGGCGCGGCGCGAGGCCAAGCCGGTCATCGTGGCGACCCAGATGCTCGAGAGCATGATCACCTCGCCCATGCCCACCCGTGCCGAGGTGTCGGACGTGGCGGCGGCGATCTATGAGGGCGCGGATGCCGTCATGCTCAGCGCGGAATCCGCCGCCGGGCAATTCCCGATCGAGGCCGTGCGGACCATGAACAACGTGGCCATCGAGGTTGAGAGCGATCCGACCTACCGCCAGGTGATCGAGGCCTCGCGCCCCGGCGCCCGCTCGACCGTGGCGGACGGGATCGTCTCGGCGGCCCGCGAGATCGCCGAGACCACCTCGGGGATCAAGGCGATCTGCTGTTTCTCGGAATCCGGCACGACCGTGTCCAAGGTCAGCCGCGAGAAGCCGCGCGTGCCGATCATCGCCCTGACCAGCCGTCTCGGCACGGCGCGCAAGCTCTGCCTGACCTGGGGCGCCCATTGCGTGATGGTCACCGAGATCTCGCGCTTCAAGATGGCGGTGGTTGCCGCTGCGCGGGCCGCCCGCACCGAGGAGTTCGCCACCGAGGCCGACCAGATCCTGGTTGTTGCCGGTGTCCCCTTCAATCAGGCGGGCAGCACGAACATTCTGCGCGTGGCCCCTTGTGAAGAGCGTCTGATCTTCTCGACCGAACCGGGCTGAGGCCGCCATGATCACGGAGCTAACACTGGTCTTCGGACTGCTTTGTGTTGTGTTCTCCGTGACGCGCAGCCTCGTGGCGTCTATCGAGGAGCGGCCGATCTGGCCGACCCTCGGCCTTGGGGCGGTCGGTCTGCTCTTGCTCGGGATCGCCTGGTACACCGATCCGGATGGCCTCCGGATCGGGGATGTACCCATCGCGGTGGTCAAACTGTTCCGGGTGCTGTCCGACTAGCGTTGCCCTGCGCCTGCGTCTTGTCTTAAGCGGAACCCGTGGCCACATGCAAGGCATGACCCAGCCCCCACTCGACCGCTCCCTTTCGACGCGCGGCCCGCGCGATGTCACCCTGCACCCGGGCTTCCCGGAAGATCAGCGTGATCAGGCGGCGATACTCTTCTGGCAGGCCTTTCACGGCAAGCTGCACCGCATCTTGACCCCCGAGGAGAAAGCGCTTGGCTTCCTGCGCCGGGTGGCTGACCCGACTTTTGCCATCAGCGCGCTCTCGCCGGAGGGTCGTTTGCTGGGCGTGGCCGGGTTCAAGACGGCGGGCGGTGGCTTCATGGGCGGCGAGCTGTCCGATCTGCAGGCTGTGTTCGGGCGGTTTGGCGGGCTGTGGCGCGGGATTGCCCTGTCCGTGCTGGAGCGTCCCGTGGCCCCCGGCATCCTCCTGATGGACGGGATCATGGTTGACCCGGTCGCGCGCGGGCAGGGGATCGGACAAAGGCTCCTGACAGCGATCAAGGCCCGCGCCGGTGATCTGGGCTGCAACCGGGTCCGGCTCGATGTGATCGACACCAATCCCCGGGCCCGCGCTCTCTACACGCGCGAGGGCTTTGTCGCCGGGGAGACCGCCCATCTCGGACCGCTCCGCTATATCTTTGGCTTTCGCGCGGCCACAACGATGACCTACACCCTCTAGCCCCTGCGCCTGGGCACTCGACAGGGCGATCCCTCTCTGACACGGTCGAGGCTCTGGGAGAGGAGGCAAAGATGACCACACAAGACAGGCTCGAGGCGCTGGCCAGGGACTATACGGCGGCCTGGAATTCCGGCGATCCGAATGCGGTTGCGGGGTTCTACGCCGAAGAGGGCGGGATCATCATCAATCGCGGTGACCCGTGGCAGGGCCGCGCCAAGGTGGCCGAGATGGCGGCGGGGTTTTTTGCGGATGTTCCGGACCTAAGCCTGCGCTGTGACGCGATCCGCGGGGCGGGCACGCATGTGATCTATGTCTGGACCTTCACAGGCCATGACGCGACCTCCGGACGACCCCTCGATGTGCGCGGTTGGGAAGAGTGGGAGCTCGACGCCGATCTCAAGGTGCGCCAGTCCTATGGCTGGTTCGATGCCGAGGACTACGCCCGTCAGGCTGGCGGCTGAGCACAGGGCCCTGCGTCACAGGCGTAAAGGGCTTGCCAATTCCCGGCACCTGTCCTAAACGCGCACGCTCAAGCCCGAGACCGGCCCGAGTGGCATGCCGAGTCGCGGGATCAAGCGTAGACGACAGGAGACGCAAATGCCCAAGATGAAGACGAAGTCGAGCGCCAAGAAGCGCTTCAAGATGACGGCCAGTGGCAAGGTCAAAGCCGGTCAGGCCGGCAAGCGCCACGGCATGATCAAGCGGACCACGAAGTTCATTCGCACCGCGCGGGGCACCACGACCCTCAGCGCGCCCGATGCGAAGATCGTCAAGTCCTACATGCCCTACTCGCGCTAAGGAGACCGGAATATGTCCCGTACCAAAGGTGGAACCGTCACCCACGCCCGTCACAAGAAGGTCACCGATGCCGCGAAAGGCTATTACGGTCGCCGCAAGAACACCTTCAAGGTCGCCCGTCAGGCGGTCGACAAGGCCAACCAATACGCCACGCGCGACCGCAAGGCCCGCAAGCGCCAGTTCCGCGCCCTGTGGATCCAGCGGATCAACGCCGCCGTGCGCGCCCATGACGAAGCGCTGACATACTCGCGCTTCATCAACGGCCTGTCCCTGGCCGGGATCGAAGTGGACCGCAAGGTTCTGGCCGATCTGGCCGTGCATGAGCCCGATGCGTTCAACGCGATCGTGGATCAGGCCAAGGCAGCCCTGCCCGCGTAACGCGCCGCAGAGCCCGAGTTCAGAAAGCCGCGCCTTCGGGCGCGGTTTTTTTGTGCCCGCTGCGCTGTCCTCCCAAAGCCCCCTTCGCGGGCGTGGCAGCAAATCTATTGCTTTGTCAGGCCATTGTCGGGCATTCTGCAACTCCTGTGCAGGAGACACGGGGGAAGGGGCCCCAGACGCGGCAAACGCGCCGTCCCTTGACCAAAAGGCAGCCGACGGCCTCCGGGTATGTCGGCGCGAAGACCCGGGGGGACATGCCGTGGAGGCTTTGACACTCACCTTTCCGATGGTGGTCGTGCTCGGCCTTCTCGGGTTCACGGTGGCCCTGTTCGTATCGGAAGTGGTCCGCATCGACTTTGCCGCGATCCTCGTGATGGTTCTGCTGGGCCTGCTCAGCCAGCTTCCCGGACTGCACTCGCTGGCCGATGTCAGCACGCTCTTTGACGGGCTCGCCTCGAACGCGGTGGTGTCGATCATCGCGGTGATGATCATTGGCGCGGGCCTCGACAAGACGGGGCTCATGAGCAAGGTCGCTGCGGTGATCCTCAAGCGTGGCGGCAGCTCGGAAACCCGCGTGGTGCCGATCATCTCGGGCACGGTCGGGATCATCTCGTCCTTCATGCAGAATGTTGGCGCGGCGGCGCTGTTCCTGCCCGTGGTCAGCCGGATCGCCGTGCGCACGGGCCTGTCGCTCAGCCGGTTGCTGATGCCCATGGGGTTCTGCGCCATTCTGGGCGGGACACTGACCATGGTCGGGTCCTCGCCACTGATCCTGTTGAACGATCTCCTGCTCGCCGCCAACCGCTCCTTGCCCGAAACCGCGCAGATGGAAACTTACGGGCTCTTCTCCGTCACGCCCGTGGGGCTCGCGCTGGTGGCGACGGGGATCCTCTATTTCATGTTGTTCGGGCGCTGGGTGCTGCCGAGCGGGCAGAAGGGCGGCGATGCCACCAGCGGGCAATCCACCCGCGATTACCTGAAGAATATCTATGGCCTGCGCACGGATATCTTTGAGATCACGATCCCCGCGGGGCATGATGTGGCCGGTCAGACCTATGATGATCTGATGAAGAAATACCATGTCTACATCATCGGCAGCGCCTATCAGGGCAAGACCTGGTTCGCGCCGGTGATCCAGACCGAGATCACGCCGCCCTGCCGACTGGCCGTGCTGGGCCGGGCGCGCGAGGTCCGGCATATGGCCGAGGATATGGGGTTCACGCTCCATGACCGGCTCGATGTCTTTGCCGAGGATTACGCGCCCACGAAATCCGGTGTGGCCGAGGTGGTGATCCCGCCCGGCTCCTCGCTGATCGGGAAATGCGCCCATGATGTGGTGTTCCGCAAGACCTATGGCGCCAGCATGCTTGCGATCCATCGGAGCGAGGAGACCCTGAGCTTTGTCGAGACCGAGGATCACAGGCACACCCAGATCGGCGAGGTGCCCTTCCATGCGGGCGATACGCTGGTCCTCCTGACAACGTGGGAGGCGCTGACCCGGCTCAGCCGCAATCGGGATTTCGTGGTGGTCACGACCGACTACCCGCAGGAGGAGCTGCGCCCCAAGAAGGTCGGCTGGGCGCTTTTCTTCTTCGCCATCGCCCTCGGTCTTATCCTCTTGACGGATCTGCGCCTGTCGCTCTGCCTTCTGACGGGGGCGGCGGGCATGATCCTGACCCGCGTGCTCGATATCGACGACGCTTATGAGGCTGTCAGTTGGAGCACCGTGTTCCTCTTGGCCAGCCTCATTCCCCTGGGGCAGGCGGTGCAAAGCTCAGGGACTGCGGCCTGGATTGCGCAGCAAATTCTGGTGCTCCTCGACGGATGGCCGCTCTGGTCGCTGCAGGCAGGGCTTGCTGTGCTGGCGACGGTGTTCACGCTGATCATGTCCAATGTGGGGGCGACCGTGCTGCTGGTTCCGCTGGCGATTTCCATCGCCACGGCTGCCGGAGGGGACCCGGCGCTTTTTGCGCTGACCGTGGCGATTTCGACCTCGAATTCCTTCCTGATCCCAACCCATCAGGTGAACGCGCTGATCATGGGGCCTGCGGGCTATAAAGTGACCGATTTCATCAAGAGCGGCGGGATTATGACGCTCTTGTTCCTGGTGGTGTCGCTGACCGTGATGAACCTCGTTTTCTGATCTCTGACCAGCTTTGTTCACCTTTTGTTTGCCACTTTGCGCCATAGCTTGGGGGACCCCGAGGGCGTGACCCACCGCGCCCCGCTTTCAATGCGAGGACCACCGGCGGCATGGCGCGGATCAGCGAGATGCATTACTCGAACGCCTATGCCAAGAAATCCGGCGTGTCGGAGTTTCTGGAGGTGTCCTTGGATCCGTCCGAGGATCCGGCCAATTACACGGTCAGCTTCTACAATCACGACGGCAAGACGACGATGGAGGTCGATCTCGACCATGACGATGTCCGCGTCTCCTACGACCCGGATTCGGGCGAGAATGTCTATGTGATCTCGCAGGAGGATTTCGGCATCCTGCTGACGGACCCGGATGGCGGCGGGAAGTACAATTCCGAGGCCTTTGCCCTGACCAATACCTCCAATGATGAGGTGATCGATTTCTACGACATCGGCGGCGGTACCAAGAATATCGAAGCGGTGGAGGGGGCGGCCTCGGGCGCGGTCTCGACCAACATTCCCCTGCCCACCAGCGCGAATGCCTCGACCTATTCCATCCAGTTCAACCAGCCCGACCCGACCACGCCGGTCTTCATGGCGGTCAATGCGGGCGATAGCGGGGTGTGCTTCACCCCCGGTACCATGATCGACATGGAATTTGGTGCGCGTGCGGTCGAGGATCTGGTCCCAGGGGATCGGGTCTGGACCCGGGATGCGGGGATCCAGACCTTGCGCTGGGTCAGCGCGCGGACCGTGCCTGCGGCGGGGATCCTTGCGCCGGTTCGGATCTCGGCGGGGATGTTTGGGCTGACGGCGCCGCTTCTGGTCTCGCCCCAGCATCGGATGTTGCTGACCGGCTGGCAGGCCGAGCTTCTGACCGGGCGCGACGAGGTCCTCGTGGCCGCGCGCCATTTGGTGGATGGCGACCGTGTGATGCGCTGGCCCGGTGGCATGGTGCGCTATATCCACCTGCTCTTTGACACCCACCAACTGGTCTGTGCCAATGGCGCCTGGTCCGAGAGCTTTCATCCCGGCCAGCAGGCTTTGGATACGCTGGATCCGGCGGCACGGGCGGAGCTCTCGACGCTCTTTCCCGGGCTCGTGGCCGATGCGGCCAGCTATGGGCATAGCGCCCGAATGACCCTCCGCGCCCATGAAGCGCAGCTTCTCCGGCAGGGTGGAATGGTCTGAGCGGTTGCATTCGGTCTCCGGGCTCGCTACCTCCGGGCGCGACGCAGGACGAGGCGAATGACCATGGAAGATCTCAAAGCGAAATACCTGACGGCGATTGCCGAGGCAGCGGACGAGTCGGCGCTGGAGAGCTTGCGCGTGGCCGCCGTGGGCAAGAAGGGCGAGGTCAGCCTGAAGATGCGCGAGCTGGGCAAGATGACGCCCGAGGAGCGGCAGGTTGCCGGCCCCGCGCTCAACGCCCTGAAGGATGAGATCAACTCGGCCCTGTCCGCCAAGAAAGCCGCCCTCGCCGATGCGGCACTGGATGAGCGTCTGCGCTCGGAATGGCTCGACGTGACCTTGCCGGGTCGGCAGCGGCCCGCGGGCACGCTCCACCCGATCAGCCAGGTGTCGGAAGAGGTCGCCGCGATCTTCGCCGATATGGGCTTTGCCGTGGCCGAAGGCCCGCGGGTGGAGAGCGATTGGTACAATTTCGACGCGCTCAACATTCCGGGCCACCACCCGGCGCGGGCCGAGATGGATACCTTCTATATGAAGCGCGCCGAGGGCGATAACCGCCCGCCCCATGTGCTACGGACGCACACTTCGCCGGTGCAGATCCGCTCCATGCAGGAGCATGGCGCACCGTTGCGGGTGATCTGCCCGGGCGGGGTCTATCGCTGCGACTATGACCAGACCCACACGCCGATGTTCCACCAGGTCGAAGGGCTGGCGATCGATAAAGACATCTCCATGGCGAACCTGAAATGGGTCCTTGAGGAGTTCGTGCGCAGCTATTTCGAAGTGGACGATGTGGAGCTGCGCTTCCGTGCTTCCCACTTCCCCTTCACCGAGCCCTCGGCGGAGGTCGATATCCGCTGCTCCTGGGAGGGCGGTCAGCTCAAGGTCGGCGAGGGCGATGACTGGCTCGAGATCCTCGGTTCCGGCATGGTGCATCCCAAAGTGCTCGAGGCGGGCGGGATCGATCCGGCGGAATGGCAGGGCTTCGCTTTCGGCATGGGGATCGACCGGATCGCGATGCTGAAATACGGCATCCCCGACCTGCGTGCCTTCTTCGACTCGGACCTGCGCTGGCTGCGGAACTACGGCTTCCGCGCGCTGGACGTGCCGACGATCAATGCGGGTCTGAGCCGGTGAACCACGTTAAAAACCGGCTAGAAGCCTGAGCGGAGTATCTCACTCGGTCGGGCCAGTTAACTGCTACGGTCGCAGCCAATCGCGGCCCCTTTCGGTATGCCGCGACTCGCGCCAAGCTCTCCGAATTGACGCAGGCAAGTTCGCGTCATCGCCACAATATAGCCAATCCAAAGAGAGCCCATAGACATTCCTTAGTTTAGCGGCAGCATCTACAGAGACACGCTTAGTCCCTGTTTCCCAACTGGCAAGCGAAGTTCTCTTTAGCCCAGCGTTTGCAGCATAGTCGGCCTGCCTCAATTTCTCAAATTCTAGGCGGTGCCAGCGCAATCGAGCACCTATTTCGGCATATGGGTTTGCGGATGTGTCTGCAGGTAGTCTGTTTTTGAAAACCATGAATTAGCCTCTCACTTTGAACAAAGTGCCGCAAGGCCAAACAGTTGCTCAATGCGGGCTGTCGGGCGCTGCCCGGGCTTGCAGCCCGTGCAAGGTCCATTCACAGGCAGTGGTCTTGCCCTACCTCTCTCCCATGAGAACCCGTCTCGCCATTACTGCCCTCTTGAGCTTGATCATCCTCGCCCATATCGGGCTCTGGACCTCGGAGCGTTGGCCGACCGAGCTCAAGCTCCGGCTGACGCTGCTCAATGCGCTGGGTTGGGCGGTGGTTTTGCTGCCAGCCTATGGTGTTTCGCGCTGGCTCGCGGCGCGGGAGGGGCAGACCAAACGCGACCCCTAGCGCAGGGGCGCGGACCAATCGGTCTTGCGCGAGGTGTCGAGCTCGCCGCCGCTCCCCCCACGGGCCTCGCCCACCAGACCGGCGGTCAGCCCCAGTACGAGGACAAAAGCCAGGCTCATGGCAAGCGTTTCAAACCGAAGAGCGCGGGGCGCGGGTGCGGGGGGGATCGTCATGGAGATGTCTTTCTGGGCGGGGTTGGCCATTAACTGGGTGTTAACTACCGACGCCCCATGGCGGGATTGTGGCGCGGACCGGGTTGTCTCGCGGCATGGGGCCCCTTGGCGCGGGGAATTCTCGGCCCGGCCTCTTTAACGCGCGCATCCCTTCGGATAAGAGCAGCGGAACGTTTCACCCATGCAGGACCGGCCCGATGAAATTCACGCTTTCCTGGCTCAAGGATCACCTCGAGACCGAGGCCTCCCTTGACGACATCCTTTATGCCCTGACCGATCTCGGGCTGGAGGTGGAGGGGGTTGAGAACCCCGCCGCGACGCTGTCGGAGTTTATCGTGGGCAAGGTGGTGTCCGCCGAAAAGCACCCGGAAGCCGACCGGCTGAAGGTCTGTCAGGTGGAGTATGGCGAGGGTCCGACGCAGATCATTTGCGGTGCGCCCAATGCCCGCGAGGGGATCACGGTCGTGGTCGCTCGGCCCGGCGTTTATGTGCCGGGCATCGACACCACCATCGGTGTGGGCAAGATCCGTGGGATCGAGAGCTACGGCATGATGGCCTCCGAGCGTGAGCTGGAGATGTCGGACGAGCATACGGGCATCATCGAGCTGCCCGAGGGGGAGATTGGCCAGAGCTTCCCCGATTGGTTGGCCGCCCATGACCCGGCGCGGGTGGATCCGGTGATCGAGATCGCGATTACGCCGAACCGTCCGGATGCGCTGGGCGTGCGGGGCATCGCGCTGGATCTCGCCGCGCGTGGGCTCGGTACAATGAAGGCGCGGGACACGGATCCGGTCCCGGGCAGCTTCCCATGCCCGATCTCGGTCAGCATTGACGAGGATACGCTGGGCGCAGCACCCGTTTTCTATGGTCGCCTGATCCGCGGCGTGAAGAATGGCCCCTCGCCGGATTGGCTACAGGCGGCTCTGCGGGCGATCGGGTTGCGCCCGATCTCGACCCTCGTGGATATCACCAATTTCTTCACCTATGACCGCAACCGGCCCCTGCACGTGTTCGATGCGGACAAGGTCAAGGGCGGGCTGCGCGTCCATGCGGCCAAGGGCGGCGAGCGCTTCACGGGGCTCGACGAGAAGGACTATGTGCTCGAGCCCGGCATGACCGCGATCTCCGACGCGAACGGTGTCGAGAGCCTTGCGGGGATCATGGGCGGTCTGGCATCGGGTTGCACTGAGGAGACCGTGAATGTCTTCCTCGAGGCGGCCTATTTCGATCCGATCCGCACGGCCTATACGGGCCGCGCGCTCAAGATCAATTCCGATGCGCGCTATCGCTTTGAGCGCGGGATCGACCCGGCCTGGACGCCGGAGGGGATCGAGCACGCCACGCGGATGATCCTCGATCTCTGCGGTGGCGAGGCCTCCGAGGTGGTGATGGCGGGCGCCATGCCGGATGTGAGCCGGGCCTATAAGCTGGACACGGACCGGGTGCAGAGCCTTGTGGGAATGGAGATCGCGCCCGAGACCCAGCGCGCGACGCTGGAGGCGCTGGGCTTCAAGCTTGAGGGCGATATGGCCCATGTGCCGAGCTGGCGTCCGGACGTGATGGGTGAGGCGGATCTGGTGGAGGAGGTCGCCCGGATCGCGTCCCTCACCAAGCTCGAAGGCCGGCCCTTGCCGCGTACCGAGACCGGCGTGCCGAAGCCCGTGGTGACCCCGGGCCAGCGGCGTCAAGCCATGGCGCGGCGCACGGCGGCAGGGCTGGGTTACAATGAATGTGTGACCTATTCCTTCATCGATCAGCCCACGGCGGCGCTCTTCGGTGGCGGGACCGAGGCGACCGAGCTGGAAAACCCGATCAGTTCCGAGATGAGCCATATGCGTCCGGCGCTCTTGCCCGGCCTGATGCAGGCGGCGGCGCGGAACCAGGCGCGGGGCATGATGGATCTGGCGCTCTTTGAGGTTGGGCCTGCCTTCCACGGGGGCGAGCCGGGCGAGCAGCACACGCTGATCTCCGGTCTGCTTGTCGGGCGCACCGGGCCGAAGGATGTGCGCGGTGAGAGCCGCCCGGTGGATGTCTATGACGTGAAGGCCGATGCGGAGGCCGTGCTGGCCGCCATTGGTGCCCCCACCAAGGTGCAGATCCTGCGCGGGGCGCAGGAGTGGTGGCACCCGGGGCGCCATGGCAAGATCTGCCTCGGTCCCAAGAAGGTGTTGGGTATCTTTGGCGAGATCCATCCTCGGGTGGTCGCGGCAATGGACCTCAAAGGCCCTGTCATGGGCTTTACGATCTGGCCCGACGAGATCCCGATGCCGCGCAAGTCGAGCGCGACCCGCCCGGCGCTGGAGGCCAAGGATCTGCAAGCGGTGGAGCGCGATTTCGCCTTTGTCGTGGATGCGGGGGTCGAGGCTCTGAACCTGACCAATGCGGCTGCCGGGGCCGACAAGGCGCTGATCGAAGAGGTTCGGATCTTTGACGAGTTCATCGGCGGTGCGCTGGGCGAGGGTAAGAAATCCCTCGCGATCACCGTGCGCCTGCAGCCCAAGGACGCGACCCTGACGGAGAAGGATATCGAGGCCGTGTCCGCCAAGATCGTCGCCAAGGTTGAAAAGGCCACGGGTGGCGTTCTGCGCGGCTAGGTGGGCGCGCCGCTGCGGAGGCTGCGCGGGCTTAGCGGTTGATCTTGCCTCCGGCGGGGATATTTCCAGACTTAAGATGGGGGCGTCGTGCCCCCATTTCCATTGAGGGGAGGGGGCCATGGGGCTGAACATTTATCTTTCCGGTGAGATCCACACGGATTGGCGCGAGCAGATCATCGACGGGGCCGCAGGGTTGGATGTGAGCTTCAACGCGCCGGTCACGGATCACGCGGCCAGCGACGATTGCGGGGTCGCGATCTTCGGAGCGGAGCCGAACAAGTACTGGCATGACCACAAGGGGGCGATGGTCAACGCGATCCGGACCCGCAAGGGAATTGCGGATGCGGATGTGATCGTCGTGCGCTTTGGCGAGAAGTACAAGCAGTGGAACGCGGCCTTTGATGCGGGCTATGCCGCGGCACTTGGCAAGTCGATCATCGTTCTGAACCCGCCCGAGCATCAGCACGCCCTGAAAGAGGTGCACGCGGCGGCCTTGGCCGTGGCCGAGACGCCAGCACAGGTCGTTGAGGTGCTGCGCTACGTGCTGACCGGGGCTTTGCCGGCAGGCACGGCAGCCGCCGCCGAGTAGCGGCTCAGATCACCAAGGCTGCGCTGCGGTTGCGGATCGCGCGCAGCAGGCTGAAGGCGGTGGTCGCCGACGTGCCCGGCGTCTCGGACGGCTTTGCAGTGACAGCAAATGACATCTCGGCGGTATCCGATGCCACCCGGTAGGCATGGCTGTTGCCTGTTGCGTGAGGATCGGCCACGAGCCGCGCCTCCGTGTCGTCGAACCCTCGTCCGGCCAGGGCAAGCGTCGCGGCCACATTGGCATTCTTGGGAAAGCGCAGGGCGGCGTCGCGCGCGGAGCCTTCGAACAGGGTGACCGGGCCCATGAGCGCGGAGAGGTCATGGCCCTCCGCCGCCGCGCTGCCTGCCCAGGCTTTGGGAGGTTTCGTGCCGGTGTAGCGCACCTCCCGCAGGGTGGGTTTTGGCAGGGCCGCGACCATGTCGAGGCCGCCAAGGGCTCCGGCGGGGATCAGAAGTTGTGCACCGTGGTTTGGCGCGCTTCGGAATGCGTCCTCTGAGGCTGGATCCGCGAGCGCGCCGACGGACGCCAGCAGCACGGACACCCCTTCGGAGAGAAGCGCCGGCCCAAAGCTGCGCGCGGCGGCGTGCCCCGCAGCTTCCACCACCAGGTCAGGCGCGAAATCCCGCAGCGCGTCCACCCCCGCAAGGGCGGTGACATCTGGGTCCGACGCCCTGCTGCGGGTCAGTGCCGCCATGGTCGCGGGCTGGGGATCCCCCCTCAGCCCTGCAGCGACGGCGCGGTTGATCGCGCCCAGACCGATGAAGGCGATCCTCATCCGTTGCGATCGGGGATGTTCAGCCCGGTCTGCACTGCCGGGCGCGCGAGGAAGCGATCGAGATAGGCGACCAGGTTCTTGTGTTCGGCCCAGCCCACATGCTCCCGCGTGCCGTAGAACTCCAATGCGCGCAGCCAGGGGGCGATGGCGATATCGGCGATGGAAAACTCGCCCGCGATCCACTCCTTGCCTTCCAGCGCGCCTTCGAGGACGGCGAGCAGACGTTTGGCCTCCGCGATGTAGCGGTCGCGCGGACGGGGGTCTTCGATCTCGCTGCCGGCGAATTTCACGAAGAAGCCCAGCTGGCCAAGCATCGGCCCGAGACCTCCCATCTGGAACATTAGCCATTGGGTGATGACGGCTTTCTCCGCGGGGCTGTTACCGATGAGCTTGCCGGTTTTCTCGGCGAGGTAGAGCAGAATCGCCCCAGATTCAAAGAGCGCGATGGGACCGTCCGGCCCATCCGGATCGATGATGGCCGGGATCTTGTTGTTGGGGTTCAAGGACAGGAATTCGGGGCTTTTCACATCCGCATCGGACAGGGTGACCTTGTGCGGCTCATAGGGCAGGCCCAGCTCCTCAAGCGCGATGGAGACCTTCACGCCATTGGGCGTCGGAAAGGAATAGAGCTGCAGAACGTCAGGGTTTTCGGCAGGCCATTTGCGCGTGATCGGAAACGCAGAGAGATCGGACATCGGGGGCTCCTTCGGCAATGTTCAGCACAGGTAAGCCTCCGACGGTAGGAAAACAGATGGGGCACTGTTAACCTTGCCGCGCAGGCAGTGTGTACCCGTGCAGGGGCCGCGTCTGGGTCAAGAGTTTTCAAGGAGAGCTTGTCGAAATGCTCAACGAATTCAAGGAATTTATCGCCAAGGGCAATGTCATGGACATGGCCGTCGGGATTATCATCGGGGCCGCGTTCACGGCGATCGTCACGTCTCTGGTCGAGGATCTGATTAACCCGATCATCAGCCTCTTTACCGGGGGTTTGGACTTCTCCGGGCTCGGTTTCGCGCTGACCGAGGGCGAGGAGGCCGCGGTCTTTGCCTATGGCAATTTCATCATGGCGGTCATCAACTTCCTCATCATCGCCTGGGTCGTATTTCTCCTGGTGAAGATGGTGAACCGGGTGAAATCCATGGCCGAGGAGCCGAAGGAGGAGGCGCCCGCCGAAGACCCCGGCCCCACCGAAAAGGAACTCTTGATGCAGATCCGGGATGCGCTCGCCAAACCCTGATCTGCTGATCAGACGCTAACGCAATCGAAATCTCTCTCCATCATGCTTGTCGGAAGGACAGGTGTGATGGAACTGGTTAACGCGTATTTAAGGGATCTGCTGGCCGCGCCGTTCAATATGAACCTGCGCATTTCCCTTGTTTATCTGGGCTGTACGCTGCTTCTTGCGGTTGTGATCTGGCTGTGGCGTGGACGGCCCGAAGGGTTCCTTGCCTGGTTGCTGCCCGCGCGGGTCTATCGGCACCGATCGAACCTGCTCGACATCAAGCTCTTTCTGACCAACCGGCTTGTGGATGTTTCCGGTCTTGCCGGGGCGCTGTTTTTTCCCCCGCTTGTGGCGAGCGGTGTGCTGGGCCTCTGGGCGAATTTTGCGGGCTACGCGCCACCACCGGAGAGCGGGCTACGCGTGCTCGCCGCGACCGTGATCATCGTGATGGCCTCGGACTTCTGCAAGTATTGGGCCCATCGCTGGCACCATGAATGGCCTATCCTCTGGCCGTTTCACGCGGTGCACCACTCGGCGGAGGTCCTGACACCGCTGACCGTCATGCGCGCCCATCCGGTGGAGACCTTGCTGCGCAACCTGCTGATGACCTTGATTGTCGGGCTGGTACAGGCGCTGGTCCTGATCGTCCTGCTCGGACGGATCGATTTCGTGACAATTGGCGGGGCGAATGCGCTTTATGTGCTGTTCAACGCGTTGGGGGCGAACCTCCGCCATAGCCATATCTGGCTGAGCTACGGGCGCGTGATGGAGCATGTGTTTATCTCGCCCGCGCAGCACCAGATCCACCACTCCACCGCGGTGGAACATCACGACAAAAACTACGGGTCGATCTTCGCGCTGTGGGACTGGGCCTTTGGCACCCTCTACATCCCGGACCGGCAGGAGGAGTTGACCTTCGGCATATCCGAGGCCGACGGCACGTCGATCCCGCAACCGCACAAGACGCTTGCAGCGGCGTTGTTCGGACCCTTCCGGAACAGTCTCGCCGTCCTGCGGAGCAAGCGCGCAGACGCACCTCGACAGGTGCGGGATCCGTGATCGGGAAGCCTGCGCAAGGGATGAGCCCTGGCTTTTCCCTCTGGCTCGATACGTTGCGGGCCGGGGCAGCCTTGACCGTGCTCTTCGGGCATATGGCGCATATTCGCTTCACGCGGGGCGATTATCATGTCCTACGCGAATGGAACGTGGCCAGCGATGCTGTGGTCGTGTTCTTCGTTCTCTCCGGTGTGGTCATTGCCGCAGCCGCGGAGCGTGACGGTGGATTGGGGCGGTTTGCCTTCAAGCGGCTCACGCGAATCTATGGGGTTTTGATCCCGGCGCTCCTTCTGACCCTCCTGTTCGACGCTTTGGGACAGCGCGTCGATCCGACGGCCTATCAGGCGCCCTTCTACGCGCCGGTTTCCGTGGGCGAGATGGTCTTGCGTGGGGGCACGATGACCAATGAATGGCAGGGGATCTGGACTCGTCTCCGTCTCGGCAGCAACGGGCCGCTTTGGTCTCTGAGCTATGAGGTCGCCTTCTACGCGTTGTTCGCGGTTTTCGTCTTTCTGCGGGGGGCTTTGCGTTGGGTTCTGATGCTGTTGCTCTTGTTGCTGGCTGGGTTGCCGATTTTGGCGCTTCTGCCCTGTTGGCTGCTGGGGGTGTTGCTCTGGTCTCGCCTCTCGCGGCGGGCACCGCCCTCGCGCGGGATAAGCTGGGCCGTTGCGCTCGGTGCACCGCTACTGGCCTTGGCGCTGAAGGCCAGCGGTCTGCCAGACGACTTGACCGAACGAACAGCCGATTGGTTCGCGCCGTGGAATCACCATCTGATCCTTGGGTATTCCGATGAGGCGCTGTGGAGCTTCCTGCTGGCATCCTGCGTGGCGCTCCACCTCTGGGGTGTGCACGGCATCTGCGCAGCACGCGCGCCCTCTCCCCCAAGCTCAATGGCTAAGCTCACGCGCTGGATCGCTGGGGGAAGCTTTTCGCTTTATGTGATGCACTATCCCAGCCTGCATCTCCTGGACGCGACTTTGCCTAATGACCTGCCGGGCCATGATCTTTGGATGCTTGGGCTGACCTTGGCCATCTGTTTCGCCTTCGCCCAGATCTTCGAGCGACCTTTGATCCGGCAACGGCGTGCCCTCGAAGAGATCTGGTCAAGGCTCAAAAGGCCGGGGGCGACGCTTCTAAAGGACACCAAACCTTGAACGAAATAAGGGCGGCGCAGGATCTGCACCGCCCTTTGGAACTTGGTCGACTTGAAACTGCGTGCCCTTAGGCCGCCAGCAGTTCGGCCTCGGTCACCGGCAGGCCAAGGGCTTCGCCCACTGCGCGGTAGGTCAGCGTGCCCGCATGGACGTTCAGACCGGCCCGCAGATGCGGGTCCGCCGCGATCGCTGCGCGCCAGCCCTTGTCCGCGATGTCGAGCATATAGGGCAGGGTCGCATTGCCCAGCGCGATGGTGGAAGTCCGGGCAACCGCGCCGGGCATGTTGGCCACGCAGTAATGCATGATCCCGTCCACATCGTAGATCGGATCCTGGTGCGTGGTCGCGCGCGAGGTCTCAAAGCACCCGCCCTGGTCGATCGCCACATCGACGATCGCCGCACCGGGCTTCATGCTGCCGAGCTGCGCACGGCTGACGAGCTTGGGAGCTGCGGCACCGGGCACGAGCACCGCGCCGATCACCATATCGGCGGTTGCCACCAGCTCGGCCGTGGCCGCGGAGGAGGCATAGCGGTTGGCAAAGAGGCTGCCATGCACGTCATCGAGATAGCGCAGACGCGTCAAGGAGCGGTCGAGCACGGTCACTTTCGCGCCCATCCCTGCCGCGACACGGGCCGCATGGGTGCCCACGACACCGCCACCGATCACGACCACTTCAGCCGCGCCGACGCCGGGCACGCCACCCATCAGAACACCGCGGCCTCCATTGGCCTTCTGCAGGGTCCAAGCGCCCATTTGCGGCGCGAGGCGCCCGGCCACTTCGGACATCGGCGCGAGCAAGGGCAGGCTGCCATCCGGGGCCGTCACGGTTTCATAGGCGATCGCTGTGACACCAGAGGCCAGCAGATCACGGGTCTGATCGGGGTCGGGAGCCAGGTGAAGGTAGGTGAAGAGGACCTGACCTTCGCGCAGCATGGCGCGTTCGATGGCCTGAGGCTCTTTGACCTTCACGATCATATCCGCAGTGGCAAAGACCTCGGCGGCCGTGTCGACGATGCCGGCGCCGGCGGCCACATAATCCGCATCCTCGAAGCCTGCGCCCACGCCAGCGCCCGACTGCATGATGACCTCATGGCCATGGGCAATGGCCTCGGCGGCGGCGGCGGGCGTCAGACCGACGCGGTATTCTTGGGGTTTGATTTCTGTCGGGCAACCGATGCGCATGAGAGCCTCCCTCGTGAGTTGTGAACGCGATAAGCGGAAGCTGGCATGCTTTGGTCGGGAATGCTGTGAAAAGACGTGTGCAAAACAAGTTCAAAATGGTAATATCTTGCACCAATTAAAAATTTGCGAGAGATTTTTGCAAGATGATCGCTCTTGACGACAAAGACATCCGAATCCTGAGCGCGCTGCAACGCACCGGGCGGATGTCCAATGCCGAGCTTTCGGAATTGGCGCATCTGTCGCCCTCAGCCTGCCATCGCCGCGTCGCCCGGATGGAAGCGGAGGGTGTGATCCGCGACTATGTTGCCCTACTGGAGCCGCGTGCCGTGGACCGCAAAACCACGGTTTTTGTCGAGGTGACCCTCTCGGGTCAGGCGGATGAGGTGCTGGCGGCCTTCGAGAAGGCGGTTCAAACCGTGCCCGAGGTCCTCGAATGTCATTTGATGGCGGGCAAGGCGGACTACCTTCTGAAGGTGGTCGCCCAGGATACCGAGGCCTTCGCCGCCCTGCATCGCAGCCGTCTCGCGACGCTGCCCGGTGTGGCGCAGATCCAGTCGAGTTTTGCCCTGCGCACGGTCTTCAAGACCACCGCGCTGCCGCTCTAGGGCTCCGACTTTTGGAGTGCTGCGCGCAGTGTGGAAAATGGGGTAGTCTGGATCCATGCGGATGCTGCCCTGTCTCTTGCTGTGCCTGATCCTGACGCTTGGCGCGCTGCCGGGTTCGGCGACCGAGCGCGCCGAGTTGGATGCGGCGCTGAGCGCTCGTGCGCAGGACCTGATCGAGGCGTTGGACCAGAGCGCGGGGAACCTGCGGTTTCGCCTCGCCGCGGATCCGGCCCTGATCGGGCTGGCGATCTGGCGCGGCGGCACACGCCTTTTCCCGGAGCCGGGCGGTTTGCACCATGTGAGCGATGACCAGATCCTCCGGGTCTTGCCGGGGCTGGAGGCCTTGCGCGACCGTGCGGCCCCAACCGCCTGGGCCGAAGACGGTCTGTCGCCGGACGCGATGGCCTGGTGCCATAACCTGTGGGAGATCTGCCTGCTTTTCGAGGCCTCGGCGCTGGCAGCAGAGTTCGGGTTTGCCAGTCCAGAAGCCCTGCGCGCCGCTGTGTTCGAGGCGCCGCCGTCGAACTCCCGTCCCTGGGGGCTCGCCTTGGGGCTTGTGCTGGCCGGGGTGACGGGTGCGTTTGCGCTGCGCCATATGCGGTCCACAGCACCTGCCTCGGAGCCGCCCGATGCTGCCGGTTTCTCGCTGGGGGATGTGACCGTGGACCCACGCCGGATGGTCGCCAGTCGCGGAGAGGTCACGGCGGATCTCACGGCGCGCGACCTGCGGCTCTTGCAACATCTGGCCGAGAACCCGGGCGCGGTGCTGAGCAAGGATGAGCTCTATGATGTGGGTTGGGGGCGGGACTACATGCCCAATAGTCGGGCGCTGGATCAGCATATCGCGACCCTCCGGCGCAAGCTTGACCCGGATCGCAGCCGGGCGCCGGTGATTGAGACGGTCCATGGGCAGGGCTACCGCCTACCAGGTTGATTTTACAGTTTTCTGACAGTTTCTTGCAGTGGTTTCACGCATCCCGCGCCGCGATGTCCTTTGCTGGGAGGGCAAATTGAGGAGGCTCCCATGCGTATTGTTTCACTGACCGTTCTGCTCTGCCTGGGCGGTGCTGCCCTTGCCGATGGCCCCACGCCGCGCGAGATGATGGTCGAGGATCACGGCACCCATAACCCCGAGGAACTGTCCCTGCGCGGGGCGCTCGCCCGGCTGAAGATCGGCCAACCCTCCCCCATGGACAGCGCGCTGGGCTATGGCGCGGCCAAGGCGGGCCTGCATGAGGAAGCGCGCGCGCTCTTCGAGGACAGCGCGGCCCGGGGCAATGTGCAGGGCATGACCTGGCTGAGCTGGATGGAGGACAATGGGCTTGCGGGCCCGGAAAACCCCGAGGCCGCAGCAGAGTGGGACCGGCGCGCAGCGGAGCTGGGCAGCGAGGTCGCTATGTTCAATTATGGTTTGGATCTCTTGCGCGGGCGCGGCGTGCCCCGGGATGAGGTCGAGGGGCGCCGCGTGATCGAGCGCGCTGCTGCGTTGGGCGAGACGTCGGCGCAACACCTGATCGACAATGACTTCGATCTCGACAGTGTCACGCCCGATGCGGATGCGTGGAAATACGCGCCGCATCTCTTCTAAGCGCACCCTAGAAAACAACAAACCCCCGGGCCAAGCCTCGGGGGTCGTCGTTTTCAGCGAAAGCTGAGCGAGTTGGGCCTAGAGCCCCCCTTCGCGCTGGGCTTTCTTGCGTGCGAGTTTACGGGCACGGCGAATGGCCTCGGCCTTCTCGCGTGCTTTCTTCTCGGAGGGCTTTTCGTAATGTTGCTTGAGCTTCATTTCCCGAAACACACCCTCGCGCTGCAGCTTCTTCTTGAGAGCCCGCAGTGCCTGATCGACGTTGTTGTCGCGTACGCTGACCTGCATGTGGTTGTCACCACCTTCCTAAGTTTGTGTTGCGTCAGATTGCAGGAGGTGGCCGTATAGCAAGGGCTGGACTAGATGTCCAGCACGCCTGTCCGCCTGCTGGAGACCCTGATGACCGACACCCGCACCACCCCGGAATTGAGCGATGCGCTGCTCGATGCCGCGCTGATCCATGTGGCCTTCGATGGCTGGTCGCCCGCCACTTTTGACGCGGCCTGCGCGGATGCCGAGATTGAGCCCGGGTTGGCGGAGACTCTGTTCCCGCGCCGCCATGTGGATCTGGCCCTGGCTTTCCATGCCCGTGGCGATGCGGAGATGGTCGCCCGGCTCAAGCGCGAGCCTCTGGATGGCCTGCGCTTTCGTGACAAGGTGGCGGCGGCGGTGCGGTATCGGCTCGAGGCCGTTGAGGACAAGGAGGCCGTGCGCCGTGGCACGACGCTCTTTGCGTTGCCGCAATACGCTGCTGATGGGGCCAAGGCGATCTGGGGGACCTGTGATCTGATCTGGGAGACCCTCGGCGACAGTTCCAATGATTTCAACTGGTATTCCAAGCGCGCGACCCTGGCCGGGGTCTATGGCGCGACGGTGCTTTACTGGTTGGGCGACACCTCCGAGGGGGATGTGGCGACCTGGGCCTTCCTCGACCGTCGGATTGACGATGTGATGAAAATCGAGGAGGTCAAAGGGGCCGTGAACAAGAACCCGCTGCTGCGCGGGTTGATGAGCGGCCCGAACTGGGTGCTGAGCCAGATCAAGCCGCCCTCGAAACTGCCCCGAGCGGATCTGCCCGGATCCTTTCGGCCGAAATAGGACGACCCCATGGATTTGCCCCAGACAATGCGCGCCGTAGAAATCACGGAACCCGGCGGACCCGAGGTTCTGCGCCCTTGCGAGCGCCCTGTGCCGGTGCCGGGTGCGGGGCAGATCCTGATCAAGGTGGCTTATGCCGGGGTGAACCGTCCCGACGCGTTGCAACGCGCAGGCAGCTATGCGCCGCCCCCTACGGCCAGCGATCTGCCGGGGCTGGAGGTCTCGGGCACGGTCGTGGCGACTGGTCCGGATGTGGCGCGGTGGTCCGTGGGCGATGCGGTCTGCGCGCTGACGCCCGGTGGGGGGTATGCGGAATATGTGGTCTGCCCGGCCGCCCATGCCCTGCCGATCCCCGATGGCCTGCCCATGGATCAGGCGGCCGCGCTTTGCGAGAACCACTACACGGTTTGGTCCAATGTGGTGACCCGCGGCGGGCTTGTCGGCGGGGAACGGTTTCTGGTTCATGGCGGATCCTCCGGGATCGGGACGGTGGCCATCCAGTTGGCCCATGCCCGCGGGGCCCGGGTCTTTGCCACTGCCGGCTCGGCGGAGAAATGCGCGGCCTGCACCGAGCTCGGGGCGGAGCGCGCGATCAACTATCGCGAGGAGGATTTCGTGCCGATCCTCAAGGCCGAGGGCGGCGCGGATGTGATCCTCGACATGGTTGGCGGGGACTACATCCTGCGCAACCTCAAGAGCCTGGCAGAGGACGGGCGTCTGGTGCAGATCGCGTTTTTGCAAGGGCCGAAAATGGCGGTGAATTTTGCCCCGCTGATGATGCGACGGCTGACGATCACCGGCTCCACCCTGCGTCCGCAATCGGATCTCGCCAAGGCGCGGATCGCAGAGGATCTCGAGCGCGAGGTCTGGCCTCTGCTGTCTTCGGGGCGGATCAAGGTGGTGATGGACAGCACTTATGATCTGGAAAAAGCGTCCGAGGCTCACGCGCGGATGGAGAGCTCAGCCCATATCGGCAAGATCGTTCTGGCGGTCTGAACTCTTGGCGGTGGCGCGGGTCGCGCCTGCGGGAGCCTCCGGCGGGGATATTTAGAGACTTAAGGAAACCGGATGGTGCAAGACCCCGGCGCTGTCCGCGGCCCGGAGGTCGCGGACAGGGGGATTGTGGCTATTCCGCCGCGATTTTCAGCGACACCGGATGGCGGGGCGTGTCCGCGGCCTCGGCCTCCGAGGCCGCTTTGGGTTTGCGGGGACGCACCAGCGCAAAGAGCGGAGGGGTGAAGTAGAAACTCACCACCGTCGACAGCAGCACGCCGCCCGCCACAGCCATGGCGAAGGGGGGCCAGAACCCGCCACCCGCGAGGATCAGGGGCAAGAAGCCGCCAAAGGTGGTCAGCGTCGTCGAGATGATGTGCCGCGAGCCATTCATGACAACCTGGGCCATGGCGTCGCGATCCCCGGCGGCGGCGGCCTCATCCTGCTGCAGGCCGGTCAGGATGATGATCGCCGCGTTGATCGACACCCCGATGGAGCCGATCACCCCGATGATTGCCGTGATCCCGAACGGGTATTGGAAGACCGCAAGGGAAAGGATGCTGAGCCCGGCCGAGAGCACCGCCACGACCATGGTCACCGCCGAGAGTCGGAAGGAGCCGAAGGTCAGTACGATGGTGGCGAGCGACAGGGTCACGATCAGCCCGAGCGGGGCCATCAGTCGGGTCACCGTGTCGTTGCGCGCGTCCGCATCCCCGCCAATCGCCAGATCGTACCCGGCGGGCAGGGCGAAGCCAGCGGCACTGATGGCCGCTTGCGCGCGCACCAGCGCCTCTTGCGGCAGCAGGTCCGGGGCGATGAAGGCCTGGACCGTGTTCACCCGGGTGCCGTCGCGCCGCGCGATGGGGCTGTCGGAGGGCACGAGCGCGATCTCGGCAATGGCGGAGAGGGGGAACGCGGGCAGGGTCTGGCTCTGACGGCCAGTCCCCGGTGGTGGTACGATGAGCATCTGTGAAATCCGCTCCAGATCGTCCCGCGTTCCCGCCCCCAGCTGCACCCGCACGGGGAGCTGTTCGGAGGCCTCGATCAGGGACCCGCCGGTCACACCATCCAGGCCGGTCTGCAATTGCCGCGCCACATCGGCGAGGCTGAGCCCGGCGAGCTGGGCTGCTGCCTCGTCCACATCGACCTGCACTTTGGGCGCGCCGCCCTCATAGCTGGCACGCACCGTGGTGATCCCTTCGACACCGAGCAAGATGGCGCGCAGGCGCTCGCCCTCAGCGCGCAGCACTTCCAGCGTCGGGCCCTCAAGCCGGAATTCCACCGGTGCGTCCACGGGCGGGCCCTGCACGAGGCCGCGCACAAGGATGCGGGCTTCGGGATAGGCCTCGGTCAGTCGGGTCTGCAGAGGCTCCAGCAGGGCCGCGGTTGCATCGGGTGAGCTGGTCGTGATCAGCGCCTGGGCGAAGCTGGGCTCGCCCTGCCGCGTGCCAACGATGTTGTAGTAAAAGGCCGGGGCGCTTTCCCCGAGGGTCCAGGCCACCCGGGTGATCCCATCCGTGGCGCGCAGATCCGCATCCATGGCCTCCACAAGGTCATGGGTTTCGGACAGGGCCGTGCCCTTGGCCAGATCCACTTCGATATGGAACTGATCGCGGTCGACGCCGGGGAAGAACTGCGCGGTCAGGGTCGGGAAGCTGACAAAGCCCATCACAGGCAGGACAAGCGCCAGCGCGACGGAGCGGACCGGGTTGTTGACCGACCAGCGCAGGCTGGCGTGAAACACGCGTCCAGGCAGGCCAGCGACCAGCCCCGCGCCGCGCCCGCCCTCGGGCAGGAGCCAGCCGGCAAGGGCCGGGGTGATGGTCAGGGCGATGACGAAGGACCAGACCAGCATCAGCACCACGGCGATGGCGATCGCGCCCACGAAGTCTCCGGCCCCGCCGGGCAGCAGGATCATCGGCACGAAACTCAGCGCCGTGGTCACGGTCGAGGCCAAGAGCGGCGCGGCCAGACGCCGGATCGCCGTGTCTACGGCCTCAAGTCGTGTGTTGCCCTTGGCAAGGCGTTGGCGGATGTCGTCTGTCATCACAATGGCCGCATCCACCAGAAGCCCGAGCGCCACGATCAGGCCGGTCACGCTCATCTGGTGGATCGGCAGGCCGATGAAGTTCATGGAGGCGATGGTCGCGAGGCTCACCAGCGGCAGCACCGCCGCCACGATCAGCGCGGCGCGCACGCCCAGCGTGACCAGCAGAACGAGCACCACGAGGCCGACACCGATGGCCATGTTCACGGCTACTTCGGTCAGGCGGTCCGCCGTATAGATGGCCTGGTCAAAGAGCTGTTCGACCACGAGGGAGCGCGGCAGCAGCGCCTCGAAACTCGCCACCTCGTCCTGCACCCAGCCCATCCAGACATCGATCTGCAAGCCTTCATTCGCCTGCACGCCCAGCAGGACCGCATCCTGGCCATCGACCAGCGCCATGGCGGCGGCGGGCGTGCGGGGCGTGCGCGAGACCTCGGCCACGTCGCCCAGACGGGTGACCTGCCCGGCGCTGCCGGTGACCAGAACGATCTGGCGCAGGCGGTCCAGCGCCTCGATATCGCCCTGCACATCCAGCAGGATATCGGTGCTGCCGCTCACCAGCCGTCCGGATTGCACCTTGGCATCGGCCCGTTGCACGGCGGCGGAGATCGCCTCGGGCGTGAGGCCCAGCGCCGCGATGCGGGCGGGGTCCAGAGTGACGAGCACTTCTTCTTCGGGGGTGCCAAAGCTCTCGACGCTTTTGGTGCCGGGGACGTTGCGCAGGCGTTCGGCCAACTCTTCGGCAGTGCGGGCGAGGACGGCGGGGTTTGCCGCCCCGGCGCTGGGCTTGACCGCGAAGATCGCGCCGAAGGCGGCGATGCCGTCGCTGTCAAACTCGGGCGGGAGCGCGCCGCTGGGGAAGGTGCGGGCCACATCCGTGACACCATCGCGGGCCTTGGACCAGATCTCTTCGATCTTGGCGGGGTCCGTGGTCTCGTTCAGCTCAAGGCTGATGACCGAGATCCCTGTCGCCGAAGTCGAGGAGATGGTGTTCATATCCGCCAGGGTGCGCATCTCTTCCTCGAGGGGTTGCGAGATCAGCGCTTCGATCCGGCTGGGCTCGGCCCCGGGATAGAGGGTGGTGATGGTGGCGTTCAGATTGGTGATGGTCGGGTCTTCCTGCCGCCCCAGGGACAGGAAGGCCGAGGCGCCGGCAGAGATAATCACCAGAAGGGCGAGGATTACCAGCCGGGGGTTGCGGAAGGGGAGGGTGAACACGGATCAGCCCTCCGCCGCGATGGGGGTGACGCGCTGGCCCGGGGCGACGCGATGCGCCCCTGCGGGCACGTAGCGCGCGCCATGGGGGAAGGCGCCGGCGACGAAGGCGCGGCTGCCTGTGGCGTGCAGAACCTCGACTGATTCCCGGCGCAGGATGTTCGTGTCATCCAGCAGATAAAGCGTCCAGAGGCCCTGGATCCCTTCGCTGAGGGCCGAGAGCGGCACCCAGGCCCCGGTGCCGGGCACGTCGCGGTCTAGCTCCAGCGTGACCAACGTGCCGGAGGGCGCGGGCTGGTCCAAAGTGAAGAGCACGGCGCGGGTGCGGGTGGCCGGATCCAGATCCGGGCGCAGCCGGTCGAGCCGGGCCGTTCCGGTGCCGCGCGGCAGGGTCACGGAGACTTCGGTCGCAGGGGGCAGGGCGCTGGCCAGCGCATCGGGCAGACCCACGCGCAGATGGGGTGCATCGGTTTCCTCCAGCCGAAGGACCGGGCTGCCACTGCCGAGCCGAGCACCTTCGTCGCGCAGCCGGTCGGCGACCGTTCCTGCGAAGGGCGCGGTGATCTCCGATTTCGTGAGGGCGATGTCGATGGTCATGAGCGTCGCATCGATCCGGGCGATCTCGGCCTCGGCCTCGGCCAGCCGGAACCGCGCCTCGTCCGCGCGCTGGGTCGAGGAGAAATCCGAGGCCGCGAGACGCTGCTGCCGCTCAGCGGTCAGCTTGGCGAGATCCCGGCGGGCGACAGCTGCATCGCGGGCTGCGGATTGCGCCGCGCGTTCCGCCTGCAGGCTGCGAATGTCGAGCCGTGCCAGCACATCGCCCTCGGCCACCCGGTCGCCTTCATCCACCAGCACCTCCGCCAGGGTGCCGCCGGTCTCAAAACCCAGATCCGCGCTGCGGGCCGCTTCCACCTGTCCGGTGAAGGCGGCGGTGACCGCATAGCTGTCCTGAACCACCAGGGGCGCGACTTGCACCGGCAGCACCGCGTCCTGATGCGGGGCGCTATCCCCGGCGGCCCGCGCCGCAATCAGCCCCGAGCCGGTCACGACCAGCCCCACGGCCAGCCCGATGGTCAACCCGGTCCCGGTCAGAATGCCCAGGCGGCGCAGTGCCCTGCGCAACAGAGAGGGCGGGGGCGCGTCGTTCGAAGCGGGAGGCGGCGTGATGGGCATGGCGGGCTCCTTGCGGATGGGCGAGAAAGAAGTTAGAACGTCTTACATCGACCCTATGTAGAGCGCCAGTGTTAGAAAGTCTAACATTAATTCTCCTCTTGCGCGGCAAAGATCGCGCTCAGGCGCGGATGCGCTTGGAAAACAAGGCAGATCGCACGTGAAACAGGCAACCAAGGTGACCGGAAAAGCGGGGTACCATCACGGGGACCTCCGCCAGCAGCTTGTCACCGCGACTCGCGAACTGGTCGAGGAAAAGGGGCCCGAGGGGTTCTCTGTCTCCGAGGCGTGTCGCCGGGCCGGGGTCTCGACCGCCGCGCCCTATCGCCACTTTTCCGACAAGACCGACATGCTGGCCGCGGTGATCCTGGAGGGAATGACCGAGATGACCGAGCGCCTGCATGCGGCGGCGTCGCCCTTTCCCCATGGCTCGGTCGAAGGGATCATCGCCTCTGGTGTCTCCTATGTGGCCTTCGCCGAGGCCCATCCCGGAGTATTCCGGATGATGTTTTCCGAGGATTACAAGCGCGACGACCTCGAGGAGGCCGGGCAGTCCTGCTACGCGGGTCTGCTCCTGCAGGTGGCGGCCTATCTCGGCAAGACCGAGGTGGATGAGGACGTGCTGAAGGCGTCTTTCCCGCTCTGGACCTTTGTCCATGGCATGTCCTTCCTGCGCATCGACGGCAAGGCGGAGTTTGCCAAGATGCAGACCCCGGTCGAGGAGCTGGTGGCGGATGCCACGCGCCGCTTGCTGACCGGGCGCTAGGCGGATCTTTCTCGCTTCGGCGTCAAAGCCTGATAGGCTCGACGCGGGAGGAGAGAACATGACCATCTACAAAAGTGGCTACAGGGACACGCCCTTGCGGGACGTCTCGATCACTGAAGCTTTGTTCGAGGGGCTTGCCCTGTCCGGGTCGGGACCTGCGATGATCGACGGTCCGAGTGGGACTGTCATGAGCGGTGTCGCGTTGGAAGGGCGCATTCGCGCCCTCGCTGGTGGACTCCACGCGCGCGGGATCGGACCCGGGGATGTCATCGCCATCATGGCGCCCAATGTGGCGGATTATGCCACGGCCTTTCACGGGGTGGCCTTTGCGGGTGCTACGGTCACCACGCTCAACCCGACCTACACCGCTGAGGAAGCCGCCCATCAGCTCCGCGATAGTGGTGCGCGGATGCTGATCACCGTACCGCCCTTTGCCGAGTTGGCCGCGTCGGCTGCGCAGGCCGCGGGTGTGGCAGAGGTCGTGATGATCGGCGTGTCAGGCGACGGTGGGCTTGACGGGCTGTTCGGACCGCCCCTGGCCGCGCAGGTGCCGGTGGATCTGGAAAAGGATCCGGTGGTTTTGCCCTATTCCTCGGGCACGACGGGACTGCCCAAGGGGGTGATGCTCAGCCATCGCAACCTCGTGGTGAATGTGGATCAATGCGTGGATATCATCGATATCCAGCCCGGTGATGTGACCCTCGGCTTTCTGCCCTTCTTTCACATCTACGGAATGACGGTTCTGATGAACCTCTATCTCGCGCGCGGGGCGGCGGTGGTGACCATGCCGCGTTTTGATCTCGAGCAGTTCCTGTCGCTCTGTCAGACGCATAAGCCGCGCAAGCTCTACATCGCGCCGCCCGTGGCGCTGGCGCTTGCCAAGCATCCGATGGTGGATCAGTACGACCTGTCCAGTCTGGAATACATCGTCTCCGGCGCAGCACCACTCGGCGGAGATGTGGCCGATGCCGTGGCCGCGCGCCTCGGCTGCGAGATGGTACAGGCCTATGGCATGACCGAGATGAGCCCGGTCTCGCATATCACGCCCCAGGGGCGGAATGTGCCCGGATCCGTGGGGCAGACCCTCGGGGCCACGGAATGCCGGATCGTGGCGGCGGAGAGTGGCGAGGATGTGCCCGAGGGCGCGGAAGGGGAGCTCTGGGTGCGCGGGCCCCAGATCATGCTCGGTTACCTCAACCGGCCCGATGCCACGGCGGAGACGCTTCTGCCCGAGGGGTGGTTGCGCACGGGCGATGTGGGGCGGTTTGATGAGGGCGGAAACCTCTTCATCACCGACCGGGTGAAGGAGCTGATCAAGGTGAAGGGCTTTCAGGTGGCCCCGGCAGAGCTGGAGGCCGTGCTGCTCAGCCATGACGGGATCAGCGACGCGGCTGTGATCGGCATCCCCGATGCGGAGGCGGGCGAGCGCCCCATGGCCTTTGTCGTGAAGGTTCAGGAGGATCTGAGCGAAGCGGATGTGACTGCCCATATGGACGCCCATCTGGCCCATTACAAACAGCTCGCGAAGGTCGCTTTTGTCGAGGCGGTGCCGAAATCGGCCTCGGGCAAGATCCTGCGGCGCGTGCTGAGAGATCAGGTCGCAGCGGAGGGGTAACCAGGCTCCGCCGCGACCTTGGGTGGGTGGTCCGGGGTCAGGCCTTGCGGCGCATCAGCCCCAGGCCGCCAAGTCCAGCCAGCAAAAGCAGGGCCGGTGCAGGGAGGGGAACCGTCGGGATCACCAGCGGTTCCTGCTCTTTGATCCCGAGGCGGAGGTCGATGCCGATGCAGGTGGCCGATCCGCCCGTGCCGCAATCGGCGGAGTTGTAGTTGCCAAGATCGCCCCAGAGGCTGATCTGGGTCAGATCCGTGCCATTGGCTTCGGGATTGTGGAACGTATCCGCAAAGATGAAGGTCTGGGTCGTCGCGCCAAAGATGCTGTCCGCGCTGAACGCGAAATCGATCGTCCCGGCAAGGCTCTGATATCCGATGGAGCTGGTCGCGGTGCCCGTCAGGTTGAGTGTCCCCGTCGCGGTCCCGGATCCGCCGCCGGCGAGAGCAAAGGTGAAGCCGATATCGCCCGTCGCGCTGTCCCAGAGATTGGGCGCTGCAATGGACGGGATCGCAAGGCTCAGCGTGTCGGTGACGCCGCCGGACATCTGGCCCGCTGTCTGGTCGTGAAAGACCGAGCTGCCAAATCCGTTCGGATAGGGATCCGCGGTTCCGATCGTCTGAACAATGCTGTTGATATTGTAGGTCGTGGCCGTCGCCGCGAGCGGCGCGGCAATGGCCGCTGCTGCGACACAAAGGCCGATGGCAAGAGAGCGTGTCATGGGTGGGGCACCTCGTTTACTCACAGGGGTTACAAGGTCCTATTTTAACATGGTTTTTACAAAGTGAACATAAAATCGGCAATTACTCGCGATTTTATTGAAAAATTAAGCAAATACTTGACTGTAGCGGGAGGCTCATCAGGCTTTATCCGCGAATCATCCCATAAAGACCCTCATCTGCGGCGCATTATCTCAGGGGTGCGAACAATGCATCGTCGAGCTGACACTCGCGCAAAACATCCGCTCCGCAGCGCCGAAGGGTCAGGTCCTTGGTCAGGCAGATCCGCGCTTCCTGGATGCGGCGATCCCGGCAGGTGATGGTGATCATGTCGGGCTGCAGATCGGCGTTCTCCCGGAGGAAGGCTTCTTCGATTACGGAGGCGGGCAGGGCAACCTCCCGGTCGAGCTTGCGCAGGATCTCGGGCCGGGCGACCTGGCCGTAAGCCGCGCGGGATGTGTCGAAATAAGCCTCCGCCGACAGCCCGGAACAGCGCCCGTGTTTCTTCCACTGATGCCAGGCCAGCCCGCTCGATCCCATGATGTCGGTCATGGATCCGGTCATCCGACGGGACGGATCCCGAGCGGAGGTGCGGCAATAGCTTGGCCAACCGCGTTCAAACTGCGGCCAGAGCCCGTGGAGCGTCCAGCCGCGCGCCTCCCCCGGGGCGCATTCGGGGGCGTTGCGGGCATCCCCCTCGCGCACGCACCAGTTTGGCGACCAGCTGAGTGCGAGGACATAATAGTCGAACGCGCCCGCGGGTTCCCCATCTGCATGGGCACTCGCCGGACTGAGCGCGCCCAGCAACAGGCCGATCCAAAGCGTTAGGACGCGGGGGCATGGACGCATTTCGGGCTTCCCTCACAGTGGTTCCCACACTATATACCCGGCAAGTTCCCCCAAAGCGAGAACCCGCACCAAGCTCGGTGCCGCCGGTTTCCGGCGCGGGGGAAGGTATGTCTGCGGCCCTCGACCGGCCCAGGATTTGAGGAGATGCACGCAATGGCAAAACCATTGATGACGAAGGCGACCGCGGTCTGGCTGGTCGACAACACGACGCTGAGCTTCAAGCAGATCGCCGATTTCTGCGAGCTCCATGAACTCGAGGTGCAGGGCATTGCCGACGGCGATGTGGCCACGGGCGTGAAAGGGTTTGACCCGATCGCGAACAATCAGCTCGACCAGATCGAGATCGAACGCGGCGAGAAGGACCCGACCTACAAGCTCAAGCTGAAATACAACCCCGCCGCCACGGGCGAGGAAAAGCGCCGGGGCCCGCGCTACACGCCGCTCTCCAAGCGGCAGGACCGCCCGGCCTCGATCCTGTGGCTGGTGAAGTTCCACCCGGAGCTGAGCGATGGTCAGATCTCCAAGCTTGTCGGCACGACCAAGCCCACGATCCAGGCGATCCGCGAGCGGACCCATTGGAACATCCAGAACATCCAGCCCATCGATCCGGTGGCTTTGGGGCTCTGCAAGCAGTCCGAGCTGGACGCGGCCGTCCAGAAGGCCGCCGCCAAGAAGGCCCGTGACGGCGAGCTGATGAGCGATGATGAGCGGCGCAAGCTTGTCTCCACCGAGCAGTCGCTTGAGATGGAGCCGGAGCCGCGCATGCCCACGGCCATTTCGGGGCTCGAAAGCTTCACCCTGCTGGGCGGGGATGACGACGAGGAAGAAGACAAGAGCACCCTCGTGGATGCGGACAGCCTCTTCAATCTGCCCGACAGCTCGGATGATGAGGACGAGCAACCCTGATCCCAGGCGCCTGCGAGCGATAAAAGGCGCGTCCCACGGGGCGCGCCTTTGTCTTTGGGCTCAGATCGCGGACATCTTGCGGTCGATCTCGACCCATTCCACCTCTGGCGCCGCTTCGACCTCGCTCAGAAGGTCCTCGCGCTCCAGAGTGCAGCTCAGAAAGCCATAGGTGTCGAAGGTCTCGAACGTGTCCGGTTGCGCGTGGATATGGGCCTGGACCCAAGGCGTGCGCGCCTCGCTGGGCAGATCCTTCAGGGTCTGCGCGGCTTTGGGGTTGAGCCCGATATGCACTTTCAAGCTGTCGCTCATATCTCTCACCTAAGGGCCGGTCCGGGGCCGGTCAACCGACGCGGCCCCGTGCGCCGGTCTCAGCCGACGAGCCCATTCGGGTCTACGGGCACTTGGACGAGGCCTGCGCCATAGTCCCGGGCCTGCCCAAGTGGGGTCGCCTGCATCTTCATCAGTGCGCGCAGATCATCGCCCGTGAGCCCGGGATCGGCTTGCAGGTGGAGGGCCGCGACGCCCGAGACATGGGGCGTGGCCATGGAGGTGCCGCTGATCCGGCGGTAGCCGCCGCCGGTCCAGGCGGAATGCACGCTCACACCGGGGCCCGCGATGTCGAGAAGGCCGATCTGGTCAACCTGTCCGCAGCTGAAATCGCCCGGGTTCATGCGCCGATCTACGGCGGCCACGGACATCGCGCCGGGGCAGGCGGCCGGGTTGCCCACGGGGGCGATCAGGCCCGGGCGGTCGCTTTCATTGCCTGCCGCGCAGATCGGCAGGACCCCTTCGGACAAAAGCCGCCGGAAGACCATTTCATAGACGCGGGAGAAGGCGCTGCCCTCGGAGCGGGGGGAGCCGAGCGACATGGAGATCACCTGCGCGCCCTCGTTCAGGGCCCATGTGATGCCATCGATGATCTGGCTCATCATGCCGAACCCGTCATCGGCTAGTACCTTGCCCACCAGCAGATCAACCCCCGGCGCCACACCGTAACGCGGGCCAAAGGCGGGTTGCGCCGGGCCTGCCACGGTGCCGCAGCAATGGGTGCCGTGGCCGTGCCCGTCCTGGGCGCTGCTTGTGCCGACAAAGGATTTCGATTGCGCTGCAGGCAGGCCCGCGAAATCCGGATGGGCGAGATCGAGCCCGGTATCAAGCACTGCGACCTTCACGGCCTCCCCGGTCAGATCCGGTCGCCGCTCGCTTCCGATCGCATCCAGACCCCAGGTCATCCGCGTGCGGCTCCGCCAGAGCCCTTGGGCCGCGGGCAGCCCGGCCGGCTGCGCGTCGCCCTCGCCCAGCAGCATATTGGCCAGATCCCGCACTCCGCGCAGATAGCCGGTCATGTCCGAATCCATGCCCCGCGCGCCGCGGCTGGGCGGCTTGTCGATATCGCGGGCTTCCGCCGGGTCCATCCGGACCGGGCGCGGGATCGACATCACTTCGTTGCGCTCCACCGCGGCAATCCCGCTTTGATCGCGCATGTCCTTGGCCTCCGCCTCGGTCATGTCCATCTCGGCTACCGCCAGACGTTCATAGAGGAGCGCACTGGTCTTGCGCGCTCCGCGCGCCTGAAAGCGCAGACCGCCCCCGGCATCCTTGGGGCTGCGATCGCCCATCATGGACGAGAGCATTGCGGCGTTGTTTTCCGAGGGTTTGTCGAAGACGACGATATGGGTGGGATGACCATCCCGATTGAGAACCTGTCCGTTGCCGGCCATGGGAATTCCTTTCATGCTTTCAAAATCGGTTGCGCCTTAAAAACCTCGACGCGAGTTCAGATTACCAGATTACCGGCAAGGCGACAAATCAGGGGGATGCCGGCGTGTCCGTGGCTGCGGTCACATGGGCGCGGGCGGACCCGCAATGCACCTTGAAATCCGGACGCTGACCGCGTATCTGCACCAAATCCAACAGCGTCAGGCGATAGAGTTCCATGGCTACCACCAACCCGTTCCAGTTCCTTCAGCAGGTGCGCGCCGAAGTTTCCAAGGTGACTTGGCCCACGCGCAAAGAGGTCCTGGTCACCTCGACCATGGTCTTTGTCATGGCGGTGCTGACGGCGATCTTCTTCTTCTTTGTGGACTGGACGATCCGCACCGGCCTGCAGGCTGTGCTGAACTTCTTCGGCAGCTGATGCGCGACCGCACCGGTTGCGTGCGGCGCTCGGGCAAAACCCGGTTGAATTCGCGTAATAACGGGGCTAAACGCCACCGCATCCCCTGAAATAGCGTGCTGCGATTCGTGCCGCACGCTGTTTTTTATACGGGCCTTGGCTCGGGGGACCCGCCGGAGGTTGGTCCGGCAGACAGGAATTCTCCGGACTTCGGGTCCGGCAAGCGCCTCAAGGGCAGGGAAACGAGCGACATGGCCAAGCGGTGGTATTCGGTAAGCGTTCTCTCGAATTTCGAGAAGAAGATTGCCGAGCAGATCCGTCATTCTGTCGAGGAGGCGGGCCTCGAGGACGATATCGAGGAAGTGCTGGTCCCGACCGAAGAGGTCATCGAGGTTCGGCGCGGCAAGAAGGTCACCGCCGAGCGGCGCTTCATGCCCGGCTATGTGCTGGTGCGCATGGAGATGACTGACCAGGGCTATCACCTGATCAACTCGATCAACCGCGTCACCGGGTTTCTCGGGCCTCAGGGCCGCCCCATGGCCATGCGCGATGAAGAGGTGAACCAGATCCTCAACCGCGTTGAGGAAGGTGCCGAGGCGCCGCGCAGCCTGATCACCTTCGACATTGGCGAAGAGGTGAACGTGACCGACGGGCCCTTCGAGGGCTTCTCGGGCAGCGTCGAGGAAGTGGATGACGAGAACAGCCGCCTGAAGGTGACCGTCTCGATCTTTGGCCGGGCCACCCCGGTCGAGCTGGAATTCACGCAGGTCTCGAAAACGGCCTGAGTGCAAACGTGGGAGGCGCGGCGGTCGCGATCGCCAACCCGGACCACGGCAACCCGAACGGGTCCGCCCGTTCCTGAAGCCCACCGGACGCGTCCGGCCGGGTGTTGACAAGAAGGAGAGGCCAGATGGCCAAGAAACTCGCAGGCACGATGAAGCTGCAGGTGCCCGCAGGACAAGCGAACCCGTCCCCGCCCGTGGGCCCGGCGCTCGGTCAGCGCGGCATCAACATCATGGAATTCTGCAAGGCGTTCAACGCCAAGACGCAGGATATGGAGCCCGGCGCGCCGTGCCCGACCGTGATCACCTACTATCAGGACAAGTCCTTCACCATGGACATCAAGACGCCGCCCGCGTCTTACTACCTGAAGAAGGCCGCCAAGGTGAAATCCGGCGCCAACACCCCCTCCCGTCAGGTTGTGGGCACCGTGACCGCCGCGCAGGTGCGCGAGATCGCCGAAGCGAAGATGAAGGATCTGAACGCCAACGATATCGATGGCGCCATGCAGATCATCCTGGGCTCTGCCCGCTCCATGGGCATCGAGGTGAAGTAAGATGGCTAAGCTTGGAAAACGCACCCGCGCCGCCCGTGAAGCTCTGGTTGGCAAGACCGATGTGACCGTGGAAGAGGCCGTCTCCCTGATCAAGGGCAACGCCACCTCGAAATTCGACGAGACCGTCGAGATCGCCATGTGCCTCGGCGTTGACCCGCGCCACGCAGACCAGATGGTCCGCGGTGTGGTCAGCCTGCCCAACGGCACCGGCAAGACCGTCCGCGTGGCTGTCTTCGCCCGTGGTCCGAAAGCCGAAGAGGCCCAGGCCGCTGGCGCCGACATCGTCGGCGCAGAGGATCTGATGGAGACCATCCAGTCCGGCAAGATCGAGTTCGACCGCTGCATCGCGACCCCGGACATGATGCCGATCGTGGGTCGCCTGGGTAAGATCCTCGGCCCGCGCAACCTGATGCCGAACCCCAAGGTCGGCACGGTGACCATGGACGTCAAAGCTGCCGTTGAAGCCGCCAAAGGCGGTGAAGTGCAGTTCAAGGCCGAGAAGGCCGGTGTCGTGCATGCCGGCGTCGGTAAAGCCTCTTTCGACGAGGCCAAGCTGGTCGAGAACGTGCGCGCCTTCGTGGACGCCGTCTCCAAGGCCAAGCCGTCCGGCGCCAAGGGTGCCTACATGAAGAAGATCGCCCTGAGCTCTACCATGGGCCCCGGCGTGACCGTCTCCGTGGACAGCGCCACCGGCAACTGAGCCAAACTCAGATCGCGTTTCAAAGGGCGGCCCTCGGGCCGCCCTTTTTCGTGACAGGACTGCGCTTTGGGTAATTGGTTTGGCCCGAGAGCGATGGTTCTGAGGGGTTTGAAAAATTCTGATGCCCCGGAACTCCAGTTGAGATTGATGAGATTATTGCGGATGGTTTAATGATAGTAAGACGAGGTTCGGTTCAAGGTGACACGCAGCGTTTTGGTTGGCCTGAGCTTCGTGGCAGGGTGTCTTGTGGTGGCCGGTTTTCTCGGTCAGCAGCACAGAAGCTTCGATACAATTGCAATGGGACGTCCATTTTTTGGTGTTGTCTGCATCTCTGGAATGCTCGCTGCGAGGCCGTTTTGGCTCAGGCTGGTCTTCGCGCTAGCCGTTGCCGTCGCGCTCTTTACGACAGCGCGACCGTTCTTGCCCCAACAATCCGGCGGTCACCTGAGGGTGTATTCAAAAAATCTGTGGTTCGCGAACTCAGAAATTGCGGCTTTGGTGGACGATATTGAATCCACTGGCGCAGACGTTGTGATGCTGCAAGAGGTGTCCGACCAGAACGTGGAGGTTCTGAGCCTGCTGGAAAAAAGCTTCCCGTATCAACACCTGTGTGGATTTTCAGGCTGGAGCGGCATCGCTTTGCTGTCACGCCATCCGTTTCAGGGTGAGCCGGTTTGCTCCGAATGGCGAGCTATTGCAGCCGCTCCGGTTAGAATTGAGAATTCCAAAGTATGGTTGGTGTCTGCTCATATCCCCTGGCCGTGGCCCCATGACAGCCGCAATAACGAAATCGCAGCTGAAAGAGTTCTTGCGGACCTGGATGGTGCCATCGTTATCGGCGGTGACTTCAACATCATGCCATGGTCTGGACGCGTCCTAAGGATCGCGTCGCTGACGAACACTCGCCTTGCTGGGCCTGTTCGGCCTACATTGACCTTTCGACATGTACCGTTGCCAATTGACTTTGTGTTGGCGCCCGGAGGTGGGTCTTTGGAAACACGGCCTTTGTTTGGATCAGACCATGCTGGAGTGCTGGCGCAAGTCAGACTTTGGGCGCCGTAGATGCCTGAATGGGTGGTGCTTGGCGCACCCGAGCTTTGTCCGCGATACGGCCCTGCCTGACCCGGCTCTGAAGTTGGCACATGAGTTATATCATCGTTTCAAAGTTTCTTCGCGCAGATCGGGCTTGTTGTGTCGCGAAAATCGGTCTATCAGCCGCGAGCCGGGACGTGCGTGGATTCGCGCGGCCCGCATTCGTCCGAGACGGTGGGTTGCCCGAAGGGTGCTAATTCCTGCCTGAGACGGGATCAGTCTTGCTACCCAAAGTGCTCAGACCGTTGAGCGCCCCAGGTGGTTTTGGCCCCCGTTCAAAGGACCAAAACCGCCGGAGCGATCCGGTAAAACTGAGCCGGGGACACCGACCTACCGGGGCCCCCAAATTGGAGTGAAACTGTGGATAGAGCCCAGAAAGAAAAACTGGTTGAGGAACTCGGCCAGATCTTCGAAAGCTCTGGCGTTGTGGTCGTAGCCCATTACGCAGGTCTCACGGTTGCAGAGATGCAGGATTTCCGGGCGCGTATGCGCGAAGCCGGTGGATCCGTTCGTGTCGCCAAGAACAGGCTCGCCAAGATTGCCCTCGAGGGTAAGCCGAACGAAAAGATCGGTGAACTTCTCACGGGCATGACCGTTCTCGCCTATTCCGAAGACCCTGTGGCAGCAGCCAAGGTCGCGGAGGCGTATGCCAAGGACAACACCAAGTACCAAATTCTTGGTGGTGCCATGGGCGAGGACTACCTGGACCCTGCGGGTGTCAAAGCTGTGGCCTCCATGCCGTCGCGCGAAGAGCTTATCGCTCAGATCGCGTCCTGCATCGGTGCCCCCGCTTCGAACATCGCCGGTGCCATTGGCGCCCCTGCTTCGAACATCGCGAGCATCCTGTCGACCATCGAGGAGAAGGCCGAAGCGGCCTGATCCCGTGTCAGAGATCTGCGTGGGGTTGAACACCACGCGTTGGAACACATTCATACAGACGGAAACAGTAAAATGGCTGATCTGAAGAAACTTGCAGAAGAGATCGTTGGTCTGACGCTTCTCGAAGCACAAGAACTGAAAACCATCCTCAAGGACGAGTATGGCATCGAGCCCGCCGCTGGCGGCGCTGTCATGATGGCTGGCCCGGCAGGCGGCGACGCCGGCGGTGCAGCTGAAGAGCAGACCGAATTCGACGTGATCCTGAAGGCCGCTGGCGGTCAGAAGATCAACGTCATCAAAGAGGTCCGCGCGATCACCGGTCTTGGCCTGAAAGAAGCCAAAGAGCTGGTCGAAGCTGGCGGCAAAGCTGTCAAAGAAGGCGTCGACAAAGCCGAAGCCGAAGAGATCAAAGGCAAGCTGGAAGCAGCTGGCGCCGAGGTCGAACTCAAGTAATCCGGACTTGCTCCGAATTACAAAAGGGTCGCGGGTTCCGCGGCCCTTTTTTTGTGCCCTCTCTCTAGTGTTAGGACGCCCACACCGGCGCTTGCCTTGACCCCGTCAGGCACCCGGAACCATTGTCGTTAGAGCGGACGAGGCAGCCATTCGGCACTTCAAGGTCAATTTCCTCTAACTGGCTGGCGGTCTCGGAAGGCGAAAAACGTCGCGGCTTACGCCGTCGGGAAAGTCCTCGCGCGCAATCTTCTGGCCGCTGAGTGACGACACGAGGGACCTTGCAGCGGTGTTTTCATCCTTCATATGTGTTTCCACGAGACTCCACTTCAGGACAGTGTACCCGTAGGCAATCGCAGCAATGGATGCCTCCTTTGCAAAACCTTGCCGACGCCACGAAGAACCAATCCACCACGTGAGCTCCGGGCGCGGCCAGCCGGTGGGCCACGCAAAGCCGACACTCCCGACAACCGCTTCACTCTCCTTGAGCAGAATCGTCCATTTGCCATAGCCACGCAGGTGCCAATGACCACAATCGCGCGCAAGTCTGTTCCACGCCCCTACCGCATCGAGTGGTCCGCCAGAGAAATGCGACGCTTCTCCATCGCCGTAGAACTCACAATAGGCTGCGAGATCAAGCTCACTTGGCGGTCGCAGAAGGAGCCGATCTGTTGTTAGATGCGGGATGCAAACCATTTGCGGTTTCCAGTGATGAAAACAGGTAGGATCGTCGTTGAGGCAGACATTGGCCGCGCCACAATGGAAGTGCAAGCAAGGCTCACAACAGGCAATGCGCGGCAGGCGCGGAGTGGTCGTCGAACGGTGATCGGTTGAGCGCCTTTCTGTTAAGCCGCCCTTGTCGCAGGATCGCTCTTGTCTCGGTGACGAAGGGTTTGCGGGCTTGCTCGACACTCGGCAGCTCACCTGCCGTGACTATCAAATACCTGCAGCGCGTCGAGTAGACCTTCGCCGAGCGGCAACTCAGAATGGCAGTTCTGAGCGTGCGTTTGCTTCGGGTGTTTTTGGGTGTTTCTGAAAATCAGGCGGGCCTCCCTACAGTCGCGAGCTGAGATGCCGCTCGCAGGAAGCCGCCGAATACCCCGCGCCGGCCATGAGTTTCGTCGGTGCTGCTCATTTCACTGATTGGCGCAGTTGGGTTGATGCGGCCGTTTTGGGTTTTGGGGCTAACCTGCCTCGCCCGACACTGAGAAAGCTTGCCGGATCGGATCCCAATTCAAGCCAGCGCGCCGGGCGATCTTGGCAAATTGCTTGTCCAGCGAGCGCGCATTCAGCCTTTTGGACATGCTGCGCAGGGGGATGAGATTTCGTTCGCCATACCCGTCAATCAAAAAGCAGGCCATGGAGCCATCGCGCGTCCCATAGACGATGTTCGAGAAGTTGATGTCGCGGGCCACGATCTGCAGCTCATACAATCGACGCACAAAGGCGTTGAGCGCATTGAGCTCCGGTTCCGCCATGTGTCCGTCTTTGACAAACCTGTGTAGCTGCGGGGCGAGCCCCCCGTCGGAACCCGCGATACGCTCCACCACCACGCCCGGTCCGCGATTGGTCTGGACAATGCCCAGCATTCTGGAAAGCGGCATATGACGGACATCCCCGTTTAATTTGAGGGCGGCCAGAAGCTCGCATTTCAGCTCATTGAGCATGCTGCGATATTCCATGGTCGGGAAATACTTCCACAAAAGACGTTTGAGCGGTTTTCTCGGGGATCTGTTTTCCGGCGAATGAAAGACCTTGATCAACAACTCGGGCTGTTGAGGGAATTCATAGACCGAGCGCACGGTGCCGCTCGCAACCTTCTGGTCGTCTGAGAGCTCGATAACATGCGCCGTAAAAAGCATGATTTCCCCTTGTTTGCCGTTGAATCCGAGAGAGTGGCGTCTATCTCAGGCATTGTCGAGGGGCGCGCAACTCACAAATCCTCGCGGTGGTTGAGATGCCTCTCGGGTCCGCGAAAACGGCCTCGTCGCGGCAGCGGCGTTCCGCACCGATCGGCAAAAACCGAGGCTCATGCATAAATTGCGCGTGACGCAGTTGCACTCGGCTGAGGGCTGACCTAGATAGCTAATCCTGAGCAAGCGCGCGATTCGGGCGCTTTTTTGGCGTTTTCAGACAGAAGGAGCAACATTTTCCCGGTCATGTGAAACGCCCTTCACAGAAAGTCGCTGAAAAACATGCCTCATGCAAGGGGGCAAGGTCGCAGCGCTTTTCTATGAGAGGCAAGGTCGAGCTGACATAGCATTTCATACGTGGCCCCAGGAGGGCTTTGACGCGCCGGGTTCGGAGGTTTCCGTGTCCGGCAAAACCTGTCTTGGTAAGCCGCTTGCTGCGTGTTGCAGGGGTGAGCGGTTTTCCCAGATGAGGTTTCCGGTTCGGGCGTGCGCCAGTGGGACGGCGCGCAGGGATAGGACCGGTCTTCATCCGACCCGGCACGGCGAGCTTTCCCCCCAAGGCGCGCGGTGCTGCGATGCAAGAGGATACAGCGCGCATGGCTCAAACCGTTCTCGGCCAAAAACGGTTCCGCAAGTATTATGGCAAGATCCGCGAAGTTCTGGAGATGCCCAACCTGATCGAGGTGCAGAAAAGCTCCTACGATCTCTTTCTGAAATCCGGCGACCAGCCCCAGCCTCTCGATGGCGAGGGGATCATGGGCGTGTTCCAGTCGGTCTTCCCGATCAAGGATTTCAACGAAACGGCAGTGCTGGAGTTCGTGAAATACGAGCTCGAGAAGCCGAAATACGACGTTGAAGAGTGTCAGCAGCGCGACATGACCTATTCGGCGCCGCTGAAGGTGACCCTGCGCCTCATCGTGTTCGATGTGGACGAGGATACCGGCGCCAAGTCCGTCAAGGACATCAAGGAACAGGATGTCTTCATGGGCGACATGCCCCTGATGACCCCGAACGGGACGTTCATCGTGAACGGCACCGAGCGTGTGATCGTGAGCCAGATGCACCGCTCCCCGGGCGTGTTCTTTGACCATGACAAGGGCAAGACCCACTCCTCGGGCAAGCTGCTCTTTGCCTGCCGGATCATCCCCTATCGCGGGTCCTGGCTGGACTTTGAGTTCGACGCCAAGGACCTCGTCTTTGCGCGCATCGACCGTCGCCGGAAGCTGCCGGTCACGACGCTCCTGTATTCGCTGGGCCTCGACCAGCAGGATATCATGGACGCCTATTACGAGACGGTGAACTACACCTATCGCAAGGGCGAAGGCTGGGTGACCAAGTTCTTCCCCGAGCGGATCCGCGGCACCCGTCCCACACAGGATGTCGTTGATGCCGCCACGGGCGAGGTGATTGCTGAGGCCGGCAAGAAAGTCACCCCGCGCGCGGTCAAGAAGCTGATCGACGAAGGCACCGTCACCGAGATGCTCGTGCCCTTCGATGGGATTGTCGGCAAGTTTGCCGCCAAGGACATCATCAACGAAGAGAACGGCGCGATCTATGTCGAGGCTGGCGACGAGCTGACCTGGGAAGTCGACAAGGATGGTGCGGTCACCGGTGGCTCCCTCAAGGAGCTGCTGGATGCGGGCATCGAAGAGATCCCCGTGCTCGACATCGATAACGTCACCGTGGGCGCCTATATGCGCAACACCATGGCGGCGGATAAGAACATGAACCGCGACACCGCGCTCATGGATATCTACCGCGTCATGCGTCCGGGCGAGCCGCCCACCGTCGAGGCCGCCTCTGCGCTCTTCGACACGCTCTTCTTCGACAGCGAGCGCTATGACCTCTCGGCCGTGGGCCGGGTGAAGATGAACATGCGTCTGGCTCTCGATGCGCCGGACACCATGCGCACTCTGCGCAAGGAAGACATCATCTCCTGCATCAAGGCGTTGGTGGATCTGCGCGATGGGCGCGGCGATATCGACGACATTGACCACCTCGGCAACCGCCGGGTGCGCTCGGTCGGCGAGCTGATGGAGAACCAGTACCGCGTGGGTCTCCTGCGCATGGAGCGCGCCATCAAGGAGCGCATGTCCAGCGTCGAGATCGACACGGTGATGCCGCAAGACCTGATCAACGCCAAGCCCGCTGCTGCGGCCGTGCGCGAGTTCTTCGGCTCCAGCCAGCTGTCGCAGTTCATGGACCAGACCAACCCGCTGTCCGAAGTGACGCATAAACGCCGTCTCTCGGCGCTTGGGCCGGGCGGTCTGACCCGCGAGCGTGCAGGCTTCGAGGTGCGCGATGTGCACCCGACCCACTATGGTCGGATGTGCCCGATTGAGACGCCGGAAGGGCCGAATATCGGTCTGATCAACTCGCTGGCCACCTTTGCCCGCGTGAACAAGTACGGCTTCATCGAAACCCCCTATCGCAAGGTTGAGGACGGCAAGGTCACCGATGAGGTGAACTATATGTCCGCAACCGAAGAGATGCGCCACACCGTGGCCCAGGCGAACGCCAATCTCGACGGTTCGGGCCAGTTCGTGAACGAGATGGTCAACACCCGTCAGTCTGGCGAATACACGCTGGCCGCGCGGGAGAGCGTCGACCTGATCGACGTCTCACCCAAGCAGCTGGTCTCTGTTGCGGCCTCGCTGATCCCGTTCCTCGAGAATGACGACGCCAACCGCGCTCTGATGGGCTCGAACATGCAACGTCAGGCCGTGCCTCTGCTGCAGGCAGACGCGCCCTTTGTCGGCACCGGCATCGAGGGTGTGGTGGCGCGCGACTCCGGGGCGGCCATCATGGCCCGTCGCGGCGGCTTCATCGACCAGGTGGACGCCACCCGGATCGTGATCCGCGCGACCGAAGATCTGGAGCCGGGCGATCCCGGCGTGGACATCTACCGTCTGCGCAAGTTCCAGCGCTCGAACCAGAACACCTGCATCAACCAGCGCCCGCTGGTGAAGGTCGGTGACAAGGTCGGCAAGAACGACGTGATCGCCGATGGTCCCTCCACGGATCTCGGGGAACTGGCGCTCGGCAAGAACGTGGTCGTCGCCTTCATGCCGTGGAATGGCTACAACTACGAGGACTCCATCCTCATCTCCGAGCGCGTGGCGCGGGACGACGTCTTCACTTCGATCCATATCGAGGAATTCGAAGTCGCCGCCCGGGACACCAAGCTTGGGCCGGAAGAGATCACCCGCGACATCCCGAATGTCGGCGAGGAAGCCCTGCGCAACCTCGACGAGGCGGGCATCGTCTATATCGGTGCCGATGTGGGGCCGGGTGACATCCTCGTGGGCAAGATCACACCGAAGGGCGAGAGCCCGATGACGCCGGAAGAGAAGCTTCTGCGCGCCATCTTCGGCGAGAAAGCCTCGGATGTCCGTGACACCTCCATGCGCCTGCCGCCGGGGGACTTCGGGACCGTCGTGGAAGTGCGCGTCTTCAACCGTCACGGTGTGGAGAAAGACGAGCGCGCCCTGCAGATCGAGCGGGAAGAGGTCGAAAGCCTCGCGCGCGACCGGGATGACGAGATGGTCATACTCGAGCGCAACATCTACGCCCGTCTGAAGGACATGATCCTCGGCAAATCCGCAGTGAAGGGCCCCAAAGGCATCAAGGCCGGGTCCGAGATCACCGAGGAGCTCCTCGGTACGCTCAGCCGTGGCCAGTGGTGGCAGCTCGCCCTCGAGGACGAAGCCGAAGCCCAGATGGTCGAGGCCCTTAACGCGCAGTATGAGGCACAGAAGCGCGCCCTGACCGCACGTTTCGAGGACAAGGTCGAGAAGGTCCGTCGCGGCGACGATCTGCCCCCGGGTGTGATGAAGATGGTCAAGGTCTTCATCGCGGTGAAGCGCAAGCTGCAGCCGGGCGACAAGATGGCCGGCCGTCACGGGAACAAGGGTGTGATCTCGAAAGTGGTGCCGATGGAGGACATGCCGTTCCTCGCCGACGGGACCCCGGTCGATTTCGTGCTGAACCCGCTCGGCGTGCCCTCGCGGATGAATGTGGGTCAGATCCTTGAGACCCATATGGGTTGGGCCGCGCGCGGCATGGGCCTGCATATCGATGAGGCTCTGGGTGAGTATCGCCGCTCCGGCGACATGACCCCGGTGCGCGAGGCGATGCGTCTGGCCTATGGCGACGAAGCCTATGAGGATGCGATTGCCGGTCTCGAGCAGGATGAGCTGCTGGAGCGTGCAGGCAACGTCACCCGCGGTGTCCCGATTGCAACGCCGGTCTTCGACGGTGCGAAAGAGGCCGATGTCAACGATGCGCTCACCCGCGCGGGCTTTGACACTTCGGGTCAGTCGGATCTCTTCGATGGCCGCTCGGGCGAGAAATTCGCGCGTCAGGTCACCGTCGGGGTCAAGTACCTGCTGAAGCTGCACCACCTCGTGGATGACAAGATCCACGCGCGGTCTACCGGGCCGTACTCGCTCGTCACCCAGCAGCCGCTTGGTGGTAAGGCGCAGTTTGGTGGTCAGCGCTTCGGGGAGATGGAGGTCTGGGCTCTGGAAGCTTACGGCGCCGCCTATACCCTGCAGGAAATGCTGACCGTGAAGTCGGATGACGTGGCGGGCCGGACCAAGGTCTATGAGAGCATCGTCAAGGGCGAAGATAACTTCGAGGCCGGCGTGCCGGAGAGCTTCAACGTGCTCGTCAAAGAAGTCCGCGGCCTCGGCCTCAATATGGAACTCCTGGATGCGGAGGGAGAGGAGTAACGGACAAATAATGGTCCCGGTCTGGATCGCTTTCTTGGGATTTCCCATTGGCCTCGCGCTTGTTGCTTATGCGTGTTGGCCACCTGCCCAAGGGGAACGATGGTTTGACCAAAGTGACCGTCCGAAAGCCCTCGTCTGGGGCATCGCAGCGATCGCGATTGCCCTAGACGCCGCATTTTTTGGATTTGCACCCTTATGGGGAGAATAGAATGAACCAGGAACTGACAACCAACCCGTTCAACCCGGTCGCTCCGGTCAAGACCTTTGACGAGATCAAGGTCTCCCTGGCGAGCCCGGAACGGATCCTCTCGTGGTCCTTCGGCGAGATCAAGAAGCCCGAGACGATCAACTACCGGACGTTCAAGCCCGAGCGTGACGGTCTCTTCTGTGCGCGGATCTTTGGCCCGATCAAGGATTACGAATGCCTCTGCGGCAAGTATAAGCGCATGAAGTATCGCGGGGTTATCTGCGAGAAATGCGGGGTCGAGGTGACCTTGCAGAAGGTCCGGCGTGAGCGCATGGGCCATATCGAGCTGGCCGCCCCCGTCGCCCATATCTGGTTCCTGAAGTCGCTGCCGTCCCGGATCGGCACGATGCTGGACATGACCCTGCGGGATCTCGAGCGGATCCTCTATTTCGAGAACTACGTGGTGATCGAGCCGGGTCTGACGGACCTCACCTATGGTCAGCTGATGACCGAGGAGGAGTTCCTCGACGCCCAGGACGCCTATGGCATGGACGCCTTCACCGCCAATATCGGTGCGGAAGCCATCCGTGAGATGCTCTCGGCGATCGATCTGGAAACCGAGGCCGAGCAGCTGCGCGCGGATCTGGCCGAGGCCACTGGTGAGCTGAAGCCGAAGAAGATCATCAAGCGTCTGAAGCTGGTCGAGAACTTCCTCGAATCCGGCAACCGCCCGGAGTGGATGGTTCTGACCGTCGTGCCGGTGATCCCGCCAGAGCTGCGCCCGCTGGTGCCGCTGGATGGCGGTCGCTTCGCAACGTCGGACCTCAACGACCTCTATCGCCGGGTGATCAACCGGAACAACCGCCTCAAGCGGCTCATCGAGCTGCGCGCGCCGGATATCATCATCCGGAACGAGAAGCGGATGTTGCAGGAATCCGTCGACGCCCTGTTCGACAACGGCCGTCGTGGCCGCGTGATCACGGGGGCCAACAAGCGCCCGCTGAAATCGCTGTCGGACATGCTGAAGGGTAAGCAGGGCCGCTTCCGCCAGAACCTTCTCGGCAAGCGGGTCGACTTCTCGGGTCGTTCGGTCATCGTGACCGGCCCGGAGCTCAAGCTGCACCAATGCGGTCTGCCCAAGAAGATGGCGCTCGAGCTCTTCAAGCCGTTCATCTATTCGCGGCTCGAGGCCAAAGGCCTCAGCAGCACGGTGAAGCAGGCCAAGAAGCTGGTCGAGAAAGAGCGTCCGGAGGTCTGGGACATCCTCGACGAGGTGATCCGCGAACACCCGGTCATGCTGAACCGCGCGCCGACCCTGCACCGTCTGGGCATTCAGGCGTTTGAGCCGGTGCTGATCGAAGGCAAGGCGATCCAGCTGCACCCGCTCGTGTGTTCGGCCTTTAACGCCGACTTCGACGGCGACCAGATGGCGGTCCACGTGCCGCTCTCGCTGGAGGCGCAGCTCGAGGCGCGCGTCCTGATGATGTCCACGAACAACGTGTTGTCGCCCGCCAACGGCGCGCCGATCATCGTGCCGTCGCAGGATATGATCCTCGGTCTCTATTACATCACGCTGGAGCGTGACGGCCTGCCCGGTCAGGGCATGGTCTTCGGCTCGGTCGAAGAGGTGGAGCACGCGCTCAATGCGGGCGAGGTGCATCTGCACTCCAAGATCCAGGCGCGGGTCAAGCAGATCGATGACGAAGGCAACGAGGTCTACAAGCGGTTCGAGACCACGCCTGGGCGTGTGCGTCTCGGTGCGCTTCTGCCGCTCAATGCCAAGGCGCCCTACGAGCTGGTCAACCGTCTTCTGCGGAAGAAGGAAGTGCAGCAGGTCATCGACACCGTCTACCGCTATTGCGGTCAGAAGGAGTCGGTCATCTTCTGTGACCAGATCATGACCATGGGCTTCCGCGAGGCCTTCAAGGCGGGCATCTCCTTCGGCAAGGACGACATGCTGATCCCCGACACCAAGTGGAACATCGTCGAAGGTGTCCGCAATCAGGTGAAGGAATTCGAACAGCAATACATGGACGGTCTGATCACCCAGGGTGAGAAGTACAACAAGGTCGTCGATGCCTGGTCGAAGTGTTCGGATGAAGTCGCCGGCGAGATGATGGACGAGATCTCCAAGGATCGCTTTGATCCCGAGACTGCGGAGCAGATGGAGCCGAACTCGGTTTACATGATGGCCCATTCCGGTGCGCGAGGCTCCCCTGCGCAGATGAAGCAGCTCGGCGGGATGCGCGGTCTGATGGCCAAGCCGTCCGGCGAGATTATCGAGACACCGATCATCTCGAACTTCAAGGAAGGTCTGACCGTTCTGGAGTACTTCAACTCCACCCACGGGGCCCGGAAGGGTCTGGCGGACACCGCGCTCAAGACCGCGAACTCGGGCTATCTGACCCGGCGTCTCGTGGACGTGGCGCAGGACTGCATCGTGCGGATGAACGATTGTGGCACCGAGAACTCGATCACCGCGACCGCAGCCGTCAATGACGGTGAGGTTGTGGCGAGCCTCGGCGAGCGGGTTCTGGGCCGTGTTGCGGCTGAGGATGTGCTCGATCCGGCAACGGGCGATGTGATCGTGGCCATTGGCGAGCTGATCGACGAGCGCAAGGCCGACCTGATCGAACAGGCCGACATTGCCTCCATGCGGATCCGCAGCCCGCTGACCTGTGAAGCGGATGAAGGCGTCTGCGCCCAGTGTTATGGCCGGGATCTCGCACGCGGGACCAAGGTCAATGTGGGCGAAGCCGTCGGCATCATCGCGGCACAGTCCATCGGCGAGCCCGGCACGCAGCTGACGATGCGGACCTTCCACATCGGCGGTATTGCTCAGGGTGGTCAGCAGTCCTTCCAGGAAGCTGGCCAAGAGGGCAAGGTCGCGTTCCGCAACCCGAACCTGCTGGCCAATGCGGCTGGTGAGACCATCGTCATGGGCCGCAACATGCAGCTCGCGATCGTGGATGGTGAGGGCAATGAGCGGGCGAGCTTCAAGCTTGGCTACGGCACCAAGATCCACGTGGCCGAAGGGGCCGATGTGGCGCGGGGCGACAAGCTCTATGAGTGGGACCCGTACACCCTGCCGATCATCGCCGAGAAATCGGGGACGGTCCGCTTTGTCGACCTCGTCTCGGGCATCTCCGTGCGCGAAGAGACCGACGATGCCACCGGCATGACCCAGAAGATCGTGTCCGACTGGCGCGCGGCGCCCAAGGGCAACGAGCTCAAGCCCGAGATCCTGATCGCGGATTCCGAAACCGGCGAGCCTGTGCGCAATGATGCAGGCAACCCGGTGACCTATCCGATGTCCGTGGATGCGATCCTCTCGATCGAGGACGGCACTCAGGTGACAGCGGGTGACGTGGTGGCCCGGATCCCGCGCGAAGGCGCGAAGACCAAGGACATCACCGGTGGTCTGCCGCGTGTGGCCGAGCTCTTCGAGGCGCGGCGTCCCAAGGATCACGCGATCATCGCGGAAATCGATGGCTATGTCCGGTTCGGGCGCGACTACAAGAACAAGCGTCGCATCTCGATCGAGCCCTCCGATGACACGTTGGACGCGGTCGAATACATGGTGCCCAAGGGCAAGCACATCCCGGTGGCCGAAGGCGACTTCGTCCAGAAGGGGGATTACATCATGGATGGCAACCCGGCCCCCCATGACATCCTCCGGATCATGGGGATCGAGGCGCTCGCGGATTACCTGATCGACGAGGTTCAGGACGTCTACCGACTGCAGGGTGTGAAGATCAACGATAAGCATATCGAAGTGATCGTTCGCCAGATGCTGCAGAAATGGGAGATCCTCGACAGTGGCGAGACCACGCTCCTGAAGGGCGAGCATGTGGACAAGCTTCAGTTCGAGGCGGCCAACGAGAAGGCGGTCGCCGAAGGGCGCCGTCCGGCACAGGGCGAGCCGATCCTCCTGGGGATCACCAAGGCGAGCCTGCAGACCCGGTCCTTCATCTCGGCGGCCTCCTTCCAGGAGACGACCAAGGTGCTCACCGAGGCCTCGACCATGGGCAAGCGCGACAAGCTGATCGGCCTGAAGGAGAACGTCATCGTGGGTCGCCTGATCCCGGCGGGCACCGGAGGTGCGACCCAGCAGATGCGCCGCATCGCTCAGGATCGTGACCAGAAGGTGCTGGAACAACGTCAGGCAGAGGCTGAAGAGGCCGCAGCCCTGGCCGCTCCGGCGCCCGAGGACGTGTTCGACGGTGGCAGCGATATGGACATGTCCGATATCGCCATGCCGGAGAGCCGTGAGTAAGCCGCGGCCCCATATCTAGACACCGAAACCCCCGCATCCTGATGCGGGGGTTTTGCTTTGCCCCGACCTGCCGACCGAGGCCCGTGCCATGTCCCCGTCCGAGATGATCCCGCCGCGCAGCGCCGGCAATTTGCGCGGTGCGGTATACATGCTGTTGGTCACGGCCAGCTTTACCGTGGGCGATGCCTTCATCCGCGCCGCAGCCGAAGAGATGCCGCTCTTTCAGGTGGTCTTCCTACGGGGTGTGATCGCCTCCGTCCTGCTCGGGGTGATGGCCTGGCGCAGCGGGGCGTTTGCGATGGTCATCGCGCCCCGCGATCGCAAGCTGATCGGGCTGCGCAGTGTCGCCGAGATCTGCGCGATGATCCCCTTCTTCATTGCGCTGGCCAACATGCCCTTCGCGAATGTCAGTGCGCTTTTGCAGGCGCTGCCGCTCACCCTGACCCTGGCTGGGGCGCTGTTCCTCGGGGAGCCTGTGGGGTGGCGGCGTCTTGCTGCGATCGGTGTCGGGCTCATCGGGGTGCTCTGCATCGTGCAGCCCGGCGAGGCGGGGTTTAGCGCCTATTCCCTGCTGGTCCTGCTGGCGGTCTGCTTTGTCACCTTCCGCGACCTCTCGACCCGGCGGATCACGCCCGAGATCCCGGCGGTTCTGCTGGCCTTTGTCATGGCCATTCTGGTGACCCTCGCGGCAGGGGGACTGTCGCTGCTGACGCCCTGGGCCGCGATCTCGCCGATCGGGGCGGTGCTGCTCTTGGGGGCAGGGGGCTTTATTGCCTCGGGCTATACCTTTGCCGCACTCGCAATGCGCCATGGGGAGATCGGATTTGTCACCCCTTTCCGCTATATGGCGCTGGTCTGGGCGGTGCTGATCGGCTTTTTTGTCTTTGGCGAATGGCCGGATACGCTGACCTGGATCGGGGCGGGAATCGTGGTGGCCACGGGGCTTTATACGCTCTATCGGGAGCAGGTCGTCCGCCGCCGGGCGCGGGCGCGATAACGCCTTGCGTGAAAAGCCCGAAGGCGGCTTCGGGGCGTGTTGACAACCCTCCCGACTCCCCCTATACCCCGCGCCACTTGAGGTGCCGGAACGCCGGTCCTCGGGCATCACAATTCGAAGTGGTCACGATCCGGGTTCACGCCCCGATCCTCTGGAATTCCACCGCGTCGGGCTCGCGAAGGGTCCGTCCGCGGTTTTGCGCTTTGCGGACGCGTGAAGTGCCTAACGCAATCCGCGCGACCGTCGCGCGATGTCATGACGAGCTAAACGGGGAACCGGAATGCCAACGATTCAACAGCTGATCCGCAAGCCGCGGCAGCCCAAAGTAAAACGCTCCAAGTCTCAGCACCTGGAAGGCTGCCCGCAGAAGCGCGGCGTCTGCACGCGGGTCTACACGACCACGCCGAAGAAGCCGAACTCGGCCATGCGGAAGGTCGCCAAAGTGCGCCTGACCAACGGCTTCGAGGTGATCAGCTACATCCCGGGTGAAAGCCACAACCTGCAGGAGCACTCTGTGGTCCTCATCCGCGGCGGTCGTGTCAAAGACCTTCCCGGTGTGCGCTACCACATCCTGCGTGGTGTTCTGGATACCCAGGGCGTCAAAGACCGTAAGCAACGCCGTTCGAAGTACGGCGCGAAGCGTCCGAAGTAAGAGGAAGAGTAGATGTCTCGCCGTCACGCCGCCGAAAAACGCGAAGTTCTGCCGGACGCCAAGTTTGGCGACCGCGTTCTGACCAAGTTCATGAACAACCTGATGATCGACGGCAAGAAGTCCGCCGCCGAGAAGATCGTCTACAACGCGTTTGACCGCGTTGAGGGCAAGCTGAAGCGCGCACCCGTCGAGGTGTTCCACGAAGCGCTCGACAACATCAAACCGTCGGTCGAGGTTCGCTCCCGCCGGGTTGGTGGCGCCACCTATCAGGTGCCGGTCGAAGTGCGCCCCGAGCGCCGCGAAGCCCTGGCGATCCGCTGGTTGATCAACGCCTCCCGCGCGCGCAACGAGAACACCATGGAAGAGCGTCTCGCCGGTGAGCTGGTCGATGCCGTGAACTCCCGTGGTTCCGCCGTGAAAAAGCGCGAAGACACGCACAAGATGGCCGAGGCGAACAAAGCCTTCAGCCATTACCGCTGGTAATTTTCTTTCAGCCTAGGACCGAACCCAATGGCACGCGAATATCCCCTCGAACGGTACCGGAATTTCGGGATCATGGCGCATATCGATGCAGGGAAAACCACCTGCTCCGAGCGCATCCTGTATTACACCGGTAAGTCCCACAACATCGGCGAAGTTCATGATGGCGCGGCCACCATGGACTGGATGGAACAGGAGCAGGAGCGTGGCATCACGATCACCTCTGCTGCGACCACCACCTTCTGGGAACGGACCGAAGACGGTCAGACCGCCCAGACCGAAAAGCACCGGATGAACATCATCGACACGCCGGGCCACGTGGACTTCACCATCGAGGTGGAGCGTTCGCTCGCCGTTCTCGATGGCGCGGTTGCCGTGCTCGACGCCAATGCTGGTGTGGAGCCCCAGACCGAGACCGTCTGGCGCCAGGCCGACCGTTACAAGGTTCCGCGCATCGTCTTCGTCAACAAGATGGACAAGATCGGCGCTGACTTCTTCAACTGCGTCGAGATGATCCAGGACCGCACCGGTGCCACCCCGGCGCCCGTTCAGATCCCGATCGGGGCCGAGAACGAACTCGAGGGCATCGTCGACCTGATCACCATGGAAGAGTGGGTCTGGGCCGGTGAAGACTTGGGCGCCTCCTGGGAGCGTCGCCCGATCCGCGACAGCCTGAAGGACACCGCCGAAGAGTGGCGTGGCAAGCTCATCGAGACCGCGGTCGAGATGGATGACGACGCCATGATGGAGTACCTCGAGGGCAACGAGCCCGACGCGGACACGCTGCGCGCGCTGATCCGCAAGGGCACGCTCGAGATCGCCTTCATCCCGGTGCTCTGCGGCTCCGCGTTCAAGAACAAGGGTGTTCAGCCCCTGCTCAACGCTGTGATCGACTTCCTGCCGAGCCCGCTCGACGTGGTCGACTACATGGGCTTCAAGCCGGGCGACGAGACGGAAACCCGCGACATCGCGCGCCGCGCCGATGACGACATGGCCTTCTCCGCGCTGGCGTTCAAAATCATGAACGACCCCTTTGTGGGCTCCCTGACCTTCACCCGGATCTATTCCGGTGTGCTGAACAAGGGCGACACCCTTCTGAACTCGACCAAGGGCAAGAAAGAGCGCGTCGGTCGGATGATGATGATGCACTCGAACAACCGCGAAGAGATCGAAGAAGCCTTTGCCGGCGACATCATCGCGCTCGCGGGTCTGAAGGACACCACGACCGGGGACACCCTGTCGGATGCCAAGGATCCGGTGGTTCTCGAAACGATGACCTTCCCCGATCCGGTGATCGAGATCGCCGTCGAGCCGAAGACGAAAAACGACCAGGAGAAAATGTCTCAGGGTCTGCAGCGTCTCGCGGCCGAGGATCCGTCCTTCCGGGTTGAGACCGACCTCGAGTCCGGTCAGACCATCATGAAGGGCATGGGCGAACTTCACCTGGACATCCTCGTCGACCGTCTGAAGCGTGAGTTCAAGGTTGAGGCCAACATCGGTGCGCCGCAGGTGGCTTATCGCGAGACCATCGGTCACGAGGTGGAGCACACCTATACCCACAAGAAGCAGTCTGGTGGGTCGGGTCAGTTCGCCGAAGTGAAGATGATCATCACCCCGACTGAGCCCGGCGAAGGCTATTCCTTCGAGAGCCGCATCGTCGGTGGTGCCGTGCCGAAGGAATACATCCCCGGCGTCGAGAAAGGTATCCAGTCCGTGATGGATAGCGGCCCGCTCGCAGGCTTCCCGGTAATCGACTTCAAGGTCGCCCTGATCGACGGCAAGTTCCACGATGTGGACTCCTCGGTTCTGGCGTTCGAAATCGCAGCCCGCATGGGCATGCGCGAAGGCATGAAGAAGGCGGGCGCCAAGCTGCTCGAGCCGGTCATGAAGGTCGAGGTTGTGACCCCGGAAGAGTACACCGGTGGCATCATCGGCGACCTGACCTCCCGTCGCGGGCAGGTCACCGGGCAAGAGCCGCGCGGCAATGCCGTGGCGATCAACGCCTTCGTGCCGCTGGCCAACATGTTCGGCTACATCAATACCCTGCGCTCCATGTCCTCGGGCCGCGCGCAGTTCACGATGCAGTTCGATCACTACGATCCGGTTCCGGCGAATATCAGCCAGGAAATCCAAGAGAAATTTGCATAACCGGGATGGCGGGGGGACCCCCGCCCTACCCACCACCGTAGGGCGGGGCCGACCCCGCCACCCCGACAAGAGACAAGGAGGCCATCATGGCTAAGGAAAAGTTTGAGCGTTCTAAACCGCATGTTAACATCGGCACGATCGGGCATGTTGACCACGGCAAGACGACGCTGACGGCTGCGATCACCAAGCAGTTTGGCGACTTCAAGGCCTATGACGAGATCGACGGCGCGCCGGAAGAGAAGGCTCGCGGGATCACGATTTCCACCGCGCACGTGGAATACGAGACCGAGACCCGTCACTACGCCCATGTGGACTGCCCGGGTCACGCCGACTACGTGAAGAACATGATCACCGGCGCGGCCCAGATGGACGGCGCGATCCTCGTGGTGAACGCGGCCGACGGCCCCATGCCCCAGACCCGCGAGCACATCCTGCTCGGCCGTCAGGTGGGTATCCCCTACATGGTCGTCTTCATGAACAAGGTTGACCAGGTCGACGACGAAGAGCTCCTGGAGCTCGTCGAGATGGAAATCCGTGAGCTGCTGGACAGCTACGAGTACCCGGGCGACGATATTCCGATCGTTGCGGGCTCCGCTCTGGCCGCACTCGAGGGCCGTGACGACGCGATCGGCACCGAGAAGATCGCCGAGCTGATGGCGGCTGTGGATGACTACATCCCGACCCCGGCCCGCGCCGTGGACCAGCCCTTCCTGATGCCGATCGAAGACGTGTTCTCGATCTCCGGCCGCGGCACGGTTGTGACCGGTCGTGTGGAGCGTGGCGTGATCAATGTGGGCGACGAGATCGAAATCGTCGGCATCCGCGACACCACCAAGACCACCTGCACCGGTGTGGAAATGTTCCGCAAGCTGCTGGATCGCGGTGAGGCGGGCGACAATATCGGCGCCCTGCTGCGCGGTGTGGACCGTGAAGGTGTCGAGCGCGGGCAGGTTCTCTGCAAGCCGGGCTCCGTGACGCCGCACACCAAGTTCGAAGCCGAAGCCTATATCCTGACCAAGGATGAAGGGGGCCGTCACACGCCGTTCTTCGCGAACTACCGTCCGCAGTTCTACTTCCGGACGACGGATGTGACCGGGACCGTGACGCTGCCGGAAGGCACCGAGATGGTGATGCCGGGCGACAACCTGAAATTCGGTGTCGAGCTGATCGCGCCGATCGCCATGGAAGACGGCCTCCGCTTCGCCATCCGCGAAGGCGGCCGCACCGTCGGCGCGGGCGTCGTCTCCAAAATCATCGAGTAAAAGACCAATCGGGCAGGGCCCAAACCCTGCCCAAAAGGTTCGACGAGGGGCGGCGGTACTCGCCGCTCCTCCTCTCAATCTCAAGCCGCGAAAGGCACTGACCAATGGCCATCCAAAGCCAGAACATTCGCATCCGCCTGAAGGCGTTTGACTACCGCGTGCTCGATGCCAGCACGCAGGAGATCGTCAACACCGCCAAGCGCACGGGTGCACAGGTGCGCGGGCCGATCCCGCTGCCGAACAAGATCGAGAAGTTCACGGTTCTCCGTGGTCCCCACGTGGACAAGAAGTCCCGGGACCAGTTCGAGATCCGCACCCATAAGCGTCTGCTCGATATCGTTGACCCGACCCCCCAGACCGTGGACGCGCTGATGAAGCTCGACCTCGCGGCTGGCGTGGACGTGCAGATCTCGGTTTAAGGAGGGCAGAACAGATGCGCTCTGGAGTAATTGCAAAGAAGGTGGGGATGACCCGCCTGTTCATGGAAGACGGCAAGCAGATCCCTGTGACCGTTCTTCAACTGGAAAACCTGCAGGTGGTCGCCCAGCGGACCGCTGAGAAGGATGGCTATTCGGCCGTGCAACTCGGCGCTGGCGCAGCCAAAGCCAAGCGGACCAGCCAGGCGATGCGCGGCCACTATGCCGCCGCGAAAGTGGAGCCCAAGCGCAAGCTTGCGGAATTCCGCGTGAGCCCGGACAACCTGATCGAAGTCGGCGCGGAAATCTCCGCCGAGCACTTCCTTGAAGGTCAGAAGGTCGACGTTTCCGGCACCTCCATCGGTAAAGGCTTTGCCGGTGCGATGAAGCGGCACAACTTCGGGGGCCTGCGCGCCACCCATGGTGTGTCCATCTCGCACCGTTCGCACGGCTCCACCGGTCAGTGTCAGGATCCGGGCCGGGTCTTCAAAGGCAAGAAAATGGCGGGCCACATGGGTGCAGCGCGGGTGACCACGCAGAACCTTGAAGTGGTGCGTACTGATGCCGACCGTGGTCTGATCATGATCAAGGGCGCCGTTCCCGGCTCCAAAGGTGGTTGGGTGACGATCAAGGATGCCGTCAAGAAGAAGGCACCCGAAGGTCTGCCGACCCCTGCTGCGATCAAAGCTGCCGCTGTGACCGAGGCTGCTGCCGAGGCACCCGCAGAAGCCCCCGCTGAGGGAGGGTCTGAAGAATGAAAACTGATGTGATCACTCTGGATGGCGGCACTGCCGGCTCCGTCGAGCTGTCCGAGGACCTCTTTGGCCTCGAGCCGCGCGCGGACATCCTGCACCGTGTGGTCCGCTGGCAGCGCAACAAGGCGCAAGCTGGCACCCACAAGGTGAAGACGCGGTCCGAGACCAGCTACTCTTCCAAGAAGATCTATCGCCAGAAGGGCACCGGTGGCGCACGTCACGGGGACCGGAACGCACCGATCTTCCGCAAGGGTGGTATCTACAAAGGTCCGACCCCGCGCAGCCACGCCCATGATCTGCCCAAGAAGTTCCGCAAGCTCGGTCTCAAGCATGCTCTCTCCGCCAAAGCCAAGGCAGGTGAGCTGGTTGTGATCGACACCGCAGCCAATGATGGCAAGACCGCAACCCTGGCCAAGCAGATCAAGGATCTGGGCTGGAAGCGCGCGCTTGTCATCGACGGTGCCGCTGTGGATGCAGGCTTCGCCAAAGCGGCCGCCAATATCGACACGCTCGATGTGCTGCCGTCCATGGGCGCAAACGTCTATGACATCCTCAAGCGCGACACGCTCGTGCTGACCAAAGCGGGTGTCGAAGCACTGGAGGCTCGCCTGAAATGAGCACGAAGGCACAGCATTACGACGTGATCCGCAAGCCGGTCATCACTGAGAAAGCCACCATGGCGTCTGAGAATGGCGCAGTGGTTTTCGAAGTGGCGATCGACAGCAACAAGCCCCAGATCAAGGAGGCCGTCGAGGCGCTCTTTGGTGTGAAGGTCAAAGCGGTCAACACCACGATCACCAAAGGCAAGACCAAGCGTTTCCGCGGCCAGCTCGGCAAGCGGAAGGACGTGAAGAAAGCCTATGTGACCCTCGAAGAGGGCAACACGATCGACGTCTCCACCGGTCTCTGATCGGATCTGACAGACTTAGGAAAGGGCCTCGGCACATGCCGGGGCCCTTTTTCTTTGTGCGCGGCGTACATTGGATTGCGATTGGCTCGGATGTGCCCGGGTCGGTTCAACCCCGGGTTTTTCCCGCGACTGGTTCCAATCGCGCACCAACTATTTCAAATTTTAGTTCAATTAACCGACAGTCTACTTGTTTGTTGTGACAGCGTTCGCCCGCACGTAATGTGCAGATACCCCGGATCGACCATCACACCGGCCGGGGCCTGGTTTTCTGTCCTTGTGTTTCACGCGTTCCTCGGGAGTATCTGTTCCATGTTGAAGCCTCTACTGACCGCCTCCGCCCTGACCCTTGCCCTTGGCGCCTCTGCCGCCTCCGCCGGGTCTCTGGATTTCACCACGCTCGGGTCCGGGACGGTGAATGGCAGCACCGCGCTTCTACCCGAGGCGACCCTGACCTCCGGCGCAGATGCGTTCTTTGTCGGCGCCAACAGCACCAATTCCATCTGCGCGCTGAGCACTTCGGCCTTCAATTGCGCGAATGACCTGACTGTGGAGTTCAGCTCTGCGGTGGCCAACCTCTCTTTCAATGTCGAAGGCTGGCAGAGTGGCGACCGGATTGACGTCACCCTGTTCGACGCGATGTCGAACGCGCTGGAGACGACGACCATTCTGGCCAATGGGGTCGTCAGCTTCTCGAGCACGGGCGTGACCAGCATCTTCCTGGATGACAGTTCCACGGCCTTTGGCGTGTCCTATGCGGACTGGACCTTTGACGATGCGACCAGCCCGATCCCGCTTCCGGCCGGTCTGCCGCTTCTGCTGACGACCCTCGGGGGCCTGGGGCTCGTCGCGCGCCGCCGCAAGTCTTCCTGACCCGTCGCGCCATTCGGCGCTTTCCAAAAGAGAAACCCCTGCCATTGGTGGGGGTTTCGTGTGTTTGGCGTTCGTCGCTGCGCTGGCTCAGCCAGCGACGGGTGTCCAGCTGGAATCGCCGTTGGTCCCTGCGAGGAATGTGAGAACATCCCCGTCGATTACCACGTCCTGACAGAGAGAGCCCGCAACCGACGCAGGTTCGGTCAGGGTCCGGCAGAACTGACCGTTCTCCACCGACCATGTGCCCGTCACAGCACCGCTGAGGCTGCCATCGGCGCCAAAAGTCAGCAGAGTATCGGGATTATCGACGTTCATCAGGGTCTTGCCGGCCAGCGCGTCTTTCAAAGGATCACCCATCATGGCGGTGTCCGGCGCGGGCGTGTCGCAAGCGGCGACACCGAGGGCAATGAGGACTACAGCAAGTTTTTTCATTGTGATTTCTTTCTTCAAGTTCGGGCGGGCTGCCCGGCTCTGATTGAACTATCGGGACTGCCTTTCGGTCAATCCCCCGCGATTGTGCGCCAAGTGGACGCGCCGGTCCTGCTCTTAACCCGGTGTGCCGGACGGGTTGGGTCGGGAAGGCTAAGAGTGGCTGACGCCTCGCGTCCAAACTGGTCCGTCGGAAGCGCCACATGCGGTTTTATACGTCGCCTCCGCGCTAACGCGGCCCTGACGTGCGAACGCTACCTTGGCATCGGGTCCAATTTCGGGACCCGTGCACATTCCAAGCTGAGAGATAGCTATGATTTTCCAAGCCACGAACAGCTCCCCCAAATTCCTGACGGAGCAGCAGGTCACGACGGTGACGTCCGAAGTTAGAGTTCCCGGGCAGGGCACGGTCAACAATGTGACCGTAACCGTGTCGATCCAGCACAGTTTTGTCAGCGACCTGAGGCTGACCCTGATCAGCCCGAACGGTCAGCGCGTCCTTTTGGTCAATCGCGAGGGCGGAGACCGCCACGACTTTGATCGGACCGTGTTTGACGACAACGCAACCGTCTCGATTTCCAATGGGGTCGCGCCCTATCGCGGGTATTTCCGACCCGTGCAGCCGCTGAGCGATTTTGCCGGCTCTCAAATTGAGGGGGAGTGGGTGCTTGAGGTTCAGGACAATGCGGTTGGAGATGGCGGGGTTCTGACCGCCTGGACGCTGTTTCTCGACTATACGTCCGACGGCCTGCTCGAATGGACTGACGATACCAGAGCGCAGTTGAAAGAGACCTCGGCCCGGATCAAGGCGATCAAGCAGGCAATGGCCTTCATCCGTTGCATGGACGGGCAATGGGCGGACACGGCACGGCTCTTTGGCTGTTCCGGCGTGCATTTGCCCGCTGTGCCGGGCCCGATTGACCAGTCTGATGCGACCTTGATGGAAGAGCTGATGGCGCGGATGCCACCGGATGATCGGAGCCTTGTGGAGGGCGCGTTCCTGCGCGCCCATGACCGGCTTGTCACCGAGGAGCTGGCCGAGATCGCCGAATTGGGAGCCGCGCTCGGCTGACCAAGGCAAAGGCCCCGGGCGCGTTGCCCGAAACAGGCGGTATTTGCCTTGTTTTTCTGGGACTCTGGTTGACGCTTCTGGGCGCATCCCCTACACGACCTCATCCGCAAGGCCCCGGATTCGTCCGGGGCTTCGCTTTTGCTCGTTGGATCTCTGATCCCGGGCGTGACGACGGGGACCTTCGGGGCCCTTTAAACCGAAAAGCCGGGGATACCCGGTACACAGTAACGGAAGACAGAAAGCATGGCACTCAAGTCGTATAAGCCGACGACGCCGGGCCAGCGTGGGCTGGTTCTGATCGACCGTTCTGAGTTGTGGAAAGGCCGTCCGGTCAAATCCCTCACCGAGGGTTTGACGAAGAACGGTGGCCGGAACAACACGGGACGGATCACGATGCGCCGCCGCGGTGGCGGGGCAAAGCGTCTCTACCGCATCGTGGACTTCAAGCGTCGCAAGTTTGACGTGGCCGCCACGGTCGAGCGGATCGAATATGACCCCAACCGCACCGCGTTCATCGCGCTGGTCAAATATGACGATGGCGAGCAGGCCTATATCCTGGCCCCCCAGCGTCTCGCAGTTGGTGACAAGGTCATCGCCTCCGAAAAGGCAGACATCAAGCCGGGCAACGCGATGCCGTTCTCGGGGATGCCGATCGGGACGATTATCCACAATATCGAGCTCAAGCCCGGCAAGGGTGGCCAGATCGCACGCGCCGCGGGCACCTATGCACAGTTCGTCGGTCGCGATGGCGGCTACGCCCAGATCCGTCTGAGCTCTGGCGAGCTGCGTCTCGTCCGTCAGGAATGCATGGCCACCGTCGGTGCCGTGTCGAACCCCGACAACTCCAACCAGAACTTCGGTAAAGCGGGCCGCAACCGTCACAAGGGCATCCGTCCCTCTGTGCGTGGTGTTGTGATGAACCCCGTCGATCACCCCCATGGTGGTGGTGAAGGCCGGACCTCTGGCGGTCGTCACCCGGTCACCCCCTGGGGCAAGCCGACCAAGGGTGCCCGTACCCGCAACAAGAACAAGGCGTCGAGCAAGCTGATCATCCGCTCGCGGCACGCCAAGAAGAAGGGCCGCTGATAGATGTCGCGTTCTGTTTGGAAGGGCCCCTTTGTCGACGCTTACGTCCTCAAAAAGGCCGAAAAGACCCGCGAGTCGGGCCGCAACGAAGTGATCAAGATCTGGTCGCGTCGCTCCACCATTCTGCCGCAATTCGTTGGCCTGACCTTCGGGGTCTACAACGGCAAAAAGCACATCCCGGTGAATGTCACCGAGGATATGATCGGCCAGAAATTTGGCGAGTACTCTCCGACCCGGACCTATTACGGTCACGCGGCGGACAAGAAAGCGAAGAGGAAGTAAGTCATGGGTAAGGACAAGAATCCCCGCCGCGTGGCTGAGAACGAGGCCATGGCGAAGACGCGCATGCTGCGCACCTCGCCGCAGAAGCTGAACCTCGTCGCCCAGATGATCCGCGGCAAGAAGGTCGACAAGGCGCTCGCCGATCTGACCTTCTCGCACAAGCGCATCGCTGTGGACGTGAAGAAATGCCTTCAGTCCGCGATCGCCAATGCCGAGAACAACCACGGTCTGGACGTGGACGAGCTGATCGTCGCGGAAGCCTGGGTTGGCAAGAACCTGACCATGAAGCGCGGTCGTCCGCGGGCCCGTGGCCGGTTTGGCAAGATCATCAAGCCCTTTGCGGAAATCACCATCAAGGTCCGTCAAGTTGAGGAGCAGGCATAATGGGTAACAAGGTTAATCCCATCGGCATGCGGCTTCAGGTCAACCGGACCTGGGACAGCCGCTGGTATGCAGATACCAAGGATTACGGTGACCTTCTGCTCGAGGATCTGAAGATCCGCGAGTTCATCAAGGAAGAGTGCAAGCAGGCCGGCATCAGTCGTGTGATCATCGAGCGTCCGCACAAGAAGTGCCGCGTCACGATCCACACCGCCCGTCCGGGGGTCATCATCGGCAAGAAAGGCGCAGACATCGAAACCCTGCGCAAGAAGCTGGCGACGATGACCGATAGCGAGCTGCACCTGAACATCGTCGAAGTCCGCAAGCCGGAACTCGACGCGGCTCTGGTCGGCGAATCCATCGCTCAGCAGCTCGAGCGCCGGGTGTCCTTCCGTCGCGCCATGAAGCGCGCCGTGCAGAACGCCATGCGCATGGGCGCCCAGGGGATCCGGGTGAACCTCGCCGGTCGTCTCGGCGGTGCCGAGATTGCCCGGACCGAATGGTATCGCGAAGGCCGTGTGCCCCTGCACACCCTGCGCGCTGACATTGATTACGCGCATTCCGAGGCGATGACCGCCTATGGGATCATCGGGATCAAGGTCTGGATCTTCAAAGGCGAGATCATGGAACACGACCCGCAGGCCCGTGACCGTCGTCACGCGGAACTGCAAGAAGGTGGTGGCCCGCGTCCGCAAGGTGGCGGCCGTCCGCGCCGCGACCGCTGAGGAGTAGAGAAAGATGCTACAGCCAAAGCGTACTAAATTCCGCAAGCAGCATAAGGGCCGCATCCGGGGTGAAGCGAAGGGCGGGTCTGACCTGACCTTCGGGACCTACGGTCTCAAAGCGACCCAGCCGGAGCGCATCACCGCGCGCCAGATCGAAGCCGCCCGCCGGGCCATGACGCGTCACATGAAGCGTCAGGGTCGTGTCTGGATCCGGATTTTCCCGGACCTGCCGGTGACCTCCAAGCCCGTCGAAGTGCGTATGGGTAAAGGTAAGGGCTCCGTCGATTTCTGGGCCTGCAAGGTCAAGCCCGGCCGGATCATGTTCGAGATCGACGGCGTGTCCGAAACCGTCGCCCGCGAAGCCCTGCGCCTCGCCGCGATGAAGCTGCCGATCAAGACCCGCACCGTGGTCCGCGAGGACTGGTAAGCGGGATCTGATCCCCGAGACAAAAAAAGCCCCCGCTGATCCAGCGGGGGCTTTTCCGTTGCGTGAGTGGTGGGGCGCGCCAGCTTTATCCGTCGCAGGCGCAACCGCTATGGCCACATCCGGCGCCGTCAGGATGTCCGGTTGCACAGGCCGAACTGCAGTAATTGCGGCCGTCTTTCATCACCGCGTCCTTGATCTCGACAATGCAGACGCAATCGTCGCAGGCGCATTTTTGTTGCGTGACAGTGGGCATCCCGGTCTCTCCTCAGTTCAGGTTGTGGTCATGTGTGAAGACGTGCTCGATCATCGTGTTCAGCACGCTTTCCACGCAGGCATCGGCCATGGCGTAGAAGACCTGCTTGCCGCGACGCTCTGATCTCAGGATGTGCGCGGAGCGCAACAGCCTGAGGTGGTGGCTTGTCAGAGACGTCGACAGCCCCAGGGTCTCGGCGATCTCCCCGACCGACCGCTCCTGATCCATGCAAGAGATCACGATGGACAGTCGTGTGGGGTCCGCCAGCAAACCAAAGGTCTGGGCAAGTTCGGTTGTCTGATCGAGTGACAGATCACGCTTCATGCGCAAACACTAAAACAACTGTTCAAGTGTCGTCATTGACACCAAGGTCGCGCTGCGTGTCTGGGCCAGGGCTCAGGCGACGAGCACCAGAGCCCAACCTGCAAGCCCGATCTGGATCAGCTGGATCACCACCGAGAGGCCGTGGAGCCGCCCGAACGCCTTTTTGTCGCCGCGATCCGTGGCCGCGTTGATCTGCGCCATCAGGACTTGGCGGGCATAGACGGTGCTGAGCGCGATCGCTCCGAACAGTGCTGCGGCCAGCGGCGAAACGAACCACGCCGCCACCGCCGTGACTGCCGAGAGCCCGATCACCGCGAGGTAGTAGTAGGGAAAGGTGCCGCGCAAGAGCGGGCGCACCCGCTCCATCGGGAGCTGCGCGAAGAGCACCGGTGCAAAGCCGAAACTGTAAAAGACCATGCCCCCCAGCAGCGTCGCCGAGAGCAAGAGTGCGATTTCCGTCATGTGATCCTCCGGTCAAAGGTCACGGACAGATAGGCGGCGCTGCGCGGGTGTCGATCCCGGGTCGTGCAAAACGCACCCGTTGCGCGGGCAGGCGCGTCCTAGGAGGGTTTTATAAGGGTGCGGCTCTCCGCTGTCGTGCGGAGCGTGACCAGAGGCAGATCGGGGCCATACCGATCCAGGGACGCGCGGATTTTGGGGCTTTGCTTGGCCTCAAAGGTCCAGATCCAGGTCAGGAACTCCCGGTCCGGGAGCTGTTCCGGGCACCCTTCGGCCATATCCGGGCGCACCTGGCCGTAGCTTCTCCAGACGCGTTTCGTCAGCTGCCAGAGGGCCCGCGCGCGGGAGACGCGCACCCAGATCGCGAGATCCGCCCGGGGCACCCGGAGATCAAAGGTTGAGACGGTCGTGCCGTCGATCACCCAGCGATCCTGGGCCACGAAGCCTTCGGTCAGTTTGCGCTGCTCCGCCCGGTCGCGCACCTGCCAACCCGGCAGCCAGCGGATGTCCCGGTCGATGGAGATATGGGGGAGGCCGTATTCGCGCTCGATGGCGGCTGAGAGCGTGGACTTGCCGCCGCCCGAGACGCCGAAGACCAGCACCCGCTGGGCGGTGGCGAGCCGTGCCCGGGCCACTGTGGGAGAGATCTCCCGGGGCATGATCAGGCCCAGGCGTAGTTGAAGCTGACGGAGATCCGTTCTTCCTCGGCCATGTTCATTGGCACTTCGTGGCGCAGCCAGCTTTCCCATAACAGGACATCACCGACCTTGGGCGCCACATAGACGAACTGGCGCAGCTCTTCGGGGGCGTCCTTGCGGCGGGCAGGGGCGGCCATCATCCGGGCCGAGCGCGGGTCTTCGAGCTTCAGCGCCGAGGTGCCCTCGGGCATGGCCACATAGGTGGTGCCGGAGATCACCGAATGGGGATGGATATGGCTCGCATGCATCCCGCCCTCGGGCAGGATATTGATCCACAGGTCCTCCAGCTTGAGCGCCCTCCCGTCGAGATCAAAGGCCAGATCCTCGGCAAAGGCCGCCACATGGGCGTCGAGCGATTTGACCAGATCGGCAAAGATCGGGAACCGCCAGGGCAGATCCGTGAGCGAGGCGTAGGAGGTATAGCCAGGATAGCCGTTCTCCTCACACCATTCCTGCCCGGCCTCGTCATCCTCGGCGATCACGAGGCAGGATTGCTCCAGCTCGGTGGCATCCACGGCGGGTTTGAACTCCCCCAACGGGGCGCGATAAAGACGGGTCACAAAGAGCGATGAGATGGTAGCCATGGGCCCGTCTTAGCGTGGAAACTCGGGATGGGCGAGAGGCAGGCGGGCAGAACCGTCGCAGCCTTGAAAAACAAGGCTTGCCACAGCATCGCAACGGGCCTATACGGCCCCTTCATCTGACCTCCACTGGAATCAGGGTGACCCGTAAGGGGCCTGCCAGTGACGTTGAAAAAAGGAAAATGGCGATGAACGCCCAGGAACTGCGTGACAAGACGCCGGACGAGCTGCGTGACCAGCTTGCCTCTCTGAAAAAAGAAGCCTTCAACCTGCGCTTCCAGCAGGCCACAGGCCAGCTTGAGAACACCGCCCGCATGCGCTCTGTGCGTCGGGACGTGGCCCGCGTGGCCACCGTGCTCAACGAAAAAGCCGCTGCCGCGGCCTCTGCGGAATAAGGACCTCCTCACATGCCCAAGCGTATCCTGAATGGCGTTGTGACGAGCGCCGCCAATGCTCAGACCGTGACCGTTTCCGTGGAGCGTCGCTTCACGCACCCGGTTCTGAAAAAGACCATTCGTAAGTCCAAGAAGTACCGGGCTCACGATGCCGAGAACGCTTTCAAAGTCGGTGACAAAGTCCGCATCCAGGAATGCGCGCCGATGTCGAAAACGAAACGATGGGAAGTGGTCGTCGGATAAGCGACCCCTTCTCCCAGATTCGAAACCCTGGGGCACCATGCATCGGTGTCCCCAAAGGTCGGGAGACACCACATGATCCAGATGCAAACCAATCTGGATGTTGCTGACAACTCCGGCGCACGCCGAGTTCAGTGCATCAAGGTTCTGGGTGGGTCCAAGCGTAAATACGCCTCCGTGGGCGACATCATTGTCGTCTCGGTGAAGGAAGCCATCCCGCGCGGCCGCGTGAAGAAGGGCGACGTCCGTAAGGCTGTCGTCGTGCGCACCGCCAAAGAGGTCCGTCGCGAAGACGGCACCGCCATTCGTTTCGACCGCAATGCGGCCGTGATCCTCAACAACAACAACGAGCCGGTCGGCACCCGTATCTTCGGGCCGGTTGTGCGCGAGTTGCGCGGCAAGAGCTTCATGAAGATCATCTCGCTGGCGCCGGAGGTGCTCTGAGATGGCTGCGAAACTGAAAAAAGGCGACAAGGTCGTCGTGCTCGCTGGCAAGGACAAGGGCAAAGAGGGTGAGATTTCCTCCGTGTCCCCGAAGACCGGCAAGGCTGTTGTGGACGGGCTGAACATCGCCATCCGCCACGCCAAGCAGTCCCAGAACTCTCAGGGCGGGCGTCTGCCCCAGGCCATGCCGATCGACCTGAGCAATCTGGCGCTTCTGGACAGCAACGGCAAACCGACCCGCGTTGGCTTCCGTGAGGAAGACGGCAAGAAGGTCCGTTTCGCCAAGACCACTGGGGAGGCTGTCTGATGCTGGACGCTGCAACCTATACACCGCGCCTGAAGGTGGCCTATGCGGAGAAGATCCGCGCCGCCATGAAGGAAGAGTTCGGTTACAAGAACGACATGATGATCCCCGGCCTTGAGAAGATCGTTCTCAACATTGGCTGTGGTGCCGAAGCTGTCAAAGACAGCAAGAAGGCGAAATCGGCTCAGGAAGACCTGACCGCGATCGCTGGTCAGAAGGCGATGATCACCAAAGCCAAGAAGTCCATCGCGGGCTTCCGGGTTCGGGAAGACATGCCGCTCGGTGCCAAGGTGACCCTGCGTGGGGACCGGATGTACGAATTCCTCGATCGTCTGATCACGATCGCCATGCCCCGGATCCGCGACTTCCGCGGCGTCAAAGGCACGGCGTTCGATGGCCGTGGCAACTACGCCATGGGCATGAAGGAGCACATCGTTTTCCCCGAGATCAACTTCGACAAGGTCGATGAGGTCTGGGGTCTGGACATCATTATCTGCACCACCGCGGCAAACGACGCGGAAGCGAAAGCGCTGTTGAAGCATTTCAACATGCCCTTCAACTCGTGACGCGCGGGAGAGACTGATATGGCTAAAAAAGCAATGATCGAACGCGAAAAGAAGCGCGAGAAGCTGGTGGCGAAATACGCCGCCAAGCGGGCCGCGCTCAAAGAGATCGCGAATGACGAGAGCAAGCCGATGGAAGAGCGCTTCAAGGCGCGCCTGAAGCTCGCTGAACTGCCGCGCAACAGCTCGGCGACCCGGCTGCACAACCGTTGCCAGCTCACGGGCCGTCCGCACGCTTACTACCGCAAGCTGAAAATCAGCCGGATCGCCCTGCGCGACCTCGGCTCCGCAGGTCAGATCCCTGGCCTCGTGAAGTCCAGCTGGTAAGGAGGGTTAGACCATGATGAACGATCCTCTCGGCGATATGCTGACCCGTATCCGGAATGCGCAGATGCGTGGCAAGTCCACCGTCCGCACTCCGGCGTCCAAACTGCGCGCTTGGGTGCTCGATGTTCTGACCGACGAAGGCTACATCCGTGGCTATGACAAGGTCGAGGACAGCAAGCACCCGGAACTGGAAATCAGCCTGAAATACTACGAAGGCGTTCCGGTGATCCGTGAGCTCAAGCGCGTCTCCAAGCCCGGCCGTCGCGTCTATATGGGTTCGAAAGAGATCCCCTCGGTCCGTCAGGGCCTGGGTGTTTCCATCGTCTCCACGCCGCGCGGTGTCATGTCGGATGCAAATGCACGCTCTGCCAATGTTGGCGGCGAAGTGCTTTGCACGGTCTTCTAAGGAGGTCCTGCGATGTCCCGTATTGGTAAAAAACCGGTCGAGCTGCCCGCAGGTGTTACCGCCTCCGTGTCCGGCCAGACCATCGAAGTGAAGGGGCCCAAGGCCACCCGCAGCTTCACCGCCACCGACGACGTGACCCTCAAGGTCGAAGACAACGTCGTCACCGTTGAGCCGCGCGGCAAGTCCAAGCGCGCGCGCCAGCAGTGGGGGATGTCCCGCACCATGGTTGCAAACCTGGTGAAGGGCTCCACCGAAGGCTTCAAGAAAGAGCTGGAAATCCAGGGTGTGGGTTACCGGGCGCAGATGCAGGGCAACACCCTGAAGCTGAACCTCGGCCTCTCCCATGAGGTGAACTACGACGTCCCCGCGGGCGTCACCGTCACCTGCCCGAAGGTCACCGAGATCGTGATCGAGGGTACGGATGAGCAACTCGTCGGTCAGGTCGCGGCCAATATCCGCGATTGGCGTAAGCCCGAGCCCTACAAGGGCAAAGGGATCCGCTATAAGGGCGAGTTCATCTTCCGTAAGGAAGGCAAGAAGAAGTAAGGACGCGAAAAATGGCAAACAGCAAACGAGACCTGTTCTTGAAGCGCCGCCTGCGCGTTCGGAACAAACTGAAGAAAATGGCAGACGGGCGTCCGCGCCTGTCCGTGCACCGCTCCGGCAAGAACATCAGCGTTCAGCTGATCGACGATCTGGAAGGGCGCACTCTGGCCTCCGCCTCGACCCTCGAGAAGGATCTGGGCGTCGTCGGCAAGAACAATGTCGAAGCCTCCGCCAAGGTGGGTGCGGCGATTGCCGAACGGGCCAAGAAGGCCGGTGTCGAAGAGTGCTACTTCGACCGTGGCGGCTTCCTCTTTCACGGGAAGGTCAAGGCTCTGGCCGACGCCGCCCGCGAAGGTGGTCTGAAGTTCTAAGACTTGCAGGGCGCTCCGGCGGGGCGCCCTCGATGATCCGGGACAGGCAAGTGCTCGTCACTGGGATCGAGACAATATTTGCTCAAGGAGGCCTCTATGGCAGAGCGTGAGAACCGTCGGGGACGTCGCGAAGACCGCGATGAGACCCCGGAATTCGCAGACCGTCTGGTCGCGATCAACCGTGTGTCCAAGACCGTTAAGGGCGGTAAGCGTTTCGGCTTCGCCGCGCTTGTTGTCGTTGGCGACCAGCGGGGCCGTGTCGGCTTCGGCAAGGGCAAGGCCAAAGAGGTGCCCGAGGCGATCCGCAAGGCCACCGAGCAGGCCAAGCGTCAGATGATCCGCGTGCCCCTGCGTGAAGGCCGGACCCTGCACCATGACATGGAAGGCCGCCACGGCGCCGGCAAGGTCATGATGCGGACCGCTCCGCAAGGTACCGGGATCATCGCCGGTGGTCCGATGCGTGCCGTGTTCGAAATGCTGGGTGTTCAGGACGTGGTGGCGAAGTCCATCGGCTCCCAGAACCCCTACAACATGATCCGCGCCACGCTGAACGGCCTGACGAAGGAAACCAGCCCCCGCATGGTCGCGCAGCGTCGCGGCAAGAAGGTGTCTGACATCCTCAAGAAGCCGGAAACCGAGGCGGCCGCCGAGCCGGCCGAAGCCTAAGGAGAACGGGACATGGCAAAAACCATCGTCATCAAGCAGATCGGCTCCCCGATCCGCCGCCCGGAAAAGCAGCGCCAGACGCTGATCGGCCTGGGCCTCAACAAGATGCACCGCGTGCGCGAGCTGGAGGACACGCCTGCTGTCCGCGGCATGATCAACAAGATCCCGCACATGGTCGAAATCCTCGAGGAAAAGGGCTAAGGCACCCGCCTGACCCAAGCCTTGAGGCACCGAATAAAGGCCCCGCAGATCCTGCGGGGCCTTTTTCGCATCCGGGCGTCGATACCGGCGACGGTCCCGCCGGATTGGAGCAATTGTTGACTGAGCGAGCATTCCATGCCCAACTCCATGGCACTTTTTTCATCGATTGGATTTTGCCATGTACAGATTTTCTTTGCTCAGCGCGGCGTTCATTCTCGCGGCAAGTGCGGCCCAGTCGGCCCCGGTGCCGTTCAGCGACCTGCAACTGAACGGCAATGCGTCACTCAATGCGGCTGAGGACACGCTGACCCTGACCGAGTCCGTGGATTATCAGAACGGCTCCGCCTTTCTTGACACGCCGATTGCGATAACCGGGCAGACAGCGTTTTCCGCAGCCTTCGAGCTCAGTTTCTCGAACCCGCGGGGCGGGGGCGCCGATGGGATCGTCTTTGTGGTGCAGAACGCACCCGCCGGGCCCGTCGCCCAGGGCTTCAATGGAGGTGGGATTGGCTATGAGGGGATCACCAAAAGTGTCGGGGTGGAGTTCGACACTTGGCAAAACACTCAGTTCGCCGATCCGGACGGGAACCATGTGGGGATCAACCTGAATGGCAGCGTCACCTCGATCGCCACGGGCACGCCGGGTTTCACGATTGAGACGACGGACGCCCTTTTTGCCTGGGTCGAGTATGACGGCACGACCCTCGATGTGTTTGCTGCCACGACCGATGTGAAGCCGGGCACGAGCCTTGTCTCCGCCGATCTCGATCTTTTCGATATCGTGGGCCCTCAGGCCTATTTCGGCTTCACCGGGTCGACGGGCGGGGCGAGCAACCTGCATCAGGTCCGGAGCTTAGACCTCCATGTGGCGCCCATTCCGATCCCTGCCTCCTTGCCCTTGGCGATGCTGGGTATCGGCGCCCTGGGGCTGCTGCGACGCCGCCAGCGCTGAACCTAGGTCAGCACCGCAAGAGACATCCAAAAAAGACAACGCCCCGGAGATCCGGGGCGTTTTCCTGTGGGCGGCACGCAGCCACCGCGAAGGGGCGGTTCACCCTTGTATGTTGTAGACTGCCGACTGGCTGCCATCGCGCCGGTTAAAGACGACACTCTCTCCATCGATATCCGGGATCGAGCAGAACTCGCGACCAGTAAGGCGCTCCGGCGCGCTATAGGTGCTGCAGATCTCGGCGCCATCCACTGTGTAGGTGCCCACAATCTCTTCGCCGCCCAACATGCCACCGACCGAGCCATCGGACATGAACTTGAAGGTGGTGCCATCGGCGGCAACGAGGCTCTTGCCGATGAACGGGTCGACCGCGCTGGCCATGGACATCTCTTCCGTGGGTGCGCACGCGCTGAGGACACAGGCAGTTGCAATGGTGGCTATGAAATACTTCATTGGCTATTCTCCGTCTTCGATAGGCGGGCAGCGTGACACGCTAGCCCCCTTTGCGACAAGGATTTTTCCCGCTGCACTGCCGCATTGCAGATGTGCCGGGGCGCTCTCTTGGCGCGAATGCGAGGCGCGGCGGCCCTTGCGGTCCCGGCCAGCGGACCAAGGCGAACGGACCCCGGATGCGCCGGGGTTGGTCGACGTGCTGGCCCGAGTGGGGGCATCTGCGCGCGCCAGAGCCGGAAGGGCTTGAACCATGGCGCGCGCCCGCGTATACGCCCCCGGTGGTCTCAGGACCCGAGTCTAAAACAATTAAGAAACGCCGAGGTCGGGGGCTTTCGCTTCGATCCCCGCATCCGGCAAGGAGAAGCGATATGAAACTCAACGAACTGCGCGACAATCCCGGCGCAACCAAACCCCGCAAGCGCATCGGCCGTGGTCCGGGCTCCGGCACGGGTAAGACCGGTGGCCGTGGTATCAAGGGTCAGAAGTCCCGCTCGGGTGTGGCGATCAATGGCTACGAGGGTGGCCAGATGCCGCTCTACCAGCGCCTTCCGAAGCGCGGGTTCAATAAGCCGAACCGCAAGAAGTTCGCCGTGGTGAACCTGGGCCTGATCCAGAAATTCATCGAAGCCGGCAAGCTCGACGCCTCCGCACCGATCACCGAGGACACACTGCTGGCCTCCGGCCTGATCCGTCGCAAGCTCGACGGTGTGCGCGTTCTGGCCAAGGGTGAGCTGACCTCCAAGGTCGAGCTGACCGTGACCGGCGCCTCCAAATCCGCCGTGGACGCGGTTGAGAAGGCCGGTGGCTCCCTTTCGGTCACATCTGCGCAGGCGGCTGCGTAACCGGTTGTGAGCGGCCAGAGCGGCCCTTACATCTGATATCAGTTTTCCATCGCCGCCTGACCGGGAAACGGTTTGGCGGCGTTGTTCATTAAGACGCCTTTGATACGGCCCCGAGGAACGAGATATGGCATCAGCAGCAGAGCAAATGGCCGCCAATATGAGCTGGAGCGCCTTGGGAAAGGCGACCGAGCTCAGACAGCGGATCTTCTTCACCCTGGGTCTTTTGATCGTTTACCGGCTGGGAACCTATATCCCGGTGCCGGGGATCGACGGCGCGCAGCTGCGCGAGTTCATGGATCAGGCTGCGGCTGGTCTGGGGGGCGTTCTGAACATGTTCACCGGCGGCGCGATTTCCCGGATGGGGATCTTCGCGCTGGGGATCATGCCCTATATCTCGGCCTCGATCATCGTGCAGCTCCTGACGGCCATGGTGCCGCAGCTTGAGCAGCTGAAGAAAGAGGGCGAGCAGGGCCGCAAGAAGATCAACCAATACACCCGTTATGGCACGGTGTTCCTGGCCACGTTCCAGGCTTACGGGCTGGCGGTGAGCCTTGAATCCGGCGGGCTTGTCACCGATCCGGGCTGGTATTTCCGCGCGGCCTGCGTGATCACCCTTGTGGGCGGCACCATGTTCCTGATGTGGCTGGGCGAGCAGATCACCCAGCGCGGCATCGGCAACGGTATCTCGCTGATCATCTTCGTGGGCATCATCGCCGAACTTCCCGCCGCTCTGGCGCAGTTCTTTGCCTCGGGCCGCTCCGGCGCGCTCTCCACCCCGGTGATCCTGGGCGTGGTCGCCATGCTGCTCGGCACGCTGGTCTTCGTGGTCTTCATGGAGCGGGCGCTTCGCAAGATCCACATCCAGTATCCGCGCCGTCAGGTGGGCATGAAGATGTATGATGGCGGGTCCTCGCACCTGCCGGTCAAGATCAACCCTGCAGGCGTGATCCCGGCGATCTTCGCCAGCTCGCTCCTGCTGCTGCCGACGACGATCAGCACCTTCTCGGGCGGCCAGACGGGTCCGATCATGTCGACGATCCTCGCCTATTTCGGGCCGGGTCAGCCGCTCTACCTGCTGTTCTTCGCGGGCATGATCATCTTCTTCACGTATTTCTATACGGCCAATGTGTCCTTCAAGACCGAGGACGTGGCGGACAATCTGAAGAACCAGAACGGCTTCATTCCCGGCATCCGCCCGGGCAAGAAGACCGAAGAATATCTCGACTATGTGGTGAGCCGCATCCTTGTGGTGGGCTCCGGCTATCTGGCGCTGGTCTGTCTCATTCCCGAGATGGTGCGCACGGAATTGGCCATCACCGCGTATTTCGGCGGCACCTCGATCCTGATTATCGTGTCGGTGGGGATGGACACTGTCCAACAAATCCAGTCCCATCTGCTGGCGCACCAATACGAAGGGCTTATTGAAAAGTCCCAGCTGCGCGGCAAAAAACGCGGCAAAGGGAAGAGGAGCCCCGCACGTCGATGAACATTATTCTGCTTGGGCCTCCGGGGGCCGGTAAAGGAACGCAAGCCGCGCGGCTTGTGAGCGAGCGCGGCATGGTCCAGCTCTCCACGGGTGACATGCTGCGGGAGGCGCGGGCCTCCGGCACGGAGATGGGCCAGAAGGTCGCCGCGATCATGGATTCCGGTGGGCTTGTCACCGATGAGATCGTGATCGGCCTGATCGAAGAGAAGCTGGAGTCCTCCGAGGGGAACGGGTTTATCTTTGACGGCTTCCCGCGCACGCTGGGCCAGGCGGATGCTCTGGGCGCGCTGCTGGAGAAGACGGGGCAGAGCCTCGATTGCGTTATCGAGCTGGCCGTGAATGACGATGTTCTGGTGGACCGGATCGTCAACCGCGCCAAGGAAGCCGCCGCCGCAGGGCAGCCTGTGCGGGCCGATGACAATGAGGAAAGCCTCAAGAAACGGCTCATCGAATACTACAAAAAGACCTCGCCGCTGATCGGGTATTATCACGCCCACAAGGCCCTGCGGGCCGTGGATGGCCTGGCCGAGATCGAGACGGTTGCAGGCGAGATCAAGAAAACTCTTGACAGCATTTGAATTGGGTTGACCTCCGGTCTGAACGGGCCTAGGTCAACGCATCCCGGGATGGGCGATTCCTCGCCCGCAAGTCCCGGTCCGGGCCCGTGGAGCCTCCACGGGCTTTTGGTTGTGAAAAAAGGTTCTGGAACCACGGAACCGCAACGAAAAGGAAAGACGATTTGGCACGTATCGCTGGCGTGAACCTGCCCACGGGCAAGCGCGCACCCATCGCCCTCACCTATATCACCGGGATCGGCCCCAGCTCCGCGAAAGCGATCTGCGAAGCGGTCGGTATCGACGAGACCCGCCGTCTCAACGAGCTCTCCGATGGTGAGATCCTCGCGATCCGCGAGCATATCGACGCAAACTACACCGTCGAAGGTGACCTGCGTCGCGAGACCCAGATGAACATCAAGCGTCTGATGGACCTGGGCTGCTACCGCGGTCTGCGTCATCGCCGCAATCTGCCCGTGCGCGGTCAGCGCACCCACACCAACGCTCGCACCCGCAAAGGCCCCGCGAAGGCCATTGCCGGCAAGAAGAAGTAAGGGGAGGGCGCAGATATGGCACGTGACAAGCAGCGCACCAAGCGCAAGGAACGCAAGAACATCGCCGCAGGCGTGGCGCATGTGAACAGCTCGTTCAACAACACCAAGATCCTCATCTCCGATGTGCAGGGCAACGCGATTTCGTGGTCCTCCGCAGGGACGATGGGCTTCAAGGGCTCGCGTAAGTCCACCCCCTACGCCGCCCAGATGGCCGCCGAAGACGCGGGCAAGAAAGCACAGGAACATGGCGTGAAGACGCTCGAGGTTCAGGTGCAGGGTCCCGGTTCCGGCCGTGAGAGCGCGCTGCGTGCTCTGGCCGCTGTCGGGTTCAACATCACGGCGATCCGTGACGTGACCCCGATTGCCCATAATGGCTGCCGTCCGCCGAAGCGCCGCCGCGTCTGAGGCACAGACTATCTACCCGAGGGCCACGGCATGACCCGTGGCCCTTGGTGTCATTTTTACCTCGGGCGTCTCTGGCAACGGATCACCGCTGGAGACAGGCATGGAGGCGACACCTATGATCCATAAGAACTGGCAAGAACTGATCAAACCGACCCAGCTTGAGGTCAAGCCGGGCAATGAGCCCGCACGGCAGGCCACGGTCGTGGCAGAGCCGCTCGAGCGCGGGTTTGGCCTGACGCTGGGCAACGCCCTGCGCCGGGTTCTGATGTCCTCGCTGCAAGGCGCGGCCATCACCAGCGTGCAGATCGACAACGTCCTGCATGAGTTTTCCAGCGTCGCAGGCGTGCGCGAGGATGTCACGGATATCGTGCTCAACCTCAAGCAGGTCTCCCTGCGCATGGAAGTCGAAGGGCCCAAGCGCGTCTCGATCTCGGCCAAGGGGCCGCGGGTTGTGACCGCAGGCGACATCTCCGAGAGCGCGGGCATCGAGGTTCTGAACCGCGAGCACGTGATCTGCCACCTGGATGACGGCGCAGACCTCTTCATGGAGCTGATCGTGAACACCGGCAAAGGCTATGTCTCGGCGGACAAGAACCGTCCGGAGGATGCGCCGATCGGCCTGATCCCGATCGATGCGATCTACTCGCCGGTCAAGAAGGTCTCCTATGACGTGCAGCCGACCCGTGAGGGCCAGGTGCTCGACTATGACAAGCTGACCCTCAAGCTCGAAACAGATGGTTCCGTCAGCCCGGACGACGCTGTGGCCTATGCCGCGCGGATCCTGCAGGACCAGCTGTCGGTATTCGTGAATTTCGACGAGCCCGAAGCGGCGCGCAGCCAGACCGAAGAAGACGATCTGGAATTCAACCCGCTCCTGCTCAAGAAGGTCGACGAGCTCGAGCTGTCGGTGCGCTCTGCGAACTGCCTGAAGAACGACAACATCGTCTATATCGGGGATCTGATTCAGAAAACCGAAGCCGAGATGCTGCGCACGCCGAATTTCGGCCGCAAGTCGCTCAACGAAATCAAGGAGGTGCTCTCGGGCATGGGCCTGCATCTGGGGATGGATATCCTCGACTGGCCGCCTGAGAACATCGAGGATCTGGCGAAGAAATTCGAAGATCAATTCTGATCGGATCGGCGGGGAGACCCGCCGGCCCACCCCCGGGCATCCCGCCCCAAGGAGAGCGGCTGACACGCATCGGCTGCCGGACAAAGCAAAACAAAGTTACGGAGTAAGAAAATGCGTCACGCGAGAGGCTATCGTCGCCTGAACCGCACCCATGAGCACCGCAAGGCCCTGTTCGCCAACATGGCCGGGTCGCTCATCGAACATGAACAGATCAAGACGACTTTGCCAAAAGCAAAGGAACTGCGCCCGATCGTTGAAAAACTGGTCACCCTGGCCAAGCGTGGTGACCTCCATGCGCGCCGTCAGGCCGCCGCTCAACTCAAGCAGGACGCCTATGTGGCCAAGCTGTTTGACGTGCTGGGACCGCGCTATGCCGAGCGTCAGGGCGGCTATATCCGCATCATGAAAGCGGGCTTCCGTTATGGCGACATGGCACCGATGGCAATCATCGAGTTTGTCGACCGCGATGTGGATGCAAAAGGCGCGGCGGATAAAGCACGCGTCGAGGCGGAAGAAGACGCCCTTTAATTCAGCCAAAATGGCTTAAAGATGTAAAAAACCCCGCCTGAGGCGGGGTTTTTTGTGACGTGTGGTCAGGTCCGTTAATTCGGTTCCGAAACCTTGGCTTTTCGTTGCAAACGTTCGGCTTCAATACGATCCGAAATGTCATCGATGAGGGCCTCGAGACAGGTGTCATCCACAGGCGAACCGCCCATAAACTCAAGCAAATCTTCCCGGGCGGCATCAGGCAATGCCATGACGCGCGCAAACAGGCCCGGACTTATTTTTGCGGGCATTCGATACCTCGTTACAACCTTCGGTAGAATAGTTTTGAAGCTTGACGTGGATTCTCGCAACTTGTCTAAAAAGACATGTCCACGAAACTCGGCATCGATCTGGAATTACATCAACTGGGGCTTCTTTCCCCGGCAGGCTACTATATTGGCCTTCATATCCGGTTCGCGGCTCCGCTTATGGACTACCAGACCTATCCACAGGAATGGAAAGACCGCTACACCGAGCAGGCCTATGCCCTGCGCGACCCCCTACTCGCATGGGGCTTCGGGATGACCGGGGCTACGCGGTGGAGCGAGATCGGAATACCCGATCCGTTTGGCATTCTCGAAGATGCCGCTCGGTTCGGACTGAACTACGGTGTCGCCGTCTCTTGCGGCGAGATCAAATCGCGGACCATTGCCGGAGCTGCCCGGCCGGATCGCGAATTCACGGATGACGAGATCTCGGCCATCCAAGCCATCGTCCTGCGGCTTCACGACACCACGACGCCGCCGGACAGCCTGACCAAGGCACAGATCGAAGCGCTCGGCCATATTGCGGCCGGCGACCGTCACACGGCAGCTGCTGCCAAGCTGGGTATTTCTGAGAGTGCGTTGAAGGCTCGCCTGACTGCGGCGAGACAGAAGCTGATGGCACGTACCACAGCCGAAGCCATTCAGCGGGCAAAGGATTACCGGTTGCTCTGACGGGCGTCGTTTCGGTCGACTGACTACCGACCCACCACAAACTGGAGACTGACCCATGCAAACCACCACGCTTTCGTTCGAAAATCTGCACAACCATGGCGAGTTATTTGCGAATCTATTTCGCGCAAGACGACAGTCGTTCATCGTTCAGAACAAATGGGACCTGCCGGAGGCCATGGGAATGGAGTATGATCAATACGACACCCCCGCGAGCCGCTGGGTGGCCGTCCACGAATTCGGCGAGGTCTATGCCGGCATCCGTCTGACGCCCACCACGGCGCGCTGCGGGATCTATACCTATATGATCCGGGATGCCCAGATGGGCCTTTTGGATTCGATCCCCCAGGACCTGCTCTATGGTCCGGCTCCGGTCGATGAGAGCGTCTGGGAATCCAGCCGCGTCTTCGTTTCGCACACCACGCCGCAGAAGATCCGGCGCCGGGTCCATGCCTATCTGATCGGCGAGATGACCAAGGCTGCGCGGGACAATGGCGCCTCCAAGGTGATCGGGCTGGTCCCGGCCGTCTGGACCCGCTTTGCGGATCGTCTGGGCCTCGATATCGAGCCCGCCGGCCGCGTTATGGAGATCGACGGCATCGACAACCAATGCGTTTCGATCGACCTGACCCGCAAGCTGCACTAAGCCGCGCGATGCTTGTGTAAGACCCCCGGAGGGCGCATATGCTGGGATCATGCTGCCATGTGTCTGCTCCCCGCGCCCTCCGACCCTGCGACCGCCCTGCGCTCTTGCGCGTCGGGCTTTGCGGAGGCGCTGACATGGCCGATCTCTTTGATACAGAGGATGCGGAGGAGACCGCGCCGCGCCCGCTTGCGGACCGGCTGCGTCCGGCAAAGCTGTCTGAGGTGATTGGGCAGGACCACCTGCTCGGACCCGACGGCCCCTTGGGCACGATGCTCGCCTCGGGAGGGCTTGGCTCGGTGATCTTCTGGGGCCCGCCCGGTGTGGGCAAGACCACCATCGCCCGGCTTCTGGCCCATGAGACGGAGCTCGAGTTTGTACAGATCAGCGCAATCTTCACCGGTGTGCCGGAGCTGCGCAAAGTCTTTGACGCCGCGCGTCTGCGCCGCCGCTCGGGGCAGGGCACTCTGCTCTTCGTGGATGAGATCCACCGCTTCAACAAGGCGCAGCAGGACGGCTTCCTGCCCCATATGGAGGACGGCACGATCCTTCTGGTGGGCGCGACCACCGAGAACCCGTCCTTTGAGCTGAACGCCGCTGTGCTCAGCCGTTCGCAGGTGCTCGTCTTGCACCGGCTCGATCTTGCGGCTCTGGAGAAGCTCGCCGCCCGGGCCGAGAGCCTGCTGGGCGCGACCCTGCCGCTGGATCCGGGCGGGCGTGCCGCGCTGCTTGAGATGGCCGATGGGGATGGGCGCGCGCTCTTGAACTTGGTCGAGCAGATTGCCCGCTGGACTCCCGAGGCACCGCTGGATGCCAAGGCGCTGGGGCAGCGGCTCAGCCAGCGCGCCGCGCAATATGACAAGTCCGGGGACGGGCATTACAACCTGATCTCGGCGCTGCATAAATCCGTGCGAGGCTCGGACCCGGAGGCGGCGCTCTACTGGCTGGCGCGCATGCTGACCGCGGGGGAGGACCCGCGATTCCTCATGCGGCGGATCACGCGGATGAGTGTCGAGGATATCGGCCTCGCTGATCCGCAAGCCCAGCGGCTCTGTCTCGACGCGTGGCAGACTTATGAGCGGCTGGGCAGTCCCGAGGGCGAGCTGGCGATCGCCCAGGCGGTGCTTTATCTCGCGCTCGCGCCGAAATCGAACGCCTCCTACAAGGCCTATAAGGCGGCCATGAAGCTCGCGAAATCCAGCGGCTCGGCCCCACCGCCCAAACATATCCTCAACGCGCCCACGGCCCTGATGAAGGCCGAAGGCTACGGTGTGGATTATGCCTATGACCACGACGCCGAAGACGGGTTCTCGGGCCAGAACTACTTCCCTGACAAGATGGAGCGGCCTGCGATCTTTGCGCCCGTGGAGCGTGGGTTTGAGCGGGATCTGGCCAAGCGCATGGCCTATTTCAACAAGCTCCGCGCCAAGAGGCAGAGTTGACATCCGCCGCCACAGCGCGGACAGAACGCCCATGATGACAACGCTTGCACAGGTCGCCCTCGGGGGCGCGGTCGGGGCCAGCTGCCGCTGGTTGCTCGGGGTGTGGATCCTGCGGATGACAGGGCCCACCGCGATCCCCGTGGCTGTGATGACCGCCAATATCGTCGGTTCCTTCATCATGGGCGTCTTTGTGGTGCTCGCGGCCCACCGGGGCCTGACCCATCTGTCGCCTCTGGTGATGACCGGTCTGCTCGGTGGGTTCACAACCTTCTCGGCCTTCTCGCTGGAGACGGTCACCCTGATCGAGCGCGGCCAGATGGGCCATGCAGCGATCTATGTGCTGGCGTCCGTTTGCCTCTCGGTAGGCGGTCTTTTTGCAGGGCTGAGCTTGGCCCGGGCGGTGCTGACATGAGCGGTGTGCAAACTCTGGTGGTGGAGCCTGATGAGGGCGATCAGCGGCTCGATCGCTGGCTGCGGCGGCGCTTTCCCCATGTGGGTCAGGGCCGGATCGAGAAGATGTGCCGCAAGGGGGAGCTGCGCGTGGATGGCGGGCGGGTGAAGCCCGCCACGCGGGTCCACACCGGCCAGTCCGTGCGCATCCCGCCCCTGCCGGAGCCCGGCGAGATTACCGCGCGCCCGGCGCGGCCCCGGATCTCCGAGGCCGATGTGGAGATGCTGCAAAAGGCGGTTCTCTATCGCGATGACCACATCCTTGCGCTGAACAAGCCCGCTGGCCTGCCGGTGCAGGGCGGCTCGGGGCAGGACCGGCATCTGGATGGCATGTCCGACGCGTTGCGCTTCGGGTTCGAGGATCCGCCGCGCCTTGTTCACCGGCTCGACAAGGACACGTCCGGGGTGCTGCTCATGGCGCGGACCCGGCGGAGCGCTGCGGCCCTGACGGCGGCCTTCCGGGCGCGGGAGACGCGCAAGATCTATTGGGCGGCGGTGGCCGGGGTGCCCCATCCGCAGATGGGCACGATCCGCTACGCGCTTGTGAAAGCCCCGGGCCATGGCCGCCATGGCGAGGGGGAGAAGATGCTCTGCATCGATCCGCGCCAGATGGCCGCCCATCCGGAGGCCAAGCGCGCCACGACCGACTACGCGGTGCTCTCGGCGCTGGGGCGGCGGGTGTCCTGGTGCGCGCTGGTGCCCGTGACCGGGCGGACCCATCAGCTCCGGGCGCATATGGCGGAGCTTGGGCATCCGATCATCGGGGATGGCAAATATGGCGGCTCCGGACAGGAAAACCTCGGCGATGGCTGGGGCGCGCAGCTGGGCGGTGAGATGTCGAAGAAGCTCCACCTCCATGCGCGGCACCTGAGCCTGACGCACCCGGTCACCGGCGCGCGCCTGTCCCTGACCGCGCCGCTCTCGCCCCATATGACCCGCACGTGGGAGGCTCTGGGCTGGGATCCCCGCGACGTGCCCGTGGACCCGTTCGAGGAGCTTGAATGAGCCTGCGACTGGTCGTGTTCGACGTGGACGGGACGCTGGTGGACAGCCAGGGCCAGATCCATCAGGCGATGGAGGATGCCTTTGCGGCTCTCGGCCTGACCGCGCCGGACCGGGCGGCGGTGCGCGGGATCATCGGTCTGTCCCTGCCGCAGGCCATGGCGGTGCTGGCGCCCGACGCCTCCGAGGACACGCAGGCGCGCCTCGTGGCGGCCTATAAGGAGGCCTATTTCACCCGCCGCACCCAAGGCGGGGCGGAGGCCGCCTCCCCCCTTTATCCCGGGGCGCGCATGGCACTGGAGGCTCTGGCGAAAGACGAGGAGGTCCTGCTCGCCGTGGCCACGGGCAAGTCCCGGCGCGGGCTGGAACATCTGCTCGAGGCCCATGATTTGCGACGCTTCTTCATCTCGACCCAGGTGGCGGATGATCATCCCTCGAAGCCGCATCCTTCGATGCTCTGGCAGGTTCTCTCCGAGACCGGGGTGGCGGCTGACGCGGGCGTCATGCTGGGCGATACGAGTTTTGATATGGAAATGGGGCGCGCGGCAGGCCTGTCGTCCCTGGGCGTCAGCTGGGGCTACCACCCGGCGCAGGCCCTGCGCGACCATGGCGCGGTGGAGGTGCTGCCGGATTTCGGCGCCCTTATGCCCGCGCTCAACACGATCTGGAGAATGTCATGAGCAATTGGGCTCCGAAACGGTTCTGGACCGCCGCCGAAGTGGTGGCCTGTGGCGCAGGCTATGAGGTGCAGCTCGATGGGCGCAGCGTGAAGACGCCGCTCAAGACCCGGCTTGTCGTGCCAACCGCGGCTTTTGCCGAGAAGATCGCCGCGGAATGGCAGGCTCAGGAAGAGCTGATCGATCCCAAGACCATGCCTTTCACCCGCGCGGCCAATGCGGCGCTGGACAAGGTGACGGTTCAGCGGGCCGAGGTCGCGGATATGCTGGCCGCCTATGGGGGCACCGATCTGCTCTGCTACCGCGCGACGGATCCCGAGGGGTTGCGGGCCCGGCAGGCGGCGGCCTGGGATCCGCTGCTCGATTGGACCGCTGAGACCTATGGCGCGCGGTTGCAGGTGACCGCCGGGATCGTTCCCGTCGATCAGAACGCCGCCGATCTCGCCAAGCTTGCGGAGGCCGTGCACAGTTATGAGCCCTTCGCTCTGACCGGGCTCCATGACTTGATCGCGATCTCTGGCTCGCTGGTGCTGGGCCTTGCTGTGGCGCGCGGGCGGCTGACACCCGAAGAGGGGTTCGATCTCTCCCGAATCGATGAGAATTGGCAGATCGAACAATGGGGTGAAGACGAAGAAGAGGCGGAGCTTGTTTCTCTAAAGCGAACAGACTACCTGCGCGCCAAAGAAATTTTCGACTTGTCGCAACGTCAACCGGACGCCTGACCGGGCGCCGCCCTGGGCAAGGCGCGCAACGCGCATCGTTTCCAAGCCTTTAGAGGTCGTAAACCCGACCAAAAAGCGCTGTTTTTCCGCATATTTGTCCGTAGGATGCGGCTCTTTTGAGTGCAGCCGCGTATTTTCTGGGCATTTCCCCATCGCAGAAACGCCCTAGCATAGGGCGCATGGGAATGTTCTCGCCCACTCTTGACGTTATTTTGGGTACATGCCCAATTTATGGCGCTGGTGGGAGGGGTGCTCCCTCTCGAAACGTTAAGATCGGCCGCAAAGGGCCGAATGCGTCGCAACTGTGCGGCGCTCCATCAGGATGAGGAAAAAATGAAAAAAACCGTACTCTTTAGCGCTTTGGCTGTCGCGGGTCTCGCGGCCAGCGGCGCTGCTGCGGATACGCTCGAAGAGGTCAAGGCACGCGGAGCCGTCAATTGCGGCATCAGCACCGGCCTCGTGGGCTTTGCATCGCAGGACGCGAATGGCGACTGGCAGGGCTTTGACGTGGCTGTGTGCCGCGCTGTTGCCGCCGCTGTCTTCGGCGATCCGGCTGCCGTGAACTTCAACCCGGTCACCAACCAGGTGCGCTTTGAGGTTCTGAACTCCGGTGAGATCGACATGCTGGCCCGGAACACCACATGGACCTTCTCCCGTGACGTCGACCTGAAGCTCGAGTTCAGCGGCATCAACTACTATGACGGTCAGGGCTTCATGGTGCCCAAGGAGCTGGGCGTCTCCTCGGCGACCGAGCTCGACGGTGCGACCGTCTGCATCCAGAAGGGCACCACGACCGAGCTGAACCTCGCGGACTTCTTCCGTGCCAACAACATCTCCTTCGAGCCGGTGCCGATCTCGACTGCCTCCGAAGCGCAGCAGCAGTATCTCGCAGGCGCCTGTGACGTCTACACCACGGACGCCTCCGGTCTGGCCGCGACCCGCGCCGCCTTCGAGAACCCGGGCGATCACGTGGTTCTGCCCGAGATCATCTCCAAAGAGCCGCTCGGCCCGCTCGTGCGTCACGGCGACAATGAGTGGGGCGACATCGTGCGCTGGTCGCTCAACGCTCTGATCGCTGCCGAAGAGCTCGGCGTGACCTCCGCCAATGTGGCTGAACTGGCCGCAGGCACCGACAACCCCGAGATCAACCGTCTGCTGGGCACCGAGGGCAACCTGGGCGAGCAGCTCGGCCTCTCCGCCGACTGGGCGAAGAACGTGATCATGGCCGGTGGCAACTACGGCGAGATCTTCGAGACCCATATCGGTGAGAACACGCCGATCGGTCTGGCCCGCGGGCTGAACGCTCAGTGGACCGAAGGCGGCCTGCTCTACGCACCGCCCTTCCGGTAAACACTCGCAAAGATCGGGCGCAGGATTTCCTGCGCCCTTTTTCTTTTAGGCAATCAAAACAGCAAGGCAGCGCGCGAACCTGTGCGCAAAACAGAACCTTGCGACACTCCAGGGGCCTCAGATGACGACTTATAGCGATCCGCCACCCTCCAGCGGACCACCTGGCCAGTCTTTCCAACTGGGCATGTTGCTCAATGACACGCGCTACCGCGGCTACACCTTTCAGTTTATCGCGACCTGCGCGCTGGTGCTTGGCATCGGCTGGTTGGTCAGCAACGCGATCCAGAACCTCGCGGCTTTGGGCCAAGACATCAATTTCGACTTCCTCGGTCAGGCTGCAAGCTATGAGATCGACCAGAAGCTGATCCCCTATACCTCGACCGACACCCATATGCGGGCGGCCTTTGTGGGCCTGTTCAACACGCTGCTGGTGGCTTTCCTCGGCTGTATCACCGCGACCGTCCTCGGGGTGGTGGTGGGTGTTCTGCGCCTGTCGCAGAACTGGCTCGTGGCCAAGGTGATGTCCTTCTATGTGGAGATCTTCCGCAACATCCCGGTTCTGATCTGGATCGTCATCGTTTCCGCCGTGATGAGCCAGGCCCTGCCGCAACCGCGGGATTTCCGGGGCGAGGACGCCGAAGCCGCGATGATCCTGTGGGACAGCGTCGCCTTCACCAACCGGGGTGTCTATGTGCCCGCGCCGGTCTGGAACCCGGGCTCGGGCATTGTCGTTGCAACGTTCCTCTTGTCGATCATCGGCGTGTTTGTCTTCCGGCGCTATGCGCGCAACCTGCTCTTCAGCACCGGTAAGCTGCTGCCCACGGGCCGCATCTCGCTGGCGATCCTGATCGTTCCGTCCCTGCTGATGTTTTTCATCATGGGCCGTCCTATCGGTCTCGATTACCCGGAGCTCGGCGGTTTCAACTTCCGAGGCGGCATCAATGTCAAAGGCACGCTGATCGCCCTGTGGTTCGGGCTCGCGCTCTATACCGGGGCCTTCATCGCCGAGAACGTGCGGGCAGGGATCCTCGCGGTCTCGAAGGGCCAGACAGAGGCCGCAGCCGCGCTGGGTATGCGCCCGGGCCGGATCATGAACCTGATCGTGCTGCCGCAGGCGCTGCGGGTGATCATCCCGCCGCTGATCTCGCAATATCTCAACCTGACCAAGAACTCGTCGCTCGCGGCGGCCATTGGCTACATGGATCTGACCGGAACCCTCGGGGGCGTGACCCTGAACCAGACCGGGCGGTCTTTTGAATGCGTGCTGTTGCTCATGCTGTTCTATTTGCTGATCTCTCTGAGCATTTCGGCGCTGATGAACGTCTACAACAATGCCGTGAAGCTGAAGGAGCGTTGAGATGAGTGATACAAACGCAAATTCCGGCATCGGTTTCGTCCGGAGGGATCAGATCCCGCCAAGCCCGCCGCCCGCCACTGAGGTTGGCGTCGTCGGGTGGCTGCGGAGCAATCTGTTCTACTCGATCCCGTCCTCGATCCTGACGGTGGTGACGGTTCTCTTCATCTACTGGCTGTCTTCGATCATCCTGCCCTGGCTTTTCAACGGGGTCTGGGATGCGGAGTCGATCCGGGACTGCCGCGAGCAGTTGCAGGGCAAGGTGGGCGGCTGCTTTGCCGTGATCTCCGAGCGCTGGCCACAGCTGATCTTCGGGAACTACCCAGCGGATGAGTACTGGCGCGCGGTTCTGGCCTTTATCGGGCTCTTCGTGGCACTGGCTCCGGTGCTCTTCTACAAACTGCCCCGGCAGCTTCTGTGGTTCACGGGTCTCTTTCCCTTCATCGCCTATTGGCTGATCTGGGGCGGCTCGCTCTGGGTTTCCGTCTTTGCGCTGGTGGGGGTCGTGGTCGGCTACTTTGTCTTCCGCGGGCTTGAGGCGCGGTCCTTCTTTGGCGGGATCGTCGCGGCCATTGTTGCGACGGTGGCCTTCTGGATCCTCATTGCGCCGCTCCTGAGCGGCGGCTTCGCGGCCATCGTGTCGCTGTCGCTGACACCGGTGGAAAGCCGCTTCATCGGCGGGTTCATGATCAACTTCATCCTCGGAACCTCGGGCATCGTCTTGTCGCTGCCTCTGGGGATCGCGCTCGCGCTTGGGCGGCAGTCGAACCTGCCGATCATCAAGGGCATCTGTGTGGTCTTCATCGAGTTCATCCGGGGTGTGCCACTGATCACGCTCCTGTTCGTGGCCTCGGTCATGCTGGCGTATTTCCTGCCGCCGGGCACGAATTTCGACCTGGTGCTACGGGTGATCATCATGATCACGCTCTTTGCCGCCGCCTATATCGCCGAGGCGATCCGGGGTGGTCTCGCGGCCCTGCCGCGGGGACAGTATGAGGCGGGCGACAGTCTCGGCCTCGACTACTGGCAATCCATGCGCCTGATCATCCTGCCGCAAGCGCTGAAGATCTCGATCCCCTCCATCGTGAACATCGCGATTGGCCTCTTCAAGGATACGACCCTCGTCTCGATCATCTCGATGTTCGACATGCTGGGGATGATCCAGGGTCCGATCCTGTCCACCACGGAATGGTTCGGCGTCTACTGGGAACTGCTCGGCTTCGCCGCCGTTCTGTTCTTCATCTTCTGCTACGGCATCTCGCAATACTCGCAATGGTTGGAGCGTCAGCTTCAGACCGGACATCGTTAAGGAAAGGGCACGAAAATGGCTATGACTGACCAAGCCCCGACAATGACCGTCTCTTCGGAGGTGGCGATTGAAATCGACAAGATGAACAAGTGGTACGGGCAATTCCACGTGCTGCGGGACATCGACCTGACCGTGTACCGGGGCGAGCGGATCGTGATCTGCGGGCCTTCGGGCTCGGGCAAATCCACGTTGATCCGCTGCATCAACGCGCTGGAGGAGCATCAGGCTGGTTCGATCACCGTGGATGGCACGTTGCTGTCCTCGGATCTCAAGAACATCGACACGATCCGGTCCGAGGTCGGCATGTGCTTTCAGCACTTCAACCTCTTCCCGCATCTGACGATCCTCGAGAACTGCACGCTCGCCCCGATCTGGGTGCGCAAGACCCCCAAGAAGGAGGCCGAGGAGACGGCCATGCACTTCCTGGAAAAGGTCAAGATCCCGGATCAGGCGAACAAGTATCCGGGCCAGCTCTCGGGGGGGCAGCAGCAGCGAGTGGCGATTGCCCGGTCGCTCTGCATGAAGCCGCGGATCATGCTCTTTGACGAGCCGACCTCGGCTCTCGACCCGGAGATGATCAAGGAGGTGCTCGACACCATGATCGAGCTCGCCGAAGAGGGGATGACCATGCTCTGCGTGACCCACGAGATGGGCTTTGCCCGTCAGGTCGCGAACCGGGTTATCTTCATGGATGCGGGCCAGATTGTGGAGCAGAACGAGCCCGAAGAGTTCTTCAACAATCCGCAAAGCGACCGGACCAAGCTGTTCCTCAGCCAGATCCTCGGTCACTGATCGATCTGAATTTGTGGCAGGGCCCCGGGATCTCCCGGGGCTTTGTCATGTCCGGGTGACGCCCAGATCCGCCGGGATCACGAAGGCGCGGACGGCGCCTGTACCGGGGGAGAGCTCGGCCCAATCCTCGATATCGAAATCGAGCACTGTCAGCGCCCCGGTGGGGTATTGCGCAAAGCGGTGATGCTCCGGCGCGGTCGCGGCCATCTGGTCAGCAAACTCCGCGATCCCCGGATTGTGCGCCACCACCAGCACCCGCGCGCCCGACGCCCCCTGGACCGCCTGCAGGAGCATGGCAGGCCCCGCATGGTAAAGGGACGAGGTTAGGCTGGCCTCGCCGCTTAGTCCCAGCCTGCGCCAGGTCTCTTGCGTGCGCGCCGCGTCCGAGCAGAGCACTTCGTCCGGCACGAGCGCCTCGTCGGTGATCCAGCGCCCCAACGCCTCCGCCCCGCGCCGGCCACGCCCGTTCAGGGGACGGCTATGGTCATCGCGCCCGGGCTCGGCCCAGCTCGACTTGGCATGACGTAGAAGAAGCAGTGTTTTCATGGGCGCCTGTGAAAGCTGTTCATGTGAAAGGCCGATTGCGCCTCGGCGCGGCCATAGGTCTTGCTGATCGGGCAGGCGCGGCGTACCGCGCAGCCCCGTCCATGACAATCCAGACCGGCCGATGTGTCCAGAAAGGATTTGCAGAGCGGCACGTCATAGGCCGTGGGCGCAAGGGCCGAGATCGGGCAAGCGATGCGGCAGGGCTGGTGCGTGCAGCGCTCACAAGGGTTGGACGGGGGCGGGGGCAGGTCGATCCGCGCGCGCAGGGCCAGAGCCCCACGGTAGCTGATCATCAGCCCGGCGGCGTCATGCACCAGCAGCCCAACCGGTGAGACATGGGCGCGCCCACTGTCTTGCGCCCAGCGGATGAACGGGCGCCAGGGCGGGCCGCCAAAGGGAAAAAGCGCCTTGGTCCGGTCCCCCAGATCACACGCCCATTGCCCGATCACCCGGCGGGACCAGCGATCCAGAGGATCGGGCGTGCCATCGGTGAATTCTGGTGTGGTTTGCACATGCGCCCAGAAGCCGGGCTCGCCGGGGCCGAGGAGCAGCATGGTCTGCGTGCCCTCGGGCACGTCCGGATCGTTTGCGGGGTGCCAGGCGCCAAAGATCGCGAGCTGCCGCGTGGCGGCGGCAGCCTCCAACGCGGCATAGCTGGGCGTGTCAGCCACTTCGGATCATCGAGCCCGCACCATGCTCGGTGAAAAGCTCCAGCAGGCAGGCATTGGGCGCGCGTCCGTCGAGGATCACCGCGGCCCGGACCCCGCCCTTGACCGCTGCGACGCAAGTCTCGGTCTTGGGGATCATGCCGCCGGCGATCACACCGCTCTCGGTCATCTCGGCGATATGTTCGACGGTCAGCTCGGTGACGACCTTGCCATCCGCGTCCTTCACGCCCGCCACATCGGTCAGCAGCAGCAGCCGATCTGCCTTGAGCGCCGCCGCGATGGCACCGGCTGCCGTGTCGCCATTGATGTTATAGGTCTCGCCCTCGCGGCCCGTGCCGATGGGGGCGATCACCGGAATGATCTCGGAGCGGACAAGCTGCAGCAGCGTGTCCGGCGTCACCTCGACCGGGTCGCCGACAAAGCCGAGCTCGGGATCTGCCGGGTCGCAGACGATCAGATTGGCATCCTTGCCGCTCAGCCCGATGGCGCGGCCGCCCTCGCCATTGATGGCCTGCACCAGCCGCTTGTTCACGAGGCCCGAGAGCACCATCTCGACCACTTCGACCGTGGCCGCATCGGTCACGCGCTTGCCTTTGACGAATTCGGATTTGATGTCGAGCTTGGCCAGCATGTCGTTGATCATCGGCCCGCCGCCATGGACGATCACCGGGTTCACCCCGACCTGCCGCATCAGAACGATGTCGCGGGCAAAGCTCGCCAGCGCCTCGGCATCCCCCATGGCGTGGCCGCCGAACTTCACCACGACGATGGCATCGTCATAGCGCCGCAGGAACGGCACAGCTTCGGAGAGGGTGCGCGCGGTGGCGATCCAGTCGCTTTTCATCGATCTCGTTTTCATCTTGGCTCTGTCTTGGTGGTGCTGCCTGTTACCTGTTTCGCGCTTCGCTGCCAAGGCGTAGGGTTGCCGGGAAAGGTCCTGTCCCATGAGTCGCCAACGCACACTCGTTCTCACCGGTGCCAGCCGCGGTATCGGCCATGCCACGGTCAAGGCGTTCTCCGCCGAGGGGTGGCGCGTGCTGACCTGCTCTCGCCAGCCCTTCGATGCGCGCTGTCCATGGCCGGGGGGGGAGGACAACCACATCCAGCTTGATCTGGCGGACCCGAAGAACACGATCGAGGCGATTGAGACGATCCGAGGCAAGCTTGATGGCAAGCTCGACGCGCTGGTGAACAATGCGGGGATCTCGCCCAAGGGCGAAGGCGGCGCGCGGCTCAACACGCTGGAGACCGACCTGCGGACCTGGGGGCAGGTGTTCCATGTGAATTTCTTTGCCTCCGTGGTGCTGGCGCGGGGATTGCAGTCAGAGCTGGCGGCCGCTGGGGGCGCAGTGGTCAATGTGACGTCGATTGCCGGGACGCGGGTGCATCCCTTTGCCGGCGCGGCCTATGCGACCTCCAAGGCGGCGCTGGCAGCCCTGACACGGGAGATGGCCCATGATTTCGGCCCGCTCGGTGTACGGGTGAATGCGATTGCACCGGGGGAGGTGGAGACTTCGATCCTGTCGCCGGGTACAGAGAAGATCGTCGAGAAGCTGCCTCTGCGCCGCTTGGGCCAGCCCTCGGAGGTGGCGGCCGCAATCTATTTCCTCTGCTCGGAGCCGGGCAGCTATATCTCGGGTACCGAGATCGAGGTGAATGGCGGGCAGCACGTCTAGCGTCTTGGGGGCCAGCCCCCAAACCCCCGGGATATTTAGAGACTTAAGTCAGACCAGCCCGGCGATGAGGGCGCGGAGCGTGGCGATGCCATCGCCTTTGGCGGAGCTTGTGAGCAGCAGTTCGGGGAAAGCGGCGGGGTGTTTTGCGAGGGCTTTGCGCACCTGATCGAGAACGCGGTCCTGCTCGCTCACCTTGATCTTGTCGGCCTTGGTCAGCACCACCTGGAAGGTGACCGCCGCGGTGTCGAGGAGCGACATGATCTCGTGGTCAACCGTTTTGATCCCGTGGCGCGCATCGATCAGCACGAAGGCGCGGCGGAGGGTTTGGCGCCCGGTCAGATAGGCCTTGAGCAGGGCCTGCCATTTCGCGACCACGGCGACAGGGGCTTCGGCGAAGCCGTAGCCGGGCACGTCGACGAGGTAGCGGTCGGTGCCGAGGCAGAAATAGTTGATCTCCTGGGTGCGTCCTGGGGTGTTGGAGGTCCGTGCAAGGGCCTTGCGCCCGGTCAGCGCGTTGATCAGCGAGGACTTGCCCACATTCGAGCGCCCGGCAAAGCAGACCTCGAGCCGGTCCGCCGGGGGCAGCCCGTTCATGGCGACGACACCTTTCAGGAAGGTGACCTCCCCCGCGAAAAGCTTGCGCCCGGCCTCAAGGCTGGCGGCGTCCGGCTCTGGTGTGAGCGGAAAGGGCAGGGAGGTCACGCGATGACCTCGCAGGTCGCGCCGATGGCGATCTCGCCGGGGGTTTTGACCACGGCGTAGATGGCGAAATCCTGATGACCCCACCCCTCGCGCAGGGCAGCAAGGGTGTCTGCGTCGCGCAATCCGGTGTCCGGGTTTGCCATGGTGGCGGTGCAGCGCTCGATCCGCTCGGTGACCTCAAGCTCGGCAGTGCCAATACGCAAGGTGCGACCGATCCATTCGAATTCTTCCCAAGGGCCGAGACCGTCGAGCCAGATATTGCCGCGCCAGCGCAGGGGCGAGATCTCGCGCCCGAGCTTCTGGGACACGGCGCGATGGCTCGCATGGTTGCAGATGCTGATTGTCGGCTCAGGTGAGTCCGTGAAGCCTCGTGCGTCATTGCGCAGAATCCCCGTGGGCTGCGCCCGGTTCGCGGGGCAAAGGGAGGTGACCCAGTCGAGGAAAGCGGCGGCTTCCTGATCCGGCTGGAAGGTCAGATCGGGGCGGTCCGGATGGGTCAGCGTCACGGTGGCGTCATCCGAATGCAGGCGCGCTCGGATTGCGGCCAGCGCCGGGGCTTTGGCCACGCGCGAAAAATTCGCGCAGGGCGCCCAGTCCGTGCCTGTCAGCTTGGCAGCTTCGTGGTGCACGGCCCAAAGCCGGTCCCCGGGCAAGGTCTTGCCCGGTTCGAGCGCGGCTTCCGTGAGCGCCTCCACCCCGTGGGACTTGATCGGATGGCGCCAGATTTCGGCGATGGTGCCGGTCACTTATCCTCCGTCGGCTTCTTTTTCTTGAAGCTCGCCGTGATGTTGCCGAACACGTCCGGTTTGTACCCGTGGCGCCGCATGATGAAATACTGCTGGCTGAAGGTGATGACGTTGTTGGCGATCCAGTAGACGATCAGGCCGCTGGCGAAAGTGCCGAGCATGAACATGAACACCCAAGGCAGCCAGGCGAAGATCATGGCCTGGGTCGGGTCGGTGGGCGCCGGGTTCAGCTTCTGTTGCAGCCACATGGAGATGCCGAGCAGGAGCGGCAGGATCCCGATGAAGACCAGTGCGAGGATCGAGCCTGGCTCGGGCGCGGCGTTTGGCAGGAGGCCGAACAGGTTCATGATGGAGGTCGGATCCGGCGCAGAAAGATCCTGGAACGGGCCAAAGAACGGCGCATGACGCAGTTCGATCGTGACGAAGATCACCTTGTAGAGCGAGAAGAAGATCGGGATCTGCAGCAGGATCGGCAAACAGCCCGCGGCCGGGTTCACCTTTTCCTTCTTGTAGAGCTCCATCATCGCCACCTGAAGCTTCTGGCGGTCGTCGCCAGCCTTCTCCTTGAGCTTTTCCATCTGCGGCTGGAGCTCTTTCATGCGGGCCATGGAGACGTAGGATTTCCACGCGAGCGGGAGCAGGAGCGCCTTGATCAGAAGCGTCAGAACGATGATGGCGACGCCCATATTCCCGATCAGCAGGTTCAGTTCGTGCAGCACGAAGAAGATCGGCTTAGTCAGGAAGTAGAACCAGCCCCAGTCGATGCTGTCGATAAAGCCGACAATCCCGAGGTCTTTCTCATAGCCGCGGATGGCTTCCCATTCTTTGGCGCCCGCGAAGAGGTGCGACTCGACGCTGACGGTTTGGCCTGCAGCGATGCTCTGGGTCGCGAGTCGCGTTTCGGTCTGGTAGATATCCGCGCTGGCCACGTATTTCGCAACGGAGGTGAAGGGCTGCCCCGGCGTCGGAATGAGCGTGGTCATCCAGTTCTTGTCAGTGAAGCCGATCCAGCCGTTTTCCTCGATCTGGGTCACTTCGGCGCGTGCACCTTCCCGCTCGACGAAGTCATAGTCGAGCATGTCGTCGTAATCGGACTCGATCAAGCCGCCATCGGCCATGGCGACGACGCCCTCATGCAGGACGAAGAAGTTGACGGTCTCCGGCTCGCCATGGCGCGCGATGATCCCGTAAGGCTGCATGCGCTGGCTGGTCTCGGTGGGGTTCTCGACGCTTTGAGCGATCGAGAACATGAAATCCTCGTCAATCGCGATGGTGCGCCGGAAGATCAGGCCCGAGGGGCTGTCCCAGCGCAGGGTGACAGGGGTGTCGACAGACAGGGTCTCACCCGCTTCCACGGACCATACGGTGTTTGCGCCGGGCACGTCGTCAAAGGACAACGCTCCTGCCGGGGCCCAGCCGTAGAGGGCGTAATAGGCGCCGGGCTGATCAACAGGCGAGAGCAGGCGCACGATGGGCGAGTCAGGCTCCAGCGTTTCATTGTAGCCCTTGAGGCTAAGGTCATCGATCCGACCGCCAAGCAGCGAGATCGAGCCTTCGACCGCCGGTGTTTCGATGGGCAGGCGTGGGGCGTTGCTGGTCGAGGAGGTCGTCGCTTGCGGTGCAGCCCCTGGAGCGGCTTCGGTAATGGCCGCAGGTGGGGTCAGGGCGACATCGCCTCCGGCCTGCTCGGCCACTTGCGCTGGGGCATTGGGATCGGAGACCGGCTCTTCCGGTGGAAAGACCAGGAACCAGACCAGGATCACCAGGAAGCTGAGCGCCGTGGCGAGAATGAGGTTCTTATTCTGATCGTCCATCTGGGACCCACACCTATTGACCTTGGAATAGGTGGGTTCAACCGAGAAGGCAGAAGAAGGTCAAGTCATTTTCCCGAATGTGACCGCAGCCGTGGCATTGCCACGCAAGCGATTTCAACCCGGGCAGGCCTTAGTGACCCTGTTGCCGTTCAATCCGGGGCGGCGGGGCAAGCTTCGCATTATGCGCTTCAAGCCAGGCAAAGGTGTCCTCAAAAGGCATGGGGCGCGCGATGCCATAGCCCTGTACGTGGTGACAACCAAGCTGGCCGAGCAGCGAATGCTCCCCAATCGTTTCAACCCCTTCGGCTAGGGCGTCCAGCCCAAGCTGCTGCGCCATGGTCAGGATGGCGGCGACCATACGCTGTTGCTCCCCATCCTTGTCCACATGGGTCACGAAGGAGCGGTCGATCTTGATCCGATTGATCCGGAACTGCTTGATCGAACTGATCGAGGCGTGACCGGTCCCGAAGTCATCTAGGTCTATGCCGCAACCCAGCTCCCCCAAGGCGCTGATATTGCGCAGAATAATGTCGTCTTCAGTTTGCGAGATCACGGATTCGAGGATCTCAACCGCCAGGCGATCGGCGGTCAGGCCAAACCGGTCAAGCTCCCATTTCACCTTGTCGATCAGATGGGGATTGCGCAGCTCCATCCCGGCGAAATTCACGCCGATGTTCGGAATGGCGAAGCCGCCGCGTTCCCAGGCCACCAGCGCCTTGAGCCCTTGATAGAGCATGACCTCGCTCAGCCGTTCCGTACGGCCTGTTGCTTCGATCGCGGGCAGAAACTCTGCCGGAGACACAGTCCCGCGTGTGGGATGCTCCCACCGGGCCAGCGCTTCGAAGCCCGTGACCTGACCGGTTTCGGTGGAAACCTGGGGTTGGAACCAGGCAACAATCTCCCCGTTTTCCAAGGCTTTGGCCAAGTCCTCTGCCAGTTCATGGCTCGCGCGAATCTCGGTCTGCATCTCGGAAGAGAATAGCCGCAGCGCGCCGGCCCCATGGGACCGTGCTTCGACCATTGCGCGCTCAGCCGCCACCAGCAGGCTGGCTGCCGTAGGCTCAGGTGACTTGCTGGCTAGGGCAATCCCGACCGAAGCGCTGACATAGGCGGTGGTCCCGTGGACGATGACGGGCTCACTCAGTGCGCGCTGGATCCGGTCGCCAATGGAGAGGATCGAATCGAGCGTCATGCCCTGAGAGGGTGCCAGATAGAGCGCATAGGCATCCGCATCGAGCCTTACAACGAGGTCATCTTCGCGCACAGCGCTGCGCAGACGTTGGGCGGTCTGGCGCAACACCTCATCGCCCGCATCCCGGCCCCAGCGTTCGTTGAATGAATGAAACTCATCAATATCGATCACAAGGCAGGCCGCAGTCCGTGTGCTGGCGCCCGGGGTCGCGAAATAGCGGTCCACCACATCCAGCAGTGCCGCCCGGCTGGGCAGACCCGTCAAGGGATCGCGCCCGCCTTTCGGAGAATTCACGACATCCATTGCGCGGAAGGCCAGCACGAGGAAGGGGATCAGCGTGCTGGCCCCGACCAGCCAGCGGATATCCCGGGTGGAATAGGAAATGGCCACAAAAAGAGGAATAAACCCAACGAGCAAGGCCGGATCGCGAAGGAGCTGCCGACCAGTGTTCTTCAAAGTGTCCAATAGACGCGAAACCAAAACGCATGCCTCATCTTGCGCGGACGGCCTTGTGCCGATCGCTGTGAATGAGGCTATGGGTCGTCCATGGCCAAGCCGTTAAGGCCCGGTTTCCTTCTGTTTCGAATTTTCTGAAAACGCCGCGGCATCCAGGGACAGATTGGCGAAATCGAATAGTTTCGGGTCCAGCATGTGAGACGGCCGGACATTCGTCAGGGCCTTGAACATGACCTGTCGGCGCCCGGGACTGTTGGCCTCCCAACCATCGAGAATCGCTTTCACCTGCTGCCGCTGCAGCCCGTCCTGACTGCCACAAAGGTCACAGGGAATAATGGGATAGTTCATGGCGCGGGCAAACTTCTCGCAATCGGCTTCGGCCACATGGGCGAGCGGGCGATAGACGAATAGATCGCCCTCTTCGTTGCGCAGTTTCGGTGGCATGGTGGCCAGACGACCGCCATGAAAAAGATTCATGAAAAATGTCTCGAGAATATCGTCCCGGTGGTGCCCCAGTACCACGGCCGAGCAGCCTTCCTCCCGCGCGATGCGATAAAGATTACCGCGCCGCAGCCGCGAGCAGAGCGCGCAATAGGTCCGCCCCTCGGGCACCTTGTCCATCACGATGGAATAGGTGTCCTGATATACGATGCGATGGGGGACACCCATTCGTTCCAGAAACGCGGGGAGGACCGTGGCGGGAAACCCCGGCTGCCCCTGATCGAGATTGCAGGCGAGGATCTCCACCGGCAGGAGCCCGCGCCATTGCAGCTCGTAGAGCGCCGCGAGCAGTGTGTAGCTGTCCTTGCCGCCCGAGAGACAGACCAGCCAGCGCGGCTTCGCGCCATCCCGCGCGCTGGGCTCGATCATCCCATATTGCTCAATCGCTTCGCGCGTGTTGCGGATGATCCGCTTGCGCAGCTTCTTGAACTCGGTGCTGCTGGGGGCGCCGTGAAACAGGGGATGGATCTCGGTTTCGTCGAGCATGTCGGGCATCCTTGAGGGGTCCCGCAGGGCATAGGCGAGCCCACCCCCCGGCGTCAATCGCTTGCCCGCGGCCCCTGGTGGCTTAGCTCTGGCCCAAAGGGGGATCTGATGCGCGCATTTCTGATCGGAGCGGTGCTGCTCCTCGCGTCCTGTACGGGCAAACCGGCGCTGGAGGATCCAGCGCTGAGCAACCGGCAGCTCAATCTCGAGGAGTTCTTCGCGGGCGATCTCGTGGCTTATGGCCAGTTTCAGGACGTGCTGGGGACTGTGCGCCGCCGCTTCGAGGTGGAGATCACGGGCACCTGGGACGGGGAAACCCTGTGGCTGGTCGAGGATTTCGTCTATGAAGATGCAAGCACCGAGCAGCGGATCTGGACCCTGACCAAAACCGGCCCGGACAGCTGGGAAGGCACCGCGCCGGGGGTGATCGGGACGGCCAGCGGCATCGAGCAAGGCGATACATTCAACTGGGTCTATACGATCGATCTGCCTCTCGGGGACGGGACGACCACGCGGTTTTCCTTTGACGATTGGATGTGGCTGCTTTCCGAAGATCGTTTGCTGAACCGGGCCTATATGACCCGCGCCGGGATCTATGTGGGTGACGTGATCATCACCTTCGAGAAACTCTGAGCCCGCCACATGGGCGTGAGTGAAACGCAGATGCGTCCGCTATTCAATCGGGCACGTCATCCACACCCATGCCGCCCCAGGGATGGCAGCGCAGGATCCGGCGCAGGGCAAGCCAGCCCCCCTTGATCCCGCCATGCTTGCGCAGGGCCTCCATGGCATAGGCAGAGCAGGTGGGATCATAGCGGCAGTTATGCCCGACCCAGGGCGAAAACACCGCGCGATAGGCCCGAACGGGCAGGGAGAGCACAAAGGCCAGTGGGCTCATGGGCGCGGGGCCTTGTTGCGTGGCGGTTTACCCGAGGGGTTGCGCGGCGCGTGGATCCGACCGAGCGCTGTTACGAGATCCGCACGCAAAGCCGCAAAATCGCGGGTCGCGGTCGCCTCCTTGCGCCCGACCAGCACATAGTCCCAACCCGGTTTGCCATGGCGCGGCAGCTCAAGCCGCGCGATCTCGCGCAGGCGGCGTTTGGCGCGGTTGCGGGCCACGGCGTTGCCAACCTTCTTGGAACAGGTGAACCCGATGCGGGTCTGCGCCGAGGACATGTCCTCGGCGCGCCGTCGCGCCTGCAAGAGAAAGGCGGGGGCTGCCTGCCGCCGGGCGCGGGCCGCGGCCAGAAAATCCGCGCGCTTGGTCAGAACGACAAGCGCCGCCGGCGAAGTCGCGGGCGGCGGTGCGGGTGCCTTTTCGGCACCGGGCTCGGAGGACGAGCGCTCTGTCATCATAGCCCGAAGGCCAGCGGCAGGGCTCAGGCGCTCAGCGACTTGCGGCCGCGAGCACGACGGGCGTTGAGGATCTTGCGGCCGGCCTTGGTGGCCATGCGCGCGCGAAACCCGTGACGCCGCTTGCGAACCAGGTTCGACGGTTGGTACGTGCGCTTCATCGCTTTTCTCCTTCGGTTGACCCGCCGCCCGGATGGCGCACGTGCCAGAAAATCTACAGAGCCCGTCGTTTAGGCGCACGGGCCATTTGAGTCAACGCGTTTGCGGCGTTTCCTCCACCCCTGCAGGCTGTGTTACACAGCGCCTTGAGGGGGGAGTGGCGGACCGAGGAGGATTCGAACCCCCGACCCCCTGATTCGTAGTCAGGTACTCTATCCAGCTGAGCTATCGGTCCGTGAGGGCGGTGACTAACGCCCGTCCCCGGTCATTGCAAGCGGGTTTTTCGTTATTCTGCAGCCGCGTCGAGAATGGCGGAGTTTCGCGGCAGACGCAGGGCGAATTCGGTGCCCTCCGCATCGGTCTGCACAAGCTCCAGTGCCCCGCCATGGCCGCGCACCAGTTCCGCAGCGATCACCAGACCGAGCCCGGTACCCCCCTTGCGCACACCGCCCTGGAAGGCCGTGAACAGGTTCTCGCGCGCCCGGGGCGGCAGGCCCGGCCCGGTATCCCGGATGCAGATAATCCATTCGGCGTCCTCCTCGCGCGCGGCCACGCAGATCTTACCGGGCACGCCCGTGGCCTCAATCGCCTGACGGGCATTGCGCACAAGGTTCGAGATCACGCGGTAGAGCTGCTCGCTATCGGCGCGGATCGCGAGAGCCGGGGGCACATCTGAGGTCAGGGTGACGTTGTCACCGGTGCAGGCCAGGGTCTCACTGTCGATGACGTCATCGATAAGCGGGCCCAGGTTGAACCGAGAGAGGGTTGGCGGCAGCTCTTCGGCCTTGCCGAAGGCCAGCGTGCCTTCGCAGAGGTTCACCGCCCGGCTGATCGCGTTCACGAGCTTCGGTGCCGCGCGCTGCACTGTCGGATCTTCGGAGCGCTCCATCCGGTCCGCCAGGAGCTGCGCCACCGTGAGGATATTGCGTAGATCATGGCTGATCTTGGCCACCGCCCCGCCCAACTGCGCCAGACGATCCTTCTGTTTCAGGGCCGTGGTCAGCTGGGTTTGCAGGGAATTCAGGGCAACCTCCGCGTCGCGCAACTCCGTCACGCCCGCATCCGGGGCGATGATCCGGCGCGCATCCTCGGGCGCTTCCGCATAGGCGGTCATGTGGTTGACCACCCGGCGCATGGGTTTGACGAGGAAGCGGCGCACGGCGAGGAACAGGAGTGCAGCCGTGAAGATCGAGATCACAGCCGAGAGAATCAGGATCCGTACCCCGTAATCGATCAAGGCGGCGCGCAAGGGCCCGGTAGGCATGGTCACTTCGATGACCTCGCCCGCCCCGCGTACCGGGGTGCCGATCACGCGGATCACCTGATCCTCGGTCATGGTGAGGTTCCACATGGCGTCCTTGATCAGCTCAAAGGCCGAAGGATCCCGCAAATCATAGGTGCCATAAATCTCGCCGGGCATCGGGGTCGAGAGAACCAGCTGACGCACCTCATCCCGCCGCAGCACGACATTGAGGACTTCGGCATTCTCCAGCAGCTCGGCCTCGAGTTCGGGCTCGACCATGTCATTTGACGTGGCCAGCAGAGCGAGCGAGGCGATCTGCGCCCGCTCCAGCCGGTCGAGCAGATAGTCTTCGCGGAAGCGCGCGACCGAGGGCACAAAGATGAGCACCTCGGCCAGCATCACGAAGATGACGGTCAGGATCAGAAAGCGTCCAGATAGCGAATTCAAGTCAGTCGCTCCTCTCTCGACCTTGACATAAGCCTGTCAGAACTTCTGGACAATGCGCACGATGCGTTTGATCAGGTCACTTTCGAACAGACGGGGGCTGAAATAGGCCCCGGCGGCGCGCTTGTTGATCTCGCCCAGCGTCGGATAGGGCGCGATCATGTTGGCCACGGCTCCCATCTTGTGCTTGTTGGCGATGGCATAGGCCCAGAGCCCGATCAGCTCGCCCGCCTCGGCGCCGACAATCGAGGCGCCCACGGGGCGACCCTTCACGACCATGACCTTGATCAGGCCGGTGGTCTTGCCCGACGCAATCGCGCGGTCGTTTTCGTCATACTCGAACCGGGCGACTTCCAGCGCAGCGCCATGTTTCTCAAGCGCCTGCGCCTCGGTCAGACCGACCTGCGCGATTTCCGGGTCCGTGTAGGTGGCCCAGGGCACATGGTCGTCCCGGGTCTTGGCGGGCAGGCCCAGTACGATCTGCCGTATGAGCACGCCCGCGTGATAGCCCGCCACATGGGTAAACTGCAGCGGCCCAGCCACATCGCCCGCGCCATAGATGCGCTTGTTCGTGGTCCGCAGGGAGGCATCGACCTTCAGCCCACGACGGTCATAGTCGACCTTGGCGGCCTCGAGGTTCAGCTTGTCGAGGTTCGGCGTCCGGCCCACAGCCATCAAGAGATGCGTGCCCGTCACCGAATTGCCATCAGCGGTCTCGACCGTGATTGCGCCTTCGCCGCCGGAGATCTTGGCCGCTTGCGCGCCCTCAAGGATCTCGATCCCTTCGCCGCGCAGACGCTCCAGCGCGATGGCGGCCAGTTCCGGGTCGTCCTTGCCGAGCGCTTTCGCGCCTTCGAGCACGGTGACCTTGCAGCCAAGCCGCACATGGGCCTGGGCCATTTCCATGCCGATCGGGCCGCCGCCGATGACGATCAGGTGCTCCGGCTTCTCGCGCAGATCGAAGATCGTCTCATTGGTGAAATAGGGCACATCCTCGACACCCGGGATCGGCGGCACGAAGGGGCGCGAGCCCGTGGCGATCACAAAGCGACGGGCCTTGATGACCGTATCGCCCGCCTGCACCTCGGTTTCCGAGATGAACTTGGCATACTCGCGGATCACGGTGCAGCCGAGGCCCTCGAACCGCTCCTGGCTGTCCACGGGGGCGATGGTGTCGATCACGCTGCGCACATGATCCTTGGCGGCGGCATAGTCGATCTCGGGCTCGGCGGGGGCGACCCCGAAGCCGCCCTTGCGGACGATATGGGCCTGTTTCCCGGCGGCAATCAGCGCCTTGGAGGGGACACAGCCGAAGTTCAGGCAGTCGCCGCCCATCAGGTGGCCTTCGATCAGGACGACCTTTGCGCCCATCTGGACCGCGCCCGCTGCGACGGACAGCCCGCCAGAGCCTGCGCCGATTACGCAGATATCGGTTTCAATACGGTTGGTCATGGATCAGGCGCCTTTGGTCTTGCGGAATTGCTTGAGGATGATGGGGAGGAGGGCGAGCGCCGAGAGGCCAAGGATGGGGCCGAGGATATGGGGCTCGAAGATGATGCCGAGGTTCGGGGTCTCGCCGCGGGCAAAGACCTCACCCAGACCGGCGCCAACCCAGGTGTAGACGGCGGTGCCGGGGATGATCCCGAAGAAGGTGGTGAAGACGAAGTTCCGCAGGCTGACCCCGACCAGGGCCGGCAGCAGGTTCGCGACAAAGAACGGGATGGCCGGAACAAGGCGCATCAGAAAGAGCACGCTGATCTCATTCTCGGCGAGACCTTCCTTGAGCTGCTTCACCTTGCCTTCGGATCCGTCCATCTTGGCGGCCAGCTTCTCGCCCAGGCCCCATCGGGCGGCGAGGAAGATCAGCGTGGCGCCGATTGTGGCCGACGCGACTGTCAGGACGGTGCCCGTGGTCAGACCAAAGAGGAACCCGCCCGCCAGCGTGGCGATGGTGGCCCCCGGCAGCGAGAAGGCCACGACGGCGATATAGATCGCCATATAGGCCGCGATGGTCAGGATCAGATTGGCGTCGCGAAAGGCGATCAGGGCCTCGCGATTGTCGGCCAGCGCCTGAAAGCTCAGCGTGTCCTTGAGGGTGAAGGCGCCGATCGCGGCGATGGCAGCAATGCCGGCCAGGGGGACCCAGCGGGGCAGAGCGGATTTGCGGTTTTCTTCCATGGACGACATCCCGGGGTTCCTTTGGCTATGGGTCTGTTGTCCCATGATTTGCGCCCGATTGCGCGGCTCCGTTAGAGCGATCACGCCCGCTTGATCGCGGGTGATCGGCGCGGGGGCTTTCATTGCAAAAGGGCGGAAAACTGTAACAGCGGGCCCGGTGATCGCGGGCTTTGTTACAGGATGGACCCCGGTGCTGCGCTGCGGCTAGGGTGGGGCGACGCGAGAGAGAAGGAGCTGTGGCATGCTGCGCGCTATTGTAGTTGGGCTGTGGATGAGTTTGCTGGCAATCGTGCCCTATGGAGCGGCGCAGGCGCAGTCCGGGCTGCGCGAGGATGTGTTCGACATTCAGACGGCGCTGCATTTCTACGGGTTCATTCCGGGACCGGTGGACGGGGTCGTGGGGGCCTCGACAGAGCGCGGGCTGAGCAGTCTGGGCCGCTACCTGAAACTGGGTCCGGTCAGCCCGTCGGCCTTGGAAGCCACACCGCTGCCGCCCGCGCTGCGAGCGTTGATGGATGCGTTCGACGGGCGCAATCAGGCCTATGGGGATGAACTGGCTCCCAAGGAACAGACCCGTTTGAGCCGGGAGGGGGAGCGATTCTGGATCCGCAAGGCCCTCCAGCCCGATCCGGAGAGTTGGGGCGTGATCACGCCGCGGGATGCCGATACATGTGGCGCGTGGGACAATGAAGGCTTGATCGGGCAGCCGATTGATCCGAACTCCACCCTTGTGCCGCGCGGCGCCGGCAGTGTGCGGGTTATCTATTTCGGCCCTGTGACCATGGATTTCCGGCCGGATCGCCTGAACATCCAGATCGATCCCTGGAATGATGTGACCAACCTGTCCTGCGGCTGACGGGGCTGCACCCCTGATCATCCGGCTCGTGGGATCGGGTGTGAGGCGGCGCAAGGGCGCGACGCTCAGAAATCCACCTCAACCCCGGGCAGGTTCAGCGCGGTGATGAGATCACGCAACTCCTGCCGGGCGGCCACGTTTGACATATTGAGCTGCGCGATGCCGATATCGCGCAGGTCCAGCAGGGTCAGGCCCCGGGGAAAGAGCTCGCGGAAAATCACGCGCTCGGAGAAGCCCGGGGCCACGCGGCACCCGATCCGCTTGCTCAGATCCTGCAGCGCGTCGCCGATCTTCTTCTTGTTGTGCATGTATTGCGTGCCGAGACGGTTGCGCAGCACGATCCAGTCGATCGGCGGCAGACCGGCCCGCGCGCGCAGTTGCCGCGCGCTCCAGACCATTTCGGAATAGACAGACGGGCCGAGCACCTTGTTCGTGGTCGGATCGATCCGCGCCAGCATGTCGAAATCCACATACGAGTCGTTCAGCGGCGTGATCAGCGTATCGGCGAGCGAATGGGCCACCTGGCTCAGCCGCGTATGGGAGCCGGGGCAGTCGATCACGACAAAATCGCACTCCTCCTCAAGCGAGGAGACCGCCGCACTCAGCCGGTAGTCCCAGATATTCTCGCCCTCGGGCAGGCTCGCCTGATCGATCTGCGGCAGCTCGATCAGCGTCGGCAGCGGCAGCACGACATCCTCGCGCTCGCAGGTCGCGGCGCGGTTCTCGAGATATCGGCCAAAGCTGCGCTGGCGCAGGTCCAGATCGACCCCGCCGACCCGATGCCCCATCCGCGCGAGCGCGGTGGCCACATGCATGCAGGTGCTCGACTTGCCCGAGCCGCCCTTTTCGTTGCCGAAGACGATGATATGTGCCACTGCGCGACCCTTTTTCTCGACGTGACCCGTGCCCCGCCGGATTGCGCGCACAGTATTCAGCTGCTTCCCGGTTTGGAATCCCAAAACGGCGACAATCCGCCAAGTGCGGCGTCATTGGTCAGTGTCATGCCATGGGGCTCTTTGCTTTTTGGTTAACCAAGGCGCGGATCTTTGCATTCGCGGCCCCTGCGCGTGGTCCCTGCACGTGGTCCCTGTGCGCGGCAACACTTGAAACACGGTGACCCGAGCGCGGAAATCGGGCTGAAACATGGCCAGGTCAGATCAGGGCACCTTTCGATGCCGGCGCGGTGCTGGCGTCGCAGCGAACCCGAGTGACATGATGACCAAATTGACCTTTTCCACAGGAGCGCTCTTCCTGACATTTGCCGCGAGCCCTGCTTTGGCGGTTGCGACCTTCAATGGCCCGTCCATGGATGGCAGCCGCATCGCGCAAGCGAAACCCGAACAGCGTCTTCAGGATCTGGACGATGTCTGGAGTGGTGGTATGGGCGATAGCTGCATGCCCACCCAGGGCTGTCCCACGAACGGGCCCGCGCTGGACGGGCTGCGCAGTGGAAGCACGCCCACTCCGGCTGAGTAAGGCTCATTCTGAGCAGAGGCCTTAAGAGGTGGGCGCGGCGTGGATCTGTCATGTGGCGCCCGTTCCTTCCCTGCCGGAGGGCGATCATGAGACCATGTATCTTCGGCCTTGTCCTTTGGTTCATCGCGGCGATGTCTGCGGGCGCGGAACAGCCCGCCGCTCCGGAGCTTGAGCTTCATCTGGAGGACTCAGGCCTTGTTGGCATCACCGCAGACGGGACCCGCCTGACGGAGGCCGCTCTGTTGGGGCGGGCCTTCGCGATGCCGGGCTACTTGGCGCGGATCGAGAGCACGCGGATGGATCCTTATGGCGGCCCGCATGCGTTCCGGCTCCACCAGGTGTCTTTCCTGAACCCCGAAGGCGGTGCGTGGGAGCCGCTCTGCCATCCGGGGCCCTTCGGCTTGCAGATGGCTGTGGCCCTACCTGGGAGCTCGACTGCCGATGGGGGCTACAGGGCACTCCCCGAGGGCCGGTTCAACTTCACCTGTACCGCCGGGGCCCATGTGAAGTGTCTGCGTCTGGGCTATGCACCGGGGGGCATAGGGCCAGAGGCGGCACGCCGGACAGCGCTTCACGTGGCCTGCACCCGCATGATGCGCGCAGATTACTGCGGGACGGGCGTGCCGCACACGGTGGCAGGGCGCAAGATTGAGGTCTTTGCCCGCCATGATCCGCCGCGCGCGCCCCGTCTCGGCCAAGTCGAAGCGATCTGGGGCGCGGATGGCGCAATCTGTCTCGCGCGCCCACGGGTGCCGGAGCGCTTCCCCTTGGATGAGATCCTCAACGCGTGCCCTCGGCTGGCCGAGATCCCGCCCGAGCGCTGCACGCCCGCGCTGCTACAGAGCGATCCTGAGGCTTTGTTCCTCAACCGCTCCTGACGGGCAGAGAAACGAAAAAGGCGCGCCACCTGGGCGCGCCTTGTCTTGCATCGAAGGGGCAGAGCTTAGAAGCCGAGGCCTTCGTATTTCTTCTTGAACTTCGACACGCGGCCGCCGGTGTCCAGCAGGCGCGAGGTGCCGCCGGTCCAGGCCGGGTGCACGGAGGGGTCGATGTCCAGCGCCAGCTGGTCGCCCTCATTGCCCCAGGTGGAGCGCATCTGCACCACGGTGCCGTCGGTCATCTTGACGTCGATGATGTGGTACTCGGGATGGGTATCTTTTTTCATCTCTACGGCCCTCAGTTCGATTTCGGCTTGTAGTTGGTCTGCTCGGCGATACGCGCAGACTTCCCGCGACGGGCGCGCAGGTAGTAGAGCTTGGCGCGACGGACCTTACCGCGACGCACCACGGTGATGCTGTCGATATTGGTCGAATGCAGGGGGAACACACGCTCCACCCCTTCGCCGAAGCTGATCTTGCGGACGGTGAACGAGGCTGCAATGCCGTCGCCGCCTTTGCGGGCGATGCAGACGCCTTCGTAGTTCTGAACACGGCTACGGGTGCCTTCGGTCACCTTGTAGCCGACGCGGACAGTGTCACCGGCCTTGAAATCCGGGATGTCCTTGCCGAGCGCTTCGATCTGCTCGGCTTCAAGCTGTGCAATCAGGTTCATTGGCCCTGACTCCTATATAAGCGCGGTTGTTCCGCGACGTGGGGCTGCCCCTAGAGCTCTTGGTCTCCGTCCGGGTCCATATCGTGGCTTTCACAATATGCCCGCCAGAGGTCAGGGCGGCGTTCTTTGGTCAGCCTTTCGGCCATGTCCCGGCGCCAGTCGGTGATCTTCGCGTGATGGCCCGAAAGGAGAATCCCGGGTATCTCGCGTCCCTTCCAGACAGCGGGTCGTGTGTATTGCGGGTGTTCCAGCAGACCGGTGGAGAAGGACTCCTCCTCCGTGGACGCCTGATTCCCAAGCACGCGCGGTATAAGTCGGACTGTGGCGTCAATCAAGGCTTGTGCTGCGATCTCGCCGCCGGTGAGGACAAAGTCCCCGAGCGAGACCTCTTCTATGCCGAATTCCTCGATCACGCGCTCATCCACGCCCTCGAACCGGCCGCAGAGCAGGGTGATCCCCTCGGCCTCGGACCAGGCCTGGGCGCGGGCCTGGGTGAAAGGCGCGCCGCGGGGGCTGAGATAGACCACGGGCCATTTGCGGCGATCCTCGGGCGTGCCCTTGGCGGCGGTGCTGAGCGCGCGGCCCAGCACATCCGGGCGCAGGACCATGCCCGCGCCACCGCCTGCGGGCGTGTCATCCACATTGCGGTGTTTGCCCACGCCGAAGCTGCGCAGATCCATCGTCTCCAGCGCCCAGAGCCCCTCATCCAGGGCCTTGCCGGTCAGGCTCTCGCCGAGCACGCCGGGAAAGGCCTTGGGGAAGAGCGTAATCACCTTGGCCGTCCAGGCCCCGGGTTTGCGCTGGCGCGGGGCCATCAGGTCCGTGGGCTGGGCCGAGAGCGAAATGCTTTTGGTGCCGTGGGAGCGGCTGGGGGGCGTGGCAGGCGATTTGGTCATGTTTGGGCGGTTTAATCAATGTTTAGCAACCTGCAAGGCATTTTGCGCCCGGGTGCCCGTATGGCGGGGCCCGCGAACCGGAGGCAGGCATGACCCGAGACGACCGCATGATGGCATCGGCCCTTGGCAGCTGGCAGCAGCTCGCGCCCTTTGCCGGGCTGGATCCGGCGCGTTTCAGCGGAGAGGAGCTGTGGCGGCGTGAGGACTCGGACCGGGTGCGGATCGTGCTGCGCATGACCGGACCCGATGGGCGCAACCTTGTCTTCAAGCGGATCTTCGCCCCCATGGACCGGGAGCGCTGGGCCGAGGGGCTGGCCGGGCAGCGTCGCGCCTTGCGGGCGTTGCGGGGTGACAAAGTGCATGCGCCCGCCGCAATTCTCGCCGAGCAGGCCGAGAGCCTGTCGACCATTCAGGACTATGTGACCGGGCGGACGTTACAGGACCACCTCCTGCTGAAATACGATAAGCCGGCGCAGCGCACCGCGCTGCTGAGCCGTGCGGGAGCGGCGCTGCGGGCCTATCACGACAGCACGGCTGCGGGGGAGAAACCTTTCAACCCCGTGCGGATGACCGACTATATGAAGCGGCTCGCGCGCAAGGCTCTGGACGGGCAACTGGCGATCGTGGATCCGGATCTTTTCGCGGTGCTTGTGGACAGTCTCGCGGAGGCTGCCGAGGCGGCGGAGGGGGGCAGCGTGACGCTGGCGGCCCAGCACGGGGATCTGCATGCGCGCAACATGATCCTTTCGGCAAACCGGGCGACACTGATCGATTTCATGCAGGATAAGGACGCGCCCACGATCTATGATCTCGCGCGGCTGATCGTGGATCTCGGCGCGCGCTTTGCCGGGGAGCGGGCGCTCGATCCGAATTGCGGGCTGCCGCCAGAGGATCTGGCGGCCCTGTCGGACGGCTATGGCGCGGATCTGGGCGCGGATCCCTGTCTGATGTTCCTGTGTCGCTGCCGGGTGCTGCAGGATTGGGCGGCCATGCCGTCGATCGGTGGCAAGCGCAGCGCGTTTCAGCAGGAGCGGCTGGTACAATTGCAACGGGCGGCCACGACCCTCGCGGCGGAATAGGGAATCGGTGGCGCGGTCCCTGTCAGGACCGCGCGGACCCGCGTCGCGGCACAGTCTGTGCGGGAGAGGCGAGGTTAGAAGAGGCCCTCTGGCGGGTCGGCCACGATGCGCCCGGCCCGCAGATCCACTGTCGGCACGATGGCCAGGGTGAAGGGGATTAGGACCGGACCCTTGGCAAGCGGTCCCTTGACCTCCAGCAGGTCGCCCGCCCCGTGATTATGCACCGCCGTGACCTTGCCCAGATGGGTGCCGCCCGTGTCATGGACCGCCAGCCCGATCAGATCCGTGTGGTAGTATTCGTCATCGGGCAGGTGGGGCAGCCGGTCCCGTGGCACGTAGAGCCGCGTGCCGCGCAGGGCGTCCGCCGCTTCTTTGTTGCCCACGCCCGACAGCCGCGCGGAAAGCCCGTTCTTGATCTGCCCCGTGAGGCGCAAAGTGACCTCGCGCCCATCCTCGAAGCTGAGCGGGGTGTAGTCGGCAATATCCTCGGGCACGGCGCAGAAGCTCTTGAGCCGCACCTCGCCGCGCACCCCGAAGGCGCCGGCGATCGCCCCGACGCAGGTCAGATCCTTGCGCTTGCTCATCGCGCGGGCACTCCTGTGCAGACCCCGCGTGCATCGGGGGTGCCCCCGGCTGCGAGGCAGCGATCCGCGGCAAGACGCTGTTCGAACTGCATGCCGATATAAACGCTCGCGCCGAACACCAGAAGGATCACGGTCTTGGTCACCCCAGCCCCTCAGGCCACCGCGCGGAGGCGGTCGGCGATGCGGAAGAAATCCTCGGCCCCGATCTCCATCTGGCCGCGATGGAAGGTCCGGCCCCAATGGCGGGGCTGGGCGACGAAACGCAGGGCGGAGAGGAGCGGGCGCACCGAGACCTCGCCCACCGCGTCATAGTCGCAGCGCCGCACCCAGGTCAGGCCGCTGTCGCGGGCCGCGGCTTGGGTCCAATAGGGGCCACCGGCGCAGATCTGTGTCCAGTTCTGGGTCCAGGGCGTGTCATCGACCACCTCGCCCACGGCTGTGAAGCATTCCAGGGGCGCGCCGCCTGCGCTTTCATGGGGAGAATAATAAAGGATGCCATCTCCCGGCTCGAGCTTGCGGACGGGCGCCACCTTGCCGCCGGAAAAGACGCAGACGCCATTTGCCACCGCCGCATGCACGCTGTCGCGCTCGGCCAATCCAATCCAATATCGTGCCACCTCAGCGGACCTCCAAATCCAAAGTGTCGGCGCGTGTTTCCCACCCCGCGCGTTCCAATTCCGGGCTGTCGGTCTCCTGCTCGGGCCAGCCGAGGCAGAAATAGCCGATCAGATCCCATGTGGTTGGGACGTCGAGGTCCCGCGCCAGACGCTCCGGGTCCAGAATGGACACCCAGCCCAGTCCCAGACCCTCTGCCCGGGCGGTGAGCCACATCATCGTGACCCCCGCCACGACGGAGTACTGGCGCATTTGCGGCATGCTGGCCGCACCGAGACCCGCCCCCTTGGGCGGATCCGTGTCGCAATAGATCGCGAGCTGCACGGGGGCGGCATCCATCCCCGAGAGCTTGAGCGCCGCGTAGCGCGCCGCCCTGTCGCCGTTTTGGCCCTCAAGCGCTGCAGCATTGGCTTCGGCGAAATTCGCCGCTGCCGCCGCCCGCGCCGCAGGACTGTCGACCCGGACCACGCGCCAGGGTTCAGACAGACCCACGGAGGGGGCCAGCCGGACCGCGTCGAGACAGCGCGCGAGCAGAGGCTCGGGCACCGGATCGGTGCGAAAACGGCGCACATCGCGCCGCCAACGCATCAATTCGGTCAGTTCTGCCCGAAACTCGGGCGTGAAGCTGCGCGCAGTCACAAGCGAGCCTGTGCCGATTACTCGGCTGCGGCGTCTTCAGTTGCGGCTTCGGCAGCTTCTGCGGCCTTGGCGGCTTTCTCTTCGGCGCGCTCCTGCGCTTTCTTGCCCGGGACGGCTTTCTTGGGGTTCGAGCGCTCGGTCTTGGGCAGGGTGCCTGCGGCTTCGAGCATGCGGGCGATCCGGTCGGTCGGCTTTGCGCCTTGGCCCAGCCAGTACTGCACGCGCTCCATGTCCATCTTCACGCGCTCTTCGCTGTCCTTGGGCAGGAGCGGGTTATAGGTGCCGAGCTTCTCGATGAAGCGGCCGTCGCGGGGCATGCGGCTGTCGGTGGCCACAATGCGGTAGAAGGGGCGCTTTTTGGAACCGCCGCGGGCGAGCCGGATTTTCATTGCCATGGTGTAGGTCTCCTAGAGTTTCTTCTGTCTGAACCGGGGTTCAGGATTGGTGTTGTTTGTGATGTTGGATGACTTCCTGAATGATAAAATTCAGGAATTTCTTGGCGAAGTCGGGGTCGAGATCGGCCATATTGGCCAGCTCCGACAGGCGTGCGATCTGTGTCTCCTCGCGGGCGGGATCCGAGGGCGGCAGGTCATGCTCGGCCTTCAGCTTGCCCACGGCCTGGGTATGGGCAAAGCGCTCGGCCAGGGTGAAGACGAGGATGGCATCGAGGCGATCGATGCTGTCGCGGTGCTCGGCGAGCACTTCCGCGGCGCGGGTCACGGCGTCAGTCAAGCGCGTATCCTTTCGGTTTGAAGAGCGGGTCGGCATAATGGCCGATCTCCATCTCGATCCCATGGGCGAGCTGGCTGTCGCGCAGGGTGTCGGGGCTCGGGTGGCGGTAGACCACGTCGTCCCCGGCCACGGTCGCCGCCGCCTTGTCCTTGACCGCGCCGAGGCGCTCGGCCAGCCGGATGCTGTTGAGGTCCATCGGGTCGAGATAGCTGACCGCGCCGTCCCAACCGCTCTCGTTATAGAAGTAGCGGCGGCAGGCATGGGTGGCCTCCAGGGCAAAGCCCTTGCCGGCTTTCTCGGGCCAGATGATCCAGGCGATCTCGCGCTCGGGCCATTTTGCCGGCTGCCAGCCGCCCGCCATACCATAGGTCTCATCCGTGAGCTTGTCGTGGATCATCCACATGCCAAAGCCGCGGATCTCCCAATGGCCGATCTCGGCGGCGTAGAGCATCCATGTCTCGTAGGGGTTCAGCGGACCGCCCATGAAGCGCGAGCGGTAGGAGGCGAAGGTCGCCTTGAAATTCGGGTAGTCCTGCGGGTCTGGGCCGCGCAGGGACAGGCGCTGGGTTTCCAGCACGGGGATGTCGCGATGGCCCATTACGCGGCGCCTCCGGTTTCGGCGTTCTCGCCGACCCAATAGGTACGGCTGTGGCGCCAGACGAGGAGCTCGGGCTTGGCCGCGCGGGCATGGGGGTCGCGCTCAGCGCCGAGACGCTCCACCAGTTTGGTGGAGGCGGCGTTTTCCGGGTGGATATAGCTGACGGCGGTGTCCCAACCCAGATGCCCGAAGGCATGGATCAGGCAGGCGCGGGCGGCCTCATCGGCATAGCCCTGACCCTCATGCCCGTCCCAGAGGAGCCAGCCGATCTCGGGTTCGGGCCAATCGGCCGGGAACCAGGGACCCACAAGGCCGATCGGGGTTTCCGGATCGGTCTGGGCGAGCACGGTGAACATGCCAAAGCCCCGCATGGGCCAATGGGCCATCTCCACGCAGAAGGCGTACCAGGCGTCGGTCTCGCTCAGAGGGCCATGGGCGAAGCGGGAGCGGTCGGACATGTAGAAGGCGCGGTAGCCGTCGAAATCCTGGGCCGCGGGGGGGCGCAGGATCAGGCGATCTGTGGTCAGGAGGGTCATGGGGTCCCTCCTGCGTCGGATGGATGGCGGAAGATCAGGCAGGGATCATCGGGCTTGGGCTGCGGGGCGTCCGCGTCCAGGGTTGCGCCCAGCCGTTCGGCCAGTGCGATCGAGCGGGTGTTGCGCGCGTCGATATAGCTGACGATCTCGGTCCAGCCGAGACGGGAACGGGCATCTGCGCGGGCCGCCAGGGCGGCCTCTTGTGCGATGCCGCGGCCTTCGGCCGCCGGGAACAGGACCCAGCCGAGCTCTGTCTCTGGACGGCCATCGGGGTAGTAGGGGCCGACCAGACCCAGGGCGGTGTCGTCGCCGGTTTCGGTCACGGCCCAGAGCCCGTAGCCCCGCACCTGCCAATGGCCGAGCATGGCCACCGCATTGCTCCACGCCTTGCTATGGGGCACGTGTCCGCCTGCGTATTGCGACCGCTCGGAGCGATAGAACTCCGTCAGGGCGGGCACATCCGCCGGGGTCGGCGGGCGCAGGGTCAGACGCTCGGTGGTCAGGGTGATCATGCGAGCACCTCTGTCCGGTTCGGGTGGCGGCACACTTCCATGGAGCCGTAGAGCGGGCTCTCATAGGAGCCTTCCCTTGTGCAGCCCAGCCGCTCGGCCAGGGCAAAGGAGCGGGTGTTGCCCGCGATGATCAGGCTGATCGTGCTGTCCCAACCGAGGGTCTCATAGGCCCAGCGGCGCGCGGCGGTGACCGCCTCGAAGGCGATGCCGCGCCCCTCGGCGCCGTCAAAGACGGTCCAGGCGATCTCCGGCTCCGGCCAGGTCTCGGGGAAGTAGGGGCCGCAAATGCCGAGGGCTGCGTCGGTCTCGCGATCCGCGATCATCCAACGGCCATAGCCGCGCAGATACCAATGCCCCACGGTGTTGCACATCCGATCGAACGCATCGGACGCCTTGTAGGGGCCGCCAACGCCCGCGGAGCGCGGGCTTTCGAGGAACGCGCCATAGGCGCCTGCATCCGCGTTGCGTGGCGCGCGCAGGATCAGGCGCTCTGTTTCGAGCGTCGGGATATGCAGGGTCGTGCCGGTCATTGCAGACGCTCCGGCGCGGGATGGGTATAGACGTCATATCCGGCGAGCGGGCTTGGCTGGCCTTCGGTTCGGGTGGCGTCGAGCCGGGCCATGATCGCCGCCGACCCGGTGTTCCCGGCCGCCACATAGCTCACGAGTTGCACGGGTGCCGGGTGGTTGCCGTAATACCAGCCGCGCAGGGCTGCGGCGGCCTCGGTGGCGTAGCCGCGCCCTTCATGGCCGTCGAGCAGCATGAAGCCGAGCTCCTCCTGGGGCCAATGGGGCGGGTTGAGGATATAGGTCTGGCCGACGGTCTCACCCGTGGTGCGCTCCTCGATCCAGAGGGCGCCATGGCCAAAGAAGCCCCAATGCGCCAGATCCGAAGCAAACCAGCCCCAGGCATCCGCTGCTTCATAAGGCCCACCGATATAGAGGCTGCGCGGGCTCGCCAGCAGCGCGCAATATCCCGGCCAGTCCGCCAGTTCAGGCGCCCGGAGGGTCAGGCGATCGGTCTCGATCACCGGGATATGCGCGGTGGCGGTGTGCATTACTTCTTCTTGCCGAACCCCGAAAGGCCGGGGGGAAGACCCCCGCCGCCCAGTCCGGGCAGGCCGCCGCCGGGCATGTTGCCCATGGCCTTGGCGGCTTTCTCCAGATCGGCGGGGTTCATGCCCGCGAGATCGCCGGGCATTCCGGCAGGCATGCCGCCCTTGCCGCCCAAGAGGCCGCCCAGGTTCTTCATCATGCCTTTCTTGCCCATTTTGCCCATCTTCTTCATGGCATCGGCCATCTGACGGTGCATCTTGAGGAGCTTGTTGAGATCCGAGACCTCCATTCCCGCGCCCTTGGCGATCCGCTTCTTGCGGGAGGCCTGGAGGATCTGCGGATTGGCGCGCTCGCGCTTGGTCATGGACTGGATCAGGGCGATCTGACGGCGGATGACCTTGTCGTCGAACCCGGCCTCGTCGAGCTTGCCCTTCATCTTGTTCATGCCGGGCATCATGCCCATAAGGCCCTCGACGCCGCCCATCTTTTCCATCTGCTCGAGCTGGCCGCGCAGGTCGTTCATGTTGAACTGACCCTTCTGGAAGCGCTTCATCATGCGCTCGGCCTGCTCGGCCTCGATGGTTTCCTGGGCCTTCTCGACCAGAGCCACGATATCGCCCATGCCGAGGATGCGGCCGGCGACGCGGTCGGGCTCGAAGGTCTCCAGCGCGTCCATCTTCTCGCCAAGGCCGACAAAGCGGATCGGCTTGCCGGTCACCGCGCGCATGGAGAGCGCCGCACCGCCGCGGCCATCACCATCCATCCGGGTCAGAACGACGCCGGAGATGCCGATGCGGTCATCGAAGTTCTCGGCCGTGTGCACCGCGTCCTGACCGGTCAGGCCATCGACCACCAGCAGGGTCTCGCGCGGGTTGGCCACGTCGCGGACCGCCTCGACCTGGGCCATGAGCTCCTCGTCGATGGACAGACGTCCGGCGGTGTCGAGCATGTAGACGTCATAGCCGCCGAGGGAGGCCTGGGTCTTGGCGCGCTTGGCAATCGCCACCGGGTCCTCGCCCTTGACGATGGGCAGCGTATCGACGCCGATCTGCACGCCGAGGATGGCGAGCTGTTCCATGGCCGCGGGGCGGTTCACGTCGAGCGAGGCCATCAGCACGCGCTTGCCGTCGCGCTCGGACATGCGCTTGGCAAGCTTGGCGGTGGTGGTGGTCTTACCGGAGCCCTGCAGGCCGACCATCAGGATCGGCGCGGGCGGGTTGTCGATCTTCAGGGCGCCGGGGTCTTCGTCGCCCTTGAGGACATGGACCAGCTCGTCATGGACGATCTTGACCACCTGCTGGCCCGGGGTGACCGATTTGGTCACCGCCTGACCGGTCGCCTTGGCTTGCACCGCCTTGACGAAGTCGCGCGCCACGGGAAGCGACACATCCGCCTCCAGCAGGGCCACGCGGACCTCGCGCAGGGCGGTGGAGACGTCGGCCTCGCTCAGCGCACCCTGCTTGGTCAGGCGGTCAAAGACACCGGAGAGGCGATCGGACAGATTTTCGAACATCAGGTCTTCCTTTTGGTCCTCTCGGAGCGCGTCCGCCCCGCGGTGTCGTCGTCTGGTGCAGGATTTCCTGCGCTGTCCCAAAGCCCCAACCGGAAACGCACCCGTGGGCGCAACGCGCTGACGGGTGGCGATCCCTGCCCAATGGCATAGGGACCGGAGGGCACAGGCTCTCCGGGGGTTGGGGGGCATATGGACGGTTGCGGGGGATCTGTCAAGCGGTGCGTGGGGCGGCGGAACCCTTGCGATGCTTGTTAAATTGAGCGCCTGCGGCGCGTTTTTTAGTCTGGCTGCGCCCTGGCCCCGGGTCCGGGGCGGGCGCAGGGGCCTCCGGCGGGGATATTTGGCGACTTAAGGGATACGAAAAAGCCCCGCCGCAGGGAGGTGCGACGGGGCAGGTGGGAGAGGAACAGGTGGGCGGAGGTCAGGCGGCGAGGGCCTCGATCGCGGCATTGGCCTTGGCGTGGCTGGCATCCGCATCGACCATGAGGCGGTCGGCGGCGACAATTTCGACCTCGTGCACGCCGATGAAGCTGAGCACGTGTTTCATGTAATCCGTGGCGAAGTCGATCTGGCTTCCGACTTCTGTGCCACCCGAAGCGATGGCGAGGATCGCGCGCTTGCCGGTGAGCAGGCCTTTCGGGCCGTCCGCGGTGTAGCGGAAGGTCAGCCCGGCCCGGGCGACCTGATCGATCCAGGCCTTGAGACTCGCGGGGATCCCGAAATTCCAGATCGGCAGGGAAATGACGACCACATCGGCGGCCTGAAGCTCGGCCACCAGCGTGTCGGAGAGCGCGAGCCGCTCGACCTGCTCCGCAGTGCGGTCTTCGGCGGGGGTAAAGTTGGCGCCGATCCAGTCCGCATCGACCACCGGAAGGCCGGTGCTGACGTCGCGGGAAGTCGTTTGGGTCGGAGCAAGCCGGGTCACGATCCGGTCGGCCAGCGCGCGGGAGACCGAGGCGTCGCTGCGGGGGGAGCTGTCAATGCGGAGAACATGGGTCATGGATCTGGTCCTGTGCTGTCTGAGGCGATGTGGCCCCGGGTTTTGCCGGTCCGATCCAGAGAGGCTCGGGCCATGAGCGGGAAGTTGCGTGCGTCGTGTGAGGCAAGAATTAGCCATTGCGTAAATGAACACAATTCCACATATTGAACAGGAAATGTGAGTGAGCGCACATTTTTGATCCAAGACGATTTGTAGTGATTGAGACGACATGCCGATTGAAAACTGGGATGAAATCCGCACCGCCTTTCAGGTGGCGCGACTGGGGACGGTGAGCGGCGCGGCGGAGGTGCTGGGGGTGCACCACGCCACGGTGATCCGCCATATCGACAGCCTTGAGGGGCGGCTCGGGGTGAAGCTGTTCCAGCGCCATGCGCGGGGTTACACGGCCACGGATGCAGGCAATGATCTGCTCCAGGTGGCGCAGGTCACAGCGGATCAGTTCGATCAGCTTTCCGGGCGGCTCCATGGCCATGGGGCGAAAGTGACGGGCGAGTTGATCATCACCTCGCTCGAGGTGTTCTCGCCGCTGATCGCGCCAGTGCTGGCGCAGTTTCAGGCGGATCATGAGGATCTGGCGGTCAAGTTCATCACCGACACCCGCGTCTTCCGGCTGGAATATGGCGAGGCCCATGTTGCGATCCGCGCCGGGCGCAAGCCGGATGACCCCGACAATATCGTGCAGCCGCTCTATACCCAGCGGATGACCTTTTATGGCACGCAGGAATACCTCGACACCCATGGGCCGATTGTCATGGGCAGCGATTATGCCGGACACCGGATCGTCGGCAGCACGATCGAGGAGCCGCGTGCGCCCTTCAACATCTGGATGAAGGAGAACATGCCCGCGGATCGCATCATCTATCGCGCCTCGGATATCCGGGCCGGCGGTGATGCGGTGGTGGCAGGGATCGGGGCGGGCTTCCTGCCCATGTGGTGGGCGGCGCAATGCCCGAACCTCGTGCCGCTTTGCGATCCGCTCGATGACTGGTCAAGCCGGGTCTGGTTGATCACCCATGTGGATCTGCACCGCACGGCGAAGGTGCAGAGCTTCACCAACTTCCTCAAGGCATCGGCCAAGGACTGGCCATGACCGCGCAAGCGTGCCGGTGCGGCGGGGTCGGCCCATGGCGCTGAGCCCGGTGGCGCGGGTGCGCGCCCTGTCGCGCCCGGCCCAAGGCCATCTGGCGATGCTCGCCTTCTCAGCGCTGGTCGCAGGATCGTTCGCGCTGGGCGGACAGATCGCCAATGAGATCGCACCCGCGGCCCTGAACGCGGTGCGTTTCGGTATTGCAGGCGGGGTTGTCGGGCTCGCGGCCTGGGCGAGCGGCGGGCTGAGCCGGGATCTCCTGCGGGCGCCCTGGCGGTTTCTGGTGCTGGGCGGGCTTTTCGGGATCTACTTCGTCTTGATGTTCGAAGGGTTGAAAACCGCGGACCCGGTCTCGACCGCCGCGGTCTTTACCCTCACGCCGATCATGTCGGGCGTCTTTGGCTGGATCCTGATGCGGCAGGTCACGACACCGCGCATGGCCCTGGCGCTGGCGGTGGGGGCGGCGGGCGCGCTCTGGGTGATCTTCGATGCCTCTTTTGCGGCTCTGCTGGCTTTCGATATCGGACGGGGCGAGGCGATCTTCTTCATCGGCTGCATCTCGCACGCGGCCTATGCCCCCATGGCTCGGCTCCTGAACCGGGGCGAGAGCGCGGCGGGCTTCACCTTTGGCATGCTGATCGCGGGCTGCGGGCTCCTCTTTGCCTATGGCTGGCGCGATGTGCAGGCGACCGGGTGGTCCGAGCTGCGCCCGCTGGTCTGGATCGCCATGGGCTATCTCTCGGTCGGGGCGAGTGCCGCGACCTTCGTGCTGCTGCAGGCCGCGACCCTGCGCCTGCCCTCTGCCAAGGTGATGGCCTATACCTATCTGACGCCAAGTTGGGTGATCCTGTGGCAGATCGGGCTGGGCCAGCCGGTGCCGAACCCGATGATCCTGATCGGGGTGGCCCTGACTTGCGTGGCGCTGGTGCTGCTTTTGAAGGAAGAAATGCCGCAAAGCTGACTATCCGGTGCAGGTCTTTGACCCGGCGCAAGGACAGGGGCGGGCCATGCGCGCAGACTGGCGGGCGAAAGGAGGCCCGCGATGCCCGCTGCTACCAACAAAGCCGATCTCATTGCCATCTGTGCCAAAGAATATGCCAAGCTCTCGCGCCTGATCGCTCCGCTCACCGAGGCGGAGGCCACTGCGCCTGGACCCGAGGGCGTGTCGATCAAGGATACGGTGGGTCACCGGGCCCATTGGATCGGGCTCTATCTTGGTTGGGTCACGGAAGGGCGCGCCGGGGCTGAGGTCCAGACGCCGGCGCCGGGTTATAAATGGTCCGAGCTGAAGGCCTATAACGCGCAGCTGCGCGAGGCCCAGGCCGGGCGGGGCTGGGAGACTGTGCAAACGGATCTCGCCGAGGGTCATGAGCGCCTCATGGCGTTTCTCGCGGGGGAGAGTGACGAGAGCCTCTATACCCCTCATCTCATGCCCTGGATGAATGATTGGACACTCGGGCGCTGGGCCGAGGCCTCAGGCGCCAGCCATTACCGTTCGGCGGCCAAGGTCATCCGCAAGATCATTCGGGATCAGGTCGCTGGGGCAGCTCCGTCTCCAGAAAGCGCTCGAACGCGTCGAGATTGACCGCCTCGAACTGCCCGAAGCTCTGCATCCAGATCGACGCATCGCGCAGGGCGTCGGGCTCCAGTTTGCACCATTTCACCCGGCCGCGCTTTTCCTGACTGATCAGCCCGGCGCGGGTCAGGATCGTCAGGTGTTTCGAGATCGCGGCGAGCGACATCTCGAAGGGTTCGGCCACATCCGTGACCGCCATGTCATCCTCCAGAAGCATGGTCAGGATGGCCCGGCGGGTGGGATCGGCAAGCGCCGCAAAGACAGTGTCGAGGCGAGGGGTCATGGCCGCTTGGCTATCACGGGGCCGCGCCCAAGGGTAGAGCGCCGTCGCGAGCCGCGCGCGGCGGTTCAGGCGGCGCGTGCGGTTCGGCGCTGCAGATAGCGCGCCACCCGATAGGTTTCGAGCAGCGCGAGAGGCGCGAAATGCACCAGCGCCGGGCCGATCCCGCCCCAGTCATGAAGTGCCGCCCAATGGAGCAGGGTCAGGACCGCCGCGCCATAGACCCAGCGTTGCAGCGCCTTCCAGCGTGGGCCCAATCGGCGGACCCAGTCATCGGTTGAGGTGATCGCGAGCGGCACGAAGATCACGAAAGCCAACCAGCCGGTCCAGATATAGAGCTTGGAGAGCTCGGCACCGGAGATCGCGACCGCGCCTGTATCCAAGAGATAGAGCACCGTGTGCAGCGCCCCATAGCCAAAGGCCGCCACGCCCAGATAACGCCGCCGCTTCATCAGCCAGCGCGGGCCGCGCCATCCCTTGAGCCAGAGGGTCAGGGGTGTGATCATCATCGCAAGGATCATGAAGCGCGCGGCAAACTCCCCGGTGGGGTGGAGCATGTCATGCACAGCCTTCGGATCGCCGGAGCTGAGCCCCACGCTGATCGGCAGGAGCGGCAGGCTGAGCAGGGCCCAGAAGGTTATGGGATGATCCCAGATGGATTTAAGCAAAGTCATGTCGGGCCTCGAAGTCTTTGCCCATTTTACGCGGGGGCGCGGGGTTTCCGTCGCTTGGCCCCGCAAAAAGATCCCAATCCAGGCGCCTCAGCGCGCGCGGGTCGCGGTCAGTCGCGGTTCCGGGCGTGGCAGATGGTGCCCGGAAAGGGCGGGAGCCACGCCTCGCGGCGGTCAGTCCAGAGCTCATAGTCCGGAGCAAACTGGCTGGGCTGGTCGAGCGCTCCGAGATGCAGCTCGCGGTCGCCATCGGTTTCGGCATAAACCGAGCTGCCGCAGGTCGGGCAGAAATGCCGCCCCTCGAAGACCTGCGTCGCGCCGGTCACCGTGACGCGCGCCTGCGGATAAATCGCCGCCGCATAGAAAAGGGCCCCGTGATGCTTGCGGCAGTTCAGACAATGGCAGAGGCCCACGCGCAGGGGCGCACCTTCGGCCTCGAACCGGACCTTGCCGCAAAGGCAGCCCCCCGTCACCTTTTCCATCCTCGACCTCCGTCGCTGCGCCCTTCGGGTCTGGATCGAAAAGCGGTCGCGCGCAAGACGACCCGCCCCGATCCGGGCGTTTGATACACAAAACCCCTTGCCCGGGACGCGGTTCTGGGGGAGCGTGGAGGTGCCGCAATACCGGCACGCCCCCGTGATGCCCTCCGTGGTTCGCGTGGGTGCCAGACGATTTGAGCCGCCGGCCCCGCATTTTCAGCGCCCGATTTTGAGACGAAAGACATTACAGGAGACAATCATGCCCAGTGGATTTGGCGACACACTCTTTAAAGCCATCATCGCGATCCCGGCCGTACACCGGCTGATCAATCGCTACGTGATTTCGAAATACGCCGATAGCGGCCCGCTGCCCGGGCTCTATACCACCAAGGAGCGGGGGATCACTCCCCTGCGCGAGATGCTCCATAAGGAGTATTTCGCCCTCGAAGTGCCGACCCCCTCGCCGGAGGAGATCGAGACCCTGCCGGATATCGAGGCGGTCACGGCCCTTTTTGAACGCAAGGGGCCCGCGCCGGTGAGCCGGGTTTCGGTCCTGCTGCCGCTCTTTGCCCAGCACCTGACCGATGCGGTGTTTCAGAGCGACGGGATGTACGGCACCAACGCCGCCCACGAGATCATCCTGAACCAGATCTACGGCAACACGCCGGGGGATGAGGACCTGCTGCGCAGCCATGAGGGCGGCAAGCTCCGGGTGCAGAGCCGGCAGGTAAACGGGGGCAGCGCGAGCTTCCCCGATGCCCTGCTCGAAGAGCATGAGGGTAGCTGGCGCGTCCGGCCCCATTTCTCGGGCCTTTCATACCTCAACCCCAAGAAGGTCGACGTGCTGCTGAAGCGGTACGAGGGGCGCGAGGCGGATGTCTGCGCCACGGGTCTCTTTCAGGGCAACATGACCCTCGGCAATTTCGCGATCACGACCCTGATGGTGCGCGAACACAACCGGCTCTGTGAGGGCATCTTGGCCGAACGGGAGCGCAAGGGCCTCTCGACCAGCGATGACGAGATCTTCCGTATCGCGCAACAGAACAACGTGACCGCCTATATGAAGGTGGTGATCGAGGACTACATCAACGCCTTCGCCGGGCAGAAGCTCTTCTTCCTCGACACGCAGAGCTTTTTTTACGAGGACAAGCGCTGGTCCCGCGAGACGCCGCTGCCCTATCACTTCAACATTCTCTACCGCATCCACGCCATGCTCCCCGACGCTTTGAAGGGCCATGAGGAGAAGGGCTTCGCGGCCATGCTCGCGAACAACAACATGGTGATGGAAACCGGGATCGGAGAGATCTTCCGCATCGCCTCCAGCCAGGGCGCGGGGCAGGTCCGGCTCGGCAACACCCATACCAAGCTGCTCAAGGCGGAGGAGGCCGGGATCTCCAAGGCGCGGGGCGTGCTGGGCTTCTTCAACGCCCATCGGGCGGCCCATAACAAGGACGCGCTGGGCTTTGACGGGTTCGATCCCGCGTTCCGCGATCAGTTGCGGGAACTTTACCAAGGCAAGGCGAACCGCGTGGAATACGCGGTAGGGATCCTGGCGGAACTGCCTCAGCCCGGTCTCGCGGAAAAGCTGGGCCTGAAGGATGACCCGATCATCGGGCCCACCCTGATGGGGGCGATCGCCAAGCACGCGTTCCGCCATATCCTGAGCAATCGGTTCATGACGCGTGAATTCCTCAACCCCGAGGCCTTGGGCGCGTTTGGCTGGGAGAACCTCCACGCCACGACCTCCGTCGCCGATCTGGTGAAGCGCAACCTGGAGGGGGAGATGGACGCCGCCGCCGCCGCGCAGCTGCGGGTAAGCTTCGTCAACCCGACCTGATCCCACGCTCCGCCGGGCACGGGTCCGGCCGGGGTTTGGCGGGGCGCTCACCCGGGCGTGCCCGCCAAAATCAACCGATTGGTTGAATAAGCCCAGGCGGCCTGATGGCGCTAACGGCGCGGTGGCCAGCTTGTCGCAGTTTTAAAAATATTTTCAATTTCAGGGCCTTACGCGCGCCCTGCGCCGCGCTGCGGCGCGTTGACTCTGCCCCGCCCTCCGGCCTAGCTTGCCCGCAACAACGCGGAGACGTGGGGCATGGTCGACGACCCTCATAAAGAGCGCCTAAAAGCGCTGGAGGAGCGGATCGACGCCGCCAAACAGGCACAGGCCCCGGCTCCGAAGAAGGATGAGCACTACTCTCTGGCCCAGCATGCCTGGCGGATGGTGGTGGAATTGGTGGCCGGTCTCGGGATCGGCTTTGGCATCGGGTACGGGCTGGACAGCCTGTTCGGCACAACGCCGATCCTCCTGGTGGTATTTACATTGCTGGGCTTTGCGGCGGGGGTGCAGACCATGATCCGGTCCTCGCGCGAAATCCAGGCGGAAAGACTGAAGGCGGAGGCATCCGCCGAGCGTGAAGGGGACTAGACTGTGGCAAGCGAAGACGGCGGCGGACTCTCATTTCATCCCATGGATCAGTTCATCGTGTCTCCCCTGTTCGGGGATGGCCCGGTGCACTTCTACACACCGACGAATGTGACCCTGTGGATGGCGATTGCCGTGGCCGCGCTGACGCTGCTGCTGGTGACCGGGACCCGCGGGCGCGCCGTGGTTCCGACCAAAGCCCAGTCCATCGCCGAGCTTGCCTATGGCTTTGTCTACAAGATGGTGGAGGATGTGACCGGCAAGGACGGTCTGAAGTACTTCCCCTACATCTTCACGCTCTTCATGTTCATCATCCTGTCGAACTTCCTCGGCCTGATCCCGATGAGCTTCACCACCACCTCGCATATCGCAGTGACCGCGATCCTCGCATTCGCCGTGTTCATCACCGTGACGGTGATCGGCTTTGTGAAGAACGGCGCCGGGTTCCTGAGCCTCTTCTGGGTCTCCTCGGCGCCGCTGCCGCTGCGTCCTGTGCTGGCGGTGATCGAGGTGATTTCCTACTTCGTGCGTCCGGTCAGCCACTCCATTCGTCTGGCAGGCAACATGATGGCCGGTCACGCCGTTCTGAAGGTGTTCGCCGGCTTCGCCCAGGTGACTGCCGTTGCCCCCATCGCGATCATCGGGGTCATGGCGATCTACGGGCTCGAGGTTCTGGTGTCGGCCATTCAGGCCTACGTCTTCACCATTCTGACTTGCGTGTATCTCAAGGACGCACTGCACCCGCATCACTAACGAACACGGGCGCGGCGGGTTGCTGCGTCCCATCTCATCGAACTCATTCCATCGTAAGGAGACACATCATGGAAGGTGAACTCGCACATATCGGCGCAGGCCTGGCAGCAATCGGTTCCGGCGCAGCCGCAATCGGTGTGGGCCACGTGGCAGGCAACTTCCTGGCAGGCGCGCTGCGGAACCCCTCCGCTGCTGCTGGTCAGACCGCGACCCTCTTCATCGGCATCGCCTTCGCAGAAGCTCTGGGGATCTTCGCATTCCTCGTCGCTCTGCTGCTGATGTTCGCCGTCTAAGCTTTCCAAAGCCATCCTTACGGTCGGGTCAGCCTGATATGGGCTGATCCGATGTGAAAGAGGGCCAAGGAGGGACGCATGGCAACAGACGCACAAGGGGCCGTTGAATCCGCGCCGGGCATGCCCCAGCTGGATTTCTCGACCTTTCCCAACCAGATTTTCTGGCTGATCATCACGCTGGCAGCGATCTATCTGATCCTGACCAAGGTGGCCTTGCCGCGCATCGCGTCGGTTCTGGCCGAGCGCAGCGGGACGATCACCAACGATCTGGCCGCCGCCGAAGAGCTGAAGCTCGCGGCCGTGGAGGCTGAGAAAGCCTATAACCAGGCGCTGGCCGATGCCCGTGCCGAAGCACAGAAGATCGTTGCCGAAGCCAAGGCCGAGATCCAGGCGGATCTGGACGCGGCCACTGAGAAGGCCGATGCCGAGATCGCCGCGAAAGCTGCGGAATCGGAGAAAGCCATTGCCGAGATCCGGGCCAATGCGATGGAGAGCGTGACCGAGGTCGCGACCGAGACCGCAGGCGCGCTGGTCTCTGCCCTGCTGCCGAACGCCACGGATGTGGATGTTTCGTCGGCTGTGGCGCAGCGTGTGAAAGGGTAAGGACATGACCAGACTGATCCTTCCCGCGATGATCTCGCTGGTGGCGACACCGGCCCTGGCCGCCAAGGGGCCGTTCTTCTCGCTGGCCAACACGGATTTCATCGTGTTGATTTCGTTCCTGTGTTTCATCGGCGTCGTGCTGTACTTCAAGGTGCCGCAGATGCTGGGTGGGATGCTCGACAAGCGGGCTGAAGGCATCAAGGCCGAGCTGGACGAAGCCAAGGCGCTGCGCGAAGAAGCGCAGACCATCCTGGCCTCCTACGAGCGCAAGCAGCGCGAGGTGCAGGGGCAGGCGGATGCGATCGTGGCCACGGCCAAGGAAGACGCAGAAGCCGCAGCCGCTCAGGCCAAGATCGACCTGGAAACCTCGATTGCGCGTCGCCTGGCGGCCGCAGAAGAGCAGCTCGCCTCTGCGCAGGCGTCCGCTGTCAAAGAGGTCAAGGACAAAGCCGTGACCGTGGCTGTTGCCGCGGCGGCCGAGGTGATCGAAGCCAAGCTGGGCAAGTCCGAGCTGGAGGCTATGAACGCCGCTGCTATCCAGGAAGTGCAAGCCAAGCTTCACTGAGGGACGATTTCAGAACGATCTTGAAGAACCCGGCCCCGTGCCGGGTTTTTTTTCGTTTCAGGGGGCGCGGTCCACATGTGGACCGCGCAGACGCGCTCTGTCCTATCGTGAGTAGCTTGGGATACCCAGTGGCAGCTTGCGGGTCAGCGCCTTCCGCATGCGGAAGGCGCCACTGTCCCTAGCGCTGCTGCTCGTGCTCGAAGCGTTGCCGGGCGATGGCTTCGTTCTTTTCCATCTGCCGCCAATCGGCGAGGGAGCCTTCCACGAAGTCCAGGTGGGTCTGCACGGCCTCTCGCGCGGCCAGAGGATCCCGGGCCTGCACGGCGGCGTTAATCGCCCGGTGCTGTTCCAGCAGCTGGTCCCTTGTCGCGCGCTGTTTGAACATGATCTTGCGGTTGTAGAACACGCCCTCGCGCAACAGATCGAACATGGACCGCATCATGTGCAGCATGATCACGTTGTGGCTGGCCTCGATGATCGCGAGGTGAAACTCCGCATCGAGCGCGGATTCCTCATCCGGGTTCCGCTTGGAATGGGCCGCTTCCATCTTGCGAAAGATCGTGTCGACCACCCGCAGATCCGTCTCGGACCCGAGCCGCGCGGCGCGATCCGCGGCGAGCCCCTCCAGATCCCGGCGAAAGGCGAGATAATCAAACACCGCCTCGTCATGCTGCGCAAAGAGCTGGATCAGCGCCTCGGAGAAGGCCGATCCCAGAACTTCGGCCACATAGACACCCGCTCCGGCCCGGGTCTCCAAAAGGCCCCGTTCCTGCAACTCGGCCAGCGCCTCGCGCAGGGAGGGGCGAGACACGCCCAGCTTCTCTGACAGCTCCCGCTCCGAGGGCAGACGCTCTCCCGGGCGCAGGATGCCGCGCAGGATCAGCTTCTCGATCTGGCGAACCACGGAATGCGAGAGCTTCTCGGACTGGATGCGTTGAAATGGCATGATGCGCCCCCTGATTGGTCAAAAGATATGACCACCGGAGGCGCGCTGCAACCCATGCGGGCCAGTATCTTTACCGCACGCCTAGCGGGGCGTGATAACGATATCCACGCGACGGTTCAGGGCGCGCCCGGCGGCGTCGAGGTTCGAGGCCACGGGCTGGTCCTCGCCGCGCCCGAAGGACACCACGCGTGAGGCCGGCACCCCGTTCTGCAACAGGATCGACGAGACTGCATTGGCGCGCCGCTGGGACAGGTCCTGGTTATAGGCAGCAGAGCCCGTGTTGTCCGTGTGGCCGATCACCTGCACGGTCGTTTCCGGATACTCCAGCAGGTTGCCCGCGAGCGCCACCAGATCCGCCTGCAATGTCGGCTGCACCACGGTGCTGTCCACGGCAAAGAGAATGTCCTGGGGCAGGGTCACGATCAGCTCGGAGCCGGTGTTGACGATCTTCACCGCGTCATTGTTCAGGTCTTCTTCGAGCGCTCGCGCCTGCCGGTCCAGCGCGTCGCCAATGGCCGCGCCCACGCCCGCGCCGAGCACGGCGCCCACAAGCGCTTTGTCCCGGCTCTCGCCCGCGCCGATGGCGGCCCCGATCAGACCTCCAATCGCGGCACCGGTGGCCAGGTTGCTGTTATCCTCGCTCACGGTGCAGGCCGACAGGGTCAGCGCGCCGGTGGTAATCAGGATCAGGGGGGTGCGTAGGGGCATGTGTACTCGTCCTCAGGCGGTTGTTTCCCAGCATATCGGGACAGTTGGCGGTGTTATTCAATAGCCAACGCCCAAAACCCGCGTGATTTGGCGCGGAACTGCCGGAGAAATCGCGCCAAGCGGGGTCAACTGGCTTCTGCGAGCTGGGCTGCCTCCTGCGCGAGCATGGCGCGTTTCACCGGAAGGCCCCAATGGTATCCGCCCAGCCCGCCGGATTTGCGCAAGGCGCGGTGGCAGGGGATGAGCCAGCTGACCGGGTTGCGTCCCACGGCAGTGCCCACGGCGCGCACGGCCTTGGGTGATCCGATGGCTTGGGCAATCTCGGAATAGGTGGTGACGTGGCCCGAGGGGATGCGCAGCAACGCCTCCCAGACCTTGATCTGAAACGGCGCTCCAATCAGGTAGAGCGGCGCTTTGGCCAGATCGCCGTCCTCGGCCCCAAAGGCTGCCAGCGCCCAGGGGCGCAGCCCCATCGGATCCTCCACATAGTCCGCATTGGGCCAGCGCGCGACCATATCCTCCATCGCCGATTCAGTCCCGGTCTCGGAGGCAAAGGCGATCCCGCAGATCCCCTTGTCTGTCCCCATCACCAGAGCGAGGCCAAAGGGGCTGTCGAACCAGCCCCAGCGAATGGTGAGCCCCGCGCCCTTGCGGGCGAACTCCCCGGGGCTCATCGCCTCCCAGGTGACAAAGAGATCATGGAGACGCCCCGACCCCGAGAGCCCCAGCTCATCCGCCGCCTCCAGGGTGGTGAACCGCTCGGCGAGCAGAGACTTCGCATGATCGAGGGTCAGGTATTGCTGGTAGCGTTTGGGCGAAACCCCGACCCAGGCGGAAAACGTGCGCTGCAGATGGGCCGGGCTAAGCCCGATCCGGGTCGCCAGATCCTCCAGCGGCAATGGCGCGCCGCCCGCCGCATCGATCTCGTCGATCGCGCGGCGGATCACACCATAATGGTAGCGGTCGTCATGGATGGGGTCGGTCATGATTTCGGTCTTGGCCGGGTCGGACATCGTAAGCCTCCTGTTGGGCTCAAGCTAATCCGCTCCACCCCGCCTCGCGACCCGAATTTTGCGCATTTGCGCCGCTTGCCCCGAGGCCGCGCATTGGGCATACGGGCTCGGATGGCCAAGCAACTCGATTACCACACGATCCGCGAGATCTTTACCCGGTTCCAGACCGCCGAGGCGGAGCCGAAGGGCGAGCTCAACCATGTGAACGCCTATACGCTGGTGGTGGCCGTGGCCCTGTCCGCGCAGGCGACCGATGCGGGGGTGAACAAGGCGACCGACGCGCTCTTCAAGATCGCCGATACACCCGACAAGATGCTGGCGCTCGGCGAAGAGGGCGTGATCGAGCAAATCAAGACGATCGGGCTTTATCGCAACAAGGCCAAGAACGTCATCAAGCTCAGCCGCATCCTTGTGGAGGAGTATGGCGGCGAGGTGCCGAATTCCCGTGCCGCGCTGGAAAGCCTGCCAGGGGTGGGCCGGAAAACCGCAAATGTGGTGCTGAACATGTGGTGGGGCCATCCGAGCCAGGCCGTAGACACCCATATCTTTCGCGTCGGCAACCGGACGGGCATCTGCCCGGGCAAGGATGTGGTCGCCGTGGAACGCGCCATCGAGGATCACATTCCGGTGGATTTCCAGCACCACGCCCATCACTGGCTGATCCTCCACGGCCGCTATATCTGCAAGGCGCGGAAACCGGCCTGTGGCGCCTGCCTGATCCGCGATCTCTGCCCGTTTGAGGACAAGACCGAATGAGCCGGATCAATGTGGCCTCAGGCTCGCCCATGGAGCCGGTGATAGGGTTTTCGCGCGCCGTGCGGATTGGCGAGATCGTCGCCGTCGCGGGCACCGCACCGATTGCCGAGACCGGCGGGACGGCTTGCCCGGGTGATGTCTATGGCCAGACCAGGCGATGCCTCGAGATCGGGCTCGCCGCGCTTGCTGAGGCCGGGGCGCGCCCCGAGGATGTGCTGCGCAGCCGGATCCTTTTGACCGATGCCGAGACATGGCAGGAGGCTGCCCGCGCCCATGGCGAGGTCTTCGGTGATATCCGCCCGGCCTGCACCTTCATGGAAGTGAGCCGTTTCATCGACCGCGATTGGCTGGTCGAGACCGAACTAGATGCTGTCGTAAAGGATCCCGCCCTATGACCCACCCGTTTCAGGTTGTCGGCATCGGCAACGCCATCGTCGATGTGCTCGCCCAGACCGATGACAGCTTTCTCGACCACATGGGGATCGAGAAGGGGATCATGCAGCTGGTCGAACGCTCCCGTGCCGAGATGCTCTATGCCGCCATGTCAGACCGGGTGCAGGCGCCGGGAGGGTCTGTGGCGAACACTCTGGCGGGGCTGGGAGAGCTCGGCCTCCGCTGCGCCTTTATCGGGCGGGTGAAGGATGATGCGCTGGGCCGGTTCTATGCCCAGGGGATGGAGGCCGAGGGCACGGCCTTCCCGAACCCGCCGCAAGCGGATGTGGAGGCGCCCACCTCGCGCTCGATGATCTTTGTCACCCCGGATGGGGAGCGGTCCATGAACACCTATCTTGGTGCGGGCGCGGATCTGGGGCCCGAGGATGTGGCCGAGGACGTGTTCGACAAGGTGGGGCTCTTGTTCCTCGAAGGCTATCTCTTCGACAAGGTTCCGGGGAAGGCTGCCTTCGAGGCCGCGGCGCGCTTTGCGCGTACGGCAGGCGGGCAGGCAGGGATCACCCTGTCCGATCCGTTCTGCGTCGACCGGCACCGGGCGGACTTCCAGCGGCTTGTGGCCGATGAGCTGACCTTCGTGATCGGCAATGAGCATGAATACAAGGCGCTCTACCAGACCGAGGATCTGGACACGGCGCTCGCGCAAGCCTCGGCGGTCTGTGAGCTGGTGGTCTGTACCCGATCCGGCGACCCGGTCGTGGCCCTGCGCGGTACGGAGCGGGCGGAGGTGTCGGTCAATCGGGTGGTGCCTGTGGATGCGACAGGGGCTGGAGACCAGTTTGCCGCCGGGTTCCTCTATGGTTTGGCGACGGGTCAGACGCTCGAAACCTGCGGGCGCATGGGTGTGATCGCCGCGGCCGAAGTGATCAGCCATTTTGGCGCACGCCCGAAAACGGATGTCCGCGCCCGCTTTGTCTCAGAGGGGTTGCTTTAGCTCTGAACAAAGCGGAGCGCCTTCGGCGCACATGATGTTTTCCGCCCCGTGCCGGGGCGGGGGCCTGCGGCGGGGATATTTCAGGACTTAAGAAAAGAGAGTTTGGGAATTCATTGTTCCCCAAATACTCAAATCCCTAGCCGTGCCGCGCCGCGACGGTCTTGAGTTGCGAGAACCCGTAAAGCGCCTCGAACCCTTTCTCCCGTCCGTGCCCTGATTTGCCGACCCCGCCAAAGGGCAGCTCGACGCCGCCGCCTGCGCCATAGGTATTGAGAAAGACCTGCCCGGCGCGGAGACGTTTGGCGAGGCGCATCTGGCGCCCGCCATCCCGGCTCCAGACCGCGGCGACGAGGCCGAACTCGGTGCCATTGGCGATCGCGACGGCCTCATCCTCGGTCTCGAAAGGCAGCAGGATCTGTACGGGGCCAAATATCTCCTGCTGGGCGAGCGCGTGGTCCGGCTCCATACCGGAGAGCAGATGCGGCACGACATAGGCGCCGGTCTCGGGCGCGTCTGGGCTGAGCACACCCTTGGCGCGGATATGGGTCGGGTCGGCCAGCGCGAGCATTTCCGTCACGCGGGCCTTCTGGCGGGCAGAGATCAAGGGGCCGACCTTGGGGTCGCTCCGTGCCGGGCCCACAGTCAGGCCGCCATAGGCTTCGGCCATGCGGGTCGCGACCTCTTCGAAAATCGACGCCTCGATCAGGATCCGGGAGGCGGCAGAGCAGGTCTGCCCGGCATTCTGGATCCCGGCATTGACGAGAAAGGGGAGGGCGGCGTCGAGATCCGCATCGGCGAAGACCAGTTGCGGGGATTTGCCGCCCAGCTCCAGTGTCACGGGGGTGATTTGGGTCGCCGCCGCGGCCTGCACCGCGCCGCCCACGGGAACCGAGCCGGTGAAGCTCATATGGTCGACGCCGGGATGGGCGCTGAGGGCAGCCCCTGCCTCAGGACCCAGGCCCGGTACGACATTGAGCGCGCCCGGGGGCAGGCCCGCTTCTTCGGCGAGCCTGGCAAAGGCCAGAGCTGTCAAACAGGCTTCCTCGGCGGGTTTCAACACGCAGGCGTTGCCCATGGCGAGGGCCGCCCCGACCGAACGCCCGATGATCTGCATCGGGTAGTTCCAGGGCACGATATGGCCGGTCACCCCATGGGGCTCGCGCAGGGTATAGACCGTGTAGCCTTCCATATAGGGAATGGTTTCGCCCATGATCTTATCGGCGGCCCCGCCATAGAATTCCAGATACCGCGCCAGAGCCAGCGCATCCGCCCGGGCCTGGCCCAAAGGTTTGCCCACATCGCGGGCTTCCATCTCGGCGAGCCTGTCCGCCTCGCGCAGGACCAGCGTGCCGAGGCGGCTGAGCAAGCGGCCCCGTTCGGTGGCGCTGTGCCTGCCCCAGTCGCCGTCGAGCGCGGCCTGTGCTGCTGCAACCGCTCGGTCGATATCAGCCGCACCGCCGCGCGCGATCTCGGCCAAATGGCTGCCATCGGATGGGTCGATCAGGGCCACTGTCTCGCCGCTGGCGCAGGGGCCCCAAGACCCGCCGATCAGGATCTCATGGGGCAGAAAGCCCGGGTCATAGGTCATGTCAGTGCTCCTCCAGTCAGTCGGCGGTCCGCTGAGCCTTGGGCCGCGCTGTCGATCCTGTCGTGTTTGGCCAGCCATTCATCTGGATGGTGTGCGAGATTGCGGTTCCTCGGCCCATGGGCGATGCAGCTTCTCTGAAGCCCGATCTTGCCGAACCCAGTCGACTCCTTACCGGCGGTGGGCCCAGTCTTGCACCCCACTGCGGGTCCCGGTTGGATCAAGATCGAGGCTCCCGCGGCGATTTCCGAGGCGCCGCATTTGTTTGCATGTCGTATGCCCGTATTCGAGAGAATTCTCGTTCTGTTGCTTGTCCGACGAACCAGTCTGCGGCCGGACGATGGCCAAAAGCGACCAGATTGCGATGCGCATTGACGGGCATGCAAACGCTGGGGCTCCTGTCCTTCTCGTGAACCGCGAGGGCCGAGCGGGGATTGGCCTCAACTGCAGCAACGCTCCTGTTGCCGCGGCTTGCGCAGGCGTAACTGCACCACATGACCCAGGGTTCGGACGGAGCGGTGATCGTGTCTCTCAGAGGGGCGAAGGTCTGCATGGGGCGAGCCTAGGCTGGCAACCTGGGCTCCACAAGCAGGCCTATCCGTTGCGTTTGGCTCTGCGCGCCCCATTTCTAATCATGAGTTGGCAAAGCAGCAAAAAAGGGGAGATCCATGGCGGTTCTGCGGGTTGGCGTGTTGGTTTTTCTGGTGCTGGCAGTGGCGCATATCCTGCTGGCCATGCTACAGCGGTCACGCAAGTCGGCGGAGCTGGAGGAGCGCTGGCTGGCGGAGGGGCGTCCCGGTACATGGGAGGCCTATGAGAAGGATGGCCTTGCGCCCCTGGAGCGGTCGCTCCGGCAGAGGTTGATCTGGGGTGTGTATGCGTTTCCGGTGGCGGTGATCGGTCTGCTGGCGCTTTTGACGAATTGGGATTGAGATGTTTTGGACCTATCTGCGCTGGACGCTGAAACTGATCCTCTTGGTGTTGATCGGTGGGCTGCTGCATTACGTGCTGCCCCAGCATGATGTGGTCCGCATGGTGGATGCCTATGAGCGGCGCGTGGATTTCACGGATAACAACCGGTTGTTCTGGGCCCAGCCCGATAGCGGCGCGCCCATGGCCGATAGCCGGGATGTGCGCTTCATCGATGCGGTGCGGCCCAATGGGCGCGAGATCGTCTATCGCAACGAGGATACGGGCTGGGGCTGGCCGTTCTATTTCAAGTTTGATTCCAGCGATGTGAATGCGCGTGCCAAGGATCTGGTCTCCGAGGCGGATGCGCCGACCTGGGTGATCGTGCGGCATTACGGGTGGCGGTCGAACTTCTTCTCGATCTTCCCGAATGCGGTGGCTGTGAAAGTCACGGATTCGCCGGATCCGACGATCATTCCGTGGTTCAATATCGCGTTCTTCCTGGTGCTGGCGCTGATCGCGCTGCGGATCTGGCGCTGGTGGGCGAATTTCCATGAAGCGCGGATCGAGCCGATCGTGGATGACATGGTGATCGCGATGCACCGGGCCGATGACCGCGCCGATGCCACCAAGGGGCGGATGCGCCGCTGGTGGGACAAGGTCCGCGGCAAGGCCTGAGGTCTTTCACCCCCCTTGGCGGGGGGCGGGGGCGGTCCCCCCGACCCCGCGGACCCGCCCAGAAGCCCTTCGGCTCAGCACTCGGAACCGCCAGAAACAGAGCGTGTCCGCGCCTTCGCCGCGGGCGAAGGCGCCCAGGATCACGCGCCGTAGGGCACCCAGATGGTCTTCGTCTCGGTTGCTTCGGCCAGAAAAGTTCGGGCATCGGCTTTGGTCCAATCCCGCGCCGTTCCATGGCACACCCAGCTGCGCTTGAGGTTCCCGGCGGCCTCTGCCTCGATCTGCGCCGAGATCTCCGCGCCCGAGAAGTTCCAGACCGCATCGACCCCGAGATGGCTCGCGAGAGGCTTGGCCAGCGCCTCGGGCGACCCGGTCACGATATTGACGACCCCGGCGGGCACATCGGACGTATCCAGCACCTGATAGAGGTCCGTCACGGCCAGCGGGAACGGGAAGGAGGGCACCAGCACCAGCCGGTTCCCCATGGCCAGCGTGGCCCCAAGGATCGAGACGGCCCCCAGAAGCGGCGCGTCCTCCGGCGCAAAGGCTCCGATCACCCCGACCGGTTCCGGCATGGCCAGCGCCACACCGCGCAGGGGCACAGGCTTGACCGCCCCGTCATACTTGTCCGCCCAAGCCGCATAGGTGAAGAGCCGGTCCACCGAGGCCGCGACCTCCGCCTTGGTCGCAGGCTCCCGCGCGCCCGTCATCTCCTTGAGTCGGGCTGCGAACTCGTCGGCCCGCGCCGAGAGGTTTTCGGCCACGTAATAGAGGATCTGCGCCCGCAGATGCCCGGTCGTCCGGCCCCAGCTGGCGGCCCCGGTCGCAGCTTCCACGGCGTTGCGGATATCCTTGCGGTTGCCCTCGGGCGCATGGCCCAGAAGCCGCCCCTTGGGCGACCAGATGGCCCGGGAATAGCCGCTATCAGGCCGGGCCTGCTTGCCGCCGATATACATCTTGGCCGTCCGGTCGATCCCGTCTGCCTTGGGCGCAGCGGGTGCTGCCACCGGCGCGCGCGGCTTCAACGGCTTGGTGTCGTCCTTGGACCGGGTATAGGCCCGCAGGCCCTCCCAGCCCCCTTCGCGGCCAAACCCGCTCTCCCGGACGCCGCCAAAGCCCGCCGCCGCGTCAAAGAGGTTCGTGGCATTGACCCAAACCACGCCCGCCGCGAGCTTGGGAGCAATATCCAGGGCGCGGTTGATATCCTCGGACCAGAGCGTTGCGGCCAGCCCATAGCGCGTGGCATTGGCCACTTGCAGCGCCTCCGCCGGCGTGCGGAAGGTCGTGGAGACCAGCACCGGGCCAAAAACCTCGTCCCGCATCAGCGGATCCGCCGGGGACAAGCCGGTGATCAGGGTCGGAGGGTAGTAGGCCCCCTCTGCAGGCACCGCGCCGGGCTGATGCACCGCGCCACCGCTGCTGGCCACCATGGCCGCAACCTTGGCGCAGTGGGCCGGATCGACCATCGCCCCCACATCGATGCACTTATCAAGCGGATCGCCAATGCGCAGGGTCTCCATCCGGGCGCGCAGTTTGTCATGGAACGCCTCTGCGATCCCCTCCTGCACGAGCAGCCGCGAGCCCGCGCAGCAGACCTGCCCCTGGTTGAACCAGATCGCATCCACCAGCCCTTCGACCGCTGAATCGAGATCCGCGTCTTCGAAGACGATGTAAGGAGATTTCCCCCCCAGCTCGAGCGTCAGCGCCTTGCCTGTGCCCGCCGTCGCGCGCCGGATCTCGCGCCCCACCTCGGTGGAGCCAGTGAAGGCGATCTTGTCCACATCCGGATGCGCCACCAGCGCCGCCCCGGTCGCGCCATCCCCCGTGACGATGTTCACCACACCGGGCGGCACCCCCGCCTCGCCGCAGATCTCGGCAAAGAGCAGCGCCGTAAGCGGTGTCCACTCGGCTGGTTTCAGAACCACCGTGTTGCCCATGGCCAGGGCCGGCGCGATTTTCCAAGCGAGCATCAGCAGCGGGAAGTTCCACGGCACGATCTGCCCGCAGACACCCAGCGGCGCGCGATCGGGCAGCTCCTCCTCCATCAGGGCGGCCATGCCCGCATGGTAGTAGAAATGCCGCTGGGCGAGGGGGATGTCGATATCCCGGCTTTCGCGGATGGGCTTGCCATTATCGAGCGTCTCGAGCACCGCAAAAAGCCGCGCGTGTTTCTGCAAGAGCCGCGCCAGCGCATAGAGCACCCGCGCGCGCCCGGCGCCGCCGAGCTTGGCCCAGCCCGGTTGCGCCTTGCGCGCGGCGGCAACAGCCGCGTCCACATCCGCGACGCTGGCTTGCGTGACCTGTGCGAGCTCCTGCGCACGGGCCGGATTGGCCGTGGCAAAGGTCTTCCCCGCGGCCAGGAACGCGCCGCCGATAAAGCAGCCAAAGACCCTGTCATGGGCGTCCAGCCAGGCCTTTGCGGGGCCGTCATCCTCCGGTGCCGGGCCATACTCCATCGTCTCGAAGATCTCCTTGATCGTCATTGCGCAGGCCCCTTCATTGTTCCCCAAATACTCATAACCCGCCCTCACCCAAGCGCGTGCCGGTGGGCCGCGGAATAGGCCCCGGTGACATGATGCTCGAGCTGCCGCTCGATATCCCCCAAAAGCGAGGAGGCGCCGAAACGGAAGAGATCCGGCTGCAGCCAGCGATCCCCGAGCTCCTCCTTCAAAAGGCTCAGATAGACCAACGCGTCCTTCGCCTTGGAGATCCCGCCCGCAGGCTTGTAGCCCACCTTGATGCCCGTCGCGGCCTCATAGTCGCGGATCGCGCGGATCATTGTCAGGCTCACGGGCAGGGTCGCGTTGACCCCTTCCTTGCCGGTTGAGGTCTTGATGAAATCCGCGCCTGCCATCATGCAGATCAGGCTGGCCCTGGCCACGTTGCCGAGGGTCCCAAGCTCCCCTGTCGCCAGGATTGCCTTCACATGGGCCGGTCCGCAGGCCGCGCGAAAGGCGCGCATCTCGTCATAGAGTGCCTGCCAATTCCCGGTCAGGACGTGGCGGCGCGAAATGACGATGTCGATCTCGTCGGCTCCGGCGGCCACGCTCTCCTCGATCTCGGCCACGCGGAGATGAAAGGGCGAGAGGCCGGCGGGAAACCCCGTAGAGACCGCCGCGACCGGAATGCCCGAGCCCTCAAGCGCCTCGACGGCCACTTCGACCATGTCGTGATAGACGCAGACCGCGCCGGTGGTGATCGGTCCCATCCCGAGGGCGTTCAGGATCTCGGGATCCACGGGCTGACGCGCCTTGGCGCAGAGGCGCTGCACACGGCCCGGTGTGTCATCGCCCGCAAGGGTCGTCAGATCAATCAGGGTGATCGCCTTGAGGAGCCAGGCTGCCTGATAGTCCTTCTTGACCGACCGCCGCCCGGGCAGGGTCGCGGCCCGACGCTCCACGGCGGAGGTATTCACCGCAACCGCGCGCACCCAGTCGAGATCGAGCGCCATGCCCGGATTGCGCGGTAAACCGGCCTCCGGCAAATGCGCGCGGTGCAAGTCAACCTGCTGGCCTGTGGTGGTGGGGCCGGGTTCGGTGTTGCTCACGATAGGGTCTCCTGCTGCTTGGACTGAGGCTGACACGGGGCGCGGAGGGGCGCAAGCGCGCCGCGACGTCCCGGCGGCTCTCGGCGTTCGGTGGCGCGGTCCGCTGCGCGCCCCGCGCGGACGCGCCCACACGACCGGGTTCGCCCCCTTCCGGGCAGGACGGTCCAGTGATGCGGGTCCCCGCGGTCCGCATGCGGACCGCGCCGGGGGATCTCACTTTGCGCGCTTCGGCGGTTGCACGATGTCGCGCCGATGGGCGCGCCTCCATTTGGCCGGGGGCGCGCCGTGATGGGCTTTGAAGAGGGCGTGAAAGTGACTGGGCGTCTCAATACCGCAGGCCTCGGCCACCCGGGTCAGGCTCAGATCGGTCCCGGTCATCAGCCGCGCTGCATGGGCCATCCGCCGGGCATTGATCCATTCTGTCGGTGTTGCCCCCAGATGCGCTCGGAAACTGCGCGCCAGATAGGCCGGAGACTTCCCGGCGATCTCGGCCAAGGCGGCGGGACCACGGGCAAAGACGGCCGGGTCCTCCGCCGCGCGCAGGGTGCGCGTCAGCCACCCCGGCAAGCCGCCGGGCAGTGCGGGCAGGGGGCGCAGGATCCGCGTGTGCAGCTCCAGCAGCAGCGCTTCGATCGCGAGCTGGCTCCGGGGCCCCGCCTCGAGCCGCGCGAGCGCCTGGGTCATCATGGCGGCCTGATCCGCATCAAGGTTCAGGGTCACGGGCCGCGCCCCATCGCTCCAGAACGTGCGCCCTGCCAGCTCCGGGTAGCGCGCAACCAGATGCGCGAGGCTGTCCGGCGCCACCAGCACATTCACCAGCTGCGCGGGCCCGCTCAGCCCGTGGCGGTCCTGCGGTCGGACAAAGCACAGGGCCCGAGGGTCCAAGGACATCCGCGTGCCGTTGATCCGGTGCTGCACACTCCCGTCGGTCACATAGAACAGCTCATGGAAATCCTGCCCATGGGGCGCAGGACTTGGCCCCTCCCCAAGCGTCACGCGAGCAAAGTGAAAGGCGGTGGGTGGGCTCAGATAGTCCCGGTGGCGCAGGGTCAGAGACATGAGAAGGTCAATGCAGAGGAGGTTTAGGGAAAAATAGCGCGAGAATAGTCGCAGGAACAGAGGAATACTGGGCCGCGAAAGGATCCCCCATGCTTGACACATCGCCCGATCTCTCCTTCGCGCCGGTTCAAACACCGCACCCCCGTACGCTCAGCCCCGACCAGATCGCGCACTACAATCGCGAAGGGTATCTGACGGGGCTCCGGGCCTTCTCGCCCAGCCAGGCCGAGGCCAATCGCGTCACATTCGACGGGCTGCTTGCCGGACTTGGTCGCGACGGGGCCTATGCGATCAACTGCTACCAGGCCCGTGCCCAGGCGATCTGGGACCTTTGCACGGCCCCGGCGATTCTCGATGTGGTCGAGGATCTGGTCGGGCCCAACATCGTCTGCTGGGCCTCACATTTCTTCTGCAAGCTGCCCGGGGATCCGAAACATGTGCCCTGGCACCAGGACGCGGCCTTCTGGCATCTGGCTCCGGCGCGGACGGTGACGGTCTGGCTGGCCATCGACGACACCGATGCGGAAAATGCCGCAATGCAGTTCATCCCGCGCAGCCATGACAAGGGCGCGCTGGACTGGCGGGCCTCGGAAGGCGGCGTGCTCAACAAGGAGCTTGTCGAGACCGAGAGCCTCGGCGCGCCGGTGACCAACGCCCTGCGCGCGGGGGAGATGTCGGTCCATGCGGATATGCTGGCCCATGGCTCGGCGCCCAATCTCAGCGCGCGCCGCCGCTGTGGTCTGACGATCCGCTATTGCCCGCCGGAGGTGCGGATGACCGACGCCGCCTGGGCCCAGGGGGTCGAGGCGATCCTCTGCCGGGGCACGGACCCGTCGGGCCATTGGCGCCACCATGCCCGGCCCCGAGGCAATGATGTCTCGCCGGAAAACAGCCCCCGAAATCTAGGCGGCAACTAGGGCGCTGACGTCGGAGCCGCGCTCAGACCCGCGACAGGAGCAGCCCGCCTGCCACCATGAGGACCGCGAGGATCCGGGTTGGGCTGATCTCGCGAGCAGCCATGCCAAAGGCGCCGATCGCATCGAGGATCAGGGCCGCGATCAGCTGGCCGAAGACCAGAGCCGCCACGAGAGAGACGACCCCGATGCGGTCCGCGCTCCAGGCGGCCGCGCAGACATAGATCGCGCCGAGGGCGCCGCCGGTCCAGGCCCACCAGGGCAACGGGGCGAGCGCCTCCCAACTGGGCACGGTGCCCCGGGCCAGGGTGATCGCGCTGAGCACGATGAAGCCCACGCCGAAAGAGATCGCAGCGGTGGCCACCGGATCGCCGGCGCTGCGGGCGAGAGTTGCGTTGATCGGGGCTTGGGTCGCAATGCCCGCGCCCCCCAGGGCGACGGCCCCGAGGGCGAGCCAATAGGTGATGCTCATGATGGGTGTCCTTTTCTCTGCGCAGAGAGAACCACGTTGCGCGCGAGGGCACTAGGTCTGACGAAGAGGCTTGCTTTGATCCGGGCGCTATGGTTCATTCACGGTGTTTGCATACCTATGCAAAAATCTCGCGCACCGACTTTGGGAGGGGAAGGGCGTTCATGAATATCACATGGTTTGGCCATGCGGCGTTCCGGCTGAGCGATGCCAAGGGCTCGGTCATCACGGACCCCTATACGCCCGAAGGCGTGGGCTATGCGCCCATCACCGAAAGCGCCGATCTGGTGGTCATCTCGTCTGATGACGATGACGCCCATTGCCGGGCGGACCTGATCCCCGGCGCGCCTGCGGTGTGTAACGCGCTCAATGTGGCGCTGGATCATGGCGGGGTTCAAACCGTGGCCGGGCGCGAGATCCGCGCGGTCGAAGCCGCGGAATGGGAGCATCACCCCCGCGGTGTGCCAGGCCAGAACGGAATGTACCGGTTCGAGATGGACGGGATGCAGATCGCCCATATGGGCGATGTGGGAAACCCGCTCACCGAGGATCAGATCGCGTTTTTCGAAGATGTGGATGTCCTTTTGGCGCTGGCGGGCGGGTATCTGACCATCGAGTTGCCGGATCTGATGACGATGATCCACAAGGCCAAGCCGAAGTTGGTGATCCCGATGCATTTCCGCACGCTCACCTACCGGCCCCGTAACACCATGTGGATCGAGAGCTTTTTGAGCCATTTTGACGACGGGCAGGTGGATTTCGCCTTCGGCGCCCATGCGGAGATTACCAGATCGGACCTGACCCCGGACACACGGGTGCTTGTCATGGACTATGTGCGACCGGAAGGCTGACCGCAGGGGTTGATCCTCGGCGGAGCTGCGACATTCTGTCAAGCGTCCACCCTTTTAAAACAACCGGCACCCAAGCCGGATCACGACAACAGGAGAACAGATATGACCCTCAGACGCAGCTTGCTTTCGATCTCGATTGCGGCGCTGGCCGCCACCAGCGGGGCCGCCCTGGCTCAGGATGTGGCCCGCGAGGATACGGTGATCTTCGATCTCGACCGAACCATCAAGGATCCTGAGAATTTCAACTGGTTCACCCCCGGCACCAAGCGCATGCATGGCGCGCATCAGGCCATGTGGGAGCCGCTCTTCATCCTGAATTACGGCACGGGCGAGCTCGACCCCTGGCTGGCCAGCGGGTTTGAGGGCAATGACAGCAATGACGTTTTCACGATCTCACTGCGCGAAGGTGTGGAATGGTCCGATGGTGAGGCATTCAACGCTGATGACGTTGTTTTCACTGTCTCCATGGCCCTTGAGAACAGCGAGATTTCCTCGCGCGAGGCCGCAACGATCCGGGCCCAGGTGGCCTCTGTGGAGAAGGTCGATGACCTGACCGTGCGGTTTACTCTGAACGCGCCCAACCCGCGCTTCCTTGTCGAGAATTTCGGGGTGCGGATCTTTGGCTCCTTTCTGATCATGCCGGAGCATGTCTGGAACGGGCAGGACCCGGCGACCTTCGCCTTCTTCCCGCCCATCGGGACCGGGCCCTATACGTATACGTCCAGCGCCACGAACCGGGCGATCTGGGACCGCAATGATGATTGGTGGGGCGCAAAGTCGGGCTTCATGGATCTGCCCGAGCCCCAGCGCCTGATCTGGCTGGAGACCGGCGGGGAGGAGAGCCGCGCGCAGCTCATGGCGACGAACCAGCTCGATGCGTCCCAGAACGTGTCGGTCGGGACATTTGAGGCGATCAAGTTCCAGAACCCGGCGGTGATCGCCTGGTACCCGGACTACCCTTACGCGGCCGCCGATCCCTGTGCGCGCCAGCTGGAGATCAACACCACCATCGCGCCCTGGGACAACGCCAATATGCGCAAGGCCGTGGCGATGATCATCGACCGCAACCAGATCGTGAATGTGGCTGCCGAGGGGGCGACGGTCGCCTCGGAGACGATGTTCGCGCAGTATGGTTCGATGGCGCCCTTCATCGATGCAGTAAAGGCGGCGGGCTTTGGTCTGTCGGATGCGCCGGATCTCGACGCGGCGGCGGCGCTGATCGAGGGCGAGGGCTGGGCCAAGAATGGCGACGGGCTCTATGAGAAGGATGGTGAGGTCCTGAGCGTGGATATCCACGTGAACTCCGCCTCCACCGAGTACACCCGCACCATCGATGTGATCGCCGAGCAGCTGACCCGCGCGGGCATTCAGGCCAAGTCGGTGCCCGTGGAAAACGGGGTGTTCTGGGGCGAGGTCCTGCCTTTTGGCGGGTTCGAGATGTCCTATAGCTGGCTCTCTTGCGGGTCGGTGAACGAGCCTTGGGCCTCCATGGGGCGCTATACGGTGAAGGATGTGGTGCCCGTGGGCGAGCGGAGCCCCGGGTTCAACAACACCTCGCGCTGGGATGGTCCGGGCGCCGAGGCCTATAGCGCGCTGGTGGACAAGATCGGCGGGCTGCCCCTGGGGGATCCTGAAGTGCCGACGCTTGTCGCCGAGGCCTATCAGTATCTCGATGCGGAGGTGCCGTTTATCCCGCTCGTGCAGTCGGCGAAGCTTTTGCCGATGAACACGACCTATTGGACCGGTTGGCCGACCTCTGAGAACTATTACAACCACCCGTTCTTCTGGTGGAACCACACGCATCAGATCATTCACAACCTCGAGAAGGCGAACTGATCTGAGAGAATGCCCCGGGCGGGATGGTCCTGCCCGGGGATGTATCCAAGGGAGAGGACCCATGTCCGACAGATCCACATCCGAGATCGGGCGCTTTTTTGAAGAGAATGGCTATTACCACGCAAAGGGCCTGCTGAGCGCAAGCCAGTTGGCTCCGTTGGCCACGGATTTTGACCGTATCGTCGGGCAGTTGTTGCGCTCTGGCGAACAGGTGGATGCCACATGGGAGGGTGACGAGACCGCTCGTCTGGCCCGGGCCGGCGACAAGATCCTGCACACCCATAATGTGCAGAAGTATTCCCGTAGCTGGCTCAACGCCTTTCTCGATGACGGGTTTCTCGATGTCGCCGAAGAGATCCTTGGCCCCGACATCGTGCTGCACCATTCCAAGCTCTTCCAGAAACCGGCGGAGGCCGGGGCGCCTTTTCCCATGCATCAGGACTGGCCCTATTTCCCGACCGAGCAGGACCGGATGATCGCGGCGATTGTCCATGTGAGCGATGCCACGGATGAGATGGGCTGCCTGCGGGTTTACCCGGGCTCTCACAAGCTGGGCCGGATCGAGGGGGCCGATGGGCGCCAGTCCAACGCCACGCTCGACCGATATCCGATCGAGGAGGCCAAGATCCTCGAGGCCAGGGCCGGGGATGTGGTGTTCTTTCACTATCTGACCCTGCATGGCTCCATGCCGAACCGATCGGACCGGACCCGCAAGACCGTGCTGGTACAGATGTATGACGGTCAGGACCGGGTGGTGGAAGGCAACACCCATCCGGACGAGCGCATGGTTCTGCGCGGCTGGAACCACCACGCGAGCCGCGCGAGCGCTGCAGCCGCCTGAGGCGCGACGGCGGGACGCCGCGCGGCGTCCTGCACATCACTTTGAGAGGGGGGAGGGCTGCCATGTTTGGCATTCCACGGAGCTATCTGCTCAACCGCACGATCACCTTCGTGCTGACGGTCTTCATCGCGGCGACGCTGATCTGGCTGATCCCGCGGTTCTCCCCCGTGGACCCGGCGGAGATCATGCTCAGCCGTATGGCGGCCGGGGGCGGCGCGGTGGCCGATAGCGAGGCGATCCTCGCCCAGCTGCGCGCGGATTTCGGGCTGAACGATCCGCTGATCGTGCAGTACCTCAAATACATGGGCAACCTGCTGACCTTCAATCTCGGGATCTCCACCGCATCCTTCCCGACCCCGGTTTCCGTGCTGATCGCGCAGGCGCTGCCCTGGACGCTGGGCCTGATGATCCTGTCGGTGGTGATCACCTTCCTCATCGGCAACGCGCTGGGCGCCTTCATGGTCTGGGAGCGGACGCCGAAGATCTGGAAGGTGGTGATCCCGACCTTCATGATCTTCACCTCGATTCCGCCGATCCTGTCGGGGCTGCTGCTGATGTATATCTTCTCGATCACGCTGCGGTGGTTGCCGCTCACGGGCAGCTACGGCTTGACGGTGGAGCCCGGCTGGGACTGGGCCTTCATCTCCTCGGTGATCGAACACGGCACGCTCCCTGCGCTCTCGATCATCGTGGTGACCTTCGGCTTCTGGACCCTCGGGATGCGCGGGCTGATGATCTCGGTGCAAGGGGAGGACTACGTAAACCTCGCCAAGGCCAAGGGCCTCAAGCCGCGCTATGTCCTTTACAAATACATGGTTCGGAATGCGATCCTGCCGCAGATCACCGCCTTCGCCCTCAAGATCGGGCTGCTGGTCTCCGGCCAGATCCTGGTGGAGCGGATCTTTGGCTATAATGGGATGGGCAAGCTCCTCTATGACGCGATCCTCGATCAGGACTTCGCCGTTATTCAAGGGGTCAGCTACATCATCATCCTGATGACCGCGCTTTCGGTCTTCCTCGTCGATCTGATCTATCCGCTGATCGACCCGCGGATCCGTCTGTCCGAGGAGGCCGCGGCATGACCGACTCCGTCAACCAGCAAACGGCCGAGGCCAATGCCGCCCCGGTCTCGCGCTTCAATCGCTTCGACAATCCGTGGTTCAATCCCAAGCTCCTCTGGGGCGTCGGCATCCTGCTGGTGATCATCCTTGGCGGGATCATCGGGCGGATGGTCTGGGATACGGACCTGGTCTTCACCGGCTCCACGCCGCTGAAACTGCCGCCGCTCGGGTTTGAGAACCTGCGCCGTCAGGAAGGCGTCGCGGAATTCCCGCTTGGCACCGACGGGGCCGGGCGCGACATGCTGGCGATGCTGATCATCGGCACGCCCAACACCCTGATGATCGGCGCGATTGCCTCGATCATCGGCATGAGCCTCGGGATCTTCCTCGGCTTCTCCGCCGGGTTTGTCGGGGGCCGTGTGGATGACACGATCCGCGTGCTCTCGGACGTGATGATCACGATCCCGCCGCTCCTGATCCTTGTGGTGTTCCAGTCGGCCTTCGGAGACGTAAGCCTTGTGATGATGGCCTTCCTGATCGCGGGCTTCATGTGGCAATCCCCTACGCGCCTGATCCGGGCGCAGGTCCTGTCCATGAAGCGCTCGGGCTATGTGCAGATGGCGCAGCTCTCGGGGGCCTCGACCTTCCACATTATGTTCAAGGAGATGTTGCCGAACCTGATCCCGTACCTCTTCGGATCCTTCATCGCCAACGTGACCACCGCCATCGTCACCGCCGTGGGGCTGGAGGTCCTGGGCCTCGGCCCGCAGCGGATCCCGACCCTGGGCCGGGTGATCTATGACGCGATCAATTCCGGCGCGCTGATCCAGAACCTCTGGTGGTGGTGGGGGCTGCCCACGATGCTGCTGGCGACTATGTTTATCGCGCTTCTCTTGATCAATCTCGGCCTCGATGAGGTCTCCAACCCGCGCCTGCGCAAGATCTGAGGTCGCCTCATGAACAAACATGTCCTCGAACTCACGGATCTTTCCATCGACTTCCCCACAGCACGAGGGGTGGTCCATGCGGTCACGAAACTGTCGCTCAAGATCCGCCCGGGCATCCGGGTCGGCTTCATAGGCGAGAGCGGCTCGGGCAAGACCACCACGGCGCTCTCGGTGATGCGGATGCTCGGCGGCTCGGGGCGCGTGGCCAGTGGCGCCATCCAGCTCGGCGAGACGGATATGCTCGCGCTCAGCGAGGAAGAGATGCGCCTGACCCGGCTCAGCCGCGTCAGCTACATCCCGCAAGGGGCGATGAATTCGCTGAACCCGATCATGCGGATCGAGAACCAGATCTGGGACGGCATCATCGCCCATGAGGGCAAGACCGATGCGGCGGAGCTGAAGCGCCGCTCGGATGCCTGCCTTGAGAGCGTCGGCCTGCCGGCGCGGACCGGGCGGCTTTACCCGCATGAGCTCTCGGGTGGGATGAAGCAGCGGGTCTGCATCGCGCTGGGCGTGTCCCTGAACCCGGAACTGATCATCGCGGATGAGCCGACCTCGGCCCTCGACGTGGTGACCCAGCGCCATGTGATGCAGACGCTGAAAGATGTGCAGGCGCGGATTGGCTCCGGTCTGATCCTGATCGGGCACGATATGGGGCTCATGGCGCAATCGGTGGATGAGCTTGCGGTGCTCAAGGACGGTGTGCTGGTCGAGCATGGCTCGGTGCAGCAGATTCTCGAGGCGCCCGAGCATCCCTATACCAAGCAGCTGATTTCCTCGGTGCCCTTGGTGGGTGGCGAGAGTTTTCTCGATGCCGAGGTCGGTGCCGCGCCGGTCAAACGCGGCAAGGAAGGCGTGCCGCTTCTGGAGTTCAAATCCGTTTCAAAGGTCTATGGAGACGTCACCGCGCTCCATCCGATGAGTTTCGCGCTGGATGGCGAGAAGCCGAAGATCATCTCGATTGTCGGGCAGTCCGGTTCGGGCAAATCGACCATGGGCAGCCTGATGCTGGGGTTCAATCCGCCAAGTTCGGGGCAGGTCCTTTTTGAGGGGGACGACATCGCCAAACACTCCGCCGCCGAGCGGCTGGAGTTCCGCAAATCCGTGCAGGCGGTGTTCCAGGACCCCTATGCCTGCTTCAACCCGTTCTACCGGGTCGATCACGCCCTGAAGTTTCCCTATAAACGCTTCGGCCTTGGTTCTTCGGACGCCGAGGTTGAGGCTAAGATGATCGAGGCCTGCGAGGCCGTGGGGCTTGACGGGCAGCTCATCCTGCGCCGCTTTCCCCATGAGCTCTCGGGCGGACAGCGTCAGCGCCTGATCGTGGCCCGCGCGCTCATGCTGGAGCCGAAGCTGCTCATCGCCGATGAGCCGGTCTCCATGGTCGATGCCTCGCTGCGCGCGACGATCCTCAAGAACATCTACGACCTGAAGGACCGCTACGGCATCTCGATCCTCTATATCACCCATGACCTCGCCACGGCCTACCATGTGAGCGACTACGTGATGGTGCTTTATCACGGCCATGTGGTTGAGGCGGGCCCGCCGAAACAGGTGATTGGTGACCCGCAGCACCCCTATACCCAGATGCTGATCGAGGCGATCCCGTGGCCGGATCTCGGGCGCGACTGGGGCCATGCAGATGAGGCGGCGGATGCGGCCCGTCTGGCCGAAATCGCGCGCTCGACCGAGACGGTGATCCGCGGGGAGGTGCCGGGATTTGTTCTCTCTTAACCTGGGCCGCGCTATGAGCGGAGGGCCTGAGGGGGCCGGGACCGAAAGGCATGACAGGAGCCCATGAAGCACCAGATTTTCTGGACCGAGCAAAAGATCCTCAGCCGTTTGCCGCTGATCACGCCGCTGGTCCATCGCCGCGCCTCTCTGATCCCGCCCTTTCGCTACCTGCCGCTGTCCGGCCCCTTGGCCGACGCCCCGGTGGGCGCGGATGTGGATGCCTCCGGCTGGGATGAGATCCCCTTTGACAGCTATTGGGGCGATTGGAGCCAGGATTTCGTCCTGCGCTCGGAGTTTGCCGTGCCCGATGGGTTTGGCGCCCATGGTCCGGTTGCGCTGCACCTGCCGCTTGGGGTTGCGGGGGATATTTTCTGCCACCCGGAGGGGCTTGCCTATATCGACGGGGTGAGCTGCGCCTCGGCGGACCGGCAGCATCACGAGATCTATCTGGATCCGGGGCTCTGCGACGGGGCGCGTCACACGCTCGCGCTCCATGGTTGGACGGGGCTGAGCGGTTGGCCCCCCGACCGCAACTCCAAACAGAAGCTCTTCATGAAGCCCTGCGCCGTGGTCGAGATCGACACGCCCACGCGGGAGCTTGTGGCGCTCGTGACCCGCGCGCTCGACGTGGCAGGGCATATGGAGGAGGGCAACACCGCGCGGGGCCGTATCCTGCGGGCGCTGGATCTCTGTTTCAAGGAGCTCGACACGCGCGACCCGATCCGCTCGGACGCCTTCTATGACAGTGTGCCCGGCGCGCTTGCGGTGTTTCGCGACACGCTTGCCGGGTATCGCGGCGAGATGGAGGTCGACATCCTCGCCATCGGCCACGCCCATATCGACATCGCCTATCTCTGGCAGGTGGATCAGACCCGGCGCAAATGCGGGCGCAGTTTCTCGAACGTTCTGGCCCTGATGGAGGAATACCCGGACTACCATTTCAGCCAGTCCCAGCCCGTGCTCTACGAGATGACCGCCGAGGACTATCCGCAGGTCTTCGAGGGGATCAAGGCGCGTGTGGCCGAGGGCCGGTGGGAGCCCATGGGGGGCATGTGGGTCGAGCCCGATTGCAACCTTGCAGGCGGTGAGAGCCTTGTGCGGCAACTCATGTACGGGCGGCGCTATTACGAGGACCAGTTCGGCGAGGGGGCCGAGACTCCCGTGCTCTGGCTGCCCGATACGTTCGGGTTCACCGCCGCCTTGCCGCAGCTGATGAAGCAGGCCGGGATGAAATGGTTCGTGGCCAATAAGCTGAACTGGAACCAGTATAACCAGATGCCGAACCAGCTCTTCTGGTGGGAGGGGATCGATGGCTCCCGCGTGCTGAGCCATTTCCTGACGACGCCCTCGACCGTGCAATACCTGCCCCATCCCACGACCTACAAGGCGGAGATGACCGCGCGCGAGGTCTTTGGCACATGGGAGAATTTCCGTCAGAAGCACCTGCATCAGGAGCTGATCACCTGCTTCGGCTACGGCGATGGTGGCGGCGGCCCGACGCGGGAGCTGATCGATGCGGCGCGGGCCTATGATGCGCTGCCGGGCACGCCGCGGGTCCGGATGGGCAAGGTGCGCGATTTCTTTGAACGGGTGGAGGCCGAGGTCGCCCATGACCTGCCCACCTGGTCCGGGGAGTTTTATCTGGAGCTCCATCGCGGCACTCTGACAAGCCAGGCGCGGATCAAGCGGGCCAATCGCAAGGCGGAGATCCTGCTCCATGATGTGGAGTTTCTGGCGAGCCTCGCCGGGTTGACCACGGGGGCGGAGTACCCCGTCGCCGCGCTGGAGGAGGCGTGGAAGCTCGTGCTGCTCAACCAGTTCCATGACATCCTGCCGGGGACCTCGATCACCGAGGTTTTCGCGGATGCGGAGCGGGATTATGCGAAGGTGATGGAGACGGGCACGGCCCTGCGGGAGGCCGCATTGACGGCGCTGGGCACGCAGATGCCCACAGAGGCCGAGGTCATGGCCGTGAACCCCACGGGGTTCTCGGTGGATCGGATCGGCTGGATCGGGGCGGCGGTCTCGGGCCTCGCGGATTTGCGCTCGGGTCGGGTCTTGCGGACCCAAGGGGTGGAGGGCGGCACGCTGATCGACCTGCCGGCTCTGCCGGGCTATGCGGCGCTTGGCCTTGGCCCGTCGGAGGAGGCGCCGGAGCCGACTGAGCTCCGGATCACCGAGTTCCCCGATGGCGCGGTGCTTGAGAATGATCTGATCCGGGTGCATGTGGCGCCAAACGGCCAGCTGGTCTCTGTTTTTGACAAGACCGCCCTGCGGGAGGTGCTGGCCGAGGACGCCTTTGGCAACCAGCTTCTGGCCTTTGAGGACAGGCCCATGGTTTGGGACGCCTGGGATATCGACATCTTCTACGAGGATCGCTGCGAGGTGATCGACGCGCCCGTGCGCTTCGAGATCACCGAACGCGGCCCGCTGCGCGCAAGCCTTGAGGTGGAACATCACTGGCGCGGCTCCACCATCACCCAGCGGATCTGCCTGCATCACAACTCCAAGCGGATCGAGTTCAAGACGGAGGTGGACTGGCAGGCCTCCCACATCCTGCTGAAATGCGCCTTCCCGGTCGCGGTCTTCAGCCCGCGCGCGACCTATGACATCCAGTTCGGTAATACGGAGCGGAGCACCCATTCCAACACCAGTTGGGACTGGGCGCGGTTCGAGAGCGTGGGGCATAAATGGGCGGATCTGAGCGAGGGCAATTACGGCGTCGCCCTGCTCAACGATTGCAAATACGGCTATGATATCCGCGATAATGTCATGCGGCTCAGCCTGCTGAAATCCGCGACCATGCCGGATCCCGAGCAGGATCAGGGCCGCCATGAGATGACCTATGCGCTGCTCCCCCATGAGGGGAATTGGCGCTCGGATGTGACCGAGAGCGGCTATGTCCTGAACAATCCGGTTCTGTGCCGTCCTGTGTCGGGCGGGCAGGGGGCCGCGCCTTTGGTCCAGATGGTGGGCGTATCGGGCTTCTCGACCGTGGTCGAGACGGTCAAGCAGGCCGAGGATGGGCGTGGCTATATCGTGCGGATCTTCGAGAATGAGCGCACGCGCGGGCCGGTGGATCTGCGGTTTGGGTTCGATGTGGCGGAGGTGCGGAAGGTCACCATCCTCGAGGCGGATCTGGGGCCTGTCGCGCTGCGGGACCGCGTCGCGACCGTGGATCTGACGCCCTATGAGATCGTCTCGCTGCGGGTGGTGCCGGTCGGCGTTTGAGGGCGGGTGTGGAGGGGGGGCGGGCCCCCCCCCCCCCGCCCGGGCGCCCCCCGCGGATTT
>NZ_JBNAGH010000001.1:0-989622 GCF_049801095.1 Dinoroseobacter sp. S76 | reverse complement strand
GATGGCCCCCCTTTGGCGCCGGTCGGGGGGGGGGGGGGGGGGGGGGGGGGCGGGGGGGGGGGGGGGGGGGGGCGCGGCCCCCACGGCCCGTGCCGGGCCGCCCCCCGGAGTATTTCCGGAACAATGAGGGGGCGCGGTTCATTGATCCTTGGCTTGCGCCAAGTTAAGGAGCGCCCAAAGGAGACCGCCCATGGCTTTTGACCGTTCCATCAAGATCGCCCCGTCCATCCTCGCCGCCGATTTTGCGAATTTCGGTGCGGAATGCGCTGCTGTGGAGGCGCAGGGCGCAGATTGGGTGCATGTGGATGTGATGGACGGGCATTTCGTGCCGAACATCACCTTTGGCCCCGCGACCTGTGCGGCGATCCGGCCCCATATCAAGGGGGTGATGGATGTCCATTTGATGATCGCGCCGGTGGATCCCTATATCGAGGCTTTTGCGGACGCCGGCGCGGATGTGATCACGGCGCATCTGGAGGCCGGGCCGCATATCCACCGCACCTTGCAGGCGATCCGCGGAGCCGGGGCCAAGGCAGGGCTGGCGCTGAACCCGGGCACCGGGCTTGGGGATGTGGCGCATCTTTTGGATATGGTGGATCTGGTCTGCGTGATGACCGTGAACCCTGGCTTTGGCGGTCAGAAATTCATCGATCTGAGCGCCAAGATCCGCGATCTGCGCGCGATGATCGGGGATCGTCCGATCCATATCGAGATCGATGGCGGCGTGACGCCCCAGACCGCGCCAATCGTGGCGGCGGCGGGGGCGGATGTGCTGGTCGCCGGGTCGGCCGTGTTCAAGGGCGGCTCGGTTGAGGATCCGGCCCCTTACGGCGCCAATATCGCGGCGATCCGGGCGGCGGCTGAAGCGGCTCAGTCCTGAGCAGGCAGCTCCGACAGCCACAGGGCGCGGAGCGCAGCCCCATCGGGCAGGGGCGCATTGCGCGCCTCGAAGGCAAAGAGATCCGCGGCGATCATCGCGGCCAGGCGATACAGCGCGGGGACCCGTGCGTCGCCCGAGATGTCTTCCAGCCCGCTGGCCGCTGAGGTGATCGCAAAGACCAGCGCGAGGCCGCTCGCCTCGGGGAACTCCTCGGCGAGGGCCCGGGCCAGCTCGTAATCCACGCGCTCCGCCGTGGCCACACGCTCCAGCACCGACGCAATCATGCGATCTGTGAAAATCTCCGTCATCCCTGCGTACCTAACAAACTCGTTCTGAAATCCACCCGAGGGATGGCTGGCCCGAGGTCTTATCGCAAAAAATGGCCGATCTCAAACATCGGGCCGGTGGAAAGGCGCGTATTTACTCGGCCACCCGTTTCAATCCGGCCAGAAGGTGGTGAAATTTCTCGCCCTGAACGGCCACGTGATCACGCAGAATCGCGGCCGCCGCAGCCCCGTCGGCGGCGGTCAGAGCGGCCACGATCTGCTCATGTTCAGCCATGGATTGGGCGAGACGCCCGCGCAGTTGCAACTGCATCCGGCGGAAGGGCTTGAGCCGCTTATGCAGGCGTTCCACGTCGGTTTGCAGGAAGGAATTGCCACATTCGGCATAGATGATCCGGTGAAATCGCTCATTCTCGGCGTAGTAGCCATCGCTATCCCCGGCGGCCACGGCCTCGGCGCAGGTGGCATTTGCCGCCTCCAGTTCGGCCAGAGCGGCCTCCGAGATTCGCGGCGCAGCAAGGCGTCCGCAGGCGGCCTCAAGCTCGGCCATGTATTCAAAGAGCGCGACCAGTTCCATTGGTCCCGGATGGCGGACAAACACCCCGCGACGGGGGATTTGTTCCACCAGCCCGGCGGTCCCAAGCTGATGAAAGGCCTCGCGAATCGGGGTGCGGGAAACGTTGAAATGCGCGGCGAGTTTGATCTCGTTCAACCGGTCGCCATCGGCGAAAGCGCCGGTGAGGATCATGTTCTCCAGCTCGAGGGCGATGGTATCGGCGCGGCGCGTCTCCATCCGGGTATGATGCCTCGCCCGTCAATAGAATGCAATGGCACAAAAATTGTATACAATATGATTGACAGATGGCCATGCCTCCCTAAGCTTAGGACCAGCGCGCCCGAGCGAGATGCGGCGCGGATAAGGGAGGAAACGACATGAAATCATCTTTGCTGGCCGCAGTCGCGGCAACGGCTCTGGGATTGGCCACCACGGCAAGCGCGACCGAGCTGCGCTTGTCCCACCAATGGTCCAACAAGGACATCCGCCATCAGGTTGCGCAGATTGTGGCCGATGAGGTGGCTGCGGCGGATGTGGACCTCGATATCAAGATTTTCGGCTCGCAATCGCTCTTCAAGGCGCGGGAGCAGTATAAGCCCCTGTCGCGCGGGCAGCTCGACATGACCGTCTTCCCGCTCAGCTATGCGGGCGGGCAGCAGCCGGCCTTCAACCTGACCCTGATGCCGGGGCTGGTGAAGAACCACGATCACGCGGCGCGCCTGAACGAGAGCGCCTTCATGGAGGCCATCGAGGCCAAGATGGCCGATGATGACGTGATGGTGCTGGTCCATGGCTATCTGGCCGGGGGCTTCGTCGGCAAGGACAAGTGCATCACCGCGCCCGGCGATGTGCAGGGTATGCAGACCCGTGCGGCGGGCAAGGCGTTTGAGCAGATGCTCGCGGGCGCTGGTGCCTCCATCGCCTCCATGGCGAGCTCGGAGATCTACAACGCCATGCAGACCGGCGTTTTGAACGCGGCGAACACCTCGTCGAGCTCTTTCGTGTCCTACCGGATCTATGAGCAGGTGGCCTGCTACACGCCTGCGTCGGATTTCGCCCTGTGGTTCATGTATCAGCCGCTTTTGATGAACAAATCGACCTTTGATGGGCTGAACGAGGCCCAGCAGGCGGCGCTGATGGCGGGTGCGGCCAAGGCCGAAGCGTACTATCTCGAAGAGGCCAAGAAGCAGGACGCGGCCTCCGCCGAGGTGTTCGAGAAGGCCGGGGTTGAGATCGCCTCCATGAGCCAGGAAGACTTTGACGCGTGGCGCGCGCTGGCGCAGGAAACCTCATACGCGAAGTTCGTCGAAGACACGCCGGACGGGCAGGCCCTGCTGGATCTGGCGCTCGCGGTCGAGTGATCCGCGCCTGAAACGACCGGGGCGGCGCCCGTCGCCGCCCCCTTTCCCCGGAATTCCAAGAACTGAGGTCAGTCCATGGCAGGGCAAAGCTCTGCTGCCGTGGCCCGGACAGGGGGTAACCCCTTTCTGAAGGCTGTGGCAGCTCTCTCGACACTCGCCGGTTGGCTCTCGGCATCGATGATCGTCATCGCGGTGGGCCTGACCTGCCAGATGATCTTCATCCGCTTCGTGCTCAATGGCTCGACCGTGTGGCAGACCGAAGCGGTGATCTACCTCGTGGTCGGCGCGACCCTGATCGGGTTGCCTTACGTTCAGCGCCTGCGCGGCCATGTGAATGTGGACCTCATCCCGCTGATGATGGGGCCGCGCCTGCGCCGGAGCATGGCGATTCTCACCTTGAGCGTGTCGATCCTGATTATCGGGATCATGCTGTTTTACGGGTTCGAATACTGGCACTTCGCCTGGGACCGGGGTTGGCGCTCGGACACGGTTTGGGGCCCAAAACTCTGGATCCCCTATCTCGCGATCCCGCTGGGCTTTGGGCTTCTGATGCTGCAGCTCATCGCGGACCTCGTGGCCGTGATCCTGCGCATCGACGCGCCCTTCGGACTTGAGGAGGAGGGCTGATGGATCCGCTTACACTTGGCGCGCTCGTTGCCTTCGCCACCATTATCGTCCTGTTTTCCGGCGTCTCCGTGGCCATTGGTCTGTTGATCGTGTCTGCCGGGTTCCTGATTGTCTTCGACGGGATGCGCTCACTGGAGCTCATGCCCGAGATCTTCTTCGGCAAGCTCGACAATTTCGCCCTCCTTTCGATCCCGATGTTCATCATCATGGGGGCGTCCATCGCCTCGACCCGGGCGGGCGCAGACCTCTATGAGGCGCTGGAACGTTGGCTGACCCGGGTGCCGGGGGGGCTTGTTATCTCGAATCTCGGGGCCTGCGCGCTCTTTGCGGCCATGTCCGGGTCGAGCCCGGCCACCTGCGCTGCGATCGGCAAGATGGGCATCCCCGAGATGCGCAAGCGCGGATATCCCGACGGGGTCGCCGCCGGATCGATTGCGGCGGGCGGCACGCTGGGCATCCTGATCCCGCCCTCGGTCACGATGATCGTCTACGGTATCGCGACCGAGACCTCGATTGGCCGCCTCTTTCTCGCCGGGGTCTTCCCGGGGCTCTTGCTGGTTGGCCTTTTCATGGCCTGGTCGCTCTATTCCACGTGGAAATCCGGGAACACGGCGGTGATGTCCCGCACGGTCTATAGCTGGAAGGAAAAGCTCGAGATCCTGCCGCGTGTCCTGCCCTTCATCGGGATCATCATCGGCGTGCTCTATGCCATGTATGGCGGGATCGCGACGCCCTCCGAGACGGCTGCGGTGGGCGCGCTCCTCTGTCTGCTGATCGCGATGATCATCTACAAGCTCTGGGCACCCTCGGCGCTCTGGACGGTGCTGCGCGACAGCACCAAGGAGAGCGTGATGATCCTCTTCATCATCGCGGCGGCGGGCGTGTTTTCTTACATGCTGTCGAGCCTCTTCATCACCCAGGCGATTGCCGAGTGGATCGGCACGCTTGAGGTCAACCGCTGGGTCCTGATGGCGGCGATCAACGTCTTTCTGCTGGTGGCGGGCTTCTTCCTGCCGCCCGTGGCCGTGATCCTGATGACCGCGCCGGTGCTCTTGCCGATCATCACCACCGCCGGGTTCGACCCGATCTGGTTCGCGGTGATCCTGACGATCAACATGGAGATCGGGCTGATCTCGCCGCCCGTGGGGCTGAACCTTTATGTGATCAACGGCATCGCGCCGGATATCAAGCTCAAGACCATCCTGATGGGCTCGCTGCCCTTCGTGGCCTGCATGGTGATCGCCATCCTGATCTTGTGCGTCTTTCCCGGCATCGCCACATGGCTGCCCGACGCGGTGATGGGACCGAGCTTTTGAGCGTGATGGCCGACCTTCTGGGCACGCTCTTTGAGCGGCGCTACCGGGCGGGTGCACCCGATGGTCGGTCCTTGCCGGAGCTCAGCCGCGCGCTGGTCGAGACCCGGGCCGAGGGGACGGGCGGGGCGCTGGCCCACGCCTTGCTCGACCGCTACGCGGCGGCGGGGCGGGCGGAGCGATTGGAGTGGTTCCGGTATCTCGCCGAAGAGATGGATCTCGACCTTGCCGCTTTGGAAGAGGCGCTCGCGGCCTTCAGCGCGGATCGCGACGCGGCGGCCTATCGGCGTTTCGCCGCCCTGAGTGAGCCGCCGCGGCAGGAGCTCGCCCGCCGTCTCAATCAGGTCCAGGGCGCCACGGCACAGCTTGTGGCCATGCGCGCAGACCTCTTGACCATGCTGGCGGAGGAACCGGCGCTGGCCCGCGTCGACCTCGATTTCCGGCACCTCTTCAAGAGCTGGTTCAACCGCGGCTTTCTGGTGCTGCGCCCGATCACTTGGGAAAGCCCGGCCCATATCCTAGAGAAGATCATCGCCTATGAGGCCGTCCACGCGATCGACAGCTGGGACGACCTGCGTCGTCGTCTGGAGCCGGAGGATCGCCGCTGTTTCGCGTTCTTTCACCCGGCCATGCCCGATGAGCCGCTGATCTTTGTCGAGGTCGCGCTGCTCGACGGGGTGCCCGGCTCGATCCAGACGCTGCTGACGGCCGAACGGGACGAGATGGACCCGGCGGAGGCGAGCACAGCGGCCTTCTATTCGATTTCCAACTGTCAGGCGGGGCTCGCCGGGATCTCGTTTGGCAATTTCCTGATCAAGCAGGTGGTGACCGATCTGCAAAGGGCGTTGCCGCAGATCTCGAATTTCGTGACGCTCTCGCCTTTGCCAGGACTGATGGGATGGGTGACCGAGGCCGGACTGGACTGGCCCGACGCCCCCGAGGCGCAGCGCGCCTTGGCCGCCCATTACCTCACCCAGGTCAAGGGGCGCGGGGCCGGTCCGCGCGATCCGGTGGCCCGGTTCCATCTGGGCAATGGGGCGTTGATCCACGCGCTTCACGCGGATGCGGACCTGTCGGAGAATGGCCAGAGCCAATCGGGCGGCGTGATGGTGAACTACCTTTACGATCTTGACCGGATCGCCGACAACCACACCGCCTATGCCAGCGATGCGCGGATCGCGATGACCCGCGATGTGGCCGCGCTTGCCAAGCGCGCGCCTGCCGCCGACCTGAAAGAGAAGACCGAGATATGACCAACCCGCTCTATGACGCCCTGTTCGGGATCCATGTCGGCAGTGACGCGCCGTTCCTCCATCTGCCCGATGGGAGCACCCTGAGCCATGGGGCGTTCGTCGCGCTGGCCGCGCGGTTCGCCGCGACCCTGACGGCGCAGGGGCTGGCCCCCGGGGACCGGCTTGCGGTGCAGGTCGAGAAATCCCCCGAAGCGCTCGCGGTCTATGCGGCCTGCGTGCAGGCGGGGATCGTGTTCCTGCCGCTCAACACCGCTTATACTCCGGCGGAGGTCAGCTATTTCGTGGGCAATTCCGGTGCCAAGCTCGTACTCTGCGATCCCCGGGCCGAGGCGGGGCTGACCCCGGTCGCGGCGGAGGCGGGCGCGACGCTGCTGACCCTCGGCGCGGATGGGCAGGGCAGCTTTGCCGAGGCCGCCGCCCAAGCGCCCGCAGAGTTCGAGACCGTGCCCCGCACGCGCGAAGATCTGGCGGCGTTTCTCTATACGTCGGGCACCACGGGCCGCTCCAAAGGGGCGATGCTGAGCCAGGAGAACCTGCTCTCCAATGCCGAGGTGCTGATCGATTTCTGGCGCTTCACGGCGGAGGATACGCTTCTGCATGCGCTGCCGATCTTCCACACCCACGGGCTGTTCGTGGCGACGAACATCACCCTCCTGGCGGGGGGGGCGATGATCTTCCTGCCGAAGTTCGACACGGATGCGATGATCGCCGCCCTGCCGCGCGCGACCTCCATGATGGGCGTGCCGACCTTCTACACGCGGCTTCTGGGCGATGCGCGGTTCGACAAGGAACTCGTCTCCCATATGCGGCTCTTCGTGTCCGGCTCCGCGCCGCTCCTTGCCGAAACCCATCGCGAGTTTGAGGACCGCACGGGGCATCGGATCCTTGAGCGCTACGGGATGACCGAGACGAATATGAACACCTCCAACCCCTATGATGGCGCGCGCCGGGCCGGGACGGTGGGCCATCCGCTGCCGGGGATCGAGCTCAAGATCACCGATCCCGAGACCGGGGCGGAGCTCGCCCAGGGGGAGATCGGTCAGATCGAAGTGCGCGGGCCCAATGTGTTCCAGGGCTATTGGCAGATGCCCGAGAAGACCGCCGCCGAGCTGCGCGCGGACGGGTTCTTCATCACCGGCGATCTCGGCCTGATCGATGATCAGGGCTATGTGCAGATCGTCGGACGCGGCAAGGACCTGATCATTTCAGGCGGCTACAACATCTATCCCAAGGAGGTCGAGCTTGCCCTCGACCAGGCGCCGGGTGTGCTCGAATCCGCCGTAATCGGCGTGCCGCACCCGGATTTCGGTGAGAGCGTTGTGGGCGTGCTCGTGCCCAAAGGCGGGGCCGAGATCGACCTGGAGGCTGTCGCTGACCAGATCACCGGCGAGCTTGCTCGGTTCAAGCAGCCGCGCAAGCTGGTGGTGATGGAGGCGCTGCCGCGCAACACCATGGGCAAGGTTCAGAAAAACGTGCTGCGCGATCAGTTCGCCGAAACCTTCGCCGCGGGCTGACGCGAGACCGAACACGCCGGGCGCCACCTAGCGCCCGGGATCGTCCCCATCGCTGGACGGCACGTCCAGCATTTGCGGCCCGCTCGCCTCCGGGATCGCCTCGGCCACGGGATGGGCCTGAGAGGCTTCGGGGCTGCTCGTCTGCATCATCACATGGACCGGAGGCGCCTTGCCTTTGCGATCCTCGCCGAAATAGATCGTCTGATGCGGGAAGGGGATCTCGATCCCGCGCTCGTCGAAGATCCGCTTCAGGATGAGGTTATAGGCGCGTCCCACGCCCCATTGCTTGCCCGGCTGGGTCTTGATCCGCGCGCGCAGCACGATCGCGCTGTCGCCGAAGGAGTTCAGGCCGAACCATTCCAGATCGCCGAGGAGGAAGCTGCCCTGCTCCGGATCGCTGCGCAGTTCTTCGAACGCGTCGAACATGGCCTGTTTCGAAGTGTCGATATCCTCGCGATAGGCCACGCCCATGTCGCAGACATAGAAGGAGAACTCGCGCATGTAGTTCGAGATCATCGAGGCCGAGGAGAACGGGATCATATGCACCACGCCCTGCACGTCGCGCAGGGTGACCGAGCGGACGGTGAGCTTCTCGACCGAGCCGACCACGCCGCCCACATCCACCACATCGCCGACATTCATGGCGTTCTCGAACTGGATGAAGACGCCTGTGATAATGTCCTCCACCAGCTTTTGCGCGCCAAACGAGATCGCGAGGCCGAGCACACCGGCAGAGGCCAGAAGCGGACCGATATTGAGGCCAAGCTCCGAGAGGGCAAACATTGAGCCGAAAATCACGAGCACGATGGTGACCGCATTGCGCAGCAGGGTCAGCAGGGTGACCATGCGCGGGGTCGGCGCCGTGCCCACGAAGGGGTTGAGCTGGTAATCCACCCAGGACGAGATCGCGAGATAGACGACCGCCACCAGAACGCCCGCGAGGATCACACCAAAGATCGCACTGATCATGTTGGCTCCAGCGGCTGAGCCGAGATAGCCGCTCAGATCGAAGCCACCCAGCACGTCGAGCACGCTCAGCACCACCAGCAGGACAATCCCGACCCGCAGCACGATCAACGTCGCAGGCAGGAGCCGGTTGAGCCGCCCGGCCAGCAGGGGCAGGCGGCTGTCCACCGCCTGAGGCAGGCGGACCCGACGACGGGTCGCGCGGCGGGCCAGTGCGGTCGCTGTGCCTCCGGCGGCAATGATGGCCAGCACTTTGACCGTGTCGATGGCCAGCGGTCCCAGCACATTGCCGGGCCGGGTCAGCACGATGGTCAGCAGATAGCCCAGATAGATCAGCACCGGCCAATGCCAGCGCATGGCAAAAAACGCGAGCACCTCGTCCAGCGTGGCGTCCTCTTCGGAGTTTCGGGTCAGCCAGTTCGCCACCGCCTTGCGAAAACGCAAAACCACAAAGAAGAGATAGAGGATCACCACCGCCCCGAGCAGGGTCGAGACGGCCCGTCCGATAAAGATCGAGGTCTCTGCGGTGACCACCGGAACGGCCACAAGCTGCCCGTAACCGGCCAGCCCGATGGCAAAGGCCAGCATGCGCTGCATCCGGTGCGCGGCCTTGTCGCTGACCGCGATCAGGCGCAGGTCGCTGGACCGGGGTGTCAGGACAAAGCGCGACGGGATCTTGAGTGTCTCGACCAGCACGAAGGCGGCAAAGAAGGCCGTTTGAGCTGTGCTGAAGGAGACACCGCCTTCGCCGTTCTCCATCAGGAATGTCACGGCAGTCACGCCGATCACCCCGGCGAGGGGGATGGCAAGGGTGATGATCGCTGTACCCACAAGCCGCAGGATGAAGCGGTAGAACCAATTGGCGCTGACGGCCCGTCGCCCCAGAGCGCGCAGCATGGGCCGCGCGGCAAAGCGCAGCGCGATAAGCGCCGCGTAGCTGATCAGTACTGCCTCGGCCAGATCGCGGATCACCGAAAGGATGATCTCGGTCTCAAACCCCCGCAGCGCCAGCATCAGGGTCGTGGGGATCCGCTCCACCCGCGAGACAAAGTCACGCACATCCGAGGCCACTTCCGTGCGCAATTGATGCACCAGCCGGGTCGAGAAGTTGCCGTTCTGGGGCGCCGGGGCGGTCTCGCTCTGCGGCACGGCGCTGCGGGGGCCAGCGCCGCCATTGGTCTCGCTCGGGGCCGGGGGGGCGCCTGCGGCGGCCTCCAGCTGGCTGATCAGGGCGGCGCGGGCCGCATCATCCTGCAGGATCTCGATCAGGGCCTGGGTCGGGTCCGCCTCTGCCGCTGGTTCGGCGCCCGTGTCACTGCTGGCCTCTCCGCCCGTGCTGACCCCCGGAATGGGAAAGGTCGACTGGGCGTGTACCTGCACGCTCCACAAGGCGCTGAGGGTGAGGACCAGAAGACATGCCCAGAGCAGATGCGCCAGGCGCGTCACAGGCATTGCGGCAGGGGAAATCGGCATGGGGCACTCAAGTGATGGACCAGTCAGGAGCGGGTCGGCCTGCGCCGATCCCGGATATGCAACATGAACCATCGCGGCAGGGCCGCCAAGGCCCAAGGCCGCAAAAGCAAACACCCCCGGCGCAGGGCCGGGGGTGCTCAAACCGTTCAGAAAGCTGCCGATCAGTCGGCGGGCGCTTCCTTCTTGATCTCTTCGCCGGTTTCCTGATCCACGACTTTCATGGACAGGCGCACCTTGCCGCGATCATCAAAGCCCAGAAGCTTGACCTTCACTTCCTGACCTTCCTTCAGCACATCGGAGGGATGGTTCAGGCGGCGGTTTTCGATCTGGGAGACGTGCACCAGACCGTCGCGCTTGCCGAAGAAGTTCACGAAGGCACCGAAATCGACGATCTTCACCACGGTCCCGGTATAGACCTTGCCCTCTTCGGGCTCAGCCACGATCGAGTGGATCATTTCATAGGCTTTCTTGATTGCTTCGCCATTGGCGGAGGCAATCTTGATGATGCCGTCATCGTTGATGTCCACTTTCGCGCCAGAGGTCTCGACGATCTCGCGGATGACCTTGCCGCCGGAGCCGATGACTTCGCGGATCTTGTCGGTCGGGATCTGCATGGTCTCGATCCGGGGCGCGTGCTCGGAGAATTCCGAACGCCCTTCGGAGAGGGCTTTGCCCATCTCGCCGAGGATGTGCAGACGGCCCTGCTTGGCCTGATCCAGCGCTTTCTCCATGATCTCAGGCGTGATGCCCGCGACCTTGATGTCCATTTGCAGCGAGGTGATGCCCTCTTCGGTGCCGGCCACCTTGAAGTCCATGTCGCCCAGGTGATCCTCGTCGCCGAGAATATCGGTCAGGACCGCGTAGGAGCCGTCATCCTCGAGGATCAGGCCCATGGCCACACCGGCGACCGGGGCTTTCAGCGGAACACCGGCATCCATCATCGAAAGCGAGCCGCCGCAGACCGAGGCCATGGAGCTCGAGCCGTTGGATTCGGTGATCTCCGAAACGATGCGGATGGTGTAGGGGAAGTCGGTTGCTGCGGGCAGAACCGCCTGCAGGGCGCGCCATGCGAGCTTGCCGTGGCCGATCTCGCGCCGTCCCGGAGGGCCAAAGCGGCCCACTTCGCCGACCGAGTAGGGCGGGAAGTTGTAGTGCAGCAGGAAGTTGGATTTGAAGTTGCCATGCAGCGCGTCGATGAACTGCTCATCATCGCCCGTGCCCAGGGTGGTGACCACAAGGCCCTGGGTCTCGCCGCGCGTGAAGAGCGCCGAGCCGTGGGTCCGGGGCAGAAGGCCCGCTTCGGCCACGATCGGGCGCACGGTGTCGAGGGCACGCCCGTCGATCCGGCGGCCGTTTTTGACCACGTCGCCGCGCAGGATGCTGGATTCGAGCTTCTTCATGGCCGAGCCGAGGTTCGGGTCGATCTGCTCTTCGTCGCTCAGAGTGGCGAGGATCGCGTCACGGGCGGCCCCAATGGCAGCCACACGCTCCTGCTTGTCGGTGATCGCAAAAGCGGCGCGCATCTGCTCTTCGCCGGCTGCTTTGATCTTCGCGTAAAGCTCGGAGTAGTCGGGCGCCTGGAAGTCGAAGGGCTCTTTCGCGGCGTCTTCGGCCAGATCGATGATCAGGTCGATGACCGGCTGCATCTGCTCGTGACCGAACTTCACAGCACCGAGCATCTCGGCTTCGCTGAGCTCGTAGGCTTCGGATTCCACCATCATCACGGCGTCCTTGGTGCCCGCCACGACGAGATCCAGACGCTGATCCGGGTTGGAGCGCAGGTCTTGCATGTCGTCCACGACCGGGTTCAGGACGTATTCGCCATCCTCAAAGCCCACGCGCGCACCGGCGATCGGACCCATGAAGGGCACGCCGGAAATGGTCAGCGCCGCAGAGGCCGCGATCATCGCCACGATATCCGGGTCGTTTTCCAGATCGTGGGACAGCACGGTGCAGATCACCAGCACTTCGTTCTTGAACCCGTCGACAAAGAGCGGGCGGATCGGACGGTCGATGAGACGCGAGGTCAGCGTCTCTTTCTCGGTCGGGCGCGCCTCGCGCTTGAAGAAGCCACCCGGGATTTTACCGGCGGCATAGTATTTCTCGTTGTAGTGGACGGTCAGCGGGAAGAAATCCTGACCCGGCTTTTGCGCCCGGGCATAGGTGACGGCCGCCATCACGGAGGTTTCGCCATAGGTGGCGATCACGCAGCCATCGGCCTGACGAGCGATCTTGCCCGTCTCGAGGGTCAGCGTATCTTCCCCCCATTCCATTGTCTTTTTGACTTCTTTGAACATCTGTTTTTCCTGTAGGGGAGCACTCCCGGCCTTCCGGGTCTCCCGTTCATGTGGCGGCCCCATTGCCGCCGACCCCTGTCCTTCGCATCACGCCGGGGTCCGAGCGTCACGTCTCAGATGCGCGGCAGATACACGTTTTGCAGCGCCAAGAAAACAGGCAATCTTTGCGCGCTAACAGGATGCGGTATTTTCGCCGTATCTTGGCCATGAAAGGGGACGTGCATGGGGCGGATCTTGCGATATGTGACGGGTGGGCTGGCGGTTCTGGCGTTGGCGGCCTGCGCGCAGGTCTGGCGCCATTCCGGCTCAGACAGCCTGGCGGCGGCACCGGAGGGCGCGCTGCGACTGGCGAGCTACAACGTCCATTACATCGTCCTGACCCAGCCGGAGGGGCCTTGGTCACTCGGTGATTGGGAACGGCGCAAAGGACCGCTGGATGCCGCCTTCAAGACGCTGGATGCGGATCTTGTCGCCTTTCAGGAGATGGAGAGCTTCCAGAACGGCTCCGATGGTAGTGTCAATCTGGCCCGGGATTGGCTGCTGGCGCGCAATCCGCGCTATGCCGCGACCCATCACGGCGATTGGCGGCAGACGCCTCAGACCCAGCCGATCTTCTACCGCTCGGACCGGCTTGAGGTGCTGGAGGAGGGGTGGTTCTTCTTCTCCGACACGCCGGATGTGATCTATTCGCGGACCTTCAACGGCTCCTTCCCGGCCTTTGCCTCCTGGGCGCGGTTCCGGGAGTTGTCGAGCGGTGAGGAACTGCGCGTGGTCAACGTCCATTTCGAGTTCAAGAGCGGGTCGAACCGGCGGCTCTCGGCGGCGCTGGTGGCGGAGCGTCTGGCCGCGCCACTGGCCGCGGGGGAGCGGGTCGTCTTGGTCGGGGACCTCAACGCCCGGCTCGGCGCGACCACGGTCGAGATCCTTGAAGAGGCAGGTTGGGAGTTCCTGCCGGTCGAAGGCGCGACTTACCATTTCAATCGAGGCCTCAACCTCTTCGGGGCGATCGACCATATCGCCTTGGCTGGGCCTATCGCTGCATTGGGCCCGCCCGTCGTGCTGCGCCAGCAGTTTGAGGGTGAATGGCCCACGGATCACTATCCGCTGGTGGCCGATCTTGATCTGAGCGGAAGAGCTGCGCGTTAAATGCCACGCCCGCCGCGGTCGTGTCAGGTCCTTATGGGGCACGGTCTGGTCTTGCCCTTCGTTCCAATTTCGGGATTAATTCCGAATATGAGAATCGAGACCTCACCCGAGACTGCCAAACTGGCCACGCATCTTCGCTTTCTGCGGGACAGGCATGGCTTCACCCTCGCCGCGCTGGCCGAGCGGAGCGGCGTGAGCCGTGCCACCCTGTCCCGGATCGAAAATGCAGAGGTCAGCCCGACCGCCGAGACCCTTGGCCGTCTCGCAACCGCCTATGCCCTGCCGATCTCGCTCCTTCTGGGACCGTTGGAGCAAGGGTTCCAGCCGGTGCTGCGGCGCGCGGACCAAGCCCTCTGGCACGATCCCGAGCACGGGTTTCAACGCCGGAGCGTCTCGCCGCCCAACGGATCGCTTTCCATCGAGCTGATCGAAGGCGCCCTGAGTGCCGGGCAACGCATCGCCTATGCCGCACCGGCGGTTCCGGGGCAGGAACATCATGTCTATGTGCTCTCGGGCGAGATGGAGATCACGGTCGAGGGCACGCGCCATCTCCTGCGTCCGGGGGATTGCCTGCGCTATGTTCTGTTCGGCGAGACCGTGTTCGAGACGACCGACACGCCCTGTACCTATCTGATTGCGCTGTCATGACGGCACAGCCCTGTGACATTCGCGAACTGACCGCGGCCGATCTGGCGCGCAGTCTCGAGGATCTCTGTGAGGTGCTGCGCGCGAGCGTTCTGGATGGCGCGGCCATCGGGTTCATGGCCACGCTCAGCGCGGCAGAGGCACAGCGTTTTTGGCGGGATCAGGTGGGATCGCTTGTGGCGGCGCAGGCGCGGGTGCTGCTCGGCGCCTTTGACGGGGAGCGCTTGGTGGGCACGGTACAGGTGATCCTCGCGATGCCGCCCAACCAGCCCCATCGCGCGGAGGTCGCGAAAATGATGGTCCATCCGCACCACCGGCGCCGGCGCATCGGTCAGGCTTTGATGGCGGAAGCGCTCGCGCGGGCGGCGGGCGCGGGCAAGACCCTCGTCACCTTGGACACGCGCACGGGCGATACTTCCGAAAGCTTCTATCGCGAAATGGGGTTCCAACGGGCGGGGGTGATGCCGGACTACGCCCTTGATCCGGATGGTCAGGCGCGGCACGCGACCACCTTCATGTACCGCTATATCTGAGGGGCCCACCTCGGTGCCGTGCGTGCCGCGCAGAACACATCCCCGCCCAAACAGCAAAAAGCCCGCTCGGGTGGAGCGGGCTTTCTCTGGTCGATCTCAGCTCAGGCTTTGGAGCGCTTAGCGGCGCAGGCCCAGGGACGAGATCAGTTTCTGGTAGCGGGCTTCGTCCTTGCCGCGCACATAGTCCAGCAGCTTGCGGCGCTGGGCCACGAGCTTGAGAAGGCCACGACGGGAGTGGTTGTCCTTCTTGTGGGTCTTGAAGTGCTCGGTCAGGGTGGCGATGCGGCTCGACAGGATCGCGATTTGCACCTCGGGGGAGCCAGTGTCGCCCTCCTTGGTCGCGTATTCCTTGATGAGGCGTGTTTTTTCTTCGATCGTGATCGACATCGGGATCTCCTGTTCAGGTTTGTGTGACGGCGCAAGCCGGGATGTCGTCCAGCAGGGCCCATGTAAGTTCCACCATGATCTGCGGATGCAGCCCGGGCGGATGCGCGCGTATAGGAAATATCCCGCGCGATGGAAACCCCCTTTTCCGGCGATCTTTGGGGCAGGCGCTGTGGCGGCGATGGACCCGTCGCCGCAGGCTGGGCTAGGCTGGGGCATGACCAGACTTCTCGCGCTTGGTGTCGCCCTGCTCACCCTGACCTTCGTGCTTTCGCCTTTGGCCAGTCCGCCCTTCACCGGGTTTCGCCCGGATCAGCTGCCGGTGCCGCAGATCGACCCGCCGGTGCAGCCCGCAGGCTATGCCTTTGCGATCTGGGGCGTGATCTATCTCTGGCTGGTGGTCTCGGCAGGGTATGGCCTTTTGCGGCGTGCGGGAGCCGAGGATTGGGACCATGTGCGCCGACCGCTGATCGTGAGCCTTGCGGCGGGAACGCCCTGGCTCTTTGTGGCGACGCGCTCGGCGTTGGGCGCCTTCGTGCTGATCTTCGTGATGCTGATCCCGGCGATCATTGCCTTGTTGCGCGCGCCCTCGAGGGACCGGGTCTGGCTGCGCACGCCGCTCGCGCTCTATGCCGGGTGGTTGACGGCAGCCTCCTGCGTGACCGTGGCTACAGTGGCGGCGGGCTATGATCTGTGGTTCGGGGCCGGGATCTGGGCGGTGATTGCGCTGGCGCTGGCCTTTCTCATCGCGCGTTGGGTGCAGCCCCAACGCCCGGAGACGCCGGAATACTCTGCCACCGTGATCTGGGCGCTGGTCGCCGTGGTGGTTGCCAATGGCGCCGAACATCCCGGGATTGCCGCGATCGCAGGGGCAGGGGCCCTGGGGCTCGCTCTGCTATACTGGACGGACCGGCACCCGCGCAGCGCTTAGGTCTCGGAAAAGAAGGGCAAAAACGTCTCGAGCACCGCCTCGGGGACCTCTTCCATGGCGAAATGCCCCGAGGTGCAGGACGCGTCCTGCACATCCTCGGCCCAGTCGCGCCAATGGCCCGCCGGGTCGCCGGTTTGCGCGGGAAAGCCCCCCTTGGCCCAAAGGAACATCAGCGGTGCCGTGATCTTGCGCCCCGCCGCTGCGTCCGCATCGTCCAGCGCCCGGTCATAGGTCGCGCCTGCCCGGTAATCGGCGCACATGGCATGGATCCGCGCCGGATCCCGCGCCTGAGCCCGGTATCCTTCCAGCGCGTCAGGGGCGAACACATCGAGCGACTTCGCCAGCGTCCATGTCTGCAGGGTCCAATCCATATAGGCCTCGGGATCCGCGCCGATCATCCGCTCGGGCAGGGGCGCGGGCTGCGCGAGGAAGGTCCAGTGATAGGCCTTCATGGCGAGCTCGGCGGTCCAACTGGCCCAGAAAGGACCCGTGGGCACGATCTCGATGATACCAAGGCGCATCACCCGGTCCGGATGATCCAGCGCGAGGCGGTAGGTCACGCGTCCGCCCCGATCATGGCCGAGGATATGGGCGCGCTCGATCCCGAGCGCGTCGAGCAGCCCGATGATATCCAGCGCCATGGTCCGCTTGGCATAGACGCTGTGCTCCGTGTCATCCTCGGGCGCGTCGCTCTCGCCATAGCCGCGCAGGTCCGGAACGATCACGCGAAAGCGCTTGGCGAGTTCCGGCGCGACCTTGCCCCAACAGGCGTGGTTTTGCGGATAGCCATGGAGCAGGACAAGCGGCACACCGCTTCCGGCTTCGTGAACGGAGAGGCGGACGCCATTGGTGTCAACGAATCGCTGCGTGAAGCCAGAGATCATGCGGGGGCCTCCCAGGGGCGAGGTTGTTCGGAATAGGCGATGTAGAGAGGGTGCTTCGGGTGCCCGGCCTTGCTCAGCCCCAGATGGGTGAGCGGGCGGTCCGTCTCGCGCAAGAGCCGCGCGACGGCCGGTCCGCGGTCCAGATGGGCGCCATGAGTGCCCCAGGCACAGAGCACGGTTTCCGCCCAGGCGGCGCCTTCCAGGATCGCGGCATCATTGGCGGGCCCGACCGGATCGGCAGCCGCGCGCATGGCCTTGGGATCCGTGTCGCGCCAGGCAAAGATGTTGCAGACCCGGAACCCGCCATAGCCGAGCGCCCGGGCGCGACGTTCGCAGCGCTCCACCGTGGGGTCGTTCTGCACCTCCGTGGCGGTGGAGGGGTTGAGCATGACAAAGAGGATCCGACCGCCCTCCGGCGCCCAAATGCGGGTCAGGGCGTAGCGATATCGCTCGCAGTCGGAATAGAGCGCGACTGAGTCGGCATCGCCTTTCTGGTGGGTGCGGGTGATCATGGGCCGGTTGTGCCCCGTGCCCCCGGGCGGGTCAACGGCAAGTGGCCTTGCCTTGGGGCGTGGCCCGCTGGCGGCTCGGCGCGCGGGCTGGGCAGGGGGCTGGCCGGGGTGTTTTCTGCGCGTGGTCTTTGGGAGACGGGGCTTTCGTAGTCGTCAAGCGGGACTTGGCGTGCCACGCTCGGCTGTGCGTGGTGTCCGCCACGACGCGATGTTCGAGGATAACTCATGAGCCTGACCACAAGTCTCGCAGTCGGATACGCGATCGCCTGTCTCGGTGTCGTGGGGTTTCAGATCGCCCTGATTGCCGGAGCACCCTGGGGTCGGATCACCCAAGGGGGCAAGCATCAGGGGGCCTTGCCGCTCTCCGGACGGGTGGCGGCGTTTGCGTCGATCTTCATCCTCGCGGCCATGGCCTGCTCGATCCTCTCGGCCGCGGGGATCTGGCCCAATTGGCCACGCTGGACCGGGTGGGTCGCGCTGGGCGTGCAGGTCTTGGTCACGCTGGTGAACTGGATCACGCCGTCAAAACCCGAACGGATGCTCTGGGGGCCGGTGGAATCGGTCTTGCTGGCGATGGCGGCTGTGGTGGTTCTGGTGACGTGACCGGGTGTGCCGGGCAGGCAGGGCAACGGGCGCGCCAAGCGCATCGAACCGATCATCGTAAGGAGGATTTGGTGGAGCCTAGCGGGATCGAACCGCTGACCTCCTGCATGCCATGCAGGCGCTCTCCCAGCTGAGCTAAGGCCCCAAACCTGAGCGGTCGCTTCCGCGTCCGCTGGCGTTGTTTATGTAAGCCGCGCGGGGAGTGCAAGAGGGATTCTTGCGCTCTTTGCGCGCCTTTTTCAGGAGTCGTCATCCTCGGATGCGACATCCTTCAGATCGTCGAGGGCGACGGTGTCGTCGTCATCGTCGTCATCGAGCACATCATCGGCCAGATCGACATCGGCGTCGTCGTCATCGTCGAGCACCACGTCTTCCGCGTCAGTCACATCTTCTTTCATATCCGCAGGCGCGGCCTTCTTGTCGCGGGTCAGGGATACGGACGATTTGCGGCCGGTCTCCAACACGACCTCTTCCCCGGTATAGGGGCTGATGATGGGCGTGCGGTTCAGGTCGTAAAAACGTTTACCGGTGGTCGGGCACAGGCGTTTTACGCCCCAGTCTTCCTTGGGCATTGAGGTTCCTCTTTGCAGCGTCTGCTGGATCGGATCGGGGTCGGTTGCCACAAGCAGGTGGGCGTGTCAAAGGCTTTTGCAAGGTCTGCACCATGGGGAGCCTATGCGCGACGTCGAACTTCAAGGGGATCCGCCGATCCGGGTGACGCTGCGGCGCTCCGGTCGGGCCAAGCGATACGGGCTGCGGGTGTCGCGGCTGGACGGGCGTGTGACGCTGACCGTGCCGAGCCGCGGGACCGAGCGCGAGGCACTGGCCTTCCTGCGTGAAAAGGAGCGTTGGGTGCGCGATCAGGTGGCGCAGCTTGTGACCGCCCAGAGCGTCGAGATCGGCGATCGCATCCCGGTCGAGGGGCGGCCTGCGCGGCTCGTGCGGACCGAGGCACGGCGCGGCGGACTGGTAGGCGATTTCATCGAGGTGCCCGAACGGGTCGCCGCCCCGGGCGCCTATGTCGCGGGGCTGTTGAAGGCCGAAGCGCGGGAGCGGTTGACGGAGGCGAGCCTCGACTACGCGGCGCAGGTCGGGCGGCAGGTCTCGGGTATCACGCTCAAAGACACGCGCTCGCGCTGGGGGTCATGCAGCTCGGCGGGGCGGCTGATGTATTCCTGGCGGCTGATCATGGCCCCGCCCGAAGTGCTCGACTATGTCGCCGCCCATGAGGTCGCCCATCTGGTCGAGATGAACCATTCCCCGGCCTATTGGCGGGTGGTGGCGGATATCTGCCCGGATTATGCGCGCCACCGCGCGTGGCTGCGGCAGGAAGGCGCGGGGCTTCATCGCTACCGGTTCAAGGATTGACGCAGGCCGGGCCCGCAGGTCTGATGCGCGCCATGCTACTGACCCCGCGCCCGAACGATCCGGCCCCGGCCGCCCCCCATGTGCATGACCGGGTCTACCGGTCCCTGCGCACGCGTATCATGCATGGCGAGCTTGAGCCGGGCACGGCCCTGACCCTGCGGGGGATCGGCAAGGAATACAGCGCTTCCATGACGCCCGCGCGCGAGGCGGTCCGCCGTCTGGCTGCCGAGGGCGCACTGACCCTGACGGCCTCGGGCCGCGTCTCGACGCCGGAGCTGTCCAATGAACGGATCGAGGAGCTTGCGGCCCTACGCTCCCTGCTGGAGCCGGAGCTCGCGGCGCGCGCCATGCCCCGGGCCCATATCGCGCTGATCGAACGGCTTGAGATGATCCAGACCAGCATCGCTCAGGCCATCGCCCGCGAGGATGCGGTGGGCTATCTGCGCACCAATCTGGAGTTTCACCGCACGCTCTATCTGCGTGCCCAGGCGCCGGCGATCCTCGCCATGGCGGAAACCGTCTGGCTGCAGCTCGGCCCGACCATGCGCAAGCTCTATGGCCGGTTGCGGCGCACCGAAGCGCCCCATTTTCACAAGCTGATCATCGCCGCGCTGAAGGCCGGGGATGAACCCGGCCTGCGCCTTTCGGTGCGGATGGATGTGACCCAGGGCCTGAAACTGCTGGCCCAGTAGGGGCTCAGCCCGGCCAGTCCACGGTCTCAAAATCCCGCAGATAGGTGCTCTGCTCAGCTTGGGCGAGGCCCTTTTCGCGCCAATCCCGCAGCGGCCCATGGGCCAGATGCGCGGCCACATAGGCCTGCGCCCTGGGCCCGACCGACAGGCCATAGCCCGCGATCCGCATGGCCACGGGCGCAAAGAACGCATCCGCCAGTGAATAACCGTCAAAAAGCCAAGGCCCGTTGCCAGGGCAGGCCGCCCAGAGCGCCTCGAGCCGGTCGAGATCGGCGCGTACGGCGTCGGAGACGGGCACGTCGCGATAGGCGACGCGCATATTCATGGGGCAGGCTTCGCGCAGGGCGGTGAAACCGCTATGCATCTCGGCCACGAGGCTGCGGGCCTGGGCGCGCGCCACAGGATCGCTGGGCCAGAGACCGGCCTCGGGATGCCGTTCGGCGAGGGTTTCGGCGATGGCGAGGCTGTCGCTCAGGATCCCGCCTTCGGGCAGACGCAGAAGCGGCACCGTGCGCGGTGTCGCAGCGCCGGTGAGTTCGGGCGCAAAGGCCGCGAGGTCCTTGCGGAACCCCGGGTCGTACATCCGGGTCTCGATCAGGCGGTGGGGCAGGTCGAAGGCGGCGAGGCAGAGCCAGCCGCGCAAGGACCAGCTGGAATAGGAGCGGTCGGCGATGAGGAGTTCGTAAGTCATGCCGCGGGTTTAGCGTGGGCTGACAGATCTGAGAAACGGTATCTCGTGACAAAAAGCATCACGAAACGTGATGAATGCCCAGGATCGTCCCCCGGCCGTCACACAGCGATGATTAGCTTGCCCCGATTCTCGCCGCGATAGAGCATTTCGATCGCGCCGGGCGCATGCTCCGGCCCGTCCAGGATATGCTCGCGCGTGGTCAGCTGCCCGGCGCGGAGCCAATCGGCCAGCGCCGACCGCGCCTCCGCCAGCCGGTCCTTGTAGTCGAAAATCAGGAACCCCTGCATCCGGGCCCGCGCCACCAACAACTGGCGATGCACCCGCGGCCCCATGGGGACCGGATCCCACTCCGTCACCGCCGCCGTGCCGCAGATCGTGATCCGCGCGCCCTGGGCCAGACGGCCCATCACCGCGTCCGAGATCGGCCCGCAGGTGTTGTCGAAGTAGCAATCCACCCCACCGGGGCAGTGGCGCGCGAGGGCGGCCTCCACATCCTCGGACTTGTAGTCGATGGCCGCGTCATACTGGAACTCGGACAGGCATTGCGCGACCTTCTCCGGCCCACCCGCGATCCCCACGGTGCGGCAGCCCCTGAGCTTGGCGATCTGCCCGACCGCCGATCCGACCGCGCCCGCCGCGGTGGACACAACCACGGTGTCCCCCTCTGTGACGCCGCAACTTTCGAGCAAGCCGAAATAGGCGGTGGTCCCGTTCAGCCCAAGGATCCCCAGCGCATAGCTCCGAGGCAGATCGGTCTCGGTGACTTTCCGCGCGATCAGGTCCCCTTCGACCAGCGCGTGGGTCTGCCAGCCGAGCAAGCCCTCGACCACATCGCCCTCGGCGTAGTTCGGGTGACGCGAGGCGATGACATCGCCCACGGCAAAGGCGCGCATGGGCGTGCCAAGGGGCACGGGCGGCGAATAGTTCGGCACGTCATTGGCCCAGCCCCGCATGGCCGGATCCACGGACCAGTGGGTCGTGCGCACCAGAACCTGACCCGGACCGATCTCGGGCACCGGGGTCTCGGCGATCTCGAAATGAGAGGGCGCGGGGACGCCCACGGGACGGCGCGCCAAAAGGACTTGGGTATTCTGCATGGGCTCTCCTCCGCTCCGAGTGGGCCCGATGCATCCGGGCAGGGTCAAGGCCGGATGTTGATCGCGAGGGCCTCCCATCGCGCCCCGGTCTGGCGCAGATGGGTGACCGAGAGGTTGTCGATTTTCTGGGCGAAAGTCTCGCGCGCGGGGATGTCGAGGGCGCGCTGAACCTGGGTCAGGATCACCCCGAAATGGGCGACCGCGATCACGGGGCCAGGGCCGTCAAAGGCACTCACCCACCCGTCGACGCGGGCGCGCAGGGCGTTCCAGCTCTCTCCGTTGGGCGGCGCGTTGTCGCCGGGCTGATCCCAAAAGGCGAAGATGCGCTCGGGCTCCTCGGCTTCGACCTCGGCGAAATTGCGCATCTCCCAATCGCCGAAATGCATCTCCCGCAGGGCAGGGGCATGGGGCAATCGGTGCCGCCCGGGTGCCACCGCATCGGCTGTTGCCACGGCGCGGCTGAGATCCGAGGACACGCAGGTGGCCTCGCGCGGCAATGCGCGGTCGATCCGCGCAATGGCCGCGGCCTCGCTCAGATCTGCGGGCAGGTCGGTCCAACCGACCATGCCCTTGGCATGGGTCGGGCCATGACGCACCCAGTACCAGTCTCGGGTCACGCGCTGCCCTTGAGAAACATCGGTAGGCCCGCCGCCACCATTACGACACAGTCCGCCCGCGCCGCGAGCCGCTGGTTCAACCGCCCTTGGGCATTGCGGAACGCGCGGCCCAGCTTGTGCTCAGGAACGACGCCCATCCCGGTCTCATTGCTGACCAACACCACCGGGGCCGCGCAGTTTTCCAGCGCGTCGAAGAGATCCTCGAAGGCCAATTCCGGCTCCTCATCGGCCAGCATCACATTGCTCAGCCACAAGGTCGCGCAGTCCAGAAGCACCACATCACTGGCCTCAACCTCGGCAAATGCCGCCGTCAGGTCCCGTGGCGCCTCAATCGTGCGCCAGTCCGGACCACGATTTTCCCGGTGCTCCGCAATTTTTTTTGACATTTCTTCGTCAAACGCCATGGCGGTGGCGATATAGACCCGCGGTCGCCCTATTTTCGAGACAACCCCTTCTGCAAACGCGGATTTTCCCGATGCCGCGCCGCCGAGAACGAGGGTCAGCCGAGGCAGTTCGCTGCGCAAGTCTCGCTCCTTTTGGAAAATATCTTCATTTTCAGTGATCCAGCTTTGCGCGGCGCGCGTACCTCCTATGCCAAGCGATAACAGGGGACGCAACACGTCCAGCAGGGGGTTGATATGGCACTAGACGGATACTCGGGTGAGATGAGCCTGTCACGGCGTGCGATGCAAGCGGAGCTGCTCGACGCGGAAACCGAACTCAAGCTGGCCTATGCATGGCGCGATGAGCGGGATGAGGAGGCGCTGCATCGCCTGATCACCGCCTATATGCGCCTCGCGATCTCCATGGCGGCGAAGTTCAAGCGCTACGGCGCGCCCATGAACGACCTGATCCAGGAAGCCGGACTTGGCCTCATGAAGGCCGCCGACAAGTTCGACCCGGATCGCGGCGTGCGCTTTTCGACCTATGCGGTCTGGTGGATCAAGGCCTCCATCCAGGACTATGTGATGCGCAACTGGTCCATGGTGCGTACCGGCTCCACCTCCTCCCAGAAGTCGCTCTTTTTCAACATGCGCCGGGTTCAGGCCCGTCTTGAGCGGGAGGCCGCAGCGACCGGTGAGCGCCTCGACAAACACCAGCTGCGCCAGATGATCGCGACAGAGGTGGGCGTGCCGCTCCACGATGTGGAGATGATGGAAGGTCGCCTCGCGGGTTCCGATTACTCCCTGAACGCCACCCAGTCCACCGAGGATGAAGGCCGCGAGTGGATCGACACGCTCGAGGATACCAGCGCGCAAGCGGCGGAAACCGTTGAGCAGGATCACGATATCGAGGCCCTGCGCGGCTGGCTCGTCACCGCCATGGATGCGTTGAATGAGCGCGAGCGCTTCATTGTCCGCGAGCGCAAGCTGCGCGACCAGGCCCGCACTCTGGAAAGCCTTGGCCAAGAGCTGGGCTTGTCGAAGGAGCGCGTGCGCCAACTCGAAGCCGCCGCCTTTGGCAAGATGCGCAAGAGCCTGATGAACCAGACCTCCGAGGTTCGCCAATTCTTCGCCTGAGCCTTCTCGCCCTTGCTTTGCTCGCCCGCCCGGTTGTGGCGGGCGAAGTCATGTCCGAGGATCTGAGCGCGCTGCCTGCGGCGGATGTGGTTATCCTCGGCGAGTTGCATGACAGCCCCACCCATCACATGAACCAAGCCCGCGCGGTCGCGGCTCTCAACCCTGCGGCGCTGGTGTTCGAGATGCTCTCCCCCGGGCAGCTGCAAGGGCTCAGCGAGCTGGAGCGCGAGGATGCCGAGACCCTCGGCGCCGCGCTCAACTGGGCCGAGAGCGGCTGGCCCGATTTCGAGATGTATTGGCCGATTTTCGCGGCCGCGCCCGAGGCGCCGCTTTACGGGGCCGCACTCCCGCGCGCGCTGGTTAGGGGCTCGGTCGCGGCAGGTCCCGCCGCGAGCTTTGCCGAGGCGGGGGGCGATCCGGCGCTTTACGGGCTCGACCAGCCCTTGCCCGAGGATCAGCAGGCGGAGCGTGAGGCGATGCAGATGGCCGCCCATTGCGATGCGCTGCCCGAGCATATGCTCGGCGGTATGGTCGGGGCGCAACGCTTGCGCGACGCGGCCTTTGCCGAGACGGTGCTCGAGGCGCTCGCAGCCCACGGGCCTCCTGTGGTGCTGATCACCGGCAATGGCCATGCCCGCAACGACTGGGGCGTGCCGTTCTATCTCGCTCAGGCCGCGCCGGAGGTGACCGTCTATGCGCTTGGCCAGCTTGAGGCCGCGCCCGAGGAGGACCCGCCCTTCGATGGCTGGCTGGTCACCACCCCGACCGAGCGTGACGATCCCTGTGCGGCCTTTCGCTAGGCGGCTCGGCGGTTGAGTTCCCGGCCCGGGCACCCTACACCTTGGTCAGCGGCGGTAAGGACTTCCCTAGATGCTGGCAGGCAAACGACTTCTTCTGATCATCGGTGGCGGGATCGCGGCGTATAAAGCGCTCGACCTGATCCGCCAGGCACGCCGCGCGGGCGCGACGGTGACCCCGGTTTTGACCCGAGCGGCAGAGGAGTTCGTCACGCCGCTGAGCGCTTCGGCCCTGGCTGCCGAGAAGGTCTATCGCGACCTCTTTGATCTGACCGATGAGGCCGAGATGGGCCATATCGAGCTCAGCCGCTCGGCGGATCTGGTGGTGGTGGCACCGGCCACGGCGGATCTGATGGGTAAGATGGCAGGCGGGCTCGCCAATGATCTCGCCTCGACCCTCCTGATGGCCACGGATACGCCGGTTCTGATCGCGCCTGCCATGAATGTCCGCATGTGGGAGCATCCCGCGACCCAACGCAACCTCGCGACCCTGCGCGGCGACGGGGTGAAGGTCGTCGGCCCCGATGCGGGGGAGATGGCCTGTGGCGAGTTCGGCCCCGGACGGCTCAGCGCGCCCGAGGCGATCCTCGCCGCGATCGAGGCGCATTTCGCCGATGGCCCGCTGACGGGGCGCCATGTGTTGGTGACCTCCGGACCGACCCATGAGCCGATTGATCCGGTACGCTACATCGCCAACCGCTCGTCGGGGCAGCAGGGCAAGGATATCGCTGCCGCTCTGCGCGATCTTGGCGCACGTGTGAGCTTTGTCACCGGCCCGGCGGATGTCGCGCCGCCCGAAGGGGTGGAGGTTCACAGGGTGGAAACTGCCGCTGAGATGCTGCGTGCCGTCGAGGCTGCTTTGCCTGCGGATGCGGCTGTCTTTGCTGCCGCTGTGGCGGATTGGCGGGTAACCGATGCGGCCAGTTCCAAGATCAAGAAGGATGGGAGCGGCGCGCTGCCGACACTCAGTTTTGCCGAGAACCCGGACATCCTGGCGACCGTGAGCAAAGGGGCGCAGCGCCCGAAACTGGTGGTCGGCTTTGCTGCCGAAACCGATGATGTGATCGCCCATGCCACCGCCAAGCGCGCGCGCAAGGGCTGCGACTGGATCCTCGCCAATGATGTGAGCCCGGCCACGGGCATCATGGGCGGCACCGAGAATGCGGTGACCCTGATCTCGGAAGAGGGGGCCGAGAACTGGCCCCGCATGGGCAAGGATGCGGTTGCCGCGCGCCTGGCTGCGCGCATCGCGGAGGCGCTCGCATGAATGTCGAGATCCGAGTGACGCGCGAGGAGTGGGCGGATCCCGAGATCCCCTTGCCGCGCTACGAAACGGCCGGGGCCGCGGGCGCTGATCTGCGCGCGAACCTGCCGCCCGAGACCCGCGAAAACGGCGTGACGATCCAGCCCCTGCATCGCCTGATCGTGCCCACGGGGCTGCGTGTGGCGATCCCGGCGGGTTACGAGATGCAGATCCGTCCGCGCTCAGGCCTCGCCCTGCGCCATGGGCTGAGCCTGCCCAACACGCCCGGGACCATCGACAGCGATTATCGCGGGCCCTTGGGGGTGCTCCTGACGGTGATCGGGACCGAACCGGTGACCCTGCACCATGGCGAGCGGATCGCCCAGGCGATCATCGCGCCAGTGGTCCAGGCCGGGTTCACTGCGGTCGACAGTCTCGATGACACCGCGCGGGGCAGTGCGGGTTTCGGATCCACCGGGCGGGAGTAGCGGCGTGTTTTTCGTCCTTTTTCTGGCCGGGGTGATCTGGCTTGTCGCCCGCCGCGCGGGCATGCCGCCCCAGGCGCGCTGGCTGCTGGTCGGGCTGCTCTATGTGGCGGTGCTCGGCGTGCAGATCATCCTGCCCGAGGAGAACCCGCTACGCGCCATGACCGGCGGATCGCCCGCGCTTTGGCTCCTGCTCGGGGCCTTCGCAGCTCTGGTCGTGGCCTATCGCGAGATCCTCAAGCGGATCCGCGCCCGGGTGCAAGCACCGCCCCCGGCAGTGGGGGAGCAGGTCGGTCCTTTCTCGGATGTGGAGCTCGACCGCTACGCCCGCCACATCGTCATGCGCGAGATCGGCGGTGTCGGTCAGAAGCGGTTGAAGGACGCCAAGGTTTTGGTAGTCGGTGCCGGGGGGCTCGGCTCGCCCGTGCTGCTGTACCTCGCCGGGGCCGGGGTCGGGACGATCGGGGTGATCGACCATGACACCGTGAGCCTCAGCAACCTGCAGCGGCAGGTGATCCATACCGACGCCCGCTCCGGCATGCCCAAGGTGTTCTCGGCTGAGGCGGCCATGAAAGCCCTGAACCCCCATATCACTGTGCGTCCCTATAACCGGCGCCTGACGGCGGAGATCGCAGAGGAGCTCTTTGCCGATTACGACCTGATCCTCGATGGCAATGACACGTTCGAGACGCGGTCACTTGTGAATAAGGCCGCTGTGGCCACGGGTAAGCCCCTGATTTCCGGCGCGATTGCCCAGTGGGAAGGCCAGATCAGCCTCTTCGATCCGGTGCGCGGGGCGCCCTGCTACGCCTGTATCTTTCCGACCGAGCCTGCGGATGGCCTTGCCCCGAGCTGCGCCGAGGCTGGGGTGGCAGGCCCGCTGCCCGGGGTGATCGGTACGATGATGGCGCTTGAGGCGATGAAGGAGATCACCCAGGCGGGCGAGGGGCTTGGCGGGCGCATGATGCTCTATGATGCGCTGAGCGCGGAGACCCGGACGGTGAAGCTGAAACGTCGGGCCGATTGCCCGGTCTGCGGAGACATTTAAGTCAGCCAGTGACGGGCGCGATGTGAGCCCCACAACGTCGGATGATCTCCGCCCAAAAACCATGACGCCTTTGCGGCGCTTACTCCGCGCGCAGCCCTTTGCTAGCCTCGCGCCACAGGCAATCGAAAAGAGGCGCCCATGTCCAAAACCATCCTGATCACCGGTTGTTCTTCGGGTCTTGGTATCAGCATTGCGGTGCAGGCGGCACAGGCCGGGCACCGGGTCTATGCCACCATGCGCAACCTCGACAAACGCGCGGATCTGGATGCGACCGCGACCGAGGCGGGCGTCTCCTTGACTATGTTGCCGCTCGATGTGCAGGACATGACGACGATCACCGCCTGCGTGGACCAGATCCTCGGGGAGGCTGGGCAGATCGATGTGCTGGTGAACAATGCGGGCGCCGGGTTCGTCCGCTCGACCGAGCAGGCCAGCGAGGACGATATCTCCTGGGTAATGGATGTGAACTTCATGGGCGTCGTGCGCTGCGTCAAAGCGGTGATGCCCCATTTTCGCACTCGGCGCAGCGGCCATGTGATCAGCATCTCCTCGGTCGGGGGGCTGGTCGGGCAGCCGTTCAACGAGATCTATTGCGGCGCGAAATTCGCGGTCGAAGGGTATATGGAGGCGATGGCCTCCTACATCACGCCGCATTTCGGGATCCATTTCACCACTGTGGAGCCAGGCGGGATCCAGTCGGAGTTTGCGGCCTCGGTGCTCAAGCATGTGGCCGACACGGGCGGGATGCTCGAGGATGAGTACTTGCCGATCCTGCAGAAATATGTGGGCGGGTCCCAGCGCCGTCAGGCCGGCAGCGATATCTATCAGACCGCGGATCAGGTGGCCGAGGTCGTGATGGGCTGTATCGCCTCCGACAGCCCTCCGATCCGTACGCGCACCTCGACATGGGGCGAGGCCTTCTGCGCGCTGAAGACCGATCTCGACCCGGAGGGCCGCAAGCTCCAGCAGCAGGTGATCGACCAGTTCCTGTGCGACTGAGCCTCCGCGCCCGAGGATGTGACCCGATGCGCGGCACCGAGGCCGCGCCGCTGGTTGTTGCCGCCCCCATGGCGACCTAGGTTGAGACCAAAGGAGACCTGCCGATGACCGACGCTTCCAACCCGCTGCTCGAGACCTGGACCCCGCCCTATGGCCTGCCGCCCTTTGACCGGATCGCGGATGCGCATTACGCACCGGGGCTGGAGGCCGCGCTGACCGAAGCCCGGGCCGAGATCGCGGCGATCGCCGAGGCGTCCGAGCCGCCCACATTCGACAACACGATCCGACCGCTGGAGGCGGGCGCGAAGAAGCTGAGCCAGGTCCTGCGCGTTTTCTTCCATGTGGCGGCCACGGACAGCACGCCCGAGCGGGAGGCCCTGCAGAAAGACTTCAGCGGCAAGCTCAGCGCCTATAACTCCGAAGTCATCACCAACGCGGCGCTCTTTCAGCGCATCGCGGCGGTTTGGGAGGGGCGCGGAGATCTCGCTGCGGAGGAAGCCCGGGTCACCGATCTTTACTACAAGGATTTCACCCGCTCCGGTGCCGCGCTCGAAGGCGATGCCAAGACGCGGATGACGGATATCAAGGCGCGGCTCGCCCTGCTCGGGACCGAGTTTACCCAGAACCTGCTCGCGGATGAGCGGGACTGGGTCATGCCCCTTGCCGAAGCGGACCTCGAAGGCCTGCCGGATTTCGTGGTGGCCACGGCGAAATCTGCCGCCGAAGAACGCGGGAGGGGGGGGCATGTGGTGACCCTCTCACGCTCCCTGATCGTGCCGTTCCTGCAATTCAGCCCGCGCCGGGATCTGCGCGAGCAGGCCTATGAGGCCTGGGTGGCGCGCGGCGAGCATGATGGCCCCACGGATAATCGCGGCATCGCGGCTGAGATCCTCGCCCTGCGGGACGAGCGCGCACAACTCCTCGGCTATGAGAGCTTCGCCGACTACAAGTTGGAGCCGGAGATGGCCAAGACGCCCGCTGCTGTGCGGGACCTTCTGATGTCGGTCTGGGCCCCGGCCAAGGCGTCCGCCGAAGCGGATGCGGCGGTGCTCACGGAGATGATGCAGGAGGATGGCGTCAACGGCCCGCTGGAGGCCTGGGATTGGCGCTATTATTCCGAGAAACGGCGGCAGGCGGAGCATGACCTCGATGAGAGCGAGCTGAAGCCTTACCTCCAGCTCGACAAGATGATCGAGGCGGCCTTTGACTGCTCTGCGCGACTTTTCGGGCTGAGCTTTGCCCCCATTGACGCGCCGCTCGCCCATGCGGATGCCCGCGCCTGGGAGATCCGGCGTGGAGACCGCCTGATGGCAGTTTTCGTTGGGGATTACTTCGCGCGCGCGGGCAAGCGGTCGGGCGCGTGGTGTGGGTCCCTGCGCTCGCAGCACAAGCTCGACGGGGACACACGGGCGATCGTGACCAATGTCTGCAACTTCGCGAAACCAGCTGCTGGGCAGCCCGCGCTTCTGAGCTTTGACGATGCGCGGACGCTCTTTCACGAGTTCGGCCATGCGCTCCATCATATCCTGTCGGATGTGTCCTATCCGATGATCTCGGGCACCTCCGTGGCGCGGGACTTCGTGGAGCTGCCGAGCCAGCTCTATGAGCATTGGCTCGAAGTGCCCGATGTGCTGCAGCGCTACGCGGTCCATGCGGAGACCGGTGCGCCCATGCCTGACGATTTGCTGGCGCGCATGCTTGCGGCCTCGACCTATGACATGGGGTTCCAGACCGTGGAATACGTGGCCTCGGCGCTGGTCGATCTGGCCTTCCATGAGGGCGCGGCTCCGGCGGATCCCATGGCGCGACAGACCGAGATCCTGGCCGAGATTGGCATGCCCCACGCGATCCGGATGCGCCATGCGACCCCGCATTTCGCCCATGTCTTCTCCGGCGATGGCTATTCCTCGGGCTATTACAGCTACATGTGGTCCGAGGTGATGGATGCCGACGCCTTCGCCGCCTTCGAAGAAGCGGGCAGCGCTTTTGACGCGGATATGGCCAGCAAGCTGGAGACGCATATCCTCTCGGCAGGCGGCTCGGAAGAGGCCGATCAGCTCTACCAGGCGTTCCGCGGACGGATGCCCGGAGTTGAGGCGCTCCTCAAGGGACGCGGGCTCGACAAAGCGGCCTGATCGCCGCCCTGTCCCGGTGCGCGCAGGGGCTTGCCGCGCCGGGCAGCCCGCAGCGCCCATCCGGGGAACAAAGAAAAACAGGCTTTTTTGCGAAATTCGTGCTATGGTTGTGTCACCATCACACCATAGTGAGGGACGCAGATCGTGTTTCAGACTGCCCCGACCGATGCCGAGATTGAAACTGGAGCCCTGGCTGCAGAGCTCGTAGATGGCCGCACAGAGATGCTGCGGCATCTCTTTGCCGCGGCGAATGCCACGTCACCCATTGTGATCTGGGACCCCATGGACCGGGATCTCAAACACCCGGTGGTGCGGGCCTTCGCGACCCAGCTCAGATCCATCGCCGATGCTGAGGGGCGCCTGACGCAAAGCGCGCTGGAGGCCGCGGATCTGGCGGGGTTCAACGATTGGATGATGCTGCTGGAGCCGCTCCGGGATGCAAGCGGCGCCGTCCGGGACTTTCGCTACCTGCATTATGGCTCCGAGATTGCGGCAAGCTATGGTCGCGACATGACCGGGCGCTGCACCTCCGAGATCGGCGGGCATATCGCGGCCTTCTTTGCGGCGCTCTATCAGGCGGTGCTGGTGCGCGGGGAATGGGTCAAGAGCATCCATGAACCCCCCTCCGAGGTCTTTGCCCGGATCTGGCGGCGGATGATCGTGCCGGTCTATGACGCGGCGGGCGAGATCGCGCGGATCGCGGTGCTCAACGTGGCGGATAACGACCTGCGCGCGGGGCTCGAGGCGGTTCCGGATCCGGTCATGGTCGTGCGCCAGAACGGCAATGTGACCTTTGCCAATGGGGCCGCCCGGGCGCTTTTCGGCGAGCGCCGCTTTCTCAGCGATCCAGTGACGCTGGAGGCCTATTCCGGGATTGTCCTCGATATGAGCCAGCCACGGGATTCCGTGCTCGACCGCCGAGTCCACACGGAGGAAACCCAGATCGGCGTCAATAACAGCCTAATCGTGCATTTCCGGGTGACGCGGAGCGTCATCTTCTACCGCGAGCAGCTCTACTATTTGGTGATTGCCAAGCCCGAGTGATCACTCCATCGGGGCGTGAGAGACGCCCCAAAGCTGATCTTCGCTCATCCAGCCCCGGGTGCGGCCCATCCGGACGCGGCACCAATCCCGCTCGCACCCCTCGAGCCGGGCAATCACACCCAGCTCCGCATGGGCGCGGATCGGCGCGTCGGCAGTCGGGTGGCTGAGCACGGGGGCCAGATCCTCCTCGATGATAACCGTGCGCGCGCCACTCAGGAGCGAGTAGTGCATCCACCCCCCCGCGCCATCCCGGTCGCGGACCCGGCGCCAATGGCCGTATTCGCCGGTGATCTCAAGCGGCATGTTGCGGTGCTTGAAGACCCAGTCGATCCGATGGGTCAGGCTGGGGCCGCGGCGGACATTGCCCTCCTTGGCCTTCATCGACACGAAGCGCGGGATTGGAAGGTTGGTCTCGGGACCGGTCTGTGGTTTGGGGGCTGCGCTCGCCTCGGTGGGTCCTGTCGTGGCTGGTGTGGTTTCCGCACGCGCGGCCCCAGATCCCAATGCCAGGGCGACAAAAACCGCCACACACGGCCCGATCTGGCGGATACCACTGAGAAAACGACCACGATGCGCGCGGTTGATCATAGATGCCTCGACTGCTCGCCCGAGCTCTGAAATCGGCCCGGTAATTTTATTGCGCTGAGGGGTCTATCTGCTTGCCCCTGTTCCTGACTTATTGCCAGTATGGCGCCGAGTTGAAAAGTGTGGAGGTGGGCCGATGCCCGGTGAACGCCTGAGTGTTGTCGTCACGCGACGGTTGCCCGACGCGGTGGAGACGCGCCTGAAGGAGTTGTTCGACGTGGAGCTCAATGAGAGCGATACGCCGATGTCCCGGGAGGCGTTGCAGGCGGCGATGCAGCGGGCGGATGTGGTCGTGCCGACGGTCACCGATACGATCGATGGGGCGATGCTGGCCGGGGCCGGGGATCGGTTGAAACTGATCGCGAATTACGGTGCCGGGGTGGACCATATCGACGTGGCTACGGCGCGGCAGCGGGGCATCCATGTCTCCAACACGCCCGGTGTTCTGACCGATGATACGGCGGATATGACCCTCGCGCTGATCCTCGCGGTGACGCGGCGGATTCCCGAAGGGCTCGCGCTGATGCAAGCGGGGACCTGGACCGGGTGGAGCCCCACGGCCCTTATGGGCGGGCGCGTGGCCGGGCGTCGCCTCGGTATTCTCGGTATGGGCCGGATCGGGCAGGCGGTGGCGCGGCGCGCCAAGGCTTTCGGTATGCAGATCCATTATCACAACCGTCGTCGGCTCCATGCGGGGATCGAAGAGGCGCTGGAGGCCACCTATTGGGAAAGCCTCGACCAGATGGTGAGCCGGATGGATGTGATTTCGGTGAACTGCCCGCATACGCCTTCGACCTTCCATCTGATGAATGCGCGGCGTCTGAAGTTGATGAAGGCATCCTCGGTGATCGTGAACACCTCGCGCGGGGAGGTGATCGACGAGAATGCCCTGACCCGGATGCTGCGCGCGGGGGAGATCGCGGGGGCGGGCCTCGACGTGTTCGAGCACGGCCATGAGATCAACCCGCGCCTGCGCGAGCTGCCCAATGTGGTGCTGCTGCCTCATATGGGCTCGGCCACCGAGGAAGGGCGCTCGGAGATGGGCGAAAAGGTCATCATCAATATCAAGACCTTCGACGATGGGCACCGGCCGCCCGATCTGGTCGTGCCGTCGATGCTCTGATCCACTTTGCTCTGAACCCCGTGGATTGATCCGGATCAAAGCTGGGCGGCTCCAGGGCTGTCATGCCTCCTTCTGAAATATTCAAGAAGGAGAATGTGATGGAGTGGACCGGCTTCATGTCCGACATGCGCGGCGATCTCAAGACGCTGAATGCGGCCATGCCCGAGACGGCGCGCGCCTTCGGGGCGTTGACCAAGGCGGCCAAGGAAAGCGGTGCGCTGGATCTGAAATCGCGGGAATTCGTGGCGCTGGGCATCGCGGTGTCGCAACGCTGCGCGCCTTGCATCGGCTTTCACGTGGAGGCGCTGGCCAAGGCCGGAGGTACGCGGCAGGAGCTCGTGGATGTGCTGAGCATGGCGATCCAGATGGGCGGCGGTCCGTCGCTGATGTACGCGGCCGAGGCGCTGGCGGCCTGGGACAGTCTCGTCGCGGACTAAACCTCCGGCGCGGGGCCGGGCGATCCGACGGAGCGGGTCGCGCTGCCCGGGCGCGATTTGGCCGCGCGGCATTCGATGATCACGCCGCTCACCATGACGCTTTGCGGGCGATCAAACACCAGCCGGTACCAGACCAGCGGCGCGTCGAGATCAAAGAGGGTTGCGGCGCTCACACCGTCCACTTGCCCCACTAGATCCTGCGCGCGTAGGCGCAGAGTCGGATGCTCGGAGCCCGCATCGATCAGATGGGCCGGCGCGCGCACGGGCTGATCCGGCGCGAGCAGCAGCGCGCGTTGCGGCATCATCGGGCCAAAGGCGCGAGCTTCGATCCGGATCGGGGGCGCAAGGGTGGTATCCACCCGGCTGCGCGGCTCAATCACCAGATCCTTGAGCGGTTGCAGCCCCTCGGTCCGCGTCACCACCAGATCCCCAGGATGGAGGTTCTCGATCCACCGGTCACCATAGGGGCTGCGCACGCTGGCCCCGGCCCCAATTCCGCCCGGGCCCCCCTTGGGGTCCTGGGGCGCGAGGGCCGTGTCGTCACGGGACATAAGGCTCATGGCAGACTCCTTGATCGGGCAGCGCTTGCCCCGGAGGCGCAGATCCCCCCGAGGGTCGCGATCAGCCTAGACCAGAGGCCTTAACAGCCCGTAAGCCTCTCAGCCGTCCTTTCGGATCACTGCATTGGTCGGGTCATAGGGGCTGTCCTCGGTGATCTCGGCATCCCAGAGCGCATTGAACATCCGCACCTTGAGCTTCGTACCCGGCACGGCGAGGTCCGGGCGGACATAGCCCATGCCGATGCTCTGGCCGAAGGCGACCGAGTAGCCGCCAGAGGTCAGGCGCCCGACCTTGGTGTCCGGCCCGGCTGGCGCATCCGCCAGATAGAGCGCCTCCCGTCCCCAGGGATCCGCATCCCCGGGTCCGTCGATCCGCAGGGTCGCGCATTTCGAGCGGATGCCGAGCGCCTCCATCGCCGCCTTGCCGTGGAAGTCCTTGGACAGGTCCACAAAGCGGTCGAGCCCGGCCTCCAGCGGGGTGGCGTCGCGACCCAGCTCGGTCCCGAAGGCGCGATAGGATTTCTCCTGCCGCAGCCAGTTCTGCGCCCGTGCGCCAACGGGTTTCAGACCCAGATCCGCACCCGCCTCCATCAGTTGGTCAAAGAGGTAGTTCTGCATCTCGATCGGGTGATGCAGCTCCCATCCCAGCTCCCCGGTATAGGCGACGCGGATCGCCATGGTCGGACACATCTTAAGCTCGATGTCTTTCGCGCTGAGCCAGGGGAAGCGCTTGTTCGAGAGCGCCGTGCCCGGTTCCGGATCGCGGATCAGCTTGGCGAGGATGGCGCGGGCATTGGGGCCGGCCAGGGCAAAGACGCCGTATTGCGAGGTGACATCCTGCAGCACCATCGGCCCGAACTCGGGCATCTTGTCGGCGATGGCCTTTTGCAGGAAATCCGCGTCATAGGCCTGCCAGGCCCCGGCGGAAACGAGGTAATACTGATCCTCGGCTTGTCGCACGATGGTGTATTCGCTGCGCGTGGTCCCGGCACAAGTCAGGGCATAGGTCAGGTTGATCCGGCCCACCCGCGGCAGCTTGTTGGTGGTGAACCAGTCGAGGAATTGGGTCGCGCCCGGGCCGGTCAAGACGTGCTTGGTGAAGGCGGTGGCGTCGATCAGGCCCGCCGTCTCGCGGATGGCCTTGGCCTCGGCGACGCTATGTTCCCACCAGCCGCCGCGACGGAAGCTGCGCGCGGCGTGGTCGTCAAAGCCTTTGGGGGCGAAGTAATTCGGACGCTCCCACCCGTTGACCTGCCCGAACTGCGCGCCGAGCGCTTTCATCCGGTCATAGCAGGGCGCGGTTTTCAGGGGGCGGCAGGCTTCTCGCTCCTCATCCGGGTGGTGCAGGATGAAGACGTGGGAATAGCATTCCTCGTTCTTGCGCATGGCATATTCGGTGGTCATCCAGCTGCCGTAGCGCTTGGGGTCGAGGCTCGCCATGTCGATCTCGGCCTCGCCTTCGATCATCTGCTGGGCGAGGTAGTAGCCTGTGCCGCCCGCCGCCGTGATGCCGAAGCTGAAGCCCTCGGCGAGCCACATATTGCGCAGGCCCGGGGCGGGTCCGAGCAGGGGGTTGCCATCGGGCGTGTAGCAGATCGGGCCGTTGTAGTCGTCCTTGAGGCCCACGGTCTCGGAACTGGGGATCCGGTGGATCATGGACATGTATTCCTCCTCGATCCGCTCGAGATCGAGGGGGAAGAGGTCCGCGCGGAAGCTGTCGGGCACCGCATATTCAAACCGCGCCGGGGCGTTTTGCTCGTAGGGGCCGAGGATCCAGCCGCCCCGCTCCTCGCGGACATACCATTTGGCATCTGCGTCGCGCAGCACCGGGTGCTCGGGGTTGGACTTGCGCCATTCGACCAGCGCCGGGTCCGGCTCGGTGACGATATACTGGTGCTCGACCGGGATGGCGGGGATCTTGATCCCCAAAAGCTGTGCGGTGCGTTGGGAATGGTTGCCCGTGGCGGTCACCACGTGTTCCGCGTGGATCGTGATCTGCTCGTCGGAGGGGACAAGATTGCCGCCCTTTTCCACCATCTTGGTGCAGGTGACGTCCCAGTGGTCCCCGGTCCAGTGATAGGCATCCACCTGCCAGCGCCGCTCGATCATCACGCCGCGCTGACGGGCGCCCTTGGCCATGGCCTGGGTCACATCGGCGGGGTTGATATAGCCATCGGTTGGATGAAGGATCGCCCCCTTCAAATCCTCGGTCCGCACCAGCGGGTAGCGGTCCTTGATGTCCTTGGGGGAAAGCCATTCATAGGGCACGCCCACGGTCTCGGCAGTGGAGGCATAGAGCATATACTCGTCCATCCGCGCCTGGGTCTGGGCCATGCGCAGGTTGCCGACGACCGCGAAACCGGGGTTGAGGCCGGTTTCTTCCTCAAGCGTTTTGTAGAACTTGATGGAGTAGTCGTGGATATGGCTCGTGGCGTAGCTCATGTTGAAATAGGGCAGAAGCCCCGCCGCATGCCATGTGGAGCCGGAGGTCAGCTCGTCCCGCTCCAGCAGCATGACATCGGACCATCCGCCGCGCGCCAGATGATAGGCAATGGAGGTGCCGACCGCACCGCCGCCGACGATCAAAGCTTTGACATGGGTTTTCATCGGGAGCCTCCTTCGCGCAACGGGGCCAGCATAGCAGCGTCGGCGGGGGGCGTGCGGTCCAGCCGACCCATGGCGGTGCGAATGCGACCTGTTGCTGGGCCCGGTGATCTGCTGGGCGCGTGGGTCGAGAGGGCGGGAGCCTCCGGCGGGGATATTTAGAGACTTAAGGGAGGGGGCGCGGATCCGAGGCTGGTGCGGGCGATCTGGGCTGCGCGTAGATCACGGTTTCCGCGGCGATGGGAGAGTGGGTTTCCAGATGCAGGCTGTGCTCGGGCAGGGTGCGGCGCAGCCAGGGGAGCAGCTCGAAGATCTGCCAGCCGTGGTAGGTGCAGATCGCCAGTTTCGGGGCGAAACGCTGCAAGATCTGGAGGCCGCCTTGCAGGGCGCGGAGCTCCATCCCTTCGATATCCATCTTGATCAGATCCACGCGAGGCAGGGATTGGGACGCAACCAGCGCGTCGAGCGTGGTGGTCACGGCCTTGGGCCCGCTGGTCTGCCCCTCCGGCGCGATATGGGCACCCGTTGTGGTGCCCGCCAGGTGGATCTCTTCACCGTCCCGGTCGGAGATCGCTGCGGGCAGGGATGTGATGCGCTGGGACAGGTCCGGATTGGCGGCGCGGTTGCGCGCTTGCAGAGCCAGTTCTGTCGGGGTCGGCTCGATGGCGAGCACGCGCCCCTTGGGGCCGACCACCGCCGCAAAAGCGAGGCTCGTGTCGCCGGCCCCCGCGCCGAAATCGAGGGCGATATCGCCCGGTTCCGGCCCGATCCGCAGCCCATCGCGATCGAGGAAATACTGACGCTCGAGGAAGGGGCTGATCGCATTGCCATAGGGGGCGAGGTAGTGCAGCGGCGTGTCGCCAAAGCTCAGGCTGTGCATCTCGAGCCCAGCCTCATCAGGTTGGCGGCTGATCACGCGGTCATGGGCGGCCACATGGGCTTCCCATCGATCCCGGGCGGTCATGGCAAAGCGCGTTGGCCCCAGGAGCTTGGCGGCAAAGAACTCCTCCAACCGCGTGCGGGAGGTCGCGTCGTCGAGCATGCCCTCCAGCGCGTCGATCTCTGCCGCGCGGTCCTCGAGAAACGCGGTCTTCTGGGGCAGGGTGTGGGGCGGCACCCGGTAGCGGGCGAGCAGGGAGTTTAGCGGCTCGGCCACGGGCGCCAGCGCGGTTTCGCTGTCCTGCGCGAGGAACGGCGCCAGCCGCGCGCGCAGCCGGTCAGAGAGAGAGGGGGCGGTCATGGGCGCTCCTTTGCTGGGACCAGCGCTCGCATGCGGCGCGCCTCTTGGCAAGCGCCCGGGGGCTGCGCGGATTGGCCCTGTTGAGCGGATGCAAGGCTTGCCGCACATCTGCGGCAGTTTTGGAGGTGCTCCCATGTCCGCTCAACCCCAGCCTGACGCCCCGTCCGCCCCGGTCCGCCGGATCACCGTGCCGCAGATCGCCGCGCGCAAGGGCGGAGATCCGATTGTCGCCCTGACCGCGAGCCATGTGCAGTTTGCGCAGATCCTCGATGCCCATTGCGATGTGCTTCTGGTGGGCGACAGCCTTGGGATGGTGACCCATGGCTTTGAGACGACCCTGCCGGTGAGCGTGGATCTGATGATCGCCCATGGGGCCGCGGTGGTGCGGGGGACCAAGCGGGCGCTGGTCGTGGTGGACATGCCCTTTGGCTCCTATGAGGAAAGCCCTGAGGTGGCGTTTCGCAATGCGGCGCGCATCATGGCCGAGACCGGCTGTCAGGCGGTCAAGCTCGAAGGCGGTGCGCGCATGGCCGAGACGATCGCCTTTCTGACCGCGCGTGGCATCCCGGTGATGGCTCATATCGGGCTGACCCCGCAAAGCTCCAACGCCATGGGCGGGTTCAAGACCCAAGGGCGCGATGCCGAGAGCTGGCCCTTGCACCACGCGGATGCCAAGGCCGTGACTGAGGCGGGTGCGTTCTCCGTGGTGCTGGAGGGGATGGTAGAGCCCCTGGCGGCGGAGGTCTCTGCAGCCTGCACGATCCCGACCATCGGGATTGGCGCGTCGAAAGTCTGCGATGGCCAGATCCTCGTGATGGAGGACATGCTGGGCCTCGGCGGCTGGGCCCCGAAATTCGTCCGCAAATTCGCGGATCTGCGCGGCGAGGTCGACCGGGCCGCCGGCGCCTATGCGGCCGCCGTCCGGGGTCGCAGCTTTCCGGGCGAGGACGAGACCTATGGCTAAAGCTGTGTTTGTCGCAGCGCTTTGGTGACTGTGTCACCGACAGGGGCGGGTGCTATGGGCGATGCTCGGGTCAGGATCTGACACGAAAGGAGTCGCATCATGACCCGCAACGAAGGCACGCTCGACCGCGCGCTGCGCATCATCGCAGGGCTTGTCCTGCTCTCGCTCGTTTTCATTGGCCCGCAAACCCCCTGGGGCTGGGTCGGTATCGTCCCGCTGCTGACCGGGCTTGTCGGCTACTGCCCGGCCTATTCGATCTTCGGGATCAACACCTGCGGGTTGAAGAAAAGCTGATCGTCCGGCGCAACCGGGCCTCGGGCTCCTCCACCAGCTTCCCCCCGCGAGGTCCGCGTCAGACGTGAAAAGGGGCAGCGCCGTTCCGTGCTGCCCCTCCTTCTTAAGTCTCTAAATATCCCCGCCGGAGGCCCGCGCCGTCAGGCGCGCACCGCGCGGTACCGGATCAGTTCGGAATATCGCCGGTGATGCCCTGGACGTAAAAATCCATGGTCACGAGCTGCTCATCCGTGGCGACCTCGCCCTCGGCCAAGAACACGCTGCCATCCTGCTTCAGGATCGGCCCGGTGAAGGGGTGGTACTCGCCAGCGGTAATCGCAGCGATCATCGCTTCAGCCTCTGCCTTGACCTCGGCAGGCACCGGCGCAGTGATCTCACCGATCACGACTTCGCCTTCGGCCATGCCGCCCCAGCTGTTCACCTGCTCCCATGTGCCATCCATCACGGCCTGAACACGCTTGATGTAGTAAGGGCTCCATTCGTCAATGATCGACGCGATGCGCGGGGAGGGCTTGTAGGCGGCCATATCATTGGCCTGACCGAACCCATAGACACCCTCCGCCTTGGCCATCTCGGCCAACGGAGCAGTCGAGTCCGTATGCTGCATGATGATATCAACGCCCTGCTCCAGCAGGGCTTTGGCTGCATCGGCCTCTTTCGCGGGATCGTACCATGTATAAGCCCAGACCACGCTGATCTCGACATCGGGGTTCACTTTCTGCGCGTGCAGGAAGGCCGAGTTGATGCCTTGGATCACTTCGGGGATCGGGAAAGAGGCGATGTAGCCGATCTTGTTGGTTTGCGTCATGCTGCCCGCGATATGCCCGAGCACGGCCCGACCTTCGTAGAACCGGGCATTGTAGCTGGAAACATTCGGGTGCAGGCGCTTGTAGCCCGTCGCATGCTCAAACTTCACATTGGGAAACTTGGCGGCGATATTGTTCACTGGATCCATGTAGCCAAAGGATGTCGCGAAGATGATGTCGGCACCAGACAGAGCCATCTGCGTCATGACGCGTTCGGCATCCGCCCCTTCGGGCACGATTTCCTGGAACACAGTTTCGACTGCATCGCCAAAATGCTCTTCGACTGCCAGACGGCCTTCATTGTGCTGGGTGTTCCAACCACCATCATTGATCGGCCCAACCATGATGAAGCCAACCTTTGTCTTGTCTTCGGCGAACGCGCCACTGCTGACCCCAGCTGCCAGTGCTGCCGCGAGCGCGGCGCTTTTTAGTCCAAAGCGGAATTTCATACGTTGTGTTCCCTGTGAAACCTGTTGGTGTTGAGCCCGTCCGGGGGGGCGTCGCGTGGCTTTATCCTACAGACCGCCGCCCGGTCGGCAAGAGCAGGCGCGGCTTGTCTTGCTCGCAGCTTGAGCGCGTGCCCGAAAAATGTGCGACCGTTAGAATGCGCGCCCCGGTACTGGGGCGCGGCTTTGCCGGCATGGCCTGCCTAGCTCGACGCGTGGAAGCTGCGCCCGAGGGCTGCAGGAGCATTCAGAGCCGCGCGGGTCTTGTCCATGGACATCAGGACCAGCACGAGGATGGTGATCAGGTAGGGGCTCATGGAGAGCAGCTCCACCGGGACTTTCACACCTGCCGCCTGCAGGTTCAGTTGCAGCACAGTGATGCCGCCAAAGAGATAGGCGCCCAGCACGACTCGCCAGGGCCGCCAGCTAGCAAAGACCACGATTGCCAGAGCGATCCAGCCTGCGCCTGCGGTCATGCCTTCTGTCCATTGCGGCACGCGAACAAGGCTCAGATAGGCGCCGCCCAGGCCTGCCAGCGCGCCGCCAAAGGCAATCGCCATCAGGCGGATCCGCACGACCTTGTAGCCGAGCGCATGGGCTGCATCATGGCTCTCGCCCACGGCGCGCAGGATGAGCCCTGCGCGGGTGAATGTCAGCACCGCCCAGACCGCGGCGACCAAGGCGATGGAGATATAGACCATCAGGTCATGGGAAAAAAGGATCCGCCCGAGCACCGGAATATCCGACATTGGCCCGAAATTCAGCGGCTCCGTCACCGGGGCCTTGATCCCCACATAGCCTTGCCCGACCAGCGCCGAGAAGCCGAGGCCGAAGAGCGTGAGCGCCAGGCCCGTGGCCACTTGATTGGACAAAAGGAACTGCGTCAGCACGCCAAAGATCATCGACAGCGCCGCGCCCCCGAGGGCGGCGAAGACAAAGCCGAGGGCCGGGCTTTCGGTCTCGACCGCGATGGCAAAGCCGCAGATGGCGCCGAAGATCATCATGCCCTCGACCCCGAGGTTCAGCACTCCGGCCTTCTCGCAAACCAGCTCGCCCAGAGCGGCCAGCAGGATCGGAGTGGAAGCCACGATCAGCGAGGCGATCAGGATAACAGGATTAATGGCCTCCATCAGAAATGGCTCCCGTCGAGTGCGATGCAGAAAAGGCAGATGATGCTCCAGCCCGCAGCCAGACCAAGCGCCATCCGGGGCAGGTGGCGGAAGCTAGGGCGGTGGGATAGCAGGGGGCGCAGGTATGACCGTAAACCGGGGACCAACAGGAACAATACGGCTCCGCCACCTAAGACAGCCACATGCGCCAGCACAAAGCCCAGCCCAGCCGGTGTCTCCGCATGGAGCAGGAACGGGATCATGAGGCCCATCATCAGCCCCATAGCGAGCGGTGGATTGGAAAGGCGCATCATGCTGTGGACCCCTTACCCAGACGCACGCGGTAGTTCGACAGCACGTCGACCCCAAGCAGGAAGAACAGGAGCATGCCCTGGAAGGCCTGGATCGCCGCCGAGGGCAGGCCGAGCATGAACTGCGCAAGCTCTCCGCCGATATAGGTCAGCGCCATCAAGAGCCCGGCGAGCAGGATGCCGATCGGGTTCAGGCGTCCGAGGAAGGCCACGATGATCGCCGTGAACCCGTAGCCCGAGTTGAAATCGATGCTGATCTGTCCGGCAGGGCCGGTGACTTCAAAAAGGCCCGCGAGCCCGGCGAGCCCGCCCGAAACCCCGAGGCAGACCGCCACCAGGAGCGACGGGTTCACCCCGGCAAAGCGCGCGGCGCGGGGGGCTTGCCCCGTGAGCTTGATCTGGTAGCCGAGCAGATGCCGGTTCAACATCACATAGGCGGCGATCACCGCGATGAAGGCTGTGACCACGCCCCAATGCATGCCGGTGCCTGCGATCAGCTCCGGGTTCGACATGGCGTCGATCTGCGACAGGTTGCGCGAGCCGGGAAAGCCGCCGCCCTCGGGGTTGCGCAGGGCGCCGAGCGCCATGGAGGCGAGGATGGCTTCGGCCACATAGACGAGCATGAGCGAGACGAGGATCTCGTTCGTGCCGAATTTGATCTTGAGAAGGGCCGGAATCATCGACCAGGCCCAGCCGCCGAGAGCTCCGGCGAGCACCATGGCGGGGAAGATCAGGGCGCTCTCGGTGGGATAGGCTGCAAGCCCCACCGCCGCGCCGCAGATCGCGCCCATGATGTATTGCCCCTCGGCGCCGATATTCCAGATCCCGGCGCGAAAGCCAAGACTGAGACCGATGGCGATCAGGATCAGGGGCCCGGCCTTGATCAGGAGCTGCGGGCGCGAGAAGGCCGCGAATTGCTCGGAAAAGAGCGGATCCCAGAAGATCGTGCGCAGGGCCTCGAACGGGTCCTTGCCAAGGGCAGCAAAGAGGATGCCACCAGCGATCATGGTCAGGATCACCGCAACCACCGGGGTGAGGGCGGTCCAGAGGCGGGACGGATTCGGGCGTTTTTCGAGACGGATCATGGTTGGGGCCTCGGGGCCGTGGCGCGCGCCGTTGCGACCCGGTCGGGACAGTTGCGCGGGCGGGAGCCTCCGGCGGGGATATTTAGAGACTTAAGAGGGCAGGGTGGTGCGCAGAGGTCGCCGCGCTGGCGCGCGTGGCAGATGTGGTCAGCCATGGAGCACCGCCTCGGCCTCGTCACTGGGCGCGTCCATGTCATGAGCCCCGCCGAGCATCAGTCCGATCTGGTCCACGGTCAGCCCGGCTGCGGGAACCTTGGCGCTGAGCCGTCCGCCATTGAGGGCAGCGAAGGTGTCGGAGATCTCCATCAACTCGTCGAGATCCTGACTGATCACCACCAAAGCCGTGCCGCCTGCAGCCAGATCCAGCAGGGCCTGGCGGATCGCGGCAGCGGCGGAGGCGTCGACCCCCCAGGTGGGCTGGTTGACCACGAGGACCTCGGGGCGCTGAAGCACCTCCCGCCCGATAACGAATTTCTGCAGGTTCCCGCCCGAGAGCGCGCGGGCTGCGGCGCCGGGACCCGGGGTGCGCACGTCGAATTCCGCGATGATCCGTTCGGCAAAGGCGCGGGTTTTGCCCCAATCGAGGAAGCCGCGCCGCGTCAGGTTCTCGCGCACGGAGCCAGTGAGCAGCGCGTTCTCGGTCAGGCTCATATCCGGGGCGGCGGCATGGCCGAGACGCTCCTCCGGGCCGCTGAGCACGCCCAGATGGCGGCGCGCCGTGGGGCCTGCGGCACTGATCGGTTCGCCATGGAGGAAGATCGCGTCCTCGGCCCGCCGCTCGCCGGAGATCGCCGAGAGCAGTTCATCCTGCCCATTGCCCGCCACCCCGCCAATGCCCAGCACCTCGCCCGCGCGGACGCTCAGGTTGATGTCGCGCAGGGGCGTGCCGAATTGCGTGGCCGCGGGTAGCGAGAGGTTGCGCAGCTCCAGCACCGGCGCACCATGGGCGTGGCCCGCCGATTTCGTCTGCTGCAGGGTCTTGCCGACCATCATTTCCGCAAGCTCGCGCGCGGACTTCGCGCGCGGATCACAGGTGCCCACCACCTTGCCGAGGCGCAGGATCGTGGCGCTGTCACACAGGCTGCGGATTTCCTCGAGCTTGTGGGAGATGTAGAGGATCGCCGTGCCCTCATCGCGCAGCTTGCGCAGAGTGCCAAAGAGGATTTCAACCTCCTGCGGGGTCAGGACCGAGGTCGGCTCGTCCATGATCAGGAGTTTTGGGTCTTGCAGAAGGCAACGGATGATCTCGACCCGTTGCCGCTCCCCGGCGCTGAGCGTGCCGACGAGGCGGGCCGGATCGAGGGGCAGGCCATAGGCATGGCTGACCTCGGTGATCCGGGTCGCCAGATCGCGCATCTTGGGCGGATCTTCCATCCCCAGGGCGATATTCTCGGCCACGGTCAGCGCTTCGAACAGGCTGAAATGCTGGAACACCATGGCGACGCCCGAGGCGCGCGCGATCCGGGGCTCTGGCGGGGCAAAAGGCGCGTCGCGCAGGGTCATGCTGCCACTGTCGGGGCGCACGAGCCCGTAGATCATCTTCACCAGCGTGGACTTGCCCGCGCCGTTTTCGCCCAGCAACGCATGGACCTCACCGGGGGCGATCTCGAAGGACACGGAATCGTTGGCGACGACCCCGGGATAGGCCTTGGTCAGGCTCTCAACGGTCAGCAGCGACGTCACGAGCGCGCCTCGCGGGGCGGAAGTTCTGCGGGTCTTTTGGTCATCTGCTCGGAAAGTAGGCTGGCGGCGACCCCTACGGCAATGGCCTGCGGATGTTTGCCGAGGCTTGGATCGCCAATTGGACAGGTGATGCGTGAAATTTGGGCAGGTGCGTGGCCCAGTTGCGCCAGCCGGGACCGGAAGCGCGCCCATTTGGTCTGCGAGCCGATCAACCCGATCCCGGCGCAAGGCTGTTGCAGAAGCGCGTGGCAGAGCGCCAGATCCAGCGTGTGGGAATAGGTCAGGATGAGATGGGTCGCTTCCGGCGGCGCGCGACGGGCAGCGACCACCGGGTCCGCAGCAGGCAGGCAGGTGACGCCAGGTGGGACAGTCTCCGGAAACCGCTCCGGCCCCGTATCGACCCAGGTGATCGCAAGATCCGGCAGGGGCGCCAGCGTGTGCACCAGCGCCCGGCCCACATGGCCTGCGCCAAAGATCCAGAGGGGGCGGCGCGGCGGGGACATCGCCTCCACCACCCAGCCATCGACCATCCGCAGACGCGGGATCTGCCCCTGTCCGCGGGCTTCGGCGAGGATCCGGCGCAGAACGAGAGGCGGCTCCCCCGCTGTCCCCGGTAGGGCGCGCGCATGAAGCGGACCGGTCAGCGCCTCCAGTCGATTTGCGTCATAAATCTCGGTCAGCAGCGTCACCGCTCCGCCGCAGCACTGGCCAAGCCCGGGGCCAAGCGGCACCGGATCGAGCCGATCCCGCCAGCTCTCCCGCGCCCGCGCCGCGGCCTCATATTCCAGAGCGCCGCCCCCGATCGTCCCCGATTGCCCCTCGGCCCAGACCAGCATCGATGCGCCGACTTCCCGGGGCACGGAGCCCTTGATCTCGGCCACCACAACCCGCGCCACGGGCCCGTGGGCTGCGATCGCAGTGCGCAGGGCGTCCGGGTCGAGGCTCATGACGCGCCCCGCACATGCTCAATCGCCCAGAGCACCCGTTCCGGTGTCGCAGGCGCGTCGAGGTCCGGGTAGGTCCCGCCATCGCCGCAGGCCGCCACCGCATCCGAGAGCGCCATGAGCGCCGAAATCCCGAGCATCAGGGGCGGCTCCCCCACGGCCTTGGAGCGATAGACCGTCTCCTCCCGGTTCGACCCGTCCCAGAGAGCCACGTTGAAGACCGGGGGCGTGTCGCCGACCGCCGGTATCTTGTAGGTCGAAGGCGCGTGGGTCCGGAGCCGCCCGGCCTTGTCCCAGACCAGCTCCTCCATGGTGAGCCAGCCCGCACCCTGCACATAGCCGCCCTCGATCTGACCGATATCCAGCGCGGGGTTTAGCGATGCCCCCGCATCATGGAGGATATCCGTGCGCAAAATCCGGTACTCGCCGGTCAGCGTATCTACCGCGACCTCGGTCAGCGCCGCGCCATAGGCGAAGTAGTAGAACGGCCGCCCCTCGCCCTTGATCCGGTCCCAGACGATCTTGGGGGTCTTGTAGAACCCGGTCGCCGAGAGGCTGACCCGGGACATATAGGCCCTCTGCACGGCCTCCGGGAAAGAGATCTCCGCCCCGCCCGCGCGCAGCATGCCGCCTTCGAAGACGATCTCCTCCGGTCGCGCCTGCAGATCCGGAGCTATGCATTCGGCAATCCGGTCGCGGATCGTGTCACAGGCCGCCTGTACCGCCATGCCGTTCAGATCCGAGCCTGAAGAGGCCGCCGTAGCCGAGGTGTTGGGCACCTTGCCCGTATCGGTGGCGGTGATCTTGACCGCGCCAACATCCACGCCAAACCGGGCGGCGGCCACTTGGGCAACCTTCTGGAACAGGCCCTGTCCCATCTCGGTCCCGCCATGGTTCATGTGGATCGAGCCGTCCTGATAGACATGGACCAGCGCGCCCGCCTGGTTGAGATGGGTCAGCGTGAAGGAGATCCCGAACTTCACCGGCGTCAGCGCCAGCCCCCGCTTGATCAGGGGGCTCGTCTCGTTCCAGGCCCGGATCTGCGCACGCCGCACGCCATACTCGGCCTGCTGCGCCAACTGATCCGTCAGCCCATGCAGAACGAAATCTTCCACCGGCATGTGATAGGGCGTGGTCTGCACTGCCCCCTCTGACTTAAGTCCGGAAATATCCTCGGGGGGGCTGCCAGCGGCAGCGGGGGGCAGACGGCCCCCCTCCGCATAATAATTCAAGCGCCGCACATCGAGCGGATCGCGCCCGACCACAAAGGCGATATGATCCAGAACCCGCTCGATCCCCACCATGCCCTGAGGCCCGCCAAATCCCCGGAACGCCGTGTTCGACTGGGTATTTGTGCGTAACCTGTGGGAGCGGATCGACACATGCTCCAGATGATAGGCGTTGTCCGCGTGGAGCATGGCCCGGTCGGCCACAGGCAGGCTCAGATCCATGGACCAGCCGCAGCGGCAGTATTGCTCAAATGCGATCCCGAGAATGCGGCCCTCGCTATCAATCCCGACCCTATAATCGATGCGGAAATCATGGCGCTTGCCGGTGATGACCATGTCGTCATCCCGGTCATAGCGCATCTTGGCCGGACGCCCGGTGAGGGACGCGACCACCGCGCAGGAGCAGGCCAGCGCGTTGCCCTGGCTTTCCTTGCCACCGAACCCGCCGCCCATGCGCCGGATCTCGACCCGGACGCTATGCATCGGCACGCCGAGGGTTTCGGCCACCTTGTGCTGGATCTCGGTCGGATGCTGGGTGGAAGAATGGACGATCATGTCGCCGCCTTCCTGGGGCAGGGCGAGGGCGGCCTGACCTTCCAGATAGAAATGCTCCTGCCCGCCAATCTCCATACTGCCCGCGATCACCTGGGGCGCGGTGGCGAGGGCCGCCTCCGCATCGCCCTTGGTGTAGTGGCGCGGGGCCTCTTCAAAGATCGCACCGGCGGCGAGAGCATCGTCAATGGTGAGAAGTGCGGGTTTTTCCGCGTAGGTCACCTGTGCCAGCCGTACGGCCTTGCGCGCGGCCAGATGGCTCTCGGCGGCCACGATGAAGATCGGTTGGCCCACATAGTGGACCTCCCCCGTCGCGAGCATCGGCTCGGGCGAGGGGGAAGGCGAGACGTCGTTGTGGTGAGGCAGATCCTCTGCGGTCAGAACGCAGACCACACCGGGTGCGGCGCGGACCGCTTCGAGGTTCAGGCCCGTGATGTCCCCGTGGGCGACCTCGCTCAGGCCAAAGGCCAGATGCAGGGCGTTTGCGGGCGTCGGGATATCATCCACATAGCGCGCCGCGCCGGTCACGTGGAGCTGGGCGGCGTCATGGGGCAGGGGCTTGGCGACACTCATGGGCGCAGCTCCGCGAGGGAGGTCGGCACCCCCTCGATTTCGGCCCTGTAGCGGTGCAGCATGTTCTGTGTGCTGCGCAGTCTGTAATCCGCAGAGGCCCGCATGTCGCTCAGGGGTGTGAAATCCAGGGCGAGGGAATCGGCGGCTGCCTCGAATGAGGCGGCCGTCCAGGGCGCGCCGGTGAGGGCTTGTTCTGCATGGGTCGCGCGTTTGGGGATCCCTGCCATGCCGCCAAAGGCGATGCGCGTCCGCGCGATGGTGTCGCCATCGCGCTGCAGGTTGAAGGCACCACAGACGGCCGAGATGTCTTGATCGAACCGCTTCGAGAGCTTGTAGACCCTGAGGGCCTTTTGCCCGCGGGGGATGGTGATGGCCTCGACAAACTCGCCGGCGGCGCGATCCTGTTTGCCATAGTCGAGAAAGAACGCCTCGAGCGGCAGATCGCGGCGCGCCTCTCCGTGTCGCAGATGCAGCGTCGCATCCAGGGCGATGAGCGGGGGCGGGCTGTCCCCGATGGGGGAGCCATTGGCGATATTGCCGCCCAAGGTGGCGGCGTTGCGCACCTGCACCGAGCCATAGCGGCGCAGCATTTCCGCAAGGCTCGGGTACTCGTCGCGAACGAGTTCCAAGAGATCGGTGATGGCGACCATCGCGCCCACGCGCCAGTGGTCAGGGTTGGTCTGAACGGTTTTGAGATCCTCGCAGCCGGAGAGATAGGCGATCGGAGCAAGCTCGCGTAGCTGTTTGGTCACCCAGAGCCCGACATCCGTGGCGCCTGCGATCAGGGTCGCATCCGGGTTGGCGGCGTACCATGTGGCGAGCGCGTCGGAGGAGCGCGGCTGCACCACGCCCGCCTCCGCGCCCGCTGTCGTGGCCTCCCGCGCCTGCGACGCCGGGTCCGGCAAGGGTGGCTCGGTCATCCAGTTTGGGACTGGTGCGTCCGTCGCGGCCTCGGCGGCGCGCAGGATCGGGGCGTAACCCGTGCATCGGCATAGATTGCCCGCCAGTTGATCCGCGTAGTCGGTTTTGCCCGCGCTATGGGCGCAGGCCAGGGTGGCGATGATCCCTGGCGTGCAGAAGCCGCATTGGCTCCCATGATGGGTGACCATCGCTTCTTGCATCGGGTGCAGCGTGCCATCTGGCCCGGAGATCCCCTCCACCGTCCGCACGGCCTTGCCCCGCAGCTGCGGCAGAAACAGGATGCAGGCATTCAACGTCCGCGGCCCGGCCTCGTCGGTGACGATCACCGTACACGCGCCGCAATCGCCTTCGTTGCAGCCTTCCTTCGTGCCGGTCAGTCCGCGCCGCTCGCGCAGCCAATCCAACAGGGTCCGTGTCGCGGGTTCATCCGCGACGCACACGGTCTCTCCATTCAGAAGAAACGTCGTCTCCATAGATATGTGCCCGCCGCGTTACTGAAGCGAGGGAGGGTTCTGCAGCCTTCGATGCGGCGTAGAAGGCAGCCCCTTGTATCTGGATCAACCCAGCACAGGAAACCGGGGATCCGGAGGCTTTGCAAGAGATTTGGCAAGAGATTGTCTTGGTTTTGCGCAGATGCCCAATCCTTTGGCATCTGTGTCTTGCTGGCCTGACAACAGCCCTGGAGGACGCTCGCGGGATCGATCTCTCTGGAAATCGGGCCAAACTCTTTCAAAAGCGTTCAGAGTTTGAGCGGCGCTTGAGTCGAATTTTAGGGATCAGGCAAACCCAAAGGTACGCTGGGCGGCTTTGGGCTCCAGAGCCGAGAGAGCGTCCATGAAGCGGGCCCGGGCGACGGCGGCGGCGCTGGTGTCGGTGCGGGTGCGCGCGGCGTTCTGGGCGCGGGCGGCGGCTTCGGCCTTGGCGCGGGCTGCGGCTTGCGCCTTGGTCCGAGCCTCGGCTTCCGCTTTGGCGCGTGCAGCTGCTTCGGCTTTCGCACGGGCGGCGGCTTCCGCTTTGGCACGGGCAGCCGCTTCGGCCTTGGCACGCGCAGCGGCCTCTGCCTTGGCGCGGGCGGCTGCCTCGGCAGCGGCGCGGCGTGCGGCAGCTTCGGCCTTGGCGCGGGCTTCGGCCTGGGCGTCGGCGCGGGAGGCTTGCGCGGTCTGGGGGCCTTGCTCGGCCCAGACCCAGACGAGGTCAAACGCGGCGTTGATCTCGGCCAGGCGAGCATTGGCTTCGTCCTTGCAGCCCTCCGCCTGATCCGGGTGATGGATCCGAACCAGCTTGCGCCAGGCTTTCCGGATCGCGGTGACATCGGTGGTCGGTGCGAGGCCCAGGAGAGCGAAGGCGGTCTTGGTAGCTGCGTCGATCATGTCGTGTCCATCCGGTTCTTTGCGTTTGTTCGAAGCTTTGATGCAAGTTCGGGTCAAAAGCGTCTAAAATGCACACTAAATGCTAGAGGCCTGCACGGGCAGTCATTTCTTGCCCGACGGTTAATGCACGACGCGCGTATTTACGCTTTGTTATCCACAAGATCCGGTGGTCTGGCGCTTTCCGCCCGCAATAAGTTGCGCTAACTTTTCATTATGCTTGATCCCCGATTCATCCATCTGCGCGTTCACACCGAATACTCGCTCCTCGAAGGGGCGATGCGGCTCAAGAAACTGCCGGATCTGACGGCCAAGGCGGGCATGCCCGCGATCGCCCTGACGGATACGAACAACATGTTCGCGGCGCTGGAGTTCTCGGAAGGCATGGCCAAGGCGGGGATTCAGCCGATCATCGGCTGCCAGGTGGATCTCGAATATGATCCTGCCGAGCCCGGAGAGCGCCCGCGGGCCCCGGCGCCGCTCGTGCTGCTGGCGCAGAGCGAGGCGGGGTATGAGAACCTGATGAAGCTCAACTCCTGCCTCTATGTGGACAAGGGCGGGCAGCTGCCGCAGGTCACCTTGGCGGAGCTGGAGCAGTACAGCCGCGACCTGATTTGCCTGACCGGCGGGCCGCGCGGCCCGGTCGGGCGGCTCCTATCGGCGGGCCAAACCCCCAAGGCCGAAGCGTTGATGGCGCGGCTCAAGGCGGCCTTCGCGGATCGGCTTTATGTGGAGCTGCAGCGCCATCCGGGCGACCCGGTCTGCGTCGAGACCGAGCCCGGGATGGTCGGGCTGGCCTATGCGATGGACTTGCCGCTGGTGGCGACCAATGATGTCTACTTCCCGAATGAGGGCATGTACGAGGCCCATGATGCGCTGATCTGCATAGCCGAGGGCGCCTATGTAGACCAGCAGGCCGATCGCCGTCGCCTGACCGATCAGCACTATTTCAAGACCCAGACAGAGATGGTCACGCTTTTTGCGGACCTGCCCGAGGCGATCGAGAACACGGTGGAGATCGCGCAGCGCTGCGCCTTCAAGGCCTATAAACGCGACCCGATCCTGCCGAAATTCGCCGATGACGAGGTGGCCGAGCTGCGCCGGATGGCCAAGGAGGGGCTGGCCAAGCGGCTGGAGGTCATCCCCCATGCGACCTCGGTGGAGGAATACGAGAAGCGGCTCGATTTCGAGCTGGGCATCATCGAGGGAATGGGCTTCCCTGGCTATTTTCTGATCGTTGCGGATTTCATCCAGTGGTCCAAGGATCACAACATCCCCGTGGGGCCGGGCAGGGGGTCCGGAGCGGGCTCGCTTGTGGCCTATGCTCTAACGATCACGGATCTCGACCCGCTGCGCTATTCGCTGCTGTTCGAGCGGTTCCTGAACCCGGAACGGATCTCGATGCCGGATTTCGACATCGATTTCTGCATGGATCGCCGGGAGGAGGTGATCCGCTACGTGCAAGAGAAATACGGGCGCGACAAGGTGGGCCAGATCATCACCTTCGGTGCGCTCCTGTCCAAGGCGGCCGTGCGCGATGTGGGCCGGGTGCTGCAAATGCCCTATGGGCAGGTGGACCGGCTGAGCAAGATGATCCCGGTGGAAGGCGTGAAGCCCGTCTCGATCGAGAAGGCGCTGGCCGATGAGCCGCGTCTGCGCGAGGAGGCCAAGGCCGAGGAGGTCGTGGACCGGCTCCTGAAATACGGAATGCAGGTCGAGGGGCTTTTGCGGAACGCCTCGACCCACGCTGCCGGTGTCGTGATCGGGGACCGTCCGCTGGACGCGCTGGTGCCGCTCTATCAGGATCCGCGCTCGGACATGCCGGCGACCCAGTTCAACATGAAATGGGTGGAGCAGGCCGGGCTCGTGAAGTTCGACTTCCTCGGGCTGAAAACCCTGACCGTGATCCAGAACGCGGTGGACCTGATCCTCGCCAGCGGACGCGACCTGCATATCGCTGCCGACGGGACCGAGCTCTATGCGCCGAAACCGGGCACCGAGAACGACATCAACGCGATCCCGCTGGATGATGAGGCGTCTTACAAGCTCTATGCCGCCGCCAAAACCGTCGCCGTGTTCCAGGTGGAAAGTACGGGCATGATGGACGCCCTGCGGCGGATGAAGCCCGACTGCATCGAGGATATCATCGCGCTCGTGGCGCTCTATCGTCCGGGCCCGATGGAGAACATCCCGAAATTCTGCGAGGTGAAGAACAAGCTCAGCGAGCGGGAGCTGTTGCATCCCACGGTGGATCACATCCTCGACGAGACCCAAGGTATCATCGTCTATCAGGAACAGGTGATGCAGATCGCCCAGGAGATGGCGGGCTACACGCTCGGCGGGGCCGACATGCTGCGCCGCGCCATGGGCAAGAAGATCCAGGAGGCGATGGACGCCGAGCGCCCGAAGTTCCTCGCCGGTGCCAAGGAAAACGGCGTCGACAAGGACAAGGCGCTGGAGGTTTGGAACCTTCTCGACAAGTTCGCCAATTACGGCTTCAACAAATCCCACGCCGCCGCCTATGCGGTGGTGAGCTACCAGACCGCCTGGCTTAAGGCAAACCACCCGGTGGAGTTCATGGCCGGGGTCATGAACTGCGATATCCACCTGACCGACAAGCTCGCCGTCTATGCCGAGGAGGTGCGGCGCGGGCTTGATCTGGAGATCGTGCCGCCTTGCGTGAACCGCTCGCTCGCGACCTTCTCGGTGACCGAGGGCAAGCTGGTCTATGGGCTTGGCGCGCTGAAGAATGTGGGCGCCGACGCGATGGAGCTGGTGGTGGCCGGGCGCGGCGACAAACCCTTCGTCACGCTTTTTGATCTTGCGCGCCGCGTGGATCTGAAACGGGTCGGCAAGCGCCCGTTGGAGATGCTCGCCCGGGCCGGGGCTTTTGACCAACTCGATAACAACCGGCGGCGGGTCTTCCAGAGCCTGGATGGGCTGGTGGCGTACTCCGCCGCCATCTTCGAGCAGCGCGCCTCGGCACAGGTCTCGCTCTTTGGCGAGGCGGGCGAGGATCTGCCGGAACCGCGCATCCTGCCCTGCGACGACTGGCTGCCCGCCGAACGGCTCGCCGAAGAGCACAAAGCCGTGGGCTTCTACCTCTCGGGCCATCCGCTCGACGACTATATGGGCGCTTTGAAACGCAAGGGCGTCGTCACGCTGGAGGCACTGACCCAGCAGATGGATCGCGGGGCTGCCGTCGCCAAGATCGCGGGCACCGTCGCCGGACGGCAGGAACGCAAATCCGCGCGCGGCAACCGGTTCGCCTTCGTGCAGGCCTCGGATCCCACGGGGCTCTATGAGGTGACGGTCTTCTCCGATACGTTGGAGACCGCGCGCCCCCACCTGGAGACGGGCAAAAACGTGGTACTCACCGTCGAGGCGACCCTGGAGGCGGACCAGCTGAAGCTGCTCTGCCGGTCCGCTGCGCCCATTGATGATGCGGTGTCCGATGCCAAGGGGATGATGGGGCTGCGGATCTTCGTGGATGATGACGAGGCGGTGCCCAATATCGCGGGCCTGCTTGGGCGAATGGCGGATGATCCCAGCATCCGAACCCGAGGCCCGATCACCCTGGCCCTGGTCGATCCGGACCTTCCGGGCGAGGTGGATGTGCTGCTCGGCGAGACCCTACCCGTCAACCCACAGATCAAGGGCGCGCTCAAGAGCCTGTCCGGTGTGGCCATGGTCGAAGAGCTTTGAGCCAATTGGCGGTCTTAAGTCCCTAAATATCCCCGCCGGAGGCCCAAAATCCGCCCGAGCTTTGCTCGGGCCAACTGGCCTGCAGCCAGTGCCTCCGGCGGGGATATTTTAAGACTTAAGAAACCAGAATCGCGGCACCGTCTGACTACGGTACAGGCGGGGACGCCGATGGCCGTGACTTAAGGGATACCTCGCCGATGCGGCGGGGTATTCTTGTCTTTGGTGTTAGTAGTGGGGCGGGCGTTCGTCACCGAGGATCACGCCGCCGGTACCTTCGGCTTCGCGAGTGGCTTCGCGCTCCATCAGGCGGCGCAGGCGCGCCTCGATCAGATCAATCTGGCGGGCCTGGGCGGCGATCACCTCCGACAACTCGTCGATGGTCTTTTCCTGATAGGCCAGTTTCTCTTCCAACCGGTCGATTGCTGCCTGAGACATCTTTCCGCTCCACACGCTTGTCCGGGCCCCTTGTCTTGCTCCTGTGCCTTTGCTCCGCTAAACGCGGGCGCACCAGACCCAATGGAGCCATTCGATGGCCAAGCCCAAGAAAACACCCCGCCCCAAGGCACAAACGCCGAAGGGCTTTCGCGACTATTTCGGCGCTGAGGTGACCGAACGCAAGGCCATGCTCGACCGCATTGCCGAGGTGTATCATCTCTATGGGTTTGATCCTTTGGAAACCTCCGCTGTCGAGACGGTCGAGGCGCTGGGAAAGTTCCTGCCGGATGTAGACCGCCCCAATGAGGGGGTTTTTGCCTGGCAAGAGGAGGAGAGCGACTGGCTCGCGTTGCGCTATGATCTCACGGCGCCGCTGGCCCGGGTGGCCGCGCAATACCGCAACGATCTGCCGAGCCCCTATCGCCGCTATGCAATGGGGCCGGTCTGGCGCAATGAAAAGCCGGGTCCAGGGCGGTTCCGGCAGTTTTATCAATGCGATGCGGATACCGTGGGCGCGCCCAGTGTCGCGGCCGATGCCGAGGTTTGCGCCATGCTTGCGACCGCGCTCGAGGCGGTGGGCATTCCGCGCGGCGACTACATCGTGCGGGTCAACAATCGCAAAGTGCTCAACGGCGTGATGGAGGCGGCGGGCGTGCTCGATCCGTCTGATCCCGAGAAGTTCGCTTCCGAGCGGGGGATCGTCCTGCGGGCCATCGACAAGCTCGACCGGCTGGGCACCGAAGGCGTGCGCGCTCTGCTCGGGGCCGGGCGCAAGGATGAGAGCGGAGACTTTACCGATGGGGCCGGGCTCAGCGATGAGCAGGCCGCGCGGGTCATGGCCTTCATGGACGCCAAGCGCGAGACCGGGGTGGCAACCTGTGCCGCTCTGGGCGAGCTTGTCGGTGGGTCCAAGGCCGGGGCCGAGGGCGTGGCCGAGCTTGAGACCATCGCTGCCCTGACGGAGGCGCAGGGCTATGGTGCGGACCGGATCGAGATCGACCCGAGCGTCGTGCGCGGTCTGGGCTATTACACAGGTCCGGTCTTCGAGGCGGAGCTGACCTTCGACGTGCAGAACGAAAAGGGCCAGACGGTGCAGTTCGGCTCCGTGGCCGGGGGCGGGCGCTATGACGATCTGGTCAAGCGCTTCACCGGGCAGGCAGTGCCTGCGACTGGGGTGTCCATCGGGGTAGACCGGCTGCTCGCAGCCTTGCGGGCCAAGGGCAAGGCGCAGGCCGCAGCCCCGGGGCCCGTGATTGTCACGGTGATGGATCGTGATCGCATCGCCGACTATCAGACAATGGTTGGTACGTTGCGCGAGGCAGGCATCCGGGCCGAGCTCTATCTCGGCAACCCCAAAAACTTCGGCAATCAGTTGAAATACGCGGATAAACGCGGCGCCCCCGTGGCGGTGATCCAGGGCTCGGACGAGGCCGCGCGCGGCGTGGTCCAGATCAAGGATCTGGTGCTGGGGGCGCAGATCGCCGCGAGTGCCAGCCTCGATGAATGGAAATCCCAGCCCGCGCAGCGCGAGGTTGCCGTGACCGATCTGGTGGCCGAGGTGCAGGCAATCCTGGGGCGTGGGGCCTGACGCGATGACAATTTCCCAAGCGGATCGGGCGGTGGGCGCGCGCCTTTTCTCTGCGTTTCTGGATGCGGGGGCGGCCCCCGTTGACGCGGATATCCTGCAGCCTGCGGAGACGTTGCTCGACCTCTATGGCGAGACGATCCGGCACCGGGCCTATGTCACCGCCGATGCGGTGCGGGGCGAGCAGATGCTGCGCCCGGATTTCACGGTGCCGGTCGTGCAGATGCATATGAGCGAGGGGGCCGAGCCCGCGCGCTACGCCTATATGGGCGAGGTCTTCCGCAAGCAGGCGGCGGGGGTCGAACGCCCGCGCGAGTTCCTGCAGGCGGGCTATGAGGTGTTTGACGGCCAGGACCCGGCGGCTGCGGATGCGGAGGTTTTTGCCCTGCTGCGGGCGCAGCTGGCCCATCTGCCGACCCGGGCTGTGATTGGCGATATCGGCATTCTGCGCGCTGCCATTGCCGGACTGACCACCACGCCCGAGCGTCGGGCCGCGCTGCTGCGCCATATCTGGCGCCCGCGCAGGTTTCGCGCGCTTCTGAGCCGGTTTGGCGGGCAATTGCCCGAACCCGAGGGGCGCGCCGCGCTGGTGGCGGAGGTTGCCGAGAAGGGCGTCGCGGCGGTGCTTGCCGCCAACGGTCCGGATATGGGGCGGCGCAGCCCGGAAGAGATCACTGCCCGCATCGACCGGCTGCGCGCGGATCAGGACACGGCCCCGATCCCGGCGGCGGAGGTCTCGGTTCTTGAGGATATTTCGCGCTTGCGCGAAAGCGCGCCCAACGCGCTGGAGCGGTTGCGGGATCTCGCGGTGGATCTGCCGACCCTGACCCCGGCGCTCGACCAGATGGAGGCCCGGCTTGAGGCGCTGGCCACCCGTGGCGAGGATCCGGCGCTGCTGGAATTCGACGGGACCTATGGGCGCGCTTCGCTGGAATACTATGACGGGTTCGTCTTTGGCATCTTCTCGCGATCGCGTCCCCATATGGCACCGGTGGCCTCGGGCGGGCGCTACGATGCGCTGACCACTGTGCTGGGGCAAGGCCGGGCGATCCCCGCGGTAGGCGGGGTGATCCGCCCCGGCCTCGTCGCCGCGCTTGAGGAGGCCCAGCGATGACCCTGAAGCTTGGCGTGCCGTCCAAGGGGCGGCTGATGGAAAAGACCTTCGACTGGTTCGGCAAGCATGGTGTCACCCTGCGCCGCACCGGCTCGGAGCGGGAATACGCAGGCGCGGTGGACGGGCTCGACGGGGTGTCTCTGGTGTTGCTCTCGGCGGGGGAGATCCCGCGCGAGCTGGCCGCCGGGCGGATCCATCTCGGTGTCACGGGCACGGATCTCGTGCAGGAGAAGCTGCCCGATTGGATGCGCCAGGTGCGCAGCCTCGAGGCTCTGGGCTTTGGCCACGCGGATCTGATCCTTGCGGTGCCGCGCTGCTGGGTCGATGTGGAAACCCTCGATGATTTGGACGCGGTGGCCGCGCAGTTCCGGGCCAATCACGGCTTCCGCCTGCGCATCGCCACCAAGTATCACCGGCTTGTCCATGCGCATCTGAGCGGCCATGGCGTCGCGGATTACCAACTGGTGGACAGCCAGGGGGCGACTGAGGGCACGGTGGCCAACCTGACCGCCGAGGCGATCGCGGACATCACCTCGACCGGCGAGACTTTGCGCGCCAATCACCTTAAGATCCTGAAGGGTGAGCCCGTGCTGCGCTCTCAAGCGACCCTGTTCGCCTCGCGCATGGCCCCTTGGGGCGCGGCGGAGCGCGCGGCGCTACAGGCGTTGGGCGCAGCGCTCGGGCGGGACGACGTGACGGATGGAGTGTTCCATGACTGACGTGATCCGGGATGTGGCCTCCCTGCGCATGCTGCAGGGGATGTGGCGCCGCGCGGGCGAGAGCGTGGGGCTGGTGCCGACCATGGGTGCGCTCCATGCGGGGCATATGGCGCTGGTCGCGGCGGCGCGTGAGGAATGCGCCAAGGTGATCGTGACGATCTTCGTGAACCCGACCCAGTTCGGCGCGAATGAGGATCTGGACGCCTATCCCGACACGTTCGATGCGGATCTGCAGATGCTGCGCGAGGCGGGGGTGGACGTGGTCTTCTCGCCCACGCGCGACGTGATGTACCCCGAGGGGTTCAGCACGACGGTCAAGGTCGGCGGGCTGACGGATATGCTCTGCGGGCAGACGCGCCCGGGGCATTTCGATGGCGTGACACAGGTGGTCACCAAGCTCTTCAATCTCGGCCAGGCGGATCGCGCCTATTTCGGCCAGAAGGACTGGCAGCAGCTCGCTGTCGTGCGACAGATGGCGCGGGATCTGAACTTCCCCACGGAGGTGGTCGGCATTCCCACGGTGCGCGCCGAGGATGGGCTCGCGCTCAGCTCGCGCAACGCCTACCTTACCGAGGAAGAGCGCGCGATCGCGCCGGGCATGCACAAGATCCTGCGCAACGCGGCGGCACGCATTGCCCATGGGCATGGCGCCTCAGGGGTCTGCTATACGGCGGCCAAGGACGTGCTGGCGCTCGGGTTCAAGACGGTGGATTACCTCGAATGCCGGGACGCCACGACGCTGCAGATTGTCGAGACGCCCAAACCGGGCAGCGCCCGCGTGTTTGTCGCCGCGAAGCTCGGCGGTGCCCGTTTGATCGACAATGTGGCCGTGAGATAACCCGATGAGCGTTTGGGTGCATGAGGCCGTCCGCAAGATCGAGGCGGACTTCCAGCGCTCCGCCGATACCCATCTCTTCAAGCTGGAACTGCCCGGTTTGCGTGATGTGGACATCTACCTCAAGGATGAGAGCACTCATCCCACGGGCAGCCTGAAGCATCGGCTGGCGCGGTCGCTCTTTCTCTATGCGCTCTGCAACGGCAAGCTCGCGCCGGACCGTCCGGTGATCGAGGCGTCTTCGGGAAGTACGGCGGTGTCTGAGGCCTATTTCGCGAAGATGCTGGACCTGCCCTTCATCGCCGTGATGCCGCGCAAGACCGCGCCCAGCAAGATCGCCGAGATCACCCGCTATGGCGGGCAATGCCATTTCGTCGAAAGCGCACCCGAGATGCATGATGCGGCCACCGCTCTGGCCGCCGAGCGTGGCGGGTATTTTATGGACCAGTTCCTCTATGCGGAGCGGGCCACGGATTGGCGGGGCAACAACAACATCGCCGAGAGCATTTTTCGCCAGATGGCGCGGGAGCAGTTCCCGGTGCCCTCCGTGCTGGTGATGAGTGCCGGGACCGGCGGCACCTCGGCCACGCTGGGCCGCTATATCCGCTATTGCGGGCACGCGACGCGGCTGGTGGTGGTCGATCCGGAGAACTCGGTCTTCTATGATAGCTATACGCGGCGCGACGCGACCCTGACCCGGGCCTGCTCCAGCCGGATCGAGGGGATCGGGCGGCCCAAAGTCGAAAAGTCGTTCCAGCCCGATGTGATCGATGCCATGCGGCAAGTGCCCGATGCGGCCTCGGTGGCGACGACCCTGTGGTTGTCCGAGCAGATCGGGCGCAGGGTGGGTGGCTCTACCGGGACGAACCTCTGGGGCGCGCTCGAGATTGCGGGCGAGATGCAGGCTGCGGGCAAGCGCGGATCCATCGTGACGGTCATGTGCGATGCGGGGGATCGCTATCTCGACACCTATTACGATCCGAAATGGGTCGCGCAGGAGATCGGGGATATCACCGGTCCCAGTGCTGCTTTGGCGCGCTGGGGCTGACATCTGGCGAAGACGCGCGAGGGGGGACGTGATGGACGGGTTGCGAAAGACGCTGCTGCTGCGGGAGGTGATCCGGCAGGATGCGATGGGAACGCCTTGCGATCCGGTCACACGGGTCGCGGCTTTGGCTATTGTCCGAAACCCGTTGGCGGGGCAGGTGGCCGCGGATCTGACGCCTCTCTTCGCGCTGGGAGGGGCTTTGGGCGAGACCCTGGCGGCGGAGGCTGTGGAGGCCCTCGGGGCGCCGGCGGTCAGCTATGGCAAGGCAGCACTGGTGGGCGTGGCAGGGGATATGGAGCATGGCGGGGCCATGGTGCATCCGCGTCTGGGCGCGCCCATGCGTCGGGCCGTGGGCGGCGGCGATGCGGTTATTCCGTCAAACGTCAAAATCGGCACGCTGGGGGCGTCGATCGATGTGCCGCTGGGGCATAAGGATGACCCGTGGTCCTTTGACCATTTTGATACGTTGACCGTCAGCGTGCCCGATGGCCCGCGCCCGGATGAGATCGTGATGGTGATGGCCTATGCCACGGCCGGACGGCCCAACCCGCGTTGCCCCCAGGGTGGCTAGGCGAGGGGCCTCGGCCTAACGGACGCCGATCTCGGCCAGCGCCAGTTCCAGCTTGGGCGGCAGGGTCTCCTCCCGCCGCTGGGCGCTGGTGAGGTCCGCCGGAGCGTCCTGCGGAGTGAGATAGCGCCAGCCCTGAAAAGGGCGTTTGGGCGCGGCCTCGGTCCGGTGCACCTCCGGGTCGAGTACGATCCCGCAGCGCGTGATGTCGTCGCCGCCCAGCACTTCGTCGAGCCGCAGGATCCGTTGCCGGGCCAGAACGATGCCCTTGAACACCCAGTAGATCGACCCGCCATTGAGAATCTCGGCGCTGCGTTTCGGCCACATCCGGGTCACATGGCGCGGCAGGCCGTCCGGTCCCTTGGCCCGCGCGGAGGCTTGCCAATTGGTCAGATCCTCGACTTTCTCGGCCCCGACGCAGAGTTTGATGAGATGGACGGTCTTTTCCACAGGCTTATCCCCAGATTCGTCCCCAGATTGGGGCGCGAGACACCGTATATCGTAGAGCGCTCGGATTTCACTGCAACCTGTTGTGTCTTTCCCCGGTCTTGATGTAGACTGCGATGCTGCTGCACTCAGGGAATCGCTGCCATGACTCGTTTTTCCGCGCCTATCTCCGAAACCATCTGGGACATGAAATACCGCTTCAAGGAAGCGGATGGCACGCCCATCGACGTCACGGTCGAGGATAGCTGGCGCCGGATTGCGCGGTCCCTGGCCGAGGTCGAGGCGGAGCCGGAGGCCTGGGAACCGAAGTTTTATGCCGCCCTTGAGGATTTCAAGTTCCTGCCGGCGGGTCGGATCACTGCGGGCGCCGGGACCGAGCGGTCGGTGACCCTCTTCAACTGCTTTGTCATGGGCACGGTGCCCGATGATATGGGCGGGATTTTCGAGGGGCTGAAAGAGGCCGCGCTGACCATGCAGCAGGGCGGTGGGATCGGCTATGACTTCTCGACCATCCGTCCCAAAGGCGCGGTGGTGAAGGGCGTGGCGGCGGATGCGTCGGGGCCGCTCTCGTTCATGGATGTCTGGGATGCCATGTGCCGCACGATCATGTCCGCGGGCTCGCGCCGCGGGGCGATGATGGCGACCATGCGCTGCGACCATCCGGATGTGGAGGACTTTATTGCCGCCAAATCCGATCCGGCACGGCTGCGGATGTTCAATGTCTCGGTTCTGGTCACGGATCCGTTCATGGAGGCGGTGAAGGCCGATGGATCCTGGGATCTGGTCTTTGACGGCAAGGTCTACAAAACCGTGCAGGCGCGGGATCTGTGGAACCGGATCATGCAGGCGACCTATGACTATGCCGAGCCCGGGGTGATCTTCATCGACCGCATCAATGCGGCGAACAACCTGAACTATTGCGAGACGATCGCGGCGACGAACCCCTGCGGCGAGCAGCCTCTGCCGCCCTATGGCGCCTGTCTGCTGGGCTCGATCAACCTCGCGCGGCTGGTCTCTGAGCCATTCGCAGAGGCCGCCGAGCTCAATGAGGCGGAGCTGGACGCGCTGGTCGCGACGGCTGTGCGGATGATGGACAATGTGGTGGATGCCTCGCGCTTCCCGCTGGAGGCGCAGGCCGCCGAGGCCCGGGCCAAGCGGCGGATCGGGCTTGGGGTGACCGGGCTTGCCGATGCGCTTTTGATGCTTGGGCTGCGCTATGGCTCCGAGGAGGCGGCGCGTCAGACCGAGCGCTGGTTGCACAGTATCGCGCGCGCCGCGTACCGGGCGTCGGTGCAATTGGCGAAGGAAAAGGGTGCCTTTCCGCTCTTTGATGCGGAGGCCTATCTGCAGTCGGGCACGATGCAGGCCATGGATGACGACGTGCGCGCCGAGATTGCCGAACACGGGATCCGCAACGCCCTGCTGACCTCTATCGCGCCGACGGGGACGATCAGTCTTTATGCGGGCAATGTGAGTTCCGGGATCGAGCCGGTCTTTGCCTATTCCTACACGCGCAAGGTTCTTCAGAAGGACGGCTCGCGCACGGAGGAAGAGGTTGTCGACTACGCCGTGCAGATGTGGCGCGACCTGAAAGGCGACGCACCGCTGCCGGACTATTTCGTCAACGCCCAGACCCTGGCGCCGCAAGACCATGTCCGCATGCAAGCAGCGGCCCAGAAATGGGTGGATTCGTCGATCTCCAAGACGATCAACTGCCCCGAGGATATCAGTTTTGATGCCTTCAAGGACGTCTATATGGCGGCCTGGGACCAGGGCTGCAAAGGCTGCACCACATATCGGCCCAACGCGGTCACGGGCTCGGTCCTCAGTGTCTCCGAGAGCCCGAAGGCCGAGGAGGAGAGCGGCGAGGTCAAGGCGGTCTCCGACGCGCGGCTCGATGGTGATGTCGTTTATATCTCCGACCCGCTGGATCGGCCTCAGGCGCTCGAGGGGCAGACCTATAAGGTGAAATGGCCGCTGACCGACCACGCGATCTACATCACGATCAACGATGTGGTGATCAACGGGCACCGGCGCCCGTTCGAGGTGTTCATCAACTCCAAGAACATGGAGCATTTCGCCTGGACCGTGGCCCTGACCCGCATGGTCTCGGCCGTGTTCCGGCGCGGGGGCGATGTGTCCTTTGTGGTTGAAGAGCTCAAGGCCGTCTTCGATCCGCGCGGCGGCGCCTGGATGGAGGGGAAATACGTGCCGTCTATCCTTGCGGCCATCGGGGGTGTCATCGAGCGCCACATGATCGCCACGGGCTTCATCGAGGGCGAGGGCATGGGGCTGAAGACCGATCCCCATGCGGAGGTCGTGGCCGTGGGCGAAGCGCCGCGCGGGCCGTCCTGCCCGAATTGCGGATCGCTCTCGCTGCGCATGGTCGAAGGGTGCAACACCTGCGCCGATTGCGGCTTCTCGAAATGCGGGTGAGGCAGGGCTGACCGAACCCGGTCGCCCCATTCCTTTGTCATCGGACTGGCCACCATGCGTCCTTCGCATGGTGGTTTTTTGTTGCGGATTTTAACGGTCTGGGCGGGAAGAGGCCCTTCTTGCGCCCCGCTAACGGTGAAACAGGGCCTCTATCGTACCGTCCTATGGCGACGCGCCCAGATCTCCGCCCGAACACCCATCCTGGGAATGGCTTGTTTCACAAGCTCCTAGCCCCCCTTAGGCGCGCGAACCGGCGGTTTGGCGCCGCAAATCGGGCACAGGTTCGGCTGGAATTTGCGCTGGGTGCCGCGGACACAATTTGGTCATTACCCTGCCTCAAATCACCGGGCAGTGTGGCCGCAAGATGAACTCAACCTGCGCGCGAGCAGCTGGCCCCGGCGGTTCCGCAGATCCCAAGCGCTCCAACAAGAGAGGCGTCCATGTCCGTGACCGATTCAATTCAAAATTCCGAAGATTTTTCTGCAAATTCAGAAGACTTGTCGGCGCATCTGTCGACCTGCACCTGCCCGGCCTGCATGGCGGATGATCGGTTCAAGGACGACGAGGAACGTTCCGGAACAGTGACGACAGGCGGTCTGAGCGCCTCTGCCGTGACCGCCACAATGCAGGAGATGGCCGACTTTCTGGAGCTGGGATATTGGGGCAACTCGACAGGTTTACGCCACAATGTCGGCTCAACCGGCCCGGATGCGAATAACGGTGTCCTCTATTACAACGTGACGGGCTATGGCCCGCTGACCTATGGCGGCGGCAGCGATCTGGATGGGGTCTCCGAAGAGCGCGCCGAGCTGATCCGCGATGTGTTCGACGTCTATGAGGCGGTGCTGGGCATCCAGTTCATCGAGACGACGAGCACCGATGACAGCGTTGTGGACTTCTTCTTTTCGGACAACCAAAGCGGCGCCTTTGCGGGGTCGACCCGCTATAGCGACGGGACGATCTACTACTCTTACATCAATATCGATGATAGCTGGTCGGGCGGCACCTCGACTTATGACGACTACACGCTGCAGACGATCTTCCACGAGATCGGGCACGCGCTGGGTCTCGGGCATCAGGGCCCCTATAACGGCAGCGCCAATTACGCGGATGACGCGATCTTCGAGCTCGACAGCTGGCAGGCGTCGATGATGTCCTATTTCTCGCAATCGGAGAACTCCGCGATCTCCGCGAGCTATGAGTTCCTGCAGACCCCCATGGCCGTGGATTGGCTGGCGCTCGACAGCATCTATGGTCAGCAGGGTTACGGGGTATCGAACGCGTTTACCGGCGACACGGTCTATGGCTTCAACACCAATATCTCCGCCAGTGAGAGCCAGATCTGGAACGAGTTTGCGGATTATGCGGATCGCACGGCCTCGACCATCGTGGATGGGGGCGGCATCGACACACTGGATTTCAGCGGCTACGGCGCAAACCAGAAGATTGACCTCACGGTCCAGACCGCGGATCAGACGGCGCAGAACACCTCGAATATCGGTGGGCGCACCGGCAACCTGACCCTGGCCGTGGGCACGGTGATCGAGAACGCCATTGGCGGGTCCGGCAATGACCTCTTCATCGGGAACGAGGCGGACAACGTCTTTCAGGGCGGGGCGGGCAATGACCTCTTTATCGGTCAGCTCGGGAATGACGTGTTCCACGGCGATGCTGGGTTCGACACGGTCGTCTACAACCTTGTCTTCAGCTCCTACAGCTTCTCCCTGATCGATGACGCGATCCAGGTGATCGGGGAAGGGATCGATTTTGTCTATGACACCATCGAGAGCTTCGAGTTTGTGGATATCAGCTACACCTTCTCGGATATCTTCAACCTCTTCGGCAATCAGGCTCCGCTCCCGGCTGATGACACGGCGCGTGTCGACGAGGATGCGCCGCTGGTGCTGGCGGTTCTGGGCAATGATGTGGATCCCGAGGGCGATGCCCTGACGATCACCGAGGTGGATGGTCAGGCAATCGCCAGCAATGGCACCGTTGATCTGGCCTCCGGCGCGTCGGTGACGCTGAATGCCGATGGCACGCTCAGCTATGTCCAGAACGGCGCCTTCGACGGGCTGAACGCCGGGGAGACCGGCAGCGAGAGCTTCACCTACACCGTCTCGGACGGAAATGGCGGCGCGGCGAGCGCCACCGTGTCGATCACCGTGGATGGGGTGGATGAGGACACCCCGATCGGGCAGAGCGGTACGGTCTCCGTCGCGCAAACCGGTTCGGACCAGTGGCACACGGTGACCTTTGATACGGCCATCGCCAATGCGGTGGTGGTCATGGGTCCGCTCTCTTCGAATGATGATGCCGCCGCGACGACCCGCGTGCGCAACGTGACGGAGACCGGGTTCGAGTTCCAGATCGACGAATGGAACTACCTCGACGGCGCCCATGGGCTGGAAAGTGTGAGCTGGCTCGCGGTGAGTGCGGGGTCCCATACGCTTGCCAGCGGACAGACCCTGGTGGCCGGCACGCAATCCGTGGGGACAAGCTTTACCGATGTGAGCTTTGGCCAAGGGCTTGGCGAGGCTGTGGTTCTGGCCGAGGTGACCTCGGTCAACGAAGCCGATGCGGTGACCACGCGGATCCGCAACGTGGATGCGAACGGCTTCGAAGTGCAGATCGAAGAGGAGGAGGCTCTGGGCGCCCATGGGGCCGAAACGGTGTCCTGGATCGCGCTCGAGACCGGGACCGCCCCGGGCCTTGATGTGGTGCGGACGGGGGATCAAGTCACCCACCGGCTCGACTCGTTCCAGTTCTCCACCGGGTTCGGCGCGGCGCCGGTGCTGCTGGCGGATATGCAGAGCGTGGATGGTGGTGACACGTCAACCCTGCGGTTGGATGCGCTCGATGCGGAGGGTGTCACACTTTATGTGGATGAAGAGCAATCGGGCGACACCGAAACCAATCACACCAGCGAGACCGCAGGCTTTGTGGCGTTGGAAGGCGGGCTGCTCTACGGCGTGGCCAGCGACAACACGGCCCCGACCCCGACCGATGACGCGGCCACGGTCGCAGAAGATGCGTTGCTGGTGCTGAATGTGCTGGGCAATGACAGTGACGCGGATGATGACCCGCTCATCATCACCGAGATCAACGGGCAGGCGATCGCGGTCGAGGAGACCGTGGCGCTCCAGTCCGGCGCATTCGTGACGCTGAACAGTGACGGCACTCTGAGCTATGCGCAGAACCGCGCCTTCGACAGCCTCGCGACCGGCGAGACCGCCAATGACAGCTTCACCTACACGGTCTCCGACTGGCAGGGCGGGTCTGCATCGGCCAATGTGGCCATCACCATCGATGGCGCGGATGAAACCGGGTCCGGCGGGGCCATCGGCCAGAGCGGCACGGTCACGGTGGAACAGACCGGTGGCGATCAGTGGCATACGGTGACCTTCGACACGGCGATCTCCAACGCGGTGGTGGTCATGGGCCCGATCTCTTTCAATGGCACTGATGCGGCGACAACCCGCGTGCGCAACGTCACGGAGACTGGGTTCGAGTTCCAGATCGACGAGTGGAGCTATCTCGACGGGACCCATATGGCCGAGACCGTCAGCTGGCTCGCCATCTCCGAAGGCTCGCACACGCTGGCCAATGGTCAGACCATCGTCGCGGGCACCCAAAGCGTCGGGACGGATTTCTCGGATGTGAGCTTTGGCGAAAGCCTGGGTGAGGCCGTTGTTCTGGCCGAGGTGACCTCGGTGAACGAGGCCGATGCTGTGACCACGCGGATCCGCAATGTGGATGCGACCGGCTTCGAGGTGCAGATCGAGGAGGAGGAGGCCCTCGGCGCCCACGCAAACGAGACCGTGTCCTGGATCGCCATGGAAACCGGGAGCCGCGCGGGCCTCGACGTCTTCCTGACGGGCGATCAGCTGGACGAGCGGGTCGACACTTTCGTCTTCAACACTGGGTTTGCGACCGCACCGGTCCTGCTCGCGGATATGCAGACAACCGATGGCAGCGACACCGCGACCGTGCGCCTGGCGGAAATCGACAATGCCAGCGTCTCCCTCTTTGTCGAAGAGGAGACATCCGGAGATTCCGAAACCCGCCATACCAACGAAGTCGCAGGCTACATCGCGATGAATGAAGGGCTGATCTACGACGACAGCTTCCTCGTCTAAAGATCCATCTGGAGAGGCTTTACCGAAAGGCTCTCCCCCTTCTTTGTTATCCGGGCGCGCCGGTTTCTGAGACGAAGATGCCTCGACCCCCAGGTTTGAGGGCGACGCGCGCCATTCTCGACTGCTACGCTTGCTGTGCTCTCTCTGTCCAAGACGGGAGCGTGCAAGTTGGGTCAAAGGGCGAGCCAGCGATGGAAGAGGGAAAGAAGGCCCGGTTTATCAAACTCCTTGAACAGGCGCCCGATCCTCAGCTCGGCGATAGTTCGGCCATGGGCACAATGTTCACCCGGGCGTTTCGCTATTGCGAGCCAATGCGCCTTGCGAGTGAGTCGGGCTGGTATATTTTCTCTCCCGTCGACATTGATCTGATTTTCGACGGAGCCGCCACATTTTGGAAACTGCCCGAGGATACCGCCTGGCAAAAGCTCCAGAGTCTGAAGGACGCCCATTTCAGATCTGATTTCGAGGCGGCGTGCCCGAGCCATCTCTCAGGAACCGCGCCAATTACCATCGGATCTTCCGCGGAACCGGGTGTCCTGCAGGTTTGGAGCGGCTATATCCTCGAAACCGCACCGGGCTATAGCGCGTTGGTGCGGGACCCACCCAATCTTCCCAAGCTTGAAAACTTTGAAAGCTATGAGGGCGTCATTCATTCTGACCTTTGGTTTGGGCCTCTGCTGACCAATATACGAATTACAAAAACAGACACGATTGTTTCCTTGCGTCGGAGCGCGCCGATCTTTTTTGTCCAGATGATGCGTACAGAGGATTGCAATCGCAAAATTCATCAGGATTATACTGTGGATATTGGTTTGGATAATTTTAGCAAATCTGATTGGGAAAGATATTCAAAGGTCATGGAAAAATCATTGAGCCAGAATTCGGAAAAGGGCACCTATGCCCGTGAGTACCGCCGTCTCAAACGCGGGAAACCCACTACGTGAGGTTATCTGGGTCCCAGAAAACCGCCCTCATCGCAAACTTCTCTTACATTCTTGATATTTCTGCATTTGCAGTGATTCTGCCGTTCCTTTCGGCGGAAATTCTGTCTGACCCGGGGCAGGGCCTGACGGCTTATTCTGTCTATGGTTTCAGTTTGTCAGCGACATTGATCCTGGGGGGCATCCTGACCGATCGCATGCCAGTTCGAATTCTGTTTATTGCCGGTGTTTTTCTGTATGCATTTGCAGCGTCTCTCATTGTTTTTGCCGAAAGCTTTTTAAGCCTGCTTGTTCTGCGTGGCGTGCAGGGGGTCGGAGCCGCCTTGTTCTCGCCATGCGTCCCTTTGATCATCTCAAGGAGCGGCGATGCGAATTCCGCGGAGAGCTTGACCATCTGGGGGTTCTGGAGCGGGATCGTTGCGGCAGCGTCTCCTGTCGTCTTTTCCACCCTCATCATCCTGTTTGAGTGGCGCGTCGCGTGGTTGATCGTGCCGTTCATCGCATTCGTCGCGATCCTCAACGCCTCCAAGATCGATGAGTCCTTCCGCCTCGGGCAACGTCACAGGCCCAGTGCGAACCGCGTCACAAGCAATCTGATGTTCGCCTATGTTTTCATATCATATGGGATAACAACTTGGTTTATATACGCCTTTCCGCTCCATGCGGAGGAGCTGTTCGGGTTGAGCCCCTTGGCTATAGGGGTCTATTCCACACTTCTTTGGGGCGTGTTCGCGACCGTCTGCTGGTTCATGAGGTCGCTTGAGAATGACAGCGCCCTCTTCGCGTCTCTCAGGGTTAGCGCGCTGCTGCTGATCGCTGCGGCCGTTACTTTCAACCTGTCACCGCTCAGCGTGGTTTTGGCAGGTGCCGCGATGGCCTTGGCGAATATGCCGACCACAGAGTTGATCCTGCGCGACACGCAGTCCAAGGAATATGGGTTGGTGGCTAGTCTCGATATCACATGTGCTCGATTGGGTGGGGCGCTGTCCGTGATCGTGATCCCAAAGGACGCGCCTGTGTTGATCATCTCGACCGGGTTTCTTGCTGCTCTCTTGTTGGGTTTTTGTAGTGTCGCGCAAAGAAACTCTCAGAACGTACCCAGTTCTTAGAATTCAATAATTTCAAATGAAAAACCAGTTGGCAGCGCGCGCATCATTCGCGCGCTGCCTTCTTCAACCGATGATCTCAGGCGGCCTTACGATTGGCGATAGGCGCATCCTCAACCACGAAAGCGGGGGAGCGGTTTGCGAGAGGGGCGTCCTCAATGACAAATGCCTGAGTACGATTTGCGACGGGTGCATCCTCAACAGAGAATGAGTCCGTACGGTTCGCCACGGGTGCGTCTTCAGTCACAAAATCTGTCATTTTTATTCCCTAGCTGCATTTTCATTTTGGGTTCATTCCCAAGAAAAGAATAGCGGATTTTTCCGATTCGAGGAACCTGCCGTTTTAAACCAAAGTGCGTCCCGAGGTTCGATTCCAATTTGATGGCGAAATCATGCCTATAGTGGAAATTCCGCCCCCGCACTCAAAGGCGGATTTGCGGCAATTAAAAACGACCTCGCAACCCTGGGGTGTAATTCGCATGAAAAGCCTGCGACTCATCGATGGGGTCTATTCATCATTTGCCTAACCCCCGCTTTTGTGCAAAAAATATACGTGAAAACTTACGTTTAAGGGGATGAGAGGGGCGGTGCAGGGGACCGAGCCGGACGTTCTTGTTGTACACCTGACGGGGCCTTTTCGCGTTCTTCTCGCATCCGGAGAAGATGTCACACCGGAGAGCAAGCTGCGCTGTGCGCTTCTCGCTGTTCTCGCCGCCTCCCCCGACAAGACGGTTGCCCGCGCGCGCTTGCAGGAGATGTTCTGGGGAAACTCGGACAGCAAGAGAGCCTCGGGAAGCCTCAGATCCGCTGCGTTTCAGTTGCGGCGCGACTTCCAGAAGGCGGGTGACGATGTCATCCAATCTCACCGAAACCATATCTCTCTCGCGCCGGATCGGTGGCGGGTCGAGCGGTCATCGGATGCGGAGTTGTTCCTTGAGGGAATGGATCTGGATGTCGAGGGGGCGGAATCCTTTGAGGATTGGTTGCGTGAGCAGCGCGTCTCCGAGGAGCCCGAGGAGCCCCCGGAAGAGCCGCTGATCGTTGCGCGGGCCGCACCTTCCCCTGGGTTTCGCAGCAATATCATGGAGCAGAACGCCCTCGGTATCCTGCCGACGGAGATCCGGGCGCTCGACCCAAGGGCAGAGACCTATGCCAATCTCGCGGTGGAGTCGCTGCTGCAGAACCTGTCGATCCTTTCGCCCGTGGCCATCTTCGATTTGCGCGGGGTGACGCTTGAAGGGGGCGGGTTGCCGTCTTCGTCCACCACATCCCGAACGCTTCTCCTGAAGTCCGTTGTGTACCAACAGGATAAGGAGTTCTTCATCTGGTTGGAGCTGGTCGCGCCGCGCAGTGGTCGCAAGGTGAAGTCCTTCCAGCCCGTGCTTTTGGGCGATGTCTCGATGGAGACGGGGATGCTCAGCGCGGCGGAGAAGATCCTTGATGAATTCGTGGCCTCCCTGAAGCCGGATCTCAGCGCGGAACTGGCCCCCTGGGCGGTGCTCTCTTCGCTCTTCTCGCTGGATGCGGATGCGGTGACCTCCACAGAGGCGGAGGTTGATCGCCTCCTCCTGCAGGGGGGATCGCCGTCACTGCGATGCGTGAAGGTGTTCATCCAAATCTTCAAGGAAAATGAGGGGGTCGCGGATGCCCGTGCCTATGAGCCCGGGGATCTGATCCTCGAGCTGTCCCGGGTGCCGCTGAACGACCCGCTCCGGCCCCTCTGCGAGAGCCTGATCGGGTACTCGGCGCATATGCTGTGTTCCGACAATCAGCTCGGCACCATGCTGCTTGAGAAGGCCAAGCTGCGGGCGCCCAACCTGGCGATCAACCTGGATCATCTGGCGGTGCTGCACCTGTCCCAGGGCAATCTGTCGGCGGCCAAGGATGCCTATACCCGCTGCACCAAGCTCAGCGCCCAAAGCTCCTGGCGGTACAGCTATGACATCACCGGCGCGATGATTGCCATGGCGAGCGGTGATTTCCGCTCGGCCCTGCGTCTCGCCAATTCGTCCTTGATCAAGAAGCCCCGTTTCGTGGGCGCATTGCGCTACGCCATGATCGGGTTTGCCATGACCGAAAGCGCCGAGAATGCCCGGCTCATGAAACAGGGCATTTTCAAACTTCGGCCCAGTTACAATCTCGAAGGATGGGTGGAAGGCCTGCTCAAACGCAGCGATCCGGTCTTCGCCAATAACGTTTCAATAACGCTCCACAAGCATAGCTTGATTTAGACTCCATCAGGAAGGGTATTAGATGGCAGACGGGAATTGGGTTTCAGCCGAATTGCGAAAAGCGCGCCTTGTGGTGCGCAACGATCAGATTTCATCCGAACCAATCGAGCCGGCCGCGCCGCCGAACATGTTCGGGTCCGGTGGGTCTGGCGGGGACCTCGACGCTCTGCAACAGCAGGTGATGGCCCAGGTTCTCAACGACATTCCGTCGCTTGGGGACAGTCAGGGCAGCCGTGCAAGCGCCATGCGGGACGCAGCGGCCCATGAGAACCCTCAAAAGATTTTCGATGCCTTCACCAAGGCGCTTTCGGGTGCCAGCACCGGATCGGCAACTGCCAGTGCGGCACGGGCGAGCGCGCAGGGCGGGCGCCTGCACAAGGGCGTGGCTTTGCACAAAGGCCTCCACAAGGGGTTGCACAAAGGGCTGCACAAGGGCCTGCACAAACGCTCCGGGATCTCGTCGCCCACGACCTCGGCCTATGGTGCGCCGTCCCTGGAATGGCCGCAGATCTTGCCGCCCTGGGTCGAGCTCGGCCGTCTCTATGATCTGCGCGATGAGTTCCGCTGGCACAAATTCGACGAGGACGGGTTTCTCGACAAACCCCGCTCGCCCGAGGACCAGTATCGCGAAACACTCGATGTCCTGAAAAAGCAGGAGATCCTGCGGCAAGGCAAAAACGGCTGGCGGCGCGCGCGCATCCAGCAGGAGGCGACCAACGATATCAGCGCCTATATGACGCCTCTTGGCACCGATGTCTCGGCGCCGAGCTCCGAGACGGCGGTTCTGTTCCAGATGGTCCTCTGGCTCGGGAATGTCATTGGGCTCTTCTACAAGGAACGCTTTGCGGCGCAGCGGCCCCATGTCACCAACCCGCATATCGAGCCCTATCTGCCGGTGCCGGCCTTCTACAGCTATCCGTCGAACCATTCCTTCCAGTCCTACCTGATCGCCGAGATCTTCGCCCGCGCGGTGCCGGAGCATTCCGGGATCCTCGCCCTCTACAGAGCGGCCGGGCAGGTTGCGTTGAACCGGGAATATGCCGGGCTTCACATTCGGTCCGAGACCAAGTCCGGCCAGAAGCTCGCGCGCCTGTGTGCTCCGGTGATGGAGCGCGCCCTGGAAGAACAGATCCTGCGCGTGCGCAGCGAATGGTATTGAAGGAAGTCCTGATGTCGAATGATAACAATTCAGCCCTCCGCGCCGAAGCTGTCGCAAATGGCCCTCAGGGACGTCATCTGCGACCGGAATTCGAAGCCTGCTGGCATCTGAAGGATCTGGGCGTGGTTTCGAGCCTTGAGTCCTTTGAGTCCGAGGCCTGGGATCTGGCGGAAAGCAAGATCAACGGGGGCGCGAAGTCGCCACTCGTGGTGGTCATGGACACGCCCCTCGATGCGGGGCATCCGAACCTCGCGCGGAATATCGACAAGGCCCTCATGCGGGATTTCTCGGTGCTTTATGAAGGGGTCTTCCCCACGCCCAGCTTCGATCTGAGCCTGCAGGATTTCCAGAAGCGTCTGGCGCTGGTCAAGGTGCTGCCGGATCCGGTGCCGCACAACCTGACCGAGGCCGAGATCAAGGCCCTGCCCAATTCCGAGTGGGGCAAGATGCACCCGGAGATCTCTGGCGATATCCTTCGGGACCTCAAGGATGCGAGCTTCGGCCGCCCCGGGGGCGATCCTCAGGAGGAGCCGAGCCTCGCCGCGAAACGGCGCAATTTCGCGAAATATGTGCCCGGGGCCCATGGCACCGCGGTGGCCGGGATCATCGCGAGCATTCCGGCGGAGATGCCGGTGCAGAGCGCTGTGTCCTTCGGGGAGACCATCAAACCCTCCGAGACGGTTGCGGTGCAGCTGGCCTATGCGGGCATCAACCCCTTCGCAAGGATCGTGCCGATCAGCCTGACGGCGGCGCCTTATCCGGACATGGTGCTGGGCGCTCTGAACTACATCTCTGCCCTGAAACCGGATGTCATCGTAGTTGCCGCCGCCTGGGCCGATGGCCGGGATCTGGCGCCGCAACATGATCCGGATGATCCGACCTGGACCCTGGAGCAGAACGAGGATGACGTTGATTTCTCCAACGATCCGGCTTTGCAGGTGGATTCCGACATCTGGGAAGAGGTCGCGCAAAAACTGAAGGACCTCAGCAAGGTCTCGACGGTGGTGTGCGCAGCGGGGAACGTGGATGCCGAACAGCTTGTCTTCCCGGCCCGTCTTTGTGCCGAAGATGACAACAACATCTGGGCCGTGACCGCCTGTGACGAAGTGGGAGAGGAGCTCAGCTATTCACCGCCGCTCAACAAGGAATGGCGCATGATCAAGACGATCAGCACCCAATTGCCGCGCAGCGACCGGGGTGAAACGGTGATCGACAATTTTGCCTATGAGCTGGCCGAGTTGCGCAAGGAGCCCTCGGGCTACAAGACGGTGACGCCGCGGGACCTGATCACTTTGGATCCGCGCGGGCGTCAGGGCTACAACCCGAGCAGCATGCCGAGCCTGTCCGGAGCCGAGGATGAACCTCTGCTCGAGATCGGATCGCTTTTCTCGCGGTTCTCCGGTACTTCTGCGGCCACTGCGGTCGCGGGCGGCTTGTTGAGCCTCGCGAAGATGCTCCATGGCAATGCAAACACCAAAGGTGCAGTGGACCCGGATGTGCTGTTCGACCTCAAACAGGCGATGAAGTTCTACTAGGACCAGCAACTGAGGGGCGGTCATCCGTCCGAGAATTGTGGGCGCGACGCAGGGACGTCGCGCCTTCTTCACGTCCGGCCTAGCGCGGACGCTCAATGCTCCATTCAGCGTCGCGATCGAGCAGCGTCTCGATCTCGTTCATCGTCGCGGGGGGCAGCGGGCCGTCGTCGAGCGCCCGGGCGATCTCGGTGATCTGAGCTTCCGTGCGTGCGCCCGGAATGGGGATATTCGTCGGGTTCCTGGCCCAGATCCACGCCAGCGCCCCCTGAACGAGGGAGCGTCCTTCCGTGGTCAGCAGATCCCGGATCGCCTCCAGCCGCCGCAGGAAGTCCGGGTTCGCCTTGCCGTCCTTGAAGTATTCCATCCAAGTTGCCCCGGAGGCGCGGATATCGTCCTTGGCGAGCCGCTCCGTCGCCCCGTATTTCCCGCTCAGCACCCCCATCGCCAGCGGCGACCGCAGGAGTGTCGTGAGGCCATGGCTGCGCGCCGTCTCCTGAATTTGCCTTGCGTCGAAGAAGACATTCATGGCGTGCTCGATGGCCACAAAGCCGTCCCGCTCGGCCATGGCGACCGCGCGATCCGAGTAGTCCGTGCTCCAGCCAAAGGCGCGGATCTTGCCGGCTTGGCGCGCGGCCTCCATCGCGTCGAAGAGGGGGGCGGCATCGGCGATAGGGGTTTCGTTCGGGTGCAGCAGGAGGAGGTCAATCCGGTCGCGGTTCAGGCGCCGCAGGCATCCTTCGATCGCAGGGAGGACATCCGCGGGCTGTGGCGGGGCGAAGGAGAGCTGCTTGCGCGCCTCGTCGATCCCGATGCCGATCTTGGTGACGATCAGCGCGTCGGGCCGGTCCGCGAGGGCTTGAGCCAGCAAGCGCTCGGAATGCCCCGCGCCATAGGCGGCGGCCGTGTCAAACAGGGTGATCCCACCGTCCAGTGCGGCATGGATCGTGCGGATCGACATGCTGTCCTCCGCATTGCTGTAGCCAAGGGATTGATCGCCCGAGAACATCGGGCCGCCAATGGGCCAGCAGCCCATGCCGAGCGGGGCGATTTCGTGGTCGAGAAACTGCATCTGCGTGCTCCGTTGCGAGATGCGTTCAGGCTAGGACAAGCTTGGGCTGTCAATCCACGGAACAAACTGTACCTTTCATTTCATGAATGAAACGACTTTCGACTGGGATGACTTACGGTTGTTCCTCGCCGTGGCGCGGGGGAAGGGGCTGGCCCCTGCGACCGAAACCACCGGCAAGAGCGCGCCAACTCTGGGGCGGCGGATGCTCGCGCTGGAAAGACGGCTGGGGCAGGAGCTGTTTCACCGGATGCCGCGGGGCTATGCGCTGACGGAGGAGGGGCAGGCGTTCTTTGAGAAACTCTGCGGGCTGGAGACGGATCTTCTCCCGCTGGTGGAGACTGCCGATCCCGCGCGCCCGCTGATCAAGATCTCCGCCGGGAGCTGGGTCACGGCCCTTCTCTGCCGCCGGGTGCCGGAGCTTCTGGGGCAAAGCGGGGCGCAGCTGCGCTTCATCGCGGCGGAAGAGGTACTGAGCATTTCTCGGCGCGAGACCCTGATCGGGGTGCGCAACCAACCGCCGGAGGATGTGTCCCTCGCCGGGCGTAAGATCGGTCGGATCGCGTTTGCGGCCTACGCGATGGACCCTGCGGACCGGCCATGGATCCGTGTGATGGGCGCGACGCCCTCGTCCCGCTGGGTTGCGGCAGAGGCGGGGGGAAGCGAAGGAATTGAGGTCACCCATCCGCGCAATGCGCTCGATCTGGCCCTTGCGGGGGCCGGGCGGGCGGTCCTGCCATGCTTTGTCGGCGACCGGGAGGCCGGGCTGATGCGGGTCTCCGCAGAGATCGAGGATCTGGCCCATGACCAATGGCTGGTCATGCATCAGGATGATCGCCACATCCCCGCAGTTCGCGCGGTGATCGAGCGCCTCGTCACCATACTGAAAGACAATTGCAGCGGAGCGTGACGCGCCGATTACATGTAATCGGCGCTGACCCGCAGGGGGCCGAGCCAACCGCGCCACTCCGAGCGACGCTTAGGAAACCGGGCCATGCGTAGGCGCTCTTAGCTCGCCAGAAGTTTGGCGAGCTTCGTTGACCCGGATTGCAGAACGGGCAGGAAGGCTAGAAGCCCCGACAGGTCATGGCGCTGCACCGGGGCGTGCACCGCCAGCGAGGCCACGAGGCGGCGCTGCGTGTCGAGAATAGGCACCGCAACCGCCGCCATTCCGGTCATGAACTCCTCGTCATCCGTGGAAAAGCCGTTCCGCGCGATGGTCGTCAATTCCTCGCGCAGGTCTTCGGGCTCGGTCAGGGTCTGCTCGGTGCTGGCCGGCAGGCTGCCGGCGGCGAGAAACCCGTCCAGGGTCTTGCGCCGCAGCGTAGAGAGGTAGAGCTTGCCGCTTGCCGTGCAGTGAAACGGCACTTGCGTCCCCACGGCCAGTTGGATCCGCAGGGGCCATTTCGTCTCGACCCGGTCGAGATAGATCATCCCCTCCCGGTCCGGGATCGCCAGATTGCAGGTCTCGCCAATCTCTTCGGCCACGCTGCGCAGGATCGCCAGACGGGCGGTGCGCAGATGCTCGGAAGACATGGTGTTGACGGATAAGAGCCGGAGCCGTGGCCCCGGCCCATAGGACCGCCCGTCAAGATCGCGCTGCACGAAACCCTCGGCCTCGGCGGTTTGCAACAGACGGTGCACCGTGGGCTTCGCGAGCCCCAAGGTCTCGATCAGATCAGACGGTTTGAGGGGCACGCCGCGGCGCGCCACCTCCTCAAGGATCAGAAGTAACCGCAGGTTCGTGGGAATCTGGGCGTCTTTCTCATGTGTTACCGTCTCATCCATGCCGCTAAGGGTTACTTATTCGGCAGCAGTATCAAGGCTAAATCGGGGACCAGCGACACCAGGAACCACACCGAGATCAGTGCCACAAGATAAGGCACCGTGTAGCGCAGAAGCCGGAAATAGGGCACGCCCGTGACCCCTGAGGCCACATAAAGGTTGAGCCCATATGGCGGGGTGATGAACCCGATCGAAGCCCCCACGAGGAAGATCACTGCAAAGTGGATCGGGTCCACCCCGACACTCGCCGCAATCGGTGCGAGGATCGGCGCAAGGATGATCGTCACCGGCAGGCTCTCAAGAACCATGCCCGAGAAGAACACGATGATCATCGCCGTAAAGAGCACCGCGTGGTAGCCGCCCATGGAGGTCACGAAGTCCCCGATCACCTGCTGCGCACCGAGGAGCGAGAGGATCTGCTGCATCACCACCGAGATGGCGATGAGCGGCGCGAGGATGCCCGTAATCTCAGCCGAGCGCATGGTGATCCCGGGGATCTGGCGCAGGGTGAAGCCCTCGACGACCAGCATCTCGCCATAGCTCTTCTCTTCCCAGGTCTTGTCCGAACGCAGGCTCAGCACCTTGGTCAGAAGCCAGGATACAAGCCCCGCGATGATGCAGAAGCCCACGGTCACGCCCGCCGCCTCGGTGGGGGAGAACTTGCCCGTATAGATCCCCCAAAGCACGAGGCCGATGGCGAAGAAGCCGAGCCAGGCCCCGAAGGCGGTCTTGAGCACCCGGTTGAGCTGCAGCGGGATCAGATAGCCCCAGCCATTGATCCGGCAGATGATCCAGCAGGCGAGCTGCATGCCGACCACCATCAGCGTGCCGGGAATGATGCCCGCCACAAAGAGGTCCGAAATCGGCAGGTTCATCAGGAAGCCATAGACGATGAAGATGATCGAGGGCGGGATGATGATCCCGACCGTGCCGCCGGCAGCTGCGGTGGCCGCCGAGAAGCGCTCATCATAGCCGCCCTTGACCATCTCGGGATGGAGCATGGAGCCGATGGTTGCCGTGGTGGCCGAGTTCGAGCCCGAGATCGCCGCGAAGAGACCACAGGCCCCGAGCGACGCCATGGCGAGACCGCCACGCAGCCAGCCGAGACAGGCATAGGCGAAATCCGAGAGCCGTCGCGCGATGCCTGATTTGTTGATCAGGTCCCCGGTCAGGATGAAGAGGGGCATTGCGAGAAGGGCAAAGCCCTTGTTGAAGACGTTGAGGATCTCGGCGCCCATATTGTCGAGCGTCAGGCCCAGCACGAAAGAGCAGCCGACGACCCAGTAGGCGATGACCAGAAAGACCGGCACGCCCAGCATGAAGAGGAAGGTGACCCCGACCGAGATCAGTGTGACAAGAGTTCCGTCAGCCATCAGACATCTCCCCCGATCACGGCCTGCTTGATCAGCGGCTCACCGCTGCGCAGGTTCTTGGTGTCATCCTGGATGTTCTCGATCGCCCGCGCGGCCATCAGGGTCGCGGCAATCGGCGCCGAGAGCAGGAACCACCACTGCATGGTGTTGTCCGTGCCCAGCACGATCTGGAAGTTCGACGCCGAGAGCGCGACGACCCGCAGTGTTGTCACCAGCAGGATCAGCGCAAAGCCGAACCACAGGGCGAAATCGAGGCAGAGGCAGGCATATTGCGCCTTGCGCGGCATGACGGTCCGGAATTCAGAGAAGCTCAGATGGGTCCTCAGGCGAATGTTATAGGCCCCGCCGAAGAGCGCCATGATCATGAAGAGGAACGGGGGGATGGTCGTCGACCAGGGCTGCTGGTTCGAAAAGATGAAGCGGTCGATCACGCCCCAAAAGATGATGCCCGCAGTCGCGAGATAGCAGGTCACCATGACCGTCCGCTCGAAATACCGCTCGACGATCGGGACATGGTGGTAAATCCAGGCCAGAACCAAGCCCGACACGACCAGAAACGCCGCCCCGAAAATGTAGACTGTGTTGGGGGTCAGTGCCTGGCGGATCGTCCAGGAATCCTGACTGCCTAGGGCGCTGATCAATGCACCCAAATCGGACCAGATCTCCATCGGTCCCTCCGCCCTATACTCCGCACCGCGGGTTAGGCCCTGTGGGGTGTCGTGTGGTCGACCGGCCCCGCTCTGGGGCCGGCCACCGTAGTCTAGGGCGTGAGCCTTAGCCTTTCCACCACCGGCGGGGCTCAACATTCTCAGCGAGGGTATGCGGGTTGTTGCGCACCTCGTTGTAGATGTCCTGGTAGGTGTCGATGCCACCGGCCCAGTTGTTGATCCGCTCGCGCCACTGCTCCCAGAGCTGCGGCTGGAACTCGGGCGAGCACATCTCTTCGGCCTTCTTGATTTCGGCGTCAGAGAGCTTGGCCACCCGCACGTTGTTCTCGGCAAAGATCGTGCCCGGCATGGGCGGATCGGTGAAGCCGACGGTGTTGACCAGTGCGGCTTCGTTGGCCGCCTGCACATGCACCTGCGTGAGATACGAGGATTCCATCACCGCATCCTGCAGCTCGCCGCTCAGCCCGTCGAAGGCCTTGGACGTCATGGCCGTATGCTCGGTCCCGCAGAAGAAGCGCAGGTCCACACACTGGCTGACCACAGGCGACATGTTGGCGTAGGCCACGGCCGAAGCCCATGTCTCGGCGCCATCGATCAGGCCCTGCTTCAGGCCGTCGAGGGTCTCTTCCCAGGCCACCGGCACCGGGTTCAGGCCAAGCGCCTGCATGGCGATCCGGCCCAGCTGCGTGCCCGTCACCCGGTTCTTGGTGCCGTTCAGTTGGTCGATGCTGGTGACGGTGTCCTTGTCCTGCCAGCTGAGACCCAGCTGGATGCCGCGCAGTTCCGCATGGGTGAAGAGGAACTTCAGGCCGTGCCGCTTCTCGAACGGATCCCGCAGGATGCGCTGCGATTCGGGCGAGTACATGAAGTAGTACTGGTCCGCGCGCGAGCGGAACATGTAGGCATAGTCCAGCACGTTCAGATAGGGCGCGCCGCCTGCGGAGTTCTGGGTCGAGGCCGCATAGAGGTCGATGATGCCCTGCTGCGCCTTCTCCACACAGGAGAGCTGACCGCAGATCTGGTTGTTGCCGATGAACTCGATGCGAATCTCGCCATCGGTCCGCTCTTCAAGATCGCGGGCAAATTCCAGGCAGCCCGCGCGCTCGATCAACAGGTTTTGGGGGTTGAAACCGGCGGCGCCGAACTTCAACGTGTGCTTGGCTTCCTTGGAGAAGCGTTTGTTATAGGTGGACTCAGCGGCTTTCGCGAGATTGCCTGCGGTCATGGCCCCGCCAAAGGCGCCCGCCGCGAGCAGGGTCGAGCTCATGCCATAAGTCCCTGCGATCCTGAAGAAATCTCGACGCGAGACTCCCTTGATCCGATCATATACTCCCATTGCTTTCCTCCCGTTTTGCAATTTTTGAGACCTTTTGTATCAAAAAATGCTAGTTTAGTAATCGCAATTTGCATAGAGTTTTTTTCACGGACGACGGGAGGGGACGTGAAATGGAGGTCGATTATGCCATTGTGGGGGCCGGTTCTGCAGGCTGTGTGCTTGCCAATCGCCTGAGTGCAGACCCGAAAAACAGGGTCGCTGTGCTTGAGGCGGGCGGGCCGGATACGAACCCCTGGATCCATATCCCCGTTGGCTACTTCAAGACCATGCACAACCCCAAGGTGGACTGGTGCTACCGGACGGAGCCCGATCCGGGCCTGAACGGACGCTCCATCGACTGGCCCCGGGGCAAGGTTCTGGGCGGGTCTTCCTCGCTCAACGGGCTGCTCTATGTGCGCGGCCAGAAAGAGGATTACGATCGCTGGCGTCAAATGGGCAATGCAGGCTGGGGCTGGGATGATGTCCTGCCGCTCTTCCGCCGGAGCGAGGATCAGGAGCGCGGCGAGGACGCCTATCACGGCACGGGTGGGCCGCTCTCGGTCTCGAATATGCGGATCCAGCGCCCGATTTGCGATGCCTGGGTCGCCGCCGCGCAAGAGGCGGGATACCCGTTCAATCCGGACTACAATGGCGCCACGCAGGAGGGGGTCGGGTACTTCCAGCTCACCACCCGGGACGGGCGGCGCTGCAGCTCGGCGGTGGCCTATCTCAAGCCCGCGAAGAAGCGCGCGAATCTCAACATCATCACCAATGCGCTGGTGACGCGAATCGTGCTGGACGGCAAGAAGGCGACCGGGCTGCGCTATCGCGACAAGTCCGGGACCGAGCAGACCCTGATCGTAAAGCGCGACATCATTCTGAGCGGTGGGGCAATCAACTCGCCGCAGATGCTGATGCTGTCGGGGATCGGCGATCCGGACCACCTGAAGGAAAACGGGATCGAGCCGGTGCACAGCCTGCCTGGCGTGGGGCAGGGCCTGCAGGACCACCTGCAAGCGCGGCTGGTCTATAAGTGCAATGAGCCGACCCTGAATGACGAGGTGCGCAGTCTTTTCAATCAGGCGCGGATCGCCCTGAAATACGCGATGTTCCGGGCGGGGCCGATGACCATGGCCGCGAGCCTTGCGACCGGCTTCATCAAGACACGGCCCGAGGTTGAGACCCCGGACATCCAGTTCCACGTGCAGCCCTGGTCGGCAGACAGCCCGGGCGAAGGGGTGCATCCCTTCTCGGCCTTCACCATGTCGGTCTGTCAGCTCCGGCCCGAAAGCCGCGGCAGCCTACGCCTGAACGGGCCGGATCCGTCAAGCTATGTCAAGATCCACCCGAACTATCTGTCGACCGAGACCGACTGCCAGACGATCGTCGCCGGGGTGAATGTGGCCCGCAAGATCGCGCAGCATGCGCCGCTGGCCTCGAAAATCTCGGAAGAGTTCCGGCCCACCGCAGACCTGTCTCAGGATGACTATGACGGCACGCTGGATTGGGCGCGGTCGAACTCGGTATCGATCTATCACCCCACGGGCACCTGCGCGATGGGCTCCGGGGAAGGGGCCGTGGTCGGGGCGGACCTGCGGGTCCACGGGATCGGCAATCTGCGGGTCGCCGATTGCTCGATCATGCCGGAGATTGTCAGCGGGAACACGAATGCCCCCGCCATCATGATCGGTGAAAAGGCCAGCGATCTGGTGCTGAGCGACGCCTGAGGGCGTCGCCCGGCGGGCTTAGCTGTAGCCGTGCAGCTCGAAGGTTTCGGGATAGCCGAAGAGCGCAGCACTACCGCCCGTGTGCAGGAAGACGACATTGTCGAGACCCGCGAAGTAGCCCTTCTTGATCTGGTCGATCAGCCCGTCGAGCCCCTTGCCGGAATAGACCGGATCAAAGAGCAGGCCTTCGGTCCGCGCCAAAAGCTTCACCGCTTCGATCATACCCTCCGTCGGCAGGCCATAGCCCGGCCCCACATAGTCGCAATTGGCGCGCACCTGATCCCGCGCGATCTCGAGCCCGGTGCCGAGGTGATCCGCGGTCTTGCAGGCCAGATCATAGACCATCTGTTCCTGCTTTTCTTGCGGCGCGCGCACACCAATCCCTAGAAGGTGCACGTCGCTCTGAAGCGCCGCGAGACCCGTGACCAGCCCGGCCTGGGTGCCTGAGCTGCCCGTGGCATGGACCAGTGCATCGATCGACAGGCCAATCTCGGCGGCCTGATCGGCCATCTCGCGCACGCAGTTCACATAGCCGAGCGCGCCGATCTGGTTCGAGCCACCGCCGGGGATGATATAGGGCGACTTGCCCTCGGCCCGCAGGGTCTCGGCCAGCGTTTCCATCTCGGCATTCATATCCGCGCCGCCCGCGCGCTTGGAGACGCTCGCCCCATGCAGCCGGTCCAGCAGGACATTGCCGTTCAGGATATAGGCCGGATCATTCGAGCCCGTCCGATCCTCCAGCAGGATGTGGCAGTCGAGGCCCAGCTTGGCCGAGGCCGCCGCCGTCTGGCGCGCGTGGTTTGACTGGGTCGCGCCTTGGGTGATGATCGTATCCGCGCCTTTGGCCTGCGCATCCGCCATCAGGTATTCCAGCTTGCGGGTCTTGTTGCCGCCCGAGGACAGGCCGGTGCAATCATCCCGCTTCACCCAGAGCCGCGGCCCACCCAGAAGCTCGCTCAGCCGGTCCATGGGCTCCAGCGCCGTGGGCAGATGCCCGAAGCGGATGCGCGGGAAGGTGGCGAGGGTCGTGGCCAGCTCCTTGCGCAGGGTTGCCTGAAAATCCGTGTCCTCTTGGGGTGCTGCTGTCGTCATGGTCTTTGCCTTTTGGGTCCTGTTGGCCCAAGCATACATTTGGCTGGCGCGCTTGAAGAGTGCTATCTTCGCAGTCCAGTCAAAGCGATTGTATGAGCAGAGGGCGTGACACATGGATATGCAATGGCTCGAGGATGTGCTGATCCTGCTCGAAGAGGGCAATATGAGCCGGGCCGCCGCGCGGCGGAACATCACTCAACCCGCCTTCTCGCGCCGCATCCGCAGTTTCGAAACCTGGCTCGGAACAGAGATCCTCGCCCGGGGCTCCAACCATATTGAGATCGATCCGGCGCTTATCGCCAATGAGGACGAAATCCGCGCCCTGATCGACCGGATCCGGGAGCTCAAGGGCCGCATCGCGCGCTACGATCCCGCAGGCAGCGTGGTTGAGATGGCGGCCCAGCACGCGCTGATCTCGTCGGTCTTTCCCGACATTGCCCTCCACGCGCGGCAGGTGCTGCCCGCCCTGCGGGTGCGTTTGCGCCCGGGCAATCGCAGCGAATGCGTGTCCATGTTTCTGCGCGGGGATACGGGGATGCTGCTCTCCCACGAGACGCAGCTGACCGGGCCGATGCCCTTTGATGCCTCCGTCCGGCGGGAGGTTTGGGGCCGCGATCAGCTCATCCCCGTGGTGGGCGGACAGATCCGGCACCGGTTGCGCACCGATGGCACCGTGCCCGCCGACACACCCGCGATTGTCTATCCGGTCCAGAGCTCGTTCGGGCAGGCGCTGAGTGCTGCGCGCTGCGCCTTCGGGACGGTGGAGCAGGCCCAGAACCCGGTCTGTGAGACGGCGTTTTCCAACGGGATCCATGAGATGGTGCGCCGGGGCCTCGGGGTCGGCTGGCTGCCCCACGCCATGTGCGTCGCGGATCTGGAGGCTGGGCGGCTGCGCGCCCTCGCGCCCAGCTATGGTCAGATCGGGCTACAGATCACGCTCTATGCGCGACGCGAGGATCGCAGCGCCGAGCTCCTGCTGGATCAGCTCACGACCCGCGCCCGCCCGGAAGGCTAGGACGCCCGCAGGAAGTCCCCGACGATCTCGTTGAAGAGATGCGGTTTCTCCAGATGGGCCGCATGGGCGCAGTTCGGGATCACCGCGAGGCTCGCCCCGTCGATGGATTGCCAGAGCCGCTCGGTCTGGCTCCAGGGATAGGTGCGGTCATGGTCGCCCCAAACCACCAGCGTGCGCGCATGGATGTCCGAGAGCGCGTCCTCCCCGCTCCAATCCCGCATGGCGTCGAGGCCGGCGACGATGGATTGCAGGCTGGCACGTTCGGCAATGGCGGCGCAGGCCTCATAGGCAGGGCTTTCGTCCCGCTGGAGGAACCAGGTGGCCGAGATCCGACGGGCCGTGTCCCGAGGTCCATCCTCGCGCGCCCGCTGCTTGGACGTGTCGATGGGTTCGAACCTCCCGGGCAGCATCCCCTTGGCCCCGGTGCCGTAAAGGATCAGACGGTCGACCTGTTCGGGGGCCTGGGCGACCATCTCCTGCACGATCATGCCGCCCATGGAATGGCCCATCAGGTGGAACCGCTCCAGCCCCTGTTCCCGCAATTGATCCAGCACCCAACGGGCAAATCCGGCGATCTGGCAGGGCGCGTCCAGATGCGCGCTCTCTCCATAGCCCGGCAGATCGACAGCATGCACTGCCAGATCCGGACCCAGCGCCTCGCGCTGGGCCTGCCATTGTGCGCTGCCGCCCATGAAGCCATGGACACAGACGAGTGGCGTCATTTACGTCCGCCCTGCACAATCCGGTCGAGGATCATGGCGCAGAAGAGGATCGAGAAGCCCGCGAGGATCCCTTGGCCCACATTCGCATATTGCAACGCTTCGAGCACGTCCTCGCCCAGACCCTTGGCCCCGATCAGCGAGGCCACCACGACCATCGCCAGCGAGAGCATGATCGTCTGGTTGATGCCTGCGCGGATCGACGGGCTGGCCAGCGGCAGGTCGACCTTGGTCAGCAGGTACCATTTGTTGGCGCCGAAACTGATCGCCGCCTCCCGGACGCTCTCGGGAACACCGCGCAGGCCGAGCACCGTCAGGCGCACCACGGGCGTGCCGCCGAAGATCATCGTCACGATGACCGCCGCCGGCTTGCCCACGCCGAAGAAGGCGATGACAGGCACCATGAAGACGAAGGCGGGCATGGTCTGCATGAAGTCCATGATCGGTTGGATGACCGCATAGAACCGGGGCCGCCGCGCCGCGAACATGCCGAGCGGGATGCCGATCACAATCGACAGACACGCCGCCGTCCCCAGAAGCGCCAGCGTGGTCATCGCCGCCTCCCAGAAGCCCAGAAGGCCCATGTAGAGCAGAAACGCGCTGGAATAGATCGCCGTGCGCAAGCCCGCCGTCAGCCAGGTCAACAGTACGATCAAGCTTGCGATCACGATCCAGGGGGTTTGCACGAGGATCACTTCGAGCGCGTCCAGAAGCGCCCGGATGCCCAGGGTCAGACCATCAAAGAAGGCCTCCGTGTTGCGTACGGTCCAGGCAATAAAATCCTCGACCCAGGCAATCCCTGTGAGCCGGATATCGGGATCCGTCGGGAAAGTGCTGAGGATGTTGAACCGGCCCGGAAAGCTGTAATGGACCATGGCCGTCGCCACGATCAGCGCCATGAAAATCGCGCTGAGCACGATGTGCTGCACCGGCAGGCCGGAGCGGACGCTGCGATCGCTCAGCCATTCGGAAAACCGCGCTTCGAGCGCCGTATTCGCGATGAGGGACTGCGCAACCTTGGCCACGATCAGGATGACAAGCCCGGTGAGCGCGATGCTCGGGCCCTCCGCGGCCATGGCCTCGGCCTCTGCACGGATCCCGCCGATATTGGCCTCGAGGGATTCCACCGTGCGGCGGAACGCGTCCACCCGGTCCGAGCCGCTCTCGATGGCGGCGGCAAGCTGTTGGCGGCGCAGCTCCAGCGTGCCTTCGATGGAGGCGATGCGCGCCATGGCATCCGCCGCGAGATCCCCGAAGAGGCCGCGCGCGATCTGCACAAGGGCGAGGGTCTCGACGATCAGGAAGACCAGCGCCCAGTTCCACAGGCCCCGCGCACCGAACCAGACCGGCCCGAACAGGCCCGCATTGATGTTGACCGTGGGCACGAATTTGGACGAGGCCCCGATCTTGTCAAACATCGCTGTGTAATAGTCGGGGTTCGTGCGCACGAAGGTGGCGATGTTCTCCTTGCGCTCGGCGGCATAGGCCAGTGCGGCTTCGGATTCCGTGTCTTCGAGCGGATTGATGTCGCTGTCTTTCATGATACTTCCGTCCCCTCGATCACGGTGCGCAGCAGATCGGCGCGGGTGATAATGCCTGTGTCCTTGCCTTTGTCCTGCACGACGATCGGGTGATCGTCATCGATGGCGAGGTTGATCAGAGTGCTGAGATTTTCCGCCTCATCGACCCGCGGGGCATCTGCAGAAAGCGGGCCATGGGCCGCCACATGGGCCTCGATGGGCTGCATGACCGCATGGGCATGCACCACCTTGAGGCGCGAGATCCCGGCGACGAAGTCGGCCACATAGTCATCGGCCGGATGCATCACGATATCCTCGGCGGTGCCCATCTGGACCATCTTGCCGTCGCGCATGATCGCGATCCGGTCGCCGATCCGCACAGCCTCGTCCAGGTCATGAGTGATGAAAATCGTGGTTTTCTTGAGGATCTTCGACAGGCGGATGAATTCATCCTGCAACTGGCGCCGGATCAGCGGGTCGAGCGCCGAGAAGGGCTCGTCCATGAGCAGAACATCGGGGTTTGCCGCCAGCGCCCGGGCAAGGCCCACCCGCTGCTGCATCCCGCCCGAGAGCTCATGGGCGAATTTCGCGCCCCAGGCCCCGAGCTCCACGATGTCGAGGATCGCGGCGGCCTGGCGCATGCGCTCGTTCTTCGGGACCTTGCGGATCTCCAGCGGCATGGCGACATTGTCGAGCACCGAGCGGTGGGGCATCAGCGCGAAGTTCTGAAAGACCATGCCGATTTTCTGGTTGCGGAACCGCTGCAGCTCGGCAGGGGCGAGGGCCATCACATCGGTGCCCTCGATCTCGATCTTGCCCGCCGTGGGCTCAAGCAAGCGGTTGAAGTGGCGCACGAGCGTGGATTTGCCACTGCCCGACAGGCCCATGATGCAAAAGATCTCGCCGCGATTGACCGACAGGCTGACATCGGCGACGCCAACCACGGAGTTGAACTCCGCCAGCACTTCGGCCTTGCCGATCCCGCGGTCTCGGATTGCGGCCAGGGCGGCCTGGGCATTGGCACCGAAGATCTTCCACACGTTGGAGATTTCGATGACGGTCTCATCGGTCATGGCGCTCTGTTCCTGCTGGGGCGTTCGGGAAACGGCACCGGAGACCCGGTGCCGTTGGGTGTGATCGGGGGTCGGATCAGAGGCCGAGCCAGCCGTCCACGCGATCATTGTTGGCATTCACCCAGGCTTCGGCAACTTCGGCCGGGGTCTTGCCATTGGCGCTGATCTCGAAAGCCAGCTGGCTCACATCGTCAGCGGTGAGCTGGAAGTTCGCGAAGAATTCCGCGATGGCCGGCGAGCGATCCACGAGGGAGTTCGACCAGGCGATCTGGACGTCCTTCAGCGCGTCCTTGGTGGCAACCATGGACTTTTCGAACCAATCCGCGTCGTCCGAGGGCTGAACCATCACGTATTTTTCCGGATCAAAGGTCGGCTCGGTCAGCATCTGCACGTCGAACATGAACCACACCGCATGGGGCTTGTAGCAATAGAAGGCATAGCCTTCACCCTTGGCGATCGAGTCCTTGATGCGCGCGGTCTTCACGCTTTCCTCGGCCCGGATGGGCTCGATGAAGTCCATCAGGCCATAGTCCCGAGTCTTGACCTCGTTCACATTGGCCGAGGCCCAGCCCGGCGCGCCGATCCACATCTCGCCCAGACCGTTGCCATCGCTATCCATCAGCGCGGCCACATCGGGACGGCCCAGATCAGCGATGTCGGTGATGTCGTTGGCTTCGCCGAAATCCTGCGTGACGCAGAAGCCCTGATTGCCCTGATAGGGGTTCGAGGACAGGGTTACGGTGCCGGCTTCATCCACGTATTTCTTGGTGAAGCTCTCCTGGTTCGGCAGCCAGACATCCGGGTGCACATCGATGTCACCCTTACCCTGGTCCATAGCCTGGAAGATCGTGGCGTTGTTGCCGGGCACATACTCGACTTCGCCGCCGATCCGCGATTCCACGACCTCGCCCAGCACATAGGCAATGGCCTGGGCACCGGTCCAGGACGGCACGCCGATCTTGACCTCTTCGGCGGCAAAGGCAGGCAGGGCCAGCACGCTCAGTGCGGTCGCCATACCCAGCGATTTCATGTTCAGATCCATAGTCGTCTCCTGTGTTGGGGGCCGCCGGTTCAACCGACGGGGATGTTATCTTGGCGCGCCCGCAGCACCCCTTTGATCGAGGGGGCTGCGGTGGTCGGTCGCCCCGTGAGCGGGGATTGTTCGTGAGTGGACCGGGCCAAGCATTTGGGACCGCATCGAAGCCCGATGCATCCGGGATGAAGTGATTTCGGCCTGAGCGGGGTGTCTCTTCATGGCGAAACTCTAGAGCGGGGGTTTTACCCGGGGCAAATTCGAAGTACTCATTAAACTATTCCGGATTTGCATAGTTTGATGCGATTTTTGGGAAAGCCTCTGAAAACATGGGGAAATCATGGATCTCAATTGGTTGCGAGATTTCGAGTGTCTGGCCCGGACACAGAACTTTACGCGGGCAGCTGATGAAAGAAGCATCACTCAGTCCGCCTTTAGCCGAAGAATTAAGGCGTTGGAGAGTTGGGTGGGCCTGCCTTTGGTCAATCGCGCGACATATCCGGTGGAGCTGACCGAATCCGGGCAATCCTTCCTGCCGGTGGCCGTTGCGGCGGTCTCGCGCCTCTCCGAGGCGAGGCAATCCCTGCGCGATGCGGATCAAGGGGAGAACCGCTTCGTCCGTCTGTCGGTTCTGCCGACAATCTCGATCCATGTGCTGGCGGGGCGGCTCGATGCGATGCAGCGGGATCTGCCGGACCTGCGCACCCGGGTCATCTCCGAGAGCCTCAACACCTGTTGCGAGCTTCTGGTCGAGAGCGCGGTGGACATCATGCTCTGCTACAGTCACCCCTCGGTCTCGCTGGAGATCGACGAGGCGCGGTTTGCGCGCAAGGATCTGCAGGTTGAGCGCTTGATCCCGGTTGCCTTGCGCAGCCAGGTGGTGGAGCAGGGCTGGGATCTGGATCAGCCCACAGCCGGGCGGCTGCCCTATCTCGCCTATGAGCGGTCGAGCTTTCTGGGCATGGTGGTCGAGGCCACCGTGGGCGGAAAGCCTCTGGCGGCTAAGACCCTTTATGTGGACGGGCTGGTGGAAGCGATCAAGCGGCGGCTGATGGCGGGATGCGGCTTTGCCTGGATGCCGGAGAGCGCGATCGCCCGTGAGCTTGAAACCGGGCAGGTCGTGCCGATCGGGGGCCCGGCCTGGATTGCCAAGCTTACGGTATCGGCCTTTGCCAGTCAGGTCCCGTTTGACCAACCGGCGCAGGAGGTCTGGCGCTTGCTCTGAGGGGTCAAGCCTCGGGCATGGTCAGGATGATCGACCCCTGCCGGTGCCGGGTCTCCACCTTGGCATGGGCGGCGCGGGCCTCGTCCAGCGGGAAGCGCGTATCGATCACCGGGCGAAGCTTGCCCGCCGCCACAAGCGCGGCCAGCCGGGTCAGATCCTCGGCCCGGTCCGGGTTCACCTCCAGCCGGATCTTCCGGTCGCGCAACGGGTTCATCAGGGCCGCGCCGATCTCGCGCAAACCGAAATTGAGGGGCAGGAACAGGCCGCCGGGTTTCAGCAGCCCAAGGGCCTGCCCCGGGCTGGCGACCCCGACCGTGTCGAAGACCAGATCATAGCCGCCCGGCAGATCCGCGAGCCGGGTCTCGCGGTAATTCACCACGTGATCCGCCCCGAGACCTGTCACAAAACCCTGGCTGTCCGGCCCGCTGACCCCGGTCACCTCGGCCCCGAGGGCCTTTGCGATCTGCACCGCGTAGGTGCCGACCCCGCCGGAGGCCCCGATGATCAGCACATGCTGCCCTTGCTCCAGATTTGCGAAGTCCTGCAGGAAGACCAGCGCACAGAGCCCGCCAAAGGGCAGGGCCGCAGCTTCGTCAAAACTCAGCCCCTCGGGCATGGGCGCGACGGCGCTGTCCTCAGCCACCGCGATGTATTCCGCGCTGGCGCCGCCATTGGGCTGCATTCCGAACACCCGGTCTCCGGGGGCAAAGCGGGTCACTCCGTCCCCGACCGCTTCGACCACCCCGGCGAATTCCGACCCCATTTGTGGGTTCCGAGGCCGCGTCAGACCGAACATCAGCCGTCCGGGGATCGCCATGATGCCGGGAAACGCCGCCGCGCGCAGCCGCCAGTCGGCGGTGTTCACCGCGCTGGCATGAACCCGGATGAGCAGCTCCCCCGCCCCAGCCTCCGGGCGCGGAAGATCGGAGATCTGTACCACATCAGGGCCACCATATCGGGCATAGGTCAGGGCTTTCATCACGGGGATCCTTGCGTCATCGAAATCAGCGTGGTGATGGCGGATGGCTCGGCACAGGTCCAGAGGGCGCGCTTTGTGACGCTAGGTCAGTCCAAGCGGCTATGCGCAAACCGCATAGAAAAAAGGCCGGGCGCTGAGCCCGGCCGAAACGTGCGCCGCAGATCGGGTCAGACGAGCGTGCCTTGCAGGCTCGCCCAGACCCCGAGCAGCAGAAAGGCCGCTGACAGGGTGCAGGCCCCGGCCCGCACCGTGTTCCAGAAGGTCCAACGCGGCAGGTAGACACCTGTCCAGAACCGCTCGGTCTCGGGCGCATCAAGGCTCAGCTCGGCCAGCGCGTTGTTGAGGGGCACATTGCGCAGGACCGTGACCCCAAAGACGCCGACCACATAGATCAGCCCGGCCACGGCGATCAGCGCGCCGCCATGCCCGTCCAGCGCCAGGAGCGCATAAAGCGCCAGCGCGATGGAGAGGGGGGCGAGCCCGAGAAACAGCCCCATGAAAATCCAGCGGAACACCTCGCGATTGATCACCTGCATGGTGCCCGCTCCGGCCCCCGACAGGGCCAGAGAGCGCATGATGAAATCCGAGAAGGCGAGGAAGACGCCGCCGACCAGCGCATAGGCGAGGATGGCGATCTGCATCAGAAAGAGGAAGAGCATCGACATAAGAGGTCTCCTGAGCAGGGTTAGGCGGCGACGGACCAGGCCCCGGCCTGGGCGGCCCGAGCGGCGAAATCGGCGAAATCCCGGGGCGGGCGGCCCAGCGCCTGGAAGACCCCGTCGCTGGTCTGGGCGTTGCGCCCGTCCAGGGTCTCGCGGGCGATGGCGGTGAAGACATCGGCGACAAACTCACCGCCGCTCTCGGCAATCCCCGCGTGGAACTCTTCAAAGCTGATCGGGATATGCTGGATGGGGCGCCCGATCGCCTGGGCCAGCGTGTCGGCCATCTCGGCAAAGGTCAGGAGCCGCGGGCCCGTGACCTCATAGAGCTTGCCGCCATGCTGCGGCTCGGTCAGGGCGGCGACGGCCACATCGGCGATATCCTCCACATCGATGATCGGCTCGACCACATCGCCGCCCGGCATGGGCAGCACACCCGACAGAAGCGGGTCGCGCAGATACCCTTCGGAGAAGTTCTGCGCAAACCACGCGGAGCGGATCAGGGTGTAGTCGAGACCAGAGGCGCGCACGACCTCTTCGCCGAGCCGCGCATGGTGCTCTCCCCGCCCCGAGAGCAGAACGAACCGCCCGAGGCCCATGGATTTGGCCGTCTTGGCAAAACCCGCGACTTTCTCCACGGCGCCGGGGAAGGCGAGATCGGGGAAATAGGTGACATAGGCCGCGTCCATACCCTCGAGCGCCGGGCCCCAGGTTTCCGGGGCATCCCAGTCAAAGGCGATGGGCGTCGAGCGCGAGACCCGGCGCACGGGCAGGCCCCGTGCCTCGAGCCGGGTCGCCACGCGGGACCCCGTCTTGCCGTTTGCGCCGATCACGAGGGTGGTTTGCGAAGTCATCTGTCTGTCTCCTGAGCTGAATTGTGATGGGCTCTGGATAGACGGAGGGGGCGCGGGCGGTCTTGACCGGCGCTGCCAAGGGATTGACCGACGCGGTCAGCTCTGGCGGGTTTTGCGGAACTGGGCCGGGGTTTCGCCGCGCCAGCGCTTGAATGCCCGGGTGAAGGAGCTTTGCTCGGAAAACCCGGTCAGAAAGGCAATCTCCGCGAGGGAATACCGCTCATCCGTCAGAAGCCCTTCGGCCAGATCCCGGCGCGTTTCCTCGGTCAGGGTCTGAAAGCTCAGTCCATCCTCGGCCAGACGCCGATGGAGCGAGCGGACACTCATGCCGAGACGGTTCGCCATATCCTCCATCCGCGGCAAGCCTTCGCTGAGCGAGCGGGCAATCGCATCGCGCAGGCGGTCCTGCAGGGAAGTGGTCTGGGCCAGGGCCAAGAGCTCCTGATCCAGATGCCCGATCAGAAACTCGGTGATGCCCTGATCTCCCAGCCGGTTGGGACGGGCCAGTGCCTCGGCACTGATCAGCAGCCCGTCGCGGTCCGAGCCAAAGATGACCGGGCAGCCGAAATAGGCGTCGTGGTGGTGCAGGGTCTTTGGCGGCGGATGCTGAAGATGGACCTCCAGCGGCTGGAACTGCCCGGTTTGCGAGACCTCCCGCGCCAGCGCGACGGAGCTGGCCAGGGTCGCCTCGTTGGACAGGCGCAGCCCGAGCCGCCGTGGCCCGGCCCGGTGCAGCAGGAACCAGGACCGGTCGCCATCGGGCGCGAGCTCATACTCGACAACGCTGGTCCAGAGCCGCGCATAGCGCGCCACCCGCGCGCAGGAGCCTTGCAACGTCGCGGCGGTCTTATAGGCGAGCCCGAGCGCGCCATACTCGTCGCAGCGCATGGAGGCCCCGGTGCGCAGGGGCAGGGCGGTGACATCCATCTGCGCCGCCATCCGCTCCAGCAGGTCATAATAGGCCGTGTCGGAGATCTGCAGTTTGGGATCGACCGGCGCGGCGGTGTCGATCCCGACAGACGCCAGCAGGGCATCGCCGTCCACGGCCTGCCCGGCCGCGGCCACCATTTTGCGTACAAAAAGCGACGTCACGGAGCCCATGGGGCCAAGTTACCGCAAGGCAGCGGGAGCGTTAAGCATGCTGAGCACATGGGTCAGCGCTTCGCGCAGGGCCGTGGCAGACGCGCCGCGCTCGGGGCCGTAGATCGAGATCTGCACCTGACCGGGCGGCGGCAACCCAAGCTCTGGCCCGAGATCGGCCAGCGGCGCGGTGCGAGCGATTGCTGGCAGCAACGTGATCGCCTCACCGCCCGCCAATGTGGCGCGCAAGCCTACCGGATCCGGCGCCGTGCGCAGCACTGGTGTGATCTCGGGATGGGGATCGAGCGCCGCGAACGCATGGCGCCGGAGATCCCGCGCATCCTCCAGAAAGGCGAGGGGCAGGGGGGCCCCGGCTTGCCAGGCGAGTGGCGCGGCCCCCACCCAGATCAGATCGCTGGGCAGGGTGACCCGGCGACTGGGCCTTGGCCCCTGATCGAGGACGACAGCCATATCGATCTCCCCCCGATCGAGCAGATCAAGCAGGTCATGGCTCCGCGCTGTTCGGGTGGTGACGTCGAGCTTCGGTCCGGTCCCGGCTGCAAGTCGGCGCAAGGCCCGTGGCACCACGGAGAGCGCGAAGGTGACGGTCGTACCCAGCTTGACAGTGGGCCGTGAGGCGATCGCGGCTGGCCCATGGGTCATTTCCTCGGCAAGGGCCAGCAGCCGCCGCGCTTGTACGAGAAAAGCGGCACCCTCAGCTGTGACCCGCACCGGTTTGCCGCGCCCGCGTGCCACAAGCTGCCGCCCCAGCCGCGCCTCCAGTGCCGCGATATGGGCGCTGATCGCCGATTGCACCGTATGGGTCCGCTCCGCCGCGAGCGAGAAGCTGCGGGTCTCCGCCACGGCCACAAAGCTTTCCACCTGTTTCAGATCCAACGCCATTAAATCACTAAACGCGATTTTTGATATCCAGTAAAATCGTTTCACGTCCTATGTCTTGGGCGCTACCCCATGGCCATGGATCTGACTGCCTATCTCCTCGCCGCCTTCGCCGTTCTGTTAACGGGTATCTCCAAGAGCGGGTTTGCCGGGGGGCTCGGCATTCTCGGTGTACCGCTTCTGGCGCTGGTCATGCCGGCCCAAGCGGCGGTTGTCCTGCTGCTGCCGATCCTTCTGGGGATCGACCTGCTGTCGGTCTGGCGCTACCGCCGCGCTGGGCGTGCCGGAGTAATCCTCGCGCTTCTGCCGGGGGCGGCGTTCGGGATCGGGTTGGGCTTTGCGAGCCTCTCCCATGTGGATGACGGGCTGCTGCGGCTGGGGATCGGCGTGATGGCGCTGGGTTTTGTGGCGCGGTTCCTTTGGGCCGGTGCCCCGCCTGCCGGTTCGGAACCGCGCGCGCCCTGGCCGCTGGTCTTCGGGGCGAGCGCGCTCTCGGGGTTTGCAGGCTGCATTGCCCATGCGGGCGGGCCACCGATCAAGGGCACCTTTCTGCGCATGGGGCTCGACAAGGCCGCCTTCGTCGGAACGAACGCGGTCTTCTTCCTGATGCTGAACCTGTTCAAGGCGGTGGGCTACGGCGCGCTGGGCCTCTTCTCAACCGAGAGCCTGTGGGCCTCGGCCTCTCTCTTGCCCTTTCTCGGGATCGGTGTGGCGGTGGGCTTTGCCATGCATGACCGGGTGCCGCAGGTTCTCTTTGGCAAGATCGCCTATGGGCTGCTCGCCCTGGCCGGAGTGAACCTCGTCTATCTCGGCCTGACCGGTTAAGCCCCGATAAGCCGGGCGATTCCAACGCTCGCCTCGCAATCCCCGGCATCGCGGATCGCCAACCCAAGGCAGCGCGCGCGGATTTGCGTCCAGACCGGGTTCTGTGCTCCGCCCCCTGCGGTATAGAGCTGTGAAGGCTGCGGACCGCCGCGTTCGGCGATTGCGGCATAGCCCTGCGCCTCAATCCGCGCGATGCTCTCGAGCAGGCCATGGAGGAAGGCCGCGTCATCCTCCGGACGCGGAGTCATCCGCGGCGCAAGCGTCGGGTCATTGACCGGAAAGCGCTCTCCGGGTTTCAGCAGGGGATAGTAGTCGAGCGGCGATTGCTTTGTTGGGTCAATCTCGCGCGACAGAGCAGCAAGCTCCTGCGGCGAGAAGAGGGAGGCGAGCACGCCGCCGCCGGTATTGGACGCGCCGCCCACGAGCCAGATATCGCCCAGTTTGTGCGAATAGAGCCCAAGTTCCGGGGCATCCACGCGGTTGGGCGACAGGATCTTGAGTGCCAGCGTTGTGCCGAGCGAGGTCACCGCCGCCCCGGGCACCAAGGGCGCCGCCGCGAGAAAGGCGGCGATGCTGTCCGTGGTTCCGGCATGGATCACCGCGTCGCGCGACAGACCAAGGGCCGCTGCGGCGTCGCCCGAGATCCGGTCGATCGCAGCACCTGCGGGCAGAACTCGGGGCAACAGCTCGAGCCGCAGCCCGGTCGCGGCAAACCAGTCGGGCCAGGTCTCCGTCTCCGGGTCATAGCCGAGCTTCAAGGTGTTGTTCTCATCGCTCACGCCGCCTTGGCCCAGCAGCTTGGCCGCGATGAAATCCGCCTGATGCAGGAGATGGGTGGCGCGCCGGTCGGTGTCTTCGTCTTGCAAACAGAGCGCCCGGGCGAGGGCTGAGTTCGACCCTTTGGCGATATGCGAGCCGGGGCAGGCGGCGGCGATGCGGCTGGCCTCGGCCTCGAACCCCGTGGAATTGTACATGAGCGCGCGGGTCACTGGACGCAGCGCCGCGTCGGTCAGAACCATCGTTCCCGAGGTCCCATCGATCCCGATCCGGGTGACCTCGCGCAGGTCGCGCCCGATCTCGGCCAGCGCAGCGCCTTGGGCGGCGAGGCAGGTGCAGGTTGCCTGCCACCAAGCCTCCGCATCAATCCGATCCGGGTCGGGCTGGGGCAAATGGGCGGCGCGCGCGCTGCTGATCTGGGTGCCATCGGCCTCCAGGACCGCGCTGCGGATGCCCGACGTGCCGATATCGATGCCGAGGCGAAGACCGCTCATGTGCGTGCGGCCAGCGCCTGGCGATACTTCTCGGCGTCCCAGTTCAGAAGTTCGGCTTCCGCGGCAGGGCCGATGGCCTCGGGCGTCCACCCCTCGGGCAAGCGCGTCAGGACATCCGCGATACAGCGGAGCATGGCGGCCTGAGAGGAGGTGGCCTCATCTTGCAAGAGCGCGCCTTCGCTCCCCTGCAGGCATACGGACTGGCCAAGCGCCGTGGGCAGGGCTGGCCCGAGAAACACCACATGGTCCGGGTAATAAGAGCCGCCAAGTGCCATAGCGCGAAGCGTTGTATCGGTGGCCAGCACGGTTGCCGCCGCGTCCCATGTGTAGCCCTCCGGCGCGGCGGTACTGGGCGCGGGGACGGGCGGCGTCAGGACGGGCATCGCGAGCCGCCTCTCAACTTCCGCGATCAGATCAGAGACCTCCGCCACTGTTGCCCCGGCACAAACCAGCCCGTGGTTCTCAAGAATGATCACTTGCGTCTCAGGCGTCAGGCGCTCGGCAATCGCGCCGGTCAATGGCACGCCGGGCTTGTGATAGGGCACGAAGATCACCGGCAGGCCCGCGAGCTTCTCGGCTGCCACGCGCCGCCCCTCGGGGGAGATCGCATGGACCAGCGTCGCCACCGAATGGGTGTGGGCGACCACAGCCCAATCCACCAGCGCATGGAAGGTCGTCTCGATCGACGGACGCAGGGTGTTCTCCGGGTCCAGAACCGTCGATTTGCAGGTCCCGTCGCCCGCGCCAAACGCCTCCGCCTTGGCCTTCTCGCGATCCACGGCCACAAAGATCGGCGCGTAGAGCGCATTGGCGAGCTCAGTCCCCGAGGCCTTGATCCACATGACCCCATCGCCCTTGATCGAGGTGTTCCCCCCGGGCCCCTGCACCTGCAGCGGGTCGGAGCCCAATCGGGCGCTCAAGGCGCGGAAATCATGGCTGAGGAGGGTCATCGGGTCACCTGAGCGTTGGAAGACTATAGTGGGGCGGCGCGATGGCGGAAAAGAGATCCTCCGTCGCTGCGGCGTGGAGACCGCCCGCAATGAAAAGCGCGTGCCACCCGGCCCCATGGGCGCCGGCGATGTCATGCTCGGGACTGTCCCCGACCATCAGGATCCGGGCCGGATCCGCGATGCCGAGGGCCGATTGCAGAGCGGCAAAGATCGGCAGGTGGGGCTTGCCATAGAAGGTCACGTCTCCACCCGCATCCTGATACTCATGGGCCAGCGCGCCGGGGGAGATCACGGTGACCCCGCCCGCGCGGGGCGAGGCGCGATCCGGGTTCGAGCAGATCAGCGGCAGACCCCGCGCCCGCGCCGCCTCAAGCATCGCCCGCGTCTCGCTGTGATCTGCCCCATCGGGCAGCCCCATGAGCAGCGCGCCATCCGCCTCTGCGAGATCCTGCGTGAACTGCACCGAAAGGCCCTCGGCCCAGGTCTGGGCATCCCCCTCAGCCGCTGTGATCGGCAGCAACGTGCGGAGATGCGCGAGCGCAGCGCCCTGCATGTCCCGCCAAAGCGCCTCGCCCGAGGTCATCACAACCTCGAACCCGTCCCCTTCAAACCCCATCCCGGCAATGCGCGCACGGTTGATCTCCGCCCGCTTGCCGGAGTTCGACAGCACTGCCATCCGCTGTCCGCGCGCGGCGAGCTCGGCCACCGTGGCCACCGCCTCCGGATAGGCCGTGCTGCCGTCATGCAGCACGCCCCATTGGTCAAAGACGATGGCGTCATAGCGCGCGGCCACGGACAGAAGGCTGTCGAGGGGGGGCATCTTACTTGGGGTCGGGCGTCGGCGGCACGAGGCTGGCGATATAGGCCTCGGCCTCTTCCTTGGTGAGGGCCGGGGCAGATTTGCCCGCGCTGCCCGGGGGCATGTCGCCAAAGTAGAACTGGTAGCCCGGGATCACCTGACGGCGCTTGCGCAGGGGCATGCCCTCATAGGGGAAGACATCCGAGCGGGCATTCGCGACCTTGTCATGGCAGGCGAGGATGTAATCCGCGCGCTTGTCGAGCTCCTCAACGGATTTCCAGCCCTCATAGCTGTTCACGAAGCGTGCGGGCACCCAATAGCGCCAGCCCTCATCGGGGTTCGGCTCCATGTTCCGCTCCTGAAAGATCGCGTCGCCCGCAATGACGATATCGCCCGCGCTGGTGGCGACGGTCACGGCCATATGGCCCACCGAATGCCCTGGCGTGTGGAACATGGTGATGCCCGGCAGGACCTCGCATTCGTCCTCAACGGCTTCGAAGACGCAGCCCGTATAGGCCGGATCGATGCCGAGATAGCCGCTCTCATAGGTGCGGTAGTAGAGGGGGAGGGGGTTGAACGCCATTTCGATCTCGGCCTTGGGCGCGATGTAGCGGGCGTTCTTGAATTCCTTCATGTTCTGCACGTGGTCCCAGTGCAGATGGGTGAAGACGATGGCGTCGATCTCATCCGGATGCACGCCCAGCTTCTGCTCGAGATGCTCATGAACCTGCAGGCAGCCGCGCTTGTCGCATTTATGGTGGTACTTGGTGGCGCGTTCCTCGTCGCACAGCCCCGTATCTATCAGGATCTTGTGCTCGCCGGTGTCCACATAATGGCAATAGACCGGGTTCCAGATCTTCTTCCCGGCCGGGCCTTTCCAGAAGATGTAGGTGCCGAGGTCAGCCTCGAGCCAGCCGGTATTGATTGGATAGATCTTGGTCTCTGCAACGCCCATCGGGTCCTCCACATACGGTTCACGATGTTTGTATACATAAAAACGCGCATGTCTACAGAGAGCGGCAATTTTTCCACCCGAGGGGGCAAATTACCCGTTCGCAGCGAGCACCTGCATGAAGCTTTCGGTCATGTGTTTGCGCATTCCGTCGACAGCGGTCTGCGAGTCCCCTGAGAAAATCTTCGCCAGCAGGTCCACATGGTTCTCCACCGATTTCAGCAGGTCTTCCTGAGACTGAAGCTTCTTGGCGCGGAAGGGACCCGTGCGCCGGCGGAAGTCCGAGGCGAGCTCGGAAATGAAGGGGTTCTCTGTGGCGCGATAGATCGCCAGATGCAGCGCTTCATTGGCCTTTATATAGCGAAGGCGGTCGTTTTGAGCGGCCGCCTGGGCGCATTCCGCTTGGGCCGCTTCGATCTCAGACCGGGCCAGAAGCGTCAGCCTCTGATTGGCAAGGCGGGCGCAGACACTCTCAATTTCCTGCATAGCTTCAAACATTTGCGCGAGTTTTTCACGCGAATACTCCGCCACGCGGACGCCACGTTTCTCGCCAGCGACCAGCACGCCTTGTGCGGTCAACCGGTTGAGCGCCTCGCGCACGGGCGTGCGGGAGACGCCGAAGCGTTCCGCCAGCTTGCTTTCATCCAGACGCTGCCCGGGCTCGAGCAGGCCCGCAGCAATGTCATCGAGAAGCTGGCTCTCGATTCGTTGGCTGGATGATTCGCGAGGGGATCCGGTGTTTCGGTCCATTTGCGCGCTCCTGGCTGGGCTGAACTCTGCCCGTCTCTAGCATGAAACTTTGCTGAAATCCATCGAGACGACGTTTTTGCATATTTTTTGTTGCGTTTGTATACAAAGTCATGTTCCTTGCTGTCACGGTAAGGGGAGAGAGCCGGATATGCCTGAGATACGCCTGCAAAGCCTGCGCAAGGATTACGGGTCGCTGACGGTGATTGAGGATTTGAACCTCACCATGAAGGATGGCGAGTTCACGGTGCTCGTGGGGCCGTCCGGGTGTGGCAAGTCCACGACCCTGCGGATGATCGCTGGGCTCGAGAGCGTCACCAGCGGACAGATCATGATCGGCGAGCGCGATGTCTCGCAGCTCGAACCGAAGGAGCGGGACCTGGCCATGGTGTTCCAGGATTACGCGCTCTACCCGCATATGGATGTGGCCAAGAACATGTCCTTTGCCCTGCGCCTCGCGCGGATGAACAAGTCCGAGATCGAAAAGCGCGTGAAGGAGGTCGCGGCGACGCTCGATCTGACCGCCTATCTCGATCGCAAACCGGCTGAGCTCTCCGGCGGGCAGCGTCAGAGGGTCGCCATGGGCCGCGCGCTTGTGCGGGATGCGAGCACATTCCTCTTTGATGAGCCGCTCTCGAACCTTGACGCCAAGCTGCGCGGGCAGATGCGGGCCGAGCTCGCGCTCATGTCCCAGCGCATCAAGAAGAACATGATTTACGTGACCCATGATCAGGTCGAGGCAATGACCCTCGGCGATCAGATCGTGGTCATGAAGTTTGGCGAGATCATGCAGGCGGGCTCCCCGGAAGAGCTCTATCGCAGCCCGGCCAACAAATTCGTTGCGGGCTTCATCGGCTCGCCGACCATGAATTTCCTCAATGCGGAACTGACCGAGAGCGATGGCGTGCTCAGCGCCGCCGGGCAGGGCTTCTCGATCCCGCTGCCGGAGGCGCGCAAGGCCAGCCTGCAGGGTCACAAGGACCGCGCGGTGCATCTGGGCATTCGCCCGTCGAGCTTTGCCGAAGGGGCAGGCGGCATGCAGATGCCGATCATTCTGTCGGAATATATCGGCGCGCAATCGGTCCTGATCTCCGAGCTCGGCAGCCAGCGCGTGGCCATCGAGGTCAACACGGTGGAGCCGATCCGCTCCGGCGAGACGCGAGAATTCACGGTTCAGGGAGAGGAAGTACATCTCTTTGATCCAAAGACGGAGGCGGCGCTCTAGCGCGGCCCGCAGGATGGCCGCGCAGGCGGTCGATCAACATCTGGGAGGATGACATGACACGACACACGTCCAAGGTCTGGTCCGCTGCGGCGGCGGTGGCCCTTACATTCAGCGGTGGCTTTGCTATGGCCGCGGGCCATTCGGACCCCTACGCACCCTACGCAGGCACCACGCTGGTGGTGAACTTCCCCGCCCACCCGCATTACAACGCGGTGATGGATGTGCTGCCCGAGTTCACCGAGCAGACCGGCATCGAGGTCGAGGTGGACCAGCTTCAATACCTCAAGATGCGCGAGCGCCAGACGCTCGAGCTGACTAAGGATGAGGGTGATTATGACCTGATCGCTTATGTGGTCTTCTCCAAGGCGGATTACGTTTTCGCCGATCAGCTGGAGAACCTCGCCAAGTATTTCATGAACCCCAAGCTGGCCGATCCGAACTATGATCAGGCCGATCTGATTGACGGCTATGTCGAAAATATCGGCGTGGCAGGCGGCCAGAAGGGCTATCTGCCGGGCAAGCTCGGTTCTGCCTTCGGGATCCCGTTTGGTTCCGAAACGTCGGTGCTCGCCTATCGCAAGGACATCTTCGAGAAGCACGGCATCGCCACGCCCGAGACCTATGACCAACTGCTCGACGCGGCTTGCAAAATCCCCGAGGTTGAGCCAGGCATGGGCGGCATGGCCTCCCGCGCCGCCTCCGGCCACCAGGCGAGCCATGCCTTCCTGCTGCACCTTGCACCGCTCGGCGGACGCGTCTTTGACGACAGCTGGAACCCGATCATCAACAACGAGGCCGGGGTGGCTGCGGCTAATGCGCTGAAGACCATCGTGGATTGCGGGCCCGAGGGCAGCACGACCTTTGGCCCCGCCGAAGCGGCGGCGGCGTTCAAGCAGGGTCAGGCGGCCATGTTCATGGACTCCATCGCCTTTGCCGCCGGGTTCGAGGATCCGAGCCAGTCCAAAGTGGCCGGCAAGGTGGGCTATGCCCTGCACCCCGAAGGTGTGCGTCGCGGCAGCCAGACCGGCGGTTTCGGCATCGCGATCCCCAAGAACGCCCAGAACAAGGAAGCGGCCTTCCTGCTGATGCAGTGGCTGACCTCCAAGGAAGGCGATCTGGCCGTGGCCATGGCGGGCGGGAACCCCTCGCGCTTCTCGACCTATCAGAACGCGGAGCTGAACGAGAAATACCCCTATTCCGCGACCTTCGGTGAAGCGCTGAAATACGCGGATCCGGACTGGCGCCCGATCATCCCGACCTGGGGCAAGATCAACGCCGATATCGGCACGACGCTCAGCCAGGTGCTGACCGAAGGGACCGATATCCAGGAAGCTCTGGATGGTGTCGCCGAGCGTGCCCGCGCGGTGATGGATGAGGCCGGCTACTACACCTGGCAGTAATCCTCCTCCCGCACCTGACCGGCCCCCGTGGTCGGTCAGGTGACCCTCTCTGAAAAGGCCCTCCGCCCATGTCCCTTGCGCGCGCGTCCCGTCTGACCCCGTATATGTTCCTCGCGCCCGCGGCTCTGGTACTGGCCGTCGCGCTGTTCTACCCGATCTGCTACATGATCTATGCCAGCTTTCTGGACTGGAACCCCAGCCAGAGGATCGGCGAGGCGGAGTTCGTGGGGATCCGGAACTACGTCAAGCTCTTTGGCGATCCGAACTTCCGCGAGAGCCTTTGGGTCACCCTGAAATTCGCAGGCATCGTCGTCACGCTCGAGATGATCATCGGGGTCGGGCTTGCCCTGCTTCTGGACCGGAACATCCGAGGTATGTCGGTGCTGCGCACGCTCTTCATCCTGCCGATGATGATTGCGCCGATCGTCGTGGGTTTGATGTGGCGCTACATGTACCACCCGACCGTGGGGATCTTTAACAAGACACTGACCGGGCTCGGGTTTGACAGCGTACCTTGGCTCTCGGACGGGTCCTGGGCCTTCGCCTCGGTGATCATCGCCGATATCTGGCAATGGACCCCGTTCATCTTCATCCTGTCGCTGGCGGCGCTGCAATCGCTCCCGTCCTCGGCAATCGAAGCAAGCAAGATCGACGGCGCCACCGGCTGGCAGCAGATCGTCTATATCAAGCTGCCGCTCATGCTGCCGGTGCTGATCGTTACGCTCCTGTTGCGGCTGATCGACAGCTTCAAGGTGCTGGAGGTGATCCTCGTGATGACCAATGGCGGCCCGGGCCTCTCGACGGAGATCCTCTCGCTCAGGATCAACCGAACGGCCTCTGAATTCCGAGAACTCGGGGAGGCTGCGGCCATGTCGAACCTGCTGCTCATCGTGCTGCTGATCCTGACCTTCGCCATGTTCATCTACAATAAAGCTCAAGACGCCCGCGCCGCCCGGCTGCGCGCGGTGGAGGAAGAGGCATGAGCACCCAGACTTACGACCGGCAGAACCCGGCTTTCTATGCGCTGCTCGTGGCGCTGGTGCTGATGGCGGTGGGGCCGATCTATCTGATGCTGGTCACCTCGCTGAAGCTGAACGTGGACATCATGTCCGACAGCTCGAGCCTGTTCTTCATGCCGACCTTGCGGAACTACGAGACCGCGCTCTGCGACTTCCTGTGGTACGAGCCCGAACACCTGCGCCGCTGCGATCCGACCTTTGGGCGGGCGCTGACGAACTCGCTGATCATCGGGCTGATCTCGACGGGCATCACGCTGGTGATCGGGACCATGGCGGCCTATGCGCTGGTGCGGTTCCGCTTCATGGGTCGGGACGTGGTGTCGATCTGGACGCTGATGATGCGGATGGTGCCGCCGGCGGTCCTGCTGGTGCCGGTTTTCGGCATCTGGACCTTTCAGTTCGGCATAGATGGCACGCGCGGCGGGATCATCCTTGTCTATGTGGCCCTGAACCTGCCCTTCGTGATCTGGATCCTGCAGAGCTTCATCGTGCAGGTTCCGATCCAGCTCGAAGAGGCCGCGCGGATGGATGGCGCGGGCCCGTTCCAGGTCTTCTTCCTCGTGGTATTGCCCCTGATCAAGCCGGGCATTGCAGCGGCCTCGATCTTTACCTTCCGGGTGGCGTGGAACGAGTTCCTGTTGGCCAATGCGCTCGCCGATCGCAGCAGCCGGACTGTGCCGGTGACCATCGTGAACTCGCTGACGGAATTCGATATCGACTGGGGCGTGATCATGGCCACGGGGATGCTGCTCGCGATCCCGCCAATCATCTTTACCTTTGTCGCCAGCCGTCAGATCATCACCGGCATGACTGCAGGAGCTGTCAAAGGCTGATGTCCGTCCTCTTACTGGCCACGTTCGACACCAAGCGGGAGGAGACCGAGTATTTCTCCCGCGCGATGGAGGCCGCCGGGCTGACCGTGCGCCGCTGCGATATCTCGCTGAACGCCGACGGGGCCCATTGGTCGCCCGAGGAGAAGCTTGCCGGGATGGATGCCGCCGCCGAACGCGCCATTGCCGAGATCGCCGCGGCCTCGGCCAAGGCGCCGCGCCTCGTGGTCGCCATTGGCGGCGGGACAGGGGGGCAGATCGCGCTGAAGGTGCTGCATTCCCTGCCTGCGATGATGCCCAAGCTGCTGGTCACGACGCTGCCCTTCGATCCGCGCTATGTGATTGCCGACAACGCGATCGTGCTGGTCCCGACCATTGCCGATCTTTGCGGGTTGAACGCCACGACCCGCGATGTGCTGGACCGGGCGGCGGCCATTGCGGCGGGCCTGCGCGGCGCGCTGCCAGCGGAGGGGGAGAAGAGCTTGACCCCCTCGATTGGCGTGACGTCGCTCGGGGTGACCGGGCCCGGCACCGACGCCCTGCGCCAGCGGCTGACCGAGGATGGGCATGAGGTCACGGTGTTTCATGCCAACGGGTTTGGCGGTGCCGCCTTCACGCGCTGGGCCGAGATCGGCGCGTTCAAGGGAGTGGTGGACTACACCCCTCACGAGCTGACCCGCTGCCATGTGGCCGGGATCCATGCGGAAATGCCGAACCGGTTTACGGGCATGGGGGATCTGCCCCGGGTCCTTTTGCCGGGGGCGGTAAACGTGATCGGGCTGGGTGAGGCGAGCCTGATGCCCGAGATCTATCGCGCCCGGCCCCATTACGCCCATTCGCCGCTTTTCACCCATGTGCAATGCTCCGAGGCTGAGATGACGCGCTGCGCCAACATCCTGGGGGAAGCGGTCGCCGCCGCGACAGCGCCCCAGCGGGTTCTGATCCCCATGGGGGGCTTTTCCTCCGAGGATCGCCCCGGCGGCGCGGTCGAGAGCCCCGCCTTGCGCCATCTTTTTGCCGACACGCTGGAGCAGCACGTGCCTGTCACCCGGCTCCCCGGCCATATCAATGATGCGGAGGTGGCCCATGCCGCCGCCGACGCCCTTGCCGAGATCATAAAGGAACCCTGAGATGATTGACCCCTCCGATGTCGAGGCCAAGAAAGACGCGCTGATCTGGTCGGCGCAGCGCTGTTTTGATCTGGGGCTGCAGACCAATGCGGGCGGGAACCTCTCCGTGCGGCTCTCTTCGGCCGATGCCATCGTGATCAAGCCCTCGGGCGTGGGCTTTGCGGAATGCTCGCGCGACAACCTGCAGGTGGTGCATCTGGATGGCACGATCGAGCCATCGTCGTTCAAGCCGTCGAAGGATCTGGATTTCCACCTCGATCTTTATCGCATCCGCCCTGACATCAACGCCATCGTCCATTGCCACAGCCCCTGGGCCACGGGCTATGCCAGCGCGGGGATCGAGATCCCCTGTCTGACCGTGCAAACCATCGAAAAGATCGGGCGCATGCCGCTCATCCCCCTGTCGGAAAATGGCGGCCCGCAGACCGAGGTCGAGATCAGCCCGGTCTTTGAGGACCCCTCCGTGCGGGCCGCGGTGCTGGCCAATCACGGCACGATCGGCGTGGGCAAGACCCTGACGGCGGCGCAATACCTCGCCGAGATCATCGAGGAGACCGCCCATATCGCCTTTGTCCGCGACACGCTCATGGCCGCCCATGGCAAGAGCGCCTCTGACCTGCCGAGCTATGGCACCGCCAAGGAGGCGAAGGCCGCCCGGAGCGCCTGATCCTCGGCGCCCCGATCTCCCGGTCGGATCACCGACGGTCGGGCTCTGTCAACGCGCTGTCACATCCCTTGCATAAGGTCCCGAAACTGAACGCTTGTTGAAATCCCGGAGCGCGGCTAGGCTCACCTGCAGGGAGAGTCCTTCGGGTGACGACAAACTTCAAAGACTGACCTAGTGTTGCGTATCGGATGCCTGGAAAAGGCACCGTATTAATTCAGGGAGCGCAATTTATGAAATCATACCTTCTCGTTATGGGCCTCGCGGCCTCCACCGCTTTGACGTCCACGGCGGTCTCCGCCGAGACGCTGCGCCTGCTGACCTGGGGCTCCTACGCCCCCGAGGCGCTCGTCGAGAAATTCGAGGCGCAATATCCGGATATCACCGTCGAGGTGACCTTCTCGAACAATGAAGAGATGATCGCCAAGCTGCGCGCCACCGGCGGGGCTGGCTTTGATCTGGCGCAGCCGAGCCATGACCGGATCTATGCGGCCCAGCTCGAATACGAGATCTACAAGCCGCTCGACCTGTCGCAGATCGACACGAGCGTGATGTCCTCGGTCCATCTGGATGCTGTGAAGGGCAACACCACCATCGACGGCGAGGTCTACGCCGTGCCGCACCAGTGGGGCACCTCCGGCCTGATGGCGGATATGTCCATGGCGCCGGATGTGTCGGGCTGGGACGACCTCTGCAACCCGGCCTATGCGGGCAAGACCTCCATGCGTCTGCGCCGCACGATCCTGCTGGGGACGGCCTTTGCCATGGGGGAAGACCCCTTCGCGATGTATGCCGATCTCGACGCCTATCAGGACCTGCTGGACCGGGTGGCGGACAAGCTGATCGAGTGCAAGGCGAACATCAAAGCCTATTGGCAGGGCGGCGACGACCTGTCGGCAATGATGCTGTCGGGCGAGATCGTGGCCTCCGAGACCTGGGACTCGACCGCGTATAAGCTGTTCAACCAGAACGAAAACATCGTCTTCATCCCGCCAGAGACCGGCGCGCTGACCTGGATCGATACCTTCGTGATCCCGGCCAAGGGCAAGGCGGACGACGCGGCTTACAAGTGGATCAACTTCGTGATGCAGCCCGAGAACATCTCGATCATGTCCGGCAGCACCGGCGCGATCGCGGCTGTGCCCGGCGGTGCGGATCTGCTGCCCGAGGACAAGAAGAAAGCTGTGAACGCGGCCTTCACCGAGGAAGACATCGCGAACCTCAAGTTCTTCGCCAACATCCCCCCCGGCGTGGAGGATATGGAAGGCAAGGCGCTGGAGAAGATCAAGGCGGCTACGGGCGGCTGATCCTTGCACTTTGACATCCGGGGCGTCGCGACAGCGCGGCGCCCCTTTCTCCGTTTGACATTGACTGATTACAAGTTCGGGACCACATGACAGCTGCCGACGCCCTTGACCTCGAATGCACGGGTCTCCACAAGGATTTCGGCGATTTTCGCGCCGTGGATAACGTCTCTTTCCAGATCCCGAGCGGAACCTTCTTCTCCATCCTTGGCCCGTCGGGCTGTGGCAAAACCACGCTGATGCGCATGATCGCCGGGTTCGAGACCCCGACCCGTGGCGATATCGCAATCAAGGGCAAATCCGTGCTCTCGGTCCCGCCGAACAAGCGCAATGTGAAGATGGTCTTCCAGCATCTGGCGCTCTTCCCGATGATGGATGTCTATGAAAACATTGCCTATGGGCTGCGCTGCGCTGGCGCCTCGAAGGAGGAGATCGCGCAGAAGGTCTCGGATGTGCTCGACCGCGTGGCCCTGCCGGATCTGGCCCGACGCGAGATCCATCAGCTCTCGGGCGGGCAGAAACAGCGGATCGCGATTGCCCGTTGCATGGCGCTGAACCCGGATGTGCTCTTGCTGGATGAACCGCTGGGCGCGCTGGATCTCAAGCTGCGCGAGGCGATGAAGATCGAGCTGAAGCTGCTCCAGCACCAGTTCGACACGACCTTTGTGTACATCACCCATGACCAGTCCGAAGCGCTGGTCATGTCCGACTATGTGGCCGTGATGAATGCAGGTCGGTTCGAGCAGGTGGGCCGCCCGGAGGAGCTCTATCATTCGCCGCGCACGGCCTTCGTGGCCGGGTTTGTCGGCGATTCCAACCGCTGGAAGGGGCGCGCGACGCAGGTCGGCGCCGATGGCATCAGGGTCGAGACCGAAGCGGGGCTGAACGTCGTCGCCACGGGTTATGGCGACCGCGCCGTGGCCGAGGGCGATACGGTCGAGGTGTTCGTGCGTCCCGAGTTCATCGCCGCCACCCCCGTAGATCAGGGGGCTGCGGGCGGCGAGAACAGCTATTCCGGCACCGTGGACAGTGTCCTTTTCAACGGCGCGAACAGCCGCGTGCTGGTGCGCAGCCCGGCAGGGCAGCTGATTGAGGCCGATGTGGTCGTGACCGGCGGGGGCAATGATTTGCGCGCAGGCGACGCGGTGGCACTCAACTGGGCGCAGGCGCAATCCATGTGCTTTGCGGTGTGAGCGGGCCATGAGTTCGGATGCCAAACGCCTCTCGCTGATCCTGCTCTTCGCGCCCTTCGCGCTCTGGATCCTGCTCCTGATCATCCTGCCCCATCTGGGCATGATCGCACTTTCCCTGCGCGAGAAGGTGGCGCCGCGGGTCTATGAGTTCGGGTTCGGCAACTATATCGATTTCATCAACGAGCCGATCTACTGGAACACGCTTCTCAGGACCGGCTCCATGTCGCTGCTGGTGACGGCGCTGGCCTTGGTCATCGGCTTTCCGATCGCCTATTACATCGCCAAGATCGCCGGGCGGAGGTCGCGCGGGGCGCTGTTTCTGATGTGTCTGATCCCGCTTTGGGTCAGTGACCTGATCCGGGCCTTTGGCTGGATTCTGCTCCTGCGTGAGACCGGCGTGGTCTCAAGCGTCCTCATCTGGTCTGGAATGACCAGCGAGGGGATCGAGTTCCTCTACAACGACGTCACGGTGGTTGTTGGCCTCGTCTATACGGTGATCCTCTTCATGATCGTGCCGCTGGTCTCGACCCTGGATGGGATGGGCGATGACATGATCGAGGCGGGGTATAACCTGGGCGGGAACACCCTGACCGTGCTGCGCCGGATCATCATCCCCTACGCCATGCCCGGCATCGTGGCGGGCTGCATCGTGGTCTTCATGCTGACGGCGGGCAGCTACCTGACGCCGATCCTACTGGGCGGCAAGAATTCAAGCTGGTTCACCGAGCAGATCTATGACCAGTTCATCACCCGGTTCAATTGGGAATCCGGCGCGGCCTTTGGCTTCCTGCTGCTGGCCTTCACCTCCTTCGTGGTCTGGCTTGGCCTGCGGCTGAGCGGGCAATCCCTGGCCAACACAGTCGCAAAGACCTGAGGGGGCGGAGATGGCAATGGCAAACAGCAACCCCGCGCTTCTCTTTGGCTACCGGCTCTATGTGGTGGCCTTCTTCATCTTTCTCGCGGCCCCGCTGATCGCGGCAGGGACCTTTGCGTTCAACGACTCGCTCTTCCCCGCGTTGCCGTGGCAGGGCTTCACGCTCGACTGGTTCTTCAACGATACCGAGCCGAAGCTGGGTATGTTCCATGACCGGAGGCTGTTGCGCGGGCTCTACTATTCCTTCGTGATCGCGCTGATGGTCTCGACCCTCTCGGTGGCGGTGGGCACGACCAATGCGTTCCTCTTCGTGCGGCGAGAGTTTCCGTACAAGAACTTCTTCTACATCCTGATGATCGTCCCGCTCGTCATTCCTGGCGTGATCCTCGGGATCTCGATCCTCGTGATGGCGAGCAATGTGGCGAACTCCGCCGATGACGTGCTGGGGCTGGAGCTGGAGTTCCTGCGCCCCGGGCTCTTCCTCGTGGTGCTGGGGCAGTTCTCCTTCATCACCACCATCTCGTCCCTGGTGATCGTGGCGCGGCTGCGCAAATTCGATGTCTCGCTTGAGGAGGCCGCTTTCAACCTCGGGGCCAGCCGGGCGCGGGTGCTCTGGACGATCACGCTGCCCTTCCTGCGGCCCGCGATGATCGCCTCGGGGATCGTAGCGTTTCTTGTGTCTTTCGAGAATTTTAACACCACGCTCTTCCTCGTCGGCTCCGAGAGCCCGCTGACCATCACCATGTATGACCGCATGGCCAAGGTCGGCTCGACCCCCGTGCTGAACGCGGTGTCCTTCTTCCTGATGGTGGGGTCCGGTCTCTTGGCGCTGATCTCGGTCGCCGTACAGCGGCCCGAGAAAAACTGAAGCCCATGGCTGCGGCGTCGGTCTTTGCCGAAGGGTATAAGTCCGCGCCCTATTGGTGGGAGGCCAGTCCACTTAGCACTGAGGCTGCGCCGGAACTGCCGGCGGAGGCTGACGTGGCGGTCATCGGCTCGGGCTATACGGGCCTGCATGCGGCGCTGCAGGCCGCGCGGGGAGGTCTCGCGACCGTGGTGCTGGAGGCCGAAGCCCCGGGCTGGGGCTGTAGCACGCGCAATGGTGGGCAGGTCTCGACCAGTGTGAAGCCGGGCTATGCGAGCCTCGCGCAACGCTACGGGGCCGAGATTGCCGAGGGGATCCTGCGTGATGGGCAGGCCTCGCTGGACTTCACCCGGGATTTCATTGCTGCCGAGGGGATCGACGCATCCTTTCGCGCGGTCGGGCGGTTCCACGGCGCGCATCTGGCCAAGAGCTACGACCAACTCGCCCGCGAGATCGCCGCTCCCAACCCGAGTCTCGAGACCGGCGCCTATATGGTGCCACGGGCTAAGATGGCGGCGGAGCTTGGGACCGGGGCTTACCATGGCGGCGTGGTGTTCCCGCGCCATGCCAGTCTCGATCCCGGCAAGTACCATGCGGGCTTGATGCGCCTGTGCCGGGAGGCCGGGGTGCAGATCATCCCCCAGTGCCGGGTGACGGAGCTGGAGCGTTTACGCCCCGGGTTTCGCCTGCGCACGGAGCGCGGAGCGCTGCGCGCGGGGCAGGTGGTGCTGGCCACGAATGGCTATAGCGGGCCGCTCTCGCCCTGGCACCAAAGGCGGGTGATCCCCATCGGGTCTTATGTGATCGCGACGGAAGCGCTCGATCCAGCGCTGATGGACCGGCTCTTTCCCACGGACCGGATCCTGTCGGACACGCGCAAGCTCGTTTACTACTACCGCCCGTCACCGGACCGGTCGCGGGTCCTTTTTGGCGGGCGGGTCTCGCTCAGCGAGGCGGACCCGGAGCGTACAGGTCCCATCCTGCTGCGCGAGCTCGTGAAGCTCTTCCCGGAGCTCGCAGGCACCCGCATCTGCCATTCCTGGAGCGGTACCGTCGCCTTCAGCTTCGACACTTTGGCGCATACAGGCACAGACGATGGCCTGCATTACGCCATGGGCTATTGCGGCTCGGGCGTGGGGATGGCGGGCTATCTCGGGCATCGGATCGGCAAGCGCCTCGCGGGGGAGGAGGACACCCTCCCTTGGACCGGGCGGGTGCCCGTGCCGACGCGGCCCTTCTACACAGGGAGCCCGTGGTTTCTCGCGCCTTCCGTGCTGGTCTACCGGATCCGGGATCGCTTCGGCTGGTAGCTAGTGGACCCGCATCCCCTGCCGGTCGAGCTCCCCACGCACCGCCGTCAGGTCCACATCCGAGAAATCCCGGTTGGAGCGGACGACCTGCGCCGCCGCCACCCCTGCGGCCTGTCCCACCACAGCGCAGCAAGACATGTTCCGGGTGGCCGCATGGGCAATCCGGTCCCCGCCAGTGGAACGTCCGGCCACAAGCAGCCCTTGGATTTTCTTCGGCAGGAGGGAGCGGTAGGGCAACTGCATATAGCGCCCCGTCGTGGGCAAGATCAGCAGGCCATAGCCGTCGATGAACTCCGGATAGATCCCGATACTGTCCTCGAACCGGCCCTGCTCGCGCACATCTGTTTCGGTCATATTATACACCGCATCGATCTTGCGGGTGTCGCGGATCCCCACGGTCATCCCGAAATTCCGCAGCCGCGCGCCTGCACAGCCGGGCATGTAGCGGCGGAGCGCATCGATGGCGAGCATGGCCTGACGGCGGCCCTCAATCTCGCCCTGGGTGAGGCTGTCCGGGTCGGTTCCATCTACCTCATCCATGTGGATCAGGTTCATATAGGTCAGCTCGCCCGTGTCATGCATCGCGCCCCAGGTCCCGGCGATCGTGTTGAGATGGGCGGGGATCAGCCCCTCTTCGATGGCGCGCTCGAAGGGTTTCTTGATGAAGGGTGAGAACATGTCGTCCTCCTTGCCCGAGGTCTCGATCGCCCATTCGCCACCGCCATCCCAATCCTTGTAGGTCTGGGGATCGTCGCGGATCCCGGCCATGAAGGCCGATTTGTCGACGCCCGCCAGATGGAACATCACCGAGGCCGCCATCATATCCTCGCGCGGGGTCTTGTAGGTCGGCGCGCCCGCGCGATGGGCGACATCCGCGTCACCCGTGGCGTCGATCACGACCTTGCCCAGGATCGCCTCGCGTCCGGCCTTGCTCTCGGTGATGATCCCGGTCACCCGGTCGCCATCCATCACCGGGGCGACGAATTGGCGGTGGAGCATGGGGTGGATCCCGGCCTCCTCCACCAGCCGGTCGGCGACGAGCTTGAAGCCCTCGCTGTCGAGCTCATAACTCAGGGATTGGCTTTCGGGCACGGCGGCGCCCATCTCCTTGGCGCGGTCTTCGAACTCGCGCCCGATGCCGCCGGCCTCGATGGTGGCCTCGTGGCGGTACCAGGCAAACCCCTCGACCCCGACAGCGGTGATATTGCCACCAAAACAGCCAAACCGCTCGACCAAGGCCACATCCACGCCCGCCCGTGCAGCGGCCAGCGCGGCGGCCAGTCCCGCCGGACCCGAGCCCACAACGATGACATCGGTTTCAAAGATGACATCCACATGCCGGGCGGGTTCTGTGATCGATTTCATCCAGCGGGCTCCTCGTTTGGATGGGGCGCGGGACCCGCGCTGCCGACCACGGTAGCGTCAGAATTTCGCGCGCGCCAGCGCCGCGATAGGCCTCGGAAAACCCGGGAAGCGCTGCCGATCTCGGTGGGGTGCGGCCCCGCCATCCCTCTGCGCAGGCCCCGTTCGATTATTGCGAAAATCCGAATTCTGAAGTCGGATCCAGCGCCTTTATCCTGCGAGACCTGGGTGTATCTACGGTGTCACGATACGGCCTGTGACAGGGGTCCGATGGTGGCCAAAGCGCCCGAGCATAGGCCCCCCACCCCCGAGCGCCCCGCAACCCCGAGGAAAAGCTGATGCTGACCATGCCTGATCCGACCCGCTTCGCCCCAATGAACAAGGGCTTTGCGCGCACGTTCCAACCTGGCCGCCTGAGCCTGGGCCTCGTCGTGCCGCTGGAGGCCTATCCCAATAGTGCTGTGCCGAGCATGACGGATCATCTGGCCCGCGTGCAGCTGGCTGAGCAGTTGGGCTTTTCGGCGGTCTGGCTGCGGGATGTGCCGTTCAATGTGCCGAGCTTCGGTGATGCCGGGCAGGTGTTCGACCCCTTCGTCTATCTCGGGCTGCTGGCCGGCGCCACGCAGGAGATTTCGCTCGGCGTGGCCAGCGTGATCTTGCCCCTGCGCCATCCGGCCCATGTGGCCAAGGCGGCGGCGAGTGCCGATGTCCTCTCGGAGGGGCGCTTGCTGCTGGGTGTGGCCTCCGGGGACCGGCCCGAGGAATACCCGGCCATGAACATGTCCTTTGAGGATCGCGCTGAGCGTTTCCGGGACAGTGTGGCCTATATCCGCGGGGTTGGCGCTCCGCGCAGTGAGGTCACGGCGGCGCAGGGGCGCGTGCAGAGCATGGATCTTTTGCCCAAGCCCACGGGGCCGCGTCTGCCGCTTCTGGTGACGGGCAGTAGCCGTCAGTCGCCCGCCTGGATCGCCGAGCATTCCGATGGCTGGATCACCTATCCCCGCTCGGTGCCGCAGCAACAGGCGGTGATCGACACCTACCGATCCGGGACGCGGGCGCTGGGCCTGCCGGACAAGCCGGTGATGCAGTCGCTCTATGTGGATCTGCGCCCCGAGGCCGACACGCCGCCGAGCCCGATCCATCTGGGCTTTCGCTCGGGCACCGATGCGCTGATCGCCTATCTGCGCGAGATCGAGGCCGTGGGCGTAAATCACGTGGCGCTCAACCTGCGCTTTTCTTCGCGGTCCACCGAGGACACGCTCCACCATCTGGCCGACGCGGTTCTGCCGGTCTTTGCGTCCTGAAAGGATGACACCATGACGAAAACGATCCTGATCACCGGGGCCACCGATGGCATTGGGCTTGAGACCGCCCGGCGGCTTGGCGCAGCGGGGCACCGGCTCTGCGTCCATGGGCGTGGTGCCGACAAGCTGGCCGTTGCGCTGGCGGAGCTGCCCGAGACGGCCGAAGGGTATCTCGCGGATCTGTCGGACTTCGCAGAGGTGCAGAAGCTGATCGCCGAGATCGGGCGCGCCCATGGCCAGCTTGATGCGCTCATCAACAATGCGGGCGTGTTCAAGACGCCGGATCTGATGGCTGCGAATGGCATTGAGCTGCGCTTCATGGTCAACACGCTCGCGCCCTATCTGCTGACACTTGGGCTGATGCCGCTCTTGGGCACGTCCGGGCGGGTGGTGAACCTGTCTTCGGCGGCTCAGGCGCCCGTGACCCTGTCTGCGATGACCGGCACGCCGCAACTGTCGCTGATGGAGGCCTATTCCCAAAGCAAGCTCGCCATCACCGTCTGGACCCAGGCCTTGGCGGCGCGGCATCCCGAAGGGCCACTCTTTGTGTCGGTGAACCCGGGGTCCCTGCTGGCCACCAAGATGGTGAAACAGGGCTTCGGCGTGGCCGGGAGCGATCTGGGCGTGGGGGCGCAAGTTCTCTGCGATGCGGCCCTCTCCGAGACGTTCGAAGGCCGCTCCGGCGCTTACTTCGACAATGATGCGGGCCGCTTCAACAGCCCGCACCCGGCGGCGGCGGATGCCGCGCAAACCGCCGCACTCATGGCGCAGCTCGATGCGATGGTCGCGCCCTATCTACCAGCGGCCTGATCCGAGGCTAGCTGCGCGGATCGCGCCAGAGGGATCGCAGCCACGTCCTCAGTCGTGGGCCCTTTGGCGTGGCCAACACCACCCTGTCCCGCGCGTCCTCTGCCGCGCGTGCCTCGGCCTCTGCCGCGAGCGTCGCAAAGACCTGCGCTTCGGTTCGGGCGTCCTGGGACGTCTCGTCTGACTGGATCTCTGAACGTGCCATGATCTCCCCCCCCCGGTTGCGAGTGCGAGCTTGACAGAGGAAAAGCTTCATTGAAAATTCAGGCTGCTAATCCCTAGCATTAAAGAAACTCATATGCTGACCCATCGGCAGATCCGCTATTTCCTCGCTGTCTCGGAGGCTGGGCAAGTCTCTGCCGCGGCGCGGGCGTTGAACGTCTCGCAATCGGCGGTGACCCTGTCGATCAAGGATATGGAGGCGCTGCTGGGCACGCCGCTCTTTGAACGGTTGCCGTCCGGGGTGCGCCTGACCCGTGCGGGCCAGCAGTTTCGTCATCATGCCCAGACCATTGCGGCCTCCTTTGAGGCGGCGATGAAAAGCGTTTCGGCCCGGGATGAAGGGCTGACCGGGACCGTGCGGCTGGGGATGAGTTGGACCCTGTCGAGCTATTTCGCCATGCCGGTGATCGAGCAGTTCAGCCGCGCGCACCCCCATGTGTCCCTGACCCTGACCGAAGATCTCCGCCCTGCGCTGGAGCAGGATTTGCTGGCGGATCGTGTGGATCTGGCCTTGATGCTGACCTCGAACCTGACCCCGGATCTGGGCCTCAAGAGCCGGACGTTTCGGCGCTCGCAACGGCGCCTCTGGGTCAGTTCCGACCATCCGCTGACCAAGCTGAAGCAGGTCTCTCTGGCGGATGTGGCGCGGTACCCTTATGCGATCCTCCGCTCGGATGAGGCCGAGAAACAGGGCCTTGCCCATTGGACCGAGGCCACCGGTCGCCCGGAGATCAAGCTCGCATCGGCCTCGATCGAGGCCGTGCGCAGCCTTGTCGCTTCGGGGCAGGCGGTCACCATCCTGAGCGATGTGGTCTACCGCCCGTGGACGCTGGAGGGGCGCCGGGTCGAAACGATTGATCTTGTCGAGGCGATCCCGACCATGGATGTCGGCATCGCCTGGAGCGGCGCGCGCAAGCTCTCACCCGCAGCCATGCGCTTGCGCGAGGCATTTGAAAAATCAATCCTTAATATCTAGACACTGAATTATCAATGCGTGAGCGCTTCTGGCAGACCGGGATCTACCCAGCCAGAGGTTCCACCCATGCCCCCCATTGCCCAGCCCGTCCGTCCCCCGAGCATGCTTGTGCAGGGGGTGCTCTGGATGATCGGATGTCTGGCCTCCTTCATCGGTATGGCGGTCGCGTCCCGCGAGCTGGCTGGCAGCCTCTCGGTGGTCCAGATCCTGTTCTTCCGCTCCTTGGTCGGGCTCGGGGTGCTGGTGCTTCTTGCGCCGCGCGTCTGGCCGGCCTGCCGCAAGGCGCAGCGGATCGGTTTGCACCTGACCCGCAACATCATCCATTTCGCGGCTCAGTATTGCTGGACCCTCGGCGTTGTGCTGTTGCCCCTGGCCGAGGTCTTTGCGCTGGAATTCACCATGCCCGTCTGGGTGGCGGTCTTCGCCTGGGCTCTGCTGGGCGAACGGATCCACCATGCGCGCCTGACCGCGGTGCTGGGCAGTTTCGCCGGGGTCCTCGTGATCCTGCGACCAGGTGTCGAGATCATTGATCCGGCCGCCTTTATTGTGCTCGCGGCGGCCATGGGCTACGGCCTGTCGATCGTGCTGGTCAAGCGGCTGACCGAGGACTGCGCGCCTCTGGTGATCGTCGCGTTCATGATCGTCATGCAGCTGCCCATGGGGTTTGCGCTGGCGCTGCTGGACTGGCGGGCGCCGACCCTGCCGGACCTGCCCTGGATCCTGCTGGCCGGGATCACGGGGCTCAGCGCCCACTACACCATGGCCCGGGCCTTGCGGCTTCTGGAGGCGTCGACGGTGGTGCCGATCGACTTCGCGCGCGTGCCGCTGATCGCGCTGGTCGGGTTCTGGGTCTATGGCGAGGCGCTGGATCCATGGCTCGGGGTCGGGGCGTTCATGATCTTTGCTGCGAACTACTATGCCTTGCGGCGCGAGGCGCGCGCGGCGCCCTAAGCCGGGGGCAGGCCGAACTCGGCCAGCACCCAATCCAGCGCGCGCCGCAAGCCGCGCTCCTCCCCATGGGCTCGCGCCCAACACAGGTGCAGGGTTTCCTCGGGCGGCGTCGGGTCGCGCCACAGGGCGATCAACTCGCCGCTTGCGAGCGCGGTTTCCACCAGATGACGCGGCGCGATGGCGACCCCGTGCCCATTGCGCGCAGCATCAAGGGCGAGCGCGGAGCGATCGAAATTCAGGTATCCGGGCGTCGCGGTGAGGCCTCGGGCCCTGATCAGGCGCGCCCAGCGTTCCTTGGAATCCTGCAGAAGCGGCAGGGTCAGGATCGCCTTCAGCTCCAGCGCACCGGACGGGCGTGGCAGATCCGGATGGCAGACCGCAAGCAGCTCGAAGCGCGCGAGCTCCCGTGTGTCCAGCGCAGGCGTCTGAGGCACCAGATCCCGCGGCAGCACGGCCAGCTCATGTCGCCCCAGCGGTTGGCTCAACACGGCTTCCTGCACATCGGTCGTCACCGACAGATCCGGATGCGCAGCCCGAAACCGCGCTAGACGCGGCATCAACCAGCGCGTGGCAAAGGACGGCCCGACCCGAAAGGTGATCGGGCGGTCCTGCTGCATCAGATGGCGCGTCGCCGTCTCGATCCGGGCCAGCGCCTCGGCGATCTCGGCGTGATAGGCTGCTCCGGAGGGGGTGAGGGTCACCCCCCGCGCAGCCCGCTCAAAGAGGCGCAGGCCCAGCACCTCCTCCAATGCCTTGATCCGCTGCGAGACGGCGCCCTGCGAGATATGCAACGCGTCCGCCGCCTGCTGAAAACTGCCAAGCCGCGCCGCCATGTCAAAGACGCGGAGCGCGTTGAGGTTGAGAGGGTTGGGCATCGGGATCAGCTCATAGATTTTCTAATGCGTCTCCCATGAGAACTGCTTTGTCAAACCCGGTTGGCCCTGCGATCACCGAGGGGAAAGGGGATGTCATGGCGATCACCACACGCGCGGCGGATGCGGCGGATTTCGAAGGGCTGGCGGACCTGTTGGCAGCCGAGGCGCAGTCGCGCGCGGCGCGCGCCCCTGGTCTGTGGCCCCTCGCGGCGGATCCGCGTGACGCGGTTCTGGCCGCGCTGCACCGGGCATATTCCGCCGCAGGGGCGCAGCCCCGCCAGTTCTGGCGTGCGGCGGAGGAGGATGGCCAAGTTCTGGGGGCGAGCCATGCCCTATTGCTGCCCGTGCCTCCGATCTATGCGGGCGCGTTCGGTCCGCCCGGGCTGATCTTGCAGGATTGCGCCCTGCACCCCGATGCGCCTACAGATACCGGTCGGATCCTGCTCGAAGCGGCGGAGGCGGAGCTTGTCGCCGCCGGGGCGCGGATCCTCCTGACGGCCAGCGGGGCGGGGGAGGCGTGGCAGGACCTCCATGCGGCGCAAGGCTATGCGCCGCTGACCCTGTATCTGGCGAAGCCGGATCTTGGAGCGGAGGCGGTGCGACCGCCTGTGCGTTCCGCCGCCGCCGGGGATATCGGCGCGATCGTTGCGCTCAGTGCCGAGCACCGCCGGATCCTCGCGCAGCTCCACGAGCCGTTCTGGCGGCCCCATCCGGAGGCGGATGCCCGGTTCGGTGCCTGGATGACGCGGAGCCTTGGTCTGGAGGATCGGGACATGTTCGTCGCGGGAGCCGCCGCCGTTGCGGGCTACGCCATTTCTCAGCCCATCACGGCGCTGCACATGCCCGCCGGTCACTCCGCCGCCGGGGTTGGGATTATCGATGATTTCTACCATACGGCCCTGGCCGATCCCGAGGCGCTTGGCCCCGGACGCGAGGAAGCGATCCGCTTGCTGCAGACCGCCGAGGCCGCGCGGCAGGCGCGGGGCGATGGGGCGGTTTTCGTCGTATGCCCGGCGGCATGGCATTCGAAAATCGACCTGCTGGAGCGGGCGGGCTATGGCACGGCTCTGATTTGGTCGATCAAAATCCTCCCCTAGCCGACAGCAAAACGCCGGACCCACGGGCCCGGCGCTCTGTCTTGGTATAACGCGTCGTCAGCTGACCCGTGACCCGGCCTTCGGGCGGAGCCCCGGGATCAGCATGGGCACGGATGCCTGATAGGCCTGGTACCGGGCGCCATAGGTGCGGACCAGGGCGCGCTCCTCGAAATAGAGGCCGACGAAGACATAGAGCGTCATCGACCCGGCAAAGAGCAGATGCCCCGCGGTCAGATGCGGTGTCGCAAAGAGCAGGATCACCACCCCCAACTGCATTGGATGGCGGACGAAGCGATAGAGCACCGGGGTTCGGAATTCCGGCGCGGGCATGGGCTGACCGCGCAGATGGGTCCAGATCTGGCGCAGGCCAAAAAGCTCGAAATGGTCGATCAGGAAGGTCGACCAGAGCACGATCCCGGCCCCGAGCGCAAAGAGCGCGTAGAAGGCAAAGCCCGCCGGGCCTTCCACCTGCCAAATCGTGCCGGTCATGGGCTGCCAGAGCCACATGGCGAGGGCAAGGCAGAGGCTCGATTGTACCACATAGGTGCTGCGCTCGGCGGCAACGGGCAGGAAGCGGGTCAGCCAGGCCTTGACCCAATCCCGGGCGAGCAGGCTGTGCAGCAGGCCGAAAAGCGCGATCACCGCGAGGTTGAGCCCCACGGCGAGGGCAGGGCTGGCCACCGGAACCAGGGCCGGATCGTTGATGCCCCTTGGCACGAAAAGGCCCTGCAGGAAGCCCGCCATATAGCTGAACACGGAAAGAAAGAGGAGGTAGGCGAGCACGCCATAGGCGAAAACAGAGATGCGTTTCATGGGATCAGGACCTTACAATTTGAGAGCGCGAGACAGGGCAGTGTCGAGGGGCAGGCGGATCTGGGATCTGCGTCGCCGACCAGTCCGGTTTGGTGCGCGCGGGGTGCTCCGACCGGGTTGGGTCGAAGATCGTCTCAGCCGAAGGGCCTTGAGGATGGGTATCATGGGGTCTCCAATTCTGTAAAGGCAGCCGGATCTGCATCGTTCTGGATGCGCCGGTTCCCGTGGTGGGGCGGTTATCGCCCGTGGCGGGCGCGTCTGCTTGAGGCCTGCTTGGGGATTGGCTGAGGATTTGCGTGCGAGACCCGGCGATTTGGGCGCCTGAGGGCGGTTTCCAGGGGGCGGAAACCATCAAATCCCCAACTTGTCCTCAAGGTTCGCAAGACAGGGCGCGCTAGGCAGGGGCAGCGCCAGCGCCTCGCTCTGGCCTGTCTTCCACGCGCTTCCCGGCGCCCCAGTCAGGTATTTCGCCCATGTCCATCTCTACCCAGACCCGCCTTGCCCGAACCGATGCCCGAACCGAAGACTGCGACGACAATCGTCCTGCGCCTTCTGTCGAAACCCCGACCCTCCCACCGGTCTTTGCCATTCACGGAACCGCCAGTTCCGGGCGCCAGTGGCAAAGCCTCGCCGCCCATCTCGGAGCCTCCCGGACCCTGATCGCACCGGATCTGCCGGGCTATGGCGCGACGCCCTCCCAGCTCGACCGGCTCTCCTATCTGGAGGCGATGCTCTGGCAGAGCCCGGGGCCCATGGATCTGGTCGCACACTCCTTTGGAGGCGCGGTCGCGCTCATGCTGGCCAACCGGAACCCGGACCGCGTGCGCAGCCTCACCCTCTTTGACCCGGTCATGCCGGTCCTGCCCGGGCGCGGCGCGGCCAGCGTTGCGCCGGACCTTCGCGTGCTCTGGACGCAGGTGCGCGGCCAGCCCGCCCCCGTCATGATGGCGCGCTTCCTCGATTTCTGGTGCGCCCCCGGCACGTGGATAGGATTGCCCCGCCATCGTCAGGATGCGCTGCTGACCCAAAGCGCTGCGCTGACCCGCGACTTCGAAGAGATCTGTGCCGGTTACTGGACGGTCGCGCATCCAGCCTATTTCGGCCCGGTCACGGTGCTGCGTGGCGGGCGGTCTCCGCAGGTCACAGTGGATGTCAGCGCCAAGATCCTCGCCGATTACCCCCAGGCCCGCTGCACCGTCCTGCCGGGATTGGGCCATATGGCGCCGCTGACCCATGCAGATCAGGTCAATCCGCATTTCGCGGCGGCTTTGGCCGAGGCCGCACCGCAGCGCGGGACCGCTTGCGGCCTGCTCTCGGCGGCCTGAGACCTGCCTATTCGAGCGGCGGGGCGCGCCTTTCGACGGGCGCGCCCGCACCCTTTCGGTTGATGTTCGGCGCAACTGCCCCATCCTTTGCAGCACCCCCATGTCAGGAGGTGCTGCCATGCTCCGAATTCTCGCGATACTGACCCTGCTCAGCCCCGGCGCCGCCGCGGCCCTCGATCTGCGGCACACGGGCACGTTCGAGATCAACCATCCCTCCAGCCTCGACTACGACCCGGCCTTTTGCGGGCTCTGGATCGCCAATGAAGGGCCGGAGGTGATCCTGGTTACGCTGGACGGGCTCGAGCTGCGGCGCTTCTCCTCGGATCTCTTCATGATCAAGGCCATCACGCTGGAGGGGGATGACCTGCTCGTGGCCGATGGCGCGGGTCAGTTTCAGCGGCTGACGAAGATGGGCGAGCCCCTCGGCGCGCCGTTTCGCAGCACTTTGGGCTGGGCCGATACCGAGGGGCTTGCGGTGGATGAGGCCGGCAACCTCGTCATGGTCGAGGATGATCCCGAATACCTGACCTGGCTGTCGCCCGAGGGCGAGGTGCTGCGCCGGATCGACACCATGACCCTCAACCCGCCCCTGAGCGAGGCCCAGGGCATCGCCCGGGATCCCCGCACCGGGCATCTGCTGATCGTGGATGATCGCGAAGGGACCAACAGCCTCTATGAGTTCGACACGGAGGGGCGGCTCCTGTCGACGGCGTCGCTGCTGCCTTACGGGATCGACCCGGAAGGGATCGCGATCCGCCCCGGCTCGAACCAACTTTTCGTGGCCTTCGATGTGGGCGCGCGCATCGCGAGCTTCGACTACACGCCGACCCTGCCCGAAGGCGCCAAGGCGCTGCCCACGGGCGGGGATTGCATGATGATGTGAGCGCGGGGCTCAGGCGATTTCGGCCACGTTCAGTTCGGCCCGGAGCTCAAAGCCGAGGCTCTCATAGAGCCGGATCGCCGTGGCGTTATCCGCATAGGTGTGCAGGAAGGGCGTTTTGCCCTCGGCCCGGATCCTTCCGATCATCGCGCCGAGCAGCCGCGTGGCGTGGCCCTTGCCGCGATGGTCCGGGTGGACGCAGACACCGCTGATCTCGCGGTAGCCGCCAAAGCCCATGCGCTGCCCGGCCATGGCGACCAGCGCGCCCTCCGCGTGCAGCCCGACAAATGTCCCGAGGCGATGGGTCCGCAGCTCGAACGGGCCGGGCTTGGTGAGCTGCGCGAGGCGCAGCATCTCGGGCGCATCCTCGGGGCCGAGCTCGCGGAACTCGGTCGGGTCCGATTGGGCGGCCTCCGTGGCGACCATCTGCACGGCCTTGACGAGACCGAGGAGTGCCAGCCCCTCGGGCACCCGGATCTCGGGGACTTGCGCCATGAGGACAGGGGCCGCACGGGCCGTCACCAGGGCGGCCAGATCCGCCAGATCCTCAGGCCTGTCGCTGGCCGGGGCCGCGAAAGGGCCAATATCGGGGCGCAGGGCGGCGGCGGCCCCCCGGGAGACCGCATGGGGTCGCCAATCGGCGTCAAAGGATGCGCGTACAGGGGTATCAAGCAGGTCGGTCATAAGGGTCGCGTCGAGCATGGGTGTCTCCAAACAGGGCAAGGCGGCAGAGGATCCGCCGCGTGATGACCCCGGCGTAGCAAGGCACCAGCCTCCGTGCTTGAGGAGAGCATAGGGATTTCATGAGGGTCCTCCTGTCGCGCCCCGAAATTCGCGGGAGCCCGGGCAGGGTAGCCGGGCTCCGGAGGTCTGGCCACTGCAGACGGCCCTCCAGGGCCGCGTTTTCAGCCCCGGGCGCGCCGCTTGCGCCAGGAGAGCGCCGCGACACCCGCAAGGCCGGCGGCCATGAGCGGTGCCGAGCCCGGCAGCGGGACCGGCGAAACGGTGACCTCGCGGGGGATACCCCTCAGGAAATAGGTCTCGCCATCGGCCCCTTCGAAACGCAAACCGATCCGGGTCTCCGATGCCAGATCGAATACATCCTGACCGAACTTGGCCGGATCCAGATCGAGCCCGTCGAAAAGCGGGGGATGCGGCGGCTGATAATTGTCATAGGCAAACCCGAAGGTGGCAAAGGAGCTGCCCTGGATCGGCAGGCTTGTGTCGACCAGCCCCCGCACCTCGATCGCGTCGGATGCTCCGCCCAGATCATCGACCACCCGCACGAAAACGCCCTGCTCCTGCAGCGGGGTCAGATCAGTGATCGTCGTCATAAAGTCGAGCGCTCCGAATTGGCCCGAGATGTTCTGCACCCCGCCCTGATATTCCAGCACGCTGGGGCCGAAGGGGCGCGGGATGGCATTCTCATCGGTGACCGTGAAGCTGACACGGAACGGGTCGCTCGGGCTCACGGGCTGATCGGGCACCACCGAGCACCGCTGACCACGTTCTCGACAATCCCTGTCACCTCTACCTTGAAGGTCGCTGCATTGGCGATGGAGGCAAAGGTGAGCGCCATCATGGCGGCGAGGATCGAAAGAGGGTTCGCAGCAAAGCTCCAGGGCAAGTGGGACTAAAATGCACGGCCTTGATGGCCACGGATCGTGCTGCTTTGGCCGCGTGATGTATCTGCAGTTTGTCTGGAACAGATCTCAAATGCTTCAGCAGACCCCAGCTGGGTCTGTGGGGCGACAATTTCAGGCCCGTCTCCCTATTGTCTTGCTGCGCGAAACCGCGAGCCCTAAACTTGCTCAAATGCGGGATTTGCCGACCGCATCCCGGACCGAGCGCAGACGGAAAGTGACCCATGAAGCGTGCAGCCCCCGTTGCCGATGACGGGCAGGAATTAGTTCCGAATTACTGGTTGAGCAGCCTGAAAGGCGCGCCTGAGCTGGAGGAGCGCGTTTTGGGCGCCGCGCTCGAGCAGGCCGGGCTCGACATGGGGACCCTCGACCGGCCCGGGGAAATGGTGCCCCTGATGCAGGAGATCGCGGTGGTCGAGGCCCTTGCGCGGCAGAGCGGGGATCCGCTCTTTGCCCTGAAGCTGGGGCTTTCGGCCAATGCGAATACGGGCTCGGTTCTGTCCTATATCCTCTTTGCCTCGCCCACCCTGCGCGCAGGTCTGACCCATATCGCGGAGTTTGTGCAACTCACGCGCCCGCGCAGCCGGGTCGAGATCCGCGCGGAGACGGCGACTACGGAGTTTCGCATGTGGCACCCGGCGCCCAAGGTGCAGCGGGCGGTCCATTATCGGGAATTTGTGCTGGGCAGCATCCTCAACAGCTGGTCCACCGCGACACGGGTCCCGGTCCAGCCGCGGCGGGTCTCGGTGGCGGCCCCGATTGGTGCACGGGCCCGGGCGATCTCGGGTGCGCTGGGCTGTCCGGTGGAGGATGCCACGGGCTACACGGCGATCGAGCTGAAATCCTCGGCGCTCGATCTGCCGATCCGGTCCAGCGATGCGCATCTGCTGCTCCATCTGACCGAATATGGCCGCCTGATCCTCGCACAGCGCCGCCCGGACCGCACGACCACCCGGGAGCGGGTGTTTCAATACCTGCTCCGGCGTCTCCACGCAGGTCTGCCGCGCCTGCAGGATGCCGCCGAAGACCTCGGCCTGTCGGAACGGACCCTGTCGCGCAAGCTGGCGGAGGAGGGGACCTCCTTCCGCACGCTGATCGACGAGACGCGGGAGGCCATGGCCGCGGCCCTTCTGGAGGATCCCAGCATCTCCCTGACCGAGATCAGCTATCTTCTGGGGTTTGCGGATCCCAGCAGCTTCTCCAACGCCTATCGTCGCTGGACCGGGCGGCCACCCATCTCGGCCCGTCTCCCCCGGCAGAAAACCGCCTAGATCCCCGGACGGCGGGTCAGACCAAGTCTTTGGCGCGTCGGCCCAAGCGAAACCCGGCCTTCGATGCAATTTGAGCCACAGAGCCCGCAATGATCGGGCTGGCCATCAATTATTGCTGAGAGGAAGACAATGTCCAAAGGGACTTACGAAGAGTTTCGTGATGCGCTGCGCGCTTTTGAATCCGGCTGGGATCGGGAGCGTTATGACAATGGCATCATCATCGACGCCCAGCTCGACCAGTGGGCGGGCGGTCCGGTTACGGATTTCTATCCGGGCTATAGCAGCTGGGGCGATCTGAGCGACGCGGAGTGGGATGCGATGTCCTATCGCTCCACCAACTCGCTCGGCTTTGTCGGGTATCAGTTCGGCGAGGCCCTGCTGATCGATCTCGGCTACTATGATGACGACGTCTATTATCTGGGCGGGGACACGATCAACCGTTGGGACGGGGATTGGACCGGCAAGGCTGGGGTCAATTCGCTCGAAGACTTCATGACCGCTGAGGCGCAGGAGGTCGCGATCCAGGAGGCGTTCGGCTTCAACCTGCAGATCATCGAGCAGCAGCTGGGGTATCAGGGCCACAGCCTCGATGACTTCATCGGCGAGACCTTCACCTATCAGGATGTGGATGGCTCCACGGTTTCGGTCGAGATCTCGATCACCGGCCTGATGGCGGCCTCCCACCTGCGCGGGGCCTTTGGCACGGTCAACCTGTTGCTCGGCGGCGGGGCGTCCACGGACGAGAACGGCACCTCGATCCTGCGCTATATCGAGGAATATGGCGGCTATGAAAGCCCCAGCGTGGACGAAGCGATCGCCTTCTTCGAGGACCGCAAGACCGGAGACGAGGGGGTCGGCACCCCTGGCGGCGACGGAACTGGCGACGGGTCCGGTGATGGTTCGGGCGATGGTGGGACCGATGGCCCCACGGGCAATGGCGATGCGAATGTCACCGCAGAGACGGCGGATGTCGTGATCACATGGTCCTATGGCACCGATGCCGTGATCTCGGATTTCGACCCGGCCACGGATACGATCTTTGTGGATTGGATCGGTGCGGATGCGCTGGACGTGGTGGAATACACCGCCGATGAGGGCGGCGCGTTTGGGGTGACGTTTTTTGTGCCCTCGAACAACCAGTCGACGACCTTGGAGAATGTCTCGCTCTCGGATCTCTCCGCAGCGAACTTCACCATCCTCGATGACACCGCAGCGGCCGAGATCCTTGGGCTGATCGGCGACGGATCCGGTGACGGTCACGGGGATGGCGACGGTCACGGAGATGGCGATGGCCATGGTGACGGTGATGGCCACGGCGACGGAGATGGCCATGGCGATGGGGACGGTCATGGGGATGGTGACGGCCATGGCGATGGCCATATGCACCAACATATCTACATCAATCTCGACACCCCCGCCCAGGTGATCGACGGGTTCCTGCCCGCCATGGGCGACATGATCGAGATCGAAGGGGATGTGACCGCCGAGGCCTTCAGCCTCTTCGAGGAATCCGGCGATGCCCTTGGCCAGACCGTGCGGATCGAGCTGACCCAGAACGGCGAGACCAAGCAGATCATCTTCACCGGCTTCGGTCTCGAAGACCTCACGCTGGCCAATATCTCGGGCGTCAATCAGGGCGTGCAGAATGAGATTGCAGCGGCCATCGGCGCGGATACGAGCACGCCGGATAATGGCGAAGGCTACACGCTGAGCTATGACAACGATGGTTCCAACCCGCCCGAGACCACCGGCACGACCGATGCGGGCGGCGTCAAGTACAAGGCCGACAGCAATGCCGACGACATCGTTGGCTTCGATGTGACCCGGGACGCGCTCGATTTTGGCGGCACCTCGGTCCATGGCATGATCGTCACCAAGTCCCAGGCGGGCGAGATCGTGATAGACAGCCCCTGGTCGGCCGCCGCCCAGATCGTGCAGGGCGTGACCTATCAGGATGTGACCATCGACAGCTTCGGCGTGGTCGGCAACGAGCATTTCCGTCAGGACATGGGCGGGGTCGTCTCATGGGAGCAAGGGGTCGGTCCGCGCGCGGATGACACCGTCTATATCCGCAGCCACGAATACGGCGCGAGCGAGGTGATCGACGGGTTCGATCCCACCAGCATGAAGATCAGCTTCCTCTATTTCGGCACGCGCGAGCGGCTCAGCGTCGAGGACAGCGATGACGGTCTGGTGATCTCCTCTCTGCCCAGCGGTCAAAGCTTCACCTTCACCGGGGTGACCAAGGCGGATCTGATCCCGGGTCTGGTCGAGTTCCATTTCGACCAGGTTATGGAGGACAATCTCGAAACGCCCTTTGGCTTTGATCAGAACGACGTCACGCTGGTGGATCGCACGGTTCTGCTGACGCCTGAGGCCCCGGCAGGGGCGACCACGGACGGGTTCCAGACCCGGACGGGCGACATGACCGGCTCGATCTATGAGGGCGACGGGAATGGCGATGGCAACGGGGACGGTGACGGCAATGGCGACGGCAACGGGGATGATGGCGGCAGCGGCGGCATCCCGGACGGCGGCGACACGGTGGCCTTCAGTGATGGCACTGCCGAGAGCTACACGCTCGGTTGGAGCTATGGCTCCACCACCACGATCACCGGCTTCAACCCGGCGGAGGACACGTTCGACTTCGGCTCCTTCTCCGGCGATCAGATCGGCGTGACCGAGCAGGAAGGCGATCTCGTCTTCGAGGTGCTGGGCAATGGCGGCGATTTCGTCGTGCTCGACGGAGTGCAGGCCGAAGACCTCACTGAAGGCAGCCTGACCGCACCGTCCTGGAGCGGGATCCTCGAGCCTGAGAGCCAGCTGGTGCAGGCTCTCACCGATCTCGGCATGGATCTCGGCTAGGCCAAGGGGGAGGGGCCGCGCGCCCCTCCCGCCCGGTCAGACGCCATTGACGTTCAGATAGACCGCATAAAGCGAACTGGTGGCGGCCATGAAGAGACGGTTCTTCTTGGCCCCACCAAAACAGACATTGCCCACGATCTCGGGCAGGTGGATCTTGCCGATCAACCGCCCATCCGGCGCCAGGCAATGGACGCCATCGGCCGCCGAGCTCCAGATCCGCCCCTCGCGATCCAGCCGGAACCCGTCAAAGAACCCGTTCGTGCAGGTCGCAAAGACTTCGCCCCCGGACAGGCTTTTGCCATCCGCACCCACGGCGAACCGCCGGATATGGGCGGGTCCATCCGGATCATGGGTGCCGCCCGTATCGGCGATGAAGAGCGTTTCTTCGTCCGCCGAGAAGGCCAGCCCGTTGGGTTTCACGAAATCCGTCGCGACCGCACGGACATCGCCCGTTGCCGGATCAATGCGGTAGACATGGCAGGCGCCGATCTCGCTCTCGGCGCGGTCGCCCTCATAGTCCATCATGATCCCGTAGGACGGGTCCGTGAACCAGATCGAACCGTCGGATTTCACCACCACATCATTGGGCGAGTTCAGGCGTTTGCCATCCACGCGGTCCGCGAGCACAGTGACGCTGCCGTCATGCTCGGTTCGCGTCACGCGACGGGTCAGATGCTCGCAAGAGACAAGCCGCCCCTGCGTGTCGACCGTATGGCCATTGGTGTTGTTCGCGGGCGCGCGGAAGACGGAGACCGAGCCATCGGTCTCGTCCCAGCGCATCATACGGTTGTTCGGGATATCGGACCAGACAAGGTAGCGCCCGGCGGGAAACCATGCGGGCCCCTCGGACCAGCGCGCCCCGGTCCAGAGCCGCTCGACCCGGGCATGGCCGATGAAACAGGCGGCAAACTCCGGCTCGATCACCTCGAACCCCGTGCCCTCAATGACGCCGAAAGTCATGCTGCGTCCTCTCTTTGCGCGATGTGGTCTGAGACGACGGGACCGGTTCGGCCCCGCCGCAAGAAGCAGGCGCTAGTCGCGCAGATCCGCAGGCAACAGCGCCTCGGGGACGTTCTGATAGCTCACCGGACGCAGCCAGCGCGTGATGGCAAGCGTGCCCACGGAGGTGCCGCGCACATCGGTGCTGGCCGGGTAGGGGCCGCCATGCATCATCGCGGGCGCCACCTCGACCCCGGTGGGGAAGCCATTGGCGAGGATGCGCCCGGCTTTCTCCTCTAGGATCGGGAGCAGGGTCTGCCCCAGCGCGGTATCGCCCGCATCCATCTGCAAGGTCGCGGTAAGCTGCCCCTCCAGACCTTCCGCAAGCGCCTCCATCTCGGCGGTATCCTCGCAGAGCACCAGGATCCCCGCCGCGCCGAACACCTCATGCTGCAGGGCGCGGGTCGCCATCCAGTCCTTGGCGGACACTTTGAACACCGCCGGCATGGCCGCGCGCGCGCCCTTGGGAGCCGGGCAACCGGCGAGCTCCGGCGCGAGCTCGGACCAGGTCTTCACTCCGGCCTCATAGGCGGCCTTGATGCCATCGGTGAGCATGACCTGCTCGGCCGTGCCTTGCAGGCCCGCAACCGCGGCGGCCTCAAACGCATCAGCCTCGGCGCCCTTGACCATCACGGCGATGCCGGGATTGGTGCAGAACTGGCCCGCGCCCATGGTCAGGGATCCGGCCCAGCCGCCGCCGATCTCGGCCGCGCGGGCAACCATGGCCTCGGGCAGGCAGAACATCGGGTTGATCGAGCCGAGCTCGCCATAGAAGGGGATGGGAACAGGGCGCGCCTGACACAGATCGAAGAGCGCGCGCCCCCCGGCCAGCGACCCGGTGAAGCCCACCGCCGAGATCTCCGGATGGGTGACGAGCGCCGAGCCGGTCTCGTTACTCGCCCCCTGTATCATCTGGAAGGTCGCTTGCGGCATGCCGCAGGCCTCCATGGCCTTGGCAATGGCCTGCCCCACAAGCTCGGCGGTCCCCGCATGGGCGCCGTGGCCCTTCACGATCACCGGGCAGCCTGCGGCCAGGGCCGAGGCCGTGTCGCCCCCTGCGGTCGAGAAGGCCAGCGGGAAGTTCGAGGCCCCGAACACCGCGACCGGGCCGATCGCCTTGTGGATCAGGCGCAGATCCGGGCGGGGCAGGGGCGCGCGATCGGGCAGGGCCGCGTCCTTGCGGATGTCGAGATACTCGGTGGACTCCAGAAGGTCCGCGAACATCTTGAGCTGCCCGGTTGTCCGGCCCCGCTCCCCCACCAGCCGCGCCTCAGGCAGGCCGGTCTCAGCCATGGCCGTGCGGGTGATCTCGTCGCCAAGCGCGTCGATTTGGTCGGCGCATTCCCGCAGGAAGGCCGCGCGCGTGGCCCGGGGCAGGGCGGAATAGGCACGGAAATCGCGCCGCGCCGCCCGGCAGGCCACATCGATCTGCTCGGGGCTGGCCTGGGCGAAGACCTGACCATCGAGATCAGCGGAGGCCAAGGTCACTTCGGAGCCGACCCAGGCCCCATCAATCAAATTCTTACCGTAGAGCATTCTACTTTCCCCAGCGCAGGACCAACGGGTCCAGTGGTTTCAAAAGGTCGATCATCCGGGCGCGAATGGCCGGATGGAGCGGTTCGATGGGATGGCGACAGGCCTCGGAGGCGATCACGCCGCCCTCGACCATCGCCGCCTTGCAAGAGAGCCAGCCGCATTGGCGGTTCTCATGATTGATCGCCATGGCCACCCGGCCATAGGCGGCCGTGGCCTCGTCGATCCGGCCTGCATGGTAATGGGTGATCACCGGCTTGATCTGATCCACGATCATACCCGAGGTCATCGAGCCCGTGGCCCCCGCATCAAGATCGGCGAGAAGCGTGATCGCCTCCTCTCCGTCAAAGGGGGCTTCGATGGCGTCACCGCCTACGGCGATCAGATCGCGCAGCTTGTTGGCCGCACGCGGGCATTCGATCTTGAAGAGCTTCACCGCCTCGATCTCTTGCGCCATCTTCACCAGAAGCGGCACCGGCAGGTCCACGCCCGAGAGCGGCGCGTCCTGCACCATGATCGGCACGCCGACTTCGCCCACGGCGGCAAACTGTTCGAAGGTCTGGTTGGCGTTCCCTTTCATCAGCGCGCCGTGATAGGGCGGCATCATCATCACGATATCCACGCCCAGCGATTTGCAGAGCTTCGCGCGCTCCACCGCGATGCGGGTGGCGTAGTGGCTGATGGTGACGATCACGGGCACGCGGCCCGCGATATGCTCGACACAGAGCCGGGTCAGGATCTCGCGCTCTTCATCGGCCAGCAGGAACTGCTCGGAGAAGTTCGCGAGCACGCAGATCCCGTCCGCGCCCTGATCGATCAGGCAGTCGAGCACCCGCTTCATCCCCTCCAGATCGAGCGATCCGTCCTCCTGGAAAGGGGTCGGGGCCACGGGCCATATCCCTGTATACTGGGTCATGCGTTACTCCGTGATCTCGAAATTGTGCAGGTGCTTGTCGGTGATGGTGATCCCGAGGCCCGGCAGGTCGTCATCGAGATCGATGAAGCCGTCGACCGCATCGGGGTCGCCCTCGAAGATGTAGTAGAAGAGCTCGTTGCCGACCTCGACATCGAAGACGGGGAAGTATTCCGAGATCATGCAATTCGCATTGGCCATGGTCAGGTGGTAGTTATGCATCTGCCCCGCATGGGGGATGACCGGCACCTGGAAGGCCTCCGCGATGGCGTTGATCTTCTGAGCCGCCGTGATGCCACCGACCCGGTTGGTGTCATATTGCAGAATGCTCACCGCATTGCTCGCGATCAGGTCCTTGCAGCCGATCACCGAGAACTCGTGCTCGCCCCCCGAGATCGGGATGATGTTCATGGCGTTGAGTTGGCGGTACCCCTCGACATCGTCGGCGATCACCGGCTCCTCAAGCCAGCGGGGCTGGAACTCGGCGAGCTTGGGCAGCATCCGCTTGGTGTAATCCACGTTCCAGCCCTGATAGCATTCGAGCATAAGGTCCGCGTCGTCCCCGATCACCTCGCGCACCGCGCGCACGCGGTCGAGGTTCTCCTGCATCCCCTTGGGGCCGTCCTTGGGACCATAGCCAAAGCGCATCTTGTAGGAATGATAGCCGTGCTTTTTAGCCTCTTCGGCCTCCGTCTGCATCGCCTCGATCGGACCGGCATAGAGCTTGGAGTAATAGACCGGGATCTTCTCCTTGGTGCGCCCGCCGAGCAGCTTGAACACCGGCTTGCCCGCAAGCTTGCCCATCAGGTCCCAGATCGCCAGATCCACCGCCGAGATCGCGGTCATCCCGATCCCCTTGCGGCCCCAGGCATGGGAGCGGCGGTACATCTTTTCCCAGAGATAAGCGTAGTCGAACGGGTCCTCGCCGATCACCATGGGGCCGAACCAGTCATCAATGGCTGTCTTGACCACGGTCGGGGCGAGGGCGGCATTGCCGATGCCCACGGTGCCATCCTCGGTCTCGATCTCGCAGGTCAGCCATTGGTGGAACCGGAAGGAGGACATGGCATCGCCCTTGTCCCAGAGCACGTCCGAGGCGTTGGTGCAGAAATTCCCCGTGGGCGGGACCGTGGGGCCGGTCCAGTTCCACACCCTTGTGCGGACGGATTTGATCTTGGTCATCTCAGTGTCTCCTTCAGGCCGCGTCGCGTTCGGCGCGGTGTGTCTTGGCCATGCGCACCAGCAAATCAAAGGCTTGCCGCGTGGCGCCCACATTGGCCTTGTTCTGTCCGGCGATATCGAAGGCGGTGCCATGGGCCGGGGTGGCCACCGGGATCGGCAGCCCGCCCGCCACGGTCACGCCGCGCTCGAACCCCATGAGCTTGATCGCGATCTGGCCCTGGTCGTGATACATGGTCACGACCGCATCGACCTCGCCGCGCTGGGCCTTGAGAAACACAGTGTCCGAGGGCCAGGGGCCGGTCACATCCATCTGGCGTTTCTGGGCGGAGGCGACGGCGGGCTCGAGAATGTCGATCTCTTCGCGGCCAAACTTACCGTTGTCGCCCGCATGGGGATTAAGCGCCGCCACGGCGATCCGGGGCCGGGCCTTGCCTGCCTTGCGCAGGGTGTCATTGGCGAGGTTCACGGCACGCAGCACGCCCGCCTCGGTGATGTTCGCCGCCACATCCTTCAGGCCGATATGGCTGGTCACCCGCGTGGTCATCAGCTCGTCGAGCACATTGAGCTCGGAATGGTAGCCCTCATGTCCGAGATAGCGGGCCATATAGCGGTGCTCATCCTCGGCATTCAGCCCCGCCGCCGTCATGGCCGCCTTGTTGAACGGGCCAAAGAGGATCCCGTCCACCAGCCCGGCCATGGCCAGATCCATGGCCTTGTCGAGACAGCGGAGGGAGGTCGTGCCGCCGGGCACGGTGACCTCGGCCACCTGCACGTCCTCGGGGGCGATCGTCTCCATCTCCAGATGGGAGAGCCCGACCTGATCGGCGATCTCGCCTTCGGAGATCGTGGCCAGCTCCAGCTCGGTCTGAGCCTGTGTCGCGCCCTGCTCCCAGAGATGGCTGTCGCCCACGAGCAGGATATCGGCGGCGTCGCGGACCTCTGCGCTCTGCAGCAGTTTCGCGATCAGTTCCGGTCCGATGCCCGAGGGATCCCCCGGCACGATGGCGATGCGTGGCTTGCTCATGCCCGCCCCTCCCAGTGTTTTGAAAATCCGTCCGGCAGGATGACCATCACGTCAGGTTCCTTGCCGGTGTCGAAGGTCTGCACGACCTCGAATGTGTCGAGATTGAACCGCTGCACCTGCTCGCAATCGATGGCGATATAGGCGAAGGCCGCTTCGTCATCGATGCAGAGCGCCAGCGGGTTGGCGGGGGTCTTCTGCTCGTGGAGCATCTCGCCCGTGGCCTCGTCAAAGACCGAGAAGGACCCGCCATGGTGGTTCATGGTCACGAGCCGGTTCCGCTTGCCGTCATAGTAGATGCGGCAGGGATCATCGGGGGTCGGGAAGCTGCGTAGGATCTCAAGGGTGCCGGTGTCGATCACAGCCACGGTGTTGGAGATCCGCTGCGAGGTATAGAGGATGCCTTCGGCCTCGCGCAGGCAGCGGCCCTCGGGCTTCTCGCCGGTCTTGATCGAGATCGGCGCGACCGCCGCGTCATAGGGATTGAAGACCGTCACGTCGCCGGAGGTCAGGTTCATGGAATAGGCGGTCTGGCCATCTTCGGTCAGGGCAAAGAGGTGGCATTTGCTGCCGCCCGTGGGGGTGATGTGGTCCCAACCCTGATCAAAGGCGCGGGGGTTCTCCTTGACCAGCAGGTGGCCGGTCCATTCCGACAGCACATAAAGCCGCCCCTGGCCGTCGAGCCCGATGCCATGGGGGCGGGCATGTTCGCCCAGATCGTAGATATGGGCGACCTCCTGTTTGCGGATGTCGACCACGATCACCGAGCGGCCATCATTGCCGTCGATCCCGGAATTCTGAACGCCGTAATGACCGATGTAAGCGTAGTGAAATTCGTCATCGACGACGAATTCATGGGGGTAATCCGGCAGACCCAACCGACCTTGCAGGGCGCCGGTCTCGATGTCGTACCAGCTTACGCAATGGCTGCATTTCTCAATTAGCATCATGGATTGCGCCATGGGGATGTCCCTTCTTCTCGGTGCCGGGGGTCTGCGGCGGGTGGTCTTCGTGGGGTGTCGGGCGAGGCGCATGCCCCGCCCGAGCCTTGGCTTAGCGCTCCAGCGCGCCAACGCCGGAGAAGCGGAAGGCTTCCTTTTCGAGCGCGTCGATCTCTTCGGCGCTCATCTGGTCATGGGCGACGGTGATCCGACCCAGGAAGACAAAGGGCAGCTCGCCCGCGCGGTTTTCCAGATCGGCCTTGATCGCCTCGGCCGTGGCCGCACCCACATCGTCGCCCATGCGCATGGGCGTGGCGTCCAGCTCGCCCCGGCGGATCGCGTCAAGCTCGAGACCTGTGCCGCCCCAACCGGTGGAGAAGATCTCTTTCTCCTTGCCGACGGAGACCTGTGCCTCGACCGAGCCCATGGCCATCGCGGTGTTCGCGTTATGGATGATCTTGGCTTCCGGATAGGACTGCAGGATCAGCGAGGTGCCGGCAAAGCCGCCCTCACGCTGGTACTCGCCATAATGCTCATAGACCGTGGTCCAGTTGCCTTTCTCCTCGACGCAGGCCTTGAAATCACCCGAGCGCTGGTTGTCGGTGATGCCCGGAATGCCGCGGTTCATGGCCATGGTGACGTCATTGCCCAGACGCTCGAGCATGTAGTCGCACATGGTCAGCGCCCCGGCAGCGGAGGAGAAGTCGAACCAGGCCGCGGGCTGGGCCTTCATGTCCTTCAGCGGCGTGTGGAACGCCCAGACATAGGTGGTCAGATCGTCGGTCTCCGCGGCCAGCTTGGAGATATTGTCCGCCTGCACCGCCAGCTCGGACGGGCCAAAGATCACATAGTCATAGAGGTCTTTGTCCTGCACAACCTGGTTGGCATAGGTGGTCTGCAGCGAGTGTTCGATCTGACGCGAGGCGAACTCGGTCGTCTCATAGGGCACACCCAGCTGGTCCAGACGCTTGGTCATGGCCAGATAGTTGCGCGCCCAGAAGTCCGAGGTGTCCGAGGACGGATAGATCAGTGCGATCTGGATCGGCTTGTCGAGCGAGCCGGTGAACTTCACGGCCGCTGCGCCGACCACGGCCTGCATGGCTTCCAGCGTGCCATCCGCGTTCACCTCGGCGGGGACCCAGTGGTCGCGCTCGGCGATGTCGGGCAGTTCCTTCAGGGGCAGGGTGCTGTGACCGTCTGCGAAAGCCGCTGTGCTCAGTGCCGTGGCGGCGACCATTGCTGTTGTTGTCAGAAGTTTCATACGTTCGTTCCTCCCGTTACGTATTGGTTTGTTGGGGTTTCCCGGCGGCCATGGGTCTCACGGCCGCCGAAAACTTGGGTCAACCGCTTGCGACGACGTCGCCAGCTGTCAGTCCGCCGATCGCCAGAAGGGCAATCAGAAGTCCGATGATCGCGGCTGCAAATCTGACCATCTTCATGCCTTCGGCCGTTTTCAGGTCGGCGAGCCATCCGCCCGCGCCATCGCGGTCCTTCTTCTGGATCCAGGCATAGAGCGCGACGGAGCTGATGATCACGAAGCCCGAGGCCACCGGCTGCCAGAAGAACTCGATCCGCAGGGTCACAAGCGCGTTCAGCATCATCGCCAGAAGCAGAACGCCCGAGAACGAGCCGATGATCGAGGCGCGGCCCCCGAAGAGGGATGTGCCGCCCACGACAACCGCCGCGATCACGTGCAGGTTGAAGAACGGCGCCATCGTCGCCTGGATCGCGTTTTGCTTGCCCGTCAGCATCAGACCGGCGAGCGCGGCACAGGCCCCGCAGAGCACATAGGCATAGACCTTGTGGCGGTTCACACCGATGCCGGTCAGTTCCGCCGATTCCGGGCTGGAGCCGATGGCGACGGTGTAGCGGCCAAAATAGGTGCGCTGCAGGATGAAGTAGCCCGCGACCATGGTCAGGATCCCGATCACAGCCGGGGTCGGAATGAAGAACGGCGTGGTGCCGCGCCCGATCTCGGTCAAAAGGTCGGGGAACCGCGCCAGCACCAGACCCTTGGCCAGCAGCAGGGCCAGGCCCTTGTAGACGAGGTCCATGGCCAGCGTGCCGATCAGGTCCGGCACATTGAACCGGGTGATGACCAGACCGTTGATCAGCCCCAGAAGCGCGCCGATGGTCAGGGCAATCGGAATGCCCACATAGATCGAGAAGCCGAACTGTTTGACCAGAAAGGCCATGATGATCGCGGAGAGCACCGCGACCGAACCCACCGACAGGTCAATCCCACGCTGGGTGATGACGAAGGTCATGGCCATCGCCATGGGCATGTAGAGGGCGGCATCCTGCAGGATCAGCTGCAGGTTGCTGACCCGGAAAAACCGGTCCGGCGAGGCAATCCCCATGAAGATAAAGATCGCCAGGATCATCGCCATCGGGGCGATGATCGCCATGTAGGGCTCCAGCCGCTCCGTGAGGGGCTGAGGGGTCTCATTTGTTGCAACTGCGGCGTTCATGCGGCGTCCTCCTTGGCACCAACGATCATGCCCAGCACCTCCTGGGTGGAGCTTTGAGCGGTCAGAGCGACCCCGACACATTGACCACGGCGCTGGACATGGACGCGGTCGGAGACCTCGAACACATCGTCCAGCGAGTGGCTGATCAGGATCACGGCCAGTCCTTGGGCCTTCAGGGTTTTGATGAGTTTCAGGGTGCGCGCGGTTTCCTGCGGCCCCAGAGCGGCGGTGGGCTCGTCCATGACCAGAACCCGCAGGCCCTCGTGATAGACCGCCCGGGCGATGGCCACGGCCTGACGCTGACCGCCGGACAGGCTGTCGGTCGAGGCCTCCAGCGAGCGCAGGCGGACCCCGAGGCGTTCCATCAGAACGCGCTCTGTCTCCTCGCGCATCTTCTTGTTGTCGAGAATGGTGATCCCGAGGAATTTCTTGGTCAGCTCATTGCCGAGAAACATGTTGGCTGGCGGGTCCAGATGATCGGCCAGGGCGAGGGTCTGATAGACCGCATCAATGCCCAGCTTGGCGGCGTCGGCGTGGTTCGAAAACTCGACCTTCTCGCCATCCATGTAGATCTCGCCTTCGGTCGGCTGATACACCCCCGTCAACACTTTGATCAGGGTGGATTTGCCCGCGCCGTTATCGCCGACAATGGCCAGAACTTCCCCGGCATAGGCCTCCAGATCGACATCCTGAAGCGCGGTGACGCCCCCGAAGCGCTTGGTAATGCCGCGCATTTGGATGAGTGGCGTATTACTCATAGTCTTCCTCCTTGACGACACAGCTCTCCTGTTCGGGCAGGCCCGGTTTCAAAAGTTCTGGTCTGAGTTTGGGAAAAGGGGCCCTGCCGCGGCGCGTCAGCCGCGTGGATCAGGGCCGCCTGTTGGGTGCGTTACTTGCCCCAGATGGCCGCGTAAGCCTCGCGATAGGGGCTGTCGGGGTCGAACTGGTTGCTGTCACCGAGCTTGGCCAGACCTTCCTGGGTCACGAGGGCCGGGGTGGTGACATAGCCCGAGCAGGCCTCGCCCTGCATGGCGCGGTTCAGCTCATCCACCAGCTGCCAGCCCTGCAGGTTCAGCGGCTCGGCCACGGTGATCGTCTGGTAGTTCGTGGTCCGGATCCGCTGGAAGGCGGCTTCGGAACCGTCGCCCGCGGAGCCCGCCTGGGGGCCATCGGCGCTGGAGATGCCAGCAGAGGCAAGGGCGGGGCCCATGAAGTCGAAATAGAGGTCATTGATCGCCAGGGCGTGGGTCCAGCTATCGCCGTATTTCTGCAGCAGGCTGATTGTCAGCGGCCCCATGCGCGAGGAGGTGTCCGCGATTGGCGTGTCGACATATTCGAGCACCGTGCCGCCCATGGCCTCGATGGTTTCCTTGATCCGATCCGCCTTGTCGATGGCGATCTGGTAGGTGCTGTCGGTGAAGATCACCGCGCCCACTTTCTCGGCGTCATTCATGGCCCATTGCGCGGCCACTTCGGAGACGGTCATCGCATCGGTCGAGACATTGGTGAACACACCACCGGGCGCGTCACAGCCGATCTTGGGCCCGGAATGCCAGGCGACCATGGGGATGTTCGCATTGACCACGCCTTCGAGGGCGGCCTGCTGTTCGACGGCGTCAAACCCGTTGATGATGATCCCGTCGGCCTTCAGCGCCAGGGCCTGACCGATGGCCGCGGTGCGACCCTGGATGGAGCCTGCGCCGTCGAGCACCCGCAGGTCCCAGCCGATGGTGGCCACGGCCTCTTCGATGCCATTGGTAACCCCGAGGATCCCGCCGTTTTTCAGGTCACCCGCGACCACGACGATGGACTTGCCTTCGGCGGCCTTGGGGCCCGTGGTCGGTCCGTCAAACGGGGTCTCGGCGAGGGCGGTGAAGCCCAGTCCGGCCATCAAGGCCGCGGCGGAGACAGTGGTGAATGTTTTTCTAAGCATGGTGTCCTCCCTGATGCTTATGCTTATTTCTTGGCGCCCTTGCGCCGTTGTGCGTATCCCGCGATGCCGATGGCGATCAGCAGGGTCACACCGTTGAACATCGGCTCAACCCAGAACGAGCCGCCGAATTGCTGGATGCCGGAGATCCCCACGGCGAGGATCGCAACCCCCACAACCGTGCCCCAGACATTGACCCGCCCCGGCTTGATGGTGGTGGAGCCGAGAAAGGCCCCGACCAGCGCCGGCAACAGGAACTCAAGACCCACCGAGGCTTGCCCGATCCGCAGTTTCGAGGCCAAGAGCACCCCGGCAAAGGCGGTGATGAAGCCCGAGGACATGAATGCCCCGATGACGAATTTACGGGTGTTGATGCCGTTGAGCTGGGCCGCGCGCTGGTTCGCGCCGATGGCGTAGAGGTACCGGCCGACGGGCGTGTATTCGAGGATCAGCCACATGGCGATGGTCAGGCCCAGCACATAGTACCCGGTGATCGGCAGGCCGAACACGAAGGTCCCGTTGATAGCATAAAAGGGCTCGGGCAGGGCGCCGACCATCTGGCGGCCCCCGGTGTGCCACAGGGCCAGCGCATAGAGCACGGTGCCCGTCCCCAGCGTGGCGATGAAGCTGTCGATCTTGGCGATCTCCACCAGCATCCCGTTCAGGAACCCGGTCAGAAGGCCAAGGGCCAGCACGCTCATCACCGCGATGGGCCAGGGGGAACCGTAAAGCGTCTGCAGCGAGATCGCGAGCACATGCCAGAGCACGATGCCATAGCCCACGGTCAGGTCGATCCGCCCGGCCACCATGGGGATCATCGCCCCGAGCGACAGCAGCGCAATGATCGCCTTGTCCGAAATGATCGCCCGCAGGTTCAGCATCGTCGGAAAGGTGTTCGGCAAGAGGATCGAAAACAGCACGATCAGCAACGCCGTCAGGATCACCAGACCATAGACAGGCAGGAAGCGAATGACCTTTGTCTTGAGCGAGGCGTTCTTCAGTTCGGCTTTCGTGGGCTCGAGCGCGTTTGATTCAAGCGATTGCATAGTCTTCTTCCTCAGCTCTCAGCAGCGTTCGACGCGGATGCGGTTTGGATCAGGTTTTCAGTGGTCAGCTCGGCCCCGGAGAGCTCTTTGACGATGGCGCCCTGGCTGAACACGATGGCCCGGTGGCAGATGGCGGCGACCTCCTCGAAATCGGTGGAGACAACGACGATCCCGACGCCGTTCTCGGCGGCCCGGTTGAGCAGGGCATAGATCTCGGCCTTGGCGCCCACATCGACGCCCGCGGTCGGGTCCTCGCAGATCAGGAGCTTGCGCTTGGTCTCCAGCCAGCGCCCGATCACCACCTTCTGCTGGTTGCCGCCCGAGAGGCTCTCGATGGCCATGGTCTGGTCATTGGGCGAGAGCGCCACATCCGCGCCGATCTGCTCGGCCATGGCGGTCTCGGTCTTGGGGCTCATGAAGGAAAAGAGCGACCTGCCAAAGGCCGCGGGGTTGAGAAATGTGTTCTCGCGGATGCTGAGCGACATGGCAACGGATTCCTCGGTCCGGTCCTTGGCAACAAGGCCGATGCCCGAGGTGAGTGCGGTCTGCGGCGAGGTGAGGTCCGGGACCTCCCCGTCCAGCAGGATCTGGCCCGAGAACTCCTCGGCGCCGAAGATCGCGCGCGACACGCCTTCATGCCCGGCGCCGCGCAGACCGACGAGACCGACGATCTCTTGCTTGTGGAGGGTGAAATCCACCGGGCCCGCCGCCTCGACCCGCAGGTTTGAGACCTCGAGGATCGTGTCGCCGCGGGTCAGCTTGGGCTTCATCACCTGCCGCGTCTTGCGGCCGACGATCATGTAGACCAGCTCTTCGGGTGTGGTGTGTTCGATGTCGCGCAGCCCGACCAGCTCACCATCGCGCAGTACAGCCACCCGGTCGGCGATGCGAAAGATCTCGTCGAGCCGGTGAGAGACATAGATCATCCCCACGCCCTGGTCCTTGAGCGGGCGCAGCGCCTCGAAGAGCCGCTCGACCTCATCCGCCGGAAGCGACGCGGTGGGCTCGTCCAGCACGAGGAAATCGCAGTCCACGGCCAGGGCCCGGGCGATGGCGACGAGGGATTTCTCGGTGCGCGACAGGTCCTGCACCCGGGTGGTCGGATCGAAATCGCAGCCCACCTTGTCCAGGGCGCGCTGGGCAAAGGCCGTGACATCGTCCCATTTGATCAGCCCGCCCTTGCGGGAATATCCCAGCGCCAGTGCGATGTTTTCGGCGACACTCATCCACTCGATCATGCCCAGATCCTGGTGGATGAAGGCCACGGATTGTCGTTCGCCAAAACTGCCGGGGCGATGCTCATAGGGCTCGCCATTGATCAGCACTCCGCCTTCATCGGCCTTGTGGATGCCGCCGAGGATCTTGATTAGGGTCGATTTGCCGGCGCCGTTCTCGCCCAGAAGGGCAACGATTTCACCGCGCTCGACATTGAGAGAGACATCGCGGAGGGCGTATGTGCCGCCAAAGTGTTTTTTGACGCCATTAAAGAACAGGTTATTTCGCAAGTCGTGCAGCATACGTGCGCCCCTCCCAAGGCAGCTGGGCAAGTTCAAATGCGATCGGAGCATTGAGTTACCCGTAACGTTCGATTAGCATTCGGCTCGTGCGACAATAAGTCAACCACAAAATGTTACCCGTAACGTAACCGAGAGAAATCAGGTTATAGATGAACAAAAACAATAAGATAAGCTTGGCAGAGGTCGCGCGCAGCGCAGGCGTCTCCAAGATGACGGCCAGTCGCGTGTTACGTGACGAGGGCGGCTTCTCGGAGAAAACGCGGGCCAAAGTCATGGCTGAAGTGGAGCGATTGGGCTACCTCCCGAATCGCCTCGCGACTGTTTTTGCCGGGGACAAGAAATCGACTTTTGTGGGGGTGAGCATCCCCGAACTGGGCAATGAGATCTTTGCGCAGGTCCTTGAAGGGATCGATCGCAAGCTCGGCTCCTTCGGTCACCAGACCGTGCTCGGATTGACGGAACATGCTCTAGAACAAGAAGAAAAATGGATTGAGACGGTTTTGTCCTGGCAGCCTGCGGGGCTGATCATCACCGGGCGCTCCCACACCTCGCGGGCGATTCAGATGCTCAGCGGCTCGAACCTGCCGGTGGTGGAGATCTGGGATCTGAACTCCAGCCCGCTCGATATGTCCGTGGGGTTGAACCACTATGACAGCGGCTATGAGATGGGCCGCTATCTCTCTGGTTTGGGCTACAAAAAATTCGCTTATGTGGGGACGAGTCACGATACGGGTAACGCAGCCAGTTCCCGGGTCAGCGGATACGCGCAGGCGGTCAGTGACGCGGGCGGCGTGCTGGAGAAACAGCTCCTCTTCCGGGACACGCCGGGCTTCTACACGGGTTTCTACGGCACCGAGCAGCTGCTCGCCACAGGTGCGCAGGTCGAGGTGATCTATTACCAGAACGACAATATGGCCGTGGGCGGCCTGCAATACTGTCAGAAGGCCGGGCTGAAGATCCCCGAGGATATCGGGATTGCGGGGTGGGGCGATCTGCCGATCGCGTCGATCCAGCCCTGGCGGCTGACCTCCACGGCAATCCCCCATCTCAAGATCGGCCAGATCGCAGCCGAAATGCTGCTGGCCAAGATCAACGGTCAGCCCATCGATCCCAAGCGGGATGTGGGCTTCAAGCTGATCGGAGGCGAGACGGTCTGGAAGGGCTAGTCGCCCGAGGGACCGGCAAGCTCCGGATGGGCATAGGCCTCCGGGTAGGGCACCGGTTTGAGGGGGCCAAGGGGGATCACCCCGTTCCAGGACCGCCCGAAATAGCCTTGCCGACAATGGATCAAGGAACCCGCTGCCGCGATGCCCGGCAGGGCATGCACCCGGCAGAGCCAGCGCCAGAGATGCGGGTAGTCGAGGATCCGCGCGCCGTTCAGCTTCATCCGGACATAATAGACCGGATCATGGCGGTAGAGCGTTGGAAAGAGGCGTAAATCTGCTTCGGTAAACTCGGAGCCCGTCAGAAACGGACGCCCATCCGAGAGCCGCATTTCCAAGGCCTCAAGGGTTTCGAAATAGGCGGCGAAAGCTTGGGCGTAGACCGCCTGATCCGACGAGAACCCGGCTTTATAGGCGCCGTTATTGATGGTGGAGTAGATCAGATCATTCAGGCTCTGGATCTCGGTGTGCAACGCGTCGTCCGCAGGCACAAGCTGCACCCGCGCGCCCGCAGGCAGGGTGCTGCCCAGAGCCTCCGCATGGCGATCCAGCATCCGGATGATCTCGGCGCTTTCGTTGCTCACGATGCGCTGGGCCAGTTTGTCATAAAGGATCGGGACCGACTGTTCGTCGGAGCCTTCGCGCTGATAGACCTGCCGCGCGAGGCGCAGGCCCTGTCCGGTGCCGGTTTCGGCGGTGCATTCGGGCAGGGTCGCTCCGGTGAGGCTCGCCATACGGTGCGGCGCAAACTCCCAGAGGTTCAGCCCCTCCGGATCGTCCTCGCCCGTCCGGTTGGGAAAGGCCACATCCATGCTGATCGCGTCCTGCAGCCCCAGCACATTCCGGGCGAGGGTGACGCGGTGACACCAGGGGCAGTTCAGCGCGACAAAGAGGTGATAGCGCCCGGGCTCCGGCGGGACATCGGGATCGCCAATCCCATGGCGAAACCCGCTCACTCCGCGCACGAACTCGCCACGCGCCCGGCGGGCTTTGATGTCGGTCTGGTCTTCTTCGGTCGAGCGATCTCGGGTCATGGGCGCAGTCTTTGTCTTTGCACGGGGGATGCAAGGCCCGAAAGGGCCTTGCTCCACCTTTGTCAGCTTACTCCGGCGAAGCGGATCCCGCTGAGATCGGCGACTTCGCGCTTCCATGTGGTGATGTCGCGGGGCGAGAAACCCGAGAGGCTGTCATGGCCACATGCCCGGGCGAGCACCTGCATCAGCTCGACACTCGCGCTGAAGTACCGGGAGAGCCGCTCGGCCCCGACCTGCACATCGAGCCGCTTGCGCAGCTCCGGCTTTTGCGTCGCGACCCCCACGGGGCAATTGTTCGAATTGCACATCCGCGCCGCGATACAGCCCACGGCCTGCATCGCCGAATTGCTGACCGCGATTGCATCGGCGCCAAGGGCCATCGCCTTGGCGAAGTCCTCCGCCACGCGGAGGCCGCCGGTGATCACGAGGGTCACGTCTCGGCCGGCGCGCGTGTCCAGATGCCGGCGCGCCCGAGCAAGAGCGGGGATGGTCGGCACCGAGATGTGATCCCGGAAGATCAGTGGCGCCGCCCCGGTGCCCCCGCCCCGCCCGTCGAGGATGATGTAGTCGGCACTGGCCGCGAGGGCGAAGTCGATATCGTCCTCGATATGGTTGGCCGAAAGCTTGAAGCCGATGGGAATGCCGCCCGACCGCTCCCGCACCTGATCGGCGATCCGCTTGAAATCTTCCGGGGTGCTCAGCTCGGGAAAGGTGGCGGGGGAGATGGCCGATTGCCCGGGTTCCAGCCCGCGCACCTCGGCGATCTTGCCCTGCACCTTGTCGCCGGGCAGGTGCCCCCCCGTGCCGGTCTTGGCCCCCTGGCCGCCCTTGAAATGAAAGGCCTGCACCTTGGCCACATGATCGAGCGACCAGCCGAACTGGGCCGAGGCGAGCTCATAGAAATAGCGGTCATTCTCGGCCTGCTCCTCCGGGAGCATGCCCCCTTCGCCCGAGCAGATCCCCGTCCCCGCCATCTGCGCCCCGCGGGAGAGCGCCGTCTTTGCCTCCTCCGAGAGCGCGCCATAGCTCATATCCGAGACAAAGAGTGGGATCTCGAGCTGCAAGGGCTTGGCCGCGCGCGGCCCGATCGTGACAGAGGTTGCCACGGGCGCGTCGTCGAGCAGGGGTTTGCGCGCCATCTGCGCGGGCAGGATCTGGATATCGTCCCAATGGGGCAGGTCCTTGCGCGGCACGCCCATGGCGCCCATCTCGCCGTGATGCCCCAGCTTCGAGAGCCCGTCCCGGGCCAGCGCGTGGATGCGCGCGACCGTGGGTTCTTCGGGCGTCGGGGTTGCCTGGGGAATTTCCGATTTCGGCGCGGGGGCGGCATCACCCACGGCCAGATCGCCAAGCCGCGTGTGGGACCCATCGCAGAAGGGCGCATTGGCGCTCGACTTGCAGCGGCAGAGGACCGCATCCCCATCCTTGTCTGCAGTAAACTTGAGCGGTTGGATCCCAGTGCCCACATGGCTGCCATCGCAGAAGGGTTGCGTTTTGGAACGACCGCAGCGGCACCAGAGGTAGTCCTTGCCTGCCTCGAGTGTGACCTTGGCCGGGGCCTTGGCGGCGATAATGGGAACGGATTGGCTCATGCTATGGGGTCCTTCCTGGGTGGCCGCCCCTGCGGGCGTGTTCTGATCTTGGCGCGGGCGCATGGGTCAGGGTGACCGATTGCATTGCATTCTGCAAACCTGCGCGCGGGTTTGGGGCGTCGGGGCGATGTCCACGACATGCTCAACCGCGTGTCTGACAGTGCCCATCGTGCCCGGTGGGGCGTCGAACGGCGCGGCGATCCGGTTGCCCGCGATATCCTCCAGCGCGGGGTCAAGCCGGAGCGTGTAGCGCCCCGTCTGCCAGGGCGCGCTCGGTGTCAGGGACCAACCGCCGCCATCGCTGGCAATCCGCCCGCGCACCCGGCGCCCTTGCGGGTCTTGCAAAGTCAGAAGGCGCCGGAGCGTGGCGGGATCCATGATCCGGTCAAAGGTGATGGAGAGCGGGGCGTGGCTGCCCGCCGGGGGCGGCGCGACCTGCCAGGTGGCGGGGTCGATGGCTGTCTGCTCGGGCGGGCCCACCCGGAAGGTCATGCGCGAGGGTTTTCCCATCGGCGCGCCCGCAGCGCTCCGCATCCTTGCCGCGAGCGTCAGTTGATAGGCTTCACCTGCCTGCAAAGGCGCGCCGCCGATCCGGTTCGGACCGACCCCCTGTTTGATCCGCCCGGGGTCGAGCAGAAGTGTCGCGCGGGTCTGGTCATGGTCCCAGAGCTCGGTCGCGAGCGACAGAAACGGACGCTCGACCGGCGTGCCATCGGCTTTGGTCAGAGTGAGGGCGTCGCGCAGCTGTCCGCGTGCCATGGGGGTGGAGAAGTGCAGATAGAGCCGCAAGGTGTTCGCCGGAATCACTGCCTGCGCCGGGTCGAACCCGATCAGAGCTGGCGCTTCCTCCGGCAGGGCAGGCGGCGTCACGGTCAGCGCGTGACGCGCAGAGGCAAGATCAAACCGCAAGGTATAGCGCGTCCCCGGCTTCAGGGCGAAGCGCGGGGTGACCCGCAGCTCCGCCCCAGTTTCGGCGATGGACAGGGGCATGCCCCGCGTGCTGTTCAGGCCCGCAATCTGCAGGCGCAGGGGCGCACCGGACAGAAGCGCGGCCCGCTCGGCGGGGCTCAGCCCGGTCACCCGGATCTCGCCCGCCGCCGCGTCATAGCCCGCGCCCGGGGCCGCCCATCCCGCGACACTCGGGAGGAGCCACGCCAGCAACAGTGCCCAGCCCATGCGCCCCCGCATCAGTTGTACTCGAGCGGCGGCGCCGCCTTGTAGCCGAACGGATCCGGACCATCGGCGAAGTTCATCTCCACGATGTGATCGGCCCGGTCAAAGAAGAACGGCAGCGGCAAGGTGTGCAGCTGGAGATTGCGCGCATCCTCCGGGCTGCGGCGCACCACGACCGCGAAGCTGTCATCCAGCGTGTCGAGATGAAGCGTGCCGCTCATGGGTAGGGGGAACTGGGCCACACCGGCCACGGAAAAGACCGGCTGCACGCCTTCGCCATGGGGCATCTCTTCGGCCTGCGCCACCGCATCAAGGCTCATGGAGACAGCAGAGCGGTTCGAGTTCGTGACCACCAGATTGCTGCTCCCCTCCCAGGCATTCACATAGGGCACGATGTCGAGCGGAGTGTTCCCGAACCCCATCTCGCCGATCATCGTCCCGCGCAAGGCGGCGCCATCGGTCAGCGCGTCGAGCGGGATCCGCACGATCGGCGTGCAGGCATAGACCGCGATCAGGGTCGGGGTGCCGTCGAGCTCGGTGATGGTCTGGCTGATGATGGGCGCCCGCGTCTCATATTGCGCGTGGACCGCGTGCCAGATCTCGATCGAGGACTGGGCCACCTGATCCGTGAAAGGGTAGGGAATGCGACGCAGGGTCGAGCTGAACTCCTCATTCGAGAGGCCCGCCACGAAGATCTCGCCCTGATAATAGTCGATATCCGTGATCGCGAGACTGTTCAGGGGTTGCCCGAATTCAAAGGTCTCGGCCTCGGGCACGGGGCCCACGCTTTGCGCGCTATGGGGGGCGGAAGCGAGATCGACGAGCTCCAGCGCGCCGTTATTCACCGCAAGGATCACCGCCTCGGCCTCGGGCCCATGGCCGCGATGCACCGACAGGAAAATCTGCTTGCTCGGCTTGTGCACCACCATGTCATTGATCACCACATCCCCGGGTGGCACCCCGAGCAGTCCGGCGATCTCCGTGTCCAGCCCGTCGAGGATCGTGCGCCCCTCAAAGGTCTGTGCCCGGCCCAGTTGATACGCGGACTGGTCCGCAACAAGCGCCGAGAGGTCAAAGGCATGGACCAGCCCGGCCTTGCCATCGCCGACAAAGAGCACATTGCCCGTGTCGAAGGCCAGTGCGCCTGCGGAGTGCAGCTCCGCCGAATGGATCGGGGTGGATCCCATGGCCATGGCAAGGGCGCTCGCCGTGAGGGTGGATCTGGAAATGGACATCGCGGTCTCCTTTCAGATTTCGGATGCCGCCAAGCTAAGCGTTGTGTTTTTTGTGGCTAGATGGAAAGAAGTGCCCTCAAGGGTCACAAAATGAGAACATAGTCATGGGCCAGATCGAGGACCTCCGGATGTTTGTCACCGTGGTCGATAGCGGGGGGATCGCGCGGGCGGCGGATGTGCTGGGCATCGCGAAATCCGCGGTCAGCCGGCGTCTGAGCCAGCTTGAGGATCGCTATGGCATGCGGCTCATCGATCGCCAGCCGCGCACATGGGAGGTCACGACCGCGGGCCAGGAGCTTTATCAGCGGGCCAGCCTCATGGTCGCCGATGCCGAGGATCTGGACGCGGACTTCATGCATGCTGCCCATAGCTTGCGCGGGCCCTTGCGGGTCAGCGTCGCGCGGGAGTTTGGCCTGTCCTTTCTCAAACCGACCCTGTTTGCCTTCCTCAAGGCTCATCCGCAGATCGACATGACGCTCGATTTCGATGACCGGATGGCGGATCTGGAGAACGAGAATTACGATCTGGGCGTGCGCATCGCTTCGGACGATCTCGACGGGCTCGTGCATCTGCCCCTGGGCGTCACGCGCCACGGCCTCTTTGCCAGCCCGGGATACGCCGCCGAGCATGGACTGCCGGAGACCCTGTCGGATCTGCCCAAACATGCCCTGCTGCACTACGGGTCCGCGCGGCGCGCCCGGTGGGAGTTTCTCAGGGAGGGCAAAACCCAGGCGGTGACCTTCCAACCGGCCCTGAACTCGAATAACGGACCCTTCCTGCTCGACGCGGCGGCGCAGGGGCTGGGCATCATCAAGCTGCCGGATTTCATGGTGGCGGAGGCGCGGCGCGCCGGAGTGGTTATCCCCGTCCTCGCCCAGAGCGAGATGCCTGATTTCCGCATTCAGGTCGTCTACCCCGCAGGGCGTCGGATCAACAAGCGCATGCGCGCCCTGATCGACGCGCTGCAGGCGGGGTGCCGGGTGCTCGTCACCTGAAATGCGCGCGGTGCCTAGCCGCGCAGCCCCAGTTTCTGCAACAGACGGTCCCGCTTCATCAGCCACCAGCCCGCCTCAATCGGCCAGCGCCCGTGGTTTTCATCCGCGCCAAGCGCAGCCGCAGCGTGGAGCGGCCAGTTCGGGTCGTCCAGCAACTCGCGCGCCAGAGCGATCATATCGGCTCGCCCCTCGGCAATCAGCGTGTTGCAGGTTTTGGGATCCCAGAGAAAGCCCACGGCCATGGTGGCCATCTCGGCCTCCTCGCGCAGGGTCGCGGCAAAAGGCGCCTGGAAACCTTCGGTGATGGTCATGCGGCGCGGGCGGTCCTTGCCGCCGATCCCTCCGCTCGAACAATCGATCATGTCGACGCCCGCAGCCTTCAGCGCCCGGGCGGCTGCGACCGTGTCCGCGACCTCAAGCCCGCCATCGATCCAATCCGTGGCCGAAAGCCGGAAGGCGAGGGGCAGATCCTCGGGCCACTGCGCGCGGATGGCGCGGGCAACCTCCACGGCGAAGCGCTGCCGGTTCTCAGCCGAACCGCCCCAGGCATCGGTCCTGTGGTTGGACAGGGGCGACAGGAATTGGTGGATTAGAAAGCCGTGCGCGGCATAGACCTCGATGATCTTGAACCCGGCCTCCCGCGCGCGGCCCGCCGCCGCGCCGAAAGCGGCAATGATATCGCGGATCTCGCCCTCGGAGAGCTCCGTGGGCGTGGGCCATCCTTCTGCATAGGGCAGGGGCGAGGGGGCGCAGGCGGTCCAGGGAGCCTCGCCGCGCAGCGCCTCGTCTTCGGCATCCACCGGGGTTTCCCCGTCCCACGGGCGGCGTTCGGAGGCTTTGCGCCCGGCATGGCTCAGCTGGATGCCGGGGACGGCGCCCTCGGCGCTGAGGAACGCCGTGATCGGGCGCAGGGCCCCGATCTGCGCGTCGTCCCAGAGACCGAGATCCCCGTGGGTGCGCCGCCCGTCGCGGGTGACCGCGGTTGCCTCGGCATAGACCAGTCCCGCCCCGCCAAGCGCGAACCGTCCGAGATGCACCATGTGCCAGTCATTGGCGTGGCCCTCGCGAGCGCGGTACTGGCTCATGGGGGAGACGGCAACGCGGTTCGCGAAAGTGACACCGCGCAAGGTGAAAGGGGAAAAGAGATCGGCCATCGGGCACCGGTTTCTGCTGGAGTATGGGTCGCACCCTAGCGATCCCGGCGCGGCCGGAAAGCCGCGCCTGCTCACGACCTGGTGAGCGGGGGGGGCAGGCCGGATCGCCCCGGCCCGCCCGACGCCCGGATCAGAGCGCGAAGGTCCAGTCTTGCGGCACGAAGCGATAGCCCTCGCCATCGGTCACCACATGGCCAACCCCCGGGAAGGGCAGGTGCATCCCGGCCACGGTCAGGCGGCTCTCGGCGACTTCGGCGAGCAAGGCCTGCCGCGTGGTGACTGCGGTCTCGGGATCCACGTCAAAGCCGATGGCGGCGGCGGGTTTCGGGAACTGGAAGGCCGCCACATGGATGATATCGCCCCATATCAGCATCTCTGCATCCCCGGAGGACACAAGGAAGCCCGAATGCCCCGGGGTATGCCCGGGTAGGGCCCGTGCGGCGAGACCGGGCAGAAGCTCGGTATCCCCGTCAAACGGCATGACCTTGTCGCCATAGGCTTCGATCACAGCAACGGCCAGATCGAAGAAGCCCTGAAATGCTTCCGGCACCTGGGCCCTGATCTCGGCATCTGTCCAGAAGGCGATATCGGCAGAACTCACATGGATACTGGCATTGGCAAAGACCGGTCCGGCCTCCCCCAGAAGCCCGCCGATATGGTCCGGGTGCAAATGGGTTAGCACCACATGGGTGACGTCGTCCGCGGCAATCTCGGCGGCCTCAAGTGCCGCGGGCAGCGCGCCCAATCCGGGGAAGGCATTCGCACCCCCGGCATCCACCAGCACGGTCTGGCTGCCATTGCGCAGGACATAGGCGTTCACGCCCGTGGGCATGGCGGGGCCTTCGGCGAAGGCCGCGCGGGTGAAGGCTTCGGCCTCCTCGGCGGAGAGGTTCGAGAAGTTCTCTGGCCCAATGGGCAGGGAGCCGTCCAGCAGCGCGGTGACGATCCAATCGCCCACGCGGAAATGCTGGACCCCGATGACCTGGGTGACGTCGCCATGGCCAGCGGCCTGTGCCATGGGCACGAACTGGATGGCGAGCGGTGCGACCGGGGCGGCAGCGGCGAGTTTAAGTAGGGCACGACGGTTCATGATGGGGCCTCCGAGGAGAAAGGCGGTCCGGTAGATTGCAGGGCTTTTAAGAGGCCTGCACCGGGCAGCAACACTGTCTGACATGAGCGGCATGGCGCGGGCCCATGGTGGGTAGGACCCCTTGGGCGATGCCAATACCGCTCTCGAGCCTTGGATCGTTTCCATTGCCGCAGGACCTGTCAACCGCAAGTCCCTGTGCATCATCGCACAGCCTGTCGGCACCGACCCCCGCGCAGGGCTCAGCTATGGGCGGCCAGCCCATGGACCAGCCGCGAGGCATCCAATGCGGGGCGGCGCAGGGCCAGAAGCCGCCTTGCCTCGGTATCCTTCCCGAGCTTCAGGAGCGCGCCGAGCAATGAGATCTCCAGCAGGTCCCGCTGCGCCCGACTGCCGCCGAGCCGGGCATGGTCGGCCATGGCGGAGGTCAGCAGGGCTGCCGCCTCCGCCCAATCACCGCGCGCGATAGCCAGATAGGCCGCCGCAATCGGCGTGACGAGATCTCCGGTGAGGTCGTTGGGTGCCTCAAGCAGCTTGGCCATCGCCTCCCCGTTTCCGGCCATGGCATGGGCGAGGGCGGCGTGAATATCCACGAACCCGAGCCCGGATTCTGGAAAGAACTGCGCGGCATATCGGCTGATCTCGGACCAGCGTTCCGGGGCCACGGGCAGGCCTGCCAGCTCCGCCCGGTAAAGAAGCGACGCTGTGTCCGTTAGCACATTGATCGGCAGTCCTGCGCTTGCCGAGGGGCCGATATCCGCATCGATCCGCGCCCACATCACCTCTGCCTCCCCCTGTTCCAGCGCCCAAAGGGCCGCGTGCCAGGAGAGATGGCCGTGCAGGTAGCCCTCCCGGTGATACCCGGCGAGCCAATCGCCCAGATAGGAGATCCCGCGCGCGGGCTCCCCGGCCTCGTAGTAGATATGGCTCCGCACATGGGCGCCATTGGCATTGTCCGGATTCAGCGCCAGAGCGCGGTCGATACACTGATCTGCCGGATCCAAAGCCCCCGTCTCGCAAAGGGCAAAGGCGTATTGGCTGAGACACCACCAATCCTCCCCGTAATGGGGCAGAAGGGCGGCCGTGTAGGCGAGGATCTCCGCCTCCCGCCCCGGCTGGCCTGAGAAACCGATCAGACCGAAAACCGAGGAGCAGGTCTGCGCCACCAGCGCATCCCGAGGGAAGCGGTCCACATGGGCGCGGATCGCCCGATAGGCCTGCGCGGTCTTTCCGGAGATCAGAAGATCCATCGCGTGGACATGGCTCTGCTCCCGCTCGGTGATCCCGGCAGTCAGATCCCGGGCAGAGGCCATGGCCGCGCCGGCGCGTGTCATATCGCCTGTATTCTGGAGGCCGCGGGCCAAAGCCACATGGCCAAGGGCAAAGCCCGGATCCGCCTCGATCGCCTGTTCAAACGCATCAACAAAGCGAACCTGCCCGGCCAGCAGCAGGTCGAGCCCAGCTACATAGCGGTCTCGGGCGCGGGCCGATTGCGTGCTCAGCGGATTGTCATAGCGGTCCTTCATGGCGGGGCTCCTCCTGTCGTGAGGGCAGCCTAGACGCGGGGCGCGCGCCGCTCCAACCGCTTTCTCGTCTCCGGCCCCTAGCGCGGGATGTCGGGAAAGACTGTGGATTGCTTTACGACGCCATAGGCAAAGCCCGTGTCGATCGAGGCGATCCCCTTGATCTTGTGCAGGCGGTTGCGGATGAACCGCTCGTAGCTTTGCAGATCCGGGACCAGCACCCGCAACAGGTAATCCGTCCCCCCGGCCATCACATAGCAATCGACCACCTCGTCGATCCCCTGCACTCCCTGCTCAAAGGCCGTGGCCGCCTCGCCGGAATGCCGCTCCAGCGTGATGCGGACAAAGGCGGTCATCGACAGCCCGAAGGCGCGCTCATCCACCACGGCGGCATAACCCTTGAGGATGCCGGCCTTCTCGAGATTGCGTACCCGGCGCAGACAGGGCGAGGGCGAGAGGTTCACCCGCTCCGACAATTCCTGATTTGTCAGCCGGCCGTCGCGCTGCAGCTCCTTGATGATCTGATAGTCTTTGGCATCCATGGCGATGTTCTTAGCAGAATCTGCCAATACAAGATCATCTGGAAGCAGGATTGGCAATCCAAGGCGTTGGGAAAGCTGCCATAAGCAGCGTGCAATCAGAAAGTGGTCCCATGTCCGTCCTCACAGCCTCCTTCCGCCCCATCCTTCTTCCGTCCCTCGGGGCGGGGCAGGCGATGGGCTATCTCGCCATGACAGCAACCGTGTTTGTCTGGGCTGCCTTCGCCCTGAGCACGCGGATGAGCGATGGCGCCGCACTGGCCTTTGCCGATATCGCCCTGATCCGCTCCCTCGTTCCGACACTCGTTTTCTTGCCTTTTCTGCCCGCGCGGATGGGCATGATCCGGCGGGCGGGCCTGCGAAACTGCGCGATCATTGCGGTGGGCGCCGGGCTGCCCTTTTTCTGGCTCGCGGTGGCCGGGGCGGCTGCGACCTCGGCGGCCCATGTGGCCGCGCTGGTGGCCGGGACGGTGCCGGTCAGCGTGGCGCTGTTGCTCTGGCTGCGGCATGGGGAGCGCCCCTCGGCCCTGGGCAGCCTCGCGCTGGTGTTGATCCTGGGCGGCGTGGCTCTGATGGTGGGGCCGATCAGTGGGCAGGCGGTCATCGGTGGCGTGGCGGCGTTACTGCTGGCATCGCTGTGCTGGGGGGCCTTCACGCTGGCCGTAAAACGCTCCGGCCTCGATCCGCTGGGCTGCGCGCTGGTGATTTCGCTGCCCTCCACGGTGGCAATCGGGGTGCTGCTGGCCACCGGTCTGGCCCCGACGCATTGGGGGGCGTTCACGTTGGCGGAGGCGATGCCATTCATCCTCGTGCAGGGGATCCTTGTCAGCGTGCTGGCTGTGGCGACCTATGCTTTCGCCATTGCCCGACTGGGCTCGGCCCGCTGCGCCGCGTTGGGCTCGGCCACCCCGGCGCTCGCCGCGCTCATGGCGATCCCGGTCTTGCAGGAGCAGCCGGATCTCGGCACCTGGATCGCCATTTGTGTCATCTGTATCGGCGTGGCCCTCTCGGCGCGCGCGTCGCGCGGCGTGGTCTGACCCTGCCCTGCCGGGCATCGTTGCCTCGGGCCGCGCCCTCATGCCATAGGGGACCGTATCCTGCAGGAAAGACCCAGATGGCTGGCACCCCGCCGGGGCTCGATCATCTCGATCTCAAGATGATCTCGGCCCTGATCGCGCTGATCGAGGAACGGTCCACCACCAAGGCGGCCCGGCGGCTGCATCTTGCCCAATCCACGGTGTCGGGGACCCTGGCCCGGCTGCGCGATGTCTTCGAGGATGAGCTGCTGGTGCGGCAGGGCCGCGATCTGGTCCCGACCGCCCGCGCCGAGGAGTTGGTACAGGCGCTCCGCCCCCATTATGACGGGCTGGCCGCGGCACTGGGCGAGCTGCGCGCCTTTGATCCGGCGCAGGACGCGCGGGTCTTTCGGTTCGGCTGCACCGATGCGCTGGCGCTGAGTGCGCTGCCCGCCATGACCGCGCGGCTCCGGGCGGAGGCCCCCCATTGCGATCTTTCGGTGCGGATCGGCGATTACCGCTCCCTCCCGGAGATGCTGGCGCGGGGCGAGGTGGCGACCATCGCGGGCTATTTGCGCGACGATCCGGCGGCGAGCGCCAAGATGCGCGTGCTGCGCCATGCGCCCTGGGTCGTGCTGCGCAACAGGGGGGCCGCGCCGCTCGAAGGGCTCGACGATTTCTGCCAGCGCCCGCAAGCGCTGGTCACGCCCATGGGAGACCTTGCGGGCTTCGTGGATGACCAGCTGCGCGAGATGGGGCGGACCCGGCGCGTGGCGCTCGGCCTGTCGAGCTTTGCCCTGATCCTTGCGACCCTGCCGGGCACGGACCTGATCACGACACTGCCGGATTTCGTAGCAGAGGCCTTGTGCCAGCACGGGGCCTTCGCGGTGGAGCCCTGTCCCGTGGCGGTTCCGCCGGTGACCAACACGCTCGCCTGGAGTGCAACTACCCATCGCGACCCTGCCGAGCGGTGGTTCCGCGATCTGGTCAGCGCGTCTTTCCCGCCGGGCAGCTGACCTCGGGCAGGCCGATTTCGGCTATCGGCAGATCCGATTTCCCGCCGCATGGCCCGGCCCCCATCTTGGGATCCACACGCGTTTCACAGCAGAGGATCCCATGGCGCATATTCTGATTGTTCTGACCTCTCACACGGTGCTGGGCCGCACAGGGCGACCGACCGGGTTCTATTTCGAGGAGCTTGCGACCCCCTATTGGGCGCTTCTTGACGCGGGCCACGCGGTCACGCTCGCCTCGATCCAGGGCGGCGCGGCGCCCCATGATCCCACCAGCCTCGATCCCGACCCAGCGCAGCGCCCCGCAGCTGTGCAGCGGTTTCTCGAGGCGCCCGAGGCCATGGCGCAACTGGCCGACACGCCCGCTCTGGAGACGCTGGACCCTTCCACCTATGACGGGATCTTCCTGCCCGGGGGCCATGGCACCATGTTCGACTTCCCCGAGAGCCGCGCTCTCGCCGCGGCCGTCAGCGACATCTACGCGCGCGACGGCCTCGTGGCCGCAGTCTGCCATGGTCCGGCCGGGTTGGTGAATGCGACGCGGGGCGATGGCACGCCGCTGGTTGCGGGGCTGCGGGTCAATAGTTTCACCGATGCCGAGGAGGAGGCCGTCGGGCTTACCAGCGAGGTTCCCTTCCTGTTGGAGACCCGGTTCCGCGCGCTCGGCGCGCAGTTTGTGGGGGGCGAGACTTTCACCGAGACGGCGGTTCGCGATGGCCACCTGATCACCGGACAGAACCCGATGTCGAGCGCTGCTGTTGCGACCCTGATGCTCGAAGCGCTGTCCGAGCGCCGCGATGCGGCCTAAAGCATATCACACAGCCCCGCGCCCTCAGGCCGGGGAGATCTTTCTGGAGGACCCATGGAATACCTGCATACGATGGTGCGTGTCTCGGATCTGGATGCGTCTCTCGCATTCTATTGCGACAAGCTGGGGCTGGTGGAAACCAACCGATACGAGAACGCCCAAGGGCGCTTCACCCTTGTCTTTCTCGCCGCTCCCGGCGATGCGGAGCGTGCGCGCGAGGCGAAATCCCCCTTGCTCGAGCTGACCTATAACTGGGACCCCGAGGCGTATACCGGCGGGCGGAATTTCGGCCATCTGGCCTTTCGCGTGCCGGATATCTACGCCACTTGCGCGCGCCTGATGGAGGCCGGGGTCGAGATCAACCGTCCGCCACGGGACGGCCATATGGCCTTTGTCCGCTCCCCGGACGGGATCTCGATCGAGCTTTTGCAGGCGGGCCCGGATCTCGCACCGCAGGAGCCCTGGGCCTCCATGCCCAATACAGGCAGCTGGTAAGGGAAGGGGCGATCCGCGATCGCCCCATGCCTCAACCCTTTTTGGCGTCCGATGCAAAGCGCGCGGCGTTCTCGGCGGCAAAGGCCCCATCATCCGCAGCCGCGTCCCAGAATTGCGGCTGCGCCTTGGGGATGGTCAGCGCCTTTTGCACCGCCGGGCGCGCATCGATCCGGTCGAACCACGCGGTCAGCGCGGGCAGGTCCGAGACCTCGACCTTGGCCCAGGGATAAGCCCGCGCCCAGGGATAGGTCGCCATGTCGGCAATGGAATAGGCGTCGCCCGCCAACCACTCCCGCCCCTCAAGACGCGTGTTCAGCACCTCGAGCAGGCGGCGGGTCTCGTCCACATAGCGCTTGATCGAAAACGGCTCCTCATGGCCGTTGGGTGCGGCGATCCGCTGGAAATACATGGCCTGCCCCATCATCGGGCCGATCCCGCCCATCTGAAACATCAGCCATTGCAGCACCTCGGAGCGCGCCTTGGGCGCCTCTGGCAGGAACTGCCCGTATTTCTCGGCCAGATACCACAGGATTGCGCCGCTCTCGAACACGGGGAAATCGCCATTGCCGCGATCCACGATGGTCGGGATCCGCCCGTTCGGGTTCAGGCGCATGTAGTCCGGCGCTTTCTGCTCCCGTTTGGAGAAATCGATGAAGGTCAGATCATAGGGCACGCCAGCTTCCTCCAGGAAGATGACGGGCTTGTAGCCGTTCATCGTGGCGGCGGTGTAGAGATGGATATCGGGTGCGGACATGGGCGGTCTCTCTGGCAGGTGTGGCTCTCGGATCCCTTGACGGGCAGGGACCTGCAGCGGAAGCTGGGAAGCAAATGCACCAAAAGCAATTAGTATACTTTTGGTAACCTAGGCAGCGCGAGGAGGCGCGATCACATGGAGGCGCGGGTCGAGACCGATGCGGCGGGGCGGCGGCAGGTGCATGATGCCTGCACCGAGCCCTGCGCGATCGAGCGTGGAATGCGGATCATCGGCGGCAAATGGACCGGCTCGATCTTGTGGCATCTCAAGGATGGACCGGTGCGGTTCAACGATCTGGCCCGCATGGTCGGGGGCGCCTCGAAGAAGATGATCACCGAGCGGCTGCGCCATCTGGAGGCCCATGGTCTCGTCTCGCGGCAAGTGATGGAGACCGCGCCGGTCTCGGTGCAGTACGAGATTACCGCGCGGGGTCGCACGGCGCTGGGTGTGTTGAACGAGCTGCGGGAGTGGAGCGAGCATCTGCCCCAGCTGCCAGATGGTGGCTGAACTCGCGCGGTTGAAGCCCGCGCCGATCCCCGCAATCCACCCGGTCCCCGAATATGCCGCGACAGGGGCGCTGGCCGAGGCCTATGCGCGGACCAAAACGGGCTTCGGCGTGCCCTGGATGGGCGTGGTGGCCATGGCCTTCGCGCAATATCCCGCGTTCTACGACCGTCTCTGGTCCGCGCTGGACCCCATGGCCCGCAGCGCGGCTTTCGCGACGGCCTGTGCAGAGCTGCGCGCGGAGGCGGAGGCGGAGGCTGCTGCCCTCTCCCCGGCACCCCTCGTGGGGCGGCTGCGCGCGCTGGGCTATGACGCGCGAGAACTGGAAGAGATCCGCGCCTGCAACGAGGTCTTCTCGGCGGGCAATATGCCCTATCTGCTGATGGCGACCCTCGCGCGGCGGGTGCTCGAAGGGCAGGATTGGGCCGGGGGCGTGACGCCCGGACCTGCGATGCCCGTGCCGCCAGCGGTGCCGCGCCCGCCCCTGATCGAACCCCATCATGCGGATCCGATCATCGCGTCGCTTTACGGCGAGATCCGCGAGACCTTGGGCCTGCCTTTTGTGAATACCGACTACCGTGCCTTCGCCCGGTGGCCGAGCTATTTCATCCCTGCGTGGGAGGACTTGCGCCGGGCGGTCCGGTCCGCGGCCTATGAGGGGCATGTGTGTCGGGTGCATGACAAGGCGGTGGCCCTGGTCGCGGGATTGCCGAGCGCGCCCGGCCTGATGGCAGAGGATCTGCGCGCGGCCGCGGCGCAGGATGCATCGGTTGCGGAAGTGCTGGAGGTCGTGCGGCTCTTTCAGTGGCTGCTGCCGGGGCTCGCGCTCAATGTCGGGTTTCTCCGCGCTCAGTTGCAGGAGACGCCATGAGCGCCGGAGCCGGTCCCCGTGACTTGAGCCACGCCGCAACACTTGCCCGAAACGAAAACGGCCCCGGAATTTCCGGGGCCGTTTCTAATTATGAGGTGGGGATCACTCCGCCGGCATGGTCGCGGTTTCCGGGTCGATGGTGGTGGCAACACCTGCGGCTTCGCGCCGCCCATCGTTCCAGATCGCCTTGATCAGCGCGAGGCACATGAGCGCCATCACGATGGAGAAGGGCAGCGCCCCGATCACCATCGCGGTCTGGATCGCGCCCGTCCCGCCGGAGATCAGCAGACCGCCAACCACCAGAGCCAGGGCCGCCCCCCAGAAGAGGATATGCGGACGCGCCTTGGGGCCCTCATCGCCCGCCGCGTTGATCGTGTTCACGATCAGAACCGCGGAGTCTGCGGAGGTCACCAGGAAGGTCAGCAGCAGCACAACGATCAGAACCGCCATGCCCCAGGCCAGAGCCTCGGCGATGGGGGCGAGCATGAACTCGGTCATGGCGAAGATCTTGTCGCCATTGGCCGCGCCCAGGATCACGCCATCGGCGCCTCCGTTGAGCTCCAGATCGATCGCGGTGCCACCGGCCCAGGCGAACCAGACAAAGCACATCAGCGACGGAACGATCATGGCGCCCAGAACGAATTCGCGGATCGACCGGCCGCGCGAGATGCGCGCGAGGAAGAGGCCCACGAAGGGCGCAAACGCGATCCACCAGGCCCAGTAGAACACCGGCCACCAGCCTTGCCACTGGGTCAGCAGGAAGGCTTCGGAGCCCTCGACCCCGTCAGAGCTGTAGACGTTGAAGCTCAGGAAAGGCAGCGCGATCAGGTAGTCCCAGATGCCCACGAAGAAGGCCATGGCACCGAACCAGGTTGCGCCGAAGAGGATGAAGAAGCCGAGCAGGAAGATCGACAGGGTCATGTTGATGTTGGAGAGCCACTTGATGCCCTTGCCGACACCGGACAGTGCCGAGAGGGTCGAGGCCCCCATGATCACCAGCAGGGCGATCACGATACCCAGGGTGGTCGCGGAGCCATCGGCATTCGCAAGGCCGCCAAACCCGATCCGAGTCAGACCCGCCACGAATTGCTCGACCCCGAAACCGAGGGTCTGGGCCACACCGAGGATGGTGGCCACCACGGCCACGATGTCGATGATATGCCCGACATTGCCCGACAGGGACTTGCCGAAGAGCGGGGTCAGCGAGGACCGGATCGTCAGCGGCAGGCCGCGGCGATAGCTGAAGAACGCGAGCGCAAGACCGGCAATCGCATAGCAGGCCCAGGCGCCGAGACCCCAGTGCAGGTAGGACCAGACATAGGCGGTGCGGACGTTATTGGCATCGAGCGCAGTGGTTTCGCCCATGATCACGGACGGGTTGTTCTGGAAATGCGCGACGGGTTCGGCCACGGCCCAGGTCAGCATGCCGACACCGATACCGGCGCCGAACATCATGGAAAACCAAGAGAAATTCGAAAACTCGGGCTTCTCTCCGGCCACGCCGAGATTGAGGCGACCGGCAGCCGGCCAGATGGCCAGACCGATACATACCAGCACAAAGGCGGTCACGACCCAGATATACCAGGCGGCGAACTGCGCCAGGATGGCCGTATTCCAGTTACCGAGGATCGTGCCAGCTTCCGTAGGCCAGACAATACACCAGACGACCAGGACGCTGATGATGATCTTACTTACGACTGTCACGTTTAGGCTGAAGCCTCGATAAAAACCGCTATCCGCAGTTTTGATCGGAAGCTCCGATAGTGGGGGCTTTATAGACACTTCTCTGTCTCCCTGTGGACTATCACACGTTTTACGCGTGTTCTTGAATGAGCGTATCATACGGTACGTTCATCTTTTGGTAAGTTGCAACATGGGCGACTATAGTTGCAGCCACAGGAAACTTTGGATGCTCAATCGCGCACACTTACGCTCCCTAAGCGACGTCGATATTCGCCTGGTCCGCATTTTCATTACGGTGACCGAATGCGGGGGATTTGCCGCTTCGGAAGTGGAATTGAATATCGGCCGCTCGACAATTTCGAAGCATATCTCCGATCTGGAACTTCGGATCGGCCTGAAACTCTGCAATCGCGGACCCTCCGGGTTCTCCCTGACGCCCGAGGGCGAACTGGTGCTGGAGGCCGCGCGCAAGCTCTTGGCCTCCATCGATGGGTTCCAGGCCGAGATCGACAGCATTCACACCCATCTGACGGGGACGTTGCGGGTGGGGCTGTTTGATCAGTCCTCCACCAATCCCAACGCCCATGTGGCCGAGGCGATCCGGGCCTATGACGCGATTGCGCCTGATGTCTCGCTCGAGATCGCTCTGGCTGCCCCGGGGGTGTTGGAGGCGCGGGTCAGCGATGGCTCCCTCGATCTGGCCATCGTGCCGATCCACCGGGATTCGAGCCATCTGGCCTACCAGCCGCTCTATTCCGAGCACATGACGCTTTATTGTGGCGCGGGCCACCCGCTCTTTGATGCGGATCCGGCGACCTCCCTGTCCGAGCTGGATCTCGGGCGATACAAATACGCGGGCTACGCCTTCAACTCACCCAACATGCATGCGGGCGTTGGTCTCGGCGTCGAGCGCAGCGCGCGGGTGCAGGAGGAGGAGGCGCTCTCCCTTCTGGTGCAATCGGGCCGCTATCTCGGGTTTCTCGCTGATCACGTGGCCGCAGCGTTTTTGCGCGAGGGGCGGGTTCGGCCCGTGGCCCCGGCGGAAACCGCCTATGCCACGACCTTCGCCGCCATTGCCCGCCGCAATCCCGAGCCCGATCGCAAAACCCGCGAGTTCCTCGATTGTCTCAAGGCCGCCCACCCCGCGCCCTGAGGGCTGCGATCAGATCACGCAGGCCTTCGCGGACAAAGAGTGCTAGGCCCGGAGCGACCCGAGGAGACGACGCCCATGCCCCGCCCTGCCGCGCCCGACTATGTCTTTGCCCCGCCCGCGCCCACGAGCCTATCGATTGCCGGGCAGGCCGCGCGGTTTCCCGTGCGCCGGGTCTATTGCGTCGGGCGCAACTATGCCGCCCATGCGGTGGAGATGGGCCATGACCCGGAGAAGGAGCCGCCCTTCTTTTTCCAGAAGAACCCGGACAACCTGATCCCGGAGGCCGAGACCTTCCCCTATCCGCCCGAGACCACGGATGTGCATCATGAGATCGAGATGCTCGTCGCTCTGCACCAGGGCGGGGCCGAAATCCCGGTGGCGGCGGCGCTGGACTGCGTCTTTGGTTACGGCATCGCGCTCGACATGACGCGCCGGGATCTGCAGGGGCAGATGAAGAAAATGGGGCGGCCCTGGGAGATCGGGAAAGCGTTCGAGATGTCCGCCCCCGCCGGGCCGCTGCACCCGGTGAGCGCTGTCGGCCATCCCGAGGAGGGGGCGATCTGGCTCAAGGTCAACGGCGCGCTGCGCCAGAGCGGGGATCTCAACCAGATGATCTGGAAAACCGCCGAGATGATCGCGATCCTGTCGCGCTTTTTTGTGCTGCAGCCGGGGGATGTGATCCTGACCGGCACTCCGGCCGGGGTGGGCCCGGTGCAGCGGGGTGAACAGCTGGAGGCCCATGTGGCCGGGCTCGGCACGCTGGATCTCACCGTGACCTGAGCGCAGGCGGGGGACTGGCCATCAGCCCCCCGGATCGCGCAGTATCCCCCAGGACGGGCCCCGGCCCAGGATCCTTGGGAGGGGACATGACACTGCAGGACATCGAAAGCTTTGCCGCGGGGGCCTGGGTACCGCCGGGCGCGGATGCGCGGATCATTCACGATGCGGTCACTGGCGCCGCGCTGGGCCGGGCGGGCAACAGCGCCCTCGATCTGGCGGCGATGCGCGACCATGCCCGTCGCGTGGGTGGTCCGACCTTGCGGGCCATGGGATTTCATGACCGGGCCAAGATGCTCAAGGCGCTGGCGACCCATCTCAACGCCCATAAGGAGGTGCTGCACGCCCTGTCCCTGCGCACCGGGGCGACCCGGAGCGACGGCAAGATCGATATCGAGGGCGGGATCGGCACCATGTTCGTCATCGCCTCCAAGGGGCGGCGCGAGATGCCCGACGGGCAGGTCTATCTCGATGGCGGGGTCGAGGCGCTATCCCGCTCCGGCAGCTTTGTCGGCCAGCATATCTGCACGCCGCTGCGCGGGGTTGCGGTCCATATCAACGCCTTCAACTTCCCGGTCTGGGGCATGCTGGAAAAGCTCGCGCCGACCCTGCTGGCGGGGATGCCCGCGATCGTCAAACCCGCCACGGCGACCTGTCAGGTGACCGAGGCCTGCGTGCGGCTGGTGCTGCAGAGCGGGATCCTGCCCGAGGGCGCGCTACAGCTGGTGACGGGCGGGCTCGGGGATCTGTTGGACCAGCTCGACTGTCAGGATGTAGTGAGCTTCACCGGATCCGCGGAGACAGCCCTGATGCTGCGCGGCTCTGAGCATCTGTTGCGCAACTCCGTGCGCTTTGTGGCCGAGCAGGACAGCCTGAACGCCTCGATCCTTGGCCCCGATGCGGGACCGGGCACGCCGGAGTTTGACCTCTTCATCACCGAAGTGCACCGCGAGATGACCGTGAAGGCCGGGCAGAAATGCACGGCCATCCGGCGGATCCTCGTGCCCGAGGCCCATTTGGATCCGGTGTTGAGTACGCTCTCGGCGCGGCTCTCGGAGACGGTGGTCGGTCATCCCGCCCATGCAGAGACGCAGATGGGCGCGCTGGTTTCCGCCGGGCAACGGGCCGATGTGCTCGCCAAGGCGGAGATCCTCGGGCAGGAGGCCGAGCGGGTCTCTGGCGATCCGGCGGCCTTCGAGGTCCAGGGCGCCGATGCGGAGGCGGGGGCGTTCTTGCCCCCCATGCTTTATCATTGCGCCGATCCGCACGCGGCCCAGGCGCTGCACGCGGTGGAGGCCTTCGGCCCCGTGGCCACGGTCATGGGCTATGGGGATCCGGGCGATGCGATGGATCTGGTGAACCGGGGCGGAGGCAGCCTCGTCGCCTCGGTGATCACGGCCGATACCGGGTTCGGGCGCGACATTGCCCTGGGGGCGGCGGCGTACCACGGGCGGCTCTATTTCAACAACCGCCACAGCATGGCCGAGGCCACCGGTCATGGGGCGCCCTTGCCGCATATGGTCCATGGCGGCCCGGGTCGTGCCGGTGGCGGCGAGGAGCTCGGCGGGGTCCGCGGGGTCCTTCACTATATGCAACGGACCGCGATTCAGGGCAGCCCTGACCTGCTGACGGCGATCGGCGGGATCTGGGTGCCAGGCGCGGCGCAGCACTCGGGTCCGTGTCACCCGTTCCAGCGTCGGTTTGGCGATCTCGAGATCGGCGAGACGCTTGAGACCCAAGCGCGGGAGGTGACCCAGGACGACATCGCCCATTTCGCGGAGTTCACCGGAGATCGCTTCTACGCCCATCTCGACGAGGCCGCCGCTGCGCGCAACCCGTTCTTCCCCGGGCGGGTGGCCCATGGCTATCTCCTGCTGTCCTTTGCCGCCGGGCTCTTTGTGGAGCCTTCAGAGGGGCCGGTTCTGGCCAATACGGGCCTTGCGGATCTGCAGTTCGAGAAGCCCGTCGTGCCGGGCACTTCGGTGCACGCGCATCTGACCGTCAAGCGCAAGACGCGGCGGACGGAAGAATATGGCGAGATCCAGTGGCATGTGGATCTTCACGATTCCGAGAACGATGCAGTTGCAACATACACTCTGAAAACGATGGTTGCATATTAGGCTTTCTGAGAGGGGAGGCGCTGTATTTGTTGCTGTTTTCGCGCCAATCGGCGGAAAATGGACAAAATGCTGCATGGGCGAAATAAGTGCTTGCTTGAATCATGCTGCATGGCAGAAAGTGACCCTACGTTCAGAGTGTTTTGTCTGAGCGGTTCGATTGCCTCCAGCCCTCTGACTGGACCTTTATTGCGCGACATGCAGGAAGCTTTAGGACCCCGGGGACGCCTATGTTCGACAGTGCTATCGTTACCCTTCCGAGTTTTCCTTCCGACAAGCGTCACTCGATCTCCGGGCTTTCGTCCGGGGCCTTTATGACGGTCCAACTGCATGTCGCGCATTCTTCTTCTTTCATCGGCGCGGGTGTGATTGCCGGCGGGCCTTACCGCGCTGCCGAGACGTTTGAGGCCGCGCCCCTGGCGCCAACCTCCTGCATTCTGAACTCGCTTTATGTGGCGATGACCCCGCTAACCGCCTCCACGGCGCCCAATCCCGTGAAACTGGCGGAGCTGGCGCGGGCGACGGCGAATATCGACGATCTCTCCAATCTGGCGGGGCAACGGCTCTATATATTCACCGGGTCCGAGGACAAGGTGGTCAACCAGTATGCTGTCCACGCGACGCGGGCCTTCTACGAAGAGCTCGGCGTGGACGCGGATGCGATCCAGTTTGTGGACGATGTGCCCGCGGGGCATTCGATCATCACCATGAACCCCGAAGACTCCCTCCTTGCCGCGAACCAGCCTCCCTATATCAACAGGGGTCCGTTCGTGCAGTCGCACCAGATCCTCGACCATCTCTATCCCGGCGCGAATCCTCCCGCGCCGTCGTGTCTGGGCGACCTTATTCGCTTCGATCAGTCGGAGTTTTTCGAGATCGGCGCGCCGCGCGCCTCGATGTCCGAGTTCGGCTATGCCTATATCCCGTCGCGCGTCGCGGCCGGGGAGGCGCAGGCCATCGGCGTGCATGTGGTGCTCCATGGCTGCAAGCAGGGCTATGCCTATATTGATTTCGTCAACGGGATCGAGGACAGCCAGAACCAGCCGCCCTATGGCGACCGCTATGTGCGGACCACCGGCTACATGGAATGGGCCGAGGCGAACGATCTGATCCTGCTCTTCCCCCAGGCCGAGGGCGGGGACAGCAATGACGTCCAGAACCCGGAAGGATGCTGGGACTGGTGGGGCTATAGCGCGGCTGACCCCTATGCTCCGGACTATTATTCCCGCGACGCGCTGCAGATCCGCGCGATCCACACCATGCTGGCCCGGTTGGGCGGCGTCTGAGAGGTTTCTCCATGGAAAGCGCCTTCGAGACCACGGCAAAGCTGCAAGCGAGCCTCGCGAGCCGCGCTCTGACCCAGACGCGGGATGCCGCGCAGCTGGCCGCGCAAAAGCCGAACGCGGATACTTTGGTCGAGAGCTGGGAGCTGGCCGAGGCGACCTACAAGCGGATGAACGCCTTGCAGCAATCCTGGATCCAGGATTGGAGCAATTGGATGTCCTATGCCCAGTCGCTCGAGGGGGCCAATACCATGCCGAAATACGTCGAGCGCACCGGCAATATCTTTCTCCAGGCCCAGGCGCAGATGGTGTCCCAGGCTAATGAATTCAGTGAGCTTCTGGACAATGTGGGCGTCAGCTACGCCTATTGGATCAGCGGTAAGCTGAACGACCCCCGCTAAACCCAGCCGCGCAGAGTCCACCGGACGGCGCTTGCGACTATAGTCGCAAGGCGTGCCTTACCCGTTGAAAAGACACATGCAAAACACGCGTTTCTCATCCGGAACGTGTATCGCGCCGTGGATTTTACTGGCCGAGACTGCATTTTTGTGCATTTCTTCCCGTACAGGGGAAGGAGACGCCTAACGATGCCGGGTTTCTGGAGCATTCTCGCAGATGCTTTTGGTCTGATCTTTGCATGGGATCCGGACCTCTTGGAGATCATTGGCCTGTCGTTGCGTGTCACCCTCACCGCCGTCGCTCTCTCTTGTCTGATCGGTTTGCCGCTGGGTGCGGCTGCCGGCGCGTTTCGGTTTCCTGGGCGAACGGTTCTGGTGGTCCTGCTGAACGCGGCGATGGGCATGCCCCCTGTGGTGGTGGGGCTGCTGGTATATCTGATGCTGTCGGCGGCAGGACCACTGGGGACCCTGGGTCTGCTCTATACGCCCACAGCGATGATCATCGCGCAGACCCTGCTGGTGACGCCGATCATTGCCGCATTGACGCGGCAGGTGGTGGCGGATCTGAACCTGGAATATGCCGAGCAATTCGCGTCGCTGCAGGTCGGGCCCCTGGACCGGATCGCGGCCTATCTCTGGGATGCGCGCTATGCGCTGCTGACCGTGGCTCTGGCCGGGTTTGGCCGGGCCGTGGCCGAGGTTGGCGCGGTGATGATCGTCGGGGGCAATATCGACCATGCAACGCGGGTGATGACCACGTCGATCGCGCTCGAGACGTCCAAGGGCAATCTGGAACTGGCGCTGGCCCTCGGGGTGATCCTGCTGACGCTTGCGGTGATCGTGAATGCGCTGGTGATGTCCGTGCGCGCCTCTGCGGTGAGGGCGGCCTATGCGTGATCTCTCCCCCGATCTTCCGCTGGTCGCGGATGCCACACGCCCGCTGGGCCCGGCCCAGCTCGCGGTGCAGGATATCTCGCTGACCCTGCGGGGAACGCGTCTGCTCGACACCCTGTCTCTGGCGATCCAGCCCGGGCGGAAGACGGTCATTCTCGGAGCCAATGGGGCGGGCAAGAGCCTGCTCCTGCGGGTGCTCCATGGGTTGATCACCCCCGATAGCGGCGCGGTGAGCTGGGAAGGCGGCCCGCTTGATGCAACTGCACGCGCCGCCCAGGCCATGGTGCTGCAGCGTCCCGTCCTCTTGCGGCGCTCCGTGCTCGGCAATCTGCGCTTTGCACTTTCCGTGCGCGGTGTGCGCGGCAAGGCCCGCGTCGCGCGGGAGGCCGAGGCGCTGGCGCGCGCCGGTCTCAGCGATCTGGCCCACCGGCCCGCGCGGGTCCTGTCAGGCGGCGAGCAGCAGCGTCTGGCCGTGGCGCGCGCGCTCTCCACGCAGCCGCGCATGCTCTTGCTGGATGAACCGACGGCCAGCCTTGATCCGGCCGCGACCCGCCATATCGAGACCCTCGTCACCGAAGCCCACAAGGCGGGCGTGTCGGTGGTGATGGTCACCCATGATCGCGGACAGGCCCAGCGTCTGGCCGATGATGTCGTCTTTTTGCACAAGGGCCGCGTGGCCGAGACCGGGCGCGCCGCGCAGGTCCTGCATGCGCCGCGCAGCCCCGAAGTGGCCGCCTGGCTCGATGGGCGGCTGATAGATTAGATCCCCGGGCGTTCTTGTCTGTACCCCGATCCGAGGAGGGAAATGTGTCCATAACATCTCGTCTAGCCGCTCTGGCGCTCGCCGCCGGACTGTCTTCTTTCGCCCTGCAGGGAGCCGCGACCGAGGATCGGTTCATTCTGGTCCAGTCCACGACCTCGACCCAGAATTCCGGCCTGTTCGACCATCTCCTGCCGATCTACGAGGCGCAAAGTGGCATCGATGTGCGCGTGGTGGCCGTGGGGACAGGGCAGGCCTTGCGCAATGCGGCCAACGGGGATGGCGATGTCCTCTTTGTCCACGCCAAGGAGGCGGAACTCGCCTTCGTGGCGGAGGGCTACGGCGTCTCACGGGCGGATGTGATGTATAATGACTTCGTCATTGTCGGGCCCGAAGCGGACCCGGCGGGCGTGGCCGGCGAGACGGATGTGACCGCCGCCCTGCGCCAGATCGCCGAGGCGGAGGCGCCGTTTCTCAGCCGCGGGGATGACAGCGGGACCAACAAGGCCGAGCTGCGGCTCTGGGAGGCGACGGGGATCGACGCCAAATCCGTTTCTGGCGGTTGGTATCGCGAAACCGGATCGGGCATGGGCGCGACCCTGAACACGGGGATCGGCATGGGCGGTTATGTGATGACCGACCGCGCCACCTGGATCGCCTTTGGCAACAAGGCGGGGCACCGTATTCTGGTCGAAGGGGACGAGCGGCTCTTCAACCAATACGGCATCATCCTCGTGAACCCGGAGGTGCATCCCCGGGTCAAGGCCGAGCTGGGGCAGGGCTTTGTCGACTGGATCCTCTCGGAGGAGGGGCAGGCCGCGATTGCCGCTTTCCAGGTGGACGGGCAGCAGCTGTTTTTCCCCAATGCCGGGGGCTGAAGCGGCTTAGGGCCCGTTCCAGAGCACTTCGCCCATGGTCGAGATGTCGTAACCCCCAAGGCTGCTGGCCTTCTGCGCGATCTCCGCTCTGTGGGCGAGTTGCATCAGGCTCTGCACCGGCGGCGTGAAATAGGCGCGCCGGTGGATCAGCAAATCGAACGGCTCCATCAGGATCGGCAGGAAGCCGAGATTGAACTGTCGCGCCATGGCGGCGATGCCGAGGGCCGCGTCTGCCGCGCCGGAGGCCACCGCGATGGCCGCGTCAGATTCCGTGCGCGCGACCCCGTCAGCCGGGGCCAGCGCGTCGGTTGACAGGCCTTCAGCACCCAGAAGCTGGTCCAGAAGGGCGGCCGCACCTGCCCCCGATTGCCGCCGGACCACGCGCAGGCCCGCGAGATCGTTGAGGCTTTTGACCTTGTCCGCAAGCCCGGGGGGCAGGATCAGACCGCGCTCCCGCAGGGCCCAGCGGATCAGCACGCAATCCCGCAGGCCGAGGCTGGCCACCGCGCTCCGGTTCCAACGCCCGTCACCCTCGGGAATATGCAATCCGGTCAGCGCCGCCTTGCCCGCTGCAAAGCAGGCCAGACCATCCGCGCTGCCGTTTTGCAGGACAGCGAGCCCGCCATCGGATTCGCCGACGGCCCAGGCCAGCAGCGGATCATGGGAGCCGGTGAGCACATCGGGCACCTGCGCGGGTGCGACCTCGCCCGAGCCATCGATCCAGGCCATGATCTCGTCGCGGGGAAAGAGCAGCTTGCCGGTGATCCGCCGGTGCGGGATCTCATCGGCGCCTGCCAGGTCATAGACCTTGCGTTCCCGCACACGCAGCAGATCCGCGACCTCCTTCGTGGTCAGGTAGAGCGGGGCATCGCTGGGGGCAGTGTCGTTGGGCATGGGGTCCTGTCCGGCCGTCGCCGCAACGATGGCGGCAAAATGCGGGCGCTGCAAGACGTGTGGGGCTCAGCCCGTCAGGTTGCGCGCCACGGCACGGGCGATCACGCGCTCCTCATCGGTGGGAATGACCAGAACCGGCACCGGGCCCGCGCTGATCCGGCCGGCGTCGCGGGAATTGGCCTCGGCATCGAGCGTGAGGCCGAGATAGCCCATGCCGTCGACCACCCGGGCGCGGATCTCGGCGGCGTGTTCGCCAATGCCGCCGCAGAAGACGAGCCCATCGAGCCCGCCCAGCACCGCCGACATCGCGCCCAGCTCGCGGCGGATCCGGAAGACGTAGTAGTCGATCGCCTCGGCGGCCTCAGGCGCGTCGCTGGCCAGCAGGGTGCGCATGTCATGGCTGATCCCCGAGAGGCCTTTGAGCCCGCTCTCCTTGTAGAGGAGCGCGGTGATCTCCGCCGGGCTGAGACCCTGGTCGAGCATATAGAGCAGCACGCCCGGATCGAGCTGCCCGCAGCGCGTGCCCATGGGCAACCCGTCCAGCGCCGAGAAGCCCATGCTCGACCCCACGCTTTGCCCATCCCGGATCGCGCACATGGAGGCGCCATTGCCAAGATGGGCGATGACGATCCGCCCGGCTGCCAGGTCGGGTTCTGTTTCCCGCAGATGGCCCGTGACGAAATCGTAAGACAGGCCATGGAACCCGTAGCGCCGCACGCCCTCGGCGTAAAACCGGCGGGGCAGGGCGAAGGTGTCGTTCACCCATGGATGCCCCTTGTGGAATGCCGTGTCGAAGCAGCCGATCTGGATGGCCGAGGGAAAGGCCGCCTGCGCGGCGGTGACCATGGCGAGGTTGTGCGGCTGGTGCAGAGGGGCAAGCGGGATGAACGCGCGGAGCTGCTCCAGCACCTCGGGGGTCAGGGCCACGGGCGCGCCAAAGGCCGGGCCGCCATGGACGATGCGATGGCCGATCCCGGCAACCTCCCGCCCGGCCAGAACCGGAGCGAGCGCGGCGAGGATCGCGCTCATGGCACCGGCATTGTCCGTGGGGCCCAGAGGCAAGGGCGCGCGGTCCTCTGGTTTCAGGATCAGCCGCGCCTCGGGACCGAGCCCGTCCACCAGCCCCTCGACCAGCAGGTCCGGCTCTGCCGTGACCTCATAGACCGAAAACTTGACCGAGGAACTGCCCGCATTCAGGGTCAGCAGCACGCTCATCCGGCGGCACCCACGGCCAGGGCGGCGATGGCGCAGGAGGCCAGCCGCGCCTGATCGCTGTCGGCGCGGCTCGTCAGGATCACCGGGCATTGGGCGCCCATCACGATCCCGCCCGCATCCGCATGGGCGAGGAAGGTCAGCTCCTTGGCGAGCATATTCCCGGCCTCCAGGTTGGGGGCCACGAGGATATCCGCGCGCCCGGCCACCATCGAAGTGATGCCCTTGGTGCGCGCAGCCGCCAGATCCACGGCGTTGTCCATGGCCAGCGGGCCATCCACCAACCCGCCGGTGATCTGCCCGCGTTCGGCCATCTTGGACAGGATCGCCGCATCAAGGGTCGACGGGATTGCCGGGTTCACGGTCTCGACCGCCGAGAGGATCCCGACCTTGGGCGTGTCGATCCCGATCGCATTGGCCAAATCGATGGCGTTCTGGATGATATCTGCCTTGGTCTTGAGATCCGGCGCGATGTTGATGGCCGCATCGGTGATCATGATCGGATGGTCCAGCCCGGGCACATCCATGACGAAGACATGGCTGAGCCGCCGCGTCCCGCGCAGCCCCCCGTCCTTCTTGAGGATCGCACTCAGGAGCACATCCGTGTGCAGATGGCCTTTCATGAGCGCCTTTGCCCGCCCCTCATGAACCAGTTGCACGGCGCGCTTGGCGGCGGCCTTATGCTGGGGCTCGGCGATGATCTCGTAGGGGGACAGGTCAATGCCCCGCGCTTCGGCGGCGGCGGCGATTTTTTCCGGATCCCCAACGAGGAGCGGCGTGATCAAGGTGTGCTCGGCCCCGAGGATCGCACCGGCCAGCGCGTCAGGCTCCTCCGGGGCGACGACAGCGGTGGTAAAGGGTGGCAGAGGGGCGGCCCGGGCAATCATTTCGTCGAAATGCACATGGCGCTGCACGACGAGGCCCGGGACCTGATCGCGGTCGAGGCTGACAAGGACCTCGGGGGCATAGACCTCAGCCTCGCCCTCGACGAGGAGCCGCCCATCCTCTGTCTCCACCCATGTGTCGAGGCGCACCACCCGGTCGGCAAACTTCTCGCGGACCCGGACCTTGGCGACCAGCGTCTCGCCTGCCATGGCCTGCCCGACAAATGTCAGGCTCTGGGACCGGTAGCGCGTGCCCGGCCCGGGCAGCTGGTTCCCAAGCACCGAAGAGATCAGCGAGGCGACCCACATGGAGGGCGCGACCGCCTCTGGGCGGCCATCCCCGTCGCCATCCTGATCGGGGACGTTCAACGGATTGAAATTGCCCGAGGTATTGGCAAAGACGATCAGGTCCTCTTCCCGACAAAGGCGCGTCGCCTGCGCCTCGGCTCCGATCTGCAGATCGTCATAGATGCTCGTCATTCTCCGGTCTCCGGTGCCTGTTTGCCTGCGCTCTCTCCGGTGTAACGGTGCGCGGGGCACAGGGGAAATTCCCCATCGCCGCATCTGGCCCCCGCCCGGATCTGCCCGGGTTTTGACAGGGTTTTGTGGCGGTCCTGTTAAGGGCTGATCGATCCTGGGTTCCGGAGCGGTAATTTGGGCATCCGAGCGTCAGTTCGCAAGTTTTCTCCCGATTGGCGCGGAATGGGATACAGTCGAAGGAGTTTATCCAAAGACCGCTTTCTTCACGCGTTTTGACTCCAAAGGGGGGCACCTTTCATGACCATCACACGACATGCGGCAATCCTGAGCGTTTTGGCTCTGGGCAGCGCGAGCCCGGCTCAGGCGCTCGATGCCGAGGCCTGCACCGGGGCGGGCTGGCTAGAGAAATCCGATGCGGCTTTTGCTGCCGACTGCGCCAGTTTCGCCTTTGAGGGCGATCTGGCCGATCGCCAATTGCTGGCCTGGATGATCTTTGCCCGGGTCAATCAGCTGATCGCGGATCCCGGGCGGGGCATGTCGGACACTGGGCAGGTGCCGCTCTGGATGGCCTGGCCCACGGATCCCGATACGTTTGCGACGGCGGTGCCTTTCGAGTTCTCCAACACGGCGCGGAGCACCATGAAACCCTCCGCCGAGAAGAAGGACCTGAAGGCCGGGCGCGTGGCCACGGCGGATCCGGATGGGGCGAATGAGGAGGTCAACCGCAACCAGATCAGCTATGACTATCTGGTCGAGAATGACCTGACCACGAAGCGCGGCATCGCGGCGTTCTTCACCAAAAACGACTATGTGGACATGCCCGTGGGCGCCATCGAGCTCAAAGCATCCTGGCTTCAGGTGACCGAGGGCAGCCCGGCGCCGGAGGGCGCGCTGACCTTTCCGTTCGAGGGCGGCGAGTACTGGTGGCGGGGCCTGCACCTGATGGTGAAGATGCAGTCCCTGCCGGATCCGGGGGCGATGTTCTATGACGAGGCCCCCAGCTGGTTCTGGAGCACGATCGAATTCAACGACAATCCCGGCATTGCCCATGTGCGCGACAGCTTCATCACCCAGCGCGCGCCGTTGCCTGCCGATGAGATCGCGCGTCTGCTGGAGACGGCGGGGCTCTCCGGCTTCGGGTTCGAGAATTACGCGCCGAACGGGACGCAGATCCGCTTCACCCAGGATGGGGCGGGCACGGTGCCGGTGATCCTCGGCCATACGGATATGGAGGATTTCGCGGGCAGTCCCAATACCGCCCAGCCCGCCTATTGGACCCGGTTCAATGCGAGCTGCCATGCCTGTCACGCGACCGCGTCCTACAATCCGGAGACGGGCGCGTTCTTCCCCTTCTCGGTGCCCGCGGGCGCGCTGCATCCGGGCTACAACATGACCGACGACAATGGGACGGTTCAGTATCTCGGGCAAGGCTACAAGCCGCTCGATTTCATGTGGCCGCTGGCCTTCCAGACCCAGTAACCCCTCCATAAAGCGCATAAAAAAGGCGCACGGTCCTCCAACACGCGCGCCAGGCCCCGGAGGCCCGGGGGCGCACCGAGGCCCTGCAGCTCAGTGCGAAATCATCCAGGGGCGCTTGGTTGGAAAGGACTTTGCGCCATTGCTGTGGTGAAGGGTCTTTGACGGCATCTTCGAGGATCCGCCCCCGCAGCAGCCGCAATTCGGCCCGTGGTTCTTGGACCGCTTCGGGCTGTCGGCGCTGCGTTCGTTCGTGGCATGGGCCGTGCGGCTCGCATTGCTCATCATCGCCAGACGCGGAACGTTGAGCATGACCCGCGGGCTCTCGGCCTCGCAGGAGGGGCAGTCGCAGGGCTCTTTGTAATTGGCGATGGAGTTCAGGGCGGTGAAGGGGCCGCACTCTTCGCAGAGGTAATCATAAACGGGCATCGGGGTCTCCGGGCGCGGTATAAAAATGGGAGGCCCGGGGGCCTCCCTCAGGTGAGGACTCAGAGATCGGGTGCGAGCGGAATGTCCACCGAGCCGTCCAGATACTTGGTCGGGCCGTTGGCATTCGGCATCATGTCCCATTCGAAGATGTCATTGGGCAGCCAGAGCGTGGCACAGGCGTTTGGAATATCCACCACGCCCGAGATATGCCCTTGCACAGGTGCTGTCCCGAGGATCGCGTAGGCCTGGGCGCCCGTATAACCGAACTTCTTGAGATACTCGATCGCGTTCAGGCAGGCCTGCCGATAGGCAACATGGACGTCGAGATAATGCTGCTCGCCCGCCTCATCCACGGAGATGCCTTCGAAGATCAGGTAATCGTCATAGACCGGCTTGATCGGGGAGGGTTTGAAGATCGGGTTCTTGATCCCGTATTTTTCGACGCCGCCCTTGATCAGCTCGACCTTGAGATGCAGCCAGCCTGCCATCTCGATCGCGCCGCAGAAGGTGATCTCGCCATCGCCCTGGCTGAAGTGGAGATCCCCCATGGAGAGGCCCGCGCCATCCACATAGACCGGGAAGTAGATCTTGCAGCCGCGGCTCAGGTCCTTGATGTCACAGTTCCCGCCATGCTCGCGGGGCGGGACGGTGCGGGCGGCCTCGGTCGCGGCCTGGTCACGCTCATCGCCCTTCATCGCGCCCATATGGGCACTCTGGGTGTTGGGCAGGGCCGCGAGGGGCGGAGTGCGCTCCGGGTCGGTGTTGAAGAGCTTGGTCTCGCGGCTGTTCCACATGTCCAGCATCTTGCGATCCGGCAGACAGCCGATCAGACCCGGATGGATGAGACCGGCATATTTCACGCCCGGCACGTGGCGAGACTTGGTGAACATGCCGTCGAAATCCCAGATCGATTTCTGAGCCTCGGGGAAATGCTCGGTCAGGAAGCCGCCGCCATTCTGCTTGGAAAAGAAGCCGTTAAAGCCCCAGAGCATCTCTTCCTTGGCGCCGATATCGAGAATGTCGACCACCAGAAGATCGCCCGGCTCGGCCCCTTTGACCCCGATGGGACCCGACAGGTAGTGCACCTGTTCCAGCTCCACGTCGCGCACGTCAGAGGCGTCGTCGTCATTCTTGATCTGTCCGCCGGTCCAGTCATAGGTCTCGATCTTGAAATCGTCCCCGGGCTCGACCCAGACATTGATCGGGATATCGGGATGCCAGCGATTGTGCACATTCTCATTGGTGTGCGGGCTCTCGCTGAGATCCACCGAAATCAGTGTGTCAGCCATGGTTTTGTCCTCTCCTTCTTGGTCAAACCGATAGGAATTTTGCGACGCGGTCCTCGTCGATCCCGTCTCGCGGGCTGTCATGGACGAAATTGCCGTTCTCGATGACGATCACCCGGTCGGCGACGTCGAGCGCAAAGCTCAGCACCTGCTCGGATACGATAATCGTCAGGCCCTTCTGATCGCGGATCTTGCGCAGGGTCCGGGCCATTTCGCGGATGATGGAGGGTTGGATCCCCTCGGTCGGCTCATCGAGCAGCAGCACCTTGGGATCACTTGCGAGCGCCCGGGCAATGGCCAGCTGCTGCTGCTGCCCGCCCGAGAGGTTGCCGCCCCGGCGGGATTTCATCTCCAGAAGCACCGGGAAGAGCTCATAGATATCCTCGGGCACGGTCTTGGAGCCCGTGGAGGTCAGGCCGGTCTCGATATTCTCGCGCACGGTCATGGCCGAGAAGATCATCCGGCCCTGGGGCACATAGGCGATGCCCGACGAGACCCGCTGGTGCGGTTTCATGCCCGAGATCGGGGTGTCGCCGATCCGCGCCTCCCCATCCTTTTCGGGCACAATCCCCATCAGGGTCTTCATCAGGGTGGTTTTGCCCATCCCGTTGCGGCCCATCACGGCCACGATCTCGGCGGGTTTCACATCAAGATTGAGACTGTGGAGGACTTCGGACTCGCCATAGGCCGCACAGAGGTTTTCAACGGACAGCATTGCGGTTCTCCTTCAGTGGCCGAGATAGACTTCGATGACTTTGGGATCGGCCTGCACCCGCTCCATGGAGCCCTCGGACAGGGTCTTGCCCTGGTGCAGCACGGTGACCCGGGTCGCGATATCCGCGACAAAGCCCATGTCATGCTCGATCACGATGACCGAGCGGTCCTTGATGATCTTGTTGAGCAGCTCGGCGGTCTTCTTACGTTCGGCCACCGACATGCCCGCCACGGGCTCGTCCAGCATCAACAGTTCCGGGTCCTGGATCAGCAGCATCCCGATTTCGAGCCATTGCTTCTGGCCATGGCTGAGGAAGGCGGCTTTCTCTTCGAGCTGATCGTCGAGGAAGATCGTCTCGGCGATCTCCTGGATGCGGGCCTGCACCTCCTTGTCGCGGCGAAAGAGCAAGGCGCCAAAGACCGAGTGCCCGCGCGGATAGCTGAGCTCGAGGTTCTCGAACACCGTGAGGTCTTCATAGACCGACGGGGTCTGGAACTTGCGCCCGACGCCCGCATGGACGATCTGGTCTTCGCGCTTTTCAAGCAGCTCAAGCCCCTTGAAGTTGACCGACCCGCTCGTGGCTTTGGTGCGCCCGCAGATCAGGTCGAGCACCGTGGTTTTGCCCGCCCCGTTGGGGCCGATGATCACGCGGCACTCGTTCGGCTCCACATAAAAGCTGAGATCGTCCACCGCCTTGAACCCGTCGAAGGAAACCGTGAGCCCTTCGACCGCGAGTACGAAATTGGGGTTATGTCCTTGCATGGCTGCCTCCTATTCCGCGGCTGTCTTGGTGACCGGCGCGACGTTGGTCGGCGCGGCAGGCGTGTTGGCAGGGCTTGGATCCGGGGGCGTCTTCTTGAAGAGGGCCGCGATGCGCGGGGCCACATGCTCGGAATAGACACCGGCCAGACCGTTCGGGAAGGCCATCACCACCGCGATGAAAAGACCGCCGAGACCGAGGAGCCAAAGCTCCGGGAAGCTCTCGGAGAGCGAGGTCTTGGCCCAGTTCACCAGGAGTGCGCCATAGACAGCACCGACGATCGACAGGCGACCGCCCACAGCGCAGAAAATGACCATCTCGATCGAGGGGACGATCCCTACGAGCGTCGGGGACATGAAGCCCACCTGCAGTGTGAACATCGCGCCGCCGATCCCGGCAAAGGCCGCGCCGAGGCAGAAGATGAAGATCTTGAAGCTGGCCACGTTGTAGCCGGAGAAGCGGACGCGATCTTCCTGGTCGCGCATGGCGATCAGAAGCCGGCCGAGCTTGGACTTGCGGACATATTGCGCGGCTGCGAGACACAGGAAGAGTAGAACGCCATTGACGTAGTAGAGCAGTTCCTTGGCCTCATCGGTGCGGATGTCCCAGCCATTCAGAGTGCGCAGATCGGTGATCCCGTTCACGCCACCGGTGAAGCCCTGCTGACCGATGATCAGGATCGTCAGGATCGCGGCAAAGGCCTGGGTGATGATGGCGAAGTAGACGCCCCCCACCCGCCGGGTGAACATGGCCACACCGATGATGAAGGCGAAGATCACCGGGACCGCGACGACGGCGAACAGGGCAAAGGCGAGGTTGTTGAAGGGTTCCCACCACCAGGGCAGGGCCGTCAGCTGGTTCCAGTCCATGAAGTCGGGAATGCCCGGAGTGGACTGGATGGCGGTGTTCTCGGGCGTCGAAGCCTCGAGCTTGAGGAACATCGCCATGCAGTAGCCGCCGAGGCCAAAGAACACGCCCTGGCCGAGGCTGAGGATCCCGCCCGCGCCCCAGCAGAGCACGAGCCCCACCGCAACAAAGGCATATGTCAGGTACTTGCCAAAAAGGTTGAGGCGGAAGCTGTCCAGGGCGAGCGGGAGGAGGATGAAGATCACCGCGGCAAGCACAGCAAAGGCGATCAGATCCTGGCGGGAGAAGATACGGTTGGAGGAAACCTGCATCGGGTCGAGCTCCTTACTTGCGCAGTTTCAGGGAGAAGAGGCCTTGCGGACGCACCATCAGGATGCCGACCACCACCAGCAGGGTGAGGACCTTGGCCATGGATCCGGAGAGGAAGAACTCCATGATCGACTGGGCCTGGCTGATCGAGAAGGCGCTGGCGATGGTGCCGAGCAGGCTGCCTGCGCCGCCGAAGACCACCACGAGGAAGGTGTCGACGATATAGAGCTGCCCCGCCGTTGGCCCGGTGGAGCCGATCATCGTAAAGGCCGAGCCCGCCACACCGGCTACGCCGCAGCCGATCCCGAAGGTCAGCCGGTCGGTCCAGGCGGTGTTGATGCCCGTGGCATCGGCCATCACGCGGTTCTGGTTGATCGCGCGCACCTGCAGGCCCCAGGACGAGCGGAACATCATGACATAGACGGCAATCGAGATGCAGGTCGCGAGCACCATCACGAAAATCCCGTTGATCGGCACCTCCACGAGGTCGGTCAGGGGCAGGGAGCCCATCATCCAGTCGGGAATTGTCACGCCCACCTCGCGCGCGCCAAAGACGCTGCGATAGATCTGCTGCAGGATGAGGCTCAGACCCCAGGTCGCCAGAAGCGTGTCCAAGGGGCGTTTATAGAGATGTCGTATGAGCCCCCATTCCACGATCAGGCCCAGGGCGCCTGAGGCAAGGAAGGCGAGGATCATCGCGACGAAGAAGTAGATGCTGAAGAGATCCGGCAGGTAGGTCGCGAAGACATTCGAAGTCAGATAGGTGACGTAAGCCCCGAGGATCATGAACTCGCCATGGGCCATGTTGATCACGCCCATCTGGCCAAAGATGATCGCAAGCCCCAGGGCCATCAGGACAAAGACGGAAAACAGGATGAGACCGGCGAAACCCTGCATCGCGAAAATCGCGCCGAGCTCACCCATCGAATAGTCGGAAAACATCGCAAACCTCTGGGGGGATTAGGAAAACGCCGGGGGAGGAGTGGGGGAGGGCGCGCCTGGCACCGCGCCCTCCCTCGGTCGCAGCTTACTGGTAGCCTTCGGGAAACGGATCCGGCTCGACCAGGTCTGCTGTCTCGAACACGACGTCGTACTGACCGTCCGCCTTGGCACGGCCCACCCGCGTCTTGGACCAGAGGTGGTGGTTCTCATGGACCTTGACGTAGCCCTCGGGGGCTGTGGTGAGCTCGATGCCCGGGCTCGCTTCGCGGACCTTGTCCACATCGAACGAACCGGCTTTTTCGACAGCGGCTTTCCAGAGCCACGGTCCGAGATAGGCGGCCTGGGTCACGTCGCCGATCACCATGTCCTCGCCCCACATCTCTTTGAAGGCACGGACGAAATCGAGGTTGTTCTCGTTTTCCAGGCTCTGGAAGTACTTCATGCAGGCATAGGTGCCTTCGATGTTCTCACCGCCGATGCCGCGGATCTCGTCCTCGGTCACGGAGATGGTCAGCACAAGCGGGCTCTCGCCAGCCGGGTCGATGCCTGCGGCCTTGAGCTGCTTGTAGAAGGCCACGTTCGAGCCACCCACAACGATCGCATAGATCACGTCCGGCTTGCGCAGGCGGATCTTGTTGATGACCGAGTTGAACTGGGTATGGCCGAGCGGATAATACTCTTCGCCCACGACCTTGGAGCCTTCGAGGAAGTTCTCGATATGCTTCCGCGCAATCTTGTTCGAGGTGCGTGGCCAGATGTAGTCGGAGCCCAGCAGGTAGAAGGTCTTGGCGCCCTTGGTCTCGGAGACCCAGTCGAGGCCCGCGATGATCTGTTGGGTCGCTTCCTGACCGGTATAGATGACGTTCGGCGACTGCTCGAGGCCTTCATAGAAGGTCGGGTAGTAGAGGAACCCGTTATGCTGCTCGAAGACCGGTAGAACGGCCTTGCGGCTGGCAGAGGTCCAGCAGCCCATGACCGAGGCGACCTTGTCGTTGACCAGCAGTTTGCGGGCCTTTTCCGCAAAGGTCGGCCAGTCGGAGGCGCCGTCTTCCTGAATGTACTCGATCTTGCGGCCGAGAATGCCGCCCTGTGCGTTGATCTGCTCGATCGCGAGCTTCTCGGCCTGCACGGAGCCGGTCTCGGAGATCGCCATGGTGCCCGTGACGGAGTGCAGGATGCCGATGGTGACCGTGTCGTCGGTCACGGCCAGCCCTGTGGTGTTCACCTCGGCGGTCGGGTAATCCGCCGCGCGCAGGTCCTTGGGCAGAAACAGCGAGGCCGCCAGCGCCGTGCCGCCGGCCATGACAGCGCGTCGGCTGGGTCCGGCCATGGATTTGGGTGTTTTGCGATCAGTCATAACAGCTCCTTGTGGGGATAGAGTGACGTGTCGGGCAGCGGGTCTGCCGTCTGCGTTAACTTTTTCCCGAAGAGCGTCGGAAACCTTATACGTCGAATGACGTATGCAGGTGCGCGTTCCTCCCCTGTAAGGTCGTTAACGGAACTAAGAGGACACAGGGGGCGGAGGGACGCGCTTAGCCGCAGCTAAGCCGCGACCGCCCTTGTGTATGTTAAGGCGATCGATCCCCGGGGGCCTCATGGCAACGCTCTATCGTGCAACTCAGGAAAAGCGGCGCTATAACCGCTGGGTTGCCAATGAAACGATGGAAGATTTCGCCCTGCGCTTCACTGCGCGGCGCGCCCGGCGTTGGTCTTATGCCCGCGTCGCGAACACGGCGATTGGGTCGATTTCCTTCCTCGCGCTGGAGGCGATCGGCGGGGCGCTGACCCTGACATATGGCTTCGATATCGCGATTCTCGCGATCATGCTTGTGGGGGCGTTTCTCTTCCTGACGGCCTTCCCGATCAGCTATTACGCGGCACGCTACAGCGTGGATATCGACCTTCTGACCCGCGGGGCGGGCTTCGGCTATATCGGCTCGACCATCACTTCGCTGATCTATGCGACCTTCACCTTCATTTTCTTCGCGCTGGAGGCCGCGATCCTCGCGCTGGCGCTGGAATACTGTTTCGGCGTGCCCTTGGTGCTCGGCTATCTCATCAGCGCGTTTGTGGTCATCCCTTTGGTGATCAACGGGTTTTCCAAGATCTCCGCCTTTCAGGCCTGGACCCAGCCGCTCTGGGTTGTGCTGCATATCACGCCCTTCGTGATCCTCGCCTTTGTGGGCTACGACATTGAGGGCTGGTCGAGCTTTCAGGGCAACACGCCCGAGCCGGTGGACAATGCGGGCAAACTGATTCTGCTCGGCGCGGCCTCGGGCGTGATCTTTTCGCTGATCGCGCAGGTCGGCGAACAGGTGGACTACCTGCGCTTTCTGCCAGAGCCCGAGACCAAGGCCGACAAGCGCCGCTGGTGGGGCGCGCTGATCGTGGCGGGGCCGGGCTGGTCGGTGCTGGGCATGCTCAAGATGCTGGCGGGTTCCTACCTGATCACCCTGGCCATTGCCCATGGCGTGCCGGCGGAGGAGGCGACCGACCCCACGCGCATGTATGAGACCGTCTTCAACCAGACGATCAATTCGCCCATGGTCGTGCTCTTTCTGACCAGCGTCTTCGTGATCCTGAGCCAGCTGAAAATCAACGTGACCAATGCCTATGCGGGCTCCATCGCTTGGTCGAATTTCTTCTCGCGGCTCACCCATGCCCATCCGGGGCGGGTGGTCTGGCTCGTGTTCAACGTGGGCATCGCGGTGATGCTGATGGAGCTCGGCGTGTTCGGCGCGCTGGAAAAGACACTGGCGCTCTATTCCCATGTGGCGCTGGCCTGGATCGGGGCGCTGGTCGCGGATCTGGTGGTGAACAAGCCCCTCGGCTACAGCCCGCCGGGGATAGAGTTCCGCCGGGCGCATCTCTATGACATCAACCCGGTGGGCATTGGTGCCATGGCGACGGCCTGCGTGCTGTCGTTTCTGGCCTATGGCGGGCTCTTCGGGGATCTGGCGGAGGCGACGTCTTCCTTCATCGCGCTGGGCAGTTCCTTCGTGCTTGCGCCGGTGATCGCGGCGGCGACCAAGGGCAAGTACTACATCGCACGCCCCACCCCGGAGGAGATCGCCTCCACCTGCATCATCTGCGAATACACCTTTGATCCCGAGGACATGACCCATTGCCCGTTCCATACCGGGCCGATCTGTTCGCTCTGCTGCACGCTGGACAGCAATTGTCGCGACGCCTGCAAGCCGCATGCGCGACTGGCGGATATGTCCAAGAGCATCGTGACAGAGGTGTTCCCCCGCCCCGTGGCGACGGTCCTGATGTCCCGAATGTTCCGGTTTGCCATGGTCACCTCCCTGCTTGGGGCGGCCTTTGGGGCGCTCCTTCTGCTGGTGCGAAGTTTCCAGAATGCCGAGAATTTCGATGCGGTGCTCTGGGTGATCTTCTCCATGGTGATGATCGCCATCGGCGTCGTGGTCTGGATGTATCTGCTGATCAGCGAGAGCCAGGATCAGGCCCGGGACGAGGCCGAGAAGCAGACCGAACGCCTGCTGTTCGAAGTGCGGGCCCATGAGCGGACGGATCTGGAGCTGCAACGTGCCAAGGAGAAGGCCGAGGCCGCGAACCTGGCCAAGACCCGCTACATGACCGGGCTCAGTCATGAGCTGCGCACGCCGCTCAACTCGATCTACGGCTTTGCGCAGATCCTCGAGAAGGATCCCGAGATCCCCGACCAGCGACGCAATTCGGTCAAGACGATCCGGCGCAGCAGCGAGCATCTCGCGGGGCTGATCGAGGGGCTGCTGGACATCTCGAAGATCGAGGCCGGGCGGCTCGAGATCAGCCGGGACCGCATCGCCTTTCCTTCCTTCCTGCGCCAAGTGAGCGCGATCTTCGAGGAAAGCGCGCGGGAAAAGGGCCTCAAATCCTCGCTCACCACCTCGGGCGCGCTGCCGGAATGGGTGAGTTTCGACGAAAAGCGCCTGCGTCAGATCATCATCAATCTGCTCTCGAACGCGATCCGCTACACCCAGAAAGGGGAGGTCGGGCTCCACATCATCTATCGCAACGAGGTTGTCGTGATCGAGGTGCGCGATACCGGGGTCGGCATCGCACCCGAGGACCTCAAGCGGATCTGGAATCCGTTCGAGCGGATCAACACCGTGCGCGAAACCGGCTCGGGGCTGGGCCTGACGATCACCAAGCTGCTGGTCGAAATCCTCGGAGGCGAGATCACCGTCGAAAGCACACCCGGGGTGGGCAGCGTGTTCCGCGTGCGCCTGATGCTGCCCAGCGTTGCGGTGGATGCCCATCAGGCCCCGGCGACCACGGGCTCGCCGTCGCGGACCCGGGCGGTGCGGGGCTTTGTCGGGCCGCGCAAGACGCTGATGGTTGTGGATGATGACCGCAATCACCTGCAGCTTGCCACGGCCTTCTTCGATCCGTTGGGCTTTGCGGTGGTGACCGCCGACAGCGCGGAGCAGGGGCTTGCGATGCTGGATGATATCTCGCCCGACCTCTTTGTGCTCGATATCGACTTGCCGGGGCAGGATGGCTGGACCCTGGCCGAAAAGCTCCGCTCGGGCGCATTCCGCGCCACGCCCATCGTGATGGTTTCGGGCCATGCCCGCGTGGGCAAGCCTGCCCCGCGCGAGGTTGCCCTCTGCGATGCCTTTGTCGCCAAGCCCTATAGCCTCGACGACCTTCTGGTGCGGATCGCCGAGCTGCTGCGGTTGGAGCTTGTGATGACTGAGACGACGGCGCCCACGGGCGTGGCGGTCTCTGAGCTTTCGGATGAGGACCGGCTCGCCCTGATCGAGCTGGCCCGGGACGGTATGGCGCGCGCCCTGACCGAACGCATCGCGGAGCTGGCCGAAAGCGGCAGCCTGCGCGGCTCGATGCTGGTGCGATTGAACAAGATGGCCGGACTTTATGACCTGCCGGGAATTGTTGATGTATTGAAGGACACGCGCGATGTTGCCAGCTGATCGGGATCGTCACGATATTGCACTTGTGGTGGATGACGATCCGGATTCCCTCGGCATGGTGGCCTCGGTGCTCGAAGAAAACGGGATCACCGTGATCGTCGCGCGCAGCGGGGCCACGGCCATCGATCTCGCGCGGCGGATCGAGCCGGATGTGGTGTTGATGGATGCGGTCATGCCCGAGATGGACGGGTTCGAGACCTGCCTGCGCATGAAGAGCGGGGCCGACCCGATCCCCGCACCCGTTGTGTTCATGACCGGCTTGACCGAGCCGGAGCATATCGTGCGCGGGCTCAATTCCGGCGGGGTCGATTATGTCACGAAACCGGTGGTGGTGGATGAGCTGCTGGCGCGGATCACCATCCATATGATCAACGCCAAGATGATCCAGAGCGCGCGCGAAGCCCTCGATACCACTGGCCGCACGGTGATCGCCGTCAACACCAGTGGCGAGCTGATCTGGAGCAGCCCCAAGGCCCAGGAAGAACTGGCGCGCGGCGGGATCACCTGCGCGCGGGAGCTCTTTTCCGGGCAGGCCTTTGGCCAGTGGCTCCGCACCTGCAGTTCGGCGCCGACCTCAAGCGCCACGCCCTACCGGGCGGGGGCGTGCGAGATCTCCTATCTTGGCTCCTCGCCGTCGCGCGAAATCCTTCTGCGGATCCGGGCGGCTGTGGACCTGGCCCCGGAAGAGCGTCTGGCCCAGGTGTTCCAGCTCACCCCGCGCGAGGCCGAGGTGCTCTATTGGCTCTCCATGGGCAAATCGAACCGCGACATCGCGCAGATCCTGTCTCTGAGCGCGCGCACCATCAACAAGCATCTCGAACAGGTGTTCCAGAAGATGGGTGTGGAGAATCGCACCTCTGCCGCGGTGCTCGCGGACCGGGTGCTCCATGGCGAGGCGCAACTGAGCGGGCCGGCTGTGACCAGCAAAACCGGGGCCTGAGCGCGCCAAATCGCCCCTTGGCGCGTGCTCGGCGCGACAGCCGTTGACACCGCGAGGGCGATGCGTATAAGCGCGCCATTCATTGGTGTTGGTGGCCCTCGCAAGAGGATCCCTGTCAGGCCGCAAGGCCAGAGGACAACGCCCTTCATAGCGCCCAGCCGGGCGCGCTCTATCGAAGGAGATCAGCCGTGACCAAACGCACGTCTGCCAAGTACAAAATCGACCGCCGCATGGGCGAGAACATCTGGGGTCGTCCGAAGTCCCCGATCAACCGCCGCGAATATGGCCCCGGCCAGCACGGTCAGCGCCGCAAGCAGAAGATGTCCGACTTCGGTCTGCAGCTGCGCGCCAAGCAGAAGCTCAAGGGCTATTATGGCGACCTCACCGAGAAGCAGTTCCGCCGCATCTATGGCGAAGCCGAGCGGGTGAAGGGCGATACCGGTGAGAACCTGATCGGTCTGCTCGAGCGTCGTCTGGACGCCGTGGTTTACCGCGCCAAGTTCGTCGCCACCATCTTTGCCGCTCGTCAGTTCGTGAACCACGGCCATGTCCTGGTCAACGGTCAGCGCGTCAACATCCCCTCCTACCGCGTCAAGGAAGGCGATGTCGTCGAGGTGCGTGAGAAGTCCCGCCAGATGGCCGCGCTGCTGGAGGCGACCCAGCTGCCCGAGCGCGATGTGCCGGACTATGTGGACGCCGACCATAACAAGATGAAAGCGACCTTCGTCCGCACGCCGGGTCTTGCAGATGTGCCCTATCCGGTGATGATGGAACCGAACCTCGTGATCGAATACTACGCACAGAACTAATCCGTTCGCGCATAACCGCTTTTCAGGGCCGCGCGACATCCGCGCGGCCCTTTTTTCGTGTCCGCGATCCAGAGCAGGAGAGCCCCATGTCCGACTATCCCGTTTATGGCCGCATCGACGGCCCGGTGGTGATGATCGGCTTCGGGTCTATCGGCCAGGGCACGCTTCCTCTGATCGAGCGGCATTTCGACTTTGACCGCGATCAGTTTCTGGTAGTGGAGCCCAAGCCCGAGGGTGTCGAGATCCTCAAGGCCCGCGGGATCGCCCATAAGCAGGTGGCGCTGACGCCCGAGAACTACCGCGACGAGCTGAACGCGCTCTTTCCGGAGGGCAAGGGGTTTTGCGTGAACCTTTCGGTGGATACCTCGTCGCTCGATCTGATGAAGCACTGCCGCGAGATCGGGGTGCCTTATATCGACACGGTCGTCGAGCCTTGGGCGGGCTACTATTTCGACACGGCGGATAACGCGGCGCGGACCAATTACGCCCTGCGCCAATCGGTGCGGGATGAGAAGGCCGCGAACCCGGGCGGGACCACCGCCGTCTCCTGCTGCGGGGCCAACCCGGGCATGGTGTCGTGGTTCGTCAAGGCCGGGCTGATGATGCTCGCCAAGGATACCGGGCGCGACATCGCGGCGCCGACCAACCGCGACGGCTGGGCCGCGCTGATGCGCGATCTGGGCGTGCAAGGCGTGCATATTGCCGAGCGAGACACACAAGTGCGCGCCGAGGCCAAGCCCCATCAGGTCTTCGTCAATACATGGTCGGTCGAGGGCTTCATCGCCGAGGGCTACCAACCCTCCGAGATGGGGTGGGGCACCTTCGAGCCCTGGATGCCCGCCAATGCCCACCGGCAGGAGAGTGGCTGCAAGGCCGCGATCTGGCTCGAGCAGCCTGGGGCCGATACCCGGGTGCGCACCTGGTGCCCGACCCGCGGGCCGCAGTTCGGTTTCCTCGTCACCCATAACGAGGCGATTTCCATCGCTGATTACTTCACCGTGGGCGAGGGCGACCATCCGGAGTTCCGCCCGACCTGCCACTACGCCTATCATCCCTGCGATGACGCGGTGCTGTCGCTCCATGAGATGTTCGGCTCGGGCCAGATCCAGACCGCGCATCACATCTTTGACGTGGATGAGATCACCGACGGCATCGATGAGCTCGGCGTCCTGCTCTACGGGCACGCGAAGAACGCGCTCTGGTATGGCTCGCGTCTCTCGAATGAAGAGACCAAGGAGCTGGCGCCGGATCAGAACGCCACCGGCTTGCAGGTGACCTCAGCCGTGCTCGCGGGCATGGTCTGGGCGCTCGAGAACCCGAATGCCGGCATCGTCGAGACCGATGAGATGGATTACGCCCGCTGCCTCGAAGTGCAGCTGCCCTATCTCGGCCCGGTGGAGGGGCATTACACCGACTGGACGCCTCTCACCGACCGCGAAAGCCCCTTTCCCGAGGACCTGGCCCTGGACGAGCCATGGGCCTTGCAGAACACTCTCGTCCGCTAAGAGTTTGATATGACACAGATCGCCCCGCAGCCTGGAATCATGGATATCGCGCTATACGAGGGCGGGGCGTCCCATGTGGCCGGGGTTGAAAAGGTCATCAAGCTCAGCTCGAACGAGAACCCGCTAGGGCCGAGCCCCCGGGCCATTGCGGCCTATAAGGACGCGGCAGGGGATCTGCATCGCTACCCCTCCACGGATCACGCGGGCCTGCGCGCGGCGATTGCCGAGGTGAACGGGCTCGACGCGGATCGGGTGATCTGCGGCGCGGGCTCGGACGAGATCATCGCCTTTCTCTGCCAGGCCTATGTGGGGCCGGGGGACGAGGTGATCCACACCGAGCACGGTTTTGCCATGTACCGGATCAGCACCCTTGCCGCCGGGGGCACCCCGGTCGAGGTGCCCGAGCGGGAGCGTGTGACGGATGTGGACGCGATCCTTGCGGGCGTGACCGAACGCACGAAACTGGTCTTCATCGCCAATCCGAACAACCCGACCGGGACGATGATCGGCGGCAACGCGCTGGGCCGTCTGGCCGATGGTCTGCCCGAGGGCTGCCTGCTGGTCCTCGACGGGGCTTACGCGGAATATGTGCCGGATTACGATGCCGGGCTCGCGCTGGTCGAAAGCCGCGAGAATGTGGTGATGACCCGGACCTTCTCGAAAATCTACGGTCTTGGCGCCCTGCGCGTGGGCTGGGGCTATGGTCCGAAAGCCGTGGTGGATGTGCTGAACCGGGTGCGGGGGCCGTTCAACCTCTCGACCGGGGCGCTGGCTGCGGCGGAGGCTGCGGTGCTGGATACCGATTACACCGCCCATTGCCTCGCCGAGAACGCCAAATGGCGGTCCTGGCTCGCATCCGAACTGGCAGCACTTGGCGTGCCGTCGGATACTTCCTCGGCCAATTTCATCCTCGCGCGCTTCGCCAGCCCCGAGGAAGCCGGCGCCTGCGACGCCTTTCTCAAGGCGCGGGGTCTGATCGTGCGACGGGTGACGGGCTACAAGCTGCCCGCAGCCCTGCGCATGACCGTGGGCGATGAGGAAGGCTGCCGCGCGCTGGTCGCGGGCGTCGCCGCCTTCAAGGAGCAAGCGCGATGACCGTCATCTACCCCAAGGTTGCCCTGATCGGGCTGGGTCTGATTGCGGGCTCCATGGCCCATGGCATGCGCCGCGCCGGGTTGGCGACCGAGATCCGAGGGTATGCCCGCAGTGCCGAGACCCGCGGCATCGCCGCCGAGATCGGCCTTGTCGACACGGTCTGCGACACCGTCGAGGCGGCGGTGCGTGATGCGGATCTCGTCGTGCTCTGCGTGCCCGTGGGCGCCATGGGCAGCGTGGCCGCCCAGATCGCGCCGGTTCTGAAGCCGGGCGCGGTGGTCACCGATGTGGGCTCCGTGAAGGCCGCGGTGATCGAAGCGGTCGCGCCCCATATCCCCGAGGGCGTGCACTTCATCCCCGGTCACCCTCTCGCCGGGACCGAGCATTCCGGCCCGCGCTCGGGCTTTGCGGAGCTCTTCGACAATAAGTGGTGCATCCTGGTGCCGGTCGAGGGCAGCGACGCAGAGGAGGTCGCCAAGCTCCGCACCTATTGGGAGCAGCTTGGCAGCAATGTGGATGTGATGGATCCGGCGCATCATGATCTGGTGCTTGCGGTCACGAGCCATGCGCCGCACCTGATAGCTTACACGATGGTCGGCGTGGCCGATGACCTGCGCCGGGTCACCGATAGCGAGGTGATCAAGTATTCGGCGGCGGGGTTCCGGGATTTCACCCGGATCGCGGCCTCGGATCCGACCATGTGGCGGGATGTGTTCCTGACCAACAAGGCGGCCACGCTGGAGATCCTCGGGCGTTTCACCGAAGAGCTCTTTGCCCTGCAGCGCGCGATCCGGACCGAGGATGGCGACCACCTGCATGACTATTTCACCCGCACCCGTGCGATCCGGCGCGGGATCATCGACGCGGGTCAGGATACGGATGCGCCAGATTTCGGCCGGGTCCCGCTGACCAAGACCAAGGCGCCTGCGGAATGAGCCCGGGGCGCGGGGCGGTTCTCGGTGCGGTGCTGATCGCGCTTGGCCTGCCCGCCCTCGCGCTCGACCGCTCCCCCCGGCCTGCGCCGCGTACCGAGGCGCTGATCCTCTCGCAGGTCGCCGAACGGTTCGTGCCCGCGCCGCGTCCAACCCTGCCGCTTGTGGATACGCGCCCGGCGATCAAGGCGGCAAGCCTCTCGATCCTGCGGATCTCGCCCCGCCCGGCCCCTCGCGGGGATCTCAAGCCGCAAAAGGCCCGGGTGAAGGTCACCCGCCCGCCGGGAACGCCCTTGAAAACGGGTCGTATCTGCGGCAGTCGCCAGATCATTGGGCGCCCAGTGCCGGACATCGCGGGACGCTTGCCCGGCTGCGGGGTGCGCGGCGCGGTGCAGGTGGTCGAGGTGGAGGGCGTGCGCCTGTCGACCGCCGCGACCATGACCTGCGAGGCGGCTGAGGCCCTGCGCCGTTGGGTCGATACGGGCGTCAAACCGGCGGTCAAACGCACGGGCGGCGGGTTGGCCGAGCTGCGCGTGGCGGCCCATTACAGCTGCCGAACCCGGAACCACAAACCCGGCGCGAAGATCTCGGAACATGGCAAGGGCAAGGCCATCGATATCTCCGGCGTGGTTCTGAAGGACGGAACGGTGATCACGCTCCTCAAGGGGTGGGATGACCGGCGGCAGGGCAAAATGCTGCGCCAGATGCACAAGGCGGCTTGTGGCCCCTTTGGTACGGTGCTTGGCCCGGAAGCGGACCGCTACCACAAGGACCACTTCCATTTCGATGTCGCCCGCTATCGCAGCGGGCCCTATTGCCGCTGAGGCGCCCGGCCTAACGCAGCAAGAACCGTGGCGCCTGGCCGAGGTTCAGGAACCCGAGCCGCATCTGCCCGTCGCGCAGGGTCAGTGGAATGTCCAGCGAGGTTTCCGGCCCCGAGAGCCCGGCCAAAGCCTCAAGCCCCCGCTCCAGAAGGGGCAGGAACGCACTGGGCACCAGCCCGGAGCGGTCCGCCACCTGCAGGATCTCGCGCCAATTGCTCGCCTTGATCGTCAACGCGCCACTGGCCCGGCCACGCTCATCGATCTCAAGGTCACCGACCGCACGCAGGCCCAGAGGGCCCCATTGCGCCCGGGCCTCATTGAGGGTGATGGCGCGGGGCTGGGGGCGGCGATTTTCAATCGCGTCCAGATCCCAATCGCGATCAAAGCGGATCACCGCGTCGAGCCGAACGGTCTCAAGCGCCGGGGGCAGAAGCTCCCCCGGGTCGAGCCGCCGCTTGATCGCCACGGGCAGGGCAAAGCCCACGGCTTCGATCCCCAGATCATAGGTCTGCTCCGCGCCTTCGGTCGCGCGCATGGCAAGACGCAGAGCCTGCGCCCGGGTGCGGCCGATGTCACTGCTCAGCTCCGGCGTCTCGGCCACGAAGATCGCGCTTTGCAGGGGCAGGCGGGCACTGGCGCCGAGATGGAGCGAGGCCTGCATCTTGGACGTATCCAGCTGCGACCGGCCGAGCGGGGTCGAAATCACCTGCGTGTTGGGAAAGACCGCAATGACCTTGTTGGGCTGATAGCTGAGCGCGAGAAGCTGAAAGAACGGTGCCTCCCAGGCGAGCCCGGTGCCGGGATCGGCCAGGGCGGGCTCCGTGAGCACCGTGTCGAACCGGTTGGGAAAGCCCCGCACGTCGAGCTCGGTCCACTCCACCTGCCAGCCCTCAGTGCGCCGATCCTCGAACCAGGCGGTCAGGCTGCGCTCCAGCGCGGATGCCCCGACGAACCAATAGGCAAACCATCCCAGCGCCGCTGCGGCACAGACACCCAATAGCCATTTCATCAGGGTTTTCCCTTCCCTCGGAGCACGTGCTGCTGTTTAACCGCGCGAAGCATGGAGGACCAGAGAATGGACGCGCCCCTTTGGGTCTTTGGATACGGATCGCTGATCTGGAACCCGGAATTTCCCGTGGCTGAGCAACAGATTGCCCGGCTCGACGGTTGGCACAGGTCCTTCTGCATGCGTTCGATCCACCATCGCGGGACCGAGACGGATCCTGGGCTGGTCCTGGCCCTCGATGAAGCGCCCGAGAGTTTCTGTGACGGGGTCGCGTTCCGCGTCACCCCCGGCACCGAGGCCGACACGATGGAGGCCCTGCGCGAGCGTGAGCTGGTCTCGTCGGCCTATCTGGAGATCACGGCCCCGGTGGTCTTGCGCGATGGGCGCGCGGTGACGGCGGTGACCTATGTGGTCGATCAGAGCCATGTGCAGTATTGCGGGAACCTGCCGCTCGAGGATCAGGCGCAGATCATCTCCCAGGCTGTGGGGGGACGTGGTCCCAATACGGAGTATCTGCGCAACACCGAGTCCCATCTGCGCGAGATCGGTCTGCAGGATCCGGACCTCGCCTGGTTGGTGGCACGCGTGGAACAATTGCCCACAACTCTTTGACCTGAGCCGGAAAACAGGTAAGTCGCACTTTGCAATAGGCGGCACAGACCTTATCGTTTGCGCCAAAACCGGCAAGAAGGCTTCGATCATGGAAACTCCGGCCCCCCAAGCGCGGCGCTTGTTCGGTCGCCCGACCCGTCAGTTCCTGCTGATGCTGATGGTGCTTGGCCTTGTGGGCGCCGGGGGCTGGCTCGCCTATCCGCGGGTCGCGCCGATCTTTCTGGCCAACCCCTATCTGAACGGGGTGATCGTCCTGGTTTTCGTGGCGGGGGTGATGTCGTGTCTGTTGCAGTTGCTGCAACTTTCGTCGGCGGTGCGCTGGATCGAGAATTTCGCCAACGGGGTCCCCTCGGCGACCCGGGTGACCGCGCCGCGGCTCGTGGGCTCGCTGGCCGGGCTGCTTGGGGCGCGCAAGGCGCGTATGCAGCTGAGCGCGAACTCCTCCCGCTCGATCCTGGAATCCGTGGCGACACGGATCGACGAGGCGCGGGATATCACCCGATATATCGTCAACCTGCTGATTTTCCTAGGCCTTCTGGGTACCTTCTATGGTCTGGCCACGACCGTGCCGGCGGTGGTCGAGACCATCCGATCGCTGGACCCAAGCGAAGGGGAAGGCGGCGTGGCCGTGTTCGGGCGCCTCATGACCGGGCTCGAGGCTCAGCTGGGCGGTATGGGCACGGCCTTTGCCTCCTCCCTTCTGGGCCTTGCGGGCTCGCTTGTGGTCGGGCTTCTGGAGCTCTTCGTGGGTCATGGCCAAAACCGCTTCTACCGGGAGCTGGAAGAATGGCTATCCACGATCACCAAGGTCGGCTTTGCTTCCTCCGAGGTCGAGGGCGGCGGCTTTGACATGGATATCGTGGCGCAGGTGCTCGACCATATGGTGGCGCAGATTGAATCCCTGCAGGACCTCTTCGTGCAGGCCGATGAGCGTGCGACCCGGCTCGACCAGCGTCTTGTCGGCGTGGCGCAGTCAGTGACCTCGCTGACGTCGCAACTTGGACGTAACGACCAGACCACTGCCGCGCTCGAACGGGTGGCGCAAAGTCAGGAACGGCTCAGCAATATGCTGGAGCAGCAGATCACTTCGGGCCATGACGGGATCGACGCCGAGAGCCGCATGCGCCTGCGCAGCATCGATGTGCAGCTTCTCCGCATCCTCGAAGAGATGTCCGCCGGGCGTCAGGAAACGGTCTCGGAGCTGCGCGGGGATCTGGCCTCGCTCAACATGACCGTAAAACAGGCCGCGCGCTCCGGTGTGAGCGATCCGACCGCGGTGGCTGCCGAAGCCCTGCGCACGGTTCTGCATGATGACTTCGACCCGGAGGAGGCGTTCCAGCGCGCGCGCCGCCCCAATGACCCCACGGATGAGCGCTGATCCATGGCCGTGACGCGCCGGTTCAACCAACGTTCCACGGGCAATATCTGGCCCGGTTTCGTGGATGCGATGACGGCGCTCTTGCTGGTGCTGTTCTTCGTGCTCACGATCTTCATGGTGATGCAATCGGTGCTGAGCGAGCAGATCGAGGTCAAGGATACGGAGCTTGATAGCCTCACCGTGCAGCTCTCGGATCTGGCTGATGCGCTGGGGTTGGAGCGGACGCGGACCGAGACCCTGTCGGACACGGTCGGGGCCTTGTCCGCCACGCTGGATGATGCTGAGGCGCAGGCGCTGGCGCAGGACACGCTGATTGCGACGCTCACCGCGCAGATCGACACGGCCGAGGCAGCGATCGCTGAACGCGACGCACGGATCTCCGGCTTTGAGGATCGGGTGGCGGCTCTGCTGTCTGAGAACCAATCGCTGGGCCAGACCCTGTCGGATCGTACGGGCGAGCGTGACAGCCTCTCGGCCTCTCTCGCCGAGGTCGAGGCCGCGCGGGATGTGGCGCTCAGCGAGGCTGAGGCGTTGAACCTCGCGCTGGCCCGGATGCGGACCGAGATGGACAGCCAGGTTGAGGCCGCACGTCTTGCTGCGGCACGCTCGGACGCGCTGGAGGCATTGGTCGCGGATCTGCAGGCGGATCAGGCAGCACAGGAAACCCGGCTCAGCACTCTCTTGGCCCAGATCGCGGCGGCGGAGGCGGATCAGCTTGCTCTGCGCAGTGCCCTGTCCGATGCGGAGGTTGGGCTGGAGAATGAGGCGGCCCGGCGTGCGGCCCTCGAGGCGGATCTGGCCACGCAAAGCGAAGCCTTTGATGCGGCGGAGCTGGCGCGTCTCGAAGGTCTGGCCCGTCTGGAGGAGCTGCGGACGCAAGTGGCGGAACAGACCGCGGCGCTGGATGCGGCCGAGCTTTCCCGGCTCGAGGATCTCGCGCGTCTCGAAGAATTGCGTGACACCGTGGCGGATCAGACTGCCGCGCTCGATGCGGCGGAAACCGAGCGTCTGGCAGAGCTGGCCGCTGCCGAGGCTCTGCGTGCCCGGTTGGAATACAGCGAAGGCGCGCTGAGCGAGGCCGAGGCTGCCCGTCTTGCCGAGGCAGCCGCTGCGGAGGCCCTGCGCGCGCGGCTCGAGAACGCCGATGCGGAACTGACAGCGATGACCCTCGCTCTGGAGGAGCGCCGGCAAGAGGCGGAGGATACGCTGACCAAGCTGGCCGCCGCCGAACTGGCGCAGGAGCAATTGTCGGGGGATCTGGCCGAGGCGAGCGCCCGGGCCGAAGACCTGTCCGAGCGCCTGACCGCGGCGCAGCGCGACCGGCTTTTGCTGGGGCTTGCGCAACGCCAGCTCAGCCAGGTCGAGGCGCAATCCGCCGAAGATGCCCGGCGCGTCGCCGTTCTCAACGAGCAGGTTGCGGCCCTGCGATCGCAGCTTAACGGGTTGCAGGGGCTTTTGGACGTGGCCAATGCCAAGGATGCCGAGGCGCAGGTGCAGATCCAGGCTCTGGGGACCGAGCTGAACACCGCGCTGGCCCGGGTGGCCTCCGAACAGCGCGCCCGTGCCAATCTTGAGGAGGCCGAACGCTTGCGCCTTGAGGCGGAAGCGCAGAACCTCGAACGGTTCCGGTCGGAGTTCTTCGGGCAGTTGCGCGATCTTCTTGGGGATCAGGAAGGTGTTCGGATCGAGGGCGACCGCTTCGTGTTTTCGTCCTCGGTGCTCTTTGATACGGGCGAAGTGGAGCTCTCGGGGCAGGGGCAGGCAGAGGTCGCCAAGGTCGCGGGTATCCTGCGGGATGTGGCGGACCGGATCCCCGCGGGCATCGACTGGGTGCTGCGCGTCGATGGGCATACGGACAATGTGCCGATCTTCGGCGGCGGGAAATACGCGGACAATTGGGAGCTGAGCCAGGGCCGGGCCCTGTCGGTGGTGCGCTATATGATCGAGGATCTGGGCATCCCGCCCGGGCGGCTCGCGCCCACGGGCTTTGGCGAGTACCAGCCGGTGAGCTTGGCGGATACGCCGGAGGGGCGGGCCCTCAACCGCCGGATCGAGCTGAAATTCACCGAGAAATAAGCGGATCTGGGGCCATGAAAAAAGCCCGGTCACTTGGACCGGGCTTTGTGTGTCTTGGCGACTGCCTCAGTCGGCGGTCAGCAGAGGGGGCTTCTTGCTCGAAAGGCGCGGCGCGCCGATCGGCTCGATCTGCAGATCAATCTCGCCGTCTTTCACAGCGACCTTCACCACACCGCCCTTGGCCAGTTTGCCAAAGAGCAGTTCTTCGGCCAGCGGCTTCTTGATCTGCTCCTGAATGACACGGCCCAGCGGGCGGGCACCCATCTTGTCGTCGTAGCCCTTGTCACCCAGCAGTTGCGCGGCCTCGGGCGTGAGCTCGATGGTGACATTGCGGTCCAGAAGCTGCGCTTCGAGTTGCAGCACGAACTTCTCGACCACTTGCAGGATGATCTCCTTGCCGAGCGGCGCGAAGCTGATGACCGCGTCCAGACGGTTGCGGAATTCGGGCGTGAAGGTCCGCTCGATCGCGGCGGTATCCTCGCCCTCGCGCCGATCACGACCGAAGCCGATGGCGGCCTTGGCCTGCTCGGCGGCGCCCGCATTGGAGGTCATGATCAGGATCACATTGCGGAAATCCACCGTCCGGCCATTGTGGTCGGTCAGGGTGCCGTGATCCATCACCTGCAGCAGGATGTTGTAAACATCCGGATGCGCCTTCTCGATCTCGTCGAGCAGGAGCACGCAATGCGGGTGTTGATCCACGCCATCGGTCAGCAGACCGCCCTGGTCGAACCCGACATAGCCCGGAGGCGCGCCGATCAGGCGGCTGACCGCGTGCTTCTCCATGTATTCCGACATATCAAAGCGCAGAAGCTCGACGCCCAGCGTATCCGAGAGTTGCTTGGCCACCTCGGTTTTGCCGACCCCGGTGGGACCTGCAAAGAGGTAGTTGCCAATGGGTTTTTCGGGTTCACGCAGACCGGCCCGGGCCAGTTTGATAGCGGAGCTGAGCGCCTCGATGGCCTTGTCCTGACCGAAGACCACGCGCTTCAGGGTGACCTCGAGGTCCTTGAGCACCTCGGCATCATCCTTGGACACGTTCTTCGGCGGGATCCGGGCGATCTTGGCGACGACCGCTTCGATCTCCTTGGCGCCGATGGTCTTGCGCCGCTTGCTCTCGGCCACCAGATGCTGCGCGGCACCGGCCTCGTCGATCACGTCGATCGCCTTGTCCGGTAGCTTGCGGTCATTGATGTAGCGTGCCGAGAGTTCCACCGCGGTCTTGATCGCGTCGGAGGTGTATTTGATCGCGTGGTGATCTTCGAAATAGGGCTTGAGACCTTTGAGGATCTTCACCGCGTCCTCGACCGAAGGCTCCGTCACGTCGATCTTCTGGAACCGGCGGCTCAGTGCGCGGTCCTTCTCGAAATGCTGGCGGAATTCCTTGTAGGTGGTCGAGCCCATGCAGCGCAGCTTGCCGCCCTGCAACGCAGGCTTCAGCAGGTTCGAGGCATCCATCGCCCCGCCCGAGGTCGCGCCCGCGCCGATCACCGTGTGGATCTCGTCGATGAAGAGCACCGCATCCGGGTGATCCTCGAGCTCGGTGACCACAGCCTTCAGACGCTCCTCGAAATCCCCGCGATAGCGGGTCCCGGCGAGCAGAGCGCCCATGTCGAGGCTATAGATCGTGGCCCCTTGTAGGACCTCCGGCGTCTCGGCCTGCACGATCTTGCGCGCAAGACCTTCGGCGATGGCGGTCTTACCAACGCCGGGATCGCCCACAAGAAGCGGGTTATTCTTGCGCCGACGGCAGAGCACCTGAATGCACCGCTCCACCTCGCCATCGCGCCCGATCAGCGGGTCGACATCGCCCTTGCGGGCCTTTGCGTTGAGATCGACGCAATACTTGGCAAGCGCGGACTCTTTCTCTTCACCGCCCTGATCGGTGGAGGCGGTTGCCTCCTCATCCATATCGGACGCGCCCGAGACCGGGCGGGACTCGCCAAAGCTTGGGTTTTTGGCCACGCCATGGGCGATGAAGTTCACCGCGTCATAGCGCGTCATGTCCTGCTCCTGCAGGAAATAGGCCGCGTTGGATTCCCGCTCGGCAAAGATCGCAACAAGGACATTCGCCCCGGTCACTTCCTGCCGTCCGGAGGATTGCACATGGATCGCCGCGCGCTGGATCACGCGCTGGAACGCGGCGGTGGGCACGGCTTCGGACCCCTCGACATCCGTGGCGAGGGTCGAGAGGTCATCTTCGATAAAGGTTTCGAGCGTCTGGCGCAGGGCGTCCAGATCGACATTGCAGGCTTTCATCACCTTGGCGGCATCCGGCTCATCAATGAGCGCCAGAAGCAGATGCTCGAGCGTCGCCAGCTCATGGCGACGTGCATTGGCCTGGGCGAGCGCGGTGTGGATTGCCTGTTCGAGCGTATTAGAAAACGAAGGCACCGGGAGCTCCTTTCATTGGGGCCACGGATGGGGGCTGTATCCGTAACCATTTCCCTTGTTCATTAAAGTTCGGTGTTCTTTGGCGCGCTTCAAGGCTTTTTTCCTTAAAACCGCGTTCTGACCCCATTCGTGATCAGGCTGAAGGCAGTGGCGCGCATTCCGAGGCGCCGCGCATTTTTCTGGGGTTTTGCGCCTTTCTCCGGCGAAAAACCGTGTGGATCCGCAAGGGCTCCGAAGGATTGGCTGTGTTTTGAGACGAGATGTCTCGGTGGGTTTCGGGCCGCAGCCCCTATTTCTGTTGAATGGGTTGCACATTTTTTGTGCAAAAAGTGGTCTAAGGGTAAGGGGCTCAGGACTTTATCACCCTTGCGTGTGTCCCGGTTCGGGGGCGAGCCTCTCGAGGCCGCGACAACATCACCGGTCTGGCGCCGCGCTATTTCTTTGCCGATCCGGTCGGGCCATGTAGTTAATAATGCCGTGGGCACGTTCAAGATGAGGCGTGCGGGACCGTTCATCTTTGTGAGACCGCGTTTGCACCTCGACGTACTTGATCTGCGCCAGTTCTACTATCGCACGCGTCTGGGGCGGGTGGCACAGGCGGCCATTCGTGACGGGATGCTGAGCCTTTGGCCCAAGGCGCAAGGCGAGACCGTGGCGGGCTTTGGTTTCGCGGTGCCCTTGCTGCGCCCCTATCTTGCCGATGCCGAACGGGTGGTGGGCCTGATGCCCGGCCCCCAAGGGGTGATGCCCTGGCCCGCGGGGATGCCCAATATCTCGGTCCTGTGCGACGAACGCTCCTGGCCCCTGGAGACCGGCAGTGTGGACAAGCTGGTTGTTCTGCACGGGCTCGAGACCTCCGAGACCCCGGCCTCGCTCTTGGCGGAGTGTTGGCGGGTGCTGGCCACGGGGGGGCGGGGCCTCTTTGTCGTGCCGAACCGGGCGGGCCTCTGGACCCGGCGGGACGGGACGCCCTTTGGCTATGGCCGCCCTTACAGCCTCGGTCAGCTTGAGGCGCAGCTCAGCGACCATGGCTTCGTGAACGAACGTCACGCCTCGGCCCTCTTTACACCGCCCAGCGAGAAACGCTTCTGGCTGCGTTCCACCGCCGCCTGCGAGAAGCTGGGGCAGTACCTGCCCGCGCGGTTCGCGGGGGGTGTTTTCCTCGTGGAAGTGTCCAAGCACGTGCAGGAACCGACCTATGCGGACCGGGCCACGCGGTTGCGCCGACCGCTTCAGGTTCTGGAGGGGATTCCGGCCTCCGGGGTCAAGCCGATTTAGCAGCTGCAGAATCCACCTCAGGTAGAACGATTCACTGTTCTGGCGCTAACACAGGAGGGGGATCCGTCAATCTTCAAGCTTCAAAGTGTCGCGCTCTCAAGGGCTTAGGTCTAATCTCTTGAAACTACGTATTTTTTGGTAGTGATCACAAATACTAACAGAGTTGCGGCAGCAGGGGGTGTCTGTTATTTCCGCCGAGAATTTCCGGATCCTGCGTCTGGCGGGGTCCTCAAGCGGCTGCCACGGAACCTCCATCTCCGTGCGGCACAGACAGCGGAAGGGTGGACGTGTCAGACTCAGCTTCGATCTCCTCCGGTATCGCTGATCGTTATGCGACGGCGATCTTTGAACTGGCCAAGGAAGAAAACAACCTCAGCGCGCTGGAGGCGGGTGCAGACACGCTCGACGCCGCGCTGAAAGACAGCGCGGAGTTCCGCGACCTGATCTCGTCTCCGGTCTATAGCCGCGATGAGCAGGGCGCTGCGATTTCTGCGCTTGCACAGAAAATGGGGCTGCCCGCGATGCTCGCGAATGCGCTGACCCTGATGGCCGGCAAGCGCCGTCTCTTTGTGCTGCCCCAGCTTGTGGCAAGCCTGCGCGCGCGCATCGCCGAGGAGAAGGGCGAGATCACCGCCGATGTCACCTCCGCCCAGCCGCTCAGCGCGGACAATCTGGCCGAGCTGACCAAGGTCCTCAGCGCTTCCGCCAGCAAAACCGTTAAAGTGAATACGACCGTCGATAGCTCCCTTATCGGCGGTCTTGTCGTCAAAATGGGCTCGAAGATGATCGACACCTCGATCCGCGCGAAGCTCAATGCACTCCAGAATACAATGAAAGAGGTCGGGTAAATGGGAATCCAAGCTGCCGAAATCTCTGCGATCCTCAAGGAGCAGATCAAGAACTTTGGCCAGGAAGCCGAAGTCGCCGAAGTGGGCCGCGTGCTCAGCGTCGGTGACGGCATCGCGCGTGTCCACGGGCTGGACAATGTGCAGGCCGGTGAGATGGTCGAATTCCCGGGCGGCATCCGCGGGATGGCCCTGAACCTGGAAGTCGACAATGTCGGTATCGTGATCTTCGGCTCCGACCGCGACATTAAAGAAGGCGACACCGTCAAGCGCACCAACTCCATCGTGGACGTGCCGATCGGTGACGAGCTGCTGGGCCGTGTTGTGGACGGTCTGGGCAACCCGCTGGACGGCAAAGGCCCGATCGGCGCCTCCAAGCGCGGCATCGCGGACGTCAAGGCGCCGGGCATCATCCCGCGTAAATCCGTGCACGAGCCCATGGCAACCGGCCTGAAATCCGTGGACGCGATGATCCCGATCGGCCGTGGCCAGCGCGAGCTGATCATTGGTGACCGTCAGACCGGCAAGACCGCCGTGGCTCTGGACGCGATCCTGAACCAGAAATCCTATAACGAAGCCGCGGGCGACGACGAGAGCCAGAAGCTCTACTGCGTTTACGTCGCCGTGGGCCAGAAGCGCTCCACCGTGGCGCAGCTGGTGAAGAAGCTCGAAGAGAGCGGCGCCATCGACTACTCCATCGTTGTGGCAGCCACCGCCTCTGACCCGGCCCCGATGCAGTTCCTGGCACCCTATGCCGCGACCGCGATGGCTGAGCATTTCCGCGACAATGGCCGTCACGCGCTGATCATCTATGATGACCTCTCCAAGCAGGCCGTGTCCTATCGTCAGATGTCCCTGCTGCTGCGCCGTCCGCCGGGGCGTGAAGCCTATCCGGGTGACGTGTTCTACCTCCACTCCCGCCTGCTCGAGCGCTCCGCGAAGCTCGGCGATGACAGCGGCAATGGCTCGCTGACGGCTCTGCCGATCATCGAAACCCAGGGTGGCGACGTGTCCGCGTTTATTCCGACCAACGTGATCTCCATCACCGACGGTCAGATCTTCCTCGAAACCGAGCTGTTCTATCAGGGCATCCGTCCCGCCGTGAACACCGGTCTGTCGGTGTCGCGCGTGGGCTCCTCGGCCCAGACCAACTCGATGAAATCGGTTGCCGGTCCGGTGAAACTGGAACTGGCTCAGTACCGCGAGATGGCGGCCTTCGCCCAGTTCGGCTCCGACCTCGACGCCGCGACCCAGCAGCTGTTGAACCGCGGTGCGCGTCTGACCGAGCTGATGAAGCAGCCCCAGTACTCGCCCCTGACCAACGCAGAGATCGTCTGCGTGATCTATGCGGGCACCAAAGGCTATCTCGACAAGATCGACGTGTCCGATGTGGGCCGCTACGAGCAGGGGCTGCTGGCCCATCTGCGTGGCAAGCACGCTTCGCTTCTCGACATGATCACCAAGGACGACCCCAAAATCAAAGGGGACGCCGAGGACAAGATCAAGGCCGCGCTCGACGAATACGCCGCGACCTTCGCGTAAGGGGTCTGAGACATGCCAAGTCTTAAGGACCTCAAAAACAGGATCGAGAGTGTGAAAAGCACTCGGAAGATCACGAAGGCCATGCAGATGGTGGCTGCCGCAAAACTGCGGCGGGCCCAGGATGCGGCCGAGGCCTCGCGCCCCTATACCGAGCGGTTTAATGCCGTGCTCGGCGGGCTCGCGGCATCGGTCGGCGATGGCGATAGCGGTCCCAAGCTCCTCGTGGGCTCGGGCAGCGATCAGGTGCAGCTTCTGGTGGTCATGACCGCCGAGCGGGGTCTGTGCGGCGGGTTCAACTCGTCCATTGCCAAGCTCGCCCGGACCCATGCCCAGGAGCTCATCGCAGCGGGCAAGACCGTCAAGATCCTGACCGTCGGCAAGAAGGGCCGCGAGGCGATCAAGCGCGATCTGGGCGAGTATTTCGTCGGTCACGTGGATCTCTCCGAGGTCAAGCGCATCGGCTATGACAATGCCTCCGATATCGCGCAGGACCTGCTGTCCCGCTTCGACGCTGAAGAGTTCGATGTCGCGACGATCTTCTATGCGCAATTCCAGTCGGTGATCAGTCAGACCCCGACTGCGCAGCAGATCATCCCGGCCTCCTTCGACGCCCCTGAAGAGGGCGGAGATGCCACGCTCTATGACTACGAGCCGTCGGAAGAGGCGATCCTCGCCGATCTTCTGCCGCGCGGGGTCGCAACGCAAATTTTCGCAGCTCTGCTGGAGAACGGCGCGTCCGAACAGGGGGCTCGCATGAGCGCCATGGACAACGCGACGCGCAATGCCGGCGAGATGATCGACAAGCTGACCATCGAGTTCAACCGCTCGCGTCAGGCCGTCATCACCAACGAGCTTATCGAAATCATTTCGGGCGCCGAGGCGCTCTAACGGAACCGGAGACATCAAATGGCAAATGCTAAAGGCAAAATCACTCAGGTGATCGGCGCCGTTGTCGACGTGCAGTTCGAGGATGCCCTGCCGGAAATCCTGAACTCTCTGACGACGGACAACAATGGGAAGCGGCTGGTCCTCGAAGTGGCCCAGCACCTCGGCGAAAACACCGTGCGCGCGATCGCCATGGACGCAACCGAAGGACTCGTGCGCGGGCAGGCGGTTGAGGACACGGGCGGCCCGATCACGATCCCCGTGGGCAACGCGACCCTGGGCCGGATCCTGAACGTTGTGGGTGAGCCCGTGGACGAAGGCGGCCCGGTCGAAGCGACCGAGACCCGCTCGATCCACGCGGACGCGCCGGAGTTCAACGAACAGTCCACCGAGAGCGCCGTGCTCGCCACGGGCATCAAGGTGATCGACCTGCTCGCGCCCTACGCCAAGGGCGGCAAGATCGGCCTCTTCGGCGGTGCCGGCGTGGGCAAGACGGTTCTCATCATGGAACTGATCAACAACATCGCCAAAGTGCACTCGGGCTTCTCGGTGTTCGCGGGCGTGGGCGAGCGGACCCGTGAGGGCAACGACCTCTACCACGAGATGATCGAATCCAACGTCATCAACCCTGATGATCTGTCCAAGAGCCAGGTGGCCCTGGTTTACGGTCAGATGAACGAGCCTCCGGGAGCCCGGATGCGTGTGGCTCTGACCGGTCTGACCCTGGCCGAGCAGTTCCGCGACCAGTCCGGGACCGACGTTCTGTTCTTCGTGGACAACATCTTCCGCTTTACCCAGGCAGGCTCTGAGGTGTCGGCGCTTCTGGGCCGTATTCCCTCTGCTGTGGGCTACCAGCCGACCCTGGCCACTGATATGGGCGCCATGCAGGAGCGGATTACCTCCACGAAGTCCGGCTCGATCACCTCGGTGCAGGCCGTCTACGTGCCTGCGGATGACCTGACCGACCCCGCGCCGGCCACGTCCTTTGCCCACCTCGACGCCACGACCGTTCTGTCGCGTGCGATCTCCGAGCTCGGGATCTACCCGGCTGTGGACCCGCTCGACTCCACCTCGCGTCTCATGGACCCGGCCATCGTCGGCGAAGAGCATTACGGTGTGGCCCGTGCGGTGCAGGGGATCCTCCAGCGCTACAAGTCGCTGCAGGACATCATCGCGATCCTCGGGATGGACGAACTGTCTGAAGAGGACAAGCTGACCGTGGCCCGCGCCCGGAAGATCCAGCGCTTCCTCTCCCAGCCGTTCGACGTGGCGAAGGTATTCACCGGCTCCGACGGGGTGCAGGTGCCGCTCGAAGACACCATCGCGTCCTTCAAGGCCGTTGTGGCGGGCGAGTACGACCACCTGCCGGAAGGCGCCTTCTACATGGTGGGCGGCATTGACGAGGTGATCGCCAAAGCCGAGCGCATGGCCGCAGACGCGGCGTAAGGGGTCATCATGGCAAACACCCTGCAATTCGACCTCGTGTCCCCCGAGCGGCGCCTCGCGTCGCTTGAGGTGACCGAGGTGCAGCTGCCCGGGGCGGACGGGGACATGACGGCCATGGCCGATCATGCGCCGACCATCACGACGCTGCGCCCCGGCTTGCTGCAGGTCAACGGCCCCGAGGGGACGTCGGCCTATGTGGTGACCGGTGGCTTTGCCGAGATCAGCCCGACCGGCACGACCGTGCTGGCCGAGCGGGCCTATCCTGCCGGTGCGGAGTCCCGCGCCGCCATCGAGGAGCATCTCGAAGCAGCCCGCGCCAAAGCCGCGGATGCGGAAGGTGCGGATAAGGACGTGGCCGAAAAGGTCGTGTCCGACTTCGTGCGTCTGCTCGAGGATATGGTCTGAGGCCTCTGCGCTCAGCCCGGCATCTGAAGAATAGAAGGCCCCGCTTCGGCGGGGCTTTTTCTTTGCCTCCCGGCGACACTTTGCCTAAAAGAACGGCAATGTTTCCCCGAAAAGCTCTGTCATGAAGAAACTGCGCAACCACCTGATCGGTGTGGACCAAGGCTATGTCTCGCTCTTTTCCGATTTCGAGGACGGTGGCGAGATGTGGACCGGCGAAGGCCAGCGCGAAGTGCGCCGCTCGGTGACCTTCTCCGAGCCGTTCAGCGCGGCTCCGGTGGTCCATGTGGGGCTGGCGCTCTGGGATATCGATCACGGCGCCAACCAGCGCGCGGACCTGCAGGCTGATGGGGTCACGGCGGATGGGTTCGATCTGGTGTTTCGAACCTGGGGAGATACGCGGGTGGCGCGCCTCCACGCGACGTGGCTCGCAATTGGCGAGTTGACCTCAGAGGATCAGTGGCAGGTGGATTGATGTGGGGCGACGGAAGTCAACTTTGAGCCCAGACCTTCAGGATGCTGCACAGCGCACCAATGGCCGCTTTCCGTCCCGGTGCGCTGGTAGCCGACTTCTAACAATTGGTCAGAGTTTCCACTCGAACCCCACAGCTTTTTCAGACTCATCCCAAAGCCGTGTCATGACAGCCTTGTCATGGGCGTGCCCGTTCAATGTGCCCTTGCCGACTGGGCCGACCGCTTCCATGTGGCCCGTCGGGCCGTAAAGGGCGCGTTGCTCGGTCAGGGCCTCTTCGGTCGCGCACATGACCTCAGGGTACGAGCCTTGCTCTGCGGTTTGGACCATCGGGGTCTTCGTCATCAGCCACCAGATGAAACGCATTGTGCGGCTGCCGCTTGTTGTGATTAACGATGTGGCCGACGAGCCCGGATGACAGACGAAGACCTCTACATCTTTACGCCCCTCCGCAGCCAAACGGTCTTGCAACTCATAGGCAAACATCATTTGCGCCAGCTTGCTCTGAGAATAGGCGGTGTTCGCTCCGTAGCCCTCATCCCAGTTCATGTCGTCGAACTTGATGGTCTTGAGACCCATGTTGTAGCCGAGGCTGGCAACGACCACGATCCGGCCTTTGCTTTCGGCTATGCGATCAAAGAGTAGGCCATTGAGCAGAAAATGTCCGTAGTGGTTGGTGCCAAGCTGGCTTTCGAACCCGTCGACGGTCAGCTTGCGCGTCGGTACCTGCGCGATGGCCGCGTTGTTGATCAGCGCGTCGATCCGAGGCACCGTCTTCAGAACTTCTTCGGCCGCCTCGCGCACGCTATCCAAAACGGATAGATCCATGCGAATGAAGCTCACATCGGCTTTTGCGCCAAATTCCTGTTTCAGGTCCGCGACGGCCGCCTCGGATTTCTCGGCTGAGCGGTTCAGCATCACCACCCTAGCGTTCTTCTTCAGAAGAATGCGCGCGGCTTGAAAGCCCGCGCCAGCATTGGCGCCAGTGATGATGTAGGTCTTGCCTGTCTGGTTGCCCAGGCGCTCGGGTGTCCAGCCTTTGGGTCCAAATGTCGTATCTGCCATTTTCTGTCTCCTGCCAGCCCAAACTGGCGGTTTGAGGTGTGGTTGCTTGGAAGTACAGATAGAACCAGGTTTGACACAGAAACAGGCGATATAATCTCAATTACTTGCCCAATCGTCTCAACCCTATTGCAAAGATGAAAGTCCTCTGCCAGCTAGAGCGCATGAGCAAAGACCAGATCAAAAACCTAATCGAGGGCCGTCTGCCAGAGGCAGGCCTCGTCGACACCGCGTTGAAAGGCGTCCAGCTTTTCCGGGTGACCGAGGCCAAGCCCTGCGTGCCTGCCGTCTACGAGCCCACGGTGGTGGCTATTCTCAGTGGCACCAAGGAAGCTGTCTTGGACGGTGAGCACCACGTCTATGGCAGCGACAAATACCTGCTGTGCCCCATGACTTTACCGGTAGAGGCGGGCACGCCATTGGCGTCCAAGGACGATCCTCTGCTCGGCGTCGTGATTGCGCTGGAGTCACGGATGATGCGCGAGCTCACCATGGAGATCGAGACCGCCGCCGATGGCCACAGACAATCGTGGGATGACGCGCCATCGGCTTTGGCATTGGCGTCCTGGGATGTTGGTTTCACGCAGGCTCTGTTGCGGCTTCTTGAGTTGCTCGACAATCCGGTGGATCTGGGGGTGCTCGGACAGGGGCGACTGCGCGAGTTGTGTTATGCGGTGCTCATGGGCGAGGCCGGGGCAGCGGCAAGACGTGCCTTTGTTGTCGGCAACGAAATCGCGCGCACCATCGACTACCTGTCGACCCATCTGGACAAGCACGTCACCATCGACGACATGGCCGACCACGCTGGCATGAGCCGCGCGGTCTTCCATCGGCGGTTCAAGGACGCCACGACGATGTCTCCGATCCAGTTCGTGAAATCCATGCGGCTGAACAACGCCGCTATGAAGATTGCCGAAGGAAAGACCGTGTCGGAGGCAGCCTGGGATGTAGGCTATAAAAGCGCCTCTCAGTTCAGCCGAGAGTTTAAGCGGATGTACGGTCAGTCGCCCCGGCAATGGAGCAGTATGGCGCAGGTGCCAGAACGATTGACCTAAGATACTCGCCTTAGCTTACGCTTAACGCGAGTGTCCGGTTTGGGTGGTGCTGCCGTCATTGGGTGCTTGGAAACGATGACAGGTTTGTCCGCCAAACCGACGCTAGCCAATCATCAGTCCCGAAAGTCTCTAACTCGCGTTGGCGTACATGCCTTCATAGATCGGTGTCAGCGTGTCCGTGTCGAAGAGAGACGAGACGCTCGTGCCGTTCCAGATGTTCAGGATCGCCTGGGCAAAGACCGGGGCCGTGGGCACGATGCGGATGTTATGGGCGGCTTTCACGGGCTCCGTGGCTGCAATCGAGTCGGTGATCACGAGGCTCTTCATCGAGGATTTGGTAATCCGGTCCACGGCAGGCCCCGAGAGCACGCCGTGGGTGATGTAGGAGTGGACCTCGGTCGCCCCTTCGCTCATCAGCAGGTCCGCCGCCTTGCAGAGTGTTCCGGCCGTGTCGCAGATGTCGTCCACGATGATGCAGGTCTTGCCCTCGACCTCGCCGATCACGGTCATCTCTTCCACGACGCCCGGCTGCGAGCGGCGCTTGTCCACAATCGCCAGACCACAGCCGATCCGTTGGGCAAGTTCGCGCGCGCGCGCCACGCCGCCCACATCGGGCGAGACCACGGTCACGTTCTCGAGCTTGCCCGCAAAGTGGTGCAGCACATCCAGCGCAAAGATCGGCGCGGCATAGAGGTTATCCACCGGGATATCGAAAAAGCCCTGGATCTGGGCCGCGTGCAGATCCATGGTCAGGATCCGCTCGACCCCGGCCTCGACCATCATATTCGCCACCAGCTTGGCCGTGATCGGCGTCCGCGCCTTAGTGCGGCGGTCCTGACGGGCATAACCGAAATAGGGGATGATCGCCGTGATCCGGCTCGCCGAAGAGCGGCGCAGCGCGTCGGAGATGATCAACAGCTCCATCAGGTTGTCATTGGCCGGGTTCGAGGTGGATTGGATGATGAACATATCCTCCCCGCGCACATTCTCGAAGACCTCGACGAAGATCTCGCCATCGTTGAACCGCTCCACGCGGGTATCGACCAGACCGACCTGCATTCCGCGATAGGCGGACATGCGGCGGGAGATGGCTTTGGCCAAGGGGACATTGGCATTGCCGGAGATGATTTTCGGGGAGATTTGTGCGGGCATCGGGTCTCTGATCCTTTGCGGGCCTGTTGCCGGGGGACTCACCTCGTGGTGGAGTTGACACCGCTTACCACTGCCATACGGTCTTGCCTAGGTAAGCGCCCGATCCGGGCGCACACAGCGCAGCGGGGGGCATCAATGGCGCAGCTGGACTACTATTTCGCAACAATTTCACCCTTCACCTATCTCACCGGAGGGCGTGTCGAGGAGATCGCCGCCAAGCATGGCCTGACGCTGGTCTACAAGCCTCTGGATATCATGGCTTTGTTCAGCCGCACCGGGGGCACGCCACCCAAGGATCGCCACCCCTCCCGGCAGGAATACCGCCTGCAGGAACTGGCCCGTCAGGCGAAAAAGACCGGGCTGCCGCTCAACATCAAACCCGCCCATTGGCCGACGAACCCGGCGCCGAGCTCCTATGCGATCATCGCCGCGCAGGCCGCCGGAGGTGGGGATATGGGCAAGCTGGTCAATGGCCTCACCGCGGCCTGCTGGGCCGGTGAAAAGGATGTGGCCGAGGATGTCGTGATCAAGGAGTGTCTCAGCGCGGCGGGCTTTGACCCGAGCCTTGCCGATAGTGGGCTCCTGAGCGGGGCCGAGGCCTATGCCAACAACCTCGAAGAGGCGGTGAGCCGGGGTGTCTTCGGCGCGCCCTTCTTCATCACCGAGGATGATCAGCGGTTCTGGGGGCAGGACCGGCTCGATGATCTGGAGGCGCATCTCGACGGCACGCTCTAGTGCCGCGCGAGACCCTCGCAGGGACCGAAATATGCTGGAGCGTGACGGGGGAGGGCCCGGTCACGCTCTTTCTCCATTGCGCACTTGGGAGCGCGCGGGGCTGGCAGCCGTTGTTTGCGCGCCTGCCCGGGCGGCGTCTCGTGAGCTTCGACATGCCCGGACATGGCGGCTCGGGTCCCTGGGATCCGGCGCGCGATGATCACAGCCATGTGATGGAGGTGGCGCAGGCCCTGCTCGCGCGGTTCGAGGGGCCGGTGGATCTGGTCGGGCACAGCTATGGTGGCACGGTGGCCCTGCGCCTCGCACTGGAGAACCCGGCGCGGGTGCGGCGGTTGGTGCTGGCGGAGCCTGTGCTCTTCGCCGCCGCGCGCTTGTCCGATCCTGTGGCCTTGCGCGCCTATGAGGCGTCCTGCGCCCCGGAGGGCGAAGCTTTCGCTGCCGAGGATTGGCCCCGGGCCGCGGCGCTCTTCTTTGATCGCTGGGGTGGGGCGCCCTGGGCGCGCCTGAGCCCGGCGCAGCAGGCTGAGGTGACCGCGCGGATCCCGATGATCCCACGCTCCATCCCCACGATGTTGGCGGATCAATTCGACCTTGTTCCGCGTCTGGAGGAAATCACTTGCCCGGCGCTCCTCTTGGCCGGGGATCGCTCGCCACCGATCATCTCGGCGATCCAGACCGCGCTTGGCACGGCGCTGCCGCAAGCGACTGCGCGGGTGATCGCGGGGGCGGGGCATATGCTGCCCCTGACCCATGCGGCGGAGATTGCGCCCCTGCTGCAGGCTTTTCTGACGGCGGAGGGCTACTCGCCCTCGGGCTCGATCAGGTAATCCTCGAGCTCTTCTTCCGCGACCTCAAACTCCGGGATCGCCCAGCCCGCGACCGAGATCCCGGCCTCATGGACGCTCTCGGCCCGGCCGGAGATCAGCGGGTGCCACGGGTAGAGTGGCTTGCCATCATAGAGCAGCTTGTAGGCGCAGGTTGCGGGCATCCAATAGGCGACGGTATCGATATTCTCGGGTGTCAGCACCACGCAATCGGGGACGAATTGCTTGCGCAGCTCGTATTGCCCGCAGCGGCAGCTTTCCGTGTCCAGAAGCCGGCAGCTGACCCGGGTGAAGGCCACCTCGGCGGTGTCCGCGTCCTCAAGCTTCAGGAGGCAGCACTTGCCGCAGCCATCGCAGAGCGCCTCCCATTCCGCCTGGGTCATCTCGGTGAGGGGGACCGTCTCCCAGAACCGGCGGCGCAGGCGCGTCGGGGGCGGTGCGCCTTTGCGCGCCTTGCGGCGGCTCACGCGGCGGCCTCGGCCCGGGCCAGGATCTCGCGCGCGCGGGCGCAATCCGCATCCATCTGGGTGATCAGCGCATCGAGCCCGTCGAATTTCTCTTCGGGGCGCAGGAACGACACGAGCGCAACCGAGAGCGCCGTGTCATAGAGATCGCCCTTGAAGTCAAAGATGAAGGTCTCGAGGTTCGGGACATTCTCGCCGAACATCGGGCGCACGCCCATGGAGGCCGCGCCGTGATAACGCCCCTCATGGGGGCCTTCGAGCACATTGACCAGCACTGCGTAGACCCCGAATTTCGGCGGGTGCAGACCGGCGATGGACATGTTCGCCGTGGGGTAGCCGAGCGTACGCCCGCGCTTCTCCCCATGGATGACGGGGCCTTCGATCCGGTGCCAATGGCCCAGCATGCGCGCAGCATCCTCGGGCCGCCCCTCGGAGAGCGCCCTGCGGATCGAGGTAGAGGACACGACCGTGTCGGAATCCTGCAAAAGATCCGCGATGGTCACGCCAAACCCCATCTCTTCGCCAAAGGCGCGCAGCATCTCTGTGGTGCCCTTGCGCCCCTTGCCAAAGCAGAAATCCGCCCCGACCAGCACATGCTTTAGCCCCAGCGCGTCATGGATGATCTCGCGGGCGAAGCTTTCGGCGCTCAGCCCGGCCAGATCTGCATCAAAGGGCAGTTGATAGAGCACATCCACCCCGAGCTTTTCCAGCCGGTGGGCGCGCGCGGTCTCGGACATCAGCCGAAAGGGCGGCGCGTCCGGGGCAAAGAACTCGCGGGGATGGGGCTCGAAGGTCAGAACTCCCACAGGCGCCGAGATCGCCGAGGCAGCGGCCCGGGTCCGGTCCAGAACGCTTTGATGGCCGAGATGCACGCCGTCGAAATTCCCGATCGCGGCACAAGCGCCCCGGTCGGTCGGCAACACGAAATCAGCGTCTCGGACAATCCTCATCATGAGCCTGAGGTAGCCCGCAGCGCGGCGACGCGCAAGCGTTGGCGGAGGGTCAGTCGAACTTGCGGCTGGGCGCGATCACGAGGGCGTCGCCCTTGAGCACGACCTTATCCTCCACAAAGCACTTGGTCTCCAGCGAGACCCGGCGCTTGGGGAAGTTGATGTCGGTGACGGTGACTTCGGCAAAGACCATGTCGCCGGGGCGGACAGGGCCCATGAATTTCAGGGACTGGCCGAGATAGACCGTGCCATGGCCAGGCAATTGCTCGCCGATCACCGCCGAGATCAGGCTGGCGGTCAGCATGCCATGGGCGATGCGCCCCTCGAACCGGGTGTCCTGGGCGTATTCCTCGTCCAGATGCACCGGATTTCGGTCGGTGGAGACTTCGGCAAACATCTCGATGTCGCGGTCCGAGATGACCTTGCGCAGAGACCGGGACATGCCGATCTCGATGTCTTCGATGCAAATTGTGCCGCGCGGGGTGTTGTCCAACATCTCTCACTCCAGTCTAGCTGGGCGCTGGATAGTCGAATTGCGCGCTTTCTGCAACCGCGAAGGAAAGAATGCGACAAACTGAGCGCATGTGTTGAAACATTGTTACGCGACGGAGTCGCGCAGCCTAGCGAAGTTTCCCGATGGCATAGGTCGGCGTGATCTGGCCTTTGGCGAGGAAGCTCTCGAGTTTTGCCGGATCCGGCTGGTCGGTCGTGCCGGTTTCCGCCGCGGCCAAGCCCCCTGTAATAAAAAGGGAATCGATGTCCTCGCCCTGGGCCCCCTGAATATCCGTGTGGATCCCGTCGCCGATGGCCAGCAGTCGGTCTGTGGCGGGATGCTTGCCCAACTCGGCCAGGCGCGCCCGCGCCAGATCATAGATCGGCGGGTGGGGTTTGCCGAAATAGAGGCTCTCGCCCCCCATCTCTGTATAGAGCGCGGCGAGGGCGCCCGCGCACCATTCGCGCCGCTCCCCCCGGTCCACGACGATGTCGGGATTCGCGCAGAGCAGCTTCATCCCCTTCTGCTTGGCATAGAGAAAGTCCGCCCGATTCTCTGCCGGGTCGGCCATGGGGTCGAAAGGCCCGGTGCAGACAATGCCCTCGGCTTCGGCCAGGGGCACCTGCTGGATCGCGACCGGGTCGCTCACCACATTGATCGGGTCAAAGAAGCGCTGGTCGTGATCCTCGCCGATGAAATAGACCTTCTGTCCCACCACGCCGCGGAACATGGCCGCGCGGGCGCTGTCACCGGAGGTCGCGATGGTGTGCCAGCAACTGGGCGGCACCCCGAGACTGTCGAGCTGCTTTTCCACCCCGGCCCGAGGTCGCGGCGAGTTCGTCAGCAAGAGCACGGTGCCCCCGCCTGCTTTATAGCTGGTCAGGGCCGCCACCGCCTCGGGATGGGCCGCAACCCCGTTATGGACGCAGCCCCAAAGGTCCACGAGCAGGGCGTCATATTGATGCGAAATCTCGGACAGAGAGGTCACGATGCGAGTCATGGGCGAAGCTCCTGGTCGGTCGAGGGGGCGGGCCGCACGGGGCCCGGGCCTTTGCGGGACTTGTGTCGGTCATCGTGGCGCGGCGCAAGGGGGAAGGCCGTTCGGGAGGCCGTCCCCTGCGCGCTTCGGCCCGGTTTGCTCGGGATTTGGGCCATAAAGGCCGGGCTTGCCCTGCATCTCGTTGACAGTTCCGGGCTCTGGGCCCGCACCGTTCCCGATCCTGTAGGTAAACCCGGAAAATGGTTAATTGCGACTATGGTTAAACCATTAATATTAATGGAAAATAGTCACGAAATTAATTTGAATTAAGCGCTATTCAATTGCTAGGCCAATTATACGGAAAACCAGTTACAGGATAATTGTAATGATTAAACGTGTTCTGGGTGCCGCTCTGGCATCCGTCGTTCTGGGAAGCATGGCAAGCGCTGCCACCCTGAGCGGCACCTTCGACGTCACGGTTGTGAACCTGCAGAACCTGAGCTCGGCTCAGTCTCAGGCGACCATGGCGAATTTCAATGCGGCCCAGGCGAATGTGGCGTCGGTCTCCGACACCTTCACCTATACCGGTGAGCTCAGCTTCGGCACCTTTGACGGTTCCGACGGCACCACGATCCAGATGTGGCTCGACACAGGTGTCGGTGGCTCCGTCTCCGGTCTCGACAGCTCTGTGGGCGATCTGCAGCTCAGCAAGCCCGATATCGGCGCTGGCTCGGCAACCTCGACTTTCTTCTACTTCACCAAGGCCGGCGTTGGCGCCCATGACTTCGACGTGCGTCACGATGATGGCATGAACATCTTCGACGATGGCGTGCTGGTCGATGGCTTCAACGGTCCGAACGGCGTGCGCACCACCAGCGTTTCCGGCTTCGACGGGGGCACGTTCGGTCTGCTCTATGTGGCGACCAATGGCGATCCGTCCGTTCTCGAAGTGGGGGCCACCCCGGTTCCGCTTCCTGCCGGTCTGCCGCTTCTGGCAGCTGGTCTCGGAGGCCTCGTGGTGCTCCGTCGGCGTCGCGCGCAATCCTGACACACCTGCGCTTGACCCTCTTGGCAAGGGCTGTCCGCAAGGGCAGCCCTTCGTCGTTTTAGCGACATGGAAAAGGGGACGCGCTTTGCGTCCCCTTCCTGTTCGGATGCTGGGTCGATCAGACCTTGAGGTTCGGGATGATCTGCTTCTTGCGGCTGACCACGCCGGGCAGGACCACCGCATCGCCGGTGGCGTCGGCGTCAAAGCTCTTGGCGGCGACGGTCTTGACCAGATCATTGGGCACGAGCAGCGTGGATTCCTCGTTCAGGATATCGACCACAAAGAGCAGCACCTGATCGACCCCATCTTCGGCGGCGACGGTGGTCATGCTCTCGATCAGGGACGCCTTGCGGTCCAGCACGGTCGCGGGGGAGGTGGTCTCGAGAACCGAGACGCGGAACTTGGTGCCGTCGACCTCGTATTCCTTGGAATCCATCCGCAGCAGTTCCGCATCGGAGAAGGCCGAGACATCGGATTTCGCGGCAAACATCTCGGCGGCGTAGTCAGGCACGGAGATGCCCAGCTCACCCGCCAGCGCCTCGACCACTTCGCGGTCCCGGTCGGTGGTGGTCGGCGAGCGGAATTCCAGCGTGTCGGAGATGATGCAGGAGAGCATCGCGCCCTTGATGTTCTCGGGCATCTTGGCGGCGTCCGCGCCCATCAGGTCGTACATGATGGTGGCGGTGCAGGCGACGGGACGGATCGTGATGTCGATCGGACCCTTGGTTTCCAGCCCGCCGACCAGCTTGTGGTGGTCGATGATCTGCTGGATGTCGGCACCATTGATGCTGGCGGGCAGTTCGGCGGGGTTGTTGGTGTCGACGATGACGACCGGCGCGTCCTCGGCCACATCCTCGATGATCGCGGGGGTCTCAAAGCCCCAGCGCTCCACCACGAAGGCGGCTTCGGTGTTGGGCGTGCCGAGCAGCACGGCTTCGGCCGGGGTGCCTTTGATTTCCGACAGGTACCAGGCCCAGATCAGGGGCGAGCCGGTGGAATCAGTGTCGGGGGATTTATGGCCGAATACTTGGATCGTCATGGCGTTGTTCCATCTGTGGAAGGATCTTTGCGCGCCTTATAGAAGCGCGTCTGTCCAGTGTCACCGGGTCCCGTGGGCGGCATTTGGACGCCGCACTGCAGCGCGCCGGGCTGGCGTCGAGCGCTCAGCCGGGTAGGGTGCGGATATGCGCGAGACTGACCTCTACCCTCCGATCAAAGCCCTGCTCGAGGCGCAGGGCTACGTGGTCAAGGGCGAGGTGGGCGCGGTGGATGTGGTGGCCATCCGCGAAGACGAGCCACCGGTGCTGGTGGAGCTGAAAACCGGCTTCTCGCTCAGCCTTTATCATCAGGCCGTGGCACGGCTGCGCCTGAGCGAGACGGTTTATATCGCTGTGCCGAAACCCAAGGGACGCACGGCCAAGCGCAGCCTGAAGGACAATCTCAGCCTCTGCCGACGTCTCGGGCTTGGCCTGATCACCGTGCGCGCAGATGGGCGCGCCGAGGTGCAGTGCGATCCAGGCCCCTATGCGCCGCGCAAGGTCAAGGCCAAGCAGGCCAAGCTGCTGCGCGAGTTCCAACGGCTGGAGGGCGACCCGAATGCAGGCGGCGCCACGCGCCACGGGATCGTCACTGCCTATCGGCAGGATGCCTTGCGCTGCGCGGCCTACCTGGCTGAACAAGGCCCGTCGCGCGGGCAGGATGTGGCCAAGGCCAGCGGGGTCGCCGCCGCGACTCGGCTGATGCGGGATAACCATTATGGCTGGTTCGAGAAGGTCGAGACCGGGGTCTACGGGCTCACCGAGGTGGGCCGCGCCGGGCTGGTCCACTGGGCCTATAGCTGGGAAGGCGACACGCCGCCTGAGGAGTGAGCGCGTGTGGAGGGCTTCGGGCCTTTGATCCGATAAGCGCTGACAACCCGGCGTTTGGCGCGGGGCTCAGGCGATCCGCGCCATCAGGGTTTTGAGTGTCTCTTGCTCCTCGGCGCTCAAGGGCGCCACGAGCGTGCCGATGGTCTCCGCCAAAGCGCGGCTGAGATCGGCGACCACCGCGTGACCCTTGGGGGTGAGCGAGACGACGCTGGCCCGCTGATCCCGTTGCGAGGGACGGCGCGCCACGAGGCCCTTGGTCTCCAGCATGCCGATGACGCGGGTCATCTGCGACTTGTCCCTGGCAAAACGGGCGGTGAGCTCGCGGATCTCGGGCTGACCCATTTCCGCGAGGGTGAGCAGCAACATGCCCCCGGCGGGTCCCACATTCTCGGTGTCGAACTCCGCAGCCTTGGCCTGCAGGGCGCTGTGGATCCGCCGCATGAAGCGGTCCACGAACAGGGCGAGATCGGTGTCAGCCATGGCCTTGCATAGTTGACATGGTCCACTGCATCAATAATGGTAGACTTTGTCTACTAAATTGCGTTCGCCACCGGAGGTCCACCATGTCGCTGCCCAAGATCATCGCAATCCTCTGGGTCATCTGGGGGCTGGTACACACGCTGGCTGGTGTGATCGTCCTCTCTTCCGATGCCAGTGGCGGGTTTCAGGCCATTGCCGATGCGGTCGCGCCGGAGCTCTTGCAGGCGGAGTATCACCCGGCGGCGGCGGGCATCCTGAACCAGCATGGCTGGAACCTCGGCTGGTTCGGGGTGGCGACCTGCATCGGCGGTGTTTTGATCTGGCGCGGAAACCGAACCGCGCTCTGGGTGACGGCGATGGTCGGCGGGCTCGCGGATCTCGGTTATTTCTTCTTTCTCGACCTGCCGGGTTTTGTGCATTTCTTCCCGGGCACTGTGATGACCCTCGTCTCGGGTTCGGCGATTCTGCTGAGCCTCCTCCAGTGGCGCCGCACGGATCCTTCCGAGCAGGGTGCCGCCAAGGGGTAGACGGCTCCGCATGGGACGCGGCGCAGCGCCGGAGCGGCACCGAGCAGGGCTGGCTCCGGGGGTAAGTCGCTCCCCCAACTGCCGCTTCTGCACGCGTCTCAACAATGTGCGAGACTTCTAAGCCGTTGCAAACGTGGCAAGGTTTCGACGCAACCCGTCCCAACAGGCTTCCGTAGCTCTGTCCGAGATCCGCGCTCGGGCAGATCCCATTTTTTCCAGCCATGCCCGTTGACACCCTCGTGAGGGATCTCTACCTACGCTGCGTTAGCACTCGCCAGAGATGAGTGCTAACGGCCCGAAAGGGCCAGGGAGAAACACTGAGCGAAGGAGCCTCAGACATGGCATTCACTCCGCTACACGACCGTGTGCTGGTCGAGCGCGTTGAGAGCGAAGAGAAAACCGCAGGCGGGCTGATCATCCCCGACAGCGCCAAGGAAAAGCCGGCCGAGGGCCTGGTTGTGGCCGTGGGCGCAGGCGCCAAGGACGAAGATGGCGACCGGATCGCCATGGACGTCAAGGAAGGCGACAAGATCCTGTTCGGCAAGTGGTCCGGCACCGAGGTGTCCGTCGACGGCAAAGACCTGCTGATCATGAAGGAAAGCGACATCCTCGGGATCATTTCCTGAGCCGCCGCTGACCCCCTCAACGAAATTCTATAGGAGCGAACACAATGGCTGCTAAAGACGTCAAGTTTGATACCGACGCCCGCAACCGCATGCTCAAAGGCGTGAACATCCTCGCCGATGCTGTGAAAGTGACCCTGGGCCCGAAAGGCCGCAACGTGGTCCTCGACAAGTCCTTCGGCGCCCCGCGCATCACCAAGGACGGTGTCTCTGTCGCCAAAGAGATCGAGCTGGAAGACAAGTTCGAGAACATGGGCGCACAGATGGTGAAGGAAGTGGCTTCCCGCACCAATGATGAGGCCGGCGACGGCACCACCACCGCCACCGTGCTGGCTCAAGCCATCGTCAAGGAAGGCATGAAGTCGGTTGCCGCTGGCATGAACCCGATGGATCTGAAGCGCGGCGTCGACATGGCCACCGCGAAGATCGTCGAAGCGATCAAAGCCGCCTCCCGCGAAGTTGCAGACAGCGCTGAAGTTGCGCAGGTCGGCACTATCTCCGCGAATGGCGAAGCCGAAATCGGCAACCAGATCGCGGACGCGATGCAGAAGGTCGGCAACGAGGGTGTCATCACCGTCGAAGAGAACAAAGGCCTCGAGACCGAGACCGATGTCGTCGAAGGCATGCAGTTCGACCGTGGTTACCTGAGCCCCTACTTCGTGACCAACCCCGACAAGATGACCACCGAGCTGGAAGACGCGATCATCCTGCTGCACGAGAAGAAACTCTCGTCGCTGCAGCCGATGGTGCCGCTCCTTGAGTCCGTGATCCAGTCCGGCAAGCCGCTCCTCATCATTGCTGAGGACGTGGAAGGCGAAGCGCTGGCGACCCTCGTGGTCAACAAGCTGCGCGGCGGTCTGAAGATCGCAGCCGTCAAGGCACCGGGCTTCGGTGACCGCCGCAAGGCCATGCTGCAGGACATCGCGATCCTGACCGGCGGCCAGGTGATCTCCGAAGATCTGGGCATGAAGCTCGAGAACGTGACCATCGACATGCTGGGCACCGCCAAGCGCGTTTCAATCACCAAGGACGAGACCACCATCGTCGACGGTGCGGGCGCCAAGGCCGAGATCGAAGCGCGCGTCGCTCAGATCCGCAACCAGATCGAAGAGACCACCTCCGACTACGACCGTGAGAAGCTGCAGGAACGTGTGGCCAAGCTCGCCGGTGGCGTGGCTGTCATCCGCGTTGGCGGCATGACCGAAGTCGAAGTGAAAGAGCGCAAGGACCGTGTGGACGATGCTCTGAACGCGACCCGCGCTGCTGTGCAGGAAGGCGTTGTCGTCGGTGGCGGCGTGGCCCTCGTGCAGGCCGCCAAGGCGCTCGACGGTCTCTCCGGTGTGAACTCCGATCAGGACGCAGGCATCGCCATCGTCAAGAAGGCCATCGAAGCGCCCCTGCGCCAGATCGCCGAAAACGCCGGTGTGGACGGCGCGGTCGTGGCCGGCAAGGTCCGCGAGAGCGACGACACCTCCTACGGCTTCAACGCTCAGACCGAAGAATATGGCGACCTGTTCGCCTTCGGTGTGATCGACCCGGCCAAGGTCGTGCGGACCGCTCTGGAAGACGCAGCCTCCATCGCGGGTCTGCTGATCACCACCGAAGCCATGGTTGCTGACCTGCCCGCCAAGGAAGGCGCAGGCGCACCGGGCGGCATGCCCGACATGGGCGGCATGGGCGGCATGATGTAAGCCAGCCCGGCTCATCACGAGATGCGAGAGGGGGCCTTCGGGCCCCCTTTTTGCGTGCAGGCCCGGATCCGGTCTCGGGCCCGGTCCGGGGGCGCCCGATAAATTGTCCGAGAAACATCAAGCGCGCCGCAAAAAGGCTTGGCCTCTCGGACAAATCCCGCGCAGAGTAGCGTGATGAACATCAACGCGCGCCCTCCGATTGACTACCGTCCGGTCCGGTTGGACGATCACCGCGCGGTCTCCATTCTGGTGGATACGAGTTTTGAGGGGCCGGGCGAGTCGCGCCTGCTCCAGGCCCTGCGTGACGAGAACGCCATGGAGCTGGAGCTTGTGGCGATCGAGAACGGGCATGTCATCGGCCATATCGCCTTTCCCCGGCTCATCACCCCCGAAGGCTGGATCGCTCTGGCGCCGCTCACGGTGCGGTCTGATCGGCGACGGCAGGGCGTCGGGGCCGCGCTCGTGCGCGAGGGGATCGACATCCTCCGCCGCCGCCATGTGCCCGCGATCCTCGTGCTCGGGGATCCCACCTATTACGAGCGGTTCGGCTTCTCGGTGAAAGGTGCGTCGCGACTGTCGAGCGCCTATCCGCGCAACAATCTGATGTTGCTGCCCTTCCAGCCGGGGCTCGGAGGCGAGCGGTTCGATGTGCGCTATCCCACGGCCTTCTTCCGGGGGCTGGGCAACGTCAAGTCCTGAGGCAGGCTGCCGCGCGGAGGGGGCTTGCATAGCCCGCCCGCCCGGCGCATCACCCGCCCATGCTGTCGCTTCGGTTTCATAACGGTCTGATCCTCGATCCGCGCCTTGGCGTGCTGGAGGAACTTGCGATTGCCGACGGTCGCATACTGCCTGACGGGGCAAGGGGCCGGTCGGTGGACTTGCAAGGCTACGCGCTTCTCCCCGGTGCGATCGATCTGCACGGGGATGGGTTCGAGCGGCATCTTGCGCCCCGCCGCGGCGCCTTGCGCACCACCGAGGAAGGATTGCTCGCGCTTGATGCAGAGCTCGCCGCCGCCGGGATCACAACGGCGATTCTCGCGCAGTTCTGGTCCTGGGAAGGGGGGATGCGCAGCCCCGACTTCGCGCGCGAGCTTGCCCGGGCTCTGGCCGCGACGCGCGCGCGCCTGCGCACGGATATGCAGATCCAGCTGCGACTGGAAACCCATATGATCGACGATTTCGACACGGTGGAGGGGTTCGTGGCCGAGGCCGGGATCCGCTATGTCGTCTTCAACGATCACCTCCCTCATCAACGTCTGGCCGAGGGGCGTCGCCCGCCGCGCCTGACCGGGCAGGCTCTCAAGAGCGGGCGCAACCCGGAGGCGCATCTGCGCCTGATGCAAGACCTGCACGCGCGCAGTGGCGAGGTGCCGGATCGGCTGACTGCACTGGCCGCGGCTCTGATCGCGCGCGGCGTCACGCTGGGCAGCCATGACGACCACACCGCCAAGGATCGCGCCGCCGCGCGACAGATGGGCGTCACCATTGCCGAGTTCCCGGAAACCGAGGAGGCTGCCAAAGCGGCTCGTGACCATGGGGATCCGATCATCCTCGGGGCACCGAATGTCATGCGGGGCGCGTCACATGCGGGCAATGTCTCGGCGCGGACATTGATCGAGGCTGAGCTCTGCGACGCGCTGGTCTCGGACTATCACTACCCGTCGCTCAAGGCCGCCGCCCTTGATCTGGCCGGCGGGGTCACTCCCGCCCTTGGCCCGGTCTGGGACAAGATCAGCGCCCGCCCGGCCGAGATGCTCGGGCTGACCGATCGCGGGACACTGCAACCGGGAAACCGCGCCGATCTGGTGGTGCTGGAGCGGGCCACGGGCCAAGTTGCGGCGAGCTTTTCCGGCGGCGTCGTCTCGTTCCTTGGCGGAGGGTTCGCCGAGCGTCTGTTGGGTTAAACCCGCCCGGTTTCACGGGGAGTTGCACGCGGTCCGACGATCCGGCCTTGCCCGTCCCCGCGCCCCGTGATCAGGCTGGCCCATGACGACTGCTACTGCCCCGCTTTCCGGCCCCCGCCTTTTCGCGCTTGTTGCCCTGACCATGACGGCTTTCGCGGCCAATTCCCTTCTGAACCGGGCGGCGCTTGCCGAAGCCGGGATCGGCCCGGCAGCCTTTGCGGCGATCCGTTTGGCGGCGGGCGCGCTGGCACTGGTGCTGCTGGCGCGGCGGCGTGGACCGCTGGGGCTGACCACGCCCGGGCGCTGGATCGGGGTGCTGAGCCTGACCGCCTATATGCTGGGGTTTTCCTTCGCCTATCTGAGCCTTGATGCGGGCCTCGGGGCGCTGATCCTCTTTGGCGGTGTGCAGATCACCATGTTTGCCGGCGCGCTACTGGCGCGCGAGGTGGTGCCGCTGGCGCGTTGGCTGGGCGCGGGCATGGCGCTGGCGGGGCTTGCGCTCTTGCTGTGGCCTGGGGCGGTGGGGCGGCCGGATCCGCTGGGCCTTGGCCTGATGATGATCGCGGCTGTGGGCTGGGGGATCTATTCCCTCCACGGTCGCGGGAGCCGCGCGCCGCTCTCGGATACGGCGGCGAACTTCCTGCTGGCTTTGCCCCTCGGCCTGCTCGCGTGGTTGATCTGGGCGAGCGATGATGCGCTGTCGGTGCCGGGGATCCTGCTGGCGGTGGTGTCGGGGGCGCTGACCTCGGGGCTTGGCTATGCGCTCTGGTATGCGGTGCTGCCGTCGCTTGGCGCGACGCGCGCGGCCGTGGCGCAGCTGACCGTGCCGGTGATCGCGGCGCTGGGCGGGCTCATCCTGCTGGGTGAGGCGGTGACATGGCTCACCGGGCTTGCGACGCTTCTGGTGCTGGGCGGGGTGGCGATTTCCCTGCGCAAGGGTTAGCGGACAATCGGCTCCAGCGGATCATAGAGGAGCCCTTCGCCCCAAGCCGCCTCGGCCAGGCTGTCGGGTTTCACGCGCAGGGTGGCCATCTCCGCCCGGGTCACGAAGCGCCGCTCGCTGACGATCCCTTCCGGATCGCGCCAGTTTGGGTCAAGCACCCCGTCTGTCACGACCGCTCGGAAATAGAGATCGACCTGATGGAAGCTGCCACCCGGGTCGTGGAACTCATTCACCAGACAGGGGGCGCCCACGGCGACCGTCAGGCCGGTTTCCTCATGCACCTCGCGGACGAGGTTTTCGGGCAGGGAGCTTCCGCGCTCCACCCCGCCGCCCGGTGCGCACCACAGATCATAGCGCTTGTCCCGATAGGCATTGACCAGCAGCAGGCGCTGCTGCGCGTCGAGGATCAGGGCGCGGACGGCCAGTCTGGGGGAGGGGCGGGACATAGGGTCAGAGTGTCGTTGCGTCCCCGACTTGGCAAGCCTCTCGCCTTGGCCCTGTCCCCCGGGTAGGTTGTGGCCATGCGCGCTCCTGTCCTCGCTGCCCTTCTCACCCTCCTTTTGCCGCAGACCGCGAGCGCGGCCTGTATCGTGCTTCTGCACGGGTTGGCGCGCAGTGATGCGTCCTTCACGGTGATGGAGGTCGTGCTCAGCGGGCTCGGCCACGAGGTGATCTCGCCGGATTACGCCTCTACCGAAGCGACGGTGGAAACGCTCGCCGCCGAGGTGATCCCACCTGCGCTGGCGGAGTGCGCGCCCCGTGCGGCGGATGTGGTGGCCCATTCCATGGGCGGCATCCTGCTACGCGCCCACGCGGCGGAGCTTGGTCCCGAGGGGATTGGCCGCGTCGTGATGCTCGGCCCGCCGAACCAGGGCTCGGAACTGGTGGATGAGCTCGGCGATTGGGCGCTCTTTCAATGGGTGAACGGCCCGGCGGGGCGGCAGCTCGGGACCGGGCCAGATTCGGTGCCCAACCAGCTGGGACCCGTTCCCTTCGAGCTTGGTGTGATCGCGGGCACGAACAGCCTCAACCCGCTCTTCTCGCGGGTGCTGCCGGGGGAGGATGACGGCAAGGTCTCGGTCGCGCGGACCAAGGTGGCGGGCATGGCCGATCACATCACCTTGCCCGTGACCCACACGCTGATGATGAACGATCCCAAGGTGATCGCCCAATCGGTCGCCTTCCTTGAGACCGGGGCCTTCGCGCCGGAAATGGATTATGGCGAGGCCGTACGGCGCCTCTTCAACGCCTCGGATCTCGCCGCGCGGCTGGAGGGACGCGAGGCAGAGGCGGATTAGGCCGCGTCCGCGCTCCGAGTCAGGGCGACGAAAACGTCTTCCAGATCCGGCTCCTCGGTCGCCAGCTCGCGGATATGGATCTCCGCATGGCGCACGGCTTCCAGGATCGTCTCGACCGAGATCTGCCCGCGCCGATAGGCAAAGCAGAGCGTCCCGTCAGGCCGGATCTGTCCCTGCACGCCCGGGATCTCGGGCAGCGGGCCTGAAACGGGCGCCTCGGGGGTGATCACCAGCGTCTTGGCGTCGAGCCGCCCCAGCAGGTTCGCGGTCTTGTCCTGGGCGATCTTTTCGCCGTGATTGATGATTGCGATCTCGTCGCACATCTCCTCGGCCTCTTCGAGGTAGTGCGTGGTCAGGATGATCGTCATCCCGTCCTCGTTGAGCTTGCGCACATTGCGCCACAGCATTTGGCGCAACTCGATATCCACCCCGGCGGTGGGCTCGTCCAGCACCAGAACATGAGGCGTATGGACCAGCGCCTTGCCCAGCAAAAGCCGCCGCCGCATCCCCCCCGAGAGCGAGCGCGCGTAGGCGTCCGCCTTGTCGCTCAGACCAATCAGCGCGAGAATCTCATCGGTCCGCCACTCGCTGCGCGGCACGCCGTAAAGCCCGCTTTGCATGTCGAGCGCGCCGCGCGGGGTGAAGAACGGATCCAGGTTCAGCTCCTGGGGCATCACCCCGATCGCGGCGCGGCTCTGGCGCGGGTTCACATCCTGATCAAAGCCCCAGATCCGGACTTGTCCGGCGGTCTTGCGCACGAGCCCGGCGAGGATGTTGATCAGCGTGGACTTGCCCGCCCCGTTCGGCCCGAGCAGACCAAAGATCGAGCCCGCCGGGATCGTCAGGTCCACCCCCTTCAGCGCGTCCTTGGGCGGCTGACCATTGGCTGCGCCATAGGTTTTGCGCAGGCCGGTAATCTCGATAGCGGCTGCAGAGCTCTGATGTGACATGGCGTCCCCCCGTGCGCCTCTGGCCCCCAAGCTCTTGTTCGGGGCGGGACAAGGCGTATGATGCGCCCGACCTAGGGGTGTGCACGCTCCGAGGCAAGACTTTGTGATCTTATCGACGGAGCCATCCCATGCCCACCGCTGTCCCCGAGACCAAAATCGTGACCGATTGGCGGATCGCTTGTGATGGAGGCGAGGGCGCGCTCGGCCATCCGCGCGTCTGGCTCCAGATCCCCGAAGAGCATGGCTGGGTCGAGTGCCCCTATTGTGATGCGCGCTATATCCACAAGGATTTCGAAGGCAAGATCGCCATCGACTGAGGCCTCTCCGAACGCGCGGCGCCGGGGGTGCTGGCGCGCGGCCTTGACGTCGAACGGGGGAGATGCGGGGCGAGGGCATTCGACCTTCGCGGCTGGTCGTTTGGTCTGGGCGGCCCCCTGCCGCCAGGGCGGGTTCCGTGCGGTTAACCCGGTGTGAGGGGATAAGCGTGCTATAGTCCTTCCCATGACCCATTATCGCGACCCGGAGCGTCCCTATTCCCGCGCTGAGCGTATCAGCGACGCGGTGGTACATCTGGGCGCGCTCGGGGCGGCCCTGGCGGCGGTGCCGGTGCTGATCACCTTGTCGGCCGTGTGGAAGCTGGGGGCCGGGCCGATCACGGGGCTAGCGATCTATGGCGGGAGCCTGATCGCCATGCTGCTGTGCTCGTTTCTTTATAATCACGTGCCGCGCCCGGATTGGGTGGTGCGGCTGCGCGCGCTCGATCAGGGGGCGATCTTCGTCAAGATCGCTGGGACCTACACTCCCTTTGCATTGCTCTCGGGAACGGGCTTCGGGCTGCTGACCACGATCTGGAGCGGGGCCGCCTTTGGCGTGGTGCTTGCCACCTTGCGGCGCCATCGCTCGGTGCTGCCTTCGGCGTTGCTGTGTCTGGGGCTCGGTTGGGCCATTGTCCTCGGAGGGCAGGGGCTTCTGGCGACGCTTTCGGGGACGGTGGTGATGCTGATGGTGGCGGGCGGGCTGCTCTATTCCATCGGCGTGCCGTTCCTGCTGGCCACGCGGATGCGGTTCCACAACACGATCTGGCATGGCTTTGTGGTGACCGCGAGCGTGCTCTATTTCATCGCGGTTTTCATCCATATGACCCAGACCGCGCTGCCACCGGCCTGAACTGGCCGCTGACCCCTCGCCAATCCCGGTGCAAGGCTATATCGCTGGGGACGCGACGCGAGACTGGGGGGCGGCCATGGCATTTGGCAAGGGACATCATCTGCATCTGATCGACGGATCGGCGTTCATTTTCCGCGCCTATCACGCGCTGCCGCCGCTGACGCGGAAATCCGACGGGCTGCCCATCGGGGCGGTCTCGGGCTTTTGCAACATGCTGCAGCGCTATGTGGAGGGGAATACCGGCTCGGACGCGCCGACCCATGTGGCGGTGATCTTCGACAAGGGCAGCCACACCTTCCGCAATGATCTCTATGATCAGTACAAGGCCAATCGTGAGGCCATGCCCGAGGATCTGCGCCCGCAGATCCCCCTGACCCGCACGGCGACCGAGGCCTTCAACATCGCCTGCAAGGAGATCGAGGGGTTTGAGGCCGATGACATCATCGCCACCCTCGCCGTGCAGGCGCGCGAAGCGGGCGGGCGCTGCACGATTATCAGCTCGGACAAGGACCTGATGCAGCTTGTGGGCGGCGGGGTCGAGATGCTCGACGCCATGAAGAACCGGACCATCGACGTGGATGGGGTGCATGAGAAGTTCGGCGTGGGCCCCGAGCGCGTGGTGGATGTGCAGGCGCTTGCAGGGGATTCCGTGGACAATGTGCCCGGCGCGCCGGGGATCGGGATCAAGACCGCCGCCCTGCTGATCAACGAATACGGCTCGCTCGAAGAGCTTCTGGACCGCGCCGAGGAGATCAAGCAGCCCAAGCGCCGCCAGACCCTGATCGAGCATCGGGCGCAGATCGAGCTGTCGAAGAAGCTCGTGCAGCTCGATTGCGAGATGGAGCTCGGCTTCACGCTGGATGATCTGGAGGTGCGCGACCCGGAGCCGGAGACCCTGCTCGGGTTTCTCGGGGAGATGGAGTTCCGGACGCTCACCAAGCGGATTTCGGCGACCCTGGGCGTCGAGGCCCCCGCTGTGCCCGAACCAGCGGCCGCGTCTGCCGAGGCAGACGCGGTGGACCTTCCGCCGCTCGACCCGAGCGCCTATGAGACCATCCGGGATGCCGCCGCGCTCTCCGCGTGGATCGAGACGATCCACGCCCGGGGGTATGTGGCGGTCGACACCGAGACCACGGGGCTCAACGAGATGCGCGCGGATCTGGTCGGCGTGTGCCTCTGTGTCGAGCCGGGCAAGGCGGCCTATCTGCCCCTGACCCACAAGGATGGCGGCGGGGAAACGGACCTCTTTTCGTCGGAGCCCAAACTGGCCGAGGGCCAGATGGATCTCGACGAGGCGCTTGCGATGCTCAAGCCGGTTCTGGAGGATCCCGCGATCCTCAAGATCGGGCAGAACATGAAATATGACGCCAAGATCCTCGCCCGCAACGGCATCGCCATAGCACCCATCGATGACACGATGCTCTTGAGCTACGCGCTCCATGCGGGGCAGCACAATCACGGCATGGACGCCCTGTCCGAGCGCTATCTCGATCACACGCCGATTCCGATCAAGACCCTGCTGGGCACGGGTAAATCCGCGATCACCTTTGATTTCGTCCCCATCGACGAGGCCACGAAATACGCCGCTGAGGATGCCGAGATCACTCTGCGGCTCTGGCAGCTTTTGAAGCCGCGCCTGCATGTGGCGCAGGTCACCAAGGTCTATGAGCGGATGGAGCGGCCCATGGTCCCGGTCCTCGCCGAAATGGAGATGCACGGGATCAAGGTCGACCGCGACACGCTCAGCCGGATGTCCAATGCCTTTGCCCAGAAGATGGCCGGGCTCGAGGCGGAGATCCACGAGCTTGCGGGCGAGAGCTTCAATGTCGGCAGCCCCGCGCAGCTCGGCGATATTCTGTTTGAGAAGATGGGGTTCGAGGGCGGCAAGAAGGGCAAGTCGGGCAAATACTCGACCCCCGCCGATGTGCTGGAGGATCTGGCGACCGAGCATGACCTGCCACGCCGGGTGCTCGACTGGCGGCAGCTCAGCAAGCTGAAATCGACCTATACGGACGCGCTGCAGGACCATATCAACCCCGAGACGGGACGGGTGCATACCTCCTACTCCATTGCCGGCGCGAATACCGGTCGGCTGGCCTCAACGGATCCGAACCTGCAGAACATCCCGGTCCGCTCCGAGGAAGGGCGCCGGATCCGCGAGGCCTTCGTGGCCGAGCCTGGCAATGTGCTGGTCAGCCTCGACTATTCGCAGATCGAGCTCAGGATCCTCGCCCATATCGCCGGGATCGACGCGCTGAAAACCGCGTTCCGCGACGGGCTCGACATTCACGCTATGACCGCGTCGGAGATGTTCGATGTGCCGCTGGAGGAGATGACGCCCGAGATCCGCCGCCAGGCCAAGGCGATTAATTTCGGGGTGATCTACGGCATCTCCGGCTTTGGCCTTGCGCGCAATCTGCGCATCCCGCGGAGCGAGGCGCAGGCCTTCATCGACACCTATTTCGAGCGCTTCCCCGGGATCCGCGCGTACATGGACGACACGGTGGCCTTCGCGAAGGAGAACAAGTTCGTCAAGACCCTCTTCGGGCGCAAGATCCACACGCCCGAGATTGGCGCGCGGGGGCCTCAAGCGGGCTTTGCCAAACGCGCGGCGATCAACGCGCCGATCCAGGGCACGGCGGCGGATATCATCCGGCGCGCCATGGTGCGCATGCCGGGTGCCATCGCCGATCTGCCCGCGCGGATGCTGCTGCAGGTCCATGACGAACTGATCTTCGAGGTCGCGGAGGAGGCCGTGGATCAGGTCATCCCTGTCGTGCGCGACATCATGGAAGGCGCGGCTGAGCCAGTTGTCCGGCTCGATGTTCCGCTGACCGTGGATGCGGGGCAGGGGGCGAGCTGGGCCGAGGCCCACTAGCGGCGCGATCCGATGCTGATCGCCTTCAACAAACCCATGAATGTGCTTTCGCAATTCACGCCCGAGGGGCAGTGGCGCGGGTTGAAGGACTGGATTGATCTGCCCGGGGTTTATGCCGCCGGGCGGTTGGATCGGGACAGCGAGGGGCTTTTGCTGCTCACCGATAATGGCAAGCTGCAGGCGCGGATCACCCAGCCGCGCGCCAAGATGCCCAAGACTTACTACGCGCTCGTCGAGGGGACGCCCAAATCGGAGGCACTGGACCAGCTGCGGCGGGGCGTCACCCTGAAGGATGGCAAGACCCGACCGGCCAAGGTGGCCGAGGTGCCCGCGCCGGACTGGCTCTGGCCCCGGGATCCGCCCGTGCGCGTTCGAAAAACCGTGCCCGATGCCTGGCTGCGGCTGACGATCACCGAAGGCAAGAATCGGCAAGTGCGGCGCATGTGTGCGGCGGTTGGCCTGCCTTGTCTCCGGCTGATCCGGACGCAGATCGGCGATTGGCATCTGGGCGATCTCGCCCCGGGAGAATGGCGTCATGAGCAGCCTTGAAGAGGTGGAGGTCCGCAGCCGCGCCGACTTGCGCGCCTGGCTCGCAGAGCATCACGGGCAGGCGGCCTCGGTCTGGATGATCACCTATAAAAAGCACACAGATCACTATCTCAGCTATGACGCGGCGATTGACGAGTTGCTCTGTTGGGGCTGGGTGGATTCCGTCACGGGGCGCGTGGATGCGGATCGCGCAAAGCTGCGGATCAGCCCGCGCAATCCGAAATCCGCCTGGTCCCGGGTGAACAAGGAAAAGGTCGCGCGTCTGCGTGCCGCCGGTCTCATGCAGCCTTCCGGCGAGGCGGTGATCGCCGAGGCCGAAGCGAACGGGATGTGGGTGTTTCTCGACGATGTGGAGCGGTTGGAGCGTCCGGCGGATCTGGACGCGGCTTTGGGCGATCTCTTGCCCGTTTGGCAGGATTGGCCGCGCTCCGTCAAGCGCGGCACGCTGGAGTGGATCAAGACCGCAAAAACTGCGCCAACCCGGGCGAAACGCATCGCTGATGTGGTCGAGAGCGCGGGCGCGGGCCTCCGTCCCAGCCCGTTTCGCCGCTAGCCCGCAGGCGTGGTCAGCCGCGCCACGATCTTGCGCGCGACCGGTCCGGCCAGCAAAGCGCTGGGAAAAGCCACGGCCCAGGCAAAGAGCCAGGCGTTCAGCCACAACCCGACAAAGCCCGGCGGGAGCCCCAGCGCCTTGAAACTCACCACGCCTGAGACGATGAAGGACATCACCCCGGACAGGATCAGGGCAAAGAGGTAAGGGGCAAATCGGGCAGGCAGCATCGCGGGCGTCTCGCGCAAGGGGCAGATGGGCTGGTTCTAGCCAACCCGCCCCGCCGCGTCAGCGACAAAGTCACTGAAGGGCAGGAACCTCGCCGAAAAACCCGATCACCTGCTGCAGGCGGCCATCGTCGGCCAGCGTGCAACAATCGAGGCCCGTGATCGCCACCGCCCCGTCCGCGCCACGCAAGTGCCAGTGAAACCGGACAAAACCGTGATGGGTATCGGGTCCGCTGGTCAGCTCCAGCAGCGCGCCGGGCATGCCTTCCTGCATCCCGCCGATATGGGCGACGAGCGCTGTGCGGCCCTCGACCCGCGCGCTGGGATCGCAATAGAGCCCGTCCTTGGCGAAAGACGCCGCCAGCAGGGTCGCCCGCTCGGACGCATCGGTTGCATTCCAAGCCGCGCCATAGTTTTGCAGCACCTTGTCCAGATCCGTTTTGCCCATCCGTCCCTCCCATGGCTGCCCCGCGATCCTGCGCTGGCGGAACGTCATGGGTCAATCGCAGGGCTTGGCGGGAGCAAACCAGGGCTCCCCACGTGGCGTGTTTCGAAACCCGCGCCTACGGGCCCGGGCCGCGCCCCAAGGCAAAGCTGGCCAGAACGTTAATCTGTGTTAACGTCCCCATGTTTTTGGCGATTTTTGGAGATGAAGATGTATTTCAGAACAGCCCTAGCCCTTGTCCTCACCTGTGCTGCCGGGGCCGCGCAGGCCCTGACGCTGTTGCCGGGCACGACCTTGGATCAAAACGACTATTTCACATCCGGGGAAGTGACTGCCGGAGATCCGGATTTCCTCGGGACCGAGCTGGTGACCGTGGTCGCCTCGGCGACGGAGATCCGCGACGGGTTTGATGGCAGCATGGTGGTGGACGACCTTTACAATGTGACCGGCACCATCACGGCGACCGCGATCCAGTCGGTCAACGGCCATGCGGTCTTTGCCTATGACCTGTCCTCGGTCGATATGAGCGGCGCGGGTGCGTTGAATGGGGCGGCGGTGTTTTCCGTGTCGGGCTATGCCGGGTTCGACGTGGATGTCGGCTGGATTTCTCCCACCGGTCCCGAGGTGCCGCCTGTCGAGATCATGCGCAGTGCCGATGGCGACACGGTCACCTTCACCTTCGAGGATCCGCGTATCTCTCAGAGTGATTTCCTTGAGACCATTCTGCTCAAGACCGACGCGGACACCTTCGACCTGTTGGGAGAGGGCGAGGTGGTGATCGCGATCGACAGCTTCGGGGATATGCCGCGCAGCCTGAGCGGTCTGCCACAACCGGCGGTGATTCCGCTGCCGATGAGCGGTCTTTTGCTACTTGGCGCGCTGGGCGCGCTCGGGGTCGGCCGTCGCCGCGCCTGAGGCCTGTTGCAGGGCGGATCAGACGCCCTGCATCTCCGCCGCCGGGATCATCGGAAAGAACACGCCGTCCGAGCGCACGCCGAACCAGTCTTCGCCCTCGAAGGGGGCCGTTTCGCCCAATTCCACCAATCGGTAGAAGCTCTTACGGTCGATCAGCGCCTCCAACCCGCGCCGGATATGGATATAAGGCGCGGGCTCGCCGGTCTCCGTGTCGCGGGTGACGCGGATCGGGTTTTCTGTGCCGGCGCGGCTGGTGTCGCCCACTTGGGTGGTGAAGGTCAGGACCTGCACGTCCTCCTCAGCGCTGACGTCGAAATCTGTGGCGACAAAGGGCGCGTCCTCCACGGTGATCCCGACCTTCTCGACCGGGGTGACGAGGAAGTATTTGCCGTCCTCAAGCTTCAGAATCGAGGAGAAGAGCCGCACCAGCGGTGCCCGGCTGATCAGTGAGCCCTCATAATACCATTTGCCGTCCCGGGCGATGTGGATGTCCAGGTCGCCGCAAAAGGGCGGGGTCCACAAATGCACCGGCGGGAGCCCCTTTTCCGAGGCCGCGCGGGCCGAGGCCGCGATGTCTTCGGCGGAGGGGGTCACGATGTTTTGTGCGCTCATTGTTTTTGCCATTTGTCAGACGGGCCATACTTCCCTTTAATGCGACTATATAAGGCAAGGGCAAGGAGCGGACATGTCTGACGCGGACACTCTGGTGAAAGATATCGAGACGCTGGGTGAGAAACTCGCCGAGGCCAAGGCCAGCATCGCGACCCAGATCATTGGACAACCTACAGTTGTGGATCTGTCATTGAATGCAATGTTGTCGGGTGGACATGCGCTGCTCATGGGGTTGCCCGGGCTGGGCAAGACGCTGCTGGTGGATACGCTGAGCACGGTGATGGGGCTGAGCGCGAACCGGGTGCAGTTCACCCCTGACCTGATGCCTGCGGATATTCTCGGCTCCGAAGTGCTGGAGACCGCGACCGATGGTGCACGGTCCTTCCGGTTTCTTGAGGGCCCTATTTTCTGTCAGCTACTGATGGCCGACGAGATCAACCGTGCCTCGCCGCGCACGCAATCCGCACTCCTGCAGGCGATGCAGGAAAAGCATGTGAGCATCGCGGGCGAAGAGCGTCCGCTGCCCGCGCCGTTCCATGTGCTCGCCACGCAAAACCCGATTGAGCAGGAGGGAACATACCCGCTTCCCGAAGCGCAGCTCGACCGGTTCCTGCTGCGCATCGATGTGGATTACCCGGATCGTGAGACCGAGAAGGGGATCCTGATGGCGACCACCGGCTCCGAGAGTGCCACGGCCCATCCGGTCTTCACCGGTGAGGAGCTGATCCACGCCCAAGACGTCGTGCGCCGCATGCCCGTGGGCGATGCAGTGGTCGAGATGATCCTCGATCTCGTGCGCGCCTGCCGCCCGAACGAACCCGAGGCCCATGATGCGGTCTCCCGTTCCGTTTCCTGGGGGCCGGGGCCGCGCGCCGCACAGTCGCTGATGCTCTGCGTGCGGGCGCGCGCTCTGCTCGATGGGCGTCTGGCGCCTTCGGCTGAGGATGTCGCCGCTCTGGCCCGCCCGATCCTGTCCCACCGCATGGCGCTCAGCTTTGCGGCCCGCGCCGAGGGCGTGGTGCTCGAAGAGGTGATCGACAGCGTCACCCACGGGGTCACCCGGATTGAGCAGGCCGCGTGAGCCGATCCGGGTTCTCCGAGGCGCTCCACACTCCTGACAGCCTGCGCCACCGCTCCGAGACCGTCTCGGGCAGCCTGCCGCCGCTCATGGTGGCTGCGGAGCATCTGGCGGCCACGATCATGCTTGGCAATCACGGGCGCAAGCGGGCGGGCATGGGCGACGAGTTCTGGCAATACCGTCCGGCGGAGGCCGGGGACGGGGTGCGGGCCATCGATTGGCGTCGCTCGGCCCGGGCCGACAGCCCCTTCGTGCGCGAAAAGGAATGGCAAGCGGCGCAGAGCCTGATGCTCTGGGTCGATGACGCGCAATCCATGGGGTTCACGGGCGGACGGAACCGTCCGTCGAAGCTGCGCCGGGCCCAGACCATCGGCATGGCGCTGGCGATCCTCGCGGTGCGCGCGGGCGAGCGCGTTGGGCTCATGACCCTGCCGGAGCCGCCCAAGGCCGGCAACACCCAGCTGATCCGGCTGGCTGCGGCCCTGATGGACCCCAAGGACCCGGATGATTACGGCGTCCCGGTCCCCCGGGTGATGCCCTCGGGCGCGCGGGCGGTGTTCCTGTCGGATTTTCTGGGCGAGACCGCGCCCATCGAAAAGGCCCTGACCACCGCCGCCGATCGCGGCGTGAAGGGTGCGCTGGTGATGATCCTCGACCCGGATGAAGAGGCCTTCCCCTATGACGGGCGCACGGTCTTTGAGAGCATGTCGGGCGCGATCCGCTTCGAGACGCTGAAGGCCAAGGGCCTGCGCGAGGCCTATCTGGAGCGTCTGGCCGAGCGCAAGGACTGGCTACAGATGCTGGCCCGGCGTACGGGTTGGCGGCTCGACATTCACCATACGGATCATCCGCCCGAGGACCCGGTTCTCTGGCTCTATCATGCGTTGGAGCAGGTGCGCTGATGTTTTCCCTCGGACCCATCGCCTTTGCCTCGCCGGGCCTCTTGCTGTTGCTGCTGGCGCTGCCGATCCTGTGGCTGATCCTGCGGGCGGTGCCGCCTGCGCCGATCACGCGGCGGTTCCCCGGGGTCGCGCTGCTGCTTGGGCTGAATGATCCCGAGAGCGAGACCGACAAGACGCCCTGGTGGCTGCTCTTGCTCCGGGCGCTGGCCGTAGGGGCGATGATCCTTGGCTTTGCGGGTCCGATCCTGAACCCCGATGAGCGCACGCCGGGAAATGGCCCGCTCTTGATCGCGGCGGATGCGAGCTGGGCCTCGGCGCGCGACTGGTCCGCGCGGCAGGATCGGCTTGAAGCCCTCTTGGCCGAGGCCGCCCGCGATGGGCGCCCCGTCGCGCTGGTGACGCTGACCGACCTGCCGCCCGCCGAGATCGCCTTCGGTGCGCCCGAAGCCGAGCGCGCGCGCCTGCCCGGTGTGCAACCGCAGCCTTGGCCGGTTCATGGCCCTGCGGTGCTCGACTGGCTCGCTGCGGTCGAGGGGGATTTCGATACGTTCTGGATGTCCGACGGCCTCGATTGGGACGGCCGCGGTGATGTGCTTGCAGCCCTTGAGGCGCGCGGATCCGTGCGCGTGTTCGAAAGCCCGCGGGCCGTGTTCGGCCTGACCCCGGCACAGATTAACGACGGCGACGTGACGGCCGAGGTCCTGCGCAGCCCCGCCGCCGGGGAGCGCGCTTTGACCGTGATCGCCCGGGGCCCCGGGCCAAACGGCATCACGCGGGAGCTCGGTCGGTCCGAGATCACCTTCGAGGCGGGTGCGACCAGCGCCGAGGCGCAGTTTGACCTGCCGCCGGAGCTGCGCAACCGGATCACCCGGTTCGAGATCCCCGGTCAGACCACGGCAGGTGCGGTCAGCCTCGCCGATGACGCCCTGCGCCGCCGTGAGATCGCGCTGTTCTCCGGACGGGATGACCGCGAGGGGCTCGAGCTGCTCACGCCGCTGCATTACCTGCGCCGGGCTCTGACGCCCACGGCGGATATTCTTGAGGTGCCGCTTGTTGATGCCCTGCCGGCAAATCCCGATGTGATCATCTTGGCGGATGTCGCCCAGCTCGCCCCGACCGAGGCGGAAGGCCTGCAGGAGTGGGTCGAAAACGGCGGGCTGCTGCTGCGCTTTGCCGGGCCGCGATTGGCGGCATCGGATGTCTCGCGCACGTCCGAGGATCCGCTCATGCCCGTGCGCCTGCGCGCGGGCGGGCGCTCTGTCGGTGGCGCCATGAGCTGGGGGGAGCCGAAATCCCTGCGCCCCTTTGCGGAAACCTCGCCTTTCTTTGGCCTGCCCTTGCCGGAGGATGTCTCCGTCACCGCGCAAGTGATGGCGCAGCCAGACCCGAGCTTGCCGGACCGCGTGATCGCGGCCCTGACCGATGGCACGCCGCTGGTCACGCGCAAGGCGCTGGGCCAGGGGCAGGTGGTGCTGATCCATGTGACGGCGAATGCGGAATGGTCGAGCCTGCCGCTCTCGGGGCTCTTCGTGCAGATGCTGGAGCGACTGGCCGTGTCCTCGCGCCCAGCGGCCCTGACCGCTGAGGCGCTGGCGGGCACGACCTGGGTCGCCGAGCAGGTGCTTGGCCCCTATGGCACGCTCGAAGATGCGGGACAGCTTGCCGGGATCGCGGGCGAGGATCTCGCCGAAGCTCCGCTCAGCGCCGATGTGCCCCCGGGGCTCTATGCGGGCGGGGATCGGCGCCTCGCGCGCAACGTGCTCGGTCCCGATGCCACGCTGGCACCCGCGGTCTGGCCCGCGTCGATCACCGTGGAGGGGATGGAGGCGCAGCAGGATCAGCCGCTCGCAGGATGGCTTCTGACCGCGGCGCTCATGCTGCTCGCGTTGGACATTCTGGCGGCGCTCTGGCTCTCGGGCCGGTTGCGTCAAAGCCACCGTGCGGCCCCCGCCGCGCTGGCCATCGCGGCCCTGCTGGCCATGGCGCCCGCGCCGGGTCAGGCCCAGGGCGTGCCCGACGATGTACTCGCGTTGGAGGCCACGAGCGCCGTGGTCCTTGCCCATGTCCGCACGGGCGATGCCCAGCTTGACCGCACAGCCTTTGCCGGGCTCCGCGGCCTGTCGCGGATCCTGACACAGCGGACCTCCATCGAGCCTGCGGATCCGATCACCGTGGATCTCGAGACCGACGAGCTGGCGTTCTTCCCCTTCCTCTATTGGCCCGTGACCGATCGCCAGCCGCTCCCCTCGGCGGAGGCCTATGCCAAGCTGAACCGCTATCTGCGTGGGGGCGGGATGATCCTGTTTGATACGCGCGACGCGGATGTCTCGCGGTTCGGGACGGACAGTCAGGGCATGCGGACCCTCCGCGCCCTCGCGGCGCCACTCGATGTGCCGCCGCTGGAGCCGCTGCCGCCGGATCACGTGCTGACGCGGACCTTCTATCTGCTGCAGGATTTCCCCGGGCGTCATCAGGGGCGGACCCTCTGGGTGGAGGCGGCCCCCCCCGATGCCGAGCAGGTGGAGGGCATGCCCTTCCGCAACCTCAATGACGGCGTCACGCCTGTGGTGATCGGCGGCAATGACTGGGCCGCCGCCTGGGCCACGGACGAAAACGGGCGCGCCATGGTGCCGATCGGGCGCGGCTTTTCGGGCCGCCAGCAACGGGAGCTGGCCTACCGGTTCGGCGTGAACCTGATCATGCATGTGCTGACCGGGAATTATAAATCCGACCAGGTCCATGTGCCTGCTCTGCTCGAAAGGCTCGGCCAATGACCACGGGGACTGTGATCTTCGATCCGTACCTGCCCTGGGTGGCGCTGGCAGTGCTTGCGCTTCTGATGGTGGGGCTGCTCTTTTTTGCCGGGGTGCGAGGGCTTCTGGGCGCCTGGATCCGCGGGCTCGCGGCGGCGGCACTTCTGCTGGCGCTGGCCAATCCGTCCTTGCAAGAGGAGGATCGCAGCCCGCTCACGGATATCGTGCTGGTGGTCGTGGATGACACTGCAAGTCAGCGGATCTCCGACCGGGCGGAGCAGACAGAGGCGGCGCTCGCCGAACTGTCGGCTGAGATCGAGGCGCGGTCCAACACCGAGCTGCGCGTGGTGCGTGTGGGCGATGGCCCGGGGAACGCGGGCACGCTGCTGACCGGCGCGCTGACCGAGGCGCTGAGCGAGATCCCTCAGGCGCGGCTGGCGGGGACGATTCTGCTGAGCGACGGGCAGGTCCATGATCTGGGCACCATGCCCAGCCTGCCTGCGCCGTTGCATCTGCTTCTGACCGGGCGGGAGGGCGACTGGGATCGCCGTCTCGTGGTCAAGACCGCGCCGGCCTTCGGTATTCTGGGCGAGGAGGTGGAGCTGACCCTGAGCGTTGAGGATCAGGGCGCGGTGCCGCAATCCGCCCGGGGGCAGGTCTCCCTCCAGATTGCCATCGACGGCGGCGAGGGCTTTGCCGTCGATGTGCCCGTGGGGCGCGATATCACCGTGCCGCTGTTGCTCGACCATGGCGGGATGAATGTGGTGCAGCTCTCGGTGCCGGAAGCCGAAGGCGAGCTGACAGATCGGAACAATGCCGCCGTGGTGCAGATCAACGGGGTGCGTGACCGGCTCCGGGTGCTTCTGGTCTCGGGCGAGCCCCATGCGGGCGAGCGAACCTGGCGCAACCTCTTGAAGTCGGATTCCGCCGTTGATCTGGTGCATTTCACCATTCTGCGCCCGCCGGAGAAGCAGGATGGCGTGCCGGTTTCGGAACTGTCTCTGATCGCCTTCCCGACGCGGGAGCTCTTTCTCGAGAAGATAGATGATTTCGATCTGATCATCTTTGACCGCTACAGGCGGCGGGGAATCCTGCCGCAGATCTACCTGGCTAATATAGCGCAATATGTGGAATCCGGCGGCGCCGTGCTCGTCGCCGCGGGACCTGATTTCGCCTCGGCCAATTCGATCTATCGCTCGCCCTTGGCCGATATCCTGCCCGGAGAGCCCACGGCGCAGGTGATCGAAGAGGGGTATACCCCGTCGATCAGTGAGGTGGGCGACCGGCATCCGGTCACCGCCGGTCTGGCGCCTGCGAACCTTGCCGAAGGTGAGACGCCCTGGGGCCGCTGGTTCCGCCTTATCGAGGTCGAGCCCATGGCGGGCGATGTGGTGATGACCGGTCCTGGCGATCGGCCACTGCTGTTGCTCGACCGCGTGGGCGAGGGGCGTGTGGCGCTTCTGGCGTCGGATCATGCCTGGCTCTGGTCGCGGGGCTATGAGGGCGGGGGGCCGCAGCTCGAGCTTCTGCGCCGTTTGGCCCATTGGATGATGAAGGAGCCGGAGCTCGAGGAGGACGCGCTGACCGCGACTGCCGAGGGGCAAACCATGACCATCACGCGCCGCGCCCTAACCGATGGGGACCGGGAAGTGACGATTGTCGATCCCGAGGGGGTTGAGACGGTTGTGCCTCTGACCGAGATCGCCCCGGGGCGCTGGAGCGCGGAGTTCACGGGCGCCGAGCCGGGTCTTTATCGGCTCGCCGAGGGGGATCTGGAGGCTGTGGTGGCCTTGGGGCCTGCTGCGCCGCGCGAGTTCGAGGAGACCCTCGCCAGCGGCGACAAGCTGGCCCCGGCGGTGGATGCCACGCGGGGCGGGGTGCTGGCGATTGAGAATGGCGTGCCGCGCTTGCGGGATGTCGGCACGGGGCGCAATGCGGCCGGGCGCGGCTGGATCGGCCTGACCCCGCGCGAGGCGGCTCTGACCACGGATCTGCGGATCTCGCCGCTGATCGCGGCCTGGCTGTTCCTGGCGCTTGTGGCGCTGCTGACCATTGCGGCATGGCTGCGAGAGGGGCGGCGCAGCACGCCGGGCTGAGCACCGCTGCGGGCGCGCCGCGGGAAGGCCAAGGTCGCGCCCTGAGTATTTTTGGAACAATGAAAGGGGCTGTGCGCGGATCCGCGCGCGGCCCTAGTTGTTGAGGCGCAGGCGGTAGGGCTCGCCCGAATAACCGTCGACATTGCAGCGCGCGCGGATCACGAGCTCGGTCACGCCCGGCGGGACGTTCACGCCGCTGAGGCTGCGGGTGAAGGGCTGCTCGTTCACATGGGGGTGGTGCAGGACGCGGGTGCCGATCACGGTGCCGTCCGGGGTCTGCACCTCCCAACCATCGGCATAGTGGTCCCAGCCCGTATCCGGATGGCTGAGGGTGACGGAGATCCGGTAGGTCTCGCCGGAGCGCTGGGCCTCCGCATGTTCGATCACCGAGGGGCTGGCGAGGGCGGCGGCGCCTGCAATGCTCAGTCCTGTGGCGAGGAGGGTAGTGCGGAAGGGCGATCGGGTCATGCGGGGGGCTCCTTTGGCTTTGCGCCAGTCTCGCACGCGCGGCGGCCAAGGGGCAGTCACGTCTGCGCCAGCGCGGGTTTTACAGAACTGACATCTGTCTGACGCGGGGGTGTTACATAATCGTTGCATGCCAAGGCCGCCAAACCTTGGGGAGCTTCATGACTAAATCTGGTCTTCTGAGCAGCGCCGCCATCGCCCTGATCGCAGGGTCCGCGTCTGCCGACATGAATTTCAACCGCATCGCCTCTTTCCCGGTCACGACAAACTTTGACGGGGCCGCGCCGGAGGAAACCTCGGCTGAGATCATCGACGCCACCGCAGACGGCATGACGCTGGTCTACACGGACAGCCCGGCAGGCGTGATCGGGGCCATCGACATCACCGACCCGGCCAACCCCAAGCCGCTTGGCACCATGGCCATGGATGGAGAGCCAACCGCCGTGTCGATCATCGGCACCACCGCCTTTGTGGGGATCAACACCTCCGAGAGCTATACCGCGCCGTCGGGCATGGTGAAGGCCATCGATGTGACCACCATGACCGAGCTCGCGCGCTGCGATCTGGGCGGCCAGCCCGACAGCACAGCCAAGGCACCGGATGGCTCCTTCATTTCCATCGCGATCGAGAATGAGCGCGACGAGGATCTGGGCGATGGCCGCGTGCCGCAGATGCCCGCAGGCGATCTGGTGATGATCGATGTGGTGGCGGGCAGCCTCGATTGTGACAGCCTGATCCGTGCCGACCTGACCGGCTTGGCCGAAGTGGCAGGCGAGGATCCCGAGCCCGAATTTGTCGACATCAACAGCCTCGGGGAGACGGTCGTCACCCTGCAGGAGAACAACCACATTGCCGTGGTGGCCCGCGACGGCTCGATCGTGTCGCATTTCTCCGCCGGGGCCGTGGATCTCGACGGGATCGACGCCACGGATGAGCGCGGCGCGCTGATCTTCACCGAGAGCCAGATGGGCCGGGTGCGCGAACCCGATGGGATCCAGTGGATCGACGACACCCATTTCGCCATCGCCAATGAGGGCGATATGGATGGCGGCTCCCGCGGGATGACGATCTTTGCCAAGGACGGCACCGAGATCTTCGAGACCGGCGTGAGCTTTGAGCATGCGATCGTGCAGATCGGCCATTACCCGGACAAGCGCTCGGACGCCAAGGGTGTCGAGCCAGAGGGTATGGAATTCGGCACTTTCGAGGGCACGCCTTATGTCTTCGTGATGGCCGAGCGGGCCTCGGTCGTGGGCGTCTATGATGTGACCGATCCGGCAGCGCCGGTGCTGGCACAGCTTTTGCCCTCGGGCATCTCGCCGGAGGGCGCCGTGGCGATCCCGTCCCGAGGGCTCCTGGCGACGGCCAACGAGTATGACGGGCTCGAGGATGGTGCCGCGCGCGCCCATGTGATGCTTTATCAGTATTCCGAGGCACCGGCCTCTTACCCGCATCTGACCTCCGAGGGCGCAGATGAGCTGATCGGCTGGGGTGCAATCTCTGGCATGGTCGCGGGCGAAGGCAGCACGATCTATGCGGTCAATGACAGCTTCTACAGCTACCAGCCGACCATCTACACGATCGACGCCTCGACCACCCCGGCGCGGATCACCTCCGCCCTGCCGGTAACGCGCAAGGGCCGCCCGGCGCAGAAGCTCGACCTGGAAGGCATCACGCTGGACGGCGAAGGCGGGTTCTGGGTTGCCTCCGAAGGCCGCACGGACCGCGTCACACCCCATGCGCTCTACCACATTAACTCGGATGGCGAGATCGAGGCGGAGATCGGCCTGCCGACGGAACTGATGGCGGTGGAGCGTCGCTTTGGCTTCGAAGGGATCACCAAGGTCGGTGACACCCTTTGGATGGCCGTTCAGCGCGAATGGAAGGATGACCCGGAGAACCACGTAAAGCTTGTGGCCTATAACCTCGAGACCGAGGAATGGGGCGCGGTGCTCTATCCCAAGGCGGATCCCGAGAAGGGTTGGGTTGGTCTGTCGGAGATCACCGCCCATGGCGACCATTTCTACATCCTCGAGCGTGACAACCAGCATGGCCTCGAAGCGGCAACCAAGAAGGTTTACCGGGTGCCAGCCGCCGAGATGGTGCCGGGCGCGCTGGACGGGGATGACATGCCCGTCGTGTCCAAGGAGCTGGTCCGCGACCTGCTGCCCGACCTGACGGCGACCGGTGGCTATGTGCTCGATAAGGTCGAGGGACTGGCCATCACCGAAGCAGGCGAAATTTTCATCTCCACCGACAATGACGGTGTGGATGACCATTCCGGCGAGACGTTGTTCCGCTCGATTGGAATGGTGAATTAACCACCAAGACCTTTCTTCCCAAGGGGGCTCGTGGCGACGCGGGCCCTCTTTTTTGTGCGCGGACGGCCCGTTCGGCGGCGGGCCGCGCACGCGCCATCACGTTCCGGTGGGGTGCGTTGTGGGGCGCTGGGCTTTGCCGATAGCGTCGCGCCAGAGATTGTCCTCAAGGAGACTGACCCATGACTTTTCGCGCCCTCGTGATCCTCTGCCTCGCCTGGTTTGGCGGGCCCGCCCTGGCCGATGATATCGCGCCGATTTCCGTTCCCAGCGCCCATTCCGCGGAAGAGACCATCGCCAAGCTCGAAGCGGAGATCGCTGCGCGCAAGATGACGCTGCTGGGCAAGATCGACCATCAGGCGGCCGCGGCCGGGGTCGACCTGCAGATGCCCGCGGCGACGGTGATCTATTTCGGCGTGCCCAAGGCCGGGACGCCCATGTTCCTCAAGGCGCCGACCCTTGCGATTGATCTGCCCCTGCGGGCGCTGGTCTATGAAACCGGCGAAGGCGAGGTTTTCGTGGCCTATAACTCCGGCGAGTGGCTGGCCGAGGCCGCTATGGCGCGCCACGGCTTGGAGATGCCCGCCAAGGCACAAGCGGGGATGAGCACGCTGCTCAGCGGTCTGGTCGAGGCCGCGACTGCCGAGTAACCCTTTGAAATCGAAATCTGCCGCGACGAACGCGCGGTGAGTTGCAGGGGTTGAACCGCGCGGGCTCTGCTTCGCGCGGTTTTTCTTTTTGCGTGGGGTGGGTCAGAAACACCTTGCCGGATCACTGAAATTGGTTATAAATTATTACCAATTGGGCAAAGGCCCCGTGGATCAGGAGGAAATCCGATGGAGATGCCAACGCCAGATGCGGCTGTTCTGGCCAAAAAGAGCCGCATCGTCGCGCTCTTGCAGGACGTGCTGCCGACAGATGCGGTCATCCACGAGCCCCATGAGACGCGCGCTTATGAATGCGATGCGCTGACCGCTTATAAATGCCCGCCGCTCGCAGCCGTGCTGCCCGCGAACACCGCTGAGGTCGCGGCTGTGCTCAAGATCTGCCATGCGGAAGGGGTTCCGGTCGTGCCGCGCGGCTCGGGCACATCCCTCGCAGGTGGGGCGCTGCCCACGGCGGATAGCGTGATCCTTGGGGTGGCCAAGCTGAACCAGGTGCTCGAGACCGATTACGAGAACCGGATCATCCGCGTGCAATCCGGGCGCACGAACCTCAGCGTGACCGGAGCGGTGGAAGAGGAGGATTTCTTCTACGCGCCCGACCCGTCCTCGCAGCTCGCCTGTGCGATTGCGGGCAATATCGCGATGAATTCCGGCGGGGCGCACTGCCTGAAATACGGCGTGACCACGAATAATTTGCTGGGTGTGACCATGGTCCTGATGGATGGCACCGTGGTCGAGATTGGTGGCGCGCATCTGGATGCGGGCGGGCTCGATCTGCTTGGGGTGATCTGCGGTTCCGAGGGCCAGCTCGGTGTAGTGACCGAGGCAACCTTGCGGATCCTGCGCAAGCCCGAAGGGGCGCGTCCGGCCCTGATCGCCTTCGACGACAACGAAGTTGCCGGGGCCTGCGTTGCGGATATCATCAAGGCGGGTGTTCTGCCCGTGGCGATCGAGTTCATGGACAAGCTCTGCATCGAAACCTCGGAGAATTTCGCCAAGGCGGGATACCCCGATTGCGAGGCGCTGTTGATTGTTGAGGTCGAGGGGTCGCAGGCGGAGATCGACGAGCAGCTCGGTGTGATCCTTCAGATCGCGCGCAAGCACAATCCGGTGGAGCTGCGCCAGAGCCAATCGCCCGAGGAGAGCGCCAAGATCTGGCTGGGCCGGAAATCAGCCTTTGGCGCGATCGGGCAGCTCAACGATTACATGTGTCTCGACGGGACGATCCCGGTATCGGAGCTGCCCTACGTGCTGCGCCGGATCGGAGAGATGTCCGAGGAGTTCGGGCTCAAGGTTGGCAATGTTTTCCATGCGGGGGATGGCAACATGCATCCGCTGATCCTGTTCGATGCGAACAAGGAGGGGGATCTGGAGCTTTGTGAGGCCTTTGGGGCCGAGATCCTGAAACTCTGTGTCGAGGTTGGCGGTTGTCTGACCGGGGAGCATGGGGTCGGGATCGAGAAGCGCGATCTGATGAACACGCAGTTCACCGGTGCGGATATGGAGATGCAGCTGCGGGTCAAGGATGTGTTCGATCCCGCGTGGTTGCTCAACCCGTCCAAGGTGTTTCCGCTGGACGTGACAGAGGCGCGGCGCGCGCGGCCGGACGCAGCGGCCTGAGGTCTGGGCGGGGGAGGGGCGCTGCCCCTCGGCGCTTGCGCGCCTCACCCCGGAGTATTTCAAGAACAATGAGGGGGCGGGCCCATGCTGGCACCGACGAGCGAGGCCGATCTGGCCGGAATGATTGCGGCTGCAGAGGCACCTTTGCGGGTGCGTGGTGGGGGCACGCGGCCCATTGGGAAACCCGTGGCGGGGGAGGTTATGTCCACGGCGGCGCTGTCGGGGATCGGACTCTATGAGCCCGGGGCGCTGACCATTGTGGCCCAGGCCGGCACGCCGGTGGCGGAGATCGAGGCGGCGCTGGCGGCGGAGCGGCAGAGGCTGCCCTTTGAGCCCATGGACCATCGCGGGCTGCTGGGGCAGGCAGGGGAGCCGACGATTGGCGGTGTCGTCGCGGGCAATATCTCCGGCCCGCGCCGGATCCAGGCCGGGGCTTGCCGCGACAGCCTGATCGGGGTGCGGTTTGTCTCTGGCGAGGGCGAGGTCATCAAGAACGGCGGTCGCGTGATGAAGAATGTCACGGGCTATGACCTCGTGAAACTGATGGCGGGGAGCTTTGGCACGCTCGGGGTCCTGACCGAAGTGAGCTTCAAGGTGCTGCCGCAGCCGGAAACCGAGGCGACGCTGGTGGTGCATGGCCTGTCCGATGCGGATGCGGTCGGCGCCTTATCCGCAGCTTTGGGCGCCCCCTATGAGGTGACGGGGGCGGCGCATCTTCCCAAGGGCGCTTCGGGGCCTGAGACCTGCGTGCGGATCGAGGGGTTTGAGGCTTCGGTCGCCTATCGCACCGAGAAGCTGCGCGCCGTGCTGGGGCGGTTTGGGCAGGTGACTCTCGTGAGTGGAGATGCGGGCGCGGCGCTGTGGCAGGGGTTGCGAGACGTGGCGCCGCTCAGCGCGGAGGATGGGGATATCTGGCGGATCTCTGTCAAACCCTCGGCTGGGCCCGCGCTTGGGGCCTTGGTCGCAGGGCTGGGCGGAGCGGTCTACTATGATTGGGGTGGTGGCCTCATTTGGGCGCGCGTGCCCGAAGGGCTCGACCTGCGCGCCAAGCTGCCCGAGGGCTTCCAGGGTCATGCGACCCTGATCCGCGCCAGCGAAGAGACCCGTGCCGCACGGCCCGTGTTCCAACCCGAGCCTGCGCCGCTGGCCGCGATCCAGACCCGGCTGCGCGCGCAGTTTGACCCCAAGGGCATCCTGAACCCCGGCCTGATGGCCTGACCGCAGAGCAGGGAGACACTCATGCAAACGAATTTCACGCCCGAACAGCTCAAGGATCCGGCCACGGCCCATTCCAATGGCATCCTGCGCAACTGCGTTCATTGCGGGTTCTGCACGGCGACCTGCCCGACCTATCAGGTGCTGGGCGATGAGCTCGATAGCCCACGAGGCCGGATCTATTTGATCAAGGACATGCTGGAGGAGGGGCGCCCGGCGGATGAGAAGACCGTCAAGCATGTGGACCGCTGCCTGAGTTGTCTGGCCTGCATGACCACTTGTCCCTCGGGCGTAAACTACATGCATCTGGTGGATCACGCGCGCGAGTATATCGAAGAGACCTACAAGCGCCCGCTGACCGAACGGCTGCTGCGCTGGACCCTGGCGCGGATCCTGCCCTATCCCATGCGGTTCCGGGTGGCGATGCTGGGCGCGAAGATCGCCAAACCGTTCAAGCGCTTTGTGCCGGATGCCCGGTTGCGCGCGATGCTGGACATGGCGCCCAAGACGATCCCGCCTGTCAGCCGCAATGACGACCCGCAGGTCTTTCCCGCGATTGGTCCGCGCAAGAAGCGCGTGGCGCTGATGACCGGCTGTGCCCAACGGGCGCTCAACACCGATATCAACGACGCGACAATCCGGGTGCTGCGGCGGCTGGGCTGCGAGGTGGTGATCGCCGAGGGGCAGGGCTGCTGCGGGGCGCTCACGCACCATATGGGCAAGACCGCCGAGAGCCACGCGACGGCAGCCCATAACATCCGCGCCTGGCACCGGGAGATGGCGGGCGAGGGGCTCGACGCCATCGTCATCAACACCTCGGGCTGCGGCACCACGGTCAAGGATTACGGCCATATGTTCCGCAATGAGCCGCTGGCCAAAGAGGCCGCAGCCGTGGCCGGGATCGCCAAGGACATTTCGGAGGTGCTCATGGGGCTTGAGGTGCCCGAGCATGAGAAGTTCAGCCAGGGCCTGACGGTGGCCTATCATGCGGCCTGCTCGCTGCAGCATGGCCAACAGATCAAGACCTTCCCCAAGGACCTGCTGCGTCGGGTCGGGTTCAAGGTGGTCGAGCCGGAGAACAGCCATCTCTGCTGTGGTTCGGCGGGGACCTATAACCTGATGCAGCCCGAGATCTCGGGCCAGCTCAAGGCGCGCAAGGTCGAGACGCTGGAGGCCAAATCGCCGGATCTGATCGCCGCGGGGAATATCGGCTGCATGATGCAGATCGGCTCTGGCACGCAGGTCCCGATCGTGCATACGGTCGAGCTGATCGATTGGGCGACCGGGGGTCCCAAGCCGCAGGCACTGGTCGCGGCGGAGGCTGCCTGATTTCCGCCCTAAACCGGCGCTAGGGTGCCTGCACCCTGGATCGGTCGTGGACGGAGTGTGGTGTGGTATCCTTTCTGAAGGCTTGTGTTCTGGCCCTGTTTCTGGCCCCGCTTTTTGCACAGGGCCCTGCGGCCTTGGCGGATGAACCGCTCGAAGCGTTGGAGACGGCGGATGCCGTCCGCGCGTATCAGGCGGTCGGGCGGCTCGATATCGGCGGCACCGGGTTCTGCACCGGGACGCTGGTCAGCATGGATCTGGTTCTGACGGCGGCCCATTGCCTGTTCGACAAGCGCAGCGGGGAGCGGGTCCGGGCCCAGGATATCACCTTCAAGCCGGGGCTGCGCAATGGGCGCGCGGCGGCCTATCGCAGCATCCGGCGCGCGGCGATCCATCCCGATTACACCTTCGGGGATCCGGACACCCTGCACCGGGTTGCCACGGATCTGGCCATTCTCGAGCTGGCCCAGCCGATCCGGCAGTCCAACATCACGCCGCTCATCGTGGACCAGACCCCGCGCTGGCTGAACGAGGTGGCGCTCGTCTCCTATGCCCGCGACCGGGAGGAGGTACCCTCGCTCCAATCCTCCTGCCGCGTGCTGGAGCGGGAGGAGGCGGTGCAGGTCCTCTCCTGCGATGTGGATTTCGGCTCCTCCGGGGCGCCGGTCCTCGCTTGGCTGAACGGGGTGCCGCGCGTCGTCTCGGTGATCTCGGCCAAGTCCCTCTACAAGGAGGAGCGCGTCGCACTCGCCGTGAAGGTCGAAACCGCCGTGGAGGATCTGCGCGGCCATCTCGCGGAAACCGATGGGGTTTTCAAGCGCGAGGCCCCCAAGGTGCGCACCCTGACCCGGGACCGCGCCATGCAAGGGGCAGGGGCGAAATTTCTGCGCCCGTGATGCGCGTCCCCCCTCTTGAAAGCCCAAATCCACATCCCCAGATCAATGTCATCGGACGCCAATCGGGTCCGGTATCTCAACCAAGGTCGCCCCGGATGGGGGGCCTGAACACCGCACATCGCTCCAGGAGGATGACCATGCGATCTATTGATATGTCCCCGCTTTACCGCGCCACTGTTGGCTTTGACCACTTCGCCGATCTTGTGGACCGGGTTATGCGGGCCGATGCCGGCAACCAGCCGAGCTACCCCCCGTTCAACATCGAAAAGACCGACGCGGATGCCTATCGCATCTCGATCGCTGCGGCTGGCTTCGGTGAGAACGATCTGAACATCGAGGTCCGCGAGAACGCACTCGTCGTGACCGCCAAGAAGCCCGAGGATGAGGCTGAGCGCAGCTATCTCCATCGCGGCATCGCCACCCGCGCTTTCGAGCGTCGCTTCCATCTCGCCGACCATGTCCGTGTGACCGGGGCGAGCCTTGTGAACGGCATGCTCGATATCGATCTCAAGCGCGAAGTGCCTGAGGCGCTGAAACCGCGCCGGATCGCCATCGGCAATGGCCGCCAGGCCGAGGCCGTGGAAGGCACAGTCGCCGCGTAATCGCGCGGCATAGAGGTTCTGACGGGCGTGCCTCGGCGCGCCCGTTTTGCGTTTCGGCTTGCGCGCTGCGGGGATCCTGAGCACCTTGGTCCCAAGGGGAGGAACCAGCATGCGCTTGGCTGAAAAGACCGCAATCGTGACCGGTGGGGGCTCCGGCTTCGGGGCCGGGATCGTCCGCAAATTCGCCGCCGAGGGCGCCTCGGTGATCGTTGCCGATATCAACCTGCAGGCCGCCCGTGATGTGGCCGAGGAGTTTGGCAGCATCGCGGCAGAGGTGGATGTGGCCGATGGGGCCAGCGTTGCGGCTTTGGCCGCAGCCCATCCCGCGCCGGATATCTTCGTGAACAATGCCGGGATCACCCATCTGCCGAAACCCATGGAAGAGGTGACCGAGGACGAGTTCGACCGGGTGCTCGCGGTCAATGCCAAGTCGGTCTATCTGACGGCGCGCCATTTCGTGCCCGGGATGAAGGCGCGGGGATCCGGCGCGATCCTGAACATCGCCTCGACCGCTGGGGTGAGCCCGCGCCCGAACCTGAACTGGTACAATGCCTCCAAGGGGTGGATGATCACGGCGACCAAGGCCATGGCGGTGGAGCTTGCGCCCCATGGCGTCCGCGTGAACGCCCTGAACCCGGTGGCGGGGGAGACGCCCTTGCTGGCCTCTTTCATGGGGGAGGACACGCCCGAGATGCGTGCGAAATTCCTGTCGACCATCCCGCTGGGCCGGTTCTCGCAGCCCGAGGATCTGGGCAATGCCGCGGCCTTCCTCTGCTCGGACGAGGCCAGCATGATCACCGGCGTGGCCATGGAAGTCGACGGAGGGCGCTGCATATGAGCGGGCCGCAGGACCTGCCCGCGGATATCGCGGTGTTCGCCGGCACCTTCGAGAGCCAGCCTCTGGTCTTCGCCCATCTCCTCGACGAGGCGCCCAATCTCGATTTCGACCAGATCGAAGTGCTGCAGGATCGCGGGATCCGCAAACGGCTGGAGGGGTTCTTTCCACCCGAGACGGTCACGCGGTTGCTGGTGGCGCTGGACGAGGACGACACGCTGGTCCTCATGATGCCCGATGCGGGCGTCTTCCCCGGCAGCGCGCGGCTCACTCCGTTGGGCTTTGCCCAGGGGACCCTGAGGCGCGCATGAGCGGGGTAGCCATGCGCCCGGGCGCCCGGAACCTGATCACGGATGTGCCCAGCTTGCTTGTGGGCAGTGCCGAGGATGACGGGCTGAAATCCGGCGTCACGGTGGTGACCGCCGACGCGCCCTTCACCGCGGGGGTCCATGTGATGGGCGGCGCGCCCGGAACGCGGGAAACGGATCTTCTCGCGCCAGACAAAACCGTGGAGCAGGTCGATGCCCTCGTCCTGTCCGGGGGCTCGGCCCTCGGGCTCGATGCGGCTTCGGGCGTGGCGGATGCTCTGCGCGCCAAGGGACGGGGCTTTGATGTGGGCGGTCAGCGGGTCCCGATCGTCCCCGCCGCGATCCTCTTTGACCTGCTGAATGGTGGCGACAAGGATTGGATGGTGAACCCCTATAACTGGCTCGGGCGGGAGGCGCTGGAGGACGCCTCGCCCGAGTTTGACCTGGGGTCCAAGGGCGCGGGGACCGGAGCCTTGACTGCGACCCTGAAGGGCGGGCTCGGCTCCGCCTCGCTGGTCTTGCCCGATGGAGCGACGGTCGGGGCTTTGGTGGCGGTGAACGCGCTGGGCTCCGCAACCGTCCCGGGGACGCGCCAATTCTGGGCTGCACCCTTTGAGATTGGCGATGAGTTCGGCGGCCTCAGTCTGGGCGCAGCGGATCCGACCGCGCTGCCCCCGATCAAGGGTGTGGCTCGCACGGCGACGACTATTGCCATCGTCGCCACGGATGCCGCCCTGACCCAGGCTCAAGCCACACGCATGGCTGTGGCGGCCCATGATGGGATGGCCCGGGCGTTGGTCCCGTCTCACACGCCCATGGATGGCGATCTGGTCTTCGCGGCCTCGCTCGGGACGCGCGCGTCTGATCCGCTGCTCCTGGGGCATGCGGCGTCCCTCTGCCTGGCGCGGGCGATTGCACGTGGCGTACATGCGGCCCGCCCGGCGCCGGAGGATGTGTTGCCCTGTTGGGTCGATCTGCCCGGCTAGGCCAGCAGGGCCGCCACCATCGGGCTCTCGGGATCGCGCAGATCATCGATCACGTCGAAATGGTGCCGTCCGGTCGCCACATGATGGGCCGCGCCCCAGGCCTCGGCCAGCCAACGGGCCTGATCGAGGAAGACAGGGCGCTCCTCTGCCCCGACCCAGACATCCACCGGGATATCCGGAGCAGGGGCAAGACGCGGGCTCTCGGCCTCGGCGCTCTCCGGCGTGAGGCGCAGGGTTTCGACCAGATCGATCTGCAGGAGCGGACGGAGATCACTGACCGGGGAGATTGGCAAGATCCGTTCGACCCGCGACAGCGCCTCGGGCGCGAGCTCTGCTGCCGGCATGCGCGCCACCAGATGCCCGCCCGCCGAATGCCCGGTGAGCCGGATCGGCCCGGGAATTTCCGCCGCCGCGGCCTCGACCGCGCGCCGGATGCAATCGGTGATCTCTGGAATCGTCACATCGGGACAGAGCGGATAGCTCGGCATCGCCACCGCCCAACCCCGCGTCAGCGGGCCGGCAGCGAAATGCGACCAATCCGTCCGGTCAAAGCGCCGCCAATAGCCGCCATGGACGAAGATCACCAATCCTTCGGGCGTACCCTCGGGCGTGAAGAGATCAAACGCCTCCCGCGGCCCCGCGCCATAGGGCAGGTCCAACCGCCCCGCCGCCTCGGCGCGAAAGGCCGCCGCCTCCGTCGGCCAGCGGGTCAGATACCCGGCAGCCTCGGGGATGAACCCGGCATTGTCATAAGCGGCGCTCCAATCCATCTGCTCTGCTCCTTGCTCTTGTCCTCGCCTTCCGGCGCGGCTAGCTCTTGGTCTGGCACAAGTGACGAGGGAGGGTCCAGAATGCTTGATACCGTGACCGATCTGCGCGGGCAGCTCAGCGATGCGACATTGCTGGAAACGCGGGCCTATATTGGTGGTGACTGGATCGAGGCCGATAGCGGCGCGACCTTCCCGGTGCGCAACCCGGCCCGGGGGGACCTGATCGCCGAAGTGGCGGATCTGGGCCGCGCCGAGACCGCGCGCGCCATCGCCGCCGCCGATGCGGTGCAAAAGGCATGGGCCGCGCGCACGGCCAAGGATCGCGCCAACGTTCTGCGCCGCTGGTTCGACCTGATCACCGAGAATACCGAGGATCTGGCCCGGATCCTGACCGCTGAGATGGGCAAGCCGCTCGCCGAGGCGAAGGGCGAGATCGGCTATGGAGCCTCTTTCGTCGAGTGGTTCGCCGAAGAAGGCAAGCGGATCTATGGCGAGACCATTCCGGCGCATCTCCCCGATGCGCGGATCCAGGTGATCAAGCAGCCCGTGGGGGTTGTGGGGGCGATCACGCCGTGGAACTTCCCCGTGGCGATGATCACCCGCAAAGCCGCCCCGGCGCTGGCGGCAGGCTGCGCGTTCATCTCGAAACCGGCCGAAGACACGCCGCTCTCAGCCCTCGCGCTGGCAGTCCTCGCGGAGCGCGCGGGGATCCCCGCGGGGCTCTTTGCCGTGGTGCCGAGCAACGATTCCGCGGCCATTGGCAAGGAATTCTGTGAGAACCACACGGTGCGCAAACTGACCTTCACCGGCTCGACCCAGGTCGGACGGATCCTGCTCGCGCAGGCGGCGGAGCAGGTGAAGAAATGCTCCATGGAGCTCGGGGGCAATGCGCCCTTCATCGTGTTTGATGATGCGGATCTGGATGCGGCGGTCGTGGGCGCCATGGCCTGCAAGTTCCGCAATGCCGGGCAAACCTGTGTCTGTGCGAACCGGATTTACGTGCAGGATGGCGTGTATGATGCTTTTGCCGAGAAGCTGGCCAAGGCGGTCGAGGCGCTCAAGGTCGGCGACGGGTTCGAGGAGGGTGTCACGATCGGCCCGCTCATCAACATGCCCGCCGTGGAAAAGGTTCAGGACCATCTGGACGATCTGCGTGCCAAGGGTGGTGATGTGATCACAGGTGGCGAGCCGCATCCGCTGGGGGGGACTTTCTTCACCCCTACCGTAGTCACTGGCGTGACCCAGGAGATGAAAGTCGCGCAGGAGGAAACCTTTGGTCCCGTGGCGCCTCTCTTCCGGTTTGAGACGGATGACGAGGTCATCGCCATGGCCAATGACACGATCTTTGGCCTTGCGGGGTACTTCTATGCCCGTGACATCGGGCGGATCACGCGGGTCTCCGAGGCGCTGGAATACGGTATTGTTGGCGTGAACACCGGGATCATTTCAACCGAGAGCGCGCCGTTTGGCGGGGTCAAGCAATCGGGTCTCGGGCGCGAAGGCTCCCACCACGGGATCGAAGAATACCTCGAGATGAAATACATCTGCCTCTCGGTTTGAGGGCCTGACTTAAGTCCGGAAATATCCCCGCCGGAGGCCAGAAATCCAAAGCCCCGCGCCATGGCGCGGGGCTTTGTCGTTTGCAGATGTCGCCTTGCTCAGGCGTGGATCGCGCCATCGCCACAGGCCAGAGCTGCTTCGCGCATGGCCTCGGAATAGGTCGGGTGCGCATGGCAGGTCCGGGCCAGATCCTCCGCCGCGGCGCCAAATTCCATGGCCACGCAAACCTCGTGGATCAGATCACCTGCCATGGGCCCGATCACATGGGCGCCCAGGATCCGGTCGGTCTTGGCATCGGCCAGCAGCTTCACAAAGCCCTCGGCGGCGAAATTCGCTTTTGCGCGGCCATTGCCCATGAAAGAGAACTTGCCGACCTTGTAGTCGATGCCTTCGGCCTTGAGCTGTTCTTCGGTCTTGCCGACGCTGCCGACCTCCGGATGGGTGTAGATCACGCCCGGGATCACGTCGTAGTTCACATGGGGGTGCTGGCCGGCGATCATCTCGGCCACGGCCATGCCCTCATCCTCGGCCTTATGGGCCAGCATCGGACCGTCAATCACGTCGCCAATCGCATAGATCCCGGCCACGCTGGTGCGGTAGCTGCCATCGGTGGCGACCTGGCCGCGCTCCGTCAGTTTGACGCCCAGAGCATCGAGGCCAAGGCCTTCGGTATAGGGTTTGCGTCCGGTGGAGACGAGGACGACATCTGCCTCGAGGCTTTCCTCGCTGTCATCCTTGCGCATCTTGTAGGTGACCGTGGCTTTGGTCTTGGTTGCGGCGACCTTCTGAACTGCGGCGCCGAGGATGAATTTCAGGCCCTGCTTCGTCAGGATCTTCTGGAACTGGCGCGCCACTTCCATGTCCTGACCCGGGGTGATGCCATCCATGAACTCGATGACGGACACTTCGGTGCCGAGGCGGGCATAGACCGAGCCGAGCTCCAGCCCGATCACGCCGCCACCGACAACGACCATGCGCTTGGGGATCTTGCCCAGCTCCAAAGCACCGGTGGAGGTCACGACGACCTTCTCGTCGATGGTCACTTCGGCGCCGGGGATCGAGGCCGCCTCAGAGCCCGAGGCGATGATGATATGCTTGGCCTCATGGACCTCGTCACCGACTTTGACCTTGCCGGCCTCGGGGATCGAGCCCCAGCCCCTCAGCCAGTCGACCTTGTTCTTTTTGAACAAAAACTCGACGCCCTTGGTGTTCTGGCCGATCACGTCATCCTTGTAGGTGAGCATCTGTTTCCAATCGACCTTGGGCGCAACCTTGAGGCCCATCTTCGCGAAGTTGTGCTCTGCCTCGTGCAACTGATGCGAAGCATGCAGCAGCGCCTTGGACGGAATGCAGCCCACATTCAGGCAGGTGCCGCCAAGGGTCTCGCGCCCTTCGACACAGGCGGTTTTCAAGCCGAGCTGCGCGCAACGGATCGCGCAGACATAGCCACCGGGGCCGGAACCGATGATGATAACGTCATAGCTTGCCATGGAGAGGTCCTTTCATGGGCGGGCGGGGGCTGAGGGGGCGCTGCCCCCGTCGCTGCGCGACTCCCCCGGAGTATTTCGGGAACAATGAGGTCATAGGAGCGCTGCCAGGATCATCGCGATGGTGGCGGCGAAGCCAACGAACCAGATGACCGAGCGCCATGGGGCCAGGCCCTGGGCATAGGCCGGAATGTAGAGAATCCGCGCGATCAGATAGGTATGGGCGCAGAGGGCGGTGAAGGGTGTGGATTGCTCCCCAAGGGTCACCACGACAACGGCGATGGTGAAGAGGATGAGCCCCTCGAAATGGTTGTTCATCGCGCGTTGGAAGCGTCCGGGGATGCCTGTGAGGTGGATCGGTTGGTCGCGGGGGCCGAGGGCTGTTTTGGATCCGACTTGCAGGTTGCCCGCAACGGAAAACAAGGTGAATTGGACCGCTTGGAGCAGGGCCGCGAGGGCAAGGACAGTAAGTTCGGGTGTCATCGGACAGGCGCCTTCCGTTGTTCACTCATCCAGATCACCAGACCGCATGCGGCGACGAATGAGAAAATGGCGTCGACCATGTTTACTGCGTTTTCTGGCGCGAAGCCGCCGGACATGGCCCCAAAGACATCCAAGATGCACAGTGGGAGCGCGAGATAGGCGACCCATTTTATGGGTCTTTTGAGTGCAGCCAAGAAGCCCCAAAGAATTGCGACGTTTGCTGTTGCCATGGTGACCTGAGCTGCCGTCGCCTCACCAAAGAAGGCCGCGAAAATGCGGACAGCCAGCCCAAAGATCGCCAGAGCGATCATCCACCTCAATGCTGTCAGGGTCAGCGACATGCGAGCGTCCCAAAGGGTCCGAGGCTGCCCCGGCGAAACGCCGGGGCTTGTTTCTTACAGATCCATCAACAGACGCCGCGGATCTTCCAGCGCTTCCTTGACGCGAACGAGGAAGGTCACAGCGCCTTTGCCATCCACAATCCGGTGGTCGTAGCTCAGCGCGAGATACATCATCGGGCGGATCTTGATCTCGCCATTGATGACCATGGGGCGGTCCTGGATCTTGTGCATGCCGAGGATGCCCGATTGCGGCGGGTTCAGGATCGGTGAGGACATCAGCGAGCCGTAGACACCGCCATTGGAGATCGTGAAGGTCCCGCCCTGCATCTCGGCCATGGAGAGCTTGCCGTCCCGGGCGCGCTTGCCCTTTTCGGAGATGGCCTTCTCGATTTCGGCAAAGCTCATGGCGTCTGCGTCGCGGATGACCGGCACTACGAGGCCCGTGGGCGTCCCGGCGGCGATGCCCATATGAACGAAGTTCTTGTAGACGATGTCCGTACCGTCGATCTCCGCATTCACTTCGGGCACTTCCTTGAGCGCGTGGCAGCAGGCCTTGGTGAAGAAGGACATGAAGCCGAGGCGCACGCCGTGCTTCTTCTCAAAGAGGTCCTTGTACTCCTTCCGCAGTGCCATGGTCTCGGTCATGTCCACCTCGTTATAGGTGGTGAGCATGGCGGCGGTGTTCTGGCTGTCCTTCAGGCGCTTTGCGATGGTCTGACGCAGGCGCGTCATCTTCACGCGCTCCTCGCGGGCCACATCATCTGCGGCAACGGGCGCGCGCGGCGCGGCAACCGCTGCCGGAGCAGCAGCTTTGGGGGCGGCCATGGCGGCGAGCACGTCGCCTTTCATGACGCGACCATCGCGACCGGTGCCCTGAACATCCGCCGATGACAGGTTGTTCTCCGCCATCAGTTTCTTGGCCGAGGGCGCATCCTCGACATCCTTGGCGGAGGCGGTGGGCGCCGCCGGTGCGGGAGCCGGTGCCGCAGGTGCCGCGACCGCGCCGGCCCCGCCGATCACCGCGAGCTTGGCCGTGGCATCCACGGTGGTGCCTTCGGCGGCCACGATCTCGGAAAGCACACCCGCCGCGGGCGAGGGCACCTCGACGGAAACCTTGTCGGTTTCCAGCTCGCAGAGCATTTCGTCCTGAGCGACCGTATCCCCCACCTTCTTGAACCAGGTCGAGACGGTGGCTTCCGTCACGCTTTCCCCAAGGGTCGGGACCATGACATCCACGCTCTCACCACCACCCGCGGCCGGAGCCTCGGCAGAGGCAGCCGCGGGCGCTTCGGCCGGGGCCGCACCTGCGCCTTCGCCGATCGAGGCGAGCAGGGCATCGACGCCCACGGTGGTGCCTTCTTCGGCCACGATTTCGGCGAGGGTGCCCGCAGCGGGGGAGGGCACTTCCACGGTCACTTTGTCGGTTTCCAGCTCGCAGAGCATTTCGTCGACCGCCACAGTGTCACCCGGCTTCTTGAACCAGGTGGCGACCGTCGCCTCGGTGACGCTTTCCCCCAGCGTGGGGACGCGGACTTCTACAGACATATTCTTATCCCTCAATCGTAAGCGCTTCATTCACGAGCGCGGCTTGTTGTGCTTTGTGCATGCTGGCGAGACCGGTGGCCGGCGACGCGGAGGACGCGCGTCCGGCATAGACCGGGCGGCTATGCTTGGCGCCGATGCGGCTCAGGACCCATTCGATATTCGGCTCGACAAAGGTCCAGCCACCCTGGTTCTTGGGTTCTTCCTGACACCAGACGATCTCGGCGCCTTTGAACCGCTCGAGCTCCTTCATCATGGCCAGCGCCGGGAAGGGATAGAACTGCTCCAGACGCAGCAGGTAGACATCCTCGATCCCGCGCGCGTCGCGCTCTTCCAGCAGGTCGTAATAGACCTTGCCCGAGCAGATCACGACCCGCTTGATCTTGTCATCGCTCACCAGTTGCGTATCGGAATTGCCCTGTTGGGCGTCATCCCAGAGCACCCGGTGGAAGCTCGACCCGGTGGTGAACTCCGCCGCCGTCGATACGGCCAGTTTGTGGCGCAGCAGCGATTTCGGCGTCATCAGGACCAGCGGCTTCCGGAACGTCCGGTGCAGCTGGCGACGCAGAATGTGGAAGTAGTTCGCCGGGGTCGTGCAGTTCGCAACGATCCAGTTGTCTTCTGCCGAAAGCTGCAAGAACCGCTCCAGCCGTGCGGAGGAGTGCTCGGGTCCCTGACCCTCGAACCCGTGGGGCAGCAGCATAACGAGACCGGACATGCGCAGCCATTTCCGCTCACCAGAGCTGATGAACTGGTCGAACATGATCTGCGCGCCATTGGCGAAGTCGCCGAACTGAGCTTCCCACATAGTCAGCGCGTTCGGCTCGGCGAGCGAGTAGCCATACTCGAACCCGAGCACCGCATACTCGCTGAGCGCACTATCGATCACCTCGTAGCGTGCCTGACCCTCGCGAATGTTGTTGAGCGGATAGTAGCGCTCTTCCGTGTCCTGGTTCACCAGACCCGAATGCCGCTGGGAGAAGGTCCCGCGGGTCGAGTCCTGCCCGGCGAGACGCACCGGATAGCCCTCGGTCAGGAGCGAGCCAAAGGCCAGCGCCTCGGCCGTGGCCCAGTCGAACCCGGCGCCACTCTCGAACATCTTGGACTTGGTTTCCAGAAGCCGCCCGACAGTCTTGTGCATCGGGAAGCCATCGGGCGCGCGGCAAAGCGCGGCCCCGACCTCGGCCATGGTCTCGGGCTTGATGGCGGTCTGACCGCGTTGGTAATCCTCTTTATCCGTTTGCAGGTGGGACCAGCGCCCATCCAGCCAATCGGCCTTGTTCGGCTTGTAGTCTTTGCCGATCTCGAACTCTTCGTTCAGATGGGCCTGGAACGAGGCCTTCATGTCCTCGATCTCGCCCTCGGGGATCAGACCGTCCTTGACCAGCCGCTCGGTATAGAGCTGCAGCGTGGTCTTCTGCTTCTTGATCGCCTTGTACATGATCGGGTTGGTGAACATGGGCTCGTCGCCCTCGTTATGCCCGAAGCGGCGGTAGCAGAAGATGTCGAGAACCACGTCCTTGTGGAACTTCTGCCGGAACTCGGTGGCCACCTTGGCGGCATGGACCACGGCCTCCGGGTCGTCGCCATTCACGTGGAAAATCGGGGCCTCGACCACCAGCGCGTTATCCGTGGGATAGGGGCTGGAGCGGCTGAAATGCGGCGCGGTCGTAAAGCCGATCTGGTTGTTCACAACGATATGGATCGTGCCGCCGGTCTTGTGACCGCGCAGGCCCGAGAGCGCGAAGCATTCGGCCACGACACCCTGTCCGGCAAAAGCCGCATCCCCGTGCAGCAGGATCGGCAGACAGGCGATCCGCTCTTCATCATTGAGCTGGTCCTGCTTTGCCCGCGCCTTGCCGAGCACAACCGGGTTCACCGCCTCGAGATGCGACGGGTTCGCAGTCAGCGACAGGTGCACGGAATTGCCGTCAAACTCCCGGTCCGCAGAGGCGCCGAGATGGTATTTCACATCGCCGGAGCCATCCACATCCTCAGGCTTGAACGAGCCGCCCTGGAACTCGTTGAAGATCGCGCGATAGGGCTTGGACATCACATTGGCCAGCACCGACAGACGGCCCCGGTGGGGCATGCCGATGATGATCTCCTTGACGCCCAGATTGCCGCCGCGCTTGATGATCTGCTCCATGGCGGGGACGAGGGATTCCCCGCCGTCGAGACCGAAGCGCTTGGTGCCCATGTATTTCACATGGAGGAACTTCTCGAAGCCCTCGGCCTCCACCAGCTTGTTCAGGATGGCCTTCCGGCCCTCGCGGGTGAACTGCACCTCTTTGCCCAGACCCTCGATCCGCTCTTTCAGGAAGGCGGCCTCTTCGGGGTTGGAGATGTGCATGTATTGCAGGGCGAAGGTGCCGCAATAGGTGCGCTTCACGATCTCGATGATCTGGCGCATGGAGGCGATCTGCAGACCCAGAACGTTATCGATGAAGATCGGGCGATCCATATCCGCCTCGGCAAAGCCGTAGGTCTTGGGATCAAGCTCCGGATGGGGCGTCTGGTTGCGCATCTTCAGCGGATCGAGATCGGCCACGAGGTGGCCCCGGATCCGGTAGGCGCGGATGATCATCAGGGCGCGGATACTGTCGAGCACGGCGCGCTTGATCTGGTCATCGGTGACCTCAACGCCCTTCTCGGCGGCTTTCGCTGCGATTTTCTTGCCGGCGGCTTTCGCTTCGGTCGGCGCCGGGGCGGGCCATTCGCCAGTCAGCGCACCGGTCAGGTCGTCGCTCGGCGCGGGCGGCCAGTCGCCTCGTGACCAGGACGGGCCTGCCGCTTCGGCTTTGACGTCCATTTCGGCGTCCCCGAGGGCGCGAAAGAACTCGGCCCAGGCCGCATCAACCGCATTGGGGTCGTTGGCATATTGCGCATAGAGCTGCTCGAGATACTCGGCATTATGCCCCTGCATAAACGAGGAGGCATGAAAAACATCGTTCGGGCTTTGGTCGGTCATGGGATCCCCCCTCGAAGAGTGTTGGACGGTGCAGGCCCCGGCGCGCTCTGCGGCGCTCCGCCGGGACCTGAACTTGCTGTATCAGCCGTTCTCGATGGCCTTGAGAACGGCTTCGCCCAGGCCCGCGGGGCTTTCGGCCACCACGATGCCTGCGCTCTGCATGGCTTCGATCTTGTCTTCAGCGCCACCTTTGCCGCCCGCGACGATCGCACCGGCATGGCCCATGCGACGGCCCGGAGGGGCGGTGCGGCCCGCGATGAAGCCAGCGGTCGGCTTCCAGCGGCCCTTCTTCTTCTCGTCGGCAAGGAACTGGGCGGCTTCTTCTTCGGCGGAGCCACCGATCTCGCCGATCATGATGATCGAAGTGGTTTCGTCATCGGCCAGGAACCACTCGAGCACGTCCAGATGCTCGGTGCCTTTGATCGGGTCACCGCCGATGCCAACACAGGTGGACTGGCCGAGGCCCACATCGGTGGTCTGCTTGACCGCCTCATAGGTCAGGGTGCCGGAACGGGACACAACGCCCACGGAGCCGCGCTTGTGGATATGGCCGGGCATGATGCCGATCTTGCAGGCATCGGGCGTGATCACGCCGGGGCAGTTCGGGCCGATCAGACGCGAGGAGGACCCCTCAAGTGCGCGCTTGACCTTCATCATGTCGAGCACCGGGATGCCTTCGGTGATGCAGACGATCACTTCCATCTCGGCATCAATGGCCTCGAGGATCGAATCCGCGGCGAAGGGCGGCGGCACGTAGATCACGGTCGCATTGGCCTCGGTCACATGCTTGGCCTCGTGGACCGAGTTGAACACGGGCAGGTCCAGATGAGTCATCCCGCCTTTGCCGGGCGTGACGCCACCGACCATCTTCGTCCCATAGGCAATGGCCTGCTCGGAATGGAAGGTGCCTTGGCTGCCGGTGAAGCCCTGGCAAATGACTTTGGTGTTTTCGTCGATAAGTACGGCCATTGGGTGTCCTTCGGGTCGTTTATGTCATTGGTCGCGACATCATGTGTCGCGTGATCGTGCGGGTCTGGCTCCGGGAGAGAGCCTGAGATGCGCGGGGCCATGAGAGGCGGCGGGTCATGGGCGGCTCCTCATTGGCGATAGGCGGAAAACAGGATGCTCGTGCCGTCATCGACACAGGCATCGGTCTGAGCGCTGCGGGTGCTGAAATAGCGCCCGATCGGATTGTCGGGATCCTCGAAATTCACGCAGGTGATTTGCTCGCCGGTGACCGGGGAGAGGCCGCCGCGGTTCACCTTGCGGATGAATTCGGGATAAAAATCGGGAACGATCTGGTCGAGAATGGCGGAGGCTTCCTGCACACCGACGGCGCGTGTCGCCACGGCGCAGCGGTCCGGTCGCTCGCCGGAATAGACCTCGGCCACGACGGTCTCGGAGGGGGCCCGGAACGTATAGGTCTTGCCGGTGTTGCGCGCGTCGCTGCGCACGGTCTCGGCATAGCCGGCTGCCCGGAATTCCGCGACAATCGCGTCATTGCTGGCTGCGGGCGCAAAGCAGATCTCGGCCGCTTCCTGCAGGTTGATCCTAGCTGCGTCCTCAAAGGTGAGGGTCCGCGCGGGGATTTGCGGGGCGGCGAAGATCACGCCGGAAATCAGGGCGGAGAGGGGAAAGAGATAGGACGCGCTCATGGGCGGGCCCCCGCAGGGCCAAGCGAGACAGCGCCCGGGCAACCCGCGATCACGCGCGGCCCGCTTTCATGATCGGTCGCTCTGTCCAACGCGCAACCGCTCAACAAGCGGGATGCGCGGGCAGGGGCGTGCATATCAGTGGCGTCGATCATCATCGGACGTGGTCCGTCTCGCAGCTTGGGTGCCACGCGCCCCGAAAGGCGCGCGGCGGATATTGGGTCAGCCCTTGACGGCTGCCACGATCTTTTCTGCGCCGTCCTTGAGGTTCTCGGCGGCGATGACGTTAAGGCCGGAGGTGTTAATGATCTCCTTGCCCCGTTCGACATTCGTCCCCTCGAGACGGACAACCAGGGGCACTTGCAGGCCCACTTCCTTGACCGCGGCAACCACTCCCTCGGCGATCACATCGCAGCGCATGATGCCGCCGAAGATGTTCACGAGGATGCCTTTGACGTTCGGGTCAGAGGTGATGATCTTGAAGGCTTCGGTCACCTTCTCCTTGGTGGCGCCGCCGCCCACATCGAGGAAGTTCGCCGGCTCGGAGCCGTAGAGCTTGATGATGTCCATGGTCGCCATGGCGAGGCCTGCGCCGTTCACCATGCACCCGATTTCGCCGTCCAGCGCGATGTAGTTCAGGTCATATTTAGAGGCCGCGAGTTCCTTGGGGTCTTCCTCGGTCTCGTCACGCAGCTCGGCGATGTCCGGGTGGCGGTAGACCGCGTTCCCGTCAAAGCCCATCTTGGCATCGAGGCACTTCAGATCACCGCCATCGGTCACGATCAGCGGGTTGATCTCCAGCATCTCCATGTCTTTCTCGACAAAGCAGGTGTAGAGCTGGCTCATCAGCTTGACGCATTGCTTGACCTGCGCGCCGGTGAGGCCGAGGGCAAAGGCGATGCGGCGGCCATGATAGGCCTGATAACCGGTTGCCGGGTCCACTGCAAAGGAGAGGATCTTTTCCGGGGTGGAGGCCGCCACTTCCTCGATATCCATGCCGCCCTCGGTGGAGCAGACGAAGGAGATCCGCGAGGTTCCACGATCCACGAGCAGCGCGAGATAGAGCTCGGTCTCGATGCCGGAGCCGTCTTCGATGTAGATCCGGTTGACGGTTTTGCCGACCGGGCCGGTCTGGTGGGTCACAAGCGTGCGGCCCAGCATCTTCTTGGCTTCATCGGCGGCCTCTTCGACCGACTTGGCGAGACGGACACCGCCCTTTTCGCCCGCATCTGCTTCTTTGAAGGACCCTTTTCCGCGGCCCCCGGCGTGGATCTGCGCCTTGACCACCCAAAGCGGCCCGTCCATCTCGCCCGCGGCCGTTTTGGCATCCTCTGCCTTCAAGACCACACGACCATCCGACACCGGAGCGCCGTAGCTGCGAAGGAGGGCTTTCGCCTGGTACTCATGAATGTTCATGAAACTGTCCCGTTCTGCTTGTATTTCTTCGGGTGTTACACAGGCAGGAAGGGCCGCAAAACGCCAATTCGCCGCACAGGGTCTTTTTTCGACATTTGTGATCACACCCCGAAAAAGTGTGATCACAAATCCAAAACCATTAGGAACTTGGTAAGCAGCAAGCGATTCGAAACCGGGGTCTCAACGCGAAGCGCGCGGTACCCATGGGGCACAAAAAAAGCGACGCATGCTGCCATGCGTCGCCGGATTTCTTGAGGTGCTCTGCGCGATCAGGACAGGCTGTCGTCGATGCCCTTGCAGGCTTCCATCAGGCCTTTGACGGCGTTGACGGAGTTGTCGAACATCGCCTGCTCGTCCTTGCTGAGCTTGATGTCCACGACCTTCTCGATGCCATTGGCGCCGATCACGGTGGGTACGCCCACATACATCTTTTCGAGGCCGAACTCGCCATCGCAATAGGCCGCGCAGGGCAGGAGGCGTTTCTGGTCCTTGAGATAGGCTTCCGCCATCTCCACCGCGGAGGCGGCGGGCGCGTAGAAGGCCGAACCGGTTTTCAGCAGCCCAACGATCTCGGCGCCGCCATCCCGGGTGCGCTGCACGATCGCGTCGAGCTTCTCCTGGCTGGTCCAGCCCATGCTCACCAGATCCGGGAGCGGGATGCCGGCCACGGTGGAGTAGCGGGTCAGCGGCACCATCGTGTCGCCATGGCCCCCCAGCACGAAGGCGGTGACGTCTTTCATGGAGACGTCGAACTCCACGGACAGGAAGTGACGGAAGCGCGCGGCGTCCAGAACACCCGCCATGCCGACGACTTTCTCTTTCGGCAGGCCGGAGAACTGCTGCAGCGCCCAGACCATCGCGTCGAGCGGGTTGGTGATGCAGATGACGAAAGCGTCGGGAGCGTTGGCGGCGATGCCTTCGCCGACCGACTTCATGACCTTGAGGTTGATGCCCAGCAGGTCGTCGCGGGACATGCCCGGCTTGCGCGGCACACCGGCGGTGACGATGCAGACATCGGCGCCCGCGATATCCGCGTAATCCGTGGTCCCTTTCAATGCGGCGTCGAAGCCTTCGACCGGACCGCTCTCGGCGATGTCGAGCGCCTTGCCCTGCGGGATGCCATCCGAGATGTCGAACAGAACGACGTCCCCGAGTTCCTTGAGTGCGACGAGGTGGGCAAGGGTGCCACCGATCTGACCAGCGCCGATGAGGGCGATCTTGGGTCGGGCCATGGATAAGTCTCCGGCTTTCGTTGATCTTCGCAGCGTGCCTAGCGGCTGCAGCATGGCCTTACAAGGGAAGTGCCGCGCGGCGGAACGCCCCAAGGCTGCCGCGACTTCGGCAGGTATGGCTAAGAGTTGGAAAACTGGTGATTATCTCGCGAGGGCCGCGGGTGCGACCCATCGCGCATTCGGTGTGCCGTTGCATACAAATCGGAGGATTGGTCCTGAAAACAGGCCGAAATGGGCGATTCCCGTCGGGGCTGCGGTGGGATCAGCGCCCCTGTAGAGGGGGCGCGCGCCCCGAAATCAGGGCTGCGCGGAAGGGAAATGAGGGATCTGGGGGGCGATTTGCCGTGCGCGCGCGGTTGAAACGCGGCGCGGAAGCAAGATCAGACGTCGTCGCCGGGGGCGATCTTGTCCATCACGGCCGCGCCCTCAAAGGCCTGACCGGAGGCGATGAGACAGGTCTGGCCGTTTGGCATTGTCACCGTGATCGTCCAGGTGCCGGTCTCGTCGGAGGCAAACACCTCCATCACGCCATTATTGGCACCGAGCCCCATGCTCCGAACCGTTTCGCCGTAATTGGAGGTCAGGCGGCTTACCACCTTGTCCCGTTCCGCGCAGGGGGAGGGGGAGGATTGTGCCAAAGCCGCGCCGGTGAACACCAGGGTCGTCATCAGGCCAAGGGACAGCGTCTTCAGTTGGGTCTTCATGGGTCTACCTTTCCTTGCACTCCTCGGGAGATCCCGAGAACCGCTTTCGTTGGTTAAGCCATGCCGGACTACCCGCTTGTATCGTGCGATCCGGGCCGGATCGCGCATCCCTCCTAAGTCCGACGCATAGAGCTATCGTGCCCATAGAATACCTCAAAATGTGTTAATGCAGCGTGCGACCTTTTCGCACCTGCAGCAATTATGTCCAAGTTGTTGACCTTTCTGCATTTCTGCGGCGCAGAAGAAACTTTCTTGCAAAATTTCTCGCTCTGGGGTTCTTTCCGCGAAGTTTGTCTTTGGAGAGAATCATGGATCACCGTGCGCGCCCTTACCGTTCCGTTCTGTACATCCCCGCCTCCAAGGCGCGCGCGCTCGAAAAGGCCCAGACCCTGCCCGTGGACGCCATCATCTTCGATCTCGAGGATGCTGTGGCCGTCGAGGAAAAGGAGAATGCGCGCCATCTGCTCGCCGAGACGCTGGCCGAGAAAGACTACGGTGCGCGGGCAAAAATCGTGCGTTTGAACGGGTTTGACACGGAGTGGGGGCAAGCGGATCTGGATGTGGTGGCCGCTGCGAAGCCCGAGGCTGTGCTCCTGCCCAAGGTGAATTCGGCAGCCGATGTCGAAGCGCTCGCTGCCAAGCTCGACGCCCGTCCCGAGACGGCCGAGACCACGATCTGGACCATGATGGAGACCCCGCTAGGGATGCTGAATGCGGCCGAGATCGCTGCGGCGCCGCGCATGGCGGGCTTCGTGATGGGCACCAATGATTTGGCCAAAGAGCTCGACAGCCGCTTCCGCGCCGACCGCCTGCCGATGCAGACGGGTCTGGGCCTCTGCCTTCTGGCGGCGCGGGCTTACGGGCTGGTGGCTGTGGATGGCGTCTATAATGCCTTCAAGGATGAAGAGGGGCTCAAGGCGGAATGCGACCAAGGGCGCGATATGGGCTTTGATGGCAAGACCCTGATCCACCCGGCGCAGATCGCCGTTGCGAACAGCGCGTTTGCCCCGTCAGAGGCGGAGCTGGACCTCGCCAATCGGCAGATCATCGCCTTTGAAGAGGCCGAAGCCAGCGGGCAGGGCGTCGCCGTGGTCGATGGCAAGATCGTGGAGAACCTTCACGTTGCCACCGCGCGGCAACTTCTGGCAAAAGCGGAGGCAATCCAAGCCATCGCCGCGGAGTAAGCCATGTCTTTCGTCCTTCTGATCGCCGGTCTCGTCCTCTGGACTGGGGCCCATTATTTCAAACGCCTGATGCCCGAGAAACGTGCCGCCATGGGCGACATGGGCAAGGGAGTGGTCGCCGCGGCGATTGCCATAGCACTGGTGTTGATGATCCTCGGCTATCGCGGGGCGGAGTTCATCTCGGTCTGGTATCCGCCGGCGATTTTCACCCATGTAAACAACGCGCTGATGCTGCTGGCGCTCTGGGTCTACGGCTCGAGTGCTGCAAAGGGCGCGAAGGCCTGGCCGGCGTACCGGACCCGGCATCCGCAGCTTCTTGGGGTGAAGATCTGGGCTTTCGCGCATCTGCTGGTCAACGGAGATCTCGCGTCGATCCTGCTCTTTGGCAGCATCCTCGGTTGGGCCGTGGGCTCGGTCATCCTGATCAACAAGGCGGAGCCGGATTGGACCGCGCCTGAAAAGGCCGGGACCAAGACGACCATCCGCCTCGCTGTGATCACAGTGGTGCTCTACGTGCTGATCGCGGGCATCCATGCCTGGCTCGGCGTGTCGCCGTTCGGAGCCTGACCCCATGAAAATCTATCGCTTCCTGACCGAGGATGACACCTCGGCCTTCTGTCACAAGGTCTCGGAGGCGCTGTCCAAGGGGTGGGAGCTCCATGGCGACCCGACCTATGCCTTTGACGCCGCCCATGGCGTCATGCGCTGCGGTCAGGCGGTCACCAAGGAGGTCGACACCCCCTACAGCCCCGAGATGAAACTAGGAGACCAATAATGGCCAAAACCAATGCGGGCCGCTTTTTCGAAGACTATTCCCTGGGTCAGGTGCTGACCCATGCGGTGCCGCGGACGGTCTCTGGGGGGGAGCGTGCGCTCTACCACATGCTCTACCCGGCGCGGCATGCGCTCTATTCTTCGGACGTCTTCGCCCAGGCGAGTGGTTTGCCTGCGAGCCCGCTGGATGACATGGCGGCGTTTCACATCGTCTTTGGCAAGACCGTGCCCGATGTCTCCCTCAATGCGGTGGCCAATCTGGGCTATGGCGAGGGGCGGTTCCTGAAGCCGGTCTATCCCGGCGACACCCTGCGCTCGGTCTCCGAGGTGATCGGGCTGAAGCAGAACTCGAACGGCAAGTCCGGCGTGGTCTATGTCCGCACGCGCGGGCTCAACCAGCGCGACGAGACCGTGCTGGAATATGTGCGCTGGGTGATGGTGCGGAAAAAGGACCTCGACGCGCCCGCGCCCGAGACGGTGATCCCGGATCTGGCGAAGACCGTTCCGGCGGCGGATCTGGTCATCCCCGAGGGGCTCGATTTCACCGGTTATGATTTTGATCTGGCGGGAGAGGCCCACCGCTGGGGCGATTACGAGATCGGCGAGATCATCGACCATGTGGATGGTGTGACCATCGAAGAGGCCGAGCATATGCAGGCCACGCGCCTCTGGCAGAACACGGCCAAGGTGCATTTCGACGCGACCTTCCGCCCGGACGGGCAGCGGCTGATCTATGGTGGGCACGTGATCTCCATGGCGCGCACGCTCAGCTTCAATGGGCTGGCCAATGCGCAGATGGTCGTGGGCCTCAATGCGGGCGCCCATGCGAACCCGTGCTTCTCCGGGGATACGGTGAAGTGCTGGTCGGAGGTTCTGGACAAGGCGGAGACCTCTGCACCGGGTGTGGGCGCGATCCGGCTGCGGCTGGTGGCGACCAAGGACGGCTCGGTCGGGGAGCTCAAGGGCGAGAACGGCAAGTACCTGCCCGGCGTTCTGCTCGACCTCGATTACTGGGCGCTGATGCCGCTCTGAACAGAGCGCCCCGCTCGGGTGCCGAGCGGGGCGTTCAGATCAATCGAGCGCTGCGATCAGCAGCAGGATCCCGACAAACCCCGCCGCACCGAACGCCCAAGTGGGGAGTGTGACGGTCATCGGGGTTTTGAGCTTCGCCATCAGGTCTTGGCCCTGGTTGGCAGAGGTCTTGGTGGGGTCAGGTGTTTGCTCAGACATATGTGCATTCCTTCGGCTATGGGGGGCCTCCTCCTCACATGGGGATGCCGCACCGCGCCGCAAGTCTGCATCCGGAACTTTTGGCGGAGCTTCGCCTGTTCCGCGCGCTTACTCTACCGGAGGGAGAGCCTTCACATAGGCCGCGATGGCGTTGCGGTCCTCTGCCGTCAGTTGCGCCATGTTTGTGATCACAGAGGCCATATGCCCGCCCGCCGAGTCGAAATCCGGGGTGAAACCGGTTTCCAGGTAATAGGCGATGTCCTCAGCGGACCAGTCGAGCTGGGCCGGGGTGATCCCGGGGATCTTGCCCTGACCGGACGGGTTGGGCGCCCCGGCCATCCAGCGCGCCGTGTCCAACCGCCCCAGACTGTCGCGCGGCGTGTGACATTCGGCGCAATGGGCCAGCGCCTCGACGAGGTAGCGGCCCTGCGCCGTCGCGTCCGAGGGCTGGACCCAATCCGACGGGCCGTTCAGCAGCTTCCACACCGCCACGCTGCGCCGGATGTTGAACGGAAAGCCCAGCTCATGGGGCGCGCTGGGCGCCGCACTGGCGGGCAGGGTGGTCATATAGGCCCAGAGATCCGCCACGTCCTGCCGCTCCATCAGCGCATAGGCAGTGTAGGGGAAAGCCGGGTAGTAGTGCATCCCGTCCGGGGACACGCCCCGCATCACAGCAGAGGCGAACTCGGTCTCGGACCAGCCGCCGATCCCCGCCTCCGCATCTGTCGAGATGTTGGGCGCAATGAAGGTCCCGAAGGGCGAGGCGAAACGCTGCCCCCCGGCGAGGACCAGACGATCCTCGCCCTTGGCACCCGGCGCGGCGTGGCAAGACGCGCAGCCCGCCGCATGAAAGACGGCCTCTCCGGCGACCGCATCCCCGCTCAAGCCGGCCATGGCCGTCTCATCCAGTAGGGTCGCGCGGGTCAGGAACAGGCCAAGGGACACGCCTGCCGCGACAAGCAACAGGGCGATCCAGAAAAGCCGTCTCATGATCGACGCTTAGCTTTCTGGGGCGCGATGGGCTTCATGGCAGGCCTTGCAGGTTGCCCCAAGCGGGCCGAGCGCCGGGCCGAGGGCGGCCTGACCATCGCTCGCCACCGCCGCGATCCCGGCGGCTGCGGTTGCCACATCGCCCCATTTGGACAGGAAGTCTGCGTTATCCTCCCAGATCGATGGCATGGCGCGGGTGCCGTCAATGCTCATGCTGTCGGAGCCTTCGGGCCACATGGCGCCTTGATGCAGAGACGCGACGGCCACCAGATTGTCCGCGGCGGCCTGGGCCATTTCCGCATCATAGGGAACGTTCCCGCGTGCCATGCCGCCGAGAACGCCGATGTTCAGGGCTATCAGGCGGAACTGGCCCTGCCGTGCCTTGAGCTGGTTCTCGTAAGACTGCGCGACTGCGAGGCTCGGGGTCATCGTGGCGAAGGCCGCGGCGCCGACAAGGGCGAGGGCAAAGCTGCGAGTGATCGACATCAGGGGCTCCTTATCCCATCTTTTCTGCGACAGAATGTAGCACGAAAATGGAACCTGCCGACCACAACTTGGCGCAGGCCGCGAAAAAGGCGGGAAAAAACCGATTCTGGTTCGGGGCTTGTGTCGGGCGCACTGAATGTGATCACACTTTTGTGGCGCGTGATCACAAATCGCCGGAATCCTTCTGGTTGCGCCAAATAACCGCGCCGGAAACCCCTCTCGGCACAGTGTCAGGCCGTGACAGAGCCACAAAACTCTTTATGCATGTCGATCAGAGATCCATTCGCCAGGACAAGCATGAGGTGCCGTGATGGCTGACGTGAACCGGGGGAACCGTCCCCTGTCCCCGCATATTCAGATCTATCGCCCGGAGATGACTTCCGTCACATCGATCCTCACCCGGATCACGGGCAATGCCCTGCTCGTCGGCGCGCTGCTCTGTGTGTGGTGGCTGCTCGGGGCGGCCGCAGGGCCTGAATACTTCGCCTTTGTGGACGGGATCGTGACCTCCTGGTTCGGCAAGCTGGTCTTCTTCGGCTCGATCTGGGCGCTCTGGTACCACGCGCTCGCCGGGGTTCGACATCTCGTCTGGGATGCGGGCTACGGGTTCGAGCTCAAGGACGCTTATGCCATGGGCTACATGGTGATCGGCGGCTCCGTCGTTCTTACCCTGATCACTGTCATCGCGCTCTGAGGGAGGCTGATATGGCTTTTATGACCGACCGCAAACGCGCTGCTGGGCTGGGCTCTGCCAAGACCGGAACCGAACATCACTGGCACATGCAGGTGAGCTCTGTCGGGCTCGTGATCCTCGTGCCGCTCTTCCTCTTCACCTTCGGCAGCATCATCGGTGCGCCCTATGAAGAGGTGATCGCCTATCTTTCGCGGCCCTTCCCGGCCATCGTGACCGCGCTGATGCTGGTGGTGGGCTTCGACCATTTCCGCCACGGCGTGACGGTCGCGATTGAGGACTATTCCCAGGGCACGACCCGGAAGGCCCTGATTATTGCAATGACATGCGTGAGCTACGGCGCGATGGCTACTGGCCTCTTCGCCATTGCCCGGCTCGCTCTGTGACCCCGAGGAGACCCTAATGTCTGCATACGAATACGAGACGCATAACTATGACGTCGTGGTCGTCGGGGCCGGGGGCGCTGGCCTCCGCGCGACGCTTGGCATGGCCGAGCAGGGCCTGCGCACGGCCTGTATCTCCAAGGTGTTCCCGACCCGCTCCCACACTGTGGCGGCCCAGGGCGGCATCGCTGCATCCCTGAGCAATATGGGCCCGGATCACTGGCAGTGGCACATGTATGACACCGTCAAGGGCTCCGACTGGCTCGGCGACACGGATGCGATGGAATACCTCGCTCGTGAGGCCCCCAAAGCGGTCTATGAGCTGGAGCATTACGGCGTGCCCTTCTCGCGCACCGAAGAGGGCAAGATCTATCAGCGTCCCTTTGGCGGCCACACCACCGAGTTCGGGGAAGGCCCCCCCGTGCAGCGGACCTGTGCTGCTGCGGACCGTACCGGTCACGCGATCCTGCACACGCTCTATGGCCAATCTCTCAAGAACAATGCGGAGTTCTTCATCGAGTATTTCGCCATCGACCTGATCATGTCCGAGGACGGGCAGTGCCAGGGCGTGGTTTGCTGGAAGCTCGATGACGGCACGATCCACGTGTTCAACGCCAAGATGACCGTGCTGGCCACGGGCGGCTATGGCCGTGCCTATTTCTCTGCCACTTCGGCCCATACCTGCACCGGCGACGGCGGCGGCATGGTCGCGCGGCAGGGCCTGCCCCTGCAGGACATGGAGTTCGTGCAGTTCCACCCGACCGGGATTTACGGCGCCGGTTGCCTGATCACCGAAGGCGCGCGCGGCGAAGGTGGCTATCTGACCAACTCCGAAGGCGAGCGCTTCATGGAGCGCTACGCGCCGACCTACAAGGACCTCGCCTCGCGCGATGTGGTCTCACGCTGCATGACCATGGAGATCCGCGAAGGCCGTGGTGTGGGCGCCGAGGGCGACCATATCCATCTGCACCTGAACCACCTGCCGCCGGATACCCTGGCCGAGCGTCTGCCGGGTATCTCCGAAAGCGCGCGGATCTTTGCGGGCGTCGACGTGAACAAGGAGCCGATCCCGGTTCTGCCGACCGTGCATTACAACATGGGCGGTATCCCGACGAACTATTGGGGCGAGGTGCTCAACCCGACGGCTGAGGATCCCGACCGGATCGCGCCGGGCCTGATGGCCGTGGGCGAGGCCGGCTGCGCCTCGGTACACGGGGCGAACCGCCTCGGCTCGAACTCCCTGATCGACCTCGTGGTCTTTGGCCGCGCGGCGGCGATCAAGGCGGGTCAGGTTGTGGATCCGAACTCCGCCAACCCGACCCTCAACCAGTCTTCCGTGGATGCAGCCCTTGGGCGCTTCGACGGTCTGCGTCACGCCAAGGGCACGGTCTCGACCGCCGAGCTGCGCCTCGAGATGCAGAAAACCATGCAGGCCGACGCGGCCGTCTTCCGCACCGACAAGACCCTCGCCGAGGGGGTCGAGAAGATGTACGGCGTGGCTGGCAAAGTCGATGACATCCAGGTCACCGACCGCTCGATGGTCTGGAACTCCGACCTCATGGAGACGCTGGAGCTCACCAACCTGATGCCGAACGCGCTGGCGACCATCGTCTCCGCCGAGGCCCGCAAGGAGAGCCGTGGCGCCCACGCCCATGAGGATTACGCGGATCGCGACGACGAGAACTGGCGCGTCCACTCGCTGTCCTATGTGAACGGCAAGGTGGAGTTGGACACCCGCCCGGTGCACCTGAACCCGCTTCTGGGCCACAACGAGGGCGGCATCGACCTCAAGAAAATCGCGCCGAAGGCCCGGGTCTACTGATGATCCTCGCTGCGGCAGGAGCCTGTGGAGGCGTAGCGGAGGGCACCCAACGGGATGCACTTCGCCAAGCGCCGCTGCTGCGCTGGCTCCCGCCCCGCCGCTGGTCTCTCCGGACACGCGACGTTTTCTGACGGAGACGGCCCCCATGTCTTTGCGGCAACAACCCTGTTTTCAGGATCTGGCAGACGACCTGAGCCGGTTTGTCGGTGGTGACACGGTGGTCGAGATCGTGAATTCGGGCAATTGGGGGGATGCTTTGATCCATGCGGGTCAGGCGGCGTTTCTCGCGGATCTGGGCATCTCGGTCGAGCAGGTCCCGATCGGTCAATTGCGCAAGAACACGTTCCGCCACCGGCTGATGGCCAAGCTGCGCGGATCACGACCCAAGGCGATCGTGACCGGGTCCGGCGCCTTTCGCGAGTTCTATAACCGGCCGGATGAGATAGCGGTCGCGGCCTCTCGGTTCGAGAATGTGTTCGTTATGCCGTCCTCCTATCCGTTCCGGCCCAAACTGGATCCCGAGCGGACGATCTTTTGGCGCAGGGACGAATTGGAAAGCCTTGATGGCCTCCCCGAGGCGCGCTTTTGCCACGACATGGCGTTCTACCTGGACCCCAAACCCCGGGCGGCAACCAAGGGGGCGGGGCTCATGTTCCGCACCGATATCGAACGTCTGGAGATCGATCTGCCGGCCTCCAATGTCGACCTCAGCAACGAAGGCACGCATCGCACGGAGATCGAGACATTCCTCGACCGGATCGGGGAGTTCGAGGTGATCCATACGAACCGGCTGCATGTGGGCATTGGCGCGGCCTTGCTGGGACGGGAGGTCCACCTCTACGCAAGCCGCACGCGCAAGCTGGAGTCGATCTTCAAGTCTTCGCTCGAACCGTTTTACGACAACGTGCACTACCATTCCGACGAGGCCGATATCGCGCGGGTTCTTCGGGAAACGCAGGCGACGGGTGCATGAGTGCTGGGACTGACATACGCGACCCCGCGCTGAAACCGGGCCCGCGCATCGTGGTTGGCAGCGGCTGGTGGTCCTCGGATCGCGAGTTCAAGCAGGAGTTTCCCGGTCGCAAGGAACTGGGCGATGCCGTCATTCGCTCCGTCCCCTTTTTCGAGCTTTGGCTGGACAGTGTGTCCAAGGTGATGGCGCCCTCCGAGATCGTCGTCGTGGATTCCGCGGCCCCGCTGAAACCCGATGCCGAGAAGCGGTCGAATGTGCGCTGGATCGAACTGCCCTTCAATGCCCGGCATTCCACCGATCATGTTGGGCGCTGGAGCGGGTGGATGCGCTCGGTGCTGGTCTCTGGCAACTATGCCATGGCGTCCGATTGCGACTACTTCGTTTATGTGGAGCAGGACTGCCTGCTGCAAGGCGCCGATCTCTGGAAGACCTGCAAGGACGCCATGACCGCGGATCACATGTTCGGCTCCGGCGCCGGTACGCCGCAACCCTTGCAGCAGTCCTTTTTCGTGATCCGTGGCGCGGCGTTGCCGGGCTTTCTGGCCAACCTGACGAGACTGGAGCGTCGTGACCGCGACTTGTCGCCGGAATGGAAATTCGTCTGGGCCTGCTCAGACACGCTGACCCGATTGGCGAACGTGGGTCTGTTCCGGACAAAGATCACCCGCAAGGCCGGGCTCAAGATCGCAAAAGCACTAGGCCTATTCTGTTTTCTTCCCGTGGGCTCCGGACGAGCGCGGCCCATCCCGTTCGACACGCCGCATTACTACTTCCAGCATGGCACAGGCGACGAGATCGCGCGCTACCAGCGGGAGGTCGCATGAGGGTCGTCGCCAACCTTGCAACTTATCCACCTCGCGCGGAGTCTCTGCTGCGCGTGGTCGCCGAGATTGCACCGCAGGTCGACCAGTTGAATGTGGTCCTCAATGAGTACACCGAGGTTCCGGAGGATCTCCAGGCCTATGACAATCTCGTGCCGATCCTGCCCGATCAGGATCTGAAGGACACGGGCAAGTTCTTTCCCGACAGCTCGGATGCCGAATGGGTCGTTCTGATCGATGATGATCTGCATTATCCGGCGGATTACGTGGAAACGAGCCTCGCGCGAATTGCCGATTGCAACACGGAGCAGGCCGTCTACGGATATCACGGGGTCTACTACCGCAAGCCCGGCGTGAAGCGGCTGCAATTCTGGAAGTATCCGCCCTTGGCACCCGAAACTGTCATGCGTTACCGGCGTGTGCATACGTTCTGGAACGTGGTGGAACAGCCGCTGCGTGTGGATCAGCTGGGCACAGGCACCGTTTTTCTGCGCGGCAAGGACATGCCGCCCTTCGATGTGATGGAAAGCTCGCAGAAATTCGTGGATGTGCGCTTTGCGCTCTGGGCCTTTCGCCAAGGCCTCGCTTGCATCTGCCTGCCGCGCCCTCGAGAATGGCTGGCTGCAGAGCCCTTCGAGGACACAATCTACGAGTTCACACAATCAAACCCGAGCCATGTTTCCGACGAAATATGGCAATACGCCTACAAAAACCGGAGCGTTGGCAAGCCGCTGCGACGCTCTGGGGGCTTCACGTAACTTGGAAAATATGGCTCATCCTGAGGGACGCCTGAGAACAAAGGGGACCGACCATGGTGCAACTGACCCTGCCGAAGAATTCGACGATCCGCGTGGGCAAGACCTGGCCCAAGCCCGATGGGGCGACGAACCTGCGCAAGTTCCAGATCTACCGGTATGATCCCGACAGCGGCGAGAACCCGCGCGTGGACACCTATTGGGTGGATATGGACACCTGCGGTCCGATGGTTCTGGATGCGCTGATCAAGATCAAGAACGAGATTGATCCCACTCTGACCTTCCGCCGCTCCTGCCGCGAGGGGATTTGCGGATCCTGCGCCATGAACATCGATGGCGGCAACACGCTGGCCTGCATCTATGGCATGGATGAGATCAAGGGCGACGTGAAGATCTATCCCCTGCCGCATATGCCCGTGGTCAAAGACCTGATCCCGGATCTGACCCATTTCTATGCCCAGCACGCCTCGATCATGCCCTGGTTGGAGACCAAGACGAACCGCCCGGCCACCGAGTGGCGTCAGTCAATCGAGGACCGCAAGAAACTCGACGGCCTTTATGAATGTGTGATGTGCGCCTCCTGCTCCACCTCCTGCCCGAGCTATTGGTGGAACGGCGATCGCTATCTCGGGCCGGCCGCATTGCTCCATGCCTATCGCTGGATCATCGACAGCCGGGACGAGGCAACGGGCGAGCGCCTGGATGACCTCGAGGATCCGTTCAAGCTCTATCGCTGCCACACGATCATGAACTGCGCCAAGACTTGCCCCAAAGGGTTGAACCCGGCGAAGGCGATCGGCGCGATCAAGAAGATGATGGTCGAGCGCCAGGTCTGAGTACGGCCAGACCCACGCGTTTCGCACAGGCAGGTCCACCGGACCTGCCTGTTTGCGTTCTGGGATCGCGCGAGTAGGCAGTGCGCCGGTCCTGACGGGACCCTCAAGCCGGAGAGGCCAACCCCATGGCATTGTTTCCAATTGCGATCCTGATCGTGGTCCTCTTGATGTACCTGCTGCGCACCCGCCGAACCCGCATGTGCCGCTGGCGCAGGCGGGGTGATAAGGACTGGCGCTGCGCGGCTTGCGGAGCCGTCGCGGTGACCGGAGACCAGAAGATGCCCCGGATTTGTCTTCGAAATCAGTGAGATCTTCGCAATTTGAGAAGATTGCTGGGTAAAAGACGCGCAATATGCTAAGATATTGAAGCTTCGGGGGCGTTTTCAGTACCGCGGGGCTTGTTGTTTATGGGCGCGATTATTTATGCGCCGAAGCTTTGAGGTTCAAAATGTTTCCCAAATTGACGCCAATTGCACTTGCCGCTTTCCTGATGGCGCCCCTCCCGGCCCTGGCCGTGCCCTCGCTCAGTTTCGTGATTGATGGCGACACGTTCAGCCAACCCTTTTCGTTCACCAACACCTCCGATGCGGGGGAGATGATCACCGCGTTCAACATCGATCTGGCCGGGACCGGGCTGGTCTTCGATCCGGTCAATCTGGGGGCGCCGGGCAATGGCTCGAATGGCACTGCCTTCGCTGCGACCGGGGGCACGGATGTGACCACCGGGCTCACTGGCAACACGGTTGTGGATGGCGGCACCACGCTCGACATCCTGTTCAACGATTTCGACCCGACCGAGACCTTCAGCTTCCTGCTCGATGTGGATCCGGCAGATCCGCTCGCCCTTCCGACGGTCTTCGGGAACCAGATGATCGGCGCGACCGCGGCGATCAATTTCTCCGATGGTCAACAGCTGATCGGGATCTTCGAGGGGGTGGTCGGCAATGATGATGCCGCGGCCTTCACGGCGACCGGGATTCAGCCGATCCCACCGATCCCGCTCCCGGCGCCCGCGCTACTGACTTTGTCAGCGCTGGGCACGCTCGGCGCGTTCAAGCTGCGGCGGCGCAAGTCCAAGGCAGGCTGAGCCTCTCCCGGCTCCGGGCTCTCGCCTGGTGCAAATCAGCGTGCAGCTCTGCGGTCTCCGCAGAGCTGTTTTCTTTCAAATACAGATGTTTGCCCCGGATCAGGCCCCGTCAAACGCGGCATGAAGCGCGATCTCGACCATGTCGCCGAAGCTCGATTGCCGCTCGGCGGAGGGCAGGGCCTCGCCCGTGTTCAGGTGGTCCGACACGGTCAGAACGGCCAGCGCGCGGCGGCCATAGCGGGCGGCGAGGGTGTAGAGTTCGGCGGCCTCCATCTCCACGGCGAGGATGCCATGACGGGTCATCTCCTTGTTGAGATCCGGCCGCTCGTCATAGAATACATCCGAGGAATAGATCCCGCCCACATGGACCGTCGTGCCCTTGGCGCTGGCAGCGGCCTCGGCGGCGCGGAGCAGGCTCCAATCGGCGCAGGGCGCATAGTTGAGCTCGCGGAAGATGCCGCTGGAGGGGGTCGAGATCGACGAGCAGGTCATGGCGAGGATGACGTCCCGCAGGGTCACATGGTCCTGCATCGCGCCCGTGGAGCCGATGCGGATCAGGGTCTGCGCGCCGTAATCCTTGATCAACTCATTGGCGTAGATCGACAGGCTGGGCATGCCCATGCCCGAGCCGTGGATCGTGACACGGTTGCCGCGCCAGGTGCCGGTGAAGCCCAGCATGCCGCGCACCTCGTTCACGCAGACCGGATCGTCGAGATAGGTCTCGGCGGCCCATTTCGCGCGCAGCGGATCGCCGGGCATGAGGACGGTTTCAGCGATATCGCCGGGTTTGGCTCCGATATGAACGGTCATGGAAAGCTCCCTGTTTGGGACAGAGTATAGCGGGTGCGGAGGCCGCGAAAAGCGCTGTCCGACGGGGTCGGCGCCCTGTCGGCGGGTTGTCGGACATGTGTCGGGCAAGTGTCGGGCACGGGCGCGCGCTGGGGTCAGATCCGGTTAACCTGCGCGGTCATTCCGCGAGGCTGGAAAACCGGTTTTCCTCGGGCGACCAGACCATCGCCTCAACGCAGGGGCGCAGGTTCGTGCCGCCGCAATCATTGCCGTGCCGCTGGTTCAGCACCACGGTGAGCGGCCCCATCCTCTCGACGCTCCAGCCTTTGGAGAGGCGGCGTGTGACCGTATCGCCCACGGCAAACAGAACCGAGCAACCGCCGGTCCCGCAATAGAGGCTCGCCGCCGAGGAACAGCGCAGCTGGCCCAGATCGAGCACCAGATCCATGGCCCCATCTCCGGTCAGGTCGGTGCGGCTCGTAGCGCCCCAGGGTACCTCGAGCGTGCCGTTCTCGAAGGCGGCGCAATCGGCCCGGGCTGTGTCGATCTCGGCCTGGAGCGCGGCGGGCAGATCCTGGGCCAGGGCGGGGCCGGGGGCCAGCAGGGCGAGGGCAAGGGGGAGGAAAGCAAAACGCATGGGAGATCCTTTGCGCGGCGCGCGTTGGGGGCTAGGCTGCCCCAATGTTCATGGCGTGAGTATAAGGAGTGTCTGGTCCATGCCGAGAAATTTGTTCTGTGCCGTGGGGCTGACGGCGGTGCTGGCCGCACCCATGGCGGGGGCGCAGGCCGAGCGCGATGAGATCGCCTTCATGCGGGCGCTGTTTGCGGAGCTGCAGGTCAAGTCGATCCGCAAGAACCGCGAGTATTGCGGATATGTGGGCTACACCGATGACGGGGATCTGGTGGCGACCAAGGCGCAGCGCGGCCGCTCGGACAGTTGCGCTCCGGACTGGCCCGAGGATTTCGATCCGGTCGCGTCCTATCACACCCATGGGGGCTATGACCCCGATGCCTGGTCCGAGATCCCCAGCGGCGATGACATGGAGGCCGATGAGGCGGACGGCGTGGACGGCTACATCGCAACGCCGGGCGGCCGCATGTGGTACGTGGACAGCTCGGAGATGATCGCCAGTCAGATCTGTGGCGTCGGCTGCCTGCCCATGGATGGGGATTTCGAGCCGGAGACCGAAATCGTGGTCCAGCAGAGCTATGCCTATGAGGAGCTGATCGAGATCTTAGAGTGAAACGGGCACTGAGCTTGAGGCCCTCACTACAGCGCCATTTCGTTTTGGGAAAGTCTACGCGTCACCGGTCTTGGTAAGAACCGGAACAGAGTGCCGGTAGGCAGCATTCGTGAGAGAATACACTCAGAAGGCAGCTTGGAGCCTATCGCGCCAGATGCTGTTTTGTAGACGAAGGTTATAAACAACCCGGCGTGCAGGCGTTTGGGGACGTGAAAGACATACCCAGCGCCACATGCGGAAACGTCTGTAAGTATTTTCCTGAGTTGGAGCCTATCAGCGCGATTGCCGAGTTCCATGCCTATGATCTTTGCTAGGGATCATCCCAGAAATCGGTTGGGAAATCGTGCAAAAGCTCCGCGGCTTTGTCTTCGATCCAATCTTGGCGATCGTCGTTGGACCATTTTGCGCTGTCCGGCTCTTCCTGAATGAAGTGCTTCGCTTTTTTGAGTGCCTGACGATACAGAAGGTCCTCAATCCTTTCGTCCGGCACAATGGCGTACACAAAGCGCCCGCCCATTGCTGCCGCCAGTCTTTGCATTTGATTGATCGAGACCCCGCCGTCCAACTCGCTGCGCTCTGCCTGATAAACCGCATTTCGGGAGACGCCTTTGCGCTTGGCGACCTGTTCTGCGGACATGCCCAACGCATAGCGGACGGAGGCAATCCATCCTTTCTCCGGGCGTTCAACATTCCCCATCTGCTTGGCGGACGCGTCAATCATCCGGGCTAGACGGCGTCTCTTCAGGAAATCAGGCATCCGCGTCCTCGTCATGGAGATGGGCGAGTGGTACATAAAATGTATCTATTGTGACAAAAATCAAGAATTTTGCATATAAATGACTAACAATTACGGGATGAGATATTATGTATAGATTGAAAGGAGAGCTATGTTTGAAATTCTATTGATGCCCGAGGCGATCGTCTTTGCTGTCTCGCTTGCCGTTGTCGCAGGTCTTTTCGTGCTTGAGATCCTGACGGCGGTTTTTGGTGGCTCAATTCTGGGAATCGGTAGTGATGCCCCTGATGTCGACCTTGATCTTGATGCGGATTTTGATTTTTCGGTTGAGACGTCTGAGGGAATTGACTTTGGCATTGATGATGCAATTCCCGAGGCCGAGACTGGTAATGCAGGGTCTTCGGGTATCTTTACATGGATGGGTGCGCGTGACGTCCCTTTCCTGATCTGGCTTGTGTCTTTCTTGACGATGTTCGGGTTAGGCGGCCTGATCATTCAATCTGTTGCCGTCGGTGTTTTCGGTGCGCCGCTCCCGATTGTTCCAGCATGTATCGTCGCCTTTGTTCCTGCACTTGCCGTCACCAGAGTGATCGCAAACTGGGTCGCATTGATCATGCCCAAAACGGAATCCAGCGCCTTGCGCACACGGCATTTGGGTGGTTGCCGCGGAAAAGTCACTCAGGGCACCGCGTCGCGCGGTCGGCCGGCCGAAGTCAAGATCAAGGACCGCCATGGCAACATCCACTACATGCGCGTTGAGCCGCTTCACGATGATGAGGTTTTTGAGCAAGGGAGCGATGTGACGCTGATCCGCAAACGAGGCGACAAGTTTTACGTGATTTGATCCGCCACTTTCAGAAGAGGAAACTAAAATGGAGACGTATATGCAATTCACCCCAATCCTGACAATCGCAGCAATCATCATCGGCCTGTTGATCTTTATTGGTCTCATCATGGCCCGCCTCTACAAACGTGCAACGCGAGAGACGTCTCTCGTGAAGACAGGGTCTGGTGGCCGCAAGGTAATCATGGATGGTGGCACTGTTGTTGTGCCGTTCCTGCACGAGATTTCAAAGGTCAACATGAAGACGCTGCGTTTGGAAGTTGCCAGGGTGAACGATCAATCATTGATCACGAAGGATCGAATGCGCGTGGATGTTGGGGTGGAGTTCTATGTATCGGTGAACGCCACTGAGGATGGTATTTCCCGGGCGGCTCAAACGCTGGGCGACCGGACTTTCCATGTCGAACAACTCCGCGAGATGATCGAAGGCAAGCTGGTAGATGGTCTGCGCGCGGTGGCCGCCCAGATGTCGATGGACGAGCTGCACGAGAACCGCGCGAGCTTCGTTCAGGAGGTGCAGAATGCGATCTCAGAAGATCTGCTCAAGAACGGTCTGGAACTGGAGGCCGTTTCGCTAACCGCGCTTGACCAGACACCGTTTGAATCGCTTGATGAGAACAACGCGTTTAATGCGGTCGGTATGCAGAAGCTGGCCGCTGTGATCGCGACCTCGCGCAAACAGAGAGCGGAAATCACTGCCGAGGCAGATGTGTCTGTGGCACAATCCGAGATGGAGGCTGAGAAGCGCAAGTATCAGATTGAACGCGAACAAAAGCAGGCTGAGATCAAGCAGATCGAAGAAATTCAGACCTTGCAGGCTGAGCAGGAAGCGCAGATCGCCCGCAATCAGGAAGCTTCTGATCGCGCAAAGGATGAGGCCCGGATCGAGCGTGAGAAGGCCGTGCGTGCTGCCGAGATCGAGCGCGAGCGCACCATCCGCGAGGCCGAAATTGCCAAGGAACGTGAGTTGGAAGTTGCCGACCAGGAGCGGCAAATCATCGTTGCTCGAAAGTCCGAGGAAGAGAGCCAGGCGCGTGCTTCTGCTGACAGCGCCCGCGCTGAAGCCACGAAAGCCACCGAGGCGATCGAGACTGCCCGCGCAGTTGCGGAGGCTGAACGTGTGAAGCAGATCGCCCTGATTGAGGCTCAAAAGGAAGCCGAGCGTCAAGCAACCGCGATACGCCTCGCTGCTCAGGCCGAAAAGGAAGCAGCCAGTGATCGTGCTGCCGCCAAGCTTGAAGAGGCGCAGGCCGACGCGAACGCGATCACATTTCGGGCCGAAGCGAAGAAAACAGACTTGCTGGCGACAGCCGAAGGTCAGATGGCGATTGCAAATTCCGAGAATGAGCTGAGTGCCGAGATTATCGCGATGAAGGTGCGTTTGGCTCAACTAGAGGCAATGCCTGCGATCATCGCCCAGATGGTGAAACCTGCGGAGAAGATCGACTCGATCAAGATCCATCAGGTGACCGGTATGGGCGGTGCCGCTGGCGGTGAAGCGCGGTCGAACGATGGCACGCCAGTTAACCAGGCGCTCGACTCTGTTCTTGGCATGGCTTTGCAGATGCCCGCGATGCAGGCGTTGGGCAAAGAGCTGGGCATCAGCTTGGAAAACGGTCTCTCCGGCGTTGCGAACGGTGTGATGGATGTAACGGGCGGCGCGACCGAACAGGCCCCCCCATCTGACGTTTCCGCGGACAACCAACACTCTGGCTGACGCGGAGACAGGTGTTCTCGGGTAGATGTTGTCACCCGAGCGATTGCTTCAAACATGATGGCCGGTTTCTGATTGAAACCGGCCATTCAGCTTTCCGCCAAAGAGCACGGGTTTGTCCGCATTGCGGACGCTGCTTCGTCGCTCCTGCATTCCGCGCGTGATTCTGCACACCCGAACGGGCCGGAGCCGGCGTTCAGGGCGCGCTGCAGTTCGGCTCTAATGTCTTCACTCCGCCGCGACGGGTTGTGCGTCCACGAGGCCGACGATGTCGAACATGATGCGGTTCAGCTCGAAATCCTTTGGCGTATAGACCTTGGCCACGCCCATGGCGCGGAGGCGGTCGGCGTCGTCATCGGGGATGATGCCGCCCACGACCACGGGGATGTGGGTGAGGGCCTCGTCGCGCATCCGGCCCATGAGCTCTTCGATCAGGGGGATGTGGGAGCCCGACAGGATCGACAGGCCGACCACATGCACGTCTTGTTCCCGGGCGGCGGTGACGATTTCCTCGGGCGTCAGGCGGATGCCTTCATAGGTGATGTCCATGCCGCAGTCGCGGGCGCGGGCGGCTATTTGCTCGGCGCCGTTGGAGTGGCCGTCGAGGCCGGGTTTGCCCACGAGGAACTTGAGCTTGCGGCCCAGCTTGGTGGAGACGGTGGAGACCGCGTCGCGGATCTCGTCCAGACCTTCGGTGCGGTTCGAGGGGTTGGACGATACGCCCGTGGGGGCGCGGTATTCGCCGAAGCTCTTGCGGATCTCGAGACCCCATTCGCCGGTGGTCACCCCAGCCTTGGCGGCGGCGATGGAGGCGGGCATCACATTGACGCCGGACATGGCGGCCTCGCGCAGAGCGGCGAGGGCCTTTTGCGCGGCGTCTTCGTCGCGGGCGGCGCGCCAGGCCTCGAGGCGTTCGATCTGATCCGCCTCAACCGCCGGGTCCACGACCATGATGCCGCCATCGGCATCCACCAGCGGCGAGGGCTCGCCCTGCTGGTACTTGTTCACGCCGACCACGGTGGTCTCACCCACTTCGATCCGGCCGAGGCGATCGGAATTGGCCTCCACCAGACGGGACTTCATGTATTCGATCGCGGCCACGGCCCCGCCCATCCCGTCGATGGTGGCGAGCTCGGCGCGGGCGCCTTCCTTCAGCTCGGCGACCTTGCGGTCCACAGCCGGGTTGCCGTCGAAGAGGTCGTCATATTCCAGAAGGTCGGTTTCCAATGCCATGATCTGCTGCATGCGCAGGGACCATTGTTGGTCCCACGGGCGGGGCAGGCCGAGCGCCTCGTTCCAGGCCGGGAGCTGCACCGCGCGGGCGCGGGCGTTTTTCGACAGGGTCACGGCGAGCATCTCGATCAGGATGCGGTAGACGTTGTTCTCGGGCTGCTGCTCGGTCAAGCCGAGGGAGTTCACCTGCACCCCGTAGCGGAAGCGGCGGAACTTGGCCTCTTCGACACCGTAGCGGTCGCGGCAGATCTCGTCCCAAAGCTCCACAAAGGCGCGCATCTTGCACATCTCGGTGACAAAGCGGATGCCCGCATTCACGAAGAAGGAGATCCGGCCCACCATGGCCGGGAAGTGCTCGGCGGGGACCTTGTCCTTCAAATCATCGAGCACAGCGGTGGCGGTGGCCAGCGCAAAGGCCAGCTCCTGCTCTGGCGTCGCACCGGCCTCCTGCAGGTGATAGGAACACACGTTCATCGGGTTCCATTTGGGCAGATGCTCGCGGGTATAGGCGGCCACATCGGTGATCATCCGCAGGCTCGGCTTGGGCGGACAGATATAGGTGCCGCGGCTGAGATATTCCTTGATGATGTCGTTCTGCACGGTGCCCTGCAGTTTCGAGACATCCGCGCCCTGCTCCTCGGCCACGGCGATATAGAGCGACAGCAGCCAGGGCGCCGTCGCGTTGATCGTCATGGAGGTGTTCATCTGATCGAGCGGGATGTCCTTGAAGAGCGCGCGCATATCGCCGAGATGCGCCACGGGCACACCGACCTTGCCGACCTCACCGCGCGACAGGACATGGTCGCTGTCATAGCCGGTCTGGGTCGGCAGATCGAAGGCCACGGAAAGACCGGTTTGCCCCTTGGCGAGGTTGCCACGATAGAGCGCATTCGAGGCCTCGGCCGTGGAGTGACCTGCATAGGTCCGGAACAGCCAGGGGCGGTCTTTCTTGGTCTCGGTCATCGGCATCCTCGTGAATCGCTTACGGCAATGATCTTGCGTTTCGCTGGGTTCTACGGAAACTTTATGTCCGTGTCAATTCGCTGCAACGCAACAGAGCGCACGCAGAAAGCAGCGCCCATCCGGCCCGTGTTTTAGAGGATTTCGCACGCCCTGTCCCCCGGTCTCTGGTCCGCTGCGGCAATGGGGACGGCGGAGACGCGCGTCGCCTGGGGCGGCTTTTTCTGGACCCGTCGCGCGGCTTGGCCCAAGCTGGGCGCATGACCGAGACGATCGCGGTTCCTCTCTGGCTCTTTGGGCTCGTCATCCTCTTCGCGGCGGTGACCTTTGCTTCGCATTTCCTTTTCCCATCCGTGCGCTGGTTCATACGCCGCCGGTTCGAGAGGGCCGTGGCGCGGCTCAACACCAAGCTCGCGCGGCCCATCGAGCCGTTCAAGCTCATGCGGCGCACGGACAATATCAACCGGCTGCTCTATGATCCGCAGGTGATGGAGGCGGTGGTGGCCTATGCCAAGGCCGAGGGCGTGCGCGAGGATGTGGCCTTTGAAAAGGCCCGGCGTTATGCGCGCGAGATCGTGCCGGGCTTCTCGACCGCCACCTATTTCGGCTTTGCGATCCGGGTGGGGCGCTGGCTGACCCGGGCGCTGTACCGGGTGCGGATCGAGCGGGTAGATGTCTCGGTCGCGGGGATCGATCCGGATGCGACCGTGGTGTTTGTCATGAACCACCGCTCCAACATGGATTATGTTTTGGTCACCTGGCTCGTCGCCGAGAACACGACCCTGTCTTACGCGGTGGGGGAATGGGCGCGGATCTGGCCGCTGAACTGGCTGGTGCGGGCCTCGGGCGCCTATTTCATCCGGCGGCGCGAGCTCAACCCGCTCTATCGCGGGGTGCTGGCCCGCTATGTGCAGATGGCGCGGGAAGCCAAGGTGACCCAGGCGATCTTCCCGGAGGGCGGGCTGTCGCGGTCGGGCCATCTGGGGCCGCCGAAGCTCGGGCTGCTCAGCTATCTCTGGGACGGGTTCGATCCGGAGACGGGGTCGGATGTGGTCTTTCTGCCCGTGGGGCTGAACTATGATCGGGTGTTCGAGGATGCCTCGCTGGTGGCGGCGCGGCCCGAGGGCCGGTTCAAGCTGGCCTGGGGGCGGGTGCTGGGCGCGGTGCTGCCCGAGGTCTGGCCGATCCTGCGAGGGCGGCAACGGTTCGGCTATGCGGGGGTGAGTTTCGGGGCGCCGCTCTCCATGCGCGCGGCGTACCTCGCGGGCGGCACGGTGGAGGATCTGGGCCATGAGCTGATGGCGCGGGTGGGCGCGGCGGTGCCGCTTTTGCCGGTGCCTTTGGTGGCGGATATCCTGCTGGCGCATCCGGACGGGATCGCGCGGGAGACACTGGATAGGCTCTTTGCCGAGCGCAGTGCCGTGCAACCCGCCAGCCCCCTGACCGAGGACAGCCTACCCCCGGATTTGCGGGCGGAAGACGGGCTGAAGGTGCTGCGCAGACGGGGGCTGGTGGAGGAGGCCGAGGGGCGCGTGACGGTCCCTTCTGCTGCAGTGCAGATCCTCGAATACTATGCCCATACAGTGCCCAAAGGTTCACAAACCCCGCCAAACGCCCCTGTGGAGACAGAAAAATTCGCGGCTGCGACATAAAATTTCACAAACCAGACGTTTTTCGTTTGCAATGTTGCGGCGCGCCCCATATTCCCCTCGTGAGCACTGCAGCAATTTGATTCTGCGCTGCGGAAACCGTTTATTACGAGGAGGCCCAGATGGCGCTGGATGTCGATCAATCCCTTGTGTCCTATGACGCACCGGAGAAGGACCTGTATGAACTGGGCGAGATGCCCCCGCTCGGTTATGTGCCCAAGCAGATGTATGCCTGGGCGATCCGCCGGGAGCGTCATGGCGAGCCCACCGAGGCGATGCTGCAGGAAGTTGTGGACGTCCCGACCCTCGACAGCAATGAGGTGCTAGTGCTCGTGATGGCCGCGGGCGTGAACTACAACGGTGTCTGGGCCGCGCTTGGCCAGCCGATCAGCCCCTTTGACGGCCACAAGCAGCCCTACCATATCGCAGGTTCCGATGCCTCGGGCATCGTCTGGGCTGTGGGCGACAAGGTCACCCGCTGGAAGGTGGGCGACGAGGTTGTTGTGCATTGCAACCAGGATGATGGCGACGATGAAGAGTGCAATGGCGGCGACCCCATGTACTCCCCGAGCCAGCGGATCTGGGGCTATGAGACACCGGACGGGTCGTTCTCGCAGTTCACTCGCGTGCAGTCCCAGCAGCTCATGGCGCGTCCGAAGCACCTCACCTGGGAAGAGAGCGCGTGCTACACGCTGACGCTCGCCACGGCGTATCGGATGCTGTTCGGGCACGAGCCCCATGACCTCAAGCCCGGCCAGAACGTGCTGGTCTGGGGCGCATCGGGCGGTCTGGGGTCTTATGCGATCCAGCTGATTAACACGGCCGGTGCGAATGCGATCGCCGTGATCTCCGATGAGGACAAGCGCGACTTCGTCATGGGCCTTGGTGCCAAGGGCGCGATCAACCGCAAGGACTTCAACTGCTGGGGGCAGCTGCCCACCGTGAACACGCCTGAGTATAAGGAGTGGTTCACCGAGGCGCGGAAGTTCGGCAAGGCGATCTGGGACATCACCGGCAAGGGTGTGAATGTGGACATGGTCTTCGAGCACCCGGGCGAGAGCACCTTCCCGGTCTCGACCCTGGTCTGCAAGAAGGGCGGCATGGTCGTGATCTGCGCGGGCACCACCGGGTTCAACTGTACCTTCGACGTGCGCTACATGTGGATGCACCAGAAGCGTCTGCAGGGCTCGCACTTTGCCCATCTCAAGCAGGCGGCCTCGGCCAACAAGCTGATGCTGGAGCGCCGTCTTGATCCCTGCATGTCCGAGGTCTTCCCCTGGGCGGAGCTGCCGGAGGCGCATATGAAGATGCTGCGCAACGAGCACAAGCCGGGCAATATGAGCGTGCTGGTACAGGCGCCGCGGACCGGTCTGCGGACCTTTGAAGACACGCTAGAGGCGAGTAAGTCGGCCTAACCTCTTCTTAACGAATCAATGAAAGGCTCGCGGCACATCCAGTGCTGCGGGCCTTTCTCTTTGACCCAATCCAGTCGTTTTAAGGCAAACAAGCACTTAGAATCGCGCCCCTCACTATTTCTGGGGAGGTTTTTTTCGCGAATACCGGGGGCAATGCCCTCGTGCTATAGTTGTGTTAATGTTTCGTTAACCTTTGGAAAGAAACACTCATGGCACAAGACTGGATTGTTGATGTTCTCGCGGATCTCCGGAGTTTTGCCCTTCAAAACGGCCTGACTTCTCTGGCTGAACAACTGGACGACACCATGCTGGTGGCGGCCACGGAGTTGGCTCAATCGACCGAGGACGAACCCAACGCTTTGGAGAGACATGCCCCGCGGGTTGGAATCGTTTCTGGAGGATTTGCAGGCGGCAAGATCGCTTGATGACGTGCAGGCACGGCTCTTTGCCCTGCGCGAAGAGCTAGAGGTCGAAAACTTTGCCTATCACTGTCTAGACGCCAACGGGAACAAATACGGCGCGATGACCTACGATGCCCCTTGGGTGAAACGGTACATCGAACAAGATTACGCCCGCGTCGATCCGGTGATCAAAGGCACCTACCAAAGGTTCAACCCCGTAGACTGGAAGCAGCTCGACTGGTCTCCCAAAGCGGCCCGGGAGTTCATGGGCGAGGCGCTCCAGACCGGGGTGGGGAACCAAGGCCTCTCTGTGCCGATCCGGGGCCCGAACGGACAGTTCGCGGTCTTCTCGGTTAACAACAAAGCCAGCGACTCAGCCTGGGAATCATATCGGAAGGAGTACCTCCAGACATTCATCCTTGCCGCGCATTTCATCAATCAGCGCGCCTTGGAACTCGAAGAAGACATAAATCCGCCCGCGAAACCTTTGTCGCCAAGGGAATCAGATGCCCTTACGCATCTGGCCAACGGATTGAGCCGTGGCCAGGTCGCGGAGAAGCTAAAAATTTCCGAGCATACTCTAAGGGTTTACATCGAAAGCGCGCGGTTCAAATTGGGCGCGGCCAACACCACTCACGCTGTTGCGCGGGCGATGATCAGGGGACTGATCGTCGTCTAAATACCCCTATGTGCAGGATTTTTTTGCCTGCGACCGCTAGGAATTCCTTAACCAGGTCCGGGCGTAGCTTCCTCTCGTTTTCGCAACAAGAGGGCCGCCCCCATGATCCGTTTCATCTACGCAGACCAGCTTAACGCTTACCCCCGTCTCCGTGACACCATGTTCCGGGATCGGGCTGAACAGTTCTCTGTGCGCCTCAAATGGGACGTCACCGTGGACGCGAATGGCTTTGAGCGGGACGAATACGACGACGTGAACCCGATCTATGTCATCTATGAACTGCCCGATGGCACCCATGGCGGATCCATGCGGATCCTGCCAACCACCGGGCCGACCATGATCAATGATCACTTCCTGCATCTGACCGATGGCGTGGCGATCCAGAGCCCGCTGATCTGGGAATGCACGCGGTTCTGCCTGTCGCCCCGCGCCGACAGCAAGGTGGCCGGTGCCCTGATGCTGGCGGGTGCTGAGTTCGGCGTGGCCTCGGGCCTGACCCATTCGGTGGGTGTGTTCGATGCGCGGATGACTCTGGTCTACCGCCGTCTCGGCTGGATCCCGGAAATCCTCGGTCAGGAAGGCGAAGGTCGCAGCGCCGTCGCCGTTGGTCTTTGGCCGATGGAAGCAGATCTCCGCGAGCGCCTCGCCGCCCGCGTCGGCATCAGCCGCGAGATCAGCTGCCATTGGTACGAACGCGCGTTTGGTCCGAGCTTGGCGGCCTGACGGATCTTTCGCGCTGGTGGGGGCGGGAGGCGTTGGCTAGTGTCGCGCCATGACCGCCCCCGCCGTAATCTTTTCCGACGATCAGGCCGATGCCTATGATCGTGTCTCCGATGCCCTTGCCGCCGCCGGGGTCGATCTCGCCGACGAAACCCTGATGCCGCCGCGCGAGGGCGCCGCCTCTTCGGTGCTCGCCGTTTTGGGCAAGGCCGGGTCGGGCAAGACGCTGCTGTTGGCACGGCTCGCCGATGATCTGGTGAAGGCCGGGGTCGAGGTGGTGTCGGGCGATTGGGAAGGCCGCCGCCGCAAGGACCGCCGCACGCTCGCGATCCTCGCGCCCACGAACAAGGCCGCTTCGGTGCTGCGCATGCGCGGGGTTCCGGCAACGACGATCCACCGGATCCTCTACACGCCAGTCTATGATCCGGAATACGAGCGGATCGCCGACTGGCTCGCCGGATCTGGCGACAGACCAGAGGTCGAAGGGCTGACAGATGAGGCGCTGGACCGGGCCAAGTCGTTCTATGAGGCCCATAGTTCGATCCCGGGTGCGCTGGCTGCCGCGGGGTTGCGGGGGTCGGATTTCATCACCGGCTGGAAACGTCGCGAGGACCCGCTAGACATTGGATTCGTTGACGAATCCTCGATGCTTGATGAGCGGCAGTTCGACGATCTGCGCGAGATCTTTCCGACACTTTGCCTGTTTGGCGACCCGGCTCAGCTGCCCCCGGTGGGGCAGTCAGGCAAGATGGTCTTCGACACGCTACCCGCGCCGCGACAGCTGGTGTTGAGCCGGATCCACCGGCAGGCGGAGGACAACCCGATCCTCGATCTGGCCCATGGGCTTGCGGATCCGGAGGTGGATTTCAACCGGTTCGAGCGCATGGTCGAAGAGGCCGCATCGCGGGATGAGCGCGTGGTCGTGCAAGGCCGGGTGGAGGCCGCGTTGATGGCGCGTTCACCCGCGCTGGTCTGGCGGAATGCGACGCGGATCCGTATGATCCATGCGTTCCGCGCGGCCTATGGCGCGCCTGCGGATGCGTTGCTCGAGGGGGAGCCGCTGATTTGCGATGGGCTGGAACTGCCCCTGAAACACCGGAAAAAGCGGATCGATCTGGAGGCGCGGGGCCTGATCAAGGGCGCGCAGGTGATCTATCTCGGGCCCGGGCGGAAGCCGGGTTTCTCGAAATTGCATGTGGTAGGGGCGGAGGCCCCCGAGGTGTCGGCGGCCTCGATCGTCAAGATCGAGCTACCCGATGAGGAAGAGCCGTTCATTCCCTATGCGGCGCGGATGGGGGCGACCTTCCTCCATGGCGCTGCGGTGACGATCCACAAAGCCCAGGGAAGTCAATGGGATACGGTGCAGGTCTTTGGGCCGGACCTCTCGGCGGCGGCTTGGGCCGGGCGGGTCGAAGCGGGGCAGCCTTTGTGGAAACGTCTGGCCTATGTGGCCATCACCCGGGCGCAGGAGCGCCTGATCTGGGTGACCCGTGCGCGGTTGGCGCGGCCCGATGGACCGCTCACCGTAACGGATTTGAAAGCTGCGCCCGCCAAACTGACCCTTGAGCCCACGGAGGAGGATCCCCGATGAGCAAGTCGATTCTGATCACAGGCGCGAGCGGCGGTATCGGCGCCGCGGTGGCCGAGAAATTCCTGGCCGAAGACTGGCAGGTGGGGTTGCTCGCGCGGCGGGAAGATGCGCTTGAGGAGGTTCGGGCAGGACGGGCAAATGGCCATATCCTGACGGCGGATGTCTCGGATCCGGAGGCGGTCGAAGCTGCCTTTGTGGCTTTTGACGCGGCGGTCGGCAGGCTCGATGTGCTTTTTAACAATGCCGGAATTTTCGTGCCTGCGGCGATGATCGATGACGTGCCCGTCGCCGATTGGGACAGGGCGTTGGCGGTGAACCTGACGGGCATGTTTCTCGCCGCGCGGGCGGCCTTTGGCCGGATGCGTCGGCAGGATCCGGCGGGTGGTCGCATCATCAACAATGGCTCGATCTCGGCCCATGTGCCGCGCGAGGGCGCGGTCTGCTACACGGCGACGAAGCACGCGATCACGGGGTTGACGCGGCAGCTCTCGCTGGACGGACGACCCCTCGGGATCGCTTGCGGGCAGATTGATATCGGCAATGCCCGGACCGATCTTCTGGAAGGGATTGATGCCGCGGCGCGGGCCCGGGGAGAGCCGCCGACCCCGATGATCGAGACCGATGCAGTTGCGGATGCGGTCTGGTCCATGACCACGCTGCCGCTCGAGGCCAATGTGCAGTTCATGACCCTGATGGCGACGAAAATGCCTTATATCGGAAGGGGTTGAACCCCTCTGGGCTCACCCTTTGAGATAGCGGAAGACGGCTGACGCGCCCCAACCCGCGGCAATCGCAATCGCCAGGGACAGCAGCCCGTAAATCAACGGACGCTCATGGGCGAGGTTGTAGATCCAACGCTCCAGCCCGACCTTGCGCACATCGATGGCAGTCTCGAACTCGTCGATCACCTGCTTGTCCCGGGTCAGGAAAATCCGCGTGCGGTAGGTGCCCTCGGTCAGGTTCGCAGGCAGGGCAAATTCGGTGGAAAACAGCGTTTGCGAGCGCAGCAGTACTGCGGATTCCCGGGTTTGGTACAAGTCCTCGCCCGCGCGGATCCGGACCAGCGCATCGGTGAATTGGTCGAGTTCTTCGGCGGCGCCGCTATCGATGGCGCGGATTGCCGTGCGCGTGGTGATCTTGTGGCGCAGGTCTTCGGTCTGGCTCAAGATCTTGTCCAGCGGGGCCGAGGAGGCGACCGCATAGAAGGTCGGCGCGGCATCGATGTCGGCAGAGGCGGTGTTCACCCAGATCCCGGCAACCTTGGACTTGCGCCGGATCGTGACCGGCTCGGGCGGGCCTTCGACCGCGATGATCACGCCCAGATCGTTCTCGGGCGGGATCTCGGTCTCTCGCTTTACGGCGCCGAAAATCAGGATCTCGGACCCGTCGAAATTCGCGGTGATCGAGACGCGGGTTTGGCTGAGATCGGCGACCACGGTTTCCGCCTGCAGGGGCAGGACCAGCAGCAGGAGCAGGAGGAGACTGCGCAGGATCATCTCAGTGCCCCCCCGCGCCGATGGAATAGAGCTCGGACGGCATCACCAGCAGATCGAAGGCCAGCTTGCCACAGACTGCGAGCACGAGCGCGGCGAGCAGCACGCGGAGTTGCTCGGCCTTCAGCTTGGTGCCGATCGCGGTGCCGATCTGTGCGCCAATCACCCCCCCGATCAGCAGGAGCACCGCCAGCGCCATATCCACAGTGAAGTTCGTCGTCGCGTGGAGCAGCGTGGTGAAGGCCGTCACAAAGATGATCTGGAAGAGCGAGGTGCCGACCACCACCTTGGTGGGCATGCCGAGCACATAGATCATTGCGGGCACCATGATGAAGCCGCCGCCGACCCCCATGATTGCCGCGAGTATGCCCACGAAGAAGCCAACCGCGATGGGCGGGATCACCGAGATATAGAGGCCCGAGGTGCGGAAGCGCATTTTGAAGGGGAGCGAATGCACCCAGTTCCGCTGCCGCCGCTTCGGCGGGGCGCCGCCGGCTTTCTTCGACTTGCGGATCGCGTTCAGGCTCTCGATGAACATGAGGCTGCCGACCACGCCGAGGAAAACCACGTAGCAGAGCTTCACCAGAAGATCGACCTGACCCAGTGATTTCAGGTAGTTAAAGAGCACCACGCCGACTGCGGCCCCGACAAGACCTCCCACCAGGAGGACGGTCCCCATTCGGAGATCCACGGTCTTTCGCCTGAGATGGGCCAGCACGCCGGAGAAGGAGGAAGCGACGATCTGATTCGCCTCGGTGGCCACGGCCACGGCGGGCGGAATGCCGATGAAAAACAGCAGCGGGGTCATCAGAAACCCGCCGCCGACCCCGAACATACCCGAGAGGACCCCGACGATCCCCCCCAGTCCCAGAAGCAGGAACGCGTTAACCGAAACCTCGGCAATGGGGAGGTAAATTTGCATGGCTCAGCTTAGTCGTGGCGGTGCACCGGACGCAATGGACGCACCGACGCAGATTGGCTTAGCGCTCCTTAACATAGGGTTCCCCACCAGCGCGAGGGGGGATTGCCTTGCCGACGAAACCCGCGAGGATCACGACGGTCAAAATGTAGGGAAGCGCCTGCATCAGCTGCACTGGGATCGGGATGCTGAGGACCTCGATATTCTGGAACCGGTTGGCGATCGCCTCGAGGAAGCCAAAGAGCAGGCAGGCCATCAGCGCGTACCAGGGCCGCCACTTCGCAAAGATCAGGGCGGCGAGGGCGATATAGCCCCGGCCTGCGGTCATGTCCTTGACGAAGCCCGCCGAAAGGCCGGTGGCCAGATAGGCGCCCGCGAGCCCGCAGAGCAGGCCGCAGATCCCGACAGCGGCATAGCGTAGGCCCACGACCGAGATGCCTGCCGTGTCCACGGCGGCCGGATTCTCGCCCACCGCGCGCAGGCGCAGACCGAACCGCGTCCGAAACAGGATGTACCAAGTCGCGGGCACGGCCAGCATCGCCACATAGACGAGGATCGTGTGGCCGGAAATTAGCTCGTAGTAGATCGGCCCGAAGAGCGGCACGCCCTGCAGCGCCTCCGCAAAGGGCAGGGTGATCGGCTCGAACCGCGCGCCGCCGAGGAGGGAAGGGGTGCGCCCGCCTTGGCTGAACCAGCTTTGGGCGATCAGGACCGTTAACCCCGCAGCGAGGAAGTTGATCGCCACGCCCGAGATCAGCTGGTTGCCCCGGAAGGTGATCGAGGCGAGCCCATGGATCGCCGAGAAGAGGAGCGCCGCGAAGATCCCCGCCAGAAGCCCGACCCAAACCGAGCCGGTCACGGCGGCGACGGCGGCGGACAGGAAGGCCGCGGCAAGCATCTTGCCCTCCAGCCCGATATCGAAGATCCCGGCGCGTTCGGAGAAGAGCCCGGCGAGGCAGGCCAGCAAGAGCGGCGTGGCCAGACGGATGGTGCTGTCGAGGACCTGCAGGAGGGTGGCGAAATCCATGGCTCAGATCCTCGTGGTCAGAAGTTTGTAGCTGGCAAAGGCGAAGAATGCGCCGAGTGCGCCCTCGACCCAACGCCGCCCCGAGAGGTAGAGGCGCCGCATGGGCGGGGAGGCAAAGACCAGCCCCCAGAGCCCGTGGCCGATAAAGGAGTTCAGGAAGGCTCCTGCAACGAAGACCGTGATCACTGGCCAGGGTGCGGCGGCAAGTCCACCAAGGCTTGCGATGGCAATCCAGAAGAAGATGGCCTTCGGGTTCGTCACCTGCAGCAGGAAACCACGCCGTGCCAGCCGCGTGGCGGACGCCCGTATGCTGGCGGGGCTTGGCGGAGGGGGTGGGCTTACGGCCCGGCGAAAGGCGCCAAAGGCGAGCCAGGCGAGATAGCCCGCGCCGAGCAGTTTCAGGACAAGCATGGCCTCGGCCAGTTGCGCGAAGATCACCGTCAGGCCAAGCACGGTTGAGAGAGAGAGGATGATCGATCCGCTCGCGATACCGGCGCATGTCAGGAGCGCCGCGCGCGCGCCCTGCGCCGTGCCAACCCCCAGCAAGAGAGCCACCGAGGGCCCCGGGGACATCACGCCCACCAGCTGGATCCCCCAGGCCGCGAGCAGCGCGGGCAGGTAGTCCCAGAACACGGCCATCACTCCGCAGGCTCCGATGCGGCTTTGGCGGCCTTGCGCTTGTTCAGCGCCATGAAGACCTTCTCAACCGGCATCCGGACCATGTTGTCGAGCGCCCCGGTGAAGAGGATCACGAGGGCCTGGATCACCACGATCAACTCGCGCGGAATGCTGGTCCAAAGCGCCAGTTCGGCGCCGCCCTGATAGAGGAAGCCAAAGAGGATCGCGGCGAGGAACACACCCACCGGGTGCGACCGCCCCATCAGGGCCACGGCGATGCCGATGAAGCCCGCGCCTTCGACCGCGTTCAGGACCAGCCGTTCCGCCTCCCCCATCACGTTGTTGATCGCCATCATCCCCGCGAGGCCGCCGGAGATCAGCATGGCCGCCATGATGATCTTGGTGGGGCCATAACCGGCATAGACGGCGGCGGTCTCGGAATTGCCATAGGTCCGGATCTCGTAGCCGAGCCGCGTCCGCCAGATCAGCAGCCAGAAGAGGTAACAGGCCAAGAGCGCGATCAGCAGGCTGACATTGGCCGGGGCGGAGCGCGAGAACTCGATCCCCAACGGGGCCAGCAGGTCATGGAGCGTCGGCAGGTGGCTGCCCTCGGGGAATTTGGCCGTGGCCGGATCCATGTTCCCCTCGGGGCGCAGGACATTCACCAAGAGGTAGTTCAGAAGGGCCGCGCCGATGAAGTTGAACATGATCGTGGTGATCACGATATGGCTGCCGCGTTTCGCCTGCAGGTAGGCCGGGATCGCCGCCCAGGCCGCGCCGAAGATCGCCCCGCCGATGATCGCGATGGGCAGCACCAAGAGCCAGTGGGGCAGGGGTAAGTAGAGGCAGACCAACGCCACGCCCAGCCCGCCGAGCATGGCCTGCCCCTCGCCACCGATATTGAACATCCGCGCATGGAAGGCGACGGCCACCGCGAGGCCAGTGAAGATGAAATTCGTTGCGTAATAAAGGGTATAGCCCCAGCCATAGGTCGAGCCGAGCGCGCCCGTGATCATCAGCTTGAGCGCCTCCCAAGGGTTCTCCCCAATGGCGACGATCACAAGGCCCGAGATTACGAAGGCTATCAGAACGCTGAGCAGGGGCACCAGCAGGGCATCGGCCCATTTCGGCATGCGGTCCATGTCAGGCAACCTCCGTCTGGGTCTCGGTGATCCCGGCCATCAGCAAACCGAGCTCTTTTTCGTTCGTGGCATGGGCCGGGCGCTCGCCCATGATCTGACCGTCGAACATCACCGCGACCCTGTCCGAGAGGGCGAGGATCTCCTCCAGCTCCACAGAGACCAGCAGGATGGCCTTGCCCGCATCGCGCAGGGCGATGATCTGCTGGTGGATGAACTCGATCGCGCCGATATCCACGCCGCGGGTTGGCTGACCCACGAGCAGAAGTTCCGGGTTCCGTTCGATCTCGCGGGCGAGCACGATCTTCTGCTGGTTGCCGCCGGAGAAGTTCTTGGCCGAGAGCCAGCAATTGGCGGGCCGCACATCGAACCGGGCAATCTTGCCCTCGGCATCGGTGCGGATCGCCTTGTTATCCATCAGGAAACCGCGGTTGAAGGCGGGGTCCTCGTGATAGCCGAGGGCAACGTTTTCCCAGGCATGGTATTCCATGATCAGGCCCTCGGCCTGCCGATCCTCGGGCACATGGGCGATGCCCCGTTCGCGCCGGGTCTTGCCGTTGGAATGCTTGCCGCTCAGGTCGATCTCGGTCCCGTTCAGGGTCACGCGGCCCGTGGCAGTGATCATCCCGCCCAGTACCTCGAGCAGTTCGGACTGGCCGTTCCCGGCCACCCCGGCAATGCCCAGCACCTCGCCCGCACGCACGTCAAAGGAGATCCCCTTGACCCGCTCGACACCTTGGTCATCCACCACGCGCAGGTTCTCGACCTGCAGGATCGGCGCGCCGGGTTGGGCCGGGGTCTTGTCCACCCGCAAGAGCACTTTGCGCCCGACCATCAGCTCGGCGAGCTCTTCGGGGCTGGTCTCGGCGGTTTTCACGGTGGCGGTCATCTGGCCCCGGCGCATGACCGAGACCGTATCCGTCGTCTCCATGATTTCGCGCAGCTTGTGGGTGATCAGGATGATCGTCTTGCCCTCGGCCTTCAGGCCTTCGAGGATGCGGAACAGGTGGTCGGCCTCGGCCGGGGTCAGCACCCCCGTGGGCTCGTCCAGGATCAGGATATCGGCCTTGCGATAGAGTGCCTTGAGGATCTCGACCCGCTGCTGGTGGCCAACGCTCAGATCCTCGATCAGTGCATCTGGGTCTACGTTCAGCTCATATTCGTCCGACAGCTCCTTGAGGAGCTTGCGCGCCTTGGCCAACGATGGGCGGAGCAGCGCCCCCTCTTCGGCGCCGAGCACGACATTTTCGAGCACCGTGAAATTCTCGACCAGCTTGAAATGCTGGAACACCATGCCGATCCCGGCGCGGATCGCGGCCTGGCTGTCGGGGATCTGGGTCAGGTCGCCCTTGATAAAGATCTCGCCCGCATCGGCCTTGTAGAAGCCGTAGAGGATGCTCATCAGCGTGGATTTGCCCGCGCCATTCTCGCCGATGATGCCGTGGATGGTGCCGGGCATGACCCGGATGGAGATGTCCTTGTTCGCCTGAACCGGCCCGAAGGCTTTGGAAATGCCGCGAAGTTCGATCGCCGGCGCCTGCGTGTCTGCCATATGCCCACCCCGTATTGGTCTGGCGCGCGCGAGTGTCTGGCCCGCGCACGCCGGTCGTGTCGTCTGCGTCTGGCTTACATCACCGGGCAGGAGTTGTCGGACATGTAGTCATGGACGGTGATCTCACCGGCGATGATCTTGGCCTTGGCCGCTTCCACGGCGGCCATCATGTCTTCGGAGACCAGCTCGGCATTGAACTCGTCCACGGCGTAGCCCACGCCCTCTTCGGCGAGGCCCAGCACGCGGAAGCCGGTCTCGAAGCCGGGGCCGTCGGTCATGGCTTCATAGACGGCGTTGTCCACGCGCTTGAGCATCGAGGTCAGAACCTCACCCGGGAAGAGGTAGTTCTGGTTGCTGTCCACACCGATGGAGAGGATGTCCTCGTCGGCTGCGGTCTGCAGCACGCCCACGCCGGTGCCGCCTGCGGCCGCATAGACCACGTCCGCGCCCTGGCTGATCTGGGCCCGGGTCAGCTCGCCGCCCTTCACCGGGTCATTCCAGGCTGCCGGGGTGGTGCCGGTCATGTTCTGGATGACGGTGGCGTCGGGATTGGCCGCCTTGACGCCCTGGGCATAGCCACAGGCAAATTTGCGGATCAGCGGGATATCCATGCCGCCGATAAAGCCCACCGTGCCGGATTCCGACGCCATGCCCGCCATCATACCCACAAGGTAAGAGCCCTCATGCTCGTTGAACACGACCGAGCGCACATTCGGGGCATCCACCACCATGTCGATGATCGCAAAGCTGGTCTCCGGGTAATCCGGGGCCACTTCGCCCAGCACATTGCCGAAGGCAAAGCCGGTCATCACGATGGGGTTGTTGCCGGCTTCGGCAAAGCGGCGCAGGGCCTGCTCGCGCTGGGCTTCGGAGGTCAGCTCGATCTCGCGATAGCTGCCGCCGGTTTCTTCTACCCAGCGCTGCGCACCCGTATAGGCCGCCTCGTTGAAGGATTTGTCGAACTTGCCACCCAGATCGAAAATCAGCGCGGGCTCGGCATGGGCCGCCCCGGCTGACAGCGCCATTGCCCCTGCGGCGCCGAGCAGTTTCTGCATCATGGTCATCTCACGTCTCCCAGTTGGTTTCGGAGTGCGGTTGCCTCTGGATCGGGTCACCCTGCACACCCAAGCAGATCGAATGATCGGGCCAAGTAAGGCGGGGCCTCCGGGTAACGTCAACAGGATTCCGGGCCAAAGCGCGCGATTTGCGGGCGAATGCCTGAGGCTTGGGCGGGTGACATAACGTCAGTGCTGCGCAAGGTTGCGCCGCAGGATGAGCGCGTCGCTCCGGCTGCCGTCCGGGTGACGGTAATAGCGCCGTCGCCGACCGGCCTGCGTGTAGCCGCAGCTCTCGTAAAGGGCGCGGGCGGGGGTGTTTTCAGCGGCGACTTCGAGAAAGACTTCCTCGGCCTCGCGGGCGTGGGCCTCGGCGTGGAAGGCGGTCATCAGGGACCGGGCAAGCCCTTGGCGGCGTTGGGTTGGATCCACGGCGAGGGTGAGAAGCTCCACCTCCGGACCGAGGACCTGGCCAATGGCGAAGCCGCCGGGCAAGGCCACCTGAAAGCAATCGGCACGGGCTAGGAGGTCGGCGAATTCATGGGCTGACCAGGGCCGGGGCGTGATGAAGCTGGCCGCGTGGATTTCGGCCATCGTGACCGGTTCCATCACGGAGTGAGCAGGGCCGGGGCGGGCTTGGCCGGGGCGGCATCCGCTGGCCGCAAGTAGAGCGGCGCGGGCGGCGGCAGGTCCGGGCGCGCGCGCTGGGCAGCGATGCGAGCAATGGCCTCGGGCAGGGGATGGCGGGGCGGGGCGACTGTGCCGCCGCAGCGCGCCGCAAGATCCTCGGCAAAGTCGCCCAAGCAAAGGGGGGCGGGGCCGGTGTCCGGCAAGGCCGCGATGTCAACGGGCGCCATGATCGGAGGCGCCAGAGGCGCGCCCTCCGCGCCGAAGCCTTGCAGATAGGCATTGCCGCGCCGTGCATCGAGGCTGGCGAGCGCTGGACCTTCTGCCTCGAAGGCCAACGCCTCTAGCTCTGAAACCCCAACCACCGGCACGCCGAGGCCCAGCCCCAGCCCGCGGGCGGCGGCCACGGAAATCCGGATGCCTGTGAAATTGCCGGGGCCGATCCCGACCCCGAGCGCCGTCAGATCCGCCCAAGCGGCTCCGCCCTCGGCCAGAACCTCCTCCAGCAGGGGCATCAGGCGTTCGGCCTGTCCCTTGGCCATGGTCTCGGTGCGGGAGATGCGGATCTCCCCATCCCAAAACAAAGCAGCCGCGCAATGCGCGGCCGCGGTATCGAAGGCGAGAACGGGTCCTCGGTCAGGCTGCAACGGGCCGGACTTCCAGAACCTCGGGGATATAATGGCGCAGCAGGTTCTCGATCCCCATTTTCAGCGTGAGGGTCGAGGAGGGGCAGCCGGCGCAGGCGCCCTGCATGTGCAGATAGACGATGCCGCGGTCAAAGCCGTGGAAGGTGATGTCGCCGCCATCCTGCGCCACGGCGGGGCGGACGCGGGTGTCGAGCAACTCCTTGATCTGGCCGACAATCGCGGAATCGGGTCCATCATGGCTGGCGTGACCGGCAGGCGCGCTGGCCTCTCCGGTCATGACCGCGTCGCCGGATTGGTAGTGTTCCATCACGGCGCCGAGGACGGCTGGCTTGATATGGTCCCATTCCACCGCTTCGCCTTTGGTGACGGTGACGAAGTCGGTTCCGAAGAACACGGCGGTCACGCCATCCACGGCAAAGATGCGCCCGGCAAGGGGCGATGCGCTGGCCGCTTCCACGCTGGGGAAGTCGGCCGTGCCGGTCTCCAGAACGGTCTGGCCGGGCAGGAATTTCAGGGTCGCCGGGTTCGGCGTGGATTCAGTCTGAATAAACATGGACAGCCTCCGTTCGGGTTGCACCTTATATGCGCCGTCTGGCGGGCAGGGTCAAGAAGTTGGAACGATTCTAAATCATCCGCAGCGCGAAAAGTGACACCGCTCGGCGGAAACTGCCCTAGCAGACCGCCTCGAGCTGATCCTTGCTCAACTCGCCCGGCACGATGGTCAGCGGCACGGGCAGGGTCCCCGAGGATTTCACAAGGGCCGAGACCAGCGGCCCGGGCCCTTTGCGCCCCGTGCCTGCACCCAGCACGAGCACCCCGATCTCGCGATCAGTGGTGATCTGACCGAGGATCTCGTCCACGGGCTCGCCCTCGCGGATCACAAGCTCTGGGTCGATGGATTGCTTGTCGCGCATCCATTTCGCAAAAACCTCGAAATGCGCCACGATCCGCTCGCGGCTCTCTTCGCGCATGACCTCGCCCACGCCGATCCAGTGGTTGAACTCATCGGGGGGAATCACCGAGAGGATTTGCACACCGCCGCCCGTGCTCGCAGCACGCATGGCCGCAAAGCGCATGGCATTCAAACATTCACGGCTGTCATCGAGAACGACGAGAAACTTGCGCATTGGGGGCCTCCAGTCCGAACGCCATCATGGCGAATGCCGCATGGGTTGGCAACGAATATGCCATGCGACCCCTGCGCACCTCAGGCCGAGTGGGCCCAGTCCCAATAGAGTTCGCGGGCCCGGCGCGTGATCGGGCCGACCTGATACTGGCGATCATCAAAGGCGGTGACCGGGGTGATTTTCATCATGTTTCCGGTAAGAAACACCTCATCCGCGGCCTCGACATCCTCGAAGCTCAGCACGCTCTCGATTACCTCGACCCCATCGGCGCGCAGGTTGGCCATATGCCGGGCCCGGGTGATCCCGGCGAGGAAGGTGCCGTTGGGGATCGGTGTCATCACCGTGCCGTCGCGCACGATAAAGACATTCGAGGTCGCGCTCTCGGCCACATTGCCCATGGCATCGGCCACCAGCGCATTGCCGAAGCCTTTGCGGCTCGCCTCCACCAGCATCCGCGCATTGTTGGGATAGAGGCAGCCGGCCTTGGCATTGGTCAGGTTGTCCTCCAGCACCGGGCGGCGGAACCGCGTGCGGGTCAGGGTCGTGGCCGCCTCGGGCGGGGCCATGGGGATCTCTTCGAGGCAGATGGCAAAGCCGGTCGCGCCTTCCTTCGGGGCGACGGCGAGCGTTCCGCCATCGAGCGCCCAATACATCGGGCGGATATAGACGGCCGCGTCCTTGGGATAGAGCGCCAACCCCTCATGGGTGAGCGCAACCATCTCTTCGGTGGTGACCGTGGGCGTGATCATCAGCGCCTCGGCCGAGGCATTCACCCGGGCGCAATGGGCGGCGAGATCGGGCACGAGCCCGTTCACATAGCGCGCGCCGTCAAACACCGTGCTGCCGAGCCAGGATCCGTGATCCGCCGCGCGCATGATCGGGACATCGCCCTTATGCCAGCGGCCCTCGAAATAGGTGTGGATATTGGTGCCCGTCGCCATGTCACGTCCTCCTCAGGCGCACGCTAGGGGCGTCCGGGGGTAAGGTCCATCGGTTTTCGGGAAAGGGTGGGACGGGGCGTCGGGACGGTCGTCCGGGGTATGGGGCGAGGCGGACAGAGCCGCCTCGCGAAAACTCTTATGCGGGTCTCAGCCTGCGGCGAAACCCAGCTGGTAATTCATCGTGCCCGGGCCAGCCGGGGTTTTGACGACCTCATCCGGGGATGCGGATTTTTCATTCGGGGTCGTCGGTACAGACCGCACGGATTGCGGTTTTGCGTTCAGATACGCCATGGTTGCCTCCACGATTTTTGTCGGAGCGTGTTAGTTAGAGGATACAAACGCGTTTGCCAACCCCTCTGCGCATATCGGATATGCGCAAATCGCAACAGTTTTGTGAAGTTGCTAGGATTGTTCAGGGTGCGCCTCGGCCAAAAGCGCTGCCAAATCAAGGCGCTGGCTTGTCATCTTCAAAGACCCATCCGATCGGCGGGGCCAATCGGCCCGAGGACGGTCCCGGTAGAGCTCTACCCCATTGCCGTCCGGGTCGCGCAGATAGACCGCCTCGCTCACCCCGTGATCCGAGGCGCCGTCGAGTCGGTAGCCCGCATCGAGCACCCGTTTGACTACGGCACCCAGATCCGCGCGGTCCTTGTAGAGGAAGGCCGCGTGAAAGAGCCCGGTATGGCCCGGCGGGGGCGGGCTGGCATCCTTGCTCTCCCACGTGTTCAGCGCGAGGTGGTGGTGGTAGCCGTCAGTCGCGAGAAAGGCCGCATCCGCGCCCATACGCTCCATCACCTCAAAGCCCAGAAGGTCCCGGTAAAACCCAAGCGCGCGGTCGAGATTGGCCACCTTGAGGTGAACATGGCCCAAGGTCGGGACGGGAACCGGGGCGGGCGTGGCACGGGTAGGGGCGGTATCGAGATCGGTAGCAGACATGAAGATCTCCTTTCATCGGAGAACCTATGCCTCTGCACAGGATCACAAAAGGCGCGCCGGAGCACGCCTTTTGTGCGCATTTGCTTAGGTCAGCTGCGGACCATGCCCACGATATCGTAGGTCTTCTCAAGGATCGGCGTCGCGATCTCCCGCGCCTGGGCCGCACCCTGACCCAGCAGGCGGTCGATCTCGGCCGGATCATTCATCAGCCGCGCCATCTCGGTCGAGATCGGGGCGAGCTTGTCCACCGCCAGATCCACCAGCGCGGGCTTGAAGGCCCCGAATTGCGCCCCCGCATGCTCGGCGATCACCGCCTCGACGCTCTGATCCGCAAGGGCGGCGTAGATATTCACGAGGTTGCGCGCCTCGGGACGCTCGGCCAGTCCGTCGAGGGTCTCGGGCAGGGGCTCGGGATCGGTCTTGGCCTTGCGGATCTTCTTGGCGATCGTGTCCGCGTCATCGGTCATGTTGATCCGGCTCATATCCGACGGGTCGGATTTCGACATCTTCTTGGAGCCGTCGCGCAGGGACATCACCCGGGTCGCGGCCCCTTCGATCACCGGCTCGGTCATCGGGAAGAAGTCGACGCCAAAGTCATGGTTGAACTTCGCGGCAATGTCCCGGGTCAGCTCGATATGCTGCTTCTGGTCCTCGCCCACGGGCACATGGGTGGCATGATAGATCAGGATGTCCGCCGCCATCAGCGCCGGATAGCCAAAAAGACCCAGGGAGGCGTTCTCGGCATTCTTGCCCGCCTTGTCCTTGAACTGGGTCATCCGCTTCATCCAGCCCATGCGCGCCACGCAGTTGAAGATCCAGCCGAGCTGGGCGTGCTCGGGCACCTGGCTCTGGTTGAAGAGCATGGATTTGGACGGATCGATCCCGGCGGCGAGATAGCCCGCGGCAAGCTCCCGCGTGTTCCGGGTCAGGTCCGCCGGGTCCTGCCACACGGTGATCGCGTGCAGATCCACCATGCAATAGAGGGTCTGGATCCCGCTCTCCTGCATGTCCACGAAGCGTTTGATCGCGCCGAGATAGTTGCCCAGGGTCAGCCCGCCCGAGGGCTGGATGCCGGAGAAGACCCGCGGGGTGAAGCTGGTTTCGGTCTCGGTCATGGCGGGGCCTTTCGATCTGGCGGCGTGGCACGGAAAGGGGCGGGCTGGACGCGCCCCGTTGCGTCGCTTACCCATGGCCCCAGCACTCGTCAACCAGCCGCCGTGACGCAAAGGCCCGCAAGCAAGATGACACCCACCCCGGAATCGCCCTTCAATCCCTTGCCGCCTCTGGTCGTGGCCCTTGCGGTCGTGGTGATCGGGATCGAGGCGCTCTTCAGTCTCGGGATGCGGGGGATCATCGGCGGGCCCGAGGCGGTGGGCTGGCGTCTGGCGGCGATCCGGGATTTCGGCTTCGTGGATCAGGTCTTCGACTGGATGCTGGCCAATGGGCGCTTCCCACCGGATCAGCTGGCGCGGTTCCTGACCTATCCGCTGATCCATGCGAGCTTCACCCATGCGGTCTTTGTCGCGATCTTCGTGCTGGCCATGGGCAAGATGGTCTCCGAGGTGTTCGGCGGGCTCGCCTTCCTGACGATCTTCTGGGCGTCGGCCATTGCCGGGGCGCTGGTCTATGGTCTTTTGCTGGATGCAGAGCTGCCGCTGATCGGTGGCTATCCCGGGGTCTACGGTTTGATCGGGGCCTATACCTTCCTGCTCTGGGTGTCGCTTATCGCGACGGGCGGCCAGCAATACCGGGCCTTCTCGCTGATCGGGATGCTCCTTGGGATCCAGCTCCTCTTTGCGATCTTCTTCGAAGTGGGCATGGATTGGGTCGCGGATCTGAGCGGGTTTGTGGCTGGCTTCGGGCTCAGCTTCCTGCTGGTGCCGGGCGGCTGGAACCGCGTGCTGGCCAAATTGCGCAAGCGCTGAGGGGTCAGCCCCGCTTCCGGCGCAGGGCGCCCTTGATCTCGGCGATGCGGAAGGCGCCAATCAGGTGGCCGATCACGCCGTAGCTCGCGATGCCGAACCCCACCAGCAGGGCCAGCGCCCCGTAGCGCAGGGTCGGCGTGCGCAGGGCCTCGGTCAGCAGCATCTCCGCCCCCCAGAGCAGCGCGCCCATGGCCAGCGACGCGGCAACGATCCGCCAGAGCCGCTGGGCAAAGCGCGCATCGATCGCGGCCGCCTCGCCCAGGCTGCGGGTCCCGCGCCAGAGGAGCCAGACCATGGTCCAGCCCGCCAGCGTCGCGCCGAGCGCGGCTGCGATATAGCCGATGACCGGCGCGAGGCAGATCGCCACAACCGCATTCACCACCATGGCCCAGAGGGCAAAGCGCAGGGGCGTGCGCGTGTCCTCGCGCGCGAAATAGAGCGGTTGGAACACCTTTTGCAGCACGAAGGCCGGCAGACCGATGCCATAAACCGCAACGGCGAGGGCGGTGGCGGCGGTGTCCTCGGCGGTGAAGCGCCCGCGCTCGAACAGGACCGAGATCAGCGCCTCGGGGATCGCGATCAGCGCCACGGCGGCAGGGACCGTCAGCGTCAGGCAGATCTCGCCCGCCCGGTTGAACGCGTCGCGCCCCCCGGCGGTGTCCCCGGCCTGTAGGCGGCGGGACAGATCCGGCAGGAGCACCACACCGATGGCGATGCCCACCACGCCGAGCGGCAGCTGGTAGAGCCGATCCGCATAAGTCAGCCAGGCAATAGCCCCGTCGAAGAAGCTCGCCACCTGCCGTCCGACCAGCAGGTTGACCTGAACCACGCCCCCGGCCAGCGCAGCCGGTGCGGCGATGATGGCGAGGCGCTTGAGCTCGGGCGTCATACGCGGACGGCGCGGGCGCAGGTCAAACCCAGCCTGTGCCGCGGCCCTCCACAGAAGCCAGAGCTGTGCGATCCCGGCGATCACCACGCCGATGGCCAGCATGGTCCCGTGATGCAGCCCGGCGATCGGCGTGCTGCCCGGGGCGGGCAGGGTCAGCGTCTCGGCCAGCACACCGGTCTGGGCGATCAGAAGCACTGCGATCAGTACCACGTTCAGAAGGATCGGTGCTGCTGCCGCTGCCGCGAAACGCCCCGTCGCGTTGAGAACCCCGGACAGGAGCGCCGCGAGCGAGATAAACAGGATATAGACAAAGACGATCCGCCCGAACCCGACCGCGAGGTCCAGCCGCGCATCCCCGGCAAAGCCCGAGGCCATGGCCAGCACCAGCCAGGGCATCGCCGCCAGCGCCAGCAGCGTGAAGGCGATCAGGACGAGCGCCAGCCCTGAAAGCGCATCCCGGGCAAAGCCGTCCGCATCCTCCCCCGCTTCGAGCTTCTTCGAGAACATCGGCACGAAGGCCATGTTGAATGCGCCCTCGGCAAAGAACCGGCGAAACATATTGGGGAGCGAAAAGGCCACAAAGAACGCATCCGCCACCGGCCCGGCCCCAAGCAGGCTCGCCAGAAGGATGTCGCGCACGAAGCCCAGCACCCGGCTCGCCATGGTCCAGAGGCCCACGGTCATGAACCCGGCCATCAGGCGGATCGGTTTCATCGCCGCGCCCTCGGGCGGTGCGGGGCAGGCTCACCGGTCATGACTGTGCGCGCTCGGCCCCGTTCTCGATCGCGGCGCGCAGGCGCTTTTCGATCGTGGCGAGTTTCGACGCGCCATGCAGTTTCAGCCCGAACATGTCCTTGACGTAGAAGGTGTCGACCACCTGCGCGCCATAGGTCGCGATCTGCGCAGAGGCGACGTAGATATTCGCCTCCGCGAGGGTCCGGGCCAGATCAAAGAGCAGGCCGGGCCGGTCGCGGGTATCCACCTCGATGAGCGTGTAGATTTCCGAGCCTTCATTGTCGAAGCTGATCGAAGTCGGGAAGCGGAACTGGCTCTCGCGTTTCTTGACCTTGTCGCGGCTGACCATGGCCTCGCGGGTGACGACCTCGCCGCTCAGCGTCTTGTCGATCATCTTGCGCAGGCGGGGCAGGCGGGATTCCTCGTAGGGTTTGCCCTCGGCATCCTGCACCCAGAAGCACGCGGTCACGTAGCCGTCCTTGGTGGTATAGGTCCGCGCATCGACCACATTCGCGCCGACCAGGGCCAGCGCCCCCGCGAGCCGGGCAAAGATGCCCGGATGGTCGGACATGGCAAAGGCAATCCGCGTGACATCCCGGTCCACATCGAGGGTCAGATCGAGGCGCACCTCGTCATCCTCGATCCCCCGGAGCAGATTGGCGACCGCGACATGGGCATCCGCCGGCAGACCCTGCCAATAGGGCCCGTAATGGCGCCCAGTCTCCGCGCGCAGCTCCTTGCGGGGCCATTCGCTGAGAGCGGCACGCAGGGCGCGCTTGGCCTCGGTCTCCAGGGTTTCGCGGTTGAGATCCTCGAGCCCGTTCTCCAGCGCTTCGGAGGTCTGACGGTAAAGCGCCCGGATCAGCTGGGCCTTCCAGTTGTTCCATGTCTCGGGCCCCACGCCGCGGATATCGCAGACCGTCAGAACCGTGAGCAGATCGAGCCGCTCCTTGCTCCGCACAGCCTTGGCAAAGTCGCGGATCGTGCGCGGGTCCGAGATATCGCGCTTCTGGGCCATGTCGGACATCAGCAGGTGATAGCGCACCAGCCATTCGACCGTTTCGCAATCCTTGGCGTTAAAGCCCATATGGGGGGCGACGCGACGGGCGATCTGTGCGCCCACGACCGAGTGATCCTCGGGGCGCCCCTTGCCGATATCGTGGAGGAGCATCGCCGTATAGAGCACCTTGCGATCCACGCCGCCCTTCAGGATCCGGCTCGCCACCGGCAGGCTCTCGACCAGCTCACCACGCTCGATCTGGGCGAGGTTCGAGATGCATTGGATGATGTGCTCGTCCACCGTGTATTGGTGGTAGACGTTGAATTGCATCATCGCGACGATCTTCTGGAACTCGGGGATGAGCGTACCCAGAACGCCGAGCTCGTTCATCCGCCGCAAGGCCCGCTCGGGGTTGCCGTGCTTCAAGAGCGTGTCAAAGAAGATCCGGTTGGCTTCCTTGTTCGAGCGCACGGTTTTGTCCAGCAGGGACAGGTTGGCCTTGATGATCCGCATGGCATCCGGGTGGAGCAGATAGCCCGTGCGCAAGGCCTCCTCGAAGATCCGCAGGATGTTCACCGGATCGGTGAAGAAGCTGTCCGGATCCGCGATGGCCAGACGGTTCTGGCGGATCTCGTAAGTGTCCTTCACCTTCTTCTTGCGCTTGCGTTTCAAAAGCCCGATCAGGCGCGGCTCCCGCTTGGCGTGGCTCGCCTCCAACGCGGTCAGGAAGATCCGGGTCAGGTCGCCCACGCTCGTGGCATGGCGGAAATAGAGCTGCATGAAATGCTCCACCCCCCGTCGCCCGTCGCGATCCTTGAAGCCCATGCGGTCCGAGACCTCGACCTGCAGATCAAAGGTCAGCTGGTCCGTCGCCCGACCCGAGACGATATGGAGATGACAGCGCACCGCCCAGAGGAAGGTCTCTGCCGTGTCAAAGAGGATATGCTCGTCATGGGCAAAAACCCCGATCTCCTCCAGCTCGTCGACCGTCTCCACCCCGTGGACATATTTTGCGATCCAATAGAGCGATTGCAGGTCGCGGAGCCCGCCTTTGCCCTCTTTGACATTGGGTTCGAGCATGAAGCGCTGGCCGCCCTGACGCAGGTGGCGTTGCTCGCGTTCCTCGAGCTTGGCTTCGATATAGTCCTGAGATGTGCCCTGAAAGAGCTCGGTTTTCAGACGTGTGCGCAGCTCGTCCGCAAGGGCCGCATCGCCGGTGAGAAACCGGTTCTCCAAGAGGGCGGTGCGGATCGTGTAATCCTCGCGCCCCAGCCGCAGGCAGTCCTTGATCGTGCGCGAAGCATGGCCGACCTTCAGCTTCAGATCCCAGAGGATATAGAGCGTGGTCTCGATCACGCTCTCGGCCCAGGGGGTGATCTTGTAGGGCGTCAGAAACAGCAGATCCACATCGGAATGGAGCGCCATTTCCCCGCGCCCATAGCCGCCCACGGCCAGCACCGAGAGCCGCTCGCCCCCTGTGGGCGTGTGCAGCGGATGCAGATGTTGCCGGGCGACATAGATCGCCGAGGTGACCAGCCCGTCGGTCAGATAGGCATAGGCGCGCACGGTCTCGCGCGCGGCAAAGGGGGCTGCGTCGAACGCATCGCGGATCGCGCGAAGCCCGTTGGCGCGCGCCTCCTTGAGCAGTTTGACCACCGCGGACCGGGTCGCGCCCGCATCCGTGCCCGCCTCGACGCAGGCCGCGTCGAGCTTGGCCTGCATCCCGGCCATGTCATAGATCGACGCGGGCGGGGCCACGAGGGACAGATCCGCCAATGCGGATCCCAGAATGGGGCTGGGCGGGGGCGTGGTCGGCGCGGTGGGCGCGCCCACATCCGTTGTTTCGGTGCGCACCGGTCTAGGAGCCTCCGACCCCGAAGCTGCGTTGGGCAGGCGAGACGATGGTCACCGCCTGATTGGTGATCCGGGCCACGGCCAGCGCGCGCTCATTCGTGCCATCCGCGCGCAGGCGGAAGGCCCCGGTGACGCCCGCAAAGCCCGAGCCTTGGGTCAGGGCAGCGGCGGTCAGGGCGCGGCTCTGCTGGGTGGTGACCAGCGCGCCGATCGCGGCGATCCCGTCATAGGCCAGCCCGGCAATCGGGTGGGGCGGGGCGCCATAGGTGCTCTGATACCGGTCCGCGAATTGCGCGCTCAGCGCCGGGTCGGGCAGGGCAAAGATCCCGCCCTGCAACCCGGGCAGCGCAAGGCTCGAGGCCGGAATGTCCCAGCGGGTGAGCCCGACAAACTGGGTGACTGTCGGGTCGATCCCGTTCTCCGGCAGAAGCTGCGACAGCAGCGGGATGCTGCCCGAGGTGTCGTCGGCCATCACGAGGGACGTGGCCCCACTGGACCGGACCGCATCGGCGATCTGCGGCACCGCGTTTACCACGCCGGTTTGCGAGGCTTCATAGCCGATGCTGCCCGCTGCCGTGGCCCCGGTCTCGGCCACTGCCTGCAGGATCGCGTCGCGCCCGACCGCGCCGACCGTGGTCTGGGGATAGGCGACGAACACATTGCCCGAGCCCTGCTGGGACGCATAGGAGACCACGCGCCGGGCCGTGTTCTGGAAGGTGTTGCCGAGGACAAAGACATTGCCCCCCGCGATGTCAGTGTTGTTCGAAAAGCTCAGGACATTGACGTTCGAGCGCGCCACGGCGACGCCCGCCGCATTGGCCGCAGCCGAGAACACCGGCCCGAGGATGATCTTGGCACCATCGCCTACAGCTTCCTGCGCGACCACGGCGGCCTGTTCGGCATTGCCCGCGGTGGCATAGACCTTGAGGTCGATGGTCACCCCGTTCAGGTCCGCCATGGCGAGGCGTGCGGCGTTTTCCAGCGATCGCGCGAGCCCGGTCTGGTTTGCGATTTCCGTGCCATAGGGCAGCAAGAGCGCCACGGGCACTGGGCGCGAGGCGTTGATCGAGGGGCCACCGCCGGCAATATCCGAGGGCACCGTGCAGGCCGCGAGGGCAAGCGACGCCGTCAGGCTCAGGGCGGCGGCGCGCAGAGCCTTGCGCGTCTTGAGGAAAACAGGGAACATGCGGGTCTCCGCGCATCGGGGTCAGGAACAGGGGTGGTCGTCACTGGCCGAACCTAAAGGGCGTGCAGCGCTATGTAAACGGGCGTCGCCCGGCTTGCCAAACGAGGAATGAAGCCATGTCAGACCCGCGCGCGGGCCAACTTGTTCTGGTCACGACGCCGATCGGGAATGCCCGGGACATCACCTTGCGCGGGTTGGATCTGCTGCGTGAGGCAGATGTGCTGGTGGCCGAGGATACGCGCAGCCTGCGGCGCTTGATGGACATCCATGGCGTGCCCGTGGGCGGGCGGCCGCTGCTGGCCTATCACGATCATTCGGGCGCCAAGATGCGGGACAAGGTCCTGTCCCATCTCGCTTTGGGGGCACTCGTGGTTTACGCCTCCGAAGCAGGCACGCCGCTGATCGCGGATCCGGGCTATGACCTGGTGCAGGTCGCGCGGGCTGCGGGGCACGGGGTCACCTCGGCGCCCGGACCCTCTGCCGCGGTGACGGCCCTGTCGATTGCCGGGTTGCCCACGGACCGGTTCTTCTTTGAAGGGTTCATGCCTTCGGCCAAAGGCGCGCGGCGCAAGGTGTTGCAATCTCTGGTCGCTGTCCCGGGGACCCTGATCTTCTATGAAAGCCCGAAACGGCTGGAGAAAAGCCTCGGTGATATGGCCGAGATCCTGGGGGAGGATCGGGCCGCCGTGGTCGCCCGCGAACTCACCAAGCGGTTCGAGGAAATCCGGGCTGGCACTCTGGCGGAGCTCTGCCGCCTGGTCGCCGAAACCCCGCCCAAAGGCGAGATCGTGATCCTCGTCGGCCCCGCCCCCGCGCGTAACATCTCGCCAGAAGAGATCACGCGGATGCTGACCGCCGCACTGGCAAGCCAAAGTGCCAAAGACGCCGTGGCCGAAGTCACCGCCGCCACGGGGGCGCCAAGGCGGCAGGTCTACAAGCAAGCCCTCGCGATCTTAGGCAAGTCTTAAGTCGCTCATGAAAGAACAGGGCATGGAAACGACTCTGCCTCAGTTTACCTCGGGCCCGGCCCATGCTGCGCTGCGCGATCGTGGACAGCGCGCCCATCTTTCAGGGCTCTCTGCCGAGGAGCGGATTGAACGCGCCTATCTCGACCGTGGCTGTGTCTTGCTGGCCCGCCGATGGCGTGGCGGGGAGGGCGAGATTGATCTGATCTTCCGGCGTGGGGACCTGCTGGTCTTTGTCGAGGTGAAATCCAGCAGCAGCTTTGCCCGGGCCATTGAAAGCCTCCATTGGTCGCAGGTCGCACGTATTCAATCTGCAGCAGAAGCCTTTGTCGGCGTGCATCCCGAACTGGCCCTGTTGGACATGCGCGTGGATCTGGCCGCGCTCGATGGCATGGGACGCTTTCGTGTGATTCCGAACATCACCATGTGAATTCCGGCAGGCTGCCAGCCATTGCGCTGGCCTGCGCGCTGCGGCAAGACGGGCGCATGCTGCCAGAAGGAGCCCCTGCGCCATGAATGTTGCCTTTCAGATGGACCCGATCACCGAGGTCGATATCGATGCTGACAGCTCCTTCCGGCTCACCGAAGAGGCACAGGCGCGCGGTCATCGCATCTTTGTTTATGGCCCCGAGGATCTGACCTTCGATCGCGGCAGGCTGGTCGCCACGGGCAACTGGGCCGAAATCCAGCGCGTTGCCGGGACCCCGGCGGTGCTCGGCCCGCGCGAGACGGTTGATCTGTCGGAGATGGATGTGATCTGGCTGCGTCAGGACCCGCCTTTTGACATGGGCTACATCACCACGACCCATCTGCTGGACATGGCCGCTGCGGACACGCTGGTGGTGAATGACCCGTTCTGGGTGCGCAACGCGCCGGAGAAGTTGCTGGTTCTGCAGTTCCCCGATCTGACGCCGCCCACCATGATCGCGCGCAATCTCGACGATCTGAAAGCCTTCAAAGCGGAATATGGGGACGTCATCCTCAAGCCGCTCTACGGCAATGGCGGGGCCGGGGTGTTCCGTCTGACCGCCGAGGATCGCAACCTGAACTCCCTCCATGAGCTCTTTTCCGGTATCAACCGCGAGCCTCTGATCATGCAGCAATTCCTGCCGGATGTGGCCAAGGGCGACAAGCGGATCATCCTTGTGGATGGCGCGCCGATTGGGGCGATCAACCGGGTGCCGGCGGCGGGCGAGACCCGCTCGAACATGCATGTGGGAGGGCGCCCCGAGCCGATCGGACTGTCCGAGCGCGATCGCGAGATCTGCGCCGCCATCGGTCCCTTCCTGCGCGAGAAAGGACAGATCTTCGTCGGCATCGACGTGATCGGTCCCTATCTCACCGAGATCAACGTCACCTCGCCCACGGGCCTGCAGGAGCTGGAGCGCTTCGATGGCACAAATGGCGCGGGCCTGATCTGGGATGCCATCGAGGCGCGCAAGGCCTGAAGTTCAGGCCACCTTTTCCCGGACAGACACCCGGTAGCTCAGCGCCTCAGCCAGATGCGGACGGGCGATCTCGTCGGATCCATCGAGATCCGCGATGGTGCGCGCGACCTTGAGCACCCGGTGATAGCCCCGCGCGGTCAGCCCGAACCGCTCTGCTGCATCCTGCAACAGGGCGCGCCCTTCTGCGTCTGGCCGGGCGATCTCTTCCAGAAGGCTGCCCTCGGCATCCGCGTTCACCCTGATCCCCTCGATCCCGTCGAACCGCGCGGCTTGCCGGGCCCGGGCTTCGGCCACGCGCGCGGCCACAACCTCGGAGCGTTCGCTCTCGGTTGGTGCGTCGAGATCCGAGAAACTGACCGGTGGGACATCCAGCCGAATGTCGAACCGATCAAGCAGCGGCTCCGAGAGCCGCGCCATATAGTCCTCCCCGCACAGGGGCGCGCGCCCGCAAGCTTGAGCGGGCTCGAACATATGGCCGCATTTGCAAGGGTTTGCCGCCGCGATCAGCAGAAACCGGCAGGGGTAGCGCAGATGGGCATTGGCGCGCGCGACCACGACAGAGCCGGTTTCCACGGGCTGGCGCAGGCTCTCGAGAACGTCGCGGTTGAACTCCGGAAGCTCGTCGAGAAAGAGCACGCCGTTATGGGCGAGGGACATCTCCCCGGGCCTTGCCAGCCGCCCGCCCCCGACCATGGCCGCTTTGGAGGCCGTGTGGTGGGGCTCCCGAAATGGTCGCAGGCGAGAAATCCCACCGGCATCGATCAACCCGGCGAGGGAATGGATCATCGAGGTTTCGAGCGCCTCCGCAGCATCCAATGGTGGCAGGATCCCGGGCAAGCGCTTGGCCAACATGGATTTTCCCGAACCCGGCGAGCCGACGAGCAAGAGATGGTGTCGCCCAGCCGCCGCCACCTCCAGCGCGCGCTTGGCCCGTTCTTGCCCCTTCACCTCTGACAGATCGGGCACGTTCGGCGCGGCGACAACCTCGCCGGGTTGCGCCGGGGTCAAACGCGCCGCGCCGGTGAAATGACGCATCACGCCCAGAAGCGAACCGGCAGCGAGAACTGTGGTGCCGCCCACCCAGGCCGCCTCCGGCCCGCAGGCATCGGGACAGAGCAGGGTGCGCCCGCTCTCGGCTGCGGCGAGCGCGGCGGGCAAGGCGCCCAGCACCGGCACCAATGTGCCATCGAGGGAGAGCTCACCAAGGGCGAGCGTGCCTTCCGCGGCCTCCGGTGGGATGATCGACAGGGCGGCCATCAGGGCCAGCGCAATCGGCAGATCGAAATGGGAGCCTTCCTTGGGCAGGTCCGCTGGCGACAGATTAATCGTGATTCGCTTCGAGGGCAGGGCCAGGCCAAGCGCGGACATGGCCGCGCGCACCCGTTCACGGGCCTCCGAAACCGCCTTGTCAGGCAAGCCAACGATGAAAAACCCAGGCAAACCAGGGCTTAAGGCGCATTGCACCTCAACGGGACGGGGTTCGATGCCTTGAAAGGCGACGGTATGGGCGCGGGTGGTCATGGGCGGCTCCGGTGCGCGGGGCTGCGTTAACCTTTGCGGCCAAAACCTTACCTATCTGTTAACCAAGATTGCCTTTGCGCATCCTGCCACACTCATCCGATCCGGTCGATGGTCGCAAGGCAGCGCAGCTCGATCCGGTCCGCAACGAGATCGGCAAAGCCCGTGGCGCCAAAGGCGGAGCGGCTGAGCTCTCCACGTAGCTCAATTACGAGGCGGCTGAGATCGCCCGGGTCCCGGTCCGGTTGGCGAAAGAACCGCGCGGCCAGGGCGACCGGTTGCGTCCGATCGCGCAACGCCAGATTGCCGGAGACCGCCGCGCCGCCGTCCTGCGCGCGCACCGCGGTGCTGGTGTAGCGGATCTGTGGAAAGCGCGCCGTGTCCAGAATGCTCGGCCCTTTCAACGCGCCATTGGCCAGAGGCAGGTTTGTCCGCGCCCCTGCCGCATCGAGCGTGACCGCGACCCGCGAGGCAGAGACCCGTCGGAAATCGAGCCGCAGATCCGCATCGAGGATCGGCATGCGCCCACGGCTTGGCGCGCCGGCGAGAAAGAAGGTGAATTCCACCTCGCTCTTCGGGGCGAGCTGGTAACGAACAGGGGCCGCCTGGGCGGCGAGGGGCCAGACAAGGGCACTACACAAAAAGACACGACGTTTCATACACCCATGGTAGCGGGGTTTGGGCCGCTGCATAGGGCGCTTGCTCTGCAGTGCCGCGCTTATGATCGCCCGTGTTCGCCCTCGCAGGCGGAGGCGCGGCAGGTGCGCCAGGCGCCGTCGGGGCTGGTGGGCGCGGTCAGTCGCCAGCTCCCCGGGGGAGCGTTGCGGGCGCGCAGCCGGGTCAGGGTCCAGGCGCTGTGGCGGCTGGCATGGGCGGGCATGAGGGACCAGCGGCTCTCGATCCCGGCGGCGCCCCCCTGATCCGGGGTGAGTAGCAGGCCGAGCGGTGCGACCTCCTGCCGTGTGCCGCCTTGTTCGGCGGCCAGATGCAGCCGCCGCACCGGGGTCAGGCCCGGCGGCCCGGGCAGATCGGCCACGACCACGGGCGCGGCCCCGTTGCGCAGGGCCTCCTCCATGCACCAGAGCAGGTCTTCCTTCCGCTCGATGGTCACGGTCAGGATCCGGCGCGGGTCGCAGATCGGCGCGAGGCCCTGGGGGTTGAGCTGATCCGCGTGCCAGCGCGGCGTGATCCAGATCACGGGCCCCGTGCGCGCCCGGGCCACGAGGGCCGCGAGACACCAGCGCGCCGGGCCGGTCAGCTCATGCACCCGGCGCAGGGCCAGGGTCATCTCGGGCAGGACTTCGACCCCCGGACGGGGGGCATCCTGCAGGCTGCCCGCCTGTAGCCCGGCCTTTGTCAAACTGCGAGTCGCCATGGGATGAGGATAATTTGTTCCGTTTTTGTTCTCAAGGGGGCTTTTGCCAGATCGCACCCCTCAGCGCGGGTCACCAATGGCGCGGCCTACGCCCGGCCCGGTGGCCAGACGCGCATGGGCCTGGGCGATCCGCGCCAGCGCCTCGGCCACGGGAGAGGCAGGCGGCGCAGGGCGCCGTGTCTCAAGGCTCACATGGATCAGCATATGCTCCCCCGTCGCCACGAGAACTCCGTCGCAGCGCATCTCATGCCACAGATGCATGCGCTTGCCCGTCCCGTCGAGGCAGGTGGTCCGGATCTCGAAAGCGGCCCCGATGCGCAACTCGGCCAGATGGCGGATATGGGTCTCGGCGGTGAAGAAGCTCCCCCCGGAGGCAAGGTAATCGGCATCCACGCCGAGGATCTCCATGAAGCGGTCCGTCGCATTGCCGAAAGCGTGCAGATACCGCGCCTCGGTCATATGCCCGTTATAATCGGCCCAGTCCCGGGGGACCGTGCGGGCCGCTGTCAGAAGCGGCGCCGTATCCGCACCCTGCGCCGGAACCCGCGCCCGGTCCGCGTCGGCCAGACCGGCCCCCGCGCCTACGGTTTCGGCCTTGAGCGCGCGGAGCATGCCGACCAGTGCTGCGTCCCTCTGCACAAAGCGCGCATCCGAGGCGGGAGGGCTGGAGCGGCTGAGGGCCGGGGTGTCGGCGGGGCTGTCTGTCCAGGCTTTGCCGTCTGCCCCCTCCGTCAACGCGAATTGCGCCGGTCCTGCCCCATCGCTGGCGGTGCCAAAGGGCCCCCTCTGGGACCACAGGGGCGCGAGGCCGAGACGCAGAGCCTCGTCGATCTGGACCGGGCTGGCCTCACCATCGCGGATCATCTCCAGAGCCCGGCGGAGAAGCGCGGCCTGCAGGCTTTGCGTTACGGATCCATCTGAGGGGATCATGCCAAGCCCGGTCAGGATGGCCTGGATCCGATCCGCGACGGCAGGCTCCGGGCAGGTCACTTCCGCCAGAGGCAGCAGATAAACCGGGTCGCAGGGACGGATGGCGCAGATCTGCGCGGGCCTTGTGGCGCAGGCTCGCAGCGCGTCGAGCGTGAGCCCCGCGCTCGAGGAGGCGAGGATCGCCTCCGGCGCACAGGCGGCTTGGATCGTCTGGAAGACCTTGCGCTTCAGCTCCAGCCGCTCGGGCAGGTTTTCCTGGATCCAGGTCGCGCCGCTGACCGCCTCGGGGATCGTCGCGTGCAGGCTCAGGCGGCCCGGGGGCGGCAGCGGCGTGTCATAAAGACCCGGCAGGCTGACCTTCGCCCGGGCGATCGTGGCCTCCAGTCGAGTTTCCGCACCCGGGTCCGGGTCGAAGACCCGCACATGCCATCCGCCCAGCAGAAAACGCGCGGCCCAACCTGCGCCGATCACACCGCTCCCGATGATCGCAACGATGCCTGTCATATGCGCCCCGATCCTGCTCTGTTTTGCGCAGGGTGGCGGCGCGGACGGGCCGCTGCAACGTTAAAGTGTCAGCACCAGCAGGAGAACGCTCGCCACGATGGCGCATACGCCCAGGATCTCGCGCGGCGTGGTGGTCTCGCGAAAGACGAAGGTGCTGGCCAGGAAGGAGAAGACCAGCTCGACCTGACCGAGCGCTTTGACATAGGCCGCGTTCTGCAGGGTGAAAGCGGTGAACCAGGCGAGAGACCCGGCCAGGGAGGTGAGCCCGACCAGTGACGAGACGCGCCAGGTGGCCGCCACGCGGGTGATCTCTCCGCGTTCGCGCCAGCTGAGATAGGCGGCCATCAGCAGGGTTTGAAAGGCGGTGACGCACATCAGGGTGACCGAGGCGCGCTGGAACACATCCGTGCTGTCGATCGCGAGGGAGGCCGCGCGGTAACCAATCGCCGAAAACCCGAAGAGCAGCCCGGAGGCCAGCCCCAGCGCCACGCCCTTGTTCAGAAGTCGCCGCCAGTCGCCGCTCGCATCGGGCGGGTCCGACAGGATCACCACGCCGACAAAGCCCACGGCGATGGCTGCCGCCCCGCCCCAGGTGATCGCCTCGCCCAGCACCACGAAACCCACCAGGGCCGTCAGCATCACTTCGGTCTTCTTGAAGGTGATCCCGACGCCAAAACTGCGATGGGCAAAGAGCGCCACAACGCACATCGTGGCGAGGATCTGCGAGGTTCCGCCCAACGTGGCCGCGATCCAGAACCGCGTTGAGAGCTCGGGAAAGGGCAGATCGCGCGCCGCCGCGTAGCTCAGGGCGATAAGGGCCACGAGGGGTGCGGAGAACAAAAAACGCGAGAAGGTCGCGCCTGCGGTCGAAAGACCCGTCACCTTGAGGTGACGCTGCAGCATGAAGCGCAGGTTCTGGGCAAAGGCCGCAAAGAGGGTGACGGGGATCCAAAGGGGCATGGGCTACCTGTCGCAGGCCGCGCCCGGAGGCGCAACGCGACCGATGCGCCGGGCCAGCCTGTGCTTGCGCGTCCCGCGCGGCGCGCTAGGCTGACGCGCTGACAAGGAGACTGCCATGAAAACACATGCACTTGGGCGCGGCGCCCCGCAGGTCACGGAGTTCTGCCTCGGGACCATGACCTTCGGCACCCAGACCGACACGCCGGATGCGCACCGTCAGATCTCGATGGCGCTGGAGGCGGGGATCAATTTCATCGACACGGCCGAGGCCTATCCGGTGAACCCGATCAGCGCCGAGACCGCCGGAGATACGGAGACGATCATCGGCCAGTGGAACGCGGCCAATCCTGGGCGGCGCGGGGAGTATGTGCTGGCCACCAAGGTCGCGGGCGAGGGGCTGGGCGCAATCCGGGACGGGGCGCCGATCTCGCGCGCGACGATCCTTGAGGCGGTGGAGGCTTCCTTGCGGCGGCTGCAGACCGACCATATCGACATCTATCAGCTCCACTGGCCGAACCGGGGCTCGTATCATTTCCGCCAGAACTGGCGCTTCGATCCAAGCGTTCAGTCGCGCGCGGACACCATGGCCCATATGGAAGAGGTGTTGGTGACCGTGGATGAGCTCGTGAAGGCGGGCAAGATCGGCCATTTCGGCCTCAGCAATGAGAGCGCCTGGGGCACGGCCCAATGGCTGCGCATGGCCGAGGACAAGGGGCTGCCCCGGGTGGTGTCGATCCAGAACGAGTATTCCCTGCTGGCGCGGCTCTTCGATACGGATCTGGCGGAGCTGTGCGTGAACGAGGACGTCGGGCTGATGGCCTTCTCCCCGCTGGCGGCGGGGCTCTTGACCGGCAAGTATCAGGGCGGCGCTGTGCCTGACGGGTCGCGCATGGCGATCAATGGCAATCTCGGCGGGCGGGTCTCGCCCCGGGTCTGGGACGCGGTGGACGCCTATGCGGAGATCGCGCGCGCCCATGGGCTGGATCTGACGCAGATGTCGCTCGCTTGGTGCAAGACGCGGCCCTTTATGGGCTCGATCCTCTTCGGGGCCAGCTCGGTCGCGCAGCTGGAGCATATTCTGAACGGTCTTGAGCTGACCCTGTCGGACGAAGTGGTGGCCGAGATTGACGCGGCCCACAAAGCGCATCCCATGCCCTACTAAGGGCCAGCCAAGCCGCGCGCTTGGGCGCGGCCCCGGGCGTGCCGGTCAACGGCGCGCAACCAAAGCGTGGCTCACATCAGGCGGGATCTGAGAGTGGCGTGCGACCGCCGCGTCTGGCACGCCAGACGCGGCACCCGGACCTCTGGCCGCCGGGGACACATCCGACCAAACCGTGGCAATCCCTAGAGCCGTTCGAACCGCGACAGGCTCTCATCATGGTGAAAGAAGGGGACCGTCGTTGGGGCCTCGAGCGCAGGCAGAGCGCCGGTCACCTCGCCCAGAACCACCTCGGTGATAAACGGCAGATCGAGCGCCCGCGCTTCGGCCAAGGGCACCCAGTGCAAATGGCTCAACTCATCCGAGGCTTTCGAGAAATCATCCGGATCATCCATCAGCGCCGAAGCCGGAGCGAGCAGGAACCGCGCATCAAACCGCCGGGGCCGACCCGGCGGGGTAATGGCACGAAAGATGAAGCGCAGGGCGCTGGCATCCGGAGCGGCCCCGCTGCGGAGAAAGGCCTGCCAACTCGCACCGAGCGCAGCCTCCGGATCCCCAACTGGAGCGGCCTGCGTGCCAAGGCGCAGACCCGTTTCTTCCCAAAGCTCTCGAATGGCCGCGGCAAAAATCGCTCCGGGCGTGCAGCCGCGCGCATCCTTGGCGAGTTTGTCCTCACAGGCCGGATTGGTCTGGGCGAGACGGGTGCCGAAGCGATCCTCGGGATCCACGGCGCCCCCGGGAAACACGTATTTCGAGGGCATGAAGGCCGCCTGCGCCCCGCGTTGCCCCATGAGCACGCTGGGCCGTGCCGTCTCCGCATCCCGGATCAGGATCACCGTGGCCGCGTGCCGAATTGCGCTTTTATCCATCTTTCCTCCGCCGCTGACCGGGGCGGAGGGTTAGGGGACCGGTGTTTCCGATCCCGCAAAGCCATACATCCGCTTGGCCCACTGGTACCCGACCATGGCCCCTTTGAGCCGTGGCAACAAGTAGAGCGACAGCGCCACGCAGCCCACCGAGAACACCGCGATGATGTTCAGCGGATCCGGCCGCAGGGTGACGAAGTACCAATGCAGCAGCGGCGCCATCAGGTGGCCCACCACGAGGATGGTCAGATAGGCCGGCCCGTCATCGGCCCGGTGGCCGTTCAACTGCTGGCCGCAGACCGGACAGCTTTCACGGACCTGCAGATAGCTGCGCATCATCGGACCTGACCCGCAATTGGGGCAGCGGCGGCGCCAGCCACGTATGAGAGACGGCCGAAGCTCACGCTCCGTCGTCGGTGTTTCGAATGTCATCACGGAGCTCCCAACCCCTGTTCGCTGGTACCAGCTTAACAAGCTGTGCCCCCAAGCGCCCTTTGACAGATTGCCTTGCGTCGGGATGTCGCGAAAAAAGGGCTGTTCATTTTTTTGCGGAAATGCGCGACGGAACTTCGCTCCGGGCGCGTTTGACATACAGACGTCCCGGAGATGCCGGGGCCAACAAGAAAATGGAGACCCCAATGAAGACCCTGATCCCTGCAAAAGTCCCGACCACCGCTCTGCTTCTGGTGGCACTGACCGCCGGATCCATCGCCGTGGCCTCGCCGCGCGGCGAAGGACATGGCAAGCGTGGTGGCCCCGATTTCTCGGAACTGGACACCAATGGCGATGGCCAGATCACCCAAGCCGATATCCAGGCTGCTGCAGAAACGCGCTTTGCAGCACTCGACAGCGACGGCAATGGCCAGGTGAGCCGCGAAGAGATGGCCGCCGCCGCGGAAGCCCGCAAGGCCGAGCGTGCCGAGCGCCGCATCGACGCGATGATGGAGCGCGCGGATGCCAATGGCGATGGGCAGGTCAGCCTCGAGGAGTTCGGCATGCCCGAGCGCGGCACGCGGATGTTCAACGGGCTCGATGCCAATGGCGATGGCGCCATCTCCGAGGAAGAGTTCGCGGATCGCAAGCGCGGCTTTGGCGGCCGTCATATGGAGCGCTGAGCCCGACCCCGCACTGGGTGGGACCGGAGCCTTCGGCACTGGTCCCAACCCGCATCGCGCGCTAGGCACGATCCATGACCGACCTTTCTCCTTCGGCTGACGCGGTTTCGGACGCGGATCTGCTGGCGCGTTTTGCGACCGGCGATCCGCGTGCGGCCCGCCAGTTGACCGACCGGCTGGCGCCGCGGGTGTACCGTTTGTGCTTTCGCCTGCTCGGAGACCGGGCCGAGGCCGAAGACATCACGCAGGAGGCCATGATGAAGCTGTGGAAAATCGCCCCTGACTGGCGCGCTGATGGCGCCGCCCCCAGCACCTGGCTCTATACGGTGGCGCGCAACGCCTGCATGGACCGGCTGCGCCGCAAGCGCTCGGTCCCGCTGGACGAGGCCGGGGAAATGGCGGATCCGACACCGTCTGTGGAGCGTATCCTTAGTCAGGCCGAGCGCGCCGAGGCCTTGCAGGCCGCACTCGGGGATCTGCCCGTGCGGCAGCGCGAAGCGGTGGTTCTGCGCCATCTCGAGGGGTTGTCGAACCCCGAGATCGCCGGGATCATGGAGATCTCCGTGGAGGCTGTGGAAAGCCTGACCTCCCGGGGCAAACGCATGCTGGCAAAGGCCCTCGGCCATCGCCGCGCAGAATTGGGATTTACGGAATGACCCGGAGCAGAGATACCGACCCGATCCCCGAAATGGAGCTCGACGCGCTGCTGCGCGAGGCCCAGGCGCACCCGCCCATGCCCGATACCAGCTTTCTCGACCGGATCGCGGCCGAAGGACGCGCGGTGCAGGCCGAGGCCGCGGCGGGGGATGCGGCGCCGAATGTAGTGCCCTTGCAGCGCTCGCGGAGCAAACCCGCGCGGGGTGGCTGGACGCTTGCGCCTCTGACCGCGCTGGCGGCTTCCCTCGTGCTCGGCATCGGGCTGGGGGCCGGGTTCGCGCCCGAGCTGAGCACGCTCAGCGCCGATCTTCTGAGCAATGAGGCCACGACTGAAACGGTGATGTGGTCGTTTGATATGGCCCTTGAGGAGGGTGTGTGATGGCAGAGCCCGATCAAGAGACCAAGCGCTCGCGGGCGCCGCGCCCCTGGCTGCTCTATGGATCTTTGGCGCTCAACCTGCTGGTCATCGGGCTGGTGGTTGGCGCGGTACTCGGGGGCGGGCCGCGTGGGCCGGGGGGCAAGCCGCTCTTCATCGACAGCCCGATCCCTTTGATCCGGGCCCTGGACGACACGACTCGCGATACGCTGAAGGCCGCGTTGGACGACCATCGCAGCAAAAGCGCTGGCGGGCCGCGCGCCCGGGTGCGCCAGACGCGGGCCTTGCTCGACACATTGCGGAGCACGCCTTTTGATCCGGCGGCCTTCGAAACCCTGCTCACCTCGCAATCCGAGGCCATGGCCGCGCGCAACGCGGCGGGGCGCGCGGCGCTCACCGGGGCGATCGCGCAGATGAGCGATGCGGAGCGGAGCGCCTATGCGGACCGGATCGAGGAGGTGCTGCGCGCGCGGGCGAACCGGCCGCGCCATGGCGAGGGCCGGGACGGCAAGCCGCCGCGCGAGTGAATCGATATGAGGTGGGGGCAAAATGGGGCCGGATCCGAAATGGGATCCGGCCCCTGTCGTGTGGCGCGCAAGGGGGATGGTGCTGCGCGCAGCTTGGGGTCGCAGCCGGTTGGCCGCGCCCGGGGGGGTATCAGGCGGCGGAGCTGATCGTGCCCACCGAAACCTGGTTGCGCCCGTCGGATTTCGCCGCATAGAGCGCGCGATCCGCGGTCTCCAGCAGTTCCGACACGCTGGCATCGGGCGTGCGATGCCCGCCAATGGCCAGACCGATGCTGATGGTGACGGGCACTTGCGTGATGCCATCGGGCAATGTGATTTGCGCCTGATCGATGCTGGCGCGCAGGCGTTCCGCCACGCGCTGGGCCTCGTCGAGATCCGTGTCCGGCAGCACCATCAGGAATTCTTCGCCGCCGATGCGCGCAATCACGTCGAGCGAGCGCAGCCGCGCCTGCAGGATCTTGGCGGTGTCGGTCAGCACCTTGTCGCCGGCTGCATGGCCGAACTTGTCATTGATTTGCTTGAAATGGTCGAAATCCAGGAGCAGCACCGCGAAACTGCGGGTGGAGCCCTCGGCCTCCCGCGCGATGGTGGCGAGCTGCCCCAAGGCGAAGCGACGGTTATAGAGTCCTGTGAGCGGATCGATCACCGCTTGACGGAGCCGGTCGGTCACCTCATTCCGGCGCCGGTCGCTCGTCCGTTTGTGCTGCAACTGCGCGCGCAGGCGCAGAGCCATTTCCTGCACTGTGATCGGAGCGACCACCACATCATCGGCCCCGAGATCCAGGGCGCGGGCGGCCAGCTCGGGATGGCTTTCCTGCAGCATGAAGATCTGCTGGGCGTGGCGCGTGGCCGGTCGGGACCGCAGATCCGTCAGGATCTCCAGCGCGGCCTCGGGGCGATGGGCATCGGCCTCGATCACGAAAACCGCGGGTTGGTCCTTGCTGGCCTCCAGAGCCTGCGCCCGGGTGAAAAACTTCACATCCTCGCGGATCCGGTCTGCCAGACCGCGGGCCCAGCGACGCCCGACCCCGTCCTGTGCCATCAGAAGGCCCACGCATTCAGTTTGGGCCTGCTTGAAGGGCATGGGCGCATCGGCGAACCCGGCCGACGCCGTCTGGGTCGGCATGCGCAGCTCGGCATTGCGGGAATTGGCGCGCAGAAGGCTGCGGACCCGCGCGAGCAGGGTCAGCTCGGTCACCGGTTTGGACAGAAACTCATCGGCGCCGCAGGAGAGCCCGCGCAGCCGCGCCTCCGTGTCGTCGAGAGAGGTGATCATGATGATCGGAATATCCGCAGTGCGGGGATCGGCCTTGAGCCGTTCGCAGACGGTGAAGCCATCGATATCCGGCATCAGCACATCGAGAAGAATCAGGTCGGGGATCTCGGCCCGCGCCGTATCCAGCGCGGCGCGCCCGCTATCGGCCTGAATCACGTCGTAGCAAGCGGTTGCCAACTTCACCTTCATCACGATCCGGTTCGTTGCAACATCGTCGACCACAAGGATCTTGCCCGACATGAGGACCTCCGCTTTACGTTATGGTTATGTGTGTTAGCGCTCGTTTGGTTAACAAACGGTTTCCAGAGCAGAGGGCAGGAGCGAATGAAGCAAGAAACAGCCGAGGCCATCGCGCTCCAGGCATTGGGCTGGATCGCCGGTCAGGACGACCTCATGGGGACCTTTCTGGGCGCGACAGGCGCGGATCTCGACACCGTGCGGGCCCGGGCCGAGGAGCCGGAATTCCTTGTTTCCGTTCTGGAATTTCTGACCATGGATGATGAGTGGGTGGTCGGGTTCTGTGATGCCGCCGGGATTGCCTATGACACGCCCATGCGCGCTCGGGCGGCGTTGCCGGGCGGTGCGGAGATGCATTGGACCTGACAAATCTGTGATGGCCGGTTTGTGAGTGTTAACAAACGCGCCTGGTTAACCTTTTTCCTGAAACCGGCCTTGGACAGGCATCGCCCAAGAGTTGAGCAGACTGCTTGTTGCAATGTGCAATTTCCGATAAGTCTGGGATCAGCGCGATGGATAATTGCGGCAAACGGCCGCTTTGAGACCTTTTTGTACCCAGCCATCTGGCCAGGCAGGCAAATTGCGCGCGGGACCGCCATGGGAGCGGCGCGTTCCGATCAAGGGGCAGATGTGCGGTCCGACAAGGCCGCGGGGGAGCGTCTGCCCACGGAACAAGGCCGGTGAGCGTGGGCATGCGCGAGTGCATCGGGATCGAGGGGGCAAACGATGCTGCGCGCAATCGTTTTCGACAAAGACGGAACGCTGTTTGATTTTCATGAGACCTGGAGCGGTTGGGCCGCGACAGCGCTCCATAAACTCGCAGACGGGGATGAGGCGCTGGTGGCGCGTCTCTCCGATGCGATCGGCTATGATCTGGTGCTTGGCCATTTCAGGCCGGACAGTCCCGCGATTGCGGGCACGAGCGCCGAGATCGCCGTGCTCCTCGCGCCTTACCTGCCCGCATGGGAGGAGGAAGCCCTTCTGATGGAGCTGAACGCGCTCGCGCGGACGGTGACATTGGCGGAGGCCACGCCGCTGCAGCCCCTGATGGCCGAGCTGAGTGCGCGCAATCTCTGCCTCGGAGTGGCCACGAACGATTCCGAGGAGGGCGCGCGCCGCCAACTGGCCGAGGCCGGGATCGCCCAGGCCTTCGATCTGGTGCTCGGCTATGACAGTGGCTTTGGCGCGAAGCCGGATCCGGGCATGTTGCTGGCGTTTTGCGACCACTTCACGCTGTCCCCCCACGAGGTGGTCATGGTCGGGGACAGCACCCATGACCTGCGCGCGGGCCGCGCGGCGGGGATGCAGACTATCGGCGTGCTGACCGGGGTGGCGGAAACGCCCGAGCTTGCCCCCCATGCGGATCTGATCCTGCAAGATGTGGGGCATCTGCCCGCCTGGCTCGAGACCCAGCGGCTGCCCCTGCGCCGTCGCCGCGCCAGCGCCTGAGGGCGTCTCGCCCGCGGTCGCCCGACGAAATCCAGCAGAAAACGACATGACGCGTCGCGGATGAGCCCGCCCGCGCCAAGGGGCTCGCGTCCAATGGATCCACAGCCATGGAGGATCCTGTCTTGTCCCCAGATGCCTTGCCCCGGCGGCGCCGCGGCGGTGGTCGTGCCGGAAACACCCGGCGCGATGCCAGCCACACCATCGCCCAGATGCCCTTCAAGGTGCCCGTCAACACGGACCGCCCCACCGAGCCCCTGAGCCCCGAGGGGGTCGCGGCGATCCACGACACGGCCATGCGCATCCTCGAGGAGATCGGGATCGCCTTTCTCAACGCCAAAGCGCGCGAGATCCTGGCCGAGGCGGGCTGCGTTCTGGATGGAGAGGTCGTCCGGATGGATCGCGCCTTCGTGATGGAGATGGTGGCCAAGGCCCCGTCCTCCTTCACGATCACGTCGCGCAATCCGGACCACCAGATCACCATCGGCGACGGTCATATGGTCTTCGTCAATGTCTCCAGCCCGCCGAACTACTGGGATATGGAGACCGGCAAGGTCCCCGGTACGCTGGAGCAGTGCCGCAACCTGCTCAAGCTTACCCAGTATTTCAACTGTATCCATGTGGCCGGGGGCTATCCGGTGGAGCCGGTGGATGTGCATGCCTCGGTGCGCCATCTGGACGTGCTCTATGAGAAGCTGACCCTCACGGACAAGGTGCCCCACGCCTATAGTCTCGGGCGCGAGCGGGTCGAAGACGTGATGGAGATGGTGCGCATCGCCTGCGGGCTGACGGAGGCAGAGTTCGCCGCGACCCCGCGCATGTACACCAACATCAATTCGACCTCGCCCCTGAAACATGACGAGCCGATGATCGACGGGGCCCTGCGCTGCATCCGCAAGGGGCAGGCCCTGATCGTGACGCCCTTTACGCTGGCGGGGGCCATGGCGCCCGTGACGCTGGCCGGGGCGGTTGCGCAGTCTCTGGCCGAGGGGCTCTCGGCGATTGCGCTGGCGCAATATGTCATGCCGGGCTGTCCGGTCGCGCTGGGGACGTTCACGTCGAATGTGGACATGAAATCCGGCGCTCCGGCTTTCGGGACCCCGGAGTATATGCGCGCCACCCAGATGACCGGGCAGATGGCGCGGTTTTACGGGCTGCCCCTGCGGGCAAGCGGCAGCTGCGCGGCCAATGTCCCGGACGGGCAGGCCATGTGGGAGACGTCGAATGCCCTCTGGTCCGCGGTCCAGTCGGGCACGAATATGGTCTATCATGCGGCAGGCTGGCTGGAGGGCGGGCTGATCGCGAGCCCCGAGAAATTCGTCATGGATTGCGAGATCCTGCAGCAGATCCAGCGCTATTTCGATCCGGAGCTGACGGCGACGGAACCCGGAGATCTGGCGCTCGACGCGGTGCGCGAGGTTGGGGGCGACGGGCATTTCTTCGGCATCCAGCACACCCAGGAGCGCTACGAGACGGCTTTCTACCAGCCCTATCTCAGCGATTGGCGCAATCATGAGGCCTGGGTCCTGGATGGGGCGGTTTGGACCGCGGAACGGGCGCACCGTATCTACAAGGACATTCTGGCCGAATTCGTCCCGCCGCCCCTGGATCCCGCGCGGCGCGAGGAGCTGACCGCCTTTGTTGAGCGGCGAAAGGCCGAAGGCGGGGCGCCGACGGATTTCTGAGCTTTCGGAGGGGCTGCGCGCGCGCTAGGACTGACCCATGGCGGCACAACATGATCCCACCGGGTTCCGCGCGACACTCGGATTGTTCGGTTTGATGACGGGCCTGGCGCTTTGGGGGCTGGGCGAGTTCGTGATCGAGGCGTTGGGCCAACCCCGGCTGGAGCTGGCCCTGGCTTCGGCGGTGCTGGGCTTCTGCTCTGCGGGGCTGTTGCTGTCCGGGCCGCTCTCGGTGCCGCGGGCGCTGGGCTGGGCAAGCCTGATGGCGGTGGTGCCCACGGGGCTTCTCCTCTGGGCGAGCCTGCGTTTTGCCACGCTCGAGGGGTTTGGCGACAGTCCGGCGGCGATCGTGGCCTATGGCGTGCTCCTGACCGTGCCCTTGCCGTTTTTCATCGCGGCCACACAGCAGACGCTCTTTCATTACCCGACGCTCTTCAATGAGGCCTGGCGGCTGGTGATCCGAGCGGTTTCAGCGGCGATCTTCCTCGGCGTCTTCTGGGGCGTCTACATGATCTGCAGCCTGCTCCTGTCGCTGGTCGGTGTGACGCTGCTGGATCGGCTCGTGGATGAAGAGGTGTTCTTGCTGGGCATGTCCGGCCTCGTCGGGGGTGTGGCCCTCGCGGTGCTCTTTGAGCTCAGGAACTACCTCTCTCCTCTCCTTCTGCTGCGACTGCTGCAGCTCTTGCTGATCCCGGTTACAGCCGTGGTGCTGGTCTTTGTCGTCCGGGTCCCGCTGGAGGGGCTGGATCAGGTCTTTTCCGGGTTGAGCGCGGCCGCCACCCTGCTCGCCATGGTCTTTGGTCTGGCCACGCTTATCACCGCCTCGCTCGATTGCGAACCGGTGGAGACGGGGCCGAGCCCGCTCTATCGCTGGGTCTTGCAGATTGCCTGCCTCTTGATGCCCGTGCTGGCCGGTTTGGGGAGCTACGCGGTCTGGCTGCGTGTCACCGAGTATGGCTGGACGCCGGAGCGGGTGACGGCGGCCTGTTTCTGCCTGCTCGCGCTGACCTATGCGGTGCTCTACGCGGGGCCGGTTGTGCTGCGGCGCAACTGGGATCAGGGGATCCGCCGCGCCAATATCCAAACCGCCTTGGTTGGGCTGGCTTTGGCCGCGCTGGCGCTGACGCCGGTGCTCAACCCGCAACGGATCTCGACCCAAAGCCAGCTCGCGCTGTTCGAGGCCGGGCAGATCGACACGGCGCAACTGCCGATCCGGTCGATGGCGCGCGATTGGGGGCTTGCCGGGCAAGCGGGGCTCGAGGCTTTGCGCGCACAGTCCGATCGCGATTTGCAGATCCTGATCGACGATGCGCTGCGCCGCGAAGTGGCGCGCGTGACCACGCCCGAAGAGCCCGAGGATCGCCTCGCCGCCCTTGCGCAGCTCTTGCCCGTGGCGCCGGAAGGGGCCGTCTGGCCCGAAGCGCTGTGGAATGCGCTGCCTCCGGAGATTGTCCGAGACTGGCTGGATGCCTGTCGCTACGCGCCCGAAAGCTGCGTTGCCGTGATTGGCGAGGTCGACCCGACCTGGCCCGGACCCGAGGCGTTGGTTCTGCTGGTGCGCGGACAGAATTACGTCACCACCCAGATGGTGGGCTTTGATGAGACCGGGGCTTTTGCCCAAGGCAGCAGCCCAGGACAGCGCCGCGAGGATCCGCGCGCGCTGGTGCGCGCCGTGCGGGAAGGGGCCTATCGCCTCGCGCCGCCCGCCCGAAATGCGCTGACGGTCGAGGGACTTATTTTCTTTCCCTCCCCCGACTGACCTTTGGGCAATTCTTAAGGTTTGACGGCCTAGTCTTCCGCGAACAGGAGACTTGCCGATGCATGGATTGATCAACAAGTCGCTCGAGGTTTTTGTGCGTGAAACCTACGGGCCGGAAAAATGGCAGATGATTGCGGGCCAGGCCGAAGTGCCGGAGGGCGCGTTTGAATCGATGCTCACCTATCCCGATGCCATTACAGACCGGGTGCTGGAGACCGCGATCAAGGTGCTCGACAAGGAACGCGACGGTTTTCTTGAGGATCTGGGAACGTTTTTGGTCTCTCACCCCTCCGTCGAAGCCCTGCGTCGATTGCTGCGGTTCAATGGGGCCTCGTTCCGGGAATTCGTCGATGCGCTGGACGATCTGCATGGCCGTTCGCGGCTCGCGGTTCCGGATCTCGACATGCCGGTGCTGGAGGTCGATCCGGATGGCCGCAACGCCTACCGGGTCCGATGCGTGTGGCACAGGGATTACGGGCTGCCCGTGATCCTCGGGGTTCTGCGCGCCATGGCCGATGATTACGGGGTGCTCGCCTTTTTCGAGGCCGAAGAGGATGCCGAAAATCCCGGGATCACCGTGACCCTGCTGGATCAGGATTTCTCCGAAGGACGAGAGTTCAGCCTGGGGGGCGTGCCGACATGACCGAAAGTAATCGTATCCTTGGGCTCTCCGCCCGCACGCTCGACGCACTGATGCCCATGCATATCTGGATCGGGCCGACCGGCCATATCCTGCAATGCGGATGCACCCTGCAGAAACTCATGCCGGACCAGCCCTTCCCAGGGTCAATGTTCTTCGACAAATTCACGATCATGCGCCCCCGCAAGGTCAAGGTGCTGGATCAGCTTTTGCGGATGAATGGCGCGCAGCTGAAGATCGGGTTGAAAGGCCTTCCGAACATGCATTTGAAAGGCACTGTTGTGGCGTTGCCCGGCGGGACCGGAGCGTTCCTGAACCTCTCCTTCGGGATCTCGGTGCAGGATGCGGTGCGTCGGTTTGATCTCAGCCTCACGGATTTCGCCGCTTCGGATCTGGCGGTCGAGGTGCTCTATCTGATCGAAGCGAATGCGGCAGCCATGAACGCCTCACGCGATCTCGTGGACCGGTTGCAGGATGCCAAGACCGATGCGGAAAGCCGTGCACTCACGGACACGCTGACTGGGCTGAACAACCGCCGGGCCATGGATATGACCTTTGGCCAGCTTCTGGCGCACCCGCCGCAAGATGGCTTCGGTCTGATGCTGATCGACCTGGACTACTTCAAATCGGTCAATGACACGCTCGGGCATGCGGCCGGGGATCTTGTCTTGCTCGAAGTGGCCAAAGTCCTGCGGGAAGAGGTGCGCGCTGACGACAAGGTTTTCCGCGTTGGCGGGGATGAGTTCGTGCTCGTGCTCCGGAACTGTAATGATCTGGACCTGATGACCCGCATCGCGGACCGGATCATTGCCCGTCTGGAACAGCCCGTGCATTACGAGGGGAAACCCTGTCGGATCTCAGCCAGTATTGGGATCACCATCTCGGACTACTATGATCCGGTTGAGATCGACAAAATGCTCTCGGATGCGGATGAGGCGACCTATGCCTCCAAGAATGCAGGCCGGGCGCAGCACACGGTGTTCAAACCTGCGGACCGGCCCATGCCGGAGCCTGCGCGGGACTTGCACTAGCCCTTCGAAAAGGCCTCCCAGCGGGGGCCTTTTTTTGTGACCGAGCGGGCTCAGGGGTTCTGGCTATGCCCCGGACGCCAGCCCATGATCAGGACTCGCAATCCAAGGGCAGCCCCGGCAGCGATAGAAATGGTGGCCAGCGGTGCGCTGAGTGTCAGTAAAGCAAAGGCCGAAAGCCCTTGCCCGACAGAGCATCCAAGGGCGAGCGTCGCTCCGCTCCCCATGAGAACAGCTCCGAGGAGTTGGCGTTTCAATTCACGTGGGTCTTCGCAGGCTTCCCAACGAAACTGCTTCAGGCGCAGGCTGCCAAGGACACTGCCCAACACGACTCCGCAAACGGATCCGACCGCAAAGGAGATCGGGCGTACGCTCGACATCATGGCAAAGGCCAGCGTCTCACCGAGTGGGGCCGAGAAGTTATGGGATCGCACGCCGACCACATCGAAACTTGTCGCGGCAAGATAGGCCGTCCCGGCCCAGCCGGATATGATCGCGGCGCCAACGAGGGCGCCCCAGAAACCGGTTCTCCGCACCCGGACAGAGCTGCGCAAGCAGAAAACCAGCAACCCAAGGCCAATGAGCGCGCCGACGCTCCATGCCGGGATCGACAGGGCCGCTCCCAAGATCTGATCCAGGGTCACAGCCTCGTTCACCCGCCACATGGGCAACTCAAAGAGCCACAGCCGCAAAGGCGCCAAGGGCCCGAACAAGGTGGCGTAAGCGGTGATCCCCATCACGACCACCAAGAGCAGCGCGCGCAGATCCCCGGTGCCGAGACGCGCAAGCGCGCCGTAGCCACAATTGCCCGCCAAGGCCATGCCATAACCAAAGAGGCCCCCGCCCAAGATGATCGCGAAGGGCGAGAAACCGTCGCGCACCAGGAATACCTCTGAGGGGATCAAAAGGCCTGTCCCGCTCAGAACCGAACAGCCCAAAACACTGAGACCCAGCGCGATCCCCCACATGCGCAATCGCTCATAGCTGCCACCGTAGAGCGCGTCTTCGATCGCGCCGAGGGTGCAGAACCGTCCCACCCGCGCGGCATAGCCGAGGGCAAGACCGCCCAAAAGACCGATAAGCGACGCGAGGACCGCGCCCGAGACTGCGTCCATGGTCTCCTCCCGGGCGCAGGCGCCCTCCATGGATGTGAACCGGGGTAGCGCGCCTTAGGACGCGGCGTCTGAATCCCGGCAGAAAAGCTCATACACGAGCTCGATAATGGCGCGCGAGCGCTCATCTGTCAGGCTGTAAAATATGGTCTTACCGTCGCGGCGAGGTGTGACCAGACCCTCGAGCCGCAGGCGTGAGAGCTGCTGCGACACCGCCGCCTGCCGGGCAGAGAGCAAAAGCTCGAGCTCATGAACCGATTTTTCACCTGAGGCGAGATGGCATAGAATCATCAGGCGCCCCTCATGGCCGATCGCCTTGAGGAAGTTCGCGGCCACCGTGGCATTGGCGAGGATCTTGTCCATCTCCTCGTCGTTCAGATCGTCGGTGACTTGGGGCAGCGCCATGTGTTGAGCCTTCGTTTGCGCTAGAATGCGATGTCGTCCGCGATGGCGTCAATGCCTGCTTGCGCACATTCGTCGTCGATATCCGGTCCTGGAGCGCCGGAGACACCGATCCCGCCCACGAGCGAGCCGCCGCCTTCTTCGATCATCAACCCGCCACCAAGGGGCAGGGCTTGGGAGATATGACGGATCCCCTCGGCGAGGGTGCCGGGCTTGGTGGCCTGGTCCAGCTCCGTCGTGCCGCTCCGGAAACTCACGGCGGTCCAGGCTTTGCGGGTGGCGGTTTCCCAGACATGGGCGCCTGCGAAGCGGTCGCGCAGAAAGACCTGCGGGACGCCGAAGCGATCCACCACCGTGACACCCACCTGATAGCCGCCCGCCCGGCAATACTCGAGCGCGGCGGTGGCGGCGGTCATGGCCAGCTCGGGCTTCAGCACCTTGAACTCGACAAAGGCGCTGTCCTCATCGGCCAGCGCGGACCCGCCCAGAACGAGCAGCGCGCCAGCGGCCAAAACTGTTTTCCTAAAGGGGGTTGGGATCATTTCGCGGCCTCCTCAAGCGCGTTGTTTTGGGCCGTCTCGAGCATTTGCGCGAGCACGGGCCAGAAAAAGTCTTGCCCCGGATAGCCTTCGAGCCGGGCGAGCTCCTGCCCGTCAGAGACCAGAATGAAGGTTGGGGTGAAGCGCGGGCGCGAGACCAGATCGAGGTCTTCGGGCAGGGCGCGCAGATCGACCATGCGCAGCGGTGCAGCCTGGCCTTCGGCGGTCTTGGGATAGGCCGGGCCGATCTCGGCGTGCCAGGCCGCGCACCAGTGACAGCCGGTCTGTTCGACCATGACAAGCTCCAGCGATTGGGCGCGCACCGCGAGGGGGGCAACCAGCAAAAGGAGCAGGCTCAGAAGGATCGCGAGGCGGGGCATCAGGCTTCCCTGTTGACGCAGTTCATACAAATAACTTAATTTGAATATGTGAATTGATCAAGGAAGCGCGCCCATGTTCGATGTGTCGATCTTCGGGGCCGGGCTCGCGGGTCTGATGTCCTTCCTGTCGCCCTGTATCCTTCCCATCGTGCCGTTTTACCTGTCCTACATGGCCGGTGTCGGCATGAACCAGCTTGAGAGCGAGGCGGAGATCACCCCAGCCATCCGGTCGCGCGCGATCCTGTCCTCCATGGCGTTTTCCGCGGGCGTGATCACGATTTTCGTGGCCATGGGCGCGGGGGCGTCGGCTCTGGGGCAGGCGGTCGGGGCCTATATGGATGTGCTGCGCTGGGTCGCGGCGGCGGTGATCCTGCTGATGGGGTTGCATTTCCTCGGAGTGATCCGGATCGGGATCCTCTATCGGCAGTTCCGGGTCGAAGGCGGCTCGACCAGCAATATGAGCCTCGTGGGTGCCTACCTGATCGGCTTGGCCTTTGCCTTTGGCTGGACGCCTTGCGTCGGGCCTGTGCTGGCGGCGATCCTGTTCACCGTGGCGACCGAGGGGGCCGGGGTCGGGCGGGGCATGATGCTGCTGACGGTCTACGGCATCGGCATGACGCTGCCTTTCGTGCTGGCAGCGGTTTTCATTGGCCCCTTCCTGCGCTGGATGCGCGGGTTTCGCCGCCATCTGGGCCGGATCGAAAAGGCGACCGGAGTGCTCCTTGTGGTCTTCGCGGTGCTGATCGGCACGAACAGCATGAATGTCATTGCAAACTGGATGCTGAACTACATGCCCGCGCTGGGCTGACAGGTCCAAAGGGGGAGGAGAACCGAGATGGGCAAATGGATGGGCATGATCGCAGCAGCGATGTTGGCCGCGTTGCCGTTGCAGGCGGCGGAGATTGGCGATGACGGCTTGCACAAGGCGGCCTGGATGCAGGACACGTTCAAGGACCTGCGCGAAGACCTCGCCGAGGCGGAGGCCGCGGGCAAACGCCTCGTCATCCTGATCGAGCAGCGCGGCTGCATCTACTGCGCGCGCATGCATGAGGAGGTCTTCCCGGAACCCGAAATCGACGCTCTGCTCAACGAGCGGTTCTTCGCGGTCCAGATCAACATGTTCGGCGATGTGGAGGTCACGGATTTCGACGGCGAGACCCTCGCCGAGAAGGATATCGTCCGCAAATGGAATGCGCTCTTCACGCCGACCATGATGTTCTTTCCGGCTGAGGTGGCGGAGGGCGTGACCGCGCCGCAAGCGGCCGTGGCGACCGTGCCCGGGGCTTTCGGGAAATGGACGACTCTGAACATGCTGACCTGGGTGCTGGAGGAGGGATACACCACGGATGAGCCCTTTCAGAAGTACCATGCGCGCAAGTTCCAGGAGCAAAAGCCCTAAGAATTAGAACGCCTTGCCCATGCTGCAAGAGCAACATATGCAAAAAATTGAATTTTATGTTGCATACGTGTGTATGCCGGGCGTATGGTCATCGGCGAGGACAATCTTGGGAGGAAACGCATGAAGTGCTCCGCACTGATTTGCACGTTGGCTGGCCTTGCCTTCGTTACCGGATCCGCCACGGCAGAGACCATGGCAGAGCAGGTTTCATTCACTGAATACGGCGAAATCGAGCAGTCCCTGTCGGGCACGCCCGGCGATCCTGCGGAAGGCCGTGTTGTGATGTCGACCCGCGGCCTGGGCAATTGCGTGGCCTGCCACGCGGTCACGGATATGGAAGATGTGCCGTTCCACGGCGAGGTTGGCCCCAGCCTCGACGGCGCGGGCGAGCGCTGGTCCGAGGCGCAGCTGCGCGGCATCGTGGCCAATGCGAAAATGACGTTCGAGGGCTCCATCATGCCCGCGTTCTACAAAAAATCGGGCTATATCCGGCCCGGCAATGCCTACACGGGCAAGGCGGCTGCACCCGAGCAGCTCAGCACGCTCCTGACCGCTCAGCAGGTCGAGGATGTCGTGGCCTATCTTTTGACCCTTACGGAGTGATCCTGCGGGATTGCCCCCAGACAAGGAGACTTGCAATGAACTTCACGAGACGTGAAACGCTGGCGGTCGGTGCAGGTGCTGCGCTCGCCGCGGCGCTGCCCGGGGTGGTCTATGCCGCCGGAGAGGCCGAGATCGAAGCCTTCACCGGCGGAGCCTCTGTCGGCGCCGGTGGTGTCACGCTGACCGCGCCCGAGATTGCCGAGAACGGCAACACCGTGCCGATCGAGGTGGACGCGCCGGGCGCGACCGAGATCCTCGTGCTGGCGCTCGGCAACCCGACCCCGCCCGTGGCGCAGTTCAAGTTCGGCGCGCTGGCCGGTGATCAGTCCGCCTCCACCCGCATCCGTCTCGCCGGCACCCAGGACGTGGTCGCGATCGCCAAGATGGCCGATGGCAGCTTCGTGCAGGACAGCAAGACGGTCAAAGTCACCATCGGCGGCTGCGGCGGCTAACCAGAGGAGACGAGGAACATGGCAAAAGGTGTAAAACCCCGCGTGAAAGTCCCCAAGTCGGCCTCGGCTGGTGACGTGATCACGATCAAGACCCTGATCAGCCACAAGATGGAATCCGGGCAGCGCAAGGACAAGGAAGGTAACACCATCCCGCGCTCGATCATCAATCGCTTCGTGGCGAGCTTCAACGGCGAGACCGTGATCGATGTGGAGCTGGCGCCCGCGATCTCGACCAACCCGTATTTCGAGTTCGACGCGAAAGTCCCGGAAGCCGGTGAGTTCACCTTCACCTGGTACGACGATGACGGCTCGGTCTACGAGACCAGCAAGCCGATCGCCGTCAGCTGAACGGCCAAGGCGCGACCGTCTCCCCGCGGTCGCGCATGTTTGGGAGGAAACACATGAAGACACTGTCGCTTAAGGCCGCTCTGAGTATCGCCACCGTAGTGACAAGCCTGGGCGTGGCCGCCTGGGCCGATGAAGACGCCGAATTGGTCGTCAATGAAGAGATCGAGATGGTCGTGCGCACCGCTGCGCCCGAGCATATGGAGAATGTCGACACGATCTATTCCGGCTGGGTCTTCCGTTCGACCGAGACGCAGTCTCTGCAGATGGATGATTTCGACAATCCGGGCATGATCTGGGTCGATCAGGCCGCTGAGGTCTGGGACACGGCGGATGGCTCCGAAGGCAAGTCCTGCGCGAGCTGCCATGAAAGCCCCGAGAGCATGGCGGGCGTCCGCGCGGTCTATCCGAAGTGGAACGAGGCTGCGGGCGAGGTGCGCACGCTCGAGATGCAGATCAACGATTGCCGCGAGACCCATATGGGTGCCGAGAAGTGGAAATATGATGGCGGCGACATGGTCAACATGACCGCGCTCATCTCGTCTGTCTCCCGCGGCATGCCTGTGAATGTGGCGATTGACGGCCCGGCCCAGTCCACCTGGGAGAAGGGCAAGGAGATCTACTACACCCGCTACGGGCAGCTCGAACTGGCCTGCTCCAACTGCCACGAAGATAATTACGGCAACATGATCCGGGCCGACCACCTGTCCCAGGGACAGATCAACGGCTTCCCGGTCTACCGCCTGAAGAACGCCAAGCTGAACGCCGCCCATTCGCGGTTCCGGGGCTGTGTGCGCGATACCCGCGCCGAGACCTTCCCCGTGGGCTCGCCCGAGTTCGTGGCGCTCGAGCTCTATGTCGCCTCGCGCGGCAACGGCCTGACGGTCGAAGGACCGTCGGTGCGCAACTAAGACCTTCGGTGGGCGCGGCTCCGGTCGCGCCTGCCATCCTGACCCTTTCCAAGACTGCGAACCCGGATGCGGGGCGCGGAGGCTGTCCTCTGCACCCCATAGGTGAGGTTTGCCCGACGACCAGACGCTATTGCAGGAGCTGCACCCATGATTTCCCGCCGCGATTTTCTTCAGGCCACCGTCGCCGCTTCGGCCATTTACGGGGCGTCCGGCGTCGGCAACTGGTCTCGTCTGGCCGCGCAGCAGCGCATGAGCGAGGCGGACCTGCTGGAGTTCGAGACGACCGGCAATGTCACCCTGGTGCATGTCACCGACATCCACGGCCAGCTGAAGCCGATCTATTTCCGCGAGCCCGAGATCAATCTGGGCGTTGGCGACAATTCCGGCCTGCCGCCCCATGTGACCGGCGAGGATTTCCGCAAGCTGTTCAACATCCAGCCCGGCACGCCCGAGGCCTATGCGCTGACCTATCCGGACTTCACCGCGCTGGCCAAAACCTATGGCAAGATGGGCGGGCTCGATCGCGTCTCGACCATCCTCAAGGCAATCCGGGCCGACCGACCCGATGCGCTGCTCCTTGATGGGGGTGATACCTGGCACGGGTCCTACACGGCCCATCGCACCGACGGGCAGGACATGGTCAACATCATGAACGCCCTGAACCCTGACGCGATGACCAGTCATTGGGAATTCACCTTCGGCATCGACCGCGTCAACGAGATCGTCGAGAACCACCTGAACTTCCCCTTCCTCGGCGCGAACATCTTCGACGCCGAGTGGGATGAACCCGCCTATGAGCCCTACAAGATGTTCGAGCGGGGCGGGGCCAAGATCGCCGTGATCGGACAGGCCTTCCCCTATATGCCCATCGCCAACCCGGGCTGGATGTTCCCGAACCTGAGCTTCGGCATCCGCGAGGAGCGTATGCGCGAGGTCGTTGCCGAAGTGCGCGATGCGGGCGCGGATGTGGTTGTCGTGCTCAGCCATAACGGCTTTGACGTGGACAAGAAGATGGCCAGCCGGGTCGAGGGGATCGACGTGATCCTGACCGGGCACACCCATGACGCGCTGCCCGAGCCGGTGCAGATCGGCAAGACCATGCTGATCGCCTCGGGCTCCAACGGCAAGTTTGTCAGCCGTCTGGATCTGGATGTGCGCGATGGCGGGATCCAGGGCTTTGCCTATAAGCTGATCCCGGTCTTCTCGGATGTGATCACCCCCGATGCCGAGATGACGGCCCTGATCGATGCCGAGCGCGCGCCCTTCGAGGCGGATCTGCGCGAGGTACTCGGCAAGACCGATAGCCTGCTCTACCGCCGGGGCAATTTCAACGGCACTTGGGATGACCTGATCTGCAACGCGCTGATCGATGAGCGCGAGGCCGATATCGCCCTCAGCCCCGGTTTCCGCTGGGGGCCGAGCCTCTTGCCGGGGGATGACATCACGCGCGAGGACCTCTTCAATGCGGTCTCCATGTCCTACCCGAACGCCTACCGCTCTGAAATGACGGGCGAATTCCTCCATGTCATTCTGGAGGACGTGGCCGACAACCTCTTCAACCCGGACCCCTATTACCAGCAGGGCGGGGACATGGTGCGCGTCGGCGGCATGGGCTACCAGATCGACATCACCAAACCCCAGGGCGAGCGGATCACCAATATGACCCTGCTCAAGACCGGCGAGGCAATCGATCCGGCCAAGACCTATGTGGTCTCCGGTTGGGCCAGCGTGAACGAGGATACCGAAGGTCCCGCGATCTGGGATGTGGTCGAGAGCTATATCAAGCGCAAGGGCACGGTCAGCGTCGATCCCAACGCCTCTGTCAAAGTGATCGGAGCCTGAGATGAGACCGCTTGTCGCTTTACTTATTCGAACATTTGAATATGATGATATCAGTGTTTTCGGGAGGACAGCATGAGCAATTCCAAACCCACTGATCCCGGCCGCCGGGGATTTCTGAAAGGGGCCGCCGCTGCGACGGCGGGTGCGGCCAGCGCCGGTGCGGCCCAGGCCGCGGGCGATCCGCTGATCACCGAAGTGCAGCCTTGGGCGCAGAGCTTCGGCGATGGGGTGGATGCCACCCCTTACGGCCTGCCCATCGAGCATGAAGGCGATGTCATCCGCCGCAATGTGGAATGGCTGACCGCCGATACGGTGAGTTCCATCAACTTCACGCCGATCCACGCGCTGGACGGCACGATCACCCCCCAGGGCTGCGCGTTCGAGCGGCACCATTCCGGCGCGATTGATCTGCGCAAGGAAGACTACCGGCTGATGATCAACGGCCTCGTGGATACGCCGCTGGTCTTCACCTATGCAGATCTGGAGCGGTTCCCCCGTGAAAATCGCGTCTATTTCTGCGAATGCGCGGCCAATTCCGGGATGGAATGGGCCGGGGCGCAGCTGAACGGCGCGCAATTCACCCACGGCATGATCCACAACATGGAATATTCCGGCGTCTCCCTGCGCACCCTGCTCGAAGAGGCAGGTCTGGGCGCGGCTGGCGACCTCTCGGACAAATGGGTCTATGTGGAGGGCGCGGATGCCTCGTCGAACGGGCGTTCGATCCCGATGGACAAGGCGCTGGATGACGTGCTGGTGGCCTTCAAGGCCAATGGCGAGGCCCTGCGCAAGGAGCACGGCTATCCAGTGCGCCTCGTCGTTCCCGGCTGGGAAGGCAATATGTGGGTCAAGTGGCTCCGCCGCGTAGAGGTCATGGATGGCCCCGTGGAAAGCCGCGAGGAAACCTCGAAATACACGGATGTGCTTGAGGATGGCATCGCGCGGAAATGGACCTGGGAGATGGATGCGAAATCCGTCGTTACCTCGCCCAGCCCGCAATCGCCGATCACCCATGGCCACGGCCCACTGGTGATCACCGGGCTGGCTTGGTCTGGCCGGGGCCATATCACGCGCGTGGATGTCAGCCTCGATGGCGGCAAGAACTGGCAGGAGGCCCGCCTTGGCGCGCCCGGCACCGACAAGGCGCTGACCCGGTTCTATCTGGATCACAGTTGGCAGGGCGAGGAGATGATGCTCCAGGCCCGGGCCCATGACAGCACCGGCTATGTTCAGCCGACCAAGACGCAGCTGCGCGAGGTGCGCGGTCTGAACTCGATCTACCACAACAACGCGATCCAGACCTGGTGGGTGCGCGCCAATGGGGAGGCGGAAAATGTTGAAGTTTCCTAAAGGGTTGATCCTGGCTGCATTGGCCACAAGTGCGCTGGCAGGGCCGAGCTTTGCCGAAGGGTTCGGTCTGGGCCGCCCGGCCACCGAGGCCGAGATCGCCGCCTGGGATCTCGACGTGCGTCCGGACGGGACGGGACTGCCTGCGGGCTCCGGCTCGGTGCTGGATGGCGAGACGCTCTTCTCCGAAAACTGCGCGGTCTGCCATGGCGAGTTTGCCGAAGGCTCGGGCAACTGGCCCAAGCTGGCCGGGGGTGACGGCACCCTCGCCGATGAGGATCCGCTGAAGACCGTGGGCTCCTATTGGCCCTACCTGTCCACGGCATGGGACTACATCAACCGCTCCATGCCCTATGGCAATGCGCAGTCTCTGGAGGCTGACGAGGTCTATGCGATCGTCGCCTATATTCTCTATTCGAACTTCCTCGTGGACGAGGATTTCGTGCTCTCGAACGAGAACTTCCTCGAGGTTGAGATGACCAATGCCGAGGGCTTTATCCTCGATGACCGGGCCGAGACCGAGTACCCGATCTTTGCGGGCGAGCCCTGCATGACGGACTGCAAGGACAGTGTCGAAGTGACCATGCGGGCGCGGGTTCTGGACGTCACCCCCGAGGATGAGAGCGCTTCTGCGGAACCTGCCGAGGCCGAGGTCGTGAAAGTTGCGGCTCCTGCCGCGCCGCCCGAGCCCGAGCTCGATCCGGAACTGGTGGCCGCAGGCGAAAAGGTCTTCAAGAAGTGCAAGGCCTGCCATCAGGTGGGTGAAGGGGCCAAGAATCGCACCGGGCCACCCCTGAACGGCATCGTGGGCGCGCCGGCCGGGGCCGTGGACGGGTTCCGCTATTCCAAGGCGCTTGAGGAACGGGCGGGCGAAGGCCTTGTCTGGGATGCGGGCAACCTCAAGGAATTCCTCGCAAAACCCAAATCCTTCCTGCCGCGCACCAAGATGTCCTTCCCAGGTCTGCGCAAGGATGAGGATCTCGCGGCCATCGTCGCCTTCCTCGAAGCGCAGGAATGATCGGATGCAGGGGAAGCTGACACCCCTGCTCTGGGCGGCGGCGCTGGTCGGATGGACCGGCGCCGCTGCTGCGGATGCAATCGGCGATCCGGAGCGTGGTGCCCGGATCTTCAAGCAATGCACGGGCTGCCATCAGATCGGGCCGGAGGCGACGAGCCGGATCGGCCCCCATCTGAACGAGATCTTCGGGCGCGATGCGGCGGCGCTGGACGGGTTTCCCTATTCGAAATCCATGGTGCGCGCGGGCAATGACGGGCTGATCTGGGATCTGCGGACCCTGGATGCCTATCTCGCCAACCCCCGGGCGCTGGTCTCGGGCACGCGGATGAGCTTTCGCGGGCTGAAAGACCCCCAGGACAGGGCCGATGTGCTGGCCTATATGCGCGACTTCACGGTGAGCCCGGCGAACATCCCGGAGGCGGAGCCGACGGCGACGGCCTCGGTGCCTGATCTGCCGCCGGATATCCTGGCACTGCAGGGGGATGCGGAATACGGGGCCTACCTGGCCTCGGAATGCACCTCCTGCCACCAGATTGATGGGTCAGATCAAGGCATTCCCTCTATTGCCTATTGGCCGACAGAGGATTTTGTGCTCGCATTGCACGCATACAAAACCAAACTGCGGCCGCATCCGGTCATGCAGATGATCGCCGGGCGTCTCAGCGATGAGGAAATCGCCGCCCTGGCCGCGTTTTTTGAAAATCCCGGGTAGTCCCGGGGCTCAGGTTGATCGGGGAGGAGAGACCATGACGACCATTTCAAGACGGAATTTCATTGCGACCAGTGCGGCGGTGTCCGCAAGCCTCGCAGCGCCCATGGTGCGTGCGCAAGGCAAACCACGGGTGGTCGTGGTGGGCGGCGGCGCCGGGGGCGCGACCGCGGCCCGTTATATTGCCAAGGACAGCAAGGGCGCGATCGATGTGACCCTCGTGGAGCCGACACGCACCTACTACACCTGCTTCTTCTCGAACCTCTACATCGGCGGGTTCCAGGAATATGATGATCTCGGCCATTCCTATGGCACGCTGGCCTCGGATTACGGGATCAACGTGGTCCATGACTGGGCCGTGGGCGTGGATCGCGATGCCAAGATGGTGGCGCTCGCGGGCGGCGCGATGCTGCCCTATGACCGGCTGATCCTCAGCCCGGGGATCGATTTCAAGGACGGCTCCGTGCCCGGTTGGGATCTCAGCGCGCAGGACGCCATGCCCCACGCCTATAAGGGCGGTACTCAGGCGCAGCTCCTGAAGGCGCAGATCATGGCCATGCCCGAGGGCGGGACCTATTGCATGGTCGCTCCGCCCAACCCCTATCGCTGCCCGCCCGGGCCCTATGAGCGGATCTCGATGGTTGCCCATACGCTCAGCCAGATGAACCCGACGGCCAAGATCCTGATTGTGGACCCGAAGGAGAAGTTCTCGAAACAGGGTCTCTTCGAGGAAGGCTGGCAGAACCACTATGCGGGGATGGTCGACCGGATCGGTCCGGATTTCGGCGGCGCCAGTGTCGAGGTGCGCCCGGACGCGATGGAGGTGGTGATCGACGGCGAGGTCGAGAAGGTCGATGTCTGCAACGTGATCCCTGGCCAGAAGGCGGGGCGCATCGCCGATATGGCGAGCCTCACCAACGAGGCAGGCTGGGCGCCGGTCGTGCCGGCCACCATGCAGAGCAGAGAGGATGAGAATATCCACGTGCTCGGCGATGCCAGCCAGCAGGGCGATATGCCGAAATCGGGCTATTCCGCCAACAGCCAGGCCAAGGTGGCCGCCATGGCCGTGCGCGGCGCGCTCACCGATAGCCGTGTCTTCCCGGCGAAATTCTCCAACACCTGCTGGTCGCTGATCGCGACCGAAGACGGTGTGAAGGTCGGCGCCTCCTATGAGGCCACGGAAGAGAAGATCGCCAAGACCACCGGCTTCATCTCGAACACGGGCGAGGATGCCGCCCTGCGCAAGGCCACCTACGAGGAAAGCCTCGGCTGGTATGCGGGCATCACGACCGACATGTTCGGCTGATCGAAACCCGCGGCGGGGCCCCTTCGGCGCCGCCGCACCCCTAGACCCTGAAAGGTGGTCCCATGACCGCGTTCCGCACTCTCCTTTTGGCGGGCTCTCTCGCCATGGCCTCTGCCGCCCAGGCGGGCGACGATATCCTCACCTATCCCACGGAGGGCGACTATGAGGATGCGCTCTTCGGCATCGAAAGCGCGATCCTCGATCGGGGGCTGGTGATCGACTATGTGAGCCATGTGGGCGAGATGCTCGCCCGCACCGGGACGGATGTGGGCAGCGATGTGGTGCTGTTTGATCAGGCGCAGGTGTTTCTTTTCTGCTCGGCCAAGATCTCGCGCGAGGTGATGGAGGCGGATCCGATGAATATCGGCCATTGCCCCTACGGCGTCTTCGTGGCGGATCGGGGGGGCGAGGTGGTGATCGGCCATCGCAGCTATCCGGACGGCCCGATGCAGGCGGTTCAGACCCTGCTGACCGAGATCGCGGAGGAGGCGGCGGCCTTCTAGCCCCTAACCCTCCATCCAGATCGTGACCGGGCCGTCATTGAGGAGCGCGACCTTCATATCCGCGCCGAACTGCCCGGTCTCCACCGCCACGCCGGTGTCGCGCAGGGCCTCGGCAAATCCGAGATAGAGCGCTTCGCCCTGTTCGGGGGCGGCTGCCCCGGAAAAGCCCGGGCGGTTCCCGCGCGAGGTATCGGCGGCCAGAGTGAACTGGCTCACCACCAGCGCACTGCCCCCGGTGTCGAGAACCGAGCGGTTCATGCGTCCACCTTCATCCCGAAAGATCCGCAGTTTCGAGATCTTGGAGGCCAGGGCCGCGACGCTCTCCGGCGTGTCCTCGGGCATCCCGCAGACAAGGATCAGCAGGCCGGGCCCGCATCGCCCGATCACCGCGCCGTCCACCGTGACCGAGGCTTCCGAGACCCGCTGGATCAGCGCCTTCATGTCAGCTCATCGCGCCAGGGCGGGTTGGCACCTGCGCGGCTGACGGTGATCGCCGCTGCCCGGGCCCCGAGGCTCAGAGCTGCGCTGAGCGTGTCTTCGGAAAGCGCGGCGAGGCCCTCGGGCGAGAGCGCGCCCGCCTCGGAGAGCCCCGCAAGGAACCCCGCGTTGAACGTGTCGCCCGCGCCCACCGTATCGACCACAGATACGGCCTTCGCCGCGACCCGGGTCACGCCGCTCGCGCGATGGGCCTCGACCCCTTCGGCACCGCGTGTGACGCAGATGATCGATGGGCCGCGCGCACGCAGGGCAGTGGCAGCCTCGTCCAGAGGGCCGTCGCCAACAATCCAGGCCAGATCCTCATCCGAGACCTTCACGATATCGGCCACCGCAAGCATCCGGTCGAGCCGTGCGCGGAAGGCCGCCTCATCCTGAATGAAGCCCGGGCGGATATTCGGGTCGAGCATCACCACGCGACCCTCTGCGGCCTTGAGGCAGAGCGCTTCATAGGCCGCGGCACATGGCTCCACCGCGAGGCTGATGCCGCCAAAAAACAGGGTGCCCACCTCGGGTCCCGGATCGGGCATGTCCGACGGCTCCAGCAGGCGGCCAGCCGTGTTTTCATCGTAGAAGGCGTATTTCGCGTGCCCGTCGGTGAGGGTCACGAAGGCCAGGGTCGTCGGGCGATCCGACATGATCGCGAGCTGGCTGTCCACGTCTGAGGCTGCCAGCGCATTGGACAGGACCTCGCCAAAGAGGTCCCGCGACAGGCCCGTCACAAGCCCCACATCCGCGCTGAGCCGCCCGAGGGCAATGGCGGTGTTGAACACCGAGCCGCCCGCCACGGGGGCAAAGCACGCCTCCCCACCGCTGGTTTCCCGCGGCAGCATGTCGATCAGGGCCTCGCCCGCGCATAGGATCATGTCGCTCTCCCTCCGTCTTCGGGGCGGACACTACGCAAATTGATCCAAAATGCTAGCGGTAACATTGCCGGCGGGGCGCGAAATTCGGACCTGTCAGCCCTGGGTCGCGCCCAGATAGCCGATGGCCCCGGCCACAATCGCCCCAACCAGCACCGCCGCCGCGATCTTCCAGGCGGAATAGGGGCGCTCGCCCGCGACCTTGCCAGTCTGGCCATTGACGACGAAGCGATAGCTCTTGCCGTTATACTTGTAGGCCGCGACCCAGATCGGCAGCAGGATATGCTTGAAGGTCACATCCGAGACTTGAGTCTGGATACTGTGGATCCGTTGCCGGTCGCCGCCAATGTCAAAGCGCACATCCCGGGCGATCATCGCGTCCATCTGCGCGCGGGCATCGGTCATCCCGTCCTCGAGCGCGATAGTATAGCCCTCGGCCCGGAACCCGGCCAGAAGCTCGGGCGTGTAAGGCACTAGATCGGCGAGCGGCCAGGGTGGCAGCTGATCCGTGAAGCGCTTCGGCAAGGATTTGGCCGCCAGCACCAGCAGGTCATCAAACGCCCGCGCCACGCGTCCCGTGACCCGCCGCCAGCGCACCTTTTGCACCCGAACCGTGGTGGGCTTGCCGTCCCGCATCACCGTCCGCGTGGTATAGTAAACCGTCCCGCGCTCGCCGGAATACTGGCTGCGCGTCGCCGCATCATAGGTCCAGAAGGGCGCATAGACCCCGGTCATCTTGCGCCCCTTGCGGGCATAGTCCGACAGGCCCGATGGCGCGAACCAGAGCCGCCCGAGCCAGGTGGTCATCGCCTCATGGGCCGTCGCCTCATCCAGCGCGAAGGGCGCAATGGCCTGGGGCTTGATATGGCGGTGCCGCCCGGTATCGGTGACCACGGGCGTCGCGCAATAGGGGCATTCGGCAGCGTGCAGCTCCGGCGAGAACTCGATCTGGGCCGCGCAGTTCGGGCAATTCAGCACCCGGGTCTCTTCGAGGTCCAGCGTCTCCGGACGGCTCAGCGCGGCGCGGTAATCCTGCTCGGTGATGCCTGAGGGTGGCGGGGCGAGCCCCTCGATCTCCTCCTCTGTGCCGCAATGATCGCAGATCAGCCGATTTCCCGCCGGATCAAAGCGAAAATCCGCGCCGCAATTGTTGCAGGGAAAGCGGTGCTCTTCCAGCGCGGGGGCGGGAGGGGGCGTCTCGGTCATCGGATTGGCTTAGCCCATGGGCGGCGGGGGCGGCGGCGGCAGGATCGTGAAGAGCTGCGCCAGCTCCGTCACATCCTCGGCCCGCATCCAGCCATCCTGCCCGGGGGTCCAGACATAGGTCTCGCGGGTCAGAACGCCGTCGGTGGCCATCCGGCCCAGAGCGGCCTTGGAGAACGGCCCCTTGGTCTGACCATTCTCGGCGATGTGCCAGACATGCTCCACCGGCGGGGGCGGCGGCACCGGGGCGGCTTGGGCCACCGGGCGTGGACCCCAGGGACCGGGCTGAGCAGCCTGGGCCATCTGCGCGCCCATGGCCATCCCCATGCCCGCGCCAAGCCCGGCGCCCATGCCGCTATCGCCCCCGGCCTGGGCAGCGGCGGTCATCGCCTCGGCAGCGGAATACTGGGTGAACTTGCCCAGATCGCCCACCAGCCCCATGGAAGTGCGCTTGTCGAGCGCCGCCTCCACCGCCGGGGGCAGCGAGATATTCTCGATGTAGAGCTCCGGCAGGGTCAGCCCGTACTCGGCAATCGTGCCCGAGATCGCTGTGGCAATCCCCTTGCCCAGCTCGGCCGTGTTGGCCGCCATGTCCAGCACAGGAATGCCGGAGCCTGCGATCACGCGGCTGAACTCCTGCACGATGATATTGCGGATCTGAAAGCTGATCTCGTCCATGGTGAACTCACCATCGGTCCCGACAATCTCGGACAGGAACCGCGCCGGATCCGTCACCCGCACGGAATAGGTGCCAAAGGCCCGGATCCGCGTCGGCCCAAACTCCGGATCGCGCAGCATGATCGGGTTCTTGGTGCCCCATTTCAGGTCGTTGAACCGGGTCGTGTTGACGAAGTAAATCTCGGATTTGAACGGGCTCTTGAAGCCGTGATCCCAATGCTGCAGCGAGGTCATCACCGGCATGTTGTTCGTCTCGAGGAAATAGAGCCCCGGAGTGAACACATCCGCCAGCTGCCCCTCATGGACAAAGACCGCCGCCTGGCCCTCGCGCACGGTCAGCTTGGCGCCGTACTTAATCTCATGCCCCTGCCGCTCGAACCGCGAGACCATGGTGTCCCGGCGATCATCCACCCAATGGATGACATCGATGAACTGGCCGGAGAGAAAGTCGAGGATACTCATGCAATCGGTCCTTTCGGCAGGCGTCAGCTGCCGCCGCCCATGCGTTCGGCGGCGATTTGTTGGACAAGGGGGCGCGCTTCGTCCGGGGTGAGGCCGGGGGTGAGGCGCGCGTCATAGAGGATGCGCAGAAGCTGCTCGTCATGGCTGGTGAGCAGGGCGAATTCGTCATCATCGTTGAAGATCGAGGGCCGCGCGTCGCGGCTGTCATTGGCAAGGCCGAGGCCCTGGGCGATTTCCTCATGGATGCAGCCCCGGCGCAGAAGGTCGGGATGCTCGGCCCGGATGATCGCCACGGCGGTCTCGTAGTCATTCGGTGTCTCGGAGCCCGAGATCGCATAGACCGAACAGAAGGTCAGCCGATCCATCTCGGTGATGTCGCGCACGATGACATCGTCGATCCCCGGGACGAGATCCCGCAGGATCGGCCCCGCTGCGCGCAGCTCATCAGTGTTCAGAAAAAGCACGTGGTAATTCGCATCGCGGACCGTGGTGCGGATATCCGTCCCGGTCACCCGCGCGAGCCGCGCCACATAGCTTTCCAGCTCGGCCCGGTCGCGGGTCTTCTGATCTTCCGAGACCGAGCGGCCAAAAGCGGGCCGGATCCGCACTGGCCCTTTCCAGCGGCGCAAACGGCTCTCGGTCTGCTGGGCCACGAAGCGTCCGCCCCGCAGGGTGTATTCGTCAAAGAGCGCGATCCGCTCGAAATTCTCGGCCAGTTGCCGGGCGGTATAGGGCGTGTCCACCCCGCCGCCATCGGTTCGCAACAAACCCGAGGTGAGCTGCCGTTGCTCATAACGGGCATAGAAGGTCATCAGATCGCGAGAGGCCTGGGACGGCTCCGGCACGGCGGAACGCGGCGTGGGCTGGGGTGAGGTCGCCCCGGGATCGGCCACGTCCAGCGGCACACAGCCCAAGAGGCCAAGCGCAAGCCCGGCCAGCGCTCCCGTGGCGCGCCCCCGTCTGATGACCCGCTTCGTCATGCGTTCGGCACAGCGCTCCCGGCATTGTAGCCCGTGCCATCCCCGCGGGAGCTGGCGGCGGCCAGCGTGTCGCGCAGCTCGGATTCCATTTTCTCGAGATCCTCTTCGGCGGCGGCCCGCTTGGCCTTGCCCTCATCTGCGATGCGCAGGCTGTCCTCGATCGTCGCGATCAGGGTGGCATTGGCCTGCTTGACGGCTTCGATGTCGAAGACGCCGCGCTCCATCTCCTCGCGCACGATCTGGTTGGCCTGACGAAGATTATCCGCATTGGCCGTCAGCAGCTCGTTGGTCAGATCATTGGCGCCGCGCACGGCTTCTGCCGCCTCGCGGGAGCGCTGGATCGTCACGGCCTGGGCGAGCTGGGTCTCCCAGAGGGGCACGGTGTTCACCAGGGTCGAGTTGATCTTGGTGACCAGGGACTTGTCGTTCTCCTGCACCAGCCGGATCGAGGGCAGGGATTGCATGGTCACCTGGCGCGTCAGTTTCAGGTCATGGACCCGGCGTTCCAGATCGTCCCGGGCTGCGCGCAGATCGCGCAGCTCCTGCGCCTTCATTACCTGCTGCTCTTCGGGGGCGGCATCGACCTCGGCGACCTTCTCGGGGATGGTCGTGGCGTCGAGCTGGGCGATCTTCTCTTCACCGGCGGCGATGTAAACGGCCAGCTCGTCGTAGAAATCCAGCGTCTTGCCGTAAAGCTTGTCGAGCGACTTGATGTCCTTGAGCAGCACGTGCTCATGGTTCAGCAGGTCATCGGTGATCTTGTCGATCTGACCCTGCACTTCCTCATAGCGGGCGGCGAACTTGGCCATGGGGGCCATCTTGCCCGTGAGCCTTTCCCACCAGCTGCGCTCGCGCCGGACGTCGAGCTCCGAGATCGAGAAGCCGCGGATCGTGGTGACGATGTTGCGCAGGCTGTCGCCCGCCGGGCCCACATCCTTGTTGCGCACCCCGTCGAGCATGGACTGGCTGATTTCCTGCAGCTCCGCCTGTGCGCCCGAACCGAAGCGGACAATGGATTGGGTGTCGCCCATGTCGATCTCATCCATGGCGCGCCGGATGTTCTCGGCCACGGGGGCCTCCGCCTCGGCCAGAGGGACGAGGGCGGTCTTGGGCGTCGGCAGCAGGGTTTCGGTCACTTCGGTGACCTCTGCCAGCGCGGCTTCAGCCTTGGCGCGAACGGTGTCTGACATGGGCTTGTTCCTTCAATCCTTCTGGTGTTGCGGGTTCAGGCGCGAACGCCTTCGCGCGCCAACCGGTCGCGCAGCACTTCGATCTCGACATCGAGATCGGTGCGGTCTTCGAGGAGCAGCGCGTCGGTCTTGGAGGCGAAATTGGCCTCCAGATCCTTGAGCAGCGCCACATAATCCTGCCGCGCACTCGCATCGCGGCTGCGGCCATAGAGATCGGCAAACTTCACCGTCGCGTCCCGTGCTCCCATCAAATAGACGCCGAGATATTTGCGTGCAGCCGTCAAGTCGCGCGGGTCTTCCTCGACACGGCGGCACATGTCGCGTGCAGTGGCGGCAAACTGGTCGACCTGCAGCTCCAGCGCCCGGTCGCCCGCCCGCAGGATCGCGTCGGACATCGCCTTGAGGTACGCCTCGGCCTCATCCACGACCCGGGCCACGCGCTCGGTCTGGAAGGCATCGACGCCCTCGGCGCCCTTGTCGCTCAGAGGATCGAGGCCAAAAGCCGCCAGATGCAGGCCCGCGCCAGCGACCGCGAAAAGCCCCGCACCCAGCAGGCCGATCCCGTTCGAGACCCCCACGAGCGCAAGCCCCGCTCCAGCGAGGACAGCGGCAAAGATCTTGCGGGGCAGGGCGGGCCGCTTGGCGACCTTGCGTGCGTCATAGGCCTCTTCAGCCAGAAGACCCTCGCGCAGCATCCAGGCACCGCCCAGCATCAGCCCGAGCGCTACAAGGCTCAGCACGAGGCCCGTGGCATCCTTCCCAAAGGCGGTCAGGCCAATGGGAAGAGGCAGAAAAAACATCGCATTGACCCGGGCGCCGACACGGCTGCGGCGGGCGGGCATGCGCGGACGGGGCGGGTTTGGGGCGGCCTGGGTCGGCGTCTCGCCTTCGGCACCGGGGCTGTATTTGCCCCCAAAGCGGCGGCTCATGACAGACCTCCGCCCAGACCAGCATAGAGGATCAGCGCTGCCAGCAGGCAAAACGCCAAAAGTCTCAGGCCACTTCCGCTCATCCGGGATCCCCACACCGTTCTCCGGCCCAATATATGGTGTTCCGCAGGTCTAGCCTAGGGTTTGGGCGCAACTATCGGGATTATTGCCGGATCCCGCGGAACCGGGCGCGATCAGCGCCGCGGCGGGCTGCGACGGCGGCGCGGGCGGGGCTTCTTGGTCTCGGGCGGTGTTTCGTCTTCCATCCCGAGCTGATCGCGGAGGACCTTTCCCTTGATCTCCTCGACCTCGCCCGCCTTCAGGTCGCCCAGCCGGAACGGCCCATAGCTGATCCGGATGAGGCGGTTCACGGTCAGCCCCAGCGCGCTCATGGCCCGGCGAATCTCGCGATTCTTGCCCTCGCGCAGCCCCACGGTGAGCCAGGCATTGGAGCCCTGCTGGCGGTCGAGGCGGGCCTCCATGGGTTGAAAGCGCTCGCCTTCGACCTCGATCCCCTTGCGCAGTGGGGCGAGATCCGCATCCTCCGGCGCGCCATTGACCCGCACGCGGTAGCGGCGCAGCCAGCCGGTGGAGGGCAGCTCCAGCTTGCGCTTGAGCCCGCCATCATTGGTCAGGAGCAGCAAGCCTTCGGAATTCAGATCAAGCCGTCCGACACTCATCACCCGGGGCAGTTCCGGGGGCAGGGCGTCGAACACCGTCTCTCGGCCCTTTTCGTCCTTGGCGGTGGTCACGAGCCCCGTGGGCTTGTGGTAGCGCCAAAGGCGCGGCGGGGCCGGGGGCTCCAGTGCCTTGCCGTCGAAGGTGATCTTGTCGGCCTCCGTGACGTTGAGCGCGGGGCTCTCGACGGTCTTGCCGTTCACGGTCACCCGACCTTCGGCAATCAGGCGCTCGGCCTCGCGGCGCGAGGCGATCCCGGCCCGGGCCAGGACCTTGGCGATCCGGTCGCCGGGAGGAGGGGTTTGTGTCATGGGCCGGGCTTAGCGAAGACCGGCGCGCTGGGAAAGCCCCAAGCGGCCTTGCCCGGGCGCGCGCGGCGCGGCATGAGGGGGCATGCGCCCCTTCGCCCGACATATGGATACCGCCCTTGCCGAGGCTCGCGCCGCTGCTGCGCGGGGCGAGGTCCCCGTTGGTGCCGTGTTGTTCGGGCCGGACGGGGCTGAGCTCGCCCGGGCGGGGAACCGCACGCGGGAGCTCAGCGATCCCACCGCCCATGCGGAGATCCTCGTGCTGCGCGCGGCTTGCGCGGCGGCGGGGTCCGAGCGACTGCCGGGCGCGGTGCTCTATGTGACGCTGGAGCCATGTGCCATGTGCGCCGCCGCGATTGCGGCGGCTCGGGTGGCACGGGTTGTTTACGGTGCCGCGGATCCGAAATCCGGCGGGGTGGCTCATGGCGCGCGGGTCTTTGCCCAGCCGCAATCCCATCACGCGCCAGAAGTTGTGGACGGGGTCGGCGCGGCGGAGGCGGAGGCGCTTCTCAAGGCCTTTTTCGCCGCGCGGCGCGCCTGATCGACGGACGCGTGTGCTGCGCGGTCAGGATGCCTTCGGCGAGGATATTTAGAGACTTAAGAAAGCCTGTCGCGCCCTAGAGCTCAATCGTTTCCATCACCTCGGGCGTGCGCACATCCGTGCCGGGCAGCCCGTCGATCAGCGCTTGTGCCGATTGGGCGAGCAGGGGGAAGGTCTTGTAGTGACAGGGGATGACGGTCTGGAAGTCAAAGAAGCTCCGCGCGGCATAGGCGGCGCGCTCCATATCCATGGTGAAATGGCCGCCACAGGCGAGGATGCCGATCTCGGGTTGGTGCAGATCGTTGAAGATCTTCATATCCGCCATCACATCCGTGTCGCCTGAGACATAGATCGTCTTGCCTTCGCCGCGGATCATGAAACCGGCTTCGGCCCCGGCATACATCGGCCCGTGATCCGTGGCGACGGAGGAAGAGTGCACTGCGTTGACCATGGTGACGTTCACCTCGCCGAGGGTTACGGTCCCGCCCTTGTTGAACCCGATCACCTCGACCCCCTCGGTTTCCGCCCAGAAGGTCATAAGGTCATAGATCCCGACAATCGGTGCGCCCAGTTCCCTGGAGAGGGCCACTGCATCGGGGCTGTGATCCCCGTGCCCATGGGTGATCAGGATCTGAGTGGCGTCGGCGATGGCGGCGGCCTTCTGATCGACCGGGAAGGAGGGGTTTCCGGTGATCCAGGGATCGACCAACAGGATCTGGTCGGCAATCTCGATGCGAAAGCCTGAATGTCCCAGCCAAGTGATTTTCATGCCATCTCCTCCATTCGCCGGTCGGGGTGCAGGGTGCCGCCAGAACCGGAATCGGTCAAGCCACGCGGGTGGCCAATTTTGACCAGATGGTCACCTGTGCTAAGCTCGCCCCCTGCGCAGCATTTTGCGCCTAAAAAAGAACAAAAATGACGACTTTTGGGAGGACTTTTATGAAACTCATTCTGTGTGCCGCATGTGCGTCCTTTATCGGGACAATGACTTTTGCCGGTCAGAGCTTTGATGGCTCTGGCACGGGTAGCGGGCAGTCCATGAACGAGGTGACCGTCCTGGGCGAGGGGCATATGCTGGTGCAATCCCTTAGCGCGTACGAACCGCTCGCGACCAACGACCCGGAGAACCCGATGGCCGGACTGCCGGGCAAGTGCTTTGGCTCGTTCGAGATCAATCGGGCTTCGGCTGCTGGAGCGGGGCATTGTGTCTTTGCAAAAGAGGGCGTCTCAACCGTCGTGACCGATTGGGTGGTCACCGGGATGACGGCGGAGGGCGCGATGACGGGCACATGGTCCGTGATTGGAGCCTCCGGGGCTGCGGCGGGCCTGACCGGCGGAGGACGTTTCAGCAACCTCTCGAATCGCGAGGCCGGCACCTTCGAGAACACCATTACCGGCGCGGTCGCGATGCCCTGATCCATAGCTGCGGGCCTCGGGCTTTTCCGCGGCCCGCTCTCGCCTAGGTTTCCAAGCAGGAGATCGCCGCGAGACAGGGGATATGGACGGGCTGCTGCACCAGATCGACGGGTATTGCGAGCGGGTGGATCCAAGCTATTGGGCCGAGCCGATCAACGCCGTGACCAATGCGGCTTTCGTGTTGGCGGCTTGGGTCATGTGGCGCCGGGTGCAGGGGCAGGGTTTGGCCCTGGCGGAGGCGATGTGCGGGCTGCTTGCGCTGATCGGGTTGGGGAGCTTTCTCTTCCACACCCATGCGCAGGTCTGGGCGGCGATTGCCGATGTGCTGCCGATTGTCGGGTTCTCGCTGCTCTATATCTATGCGGCGAACCGGCATTTCTGGGGCTGGCCGGTCTGGGGCGCGGGGCTGGGGGCGCTCGCCTATCTGCCCTATACGGCGCTGCTAACGCCGGTCTTTGCGGGGGTGCCGTTTTTCGGGATCTCGAGCTTTTACTGGCCGCTGCCGCTTCTGATCTTCGCCTACGCGGTTCTACTGCGCCGACGCGCGCCTGCAACCGCGCGCGGGCTGGCTCTGGGCGCGGGGATTCTCTGCCTGTCGCTGACCGCGCGCTCGCTCGACATGACCCTCTGTGCACGCCTGCCCCTGGGCACCCATTTCCTGTGGCATATTCTCAACGCGGTCATGCTGGGCTGGATGATCGAGCTTTACCGCCGCCACATGCTTGCAGGCCCCGTGCGCCAAGGCTAAACCCGGCAAAACCACGCTGAGCGGAGCCCTACGGATGTCCATTGATACCGAGACTGCACGCCGGGTCGCGAAACTCGCCCGGATCAAGGTCGAAGATGACGCGCTGCCTGCCCTGGCAGGTGAGTTCAACACGATCCTCGGCTTCATCGAGCAGCTCAACGAGGTCGATGTGGAGGGCGTGGAGCCGATGACCTCGGTGACGCCCCAGCGGCTGAAGCGGCGCGCGGATGTGGTCACCGATGGGGATCAGCAGGGCGCTGTGCTCGCCAACGCCCCCGATGCGCGCGAGGGCTTTTTCGCCGTGCCCAAGGTTGTGGAGTAACCCATGTCTGATCTGTCCTCCCTGACCATCGCTGCTGCGCGCGACAAGCTGCGCCGCAAGGAGATCACCGCCACCGAGCTCACTGAGGCGTGCCTCTCCGCTGTGGAGGCGGCTGACGCGCTCGGAGCCTTTGTGCACAAAACCCCCGAGCTGGCTCTGACGCAAGCTGGCCACGCAGACGCGCGGCTTGCCCAGGGCGATGCCCCCGACATGTGCGGCATCCCGCTTGGCATCAAGGATCTCTTCTGCACCAAGGGCGTGCCGTCCCAGGCGGCCTCGGCGATCCTCGAAGGGTTCAAGCCGGAATACGAATCGACCGTCAGCCAGAACCTGTTTGATGCGGGCGCTGTGATGCTTGGCAAGCTGAACATGGACGAGTTCGCCATGGGGTCCTCGAACGAAACCTCGACCTATGGCAATGCGGTGAACCCCTGGCGGCGCGGCAATGATGACGCGGCGCTGACCCCGGGCGGCTCCTCCGGCGGCTCGGCCAGCGCGGTGGCTGCAGATCTCTGCCTTGCCGCCACCGGCACCGATACGGGCGGCTCGATCCGTCAGCCTGCGGCATTCGTGGGCATCACGGGGCTGAAGCCGACCTATGGGCGCTGCTCGCGCTGGGGCATCGTGGCCTTCGCCTCCTCGCTCGATCAGGCGGGGCCCATGACCAAGGATGTGCGCGACGCGGCGATCATGCTGGGCACCATGGCCGGGCACGACCCCAAGGACAGCACCAGCGCGGATCTCGCGGTGCCGGATTTCGAGGCCATGCTGACGGGCGATATTCGCGGCAAGGTGATCGGGATCCCCAAGGAATATCGCATGGACGGCATGCCCGAGGAGATCGAGACGCTCTGGTCCGAAGGTGCCGAGATGCTCAAGGCCGCGGGGGCCGAGTTGCGGGATATCTCGCTGCCGCACACGAAATATGCGCTGCCCGCCTATTACGTGATCGCACCGGCCGAGGCCTCCTCGAACCTCGCGCGCTATGACGGCGTGCGCTTCGGCCACCGGGCCCAGCTCGGGCAGGGCGATGGCATCACCGAGATGTATGAGAAAACCCGTGCCGAGGGCTTTGGCCCCGAAGTGCAGCGCCGGGTGATGGTCGGGACCTATGTGCTCTCGGCTGGGTTCTACGACGCCTATTACAACCGGGCCCGCAAGGTGCGTGCTCTGATCAAGCGTGACTTCGAGACGGTCTTCGCCGATGGGGTCGATGCTATCCTGACCCCGGCCACGCCTTCGGCGGCGTTTGGTCTGGGCGAGATGATCGATGCGGACCCGGTGCAGATGTATCTCAACGACGTGTTCACCGTCACCGTGAACCTCGCCGGGCTGCCGGGCATCGCCGTGCCCACGGGCCTTGACCGCAAGGGCCTGCCCCTCGGGCTGCAGCTGATCGGGCGTCCCTGGGAAGAGGGCGATCTGCTCAACACCGCCTATGCGCTCGAAGAGGCTGCGGGCTTTGTGGCCAAGCCGCAGCGCTGGTGGTAGGCTCGCCTGCGGGGGCAGTGAAGAGGTTTGGTATGCGTCTCGTTTCGACAGTCGGAGCATTAGGTCTCGCCGGTATTCTGGCGGCCTGCACATCCGTGCCACCCAATGACGTGGCCGGAGCCGGTCCGGGATTTGGCACCAGCTATGGCGCCTACGGGACCGAGCGGCAGGCCCGCGATGCAGCGCTCTCGAGCGGCGAGTCGATCATTCTGCCCGAAGGCGCGGATCCGACCGATCTGGCCGTGGCCGAAGCGGTGGCGGCAGGGGCCGAGCCCGACCCGAACCTTTTGCGTCGTGGTCCGGGCATCTCGGATGAGAACAGCTTTGACGCGGTGTCCGAGCGCGTGACGATCGAAAGCGATCGGGAACGTCTCGCCGCGCAACGCGAAGCCTTTCAGGTGATCGAACCCACGGAGCTGCCGGACCGGCCTTCCGGGGATCTCGCTTCGATCGTGGAGTTCGCGCTGGCGACCTCGCATCCCGTGGGAACGCCGGTCTATTCCCGCAGCCCGATCCGTCTATCGACCCGCGGCTGTGACCGCTACAGCGACGCCAACGCCGCCCAGCAGGCTTTCCTTGATGCCGGCGGGCCGCAGCGCGACCGCAGCGGGCTGGATCCGGATGGCGACGGCTATGCCTGTCGCTGGGACCCGAGCCCGTTCCGCCTCGCGGTGCGCAACTGACCCAGATCCTCGAGCCGCGCTCGCCCAATTGCGGGCCGCGCAAGAACGGGCTCACGCCGCGCCTGATCGTGCTGCATTACACGGCTATGCAGAGCGCCTCCGGGGCCATTGACTGGCTCTGCAACCCGCAGGCTGAGGTTTCCGCCCATTATGTGATCGCGCGCGATGGCGCCGTTACCCAGCTTGTTCCCGAGGACCTGCGCGCCTGGCATGCGGGGCGGGGGCAATGGGGGGGCTGCACGGATTTGAACAGCGCGTCGATTGGGATCGAGCTCGACAATGACGGGGTCAGCCCCTTTGCCGCGCCGTTGATGACCGCGCTGGAGACGCTCTTGCCGGCTATCATGGCCCGCTGGTCGATCGGGCCTGCCCAGGTGATTGGCCATTCCGACCTTGCCCCGGGCCGCAAGATCGATCCGGGGCCGCGCTTTGACTGGCGGCGCTTGGCACGGCAGGGGCTGGCAATCTGGCCTTCTGAGGCCGGGCGGGCCGCGGCCTCGCAACCAGTGGTGGATGGCGCGCGGTTTGCCGCGGACCTGGCCAGATTTGGCATGACGGCGGAGGTCGACCCGGAAACTCGGTTGGCGGCCGTCCGGTCGCGCTTTCGTCCCGGGACCAGCGGGCCGCTCGACGCGCAGGATATGGCGCTGGCTGCAACGCTCGCGCACCATTGGCCCGTTGACCCCACCCTTGGGCAAGGATAACAGCGCAGTCGCGCGGAGGGCTGGATGGCCGCTTGGGCATAGCTATCTGTCCGAGAGGAAAGTCCGGACTCCACGAAGCAACGGTGCCGGGTAACGCCCGGGCGGGGCAACCCGACGGAAAGCGCCACAGAGATCAGACCGCCCGTCTCCGGACGGGTCAGGGTGAAACGGTGGGGTAAGAGCCCACCGCGGGCCTGGCAACAGGACCGGCACGGCAAGCCCCACCGGGAGCAATGCCAAATAGGGATCCCGCCGCGCCTTCGGGGGCAGGGTGGCTTCAACCCAGGGATCCGGGTTGGCAGCTAGAGTGCACTGGCAACAGGGCACCCAGAGGAATGGTCATCCAGAGACGGCCTGCCGTCTTGGACAAAATCCGGCTTACAGGCTCTCCGCGCAGATTTGTAATCTATTTGTGACTGTATTTCTGTCTAGTTTGTGTTACACAAATGGAGATCGATAACCGCCACAGTGATTACCATGGAAGATCTTCCCAATACATTCAGCGCCGGGACCAGCGCGTTTTCTTTCGATCAATCCGCTGCGGCTGAGGCGGGGCTTTTTGATTCCGACATTCTGGATGCTTTGCTGGGAACGCTTGCGGGCAAGCTCGATCAGTCGCTCTTCGTGGTGACGGCCACCGGGCGCATCCTCGTGGCGACCGGCCGGCCCTTCGGATCGGCCCAGACCTGCGTGGGCGGGCGCTATGCATCGCTCTGGCCCCGGGAGAGCCGCAGCCTGGCCCAGGGCGCGCTGGACGCGGCATTGACCGACGCGCGGGAGCTGAGCTTCGTGGTGTCCTGCGTGCCCGGCGAGATCGGCCCCCAAACCTGGGAGGCCACCCTGACCCCGCTGCAACCTGCGCGCTCCAGTGATGCGCCGCTCGCCCTGTCGCGGCGGCTTGTGCTGGTGGCCCTGCGGGATGTGACCTCCGAGACCCGTGTGGCGGACCTTAAACAACGGGCGCGCTGATCCGCGCTGCGCTTGCCGCACTTTCCATGTCGAATCGCGGTTGACAGGCGCGCCGGTGCCAGTAAAAGCCGGGGTTCAAAGTTGATCGAGGGTCAGACGCGACTCTCGCCCGCAATCTGCCAGGAGACCGCAACATGGCGAAGCCGACGACCATCAAGATCCGCCTCAACTCGACCGCGGATACCGGCCACTTCTACGTAACCAAGAAAAACGCCCGGACCATGACCGAGAAAATGGTCGTCCGGAAATATGATCCGGTTGCGCGCAAGCATGTCGAGTACAAGGAAGGCAAGATCAAGTAATCTGCCCCACCGACGTTACGATCCAAGCCGCGCCTCCGAGCGCGGCTTTTTCTTTGCGCGATCCCCACCCAGCAGAGGAGGCCCGAGATGACCTTGACCAGACGTGTTGCGACGGCGCGGGATGTTGCGGCGGTGGATGCCCTGCTCGCGCGCAGCTATCCGGTGCTGCTGAAGCCCGACTATCCGCCCTCCGTGCTGGTGACGATCCTACCGGTGATCTCGCGCGCCCAGCCCGCGCTGGTCACCTGTGGGACCTACCACGTGGTGGAGGAGGGGGGAGAGATCCTCGCCGCCGGCGGCTGGACCCGGGGCGCGCCCGGGGGTGGGACCGTGACGCCGGGGCTGGGCCATATCCGCCATGTGGTAACCGATCATACCCGCACGCGAGAGGGGCTGGGCCGGCGCCTGATGAAGGATATCATGGAGGAGGCGCAGGAGGCCGGTCAGACCCGTCTCGAAGCGCTCTCGACCCTCACGGCCGAGCCATTCTACGCGGCGCTGGGCTTTGTGTCCCTGGAACGGGTGGATGTGCCCATCGGTCCGGCAGGACTGCGGTTTCCGGCTGTGCGGATGGAAGCCCCGCTCTAGCGCAAAGAAAAAGGCCGGCGCGAGGCCGGCCTTTCCTAGTCTGTTGATCGTCCTGCGATCACTCGCGATTGCCGAGGAACTGCAGCAGGAACATGAACATGTTGATGAAGTTGATGTAGAGGCTCAGTGCGCCCATGATCGCCGACTTCGCCAGCCACTCCTGATCCCCATACTGCGCATGCTCGATGTATTCGGTCTTGATGCGCTGAGTATCATAAGCGGTCAGCCCCGCAAAGATCAGAACCCCAAGGCTGGAGACAGCGAAGGCAATCGCCGGGGAGCCGAGGAAGATGTTCACGATCGAAGCGACGATCAGGCCAATCACCCCCATGAACAGGAAGCGGCCCCAGCTGCTCAGATCTTTCTTCGTCGTGTAGCCAAAGAGGCTGAGCGACGCGAAGGCGATCGCCGTCACGAGGAACGTGGTGGCGATGGAGACGCCGGTATAGATCGCAAAGATGTAGCTGATCGAGAGGCCCATCGCGGCAGCAAAGGCGTAGAAGAACACTTGAGCGGCGCCCGAGGACATCTTGTTGATCATCGCGCTGAAGGCAAAAACCATGATCAGCGGGGCGAACATTACGACCCATTTCAGCGGCGTCGCAAAGATTGCGGCCAGCATCTGCTCATTGGTGCCAACAGCCCAAGCGACAGCGCCCGTCAGCACCATCGCCACGGACATGAGGCCATAGACCTTGTTGAAATGGGCGCGAAGCCCTTCATCGATCTGCGCAGAGCGGGCGCCAACGCCAGCAGTGCGGATCGTATCGTATTGTGCCATTGAACCCTCCTTGAAAAAGACGAGCCGATGGCGCGGCCCGGATTGCCACTGATATTGGCGAACATGGCCGAGTTTTCAAGAGTGTGCTGCGGGGAAACCGGCCTTCTTGGTAGCAGATTCCCCCTTCATTTTAATGGTGGATCGTAAAAGCCGTGTTTTTGACGCACCTTATTTGCGCCAGCCTTGCGGCACATCCCAGATCGGACGCTCGGATTCGCGATCTGCGGCCTCGCGGGACAGGCCGATATCGTTCAGCATATGGGCATCAAGACCGCGCAATTGCTTGCGCGTTCGGCCAAGGGTCAGCAGATGCACAAGGCGCGGAAGGGAAAAGCGCGCAGGACGGGGCGCAGGAAGGGACGCGGATAGGGGGAGGGAGGCACGCATGGGTCTATCCTTTCTGATTTGCGATGGTTTGCGTAAAGGTCATCACCTTTTCTGATGTATATGGCAGGCCTTGACTCATTTTAAAAACGAATGATTGTGATGCTCGAAATCATGAAAGGTGATACATGCCCCGCAATCTCGACCTGACGGCTTTGCGCTCTTTCGTCTCCGTGGCGGAATCCGGTGGGGTGACCAAGGCCGCCGGGCTCTTGAACCTCACCCAATCGGCGGTCTCCATGCAGCTCAAGCGGTTGGAGGAAAGTCTCGGGCTCGCGCTTCTGGATCGGTCGGGGCGGGGGATCGCGCTGACGCCCACGGGGGATCAGCTCCTCTCCTATGCCAAGCGGATGCTGGCGCTGAATGACGAGATTTATGCGCGGATGACCGATCAGGCCTTCGAGGGGAAGATCGCCCTCGGCGTGCCCCATGACATTGTCTACCCGGCGATCCCGCAGGTGCTCGCCCGGTTCACCCAGGACTATCCGCGGGTGAAGGTCGACCTGATTTCAAGCTTCACCATGCGTCTGAAGGAATTTCTGGCGAATGGCGAATGCGATCTGATCCTGACCACCGAGGATCATGTGGAGCGCGGCGGGGAGGCTTTGGCGGCCCTGCCGCTGGTCTGGATCGGTGCCGTGGGTGGTCAGGCCTGGCGCCGCCGTCCCTTGCCGCTCGCCTTCGAGCAGAGCTGCCTTTTCAAGGATTCCGTGCAATTGGCTCTGGATGAGGCGGGCATGGATTGGTCCATGACCGTGCAAGCTGAGTCTGCGCGCACCATCGAGCCGATCGTGGCGGCGGATATGGCGGTGCATGCAGTGATCGAGGGGACCGAGCCCGCCCATCTGGAGCGGATTTCCCATGGGGGCGAGCTGCCGAAGCTCGCGACCAAGCAGATCGTGCTCTATGGTCACCGCGCGGCGGGCGATCCGGTGCGGGACGCGCTCGCGGATCTCCTGCGGCAGGCCTACGCGCAGCTTTGAGCCTCAGATCTCGATTACGACCTTCCCGGTTGAGGCGCGGCTGCGCAGCAGTTCCAGCCCCTCCGCCGCCTGATCCAGCGGCAGCACATGGCTCACATGGGGGGAGATCTTGCCCGCGCCGTACCACTCAAACAGGGTCGCGAGACTGTCCGTGAGGGCCTTGGGATTGAAGGTCAGAAACCCGCCCCAGTAAAAACCCTGTACCGAGATGTTCTTGACCAGCAGGTGGTTCGGCTTGATCTGCGGCAGATCCCCCGAGGCAAAGCCGATGATCAGCATGCGCGCCTCCGGGTTGCAGGCCCGCATCGCCTCGGTGAAAGCGTCGCCCCCCACGGGGTCATAGACAACATCTGCGCCTCCGAGCGCCTTGACCGCCTCGCGCAAATCGCCTGCATCGCTGTCGATCAGGTGGTCGGCCCCGGCCTCCTTGGCCCTTTGCAGCTTGTCCGCGCCGCGCGCGCTGGCGATGACCTTGGCGCCCATGAGCTTGCCAATCTCCACCGCTGTCAGGCCTACACCGCCTGCCGCGCCCAGAACCAGAAGCGTCTCGCCCCGCTTCAGATGGGCCGTATGCTCCAGCGCCAGATGGGAGGTGCCATAGGCGATCTGGAACCCGGCGGCATCCGCGGCGGGCATCCCATCCGGCAGGGGCACGCAGCGCTCGGCTGGAAAGCAGCCATATTCGGCCAGCCCGCCCCGACCGCCAAAGAGCGCGACCCGGGTGCCCACCGGCGGCGCCTCGGTCCCCGGGCCATGGGCGTCGATCACGCCTGCCACTTCCATCCCGAGGGTTGTCGGCAGCGCAGGTTTCTCCTGATACTTGCCCTTTGACATGAGTAGATCCGCAAAATTCAGGCCGCAGGCCTCGATCTTGAGGCGCACTTCCCCTGCTGCGGGCTCGGGGAGGGGAATGTCTTCGATCTGAGGGGGGGTCTCGTAGGACTGGATACGGAACGCGCGCATGAGGTTCTCCGGCTGGGGCCCGAGGACCCGGATCTGACTTCGGGCAAGACTGTAGCGATGGCGGCGGGCAACGACCAGCAGAGACCCGCCCATCCCCATCGGCAAAGGGCCGCCGGATCTTGGCGGAATGCAGTGCAAAATAGGAATCTACCGAAGGATGTATTGCAAAATGCGTTGCAAAATGCAAAACACCTATAAGGAGACTAGCTGCTACCGGCAATAACCCGCTTGGGGAAATATGCGTTAGCACTTCATGTTTAGGAAGTTGCTAGGTTTTCCAAGGGCGAGTCGTTTTTTTTGGACCAGTCGACAGATTCTTTACCGACATATGGCTCACTTGGCACGAAACTAGCTTGATAAACCCACAGGAGAAAAGGAGCGTTCTATGAAACATCCCGTTGATGTCCATGTGGGCAAACGCGTGCGTCACCGCCGCTGGATGGTGGGTATGACCCAGCAGCAATTGGCCGACAAGGTTGGAATCAAGTTTCAACAGATTCAGAAATACGAGACCGGCATGAATCGCGTCAGCGCGTCCCGTCTGTGGGAAATCGCGTCTGCATTGGGTGTTCCGGTGAGCTTCTTCTTCGAAGGTCTGGGTGCAGCTCAGGTGGCCGAGGCCCACGAGATGGACATGCCGGGCGATCTGCTATCGGACAAGGAAGCGCTGGAACTTGTGCGCTCCTATTACGCGATCCCGGAAACCCAGCGGCGCCGTCTCTTCGACCTCGCACGGGTTCTCAGCGACGCGGCCTGAGCTTGACCTGAGCCATCGCGGTCTGTAGCGCGGTTTCGTAACCGCGGGAGAGACCCGATGAACACGCCAGTTGAGACCGGGGAGGCGTTCCCCGCGCAAGAGCTTTGGGCTGTGGCAGACGCGCTCGCCGATGCGGCCCGCGCGCCGACCCTGTCCCGCTTTCGCGAGCAGGGGCTCGGGATCGAAAACAAGGCTGGGGTGGCCGCGTTCGATCCCGTGACCGAGGCTGATCGCGCGAGTGAGAAAGCCATGCGCGCCGTTCTGGCGGAGCTTCGGCCGGATGACGGCATTCTTGGCGAAGAATTCGGCCCCGTGTCAGGAACCTCCGGCCTGACATGGGTGCTCGATCCCATTGATGGCACCCGCGCCTACATGTCCGGCACGCCCACCTGGGGCGTGCTGATTTCGTTGAACGACGCGGATGGCCCCCGGTTGGGTGTCATTGATCAGCCCTATATTGGCGAGCGGTTCTCCGGTGGCACCGGTCGGGCAACCGTCACCGGCCCACGAGGCAGCGCCCCGCTGCGCACGCGCCCCTGTGCGGCGCTCGCCGAGGCCACGATTTTCACCACCTATCCCGAAGTGGGCAGCGCCACGGAGCAGCGCGGCTTTCAGGAGGTCGCGCGCCAGTGCCGCCTGACCCGCTATGGCATGGATTGCTACGCTTACGGCCTGCTCGCGGCCGGGCAGGTGGACCTCGTGATCGAAGCGGGGCTGCAATCCTATGACATTTGCGCGCCCATCGCGGTGATCGAGGCGGCGGGCGGCATCGTCACCGATTGGCAGGGCGGCCCGGCCCATGGCGGCGGACGCGCATTGGCCGCAGGCAGCCCCGAGATCCACGCCGCAGCGCTCGAAATCCTGCGCGAGGTGCCCGCATGAGCGCGCTCATCCTCCGCAAGGCCCGTGTTCTGGTCACGATGGACGATGCGCGACGCGAGATCAGCGATTGCGACCTGCGGATCGAGGGCGGGGTGATCACCGCCATTGGTACGGATCTGCCGCTGGACGGGGCCGAGACGCTGGATGTTTCGGGCTGCGTGGTGACGCCGGGCCTCGTGAACACCCACCACCATCTCTACCAGACCCTGACCCGGGCTGTCCCAGCCGCCCAAGACGCGCTGCTCTTTGGCTGGTTGCAGACCCTCTATCCGATCTGGGCGCGTATGACGCCCGAGGATATGCGGATCTCGGCGGAGGTCGGGTTGGCGGAACTGGCGCTGACCGGCTGCAGCCTGAGCTCCGATCACCTCTATCTCTATCCCAACGGCGTGCGGCTCGAGGACACGATTGAGGCCGCGGCAGAGATCGGGTTGCGTTTTCACCCAACGCGCGGGGCCATGAGCATCGGCGAGAGCGATGGGGGCCTGCCACCCGACAGTCTGGTGGAGGATGAGGCCGCGATCCTCGACGATGCGATCCGCGTGATCGACGCGTTCCACGACCCGAACCCCGGCGCCATGGTCCGGGTTGGCGTGGCGCCGTGTTCGCCCTTTTCCGTCAGCCGCGGGCTGATGCGGGACGCCGCCATCCTCGCGCGGGACAAGGGCGTGATGCTGCATACCCATCTGGCCGAGAATGACGAGGATATCGCCTATTCCGAGGCGCAGTTCGGCTGCCGTCCCGGGCAATATGCCGAGGAGCTGGGCTGGACGGGCGAGGATGTCTGGCACGCCCATTGCGTCAAGCTCGATGAGAGCGAGATCGACCTCTTCGCCCGCAGCCGCACCGGCGTCGCCCATTGCCCCTGCTCCAACTGTCGCCTCGGTTCGGGCATCGCGCCCGTGCGGGCCATGCGGGATGCGGGAGTGCATGTGGCGCTGGGCGTGGATGGGTCGGCCTCCAATGATGGCAATGGGATGATGGCCGAGGCGCGCATGGCCTTCCTGCTGCAGCGGGTTCAGAGCGGCGCCGATGCCATGAGCGCGCGCGAGATGCTCGAGATTGCCACGCGGGGCGGGGCCGAGGTGCTGGGCCGCGACGATCTCGGTCAGCTGGTGGTCGGGATGCGCGCGGATATTGCGGTCTGGGATGTGTCCGGGTTGGAAGCCGCCGGGGCCTGGGATCCGGTGGCGGCCCTGCTGCTCTCCGGTCCCAGCGGCGTGCGGGACCTTTTTGTCGAGGGCAAGCCCGTGGTCCGCGAAAGCCAGCTGGTGCGCCGGGATGCGGCCGCACTGGTGGCGGAGCAGACCCGCTGCCTCAACCGGTTGATGACATGAGCCGCGGGGTGTGGCTCGCCGCCTTGCTTCTCGCCGGATGCAGTGGCGCGGGGCCGGGGATCGCGCCCGTACAGAATGCCACGGCGAGCTCTGCACCAGAGCTCTTGGCCGTCGTGAACGGGGCGCGCCGCGACGCGGGGCAGGGCGCACTTGCGTCGAATTCGGCGCTCGACCGTGCGGCCATTGCCCATGCGCAGGACATGGCGGAGAAGGGCTATTTCGACCATGTGGCGCCCGATGGATCGACCCCGCTGCGCCGGATGCGCGCGGCGGGTTATGAGGCCTGCTATGCGGCGGAGAATATCGCCAAAGGCCAACGCGACGCGGACCAGGTGCTGCGCGCCTGGCTTGGCTCCGAGGGGCATCGTCGCAATCTGCTCAGCCCTGACCCCAAGGCCGCCGGAACCGCGCGCGGGACGGGCGATATCTGGGTGATGACCTACGCCCGGGCCTGCTGACCGGCTCAGATCCGCCGGTCGCCCGCGATCCAGACCCCGGCAATCGCCCGGTCATCGCCCATCATGATGGTAGGAAACACCGCCTCCCAGAGATCATCCGCCTCGGCGTAGCGCTGGGAAATCGCCGGGGTCGAGGCGAGATCGAGCGCGATCAGATCCGCCTCCATCCCCGGGGCGAGCCGTCCGATCCGATCGCCCAGATGCAGCGCCTCGGCGGAGCCTGCGGTGGCCAGCCACAAGAGCTGCGCCGGATGCACGGCCGTACCGCGCAGCTGCCCGATCTCATAGGCTGCGGCCATGGTGCGCAGCATGGAAAAGCTCGACCCGCCGCCCGTATCCGTGGCCAGCCCCACGGGCAGGCGCGGCGCGAGCCCGGCCATGTCAAACAGGCCCGAACCGATAAAGGTGTTCGAGGTCGGACAATGCACCACCGCCGCCCCGGTCTCGGCCAGCCGGTCGACCTCGCGCGCCATCAGGTGGATCGCATGGCCAAAAAGCCCCGTGGGCCCGAGCAGCCCAGCGGCCTCATAGGTGTCGAGATAGTCGCGCGCCTCGGGAAAGAGCTCGGCGACCCAGGCGATCTCGTCGGTCTGCTCGGAGATATGCGTCTGCATCAGGCAATCGGGATGCTCGCCGTAAAGCGCACCAAGGGCGCTCAGCTGCTCCCGCGTTGAGGTCGGTGAGAAGCGCGGCGTGATCACATAGGACAGCCGGTCGACCCCGTGCCAGGCCTCCAGCAGGCGTTTGCTGTCGTCATAGGCGCTCTGCGCGGTATCGGTCAGGCCCTCCGGCGCGTTGCGATCCATGCAGGTCTTGCCGGTCAGGGCGCGCAGCCCGCGCGCCTGCGCCTCGGTGAAAAACGCCTCCACGCTTGCGGGATGGACCGTGGAATAGGCGCAAACCGTGGTCGTGCCATGGGCGAGGGTCAGATCGAAATAGCGCGCCGCGATCTTTGCGGCGTAATCCGGGTCGGCAAAGCGCAGCTCCTCGGGGAAGGTATAGCTGTTGAGCCAGTCGATCAGCCGTTTGCCCCAGCTCGCGATCATCGCGGTTTGCGGGTAATGCGCATGGGCATCCACGAAACCGGGCAGCAGCAGCGCATCGCCCATATCGGTCACAGGCAGGGCGGGATGGGCCGCCCGCAGGGCAGCGGCGGGGCCGATTTCGGCGATCTTGCCGCCTTCGATCCGCACCGCCCCGGCGCTGTCGATGCGGACGCAGTCCTGCCAAGGCGCGCGCAAGGGATTGTCCAAGAATTCGAGCGTTTGCCCGGTCACGAGATGATGCTGCATGTGCAGCACCGTAGGCAGGACGCCCAGCGGGGTAAATGTCGAATTTCCGCTCGGAGCGGCTCGCCTTCGCGGCGCGCCCTGTCTATGGTCCCCGCAGCGTGGCTCGGCGCAGGCCCGCGCAGGTCCGGAGGCAGGCATGGCGGACAGCCCGCAACCCATCGAAGAGATGCAGGAGGAGGATTACGCCCTCGACCGGGACGTGGTCACCACCCTCTATGATGCGCTCGACGCCGAAGACCCGGCGCTGGTGGCCGAGATCCTCGAGCCGATGCACCCGGCTGATATCGCGGACCTTTTTGAGCAGATCGGTTCAGGGCGCTTGCGCGCACTCCTTGAGATCTGGACCTCCGATGAGGTCGGTGCGGTCCTCTCGGAGCTCGACGAGGGGCTGCGCGAAGAGGTGATCGACGCCCTGCCCAAGACCGTGCTGGCCGATGCCGTCCGCGATCTTGAGAGCGACGATGTGGTCGATCTGGTCGAGGATCTCGACGCCGAACAGCAAAGCGCGATTCTCGAGGTGCTGGAGGCGCCGGATCGGGTCGCTGTCGAGCAGTCGCTGCAATACCCCGAGTATTCCGCGGGCCGCCTGATGCAGCGCGAGCTGGTGATGACGCCCGAACATTGGACCGTCGGGCAGGCCATCGATCATATCCGCGCCGAAGAGGATCTGCCGGAGCAGTTCTACCACATCATCCTCGTGGATCCGCGCATGCGCCCCACGGCCTATGTAACGCTCGGCCGGATGCTGGGCGCGCGGCGCGAGGTGCCGCTTCTGGATCTGACCGAGGATACCTTCCGGACTATTCCGGTGACCCAACCCGAAAGCGACGTGGCCTATGCGTTCAACCAGTATCACCTGATCTCGGCCCCGGTGGTGGACGCCGATGACCGGCTGGTCGGGGTGATCACCATCGATGACGCCATGGTCGTGCTCGATGAGGAGCATAACGAGGATATCCTGCGTCTGGCCGGTGTGGGCGACGAGTCGGTCTCGGACACCACATGGGACATCACCAAGCAGCGCTTTCCCTGGCTGGGCGTGAACCTTCTGACGGCGATCATTGCCTCGCTGGTGATCTCGCTGTTCGAGGATGTGATCTCGCAGGTCGTCGCCCTCGCGGTGCTGATGCCCATTGTTGCCTCCATGGGCGGAAATGCCGGCACACAATCCCTCACCGTGGCGGTGCGCGCGATTGCCACGAAGGACCTGACGGGCTCGAACGCCTGGCGGGTGCTCCGGCGCGAGGTCATGGCCAGCACACTCAACGGGGCGGTCTTTGCGCTGATCATGGGCGGGGTCAGCCTGATCTGGTTTGGCACGCCGGTGCTGGCGCTGGTCATCGCCGTGGCGATGGTGGTGAACCTGGCCGTTGCCGGGTTCGCGGGGCTGCTGATCCCGTTGGCGCTGGACAAGCTGGGGATCGACCCGGCTCTGGCCTCTGGCACCTTCGTGACGACGGTAACGGATGTGGTGGGGTTCTTCGTCTTCCTCGGTTTTGCGTCGATGATCTTGCTGTGACGAGGCCCGACGACCCCATGACCGCCGCCAAGGCTGCGGCTCGGAAGGCGGCCTTTGCCCGCCGCAAGGCCGCCTTTGATGCGGATCGCGCAGCGGGGTTTCCCTGGGTTGCGGCGGCGACTGCGGCTCTGCTCGATGTGCTTCGGGATGCACCTCCGGGTGCGGTATCGGGCTATATGCCGATCCGCAGCGAGATGTCGCCTCTGCCCGCAATGACTGCGCTGTCCGCGACCCGAACCCTCTGCGTCCCGGTCATTCAGGGCAAAGGGCAACCGCTGCTCTTTCACCGCTGGACGCCCGAGACCGAGATGGTCGAGGGGCCGTTCGGCGCCCAGGTCCCGCGCCAGGCCGAGATCGTGCAGCCCAGCGTTGTGATCGTGCCCCTCGTGGCCTTTGACCGGGCGGGCGCGCGCCTGGGCTATGGGGGCGGGTACTATGACCGGACGCTCGCGCTTTTGCGTGCGGCGGGGCCCGTGCGCGCCATCGGTCTGGCCTATGCGGCGCAAGAGGCCCCGGACCCACTGCCCCGAGAGAAGACGGATCAGCCCCTCGACGGTTTGGTGACCGAAGAGGGTCTGTTGCCGTCCTGAGCCCCCTGCGCGCGCAAAGGGCGCGCATAAGCACGCTTGCGCCGGAGCCGCCAGAGGCCTAACGGTGGCCCATGCGACTGCTGTTTCTTGGAGATGTGATGGGGCGGGCCGGACGGTCCGCCATCGCGGAAGAGCTTCCCCGCCTGCGGGCGGCGTGGAAGATCGATTTTGCGGTGGTGAATGGCGAGAACGCGTCCAATGGCGCGGGGCTCACGCCCGATCACGCCAAAGGGCTGCTGGCCGCGGGGGCGGATTGCCTGACCCTTGGGGATCACGCCTTTGACCAGCGCGACATGCTGCAATTCATCGAGAGCGAGCCGCGGATCCTGCGGCCGATGAATTTCGCCAAGGACGCGCCTGGACGCGGTCACAGGATCTATTCGGCGAGCCAGGGCCGCAAGGTGCTCGTCACCCAAGTGCTGGGGCAGGTCTTCATGAAGAGGCCCTTCCCGGATCCCTTCTCGGATCTCGACCGGGTTCTGCGCGCCCACCCCTTGGGCGGTCTGGTGCAGGCGAGCCTCGTGGATATCCATTGCGAGGCCACGTCCGAGAAGATGGGCGTGGGGCATTACTGCGATGGGCGCGCCTCGGTCGTGGTCGGCACCCATACGCATATTCCCACCGCGGATGCGCAGATCCTGCCCGGCGGGACGGCGTTTCAGGCCGATGCGGGCATGTGCGGCGACTACGACTCGGTGATCGGTATGGAAAAGGCCGAACCCATGCGCCGCTTCGTCACCGGCATGTCCAAGGGGCGCTATGTGCCGGCGCTGGGGCCGGCGACGCTCTCGGGGCTCTATGTCGAAACCGATGACCGTACGGGCAAGGCCACGCGGGTCGAAATGGTCCGCCATGGCGGGCGGCTGGCAGCGGCGGGCCCTGCGCCGGTCACCGACGCGGCGCCGGTCCGATGACGGATCAGGCCCCCGGCGCGCGGCTCTGGCTGACAGGTCTGCTGGTTGTGCTCGGGGCCGGATGGGGGGTTACCCAACCTCTCTCGAAAATCGCGGTTTCCGAAGGCTATGGCCATTTCGGCCTGATCTTCTGGCAGTTTGCCGTGGGGGCGGTGGTCCTCGGAGCCATCACGCTGGCGCGTGGCAAGCGCCTGCCGCTCGGGCGCAAGCAGATCCGGCTCTATGTGATCATGGCGATCATCGGCACCTTGCTGCCCAATTCGGCCTCCTACGCGGCAATCGTGCACCTGCCCTCGGGGATCACGTCGATTCTGCTCTCTCTTGTGCCGATGCTGGCCTTTCCCATCGCCCTGGCCCTCGGGCTTGACAAGTTCTCACTCAAGCGGATCGCGGGGCTTTGTTGTGGTCTCGGGGGTGTCGCCCTGATCGTTTTGCCCGGTACGGCGCTGCCCGATGCGGCGATGCTGATCTGGGTGCCGGTCTCGCTGCTGGCGCCGCTCTTCTACGCGCTGGAGGGGAATGTGGTCGCGAAATGGGGCACTTACGGGGTGGATGCGGTGCAGGTCCTGCTGGGCGCCTCCCTGGTCGGGATCGTTCTGGCACTGCCCTTCGCGCTGCTCTCGGGGCAGTGGATCGACCCGCGCCCGCCCTGGGGCGCGCCGGACGCGGCCCTCGTGGCCAGCGCCACGATCCACGGGTTGGTCTACAGCAGCTATGTCTGGCTCGTGGGCCGGTCCGGTCCGGTCTTTGCCGCGCAGGTCAGCTATCTGGTGACGGGATTTGGCCTCTTCTGGGCGATGCTCATCCTCGGAGAGCGCTATTCCGGTCCGGTCTGGGCCGCGACCGCCCTGATGATGGTCGGTCTCTTCCTTGTCACCCCGCGCGCCAATTCGTCCCTTGCCAGCAAGGCTGACGCTCCGCACAGTAAGGCCGCCGCTCCGCCGCCTCCTGCGGCAGGGCCATAACCAAGACCACGCGCGCCCCATGATCGATCTCGGCCTTGCGCCAACCCAGGACGCCCTGATTGCCCTCTCGGTGGTCATCGCGATGTTCGCGCTGTTTCTGCGCGAGACCTACCCGACCGAGGTCGTGGCCATTGGCGGGGCGACCGTTCTGCTGGTTCTGGGGATCCTGCCCTATGACGCTGCTCTGAACGTGCTGTCGAACCCGGCGCCCTGGACCATCGCGGCGATGTTCATCGTGATGGGAGCGCTGGTGCGCACGGGCGCGCTCGACTGGTTCACGTCTCTCGCGCAAAAGCGCGCCGAAGAGCGGCCCAAGATGTCCATCGTGGTGCTGATCAGCTTCGTTGTGTTTTCCTCGGCGGTGGTGTCGAACACGCCCGTCGTGGTGGTGATGATCCCGGTCTTTGTCCAGCTCAGCCAAACCCTTGGCATCAAGGCCTCGAAGATCCTGATCCCGCTCAGCTATGCGGCGATTATGGGAGGGACGCTGACCCTGATCGGGACCTCGACCAACCTGCTGGTGGACGGGGTGGCGCGCGCCAATGGGTTGGAGGCGTTCTCCATGTTCGAGGTCACGCCCCTTGGCCTGATCGTGGTGATCTGGGGGATGATTTACCTCACGGTGCTCGGGCCCAAACTGCTGCCCGATCGCGACAGCATGGCGATGCTTCTGTCGAACAAATCCAAGATGAAGTTCTTCACCGAGGTCGCGATCCCCGAGGATAGCCCTCTGATCGGACAGCAGGCAAGAGGCGTCGATCTTTTCAAGCGCGATGGCGTGCGGTTGATCGACGTGCTGCGCGGAGATGCCTCCCTGCGCCGTGACTTGAGCGATGTGGCGCTGGAGGCCGGGGACCGCGTGGTGCTGCGCACGGAAATGGCGGAACTGCTGAGCCTGAAATCCTCGCGCTCGGTCGAGACGGCGGAGGCGATGGGCCCCGGGGTCGACAAGCTGAGCTCGGTCCAGACCACGACGGTCGAGGTGCTGATCACGCCCGGTTGCGGGCTCGTGGGGCGGTCGCTTGGGCAGCTGCGCCTGCGGCGGCGCTACGGGGTCTATCCGCTGGCTGTGCACCGCCGGAACCAGAATATCGGACGGCAGCTCGATGATCTGGTGGTGCGGGTGGGCGACACACTGCTGCTCGAAGGGGCGCCGGAGGATATCCAGCGCCTTGCCGCGGATGTGGGGCTGGTGGATATCGCCCAGCCCTCGGCCCGGGCCTATCGCCGGAGTCATGCACCGATTGCGCTGGCCGCGCTGGTGGGGGTGGTGACCCTTTCGGCGCTGGGCGTGGCGCCGATCCTGATGATGGCCATTGTCGCTGTGGCCGTGGTGTTTCTGACCCGCTGCATCGACGCGGAGGAGGCGTTTTCCTTCATCGATGGCCGCCTTCTGGCGCTGATCTTTGCCATGCTGGCCGTTGGCGCAGCCCTCGATGCCTCCGGCGCGGTGGCGTTGATCGTGAATGCGGTGGCGCCGGGGCTGATGCAACTGCCGCCCTTCGTGATCATCTGGGCGATCTATCTGCTGACCTCGGTGCTGACCGAGCTCGTGTCGAACAATGCGGTGGCTGTCGTGGTCACACCGATCGCCATCGGGCTCGCGGAGGCCCTGGGCGTGGATGCGCGCCCGCTGGTCGTCGCGGTGATGGTGGCGGCCTCGGCGAGCTTTGCGACACCGATCGGGTACCAGACCAACATGATGGTCTTTGGCCCGGGCGGCTATCGCTTCACGGATTTCATGAAGGTTGGTATTCCGCTGAACCTGAGCACGGGGATCCTGGCCAGCGCGGTCATCCCCTTTATCTGGCCGCTCTGAACCGGACACGGCCCGCGTGTCTTACGGCGCAGGCAAAACTCTCTCGCGCGATCAATCCCCGCTTAGACGCAATTTTGTGGAAGTAAACGGGGGGTAAACTCAGCGACTTATTGCTTTGACGCAAGGTCTCGGCGTAATGTCGCGCAAACGCTTGCTTCTTTTTTGTGCATTACACGCTTCCCCGTCATGTTCAGCACAGGTACTTCATTATGACCACGGCCACCGGCTACCTCACGACAGTCAACCGGGTGCGCGACGATATCGTCACCGCTTCCAACGCCTCCGGAACGCTTGGCTCTGGTCTGGAAAAACTGAACTTCATTCTCGAGATCCCCGGCAAGCTTGAGGACAAGCTGCGCGTGCCGGCCAACGCGCTGGATCTGCCTGACGTGCTGATCGTGCCCCTGAGCTTTGCGCCCGTGATTGGCAGCGCCGTGAAGACCATCGACAATATTTCCGCGTTCACTTCTGACCAGATCGAGGTTCAGGCCGACGCGATGGGCGCGCTCGACGATGCCTGGGCGCCTCTGCGCCAGGTGGTGAATGTGCTCTCGGATGTGAACGAGGCCGCGGGCATCGCTCTGACCGGGTTCAATGTGGAGCATACGTTCCGCCTCGATGAGGCGGCGCTTTTGTCCGTGAGCCTCGGCACCCAGACCATTTATGATGGTTCTGAGCTGTCCGCGCGGATTGCCGAATACGAAACCGCAGCGGATGCCTGGTTCAACACGCAGGAGGCCCTTCTGGCCCCGGTGCAGGCCGCCGCGGCCGCGCTGGACAAGGCCGCTGATGATCTGGCGGCGCTGCTGCCGGATCTGGGCATTGTCGATGAGGTGCTCGACGCGGTGAACACGGTCTTTGAGCCCATTGCCAATGCGCTCTCGGATATCGAGGAGGCGCTCTGCGTCGTCTTCGAGGTGACGCCCGAGATTGTCGTGCCGCCGGTGGTGATCACGCCAGAGATCGTCATCCCGCCGGTCTATGTCTTCGGCGTGCTGGTCCCCGGGACCGGGATCACCATCCCCGCAGTCATCACCCCGGGCTTCACCATCCCGGCGGTCGTTGTGGATATCTGCGGGATCCTTGAGGAGCTCGGAAATCAGCTTCAGGTGGTTCAGGATTTCGTCGAAGGCGTAATTTCGGATGTGCTCGGCCTCATCGGGATTGACCTTGGCGGGCTTGCGGATGATCTGGAAGAGCTGCTGCTGACGCCGCTCCAGCCGGTCCTGGACGCGTTGGACAACCTGCTGGCCTTCGCCGATCCGCTGATCGACACGCTAAACGGGCTGGTCGATGGGCTGGTGGATGACCTGACCACCATAGTCGAGGATCTGCGCGATGTGGTCGATCTGGGCAGTCTTTTCGAAAACCGTGTTGAAGGGGATGCAGGCGGCGAAGCTGTCGCGGATTTCCTGGATGGCACGGATGGAGAGGACGCGCTGTTCGGTCTTGGCGCCGATGACACGCTCATGGGACGCAAGGGCAATGACTTCCTTTTCGGCGGGTTGGCCAATGACACCCTCTCCGGCGGCGCTGACAACGACGAAGCCTATGGCGGGGCAGGGCGTGATGTTATCGAGGGGGATGGCGGAAGCGACTTGCTGGATGGGGGACTTGGCTTCGACAATGTCTCCGGTGGCAAAGGCAAGGATACGGTTTTAGGTGGCCGTGGCTTTGACATCCTCAGCGGCGGTACAGAGGCAGACAAGTTCGTTATTCTTGCGGGTTCGGGGTTCGAGTTCGTCACGGATTTCGAAGACAATCTCGACTCGCTTCTGATCGAGGCCGATCTCGTCGCGGGCGCCAATGCGGGCGACGCGATCCCCGAGAGCCTTCTGTCCGAGCGGAATGGTAACACCACGGTTACCGTGGACGGGGCGCGCGTCATCGTGGCGGGGATCGATGCTCAGGACTTGGTGGACGACATAATTTTGGTCTGACCTTTGGGCATGGACCGGGGCGGCTCCTTCGTCGCGCCGTTCTCGCTCTGGGGATGATCGCAAGAAAGTATCAGTACACGGCGCCGCGGCCCTTCAGCCCGATGCCCAAGACTGCAAGGGAAGGTTGAGACATGCTGCAACTGACACGCTACCTGGAGAACGTCGCGGTCATCGAGAGCGATCTCGGGACCATTCAAACCGCGACGGTGGATGTGGGCGATGCCCTCGACGCGGTGGAGGCGTTTCTCGGCGTCCCCGCGACCATCTCCTCTGCGCTGAACAGTGCGAGTGGTGCTTTGTCGATCCCGACCTCGGTGATCAATGTGCTGAAAAACCTGCCATTCGGCATCGGCACGGCGGTGAAAGCCTTTGACAGCGCGGCCAAGGGGCTCAAGGCCTCGATCTCTACTTCCAAGACGACCATGGACCAGATCAACACCAAGCTGAACCCGGTCCGCGATGCGGTTGAGGACGGCAAGGAGGCGATCTCTCTGGCCAACACGACCGTCACGCTGGCGGCCACGGCGTTCATCGTGGCCGAGGATGAGGCCGCGCGGCTTGAGGCCAGCTTTGGCGATCAGCCCTTCTATCCGGGCGGCGGGTCCTTCCGTCTGCCATCGCGCATTGATGGGTTCAACGAGGCGGTGGATGAGTATGTCGCCCTGCGCAATGAGGTTCTGAACGGGATCAGCGAAGTGGCGGCGCTGGCGGAAACGGCCGCAGATGCGCTGGCCGACGCGATGCCGGATACGAGCGTTGCGACCGGCCTGAAGCGCGCGTTGGAAAAGGTGTTTGATCCGATCTCAAATCTTCTGAAAGATGTGGAAGACGCGCTCGACGGGATCAAGCTCTTCGGGTTCAGTGCGCTCGACGTTCTGAACGCGATTAGTGATTTCGCAGAATTCATCGTGGATGGGATAACCGAGCTTGTGAACATTGCGCTTGATGCGATTGGCTTGAGCCTTGGCAGCATTGACGACGCGATCAATGATCTGCTCGCCGATCTCCTGTCGCCGTTCAACCCGATCCAACAGGCGATCAATGATCTGAACTCGAAATTCAACAGTCTGCTCGCCGATCTGACGGACCCCTTGAATGAGGCGGTCGCGGACCTTGCCGAGATGACTCGCGAGTTGCGCGATGCGGTGGATCTCGGCCTGCTCTTCGAGAACTCCGTGGTGGGTGATGAGAACCCGGTGCGCCCGTTCTTTGGCGATGAGCTCTCGGGCACGGAGGGCGAGATCGACGGGATCTACGGGCTGCGGGGCCGGGATGAGCTGTTGGGCGGGAAGGACGATTTTGTCTTCGGCGGCAATGGCGGAGATACGATCATCGCGCAGGGCAGCCGCGTGGAAGCTTATGGCGGCGCTGGCCGAGACCGGATCCGCGTGGATGAGGAGATCGAAAGCGCGTCTTTGCGGGCCGATGGCGGCGAAGGCAACGACATCATGATCGGTGGCAAGCAGTCCGATACGTTCTTCGGCAATCTCGGCAATGACATCATGATCGGGAAGGGCGGCACGGATGTCTTTTACTTTACCGGAGATCTCGGCGATGACCGCGTCTTCGGCGGGGAAGAGATCTATAATGATGCGCATTTCATCGATGCCGCGCTCGTGGGCGACAGTGTTCCGTCCCTCGCTGAGCTGGAACAGAACTACGCGACCGTCGGCAACAACAGCATCCGGCTGGATTTCGACAATGGCAGCTCGGTGACATTCTACGGCGTGACGGACCTCGAACGGCTCTACAACACCTTCATCGCCGATGGCGGGTTCTTCCCGGACGACATGGTCTGATCCCGCAGGGCGCCGCCGCGTCAGAAGCAGCGCGCGCCCGTCGCGAATGCCACCGCATTCCTGAAAAGCAAGTTGCCTTGTGGCCCGTTATGCGCATCTGAAGCGACCATGCATGCAGTCCATGGTGTCGGACTGGCTGATCCATAGCCTCGACCCAGCCAGTGGCGCGTATCCACGCTGACGCATCGTTCTACGTCGGCAGAGATTTGGTCGTTTCTTCCTCGCAAAGACAGGTTCATGACCTCACTGCCCGAGAAACGATTGCAAGCGCGCTGGGGCTGGATCTATCTGAGCTTGAGGCGGCAGTGACTTTGGCTCAAACGCTGTTTCCACCGCTCAGCTTCTTCGAACACCCGGATGCCACCTCGAACGTATCTAATGCGCGCGTCCTACGGCTGCGTGCCACCGCTATCGCCCTGTATCAGCACTCCGAGAACCCGCGCTCGAAGACCCGCGAGAGAGACACGAAGCTTCCCAAGGAGCGGGGAAGGGTTACTTCGGCGGGCTGATGGGTAGTTGAACAGCGGCGGCTTCAATCTCTTCGAAGTCGAGACGGTGCCGCGCGCAAATCTCGCGCGCCTCCCGTTGTCGCCCCTCTGGATCATCCCCAGCGCGCACGAGCGTCAGCAGGCAAGAAGTCAGCCAACCGGCGGAAGTTTTGAGGTATTGGTGGTCGGGCCGCGTCGCAAAGATCTCGCAGTAGATCTGATAGGCCTCGCGCAACAATCCCTCCGCTGTCCCTGCCTGCCCGGCTTCCAATCGCGTCGAACCAGAATTCATCGCATAGGCCGCGAGATCCACCGGGTTGGCATCTGGCAGGGAGCGGAGCGTTTCGAGGGCCGTCTCATCGGCCTCTGCGCTTTCCTGCGCGCGCTGTTGTAATCGCCGCAGATAGCCCAGGTTGTTCCACCCTCGGGCAACATTTGCGGTGTCGCCGAGATATTCAGAGATATCGCGCGCGCGAACGATGTCCCACTCCGCAGCCTCGAAATCCGCTTTCTGCCCGTGCTCCGCACGCTCGAATTCCAAATTCGCGCGTTTGAGATAGCTGCCCGCGAGCTCGGCGCTCAGGTCGCGATAGGTTTCGTCAAGTTTGACCGCACGGGTGAGCAGAGCGTCTGCTTCGGCGAACTCTCCGAGCCTCGACAAAATCAAACCCAGGTTGCCAAGGGCGCGCGGGACGTCCCGCGAATCCTCCCCCAAACGTGCTTCTTTCAAGCGCAGGCTCGCCCGGTTACAACGGAGCTCTTCGGGATGATCACCTTGAGTCCTCAAGTAGATACCGCATTGGTTAAGCAATGCGTCCATGGCCGACCAGTCCGGCTCCTTCCAATCTCCTTCCCAGAGCTCCTCCGCTTTGTCCCAAAGGGCGAGCACATGGGGCGTCAGTTGACGGGATTCCGCCCAGTGATGAGGGTTTTGCGGATCTTTCGTGCCCCCGGGATAGCAAGCCTTCAACAGAACAGCGGCTGATTGCGCCTCTGTCCAACCCTGGCCTGCCTGTTGTGACCGGAGGACGGAGGCTGTCAGGCGGTGGAGGGACAGCTCGGCCCCGCCTTGCAAAAGCGACCGGTCCCGCAGCGCCCGCAAACCTGTGCGCACACGGACCGGGTCCGCCACGAGAGACTGGACTTCTTCAGGAATGACGTCTTTGCAAATCTCCCACCAGTCGCCCTCAGGGGCATCCAAAAAAAGCCGCACCGAGATCCTGTCCGGCGCCCACCACGCGGCGACGTCCAGCAGGGCGCGGGCATCCGCGCTAAGTCCGGCGAGGGAAAGTTGCACCGCCGCCCTGATGCTGTCCGGGTAGTCGCCATTGGGCAGATCGGCGGCGAGGATCTCTCCGATCCGCTCGGCCAGCTCGGGAAAACTGGCTCCCTCCCGCGCCAGTGCCCCGGCAATGGTCAGGGCCAGCGGCAGGCCCCCCAGCTTCGCCGCCAGCCCCTGCGCCACCACGCGGGTCTCGGCATCGGCGTCTGCCTGTCCGGCCTCCTGCAAAAGCAGCTTCACCGCCGCGCTGTCCGGGCCGTCATAGGCCAGCACATCGAGCGGGATCGTGTCGAACCCGTCAAACCCGCTGCCCGCGCGCGTGGTCAGGATCAGGTGGATCTTGTCGCCCTGGGGCAGAAAGGGGCGCAGATCCGCATAGGTGAAGGTGCCTTCCTCTGCGGTCTTCATCTCGGTGCCGTGGACGTTGTCAAACACAAAGAGCAGGCGTGCATTGCTGTTCTGGATCTTGTCGAGCACGGCGTGGATATGGGCCGCGCCCACCGGTTCCGGCGCGGGCAGCTCGAAGGCGAGCGTGCCAAAGGTGGCGAGCGCATCGAACACCCCCTCGCGGGTCTGCGCAGGCACCCAGCACCCGCCATCATAGCTCGGCCCCATCTGCTCGGCATAGTGGCGCGCCAGCGTGGTCTTGCCCCGACCCCCTTCGCCCCTGAGCACTGCACCCGCCGAGGTGATTTGAGCTCCCTTACCACTGGCGAGGACGGTTCGAAGTCTTGTCAGGTCTTCGTCGCGCCCGATCACCTTTCGATCCGTATGGATCGCTATTGCCGGAAATTCGGATCTTTGCGGAGCCGCAGGGACGACTTCAACTGGGACCGGCGGTGGCAGTGGTGCTGGCTTTCCTCCGCGGGCCAGCCACTTGAGAAAACGCCATCCGTTCTTGCCGTCAAAACCCAGCAGGGCCAGAACAGCCACCAACAGGGCCCAGTGTTCGGTTTCCATGCTTGCGAATACCTTTGACTGAAACCTTCTTCACTAGACCATAGGACCTGCGACCTGCCCAGCGGTTTGCCAAACGAAAAAACCCCAGCTGAAGCCGGGGTTTTGCAAGCGTTGTTCAGGTTGGCTCAGAGCTGGGCCATCACCTCGTCAGAGGCTTCGAAATTGGCGGTGACGTTCTGGATGTCGTCGTCTTCCTCCAAGGCATCGAGGAGCTTCATCAGCTTCTGCATGCCTTCGAGGTCGAGCTCGGTCGTGGTGGTCGGGCGCCAGACGAGCTTGGTGCTCTCGCTCTCGCCGAGCTCGGTTTCCAGCGCGTTGGACACATCGTTCAGGTCGGTGTCGGCGCACCAGATGATGTGGCCTTCCTCCTCGCTTTCGACATCCTCGGCGCCGGCCTCGATCGCGGCCATCATCACCGTGTCCGCATCGCCCACATCGCCCGGATAGCTGACCTGGCCTTTGCGCTCGAACATGAAGCTCACGGAGCCCGTCTCACCCAGATTGCCGCCATTCTTCGAGAAGGTGGAGCGCACGGTGGAGGCCGTCCGGTTGCGGTTGTCGGTCATCGCCTCGACGATCACCGCGACGCCGCCGGGCCCGTAGCCCTCATAGCGGATCTCGTCATAGTTCTCGCCCTCGCCGCCAAGGGACTTCTTGATCGCGCGTTCGATTACGTCCTTGGGCACGGATTGGCCCTTGGCCTCTTTCACCGCGAGGCGCAGGCGCGGGTTCTTGTCGGGATCCGGGTCGCCCATCTTGGCGGCCACGGTGATCTCCTTGGACAGTTTCGAAAACAGCTTGGCGCGCAGCTTGTCCTGCCGGCCCTTGCGGTGCTGGATGTTTGCCCATTTTGAATGGCCTGCCATGGCACGCTCCCCGGATGGTCTCAATCGAAGTTGAGCGCTGAGATAGCGCACTTGGATAGGGATCGGCAATGGGGGCAGCGCGGGTTTTGACCAAAGGCTGCCCGGGCGCTGACAGGGCTTGGCGGGACGCCGGGCCCATGCAGCCCCGACGAGCTGGCGGCTCGCGCGCAGCGGCGTGGGGGTCGTCGGTCGTGTCCCAGGCTCGCGCGCGCGGGACGGGCGTGTTGCTCGGACCACCGCAGCGGCGCTAAGCTCGCGGAACGCGAAACAACCCGGAGCCGCGCCCCATGCTTGCCCAGCTCGCTGCCATAGCCGACCTGATCGCCGCGGCGGGGGTCATCGCTTCGCTGCTCTTTCTCGCCTTCGAGTTGCGGATCCAGAACCGCGAGACCGGGTTGAGCAATTGGCGCCACCTGCTGGAAAGCCTGACGAGTTTCAAGGCGACGACCAATGATCCTGCCATGGCTGATCTGGTTGTGCGGGGGAATGCGGTTTACACCAGCCTGACCGAGGCCGAGAAGCTCTCCTACGGCCACTACCTGGAGCAGGAGATCCACATCATCGGCAATTTCGAGAAGCATAGCGGCACGGTCCCGTCGCAGATGCGAGACCTGGAGATCGCGGTGCATAACCTCTTTCTCGATCTTTTGTCGCCTCCGGGCGCGCGGCAATGGTGGGCCGAGGCCAAGCCGCGCGGGCGGTTTATGCCGAACACGGTCCGCACCATCGAGAAGATGCAGGAAGACGGGCGCCGCCCGCGCGGGCCCCATCTGTGAGCCGCTTCGTTTTCTCGCCAAGGACGCCCGATGACGTCTGATCAGATCGTGCTCTTCACGCTCTTCGGGGTGGTGTTCGGGATGCTCCTCTGGGGGCGGATCCGCTATGATATCGTGGCCTTCTCGGCGTTGCTGATCGGGGTTGTGCTGGGCGTGGTCCCCACGGCGGAGGCGTTCTCCGGCTTTGGCCACCCGGCCACGCTTGTGGTGGCGCTGGTACTGGTGGTCTCGGCGGGGCTGGTGCGCTCGGGCGCGGTGCTCCTGATCACGCGGACACTGGTGGATGCGTCGCGCGGGCTGGGGGCGCATATCGCGATGATGGGGGCGGTGGGGGCGGTGCTCTCGGCCTTCATGAACAATGTGGCGGCCCTGGCCCTCCTGATGCCCGTGGACATTGCGACGGCGCGCAAGGCCGGGCGGGCGGTGGGGCTCAGCCTCATGCCGCTCAGCTTCGCGACCATCCTCGGGGGGATGGCGACGCTGATCGGGACACCGCCCAACATCATCATCGCCTCGATCCGCGAAGAGACGGTCGGCACCCCCTTCCGCATGTTCGACTTCGCGCCCGTGGGCGGGGTGGCGGCACTGGCGGGCATGGCGTTTGTCGCTCTGATCGGCTGGCGGCTGATCCCGCAGCGAGAAGGTGCGGCCAAGCCTGGCGCGGGGCTGGAGCAATTCGCCGACTACATCGCCGAGCTGACCGTCCCCGAAGACAGCGCGCTGATCGGCCAACCCCTGAGCGATCTCTTTGATGAGGCGGAGCGCGCGGATGTGGCGATCCTCGGGGTAATCCGCGACGGCAAGCGGCGCTTCGCGGCGCGGCATCTGAAGATCGCTGCCGGAGATGCGCTGGTGCTGGAGGCTCAGCCGGAGCCGCTCGATGAGTTCCGTACGGCGTTGAAGCTCGACTTCTCCGATGCCAAGCGGCTGGACGCGCTCAAGGATGATGGCAGCGGGGTGAGCTTTGTGGAGGCCGTGGTGCCCGACACCGCGCGCATCGCCGGGCGAAGCGCCCAGGCGATTGGCCTTGCCTGGCGGCAGCGCACGGTCCTGATGGGGGTGGCGCGCAAGGGCGCGCGGATCACCAAGCAGGTGCGCAAGACCGAGATCGAGGCGGGGGATATCCTGCTTCTGCTCGTGCCCTCCGAAGCGAAAGACGAGGTGCTCGACTGGCTCGGTGTGCTGCCCCTGGCAGATCGCGGGGCGCGAGTGACCCAAGGGGCCAAGACATGGGCGGCGATCGGCCTTTTTGCCGGAGCGGTGGCGGCGGCCGCACTTGGGCTCGTCTATCTGCCCGTGGCGCTGGGGCTGGTGGCCATGGCTTATGTCCTGCTGAAGATCCTGCCCGTGGCCGAGCTCTATACCCATATCGAATGGCCGGTGGTAGTCCTGCTGGGCTCGATGATCCCGCTCGGGGCCGCGCTGGAAAGCTCCGGCGGCACGCAGCTTCTGGCCGGAGGGCTTCTGGGTCTGACCGAGGGCCTGCCGGGCTGGGTGGTCCTGACGGTGCTGATGGTGGTGACCATGACCCTGTCGGATGTGCTCAACAACACGGCCACGACCATCGTCGCCGCCCCTGTGGGGATCGAGATGGCCCGGGTTCTGGGCGCCTCGCCCGACCCGTTCCTGATGGCGGTGGCCGTGGCGGCCTCGGCGGCCTTCCTCACGCCCATCGGACACAAGAACAACACATTGATCCTCGGGCCCGGCGGCTACAGCTTTGGCGATTACTGGCGGTTGGGCCTGCCGCTTGAGATCCTGATCGTCGCGGTCTCGGTGCCGATGATCCTGCTGGTCTGGCCCCTGTGACCGCGCCCGCTTGGCTGCGTATCGGCGCGCTGGGACTGATCTGGCTGCTCGCGCTGCCCTTCGCGGTCTATGCGGCCCTCTTCGGCTGGCGCGGGCTGACGGAGGATCTGAGCGCCGAGAGCTACCTCTATTCTACGGGCGCCCGGGGAGCTGAGACCGCGCTCTCGCTGCACATGCTGAGCGGGGCAGGGCTGACGGCGCTGGTGCTCGTGCAGGCCCTGCCAGCCCTGCGCCGGCGCTGGCCGGGCCTGCACCGAAGCTTGGGACGCATCCTTGTGGCCGCTGCGGGGCTGACGGCCCTGGGCGGGCTGGTCTTCATTGCGCGCGTGGGCACGATCGGCGGGTCGCTCATGTCCGCGGGGTTTGCGCTCTATGGCCTCCTCATGCTCTGGGCGGCAGCCCAGACCTTTCGTCATGCCCGCGCCCGCCGGATCTCGCAACATCGCGACTGGGCGATCCGGCTGATCCTGCTGGCGCTTGCCTCCTGGATCTACCGGATCCATTACGGGCTCTGGTATGCGGTCACGGGCGGCTGGGGCTCGACACAGGAGTTCACCGGGCTTTTCGACCAGATCCAGATGTTTGCCTTCTATGTCCCCTATCTCGCGGCGTTCGAGATCTGGCGCCGGCAAAGAGCGCTGGACCCGGCGGTCGGTCCGGGCTAGGCCTGTCGCCTCGCCCCAAAGAGTTCCCGCCCAGAGTTCCCGTCATGCCCACCCATCTTGCCGCCGCCGGTGCCGGGTTTCTGATCGGCACGCAGTTCATCCTCGCCATCGGGGCACAGAATGCCTTCGTTCTGCGACAGGGGCTGCGGCGCGAGCATGTCTTCGCGATCTGCCTGACCTGCGCCCTGTCCGATGCCCTGCTTATCGCCCTGGGCGTCAGCAGTTTTGAGATCATGGCAGAACGCTTCCCCGGCGTTGCCCCGGCCTTTGTCATCGCGGGCTCAGCCTTTCTGATCTGGTACGGGATCAAGCATTTCCGGGACGCCCTGCGCGGGGGCGCGACCCTGTCGCCCGCCGAAGGGACGGCAGGCGGGCTGCGCGCGGCCCTGATCACCTGTCTCGCGCTCACTTGGCTGAACCCTCATGTCTATCTCGACACGGTGATCCTGCTCGGTGCGCTCTCGACGCGCTTTCCCGGGGCTGAGGCGGCGTTCGGCATCGGTGCGGCCTGCGCCAGCGCGCTTTTCTTCTTTGCGCTGGGCTATGGTGCGCGGCTCCTGACGCCGGTCTTTGCCAAGCCCCGATCCTGGCAGATCCTTGATCTCGTGATCGCACTCACCATGTGGGGATTGGCGGCCAAGCTGCTCCTTGGGGGCGCGCAGGTCGCCGAGGGCCTTTAGCGCCCCGACCCCGGATACGGAGACAGCCCAATGGCGCGGAGACGACGCTTCCCCCTTCTCAGAGCCCTGATCAAATCCATTTTCCTGGCGCTGCTCAGCGTCGTGACCTTCGGGCTTGCGGGCGCTTCGGCGCGCAATCTCAGCGAGATCCAGAGCGAGGGACGTGATGCACTCCTCTACCGTGCCAAAAGCGTGGCGGGGGAGGCCGCGCCGCTGGTCATGGTCCTCCATGGCGGGTTTCAGAGCGGCGAGAAGATGTATGACACGCTCCGGCTCGACAAGGCGGCGGAGCGGTTCGGGTTCAACGTGCTCTACCCCACAGGGTCGCGTTTGAAGCTCAACCGTCAGGGGCCACTGGTGACCCGTAAGGGCGGGATGAACGCCTGGAATGCGGGGCTGAAGGGGCGGGGGATGCTCGATACCACCGCCCGGGATGTGGAGTACCTGTCGGGGCTGGTGGACCGGCTTGTGGCCGAGGGCATCACGGATCCGGAGCGCGTGACGATTGTCGGCCATTCGAACGGCGCGATGATGGCCTATAAACTGGTCTGTGAGCGTCCCAGGCTGGCCAAACGGGTGATCGCCATCTCCGGCACTCCGGCAATCCCGGCCTGCAACGCGGATCTGAGTGGTCTGCGGATCCTCCACCTGCACGGCACCGAGGATGAGAACCAGCCTGCCCAGGGCGGCGTCGGCACCAAGGGCGTGTCCCAGCACAATGCCCGCTCGGTTGAGGAAACGGTGCAGATGATGGAGGCCGCCGGGGCCGAGATGTCCGTGCGTCTCATCAAGGGCGGTGGCCACCGGATCGACGAGCTCAACAAGCCCGCACGGCGGCAATACAAGGCCACTGTGGCCGAGATGGTTTCGGGCTTCGCGGCGGGTCAAGCCGAGTAGCCCGGCACGCCAAGCGGCCTTGCGCCGCCCCGGGCTTTCATGGCACGCCTCGCCCATGGAAAGCACGCAACCCAGGCCACTTGCTGGCATCTTCTGGATGGTGGCCACCGGGCTGAGTTTCGTGGCGGTGACCGCCCTGGTGAAGTCCATCGGCTCGGACGTTCCGGCGGCGCAGGCGGCTTTTCTCCGCTACATCCTAGGTCTCGTTTTCGTGCTGCCGGTGCTCGGCACGCTCTTGCGGACCCGGATCCCGCGCAAGGATCTGGGGATCTTTGCAGCCCGGGGTGTGGTCCATACAGGCGCGGTGATCTGCTGGTTCTTTGCCATGACCCAGATCCCCATCGCCGAGGTGACGGCGATGAACTATTTCTCGCCGGTCTATGTAACCATCGGCGCCGCGCTCTTTCTCGGGGAGCGGATGGCCTTTCGCCGGATCGCCGCGATCTGCGTGGCGCTGATCGGCGCGCTGATCATCCTGCGCCCGGGCTTTCGCGAACTCTCGCCCGGTCACTTCGCCATGCTGGGCACGGCGCTGGGCTTTGCCATCAGCTACCTGCTGGCCAAGCGGCTGGTGGCGGATGTTTCGCCGAGCGTCGTCGTCGCCGGGCTCTCGATCACCGTGTCCCTGGGGCTGGCGCCTTTCGCGCTGGCGGTCTGGGTGACGCCGAGCCCCTTGCAGCTCGCCGTGCTCTTTGGCGTCGCCTGCTTCGCCACGCTCGGGCACTACACCATGACGCTCGCCTTCCAGGCCGCGCCCCTCTCGGTCACGCAGCCGGTCACTTTCCTGCAGCTCATCTGGGCCACGGCCCTCGGCGCGCTGGTCTTTGGCGAGGCCGCCGACAGCTATGTCATCCTTGGCGGCGGGCTGATCGTGGCCGCGATCTCCTTTCTGTCCTGGCGCGAGGCGCGGCTGCGCAAGGCCGGCATCACCCCGTCGGTTTCCGACACAAAGACCTGAGATTTCCGCCCCTGTTTGACGGGGATCAAGGTCGCGGAACGCGCGCGGCTTAGGCTGGGTGGGCATAACAGGAAAGGGAGTGGATGGATGTCTCACACGCCGCATGAATTGGCCGAAGAGTTTCCGGACAAGGTGGACCTGATTTCGCAGCTGCGCAGTTCGGACGCGCATTTCGCCAAGCTCTGCACGGAGTATCACGACGTCAATCGCGCGGTGCACCGGGCCGAGGAGCGGATCGAGGCCGTCTCGCCCACCGCCGAGGATGAGATGCGCCGCCGCCGGATGCAGCTCAAGGATGAGATCTATGGGATGCTGACGGCCGCCGTCTGACCGGCTCAGGCCGTATCGATCTGATAGGGCAGGGTGCCGCGCAGGCTGGGATCGACGCTGATCTTCCGTTCCAGTGGTGGGACGGAGCGTTGGTGGCATTGCCGCCGCTCGCAGATCCGGCAAGAGATCCCGATCGGCTCGAAATCCTGCCCGAGATCCAGCCCGTCCGCATAGACCAGCGCAGGCGCATGGCGCAGCTCGCAGCCGAGCCCGATGGCGTAGCGCCGTGTGGGCGCGCCCCAGCTGCCACCGGTCTTTGACACGTCGCGCGCCAGACACAGGTAGCGCACCCCGTCCGGGGTCTCGGCTAGTTGTCGCAGGAACCGCCCGGGCGTCTCAAACGCCTGGTGCACGTTCCAAAGCGGGCAGGCCCCGCCATAGCGCGCGAATTGCAGCCGCGTGGCCGAGTGGCGTTTCGTGATCGTCCCGGCTTGGTCCACCCGCACAAAGAAGAACGGCACGCCCTTGGCGCCCGGTCGTTGCAGGGTCGAGAGACGATGGGCGACCTGCTCGATCGAGGCGCCGAAGCGGTCGGCGAGCCGCTCCAGATCGTGGCGGGTTTCGGCGGCGGCGGCCTGAAACTCCCGGTAAGGCAGCAGGACCGCCCCCGCGAAGTAATTCGCCAGACCCAGCTTGGCGATGGCGCGGGCCTCCTCGGTCTGGAACCGGGCGAGATCGAGGGTCGCCTCGAGCAGTTCGTTCTGCCCGACCAGCCCCAGTTGCACCAGGAGCTGAAACCGCCGCGTGGGTGCTGCGGCCCGGGTCGAGAGGGTCAGCACGCCGGAGCGGTCATTGAACTGCCGCAGCTCTGGGATGTCCTGATACTGCACGGCGAGGCCCTTGCGGCTCAGCAGGCGGCGCGCGCCCGCCTCCAGATCGCCTTCGATCTGAGCCGCGATATGCTCAGCCGCGCGATCCACGGCATCGATGTAATTGTCGCAATAGTGGAAGAAATCCCGCACTTCTTCCCAGGGGGAGGGCTGCAGGCTCGACCCCTCGCGCCCCAGCGCCTCGTCCAGCGAGGCAAGGCGTTCATGGGTCTGGCGATAGGTGCGGTGCAGCTCGAGAAAGGCGCGCGCCAGGGCAGGCGCGTTCGAGGCGGCCAGCCGCAGATCGGCCAAGGGCGGCGCGCCCTCGCCGAAGACCGGATCCGCCAGCGCCTCGCGCATATCGGTGACCAGCCGTTCCGCCTCCCCGGTGCTGAGCTGCGTGACGTCGAAGCCGAACTCCTGCGCTAGGGCCAGCAAGACCGTGCTGGAGACCGGGCGATGGTTGTTCTCCATCTGGTTGAGATAGGGCAGGGAGACGCCGAGCTTCTCGGCGAAGAGCTTCTGGGTCAGGCCAAGCCCCGTGCGGGTCTCGCGCAGCTTGGCACCGGCATAGAGTTTCTGGGTGGCCATGGCCGCTCCGCATGTTTGCTAACACCTGTCTAGTATTTGCAAACTCCGGGGTCCAGAGGGGCGTCAGGCCTCGGCGTCCTGCGCATCCTGCGCCAGTTGCCCTTCGCGGCGCATGACGTAGATCACCGAGAGGGTCGAGCCGATCGAGGTGATCACCATCAGGATCTGCAGCGGATAGGGTCCCGTGCCCAGGGGCAGGATGACGCCGGCCAGCACGGACATGGCCGCGCCCCCGCCCACCATGATCGCCCCGCCGAGCCCGCTCGCCGTGCCCGCCAGATGAGGGCGTACCGACAGCGTGCCTGCGATAGCGTTCGGGATGATCATGCCATTGCCCAGCCCCACGGTGGTCACGAGGCCGAAAAAGGTCAGGGGATGGGTCAGGCCCAGGGCATAGATCAGGATCGACAGGCTCATCCCCACGGTCGTGATCATCGATCCCCAGAAGATCATCCGGTTGACCCCGAAGCTTTGCGAGTAGCGCCCCGAGAGGAAGTTCCCCGTCATGTAGCCAAAGGCGGGCGCGCCGAAATAGATGCCGAGCGTGGTCGGGGTCAGCCCGAACACCTCGGATCCGAGATAGGGCGCGCCGCCGAGAAACGCGAAGAATACGCCCGAGGCGCAGGCCGACGCCGCCACATAGCCCCAGAAGCGCCGCGCCCGCAGAAGCTCCGGGTACTCGGCGAATTGCGCCTTGAAGCTGGCGGATGTTGTCTTGGCGGTCTCGCCCAGATCCGCCCAGATCAGCGCAAAGAGCCCGACCGCGCAGGCCAGCAGCAGCCAGAAGCTCGCCCGCCAGCCAAAGGCCTCATCCAGCGCGCCACCCATGGCCGGGCCGATCATTGGCACCAGCGCCATGCCCATGGTGACATAGCCGATGAGCGAGGCGGCCTCGGCCTGTCCCACCATGTCGCGCACGATGGCCCGGCTAAGCACGAGCCCGGAGGCGATGATCGCCTGCGCCATGCGGCAGGCCAGGAAAACCTCGACATTCGGCGCATAGAGCGCGCCGAGCGTTGCAAGGCCGAAAAGCCCCGTGGAGACCAAGAGCACCGGTCGCCGCCCGTAGCGGTCCGAGAGGGGGCCAACGACCAGTTGCAGAACCGCCGTCGCCATCAGATAGAGCGAGACCGACAGCTGCATCACCGCATAATCGGTGGCGAAATACGCCGTCATCCCCGGCAGGGAGGGCAGGAATACGTTCATCGTCAAAGCCGCAATCCCCGCCATAAGCACCAGCGTGGTGATATGAGGCGGGGTGTTGCGGTTGAGGAACCGGGTCTGGAGCGACGGAGGCATAGATCCCTGCTATGCCTCGAATGGGGGAGAGTCCACTGCACTGGTGCAGAGGGGTTGTGCATCCTCTGCAGGGGCGAATTGTCACGTATTGCGCAAACTGCTCCACGTTTGAGCAAAAATTATACCGGGGCGGTGCCGTGCTTTCTGTTCTTTGCGTGGCCGTGGGTGCGGCTGGCATCCTTTATCTTCTTGGGAATACACGTGAAAACGGAAATCTCCACGCCTGTATATGCTATTTTGCAATTCGCAATTCAATTATTTCACAAAGTTTGCAAATTTTCCGGATTCTGCTTTGCAGCACATTTCCCTCCCCCTAGGGTCAGCGCCAAATCGAGACGGAGAATGACCTGATGAAAGATATCCAGCACGAGCTCGACCAGCGCCGCGAAGCCGCGCGCCTGGGTGGGGGCGAGAAGCGGATCGCCAGCCAGCACGCCAAAGGCAAACTGACCGCCCGGGAACGGATTGAACTTCTGCTGGACGAGGGCTCCTTTGAGGAGTTCGACATGTTCATCACCCATCGCTGCACCGATTTCGGGATGCAGGACCAGAAACCGGCGGGCGACGGCGTCGTCACGGGCTGGGGCACGGTGAATGGCCGTCAAGTCTATGTCTTCAGCCAGGACTTCACAGTGCTGGGCGGCTCGGTCTCCGCAACCCACGCCAAGAAGATCTGCAAGATCATGGATATGGCCATGGAAACCGGCGCGCCGGTGATCGGGATCAACGATTCCGGTGGCGCGCGGATCCAGGAGGGTGTCGACAGCCTCGCGGGCTATGGCGATGTGTTCCAGCGTAATATCGACGCCTCGGGCGTGGTGCCGCAGATCAGCCTGATCATGGGCCCCTGTGCGGGCGGCGCGGTCTATTCGCCTGCCATGACCGACTTCATCTTCATGGTGAAGGACAGCTCCTACATGTTCGTCACCGGCCCCGATGTGGTGAAGACCGTGACCAACGAAGTGGTCACCGCTGAGGAACTCGGCGGCGCAGGCACCCATACCAAGAAATCCTCCGTGGCCGATGCGGCGTTTGAAAATGACGTGGAGGCGCTGGCCGAGGCGCGTCGCCTGATCGACTTCCTGCCGCTCAACAACCGCGAAAAGCCGCCGGTCCGGCCGTTCTTCGACGACCCGGCACGGGTGGAAGAGAGCCTCGACACGCTGATCCCGGACAATCCGAACCAGCCCTATGACATGAAGGAACTGATCACGAAGATCGCCGATGAGGGCGATTTCTACGAGATCCAGCGCGACTTCGCGGGCAACATCATCACGGGCTTTATCCGCCTCGAGGGCCAGACCGTTGGCGTCGTGGCGAACCAGCCCATGGTGCTGGCAGGCGTGCTCGACATCGACAGCGCCCGCAAGGGCGCGCGGTTTGTGCGGTTCTGCGACTGTTTCGAGATCCCGATCCTGACCCTCGTGGACGTGCCTGGCTTCCTTCCTGGGACCACGCAGGAGTACAACGGCGTCATCAAGCATGGCGCGAAGCTGCTCTTTGCCTATGGCGAGGCAACCGTGCCGAAAGTGACCGTGATCACCCGCAAAGCCTATGGCGGCGCCTATGTGGTCATGAGCTCCAAGCACCTGAAGGGCGACATCAACTACGCCTGGCCGACCTCCGAAGTGGCGGTGATGGGCGCGAAGGGCGCCACCGAGATCATCCATCGCGCGGATCTTGGCGATCCTGACAAGATCGCGGCGCACACAAAGGAATACGAGGACCGCTTTGCCAACCCCTTCGTGGCGGCCGAGCGCGGCTTCATCGATGAGGTGATCATGCCCCAGTCGACCCGCCGCCGCGTGGCCCGCGCCTTTGCCAGCCTGCGCAACAAGCGCGTGGCCAAGCACTGGAAAAAGCACGACAATATCCCGCTCTGATCCGACCAGAGCATCACGAGATGGATCGGCACTTACACGACCATGACACCGGGAGGAGCGAGGGGAGCGCCAATGCGGCCTTCGTCGGTGGGGGACGCGTGTCTGATCCCGGGACTGGCGGCTTGGCCCGCCGGTCCCTGAAACACCCGGAGGCGGCCATGGGCTGGCATATCGCAGATCACGAGGGCGTTCTGACTCTGTCCCGGCAGCCCGGGGCGCGGATGGATTTCGCCGTCGAGCAGCGCTTGCCGCAGGTCCGGTCGCGCCGCCGTCTGGCCCACCAGATCCGGCAGGATATGTGGCGAGCCTTGCGCGCGCTCCGAGGATTTTCCCCGGTCGTGCGGATCCATCCGGATCCGGCCGGGATCCGTGTCGAGGCGGGCGGGCAGGTTGCTGTGCGCCCCTTTCCCCAAGCCCGCTGCGAAGCGATCCTGCGCGATCTGCTGAGCGACACGCAGCACCAAGCCAGATGGATGCGCCATGCCTGAGTACCACATGATCGACGCAGCCCCGACCCCGGTCGGCCCGTTCTGTCACGCGACCGAAAGCGATGGTTGGGTGTTTCTCACCGGCCAGATGCCGACCTTTCCGGATGATCCCGAGGCACCTTTGCCCGAGGGGATCACGGCGCAAGCGCACCGGGTGATGGACAACCTCGTTCTGGTGCTCGAGGGGCTTGGCCTTTCGCTGGCGGATGTTGCGCAATGCCGCTGCTATCTGACCGAATTTGAACGGGATTTCGATGCGTTCAACGCGGTCTACAAGACCTATTTTGGCGAGGGCGTCCGCCCGGCCCGGACCACGATTGGCGTGACCGCGCTCGCGGTCGGGGCGCTGGTCGAGGTCGATATGGTGGCGCGCCGTCCATGATTGCCGCCCGCCCTCTCTCGCCGCGCCCCGCAGGTCGGCCGCCGCTGGTCCCGGCCATGGTCGTGGAAGATCTGCCCTCCGGCCTGCGCCCGGTCGCATTGCCGCCCCTGATCGAGGATCAGGGCGGGGCGCCCGTGCTGGTGCTGCGCTATGTGGCGCCAGAGATTGCGCGCGCCCGGGGGCTCTATGATTTCACCGCACTGGAGCAGGATTTTCAGGTTCTGTGCGAACGCGACGCCCCGGCGGATGGCCCCGAACAGGTGGTTGTCATTCTGATGGAGCGCGCCGTCCCCCGGGGGCAGGCCGCCCCCGATGTCACCCAGTATTTTGAAAGCCTGCGCCGGACGGGTGTGGGCTGCGAATGGGAGGGTCTCTGATGCCGCGTCCTGAGATGACCAAGCATCGCGGCTTCCCGGGCCGGTTGCCCGGCACGGATTTCCAGTTCGTGCTGCGCCGCTCCCACAAGGATGGGGCGACAAAGCTCGTGGCGCGCGAGCGCTATGCGGATCGCCGCCCGGCGGATCGCCGCGCGGATGAGGGCTTCATGGCGGCGCTCTGGGCGCATTTTGGCGATGCGCCCTTCGAGCGGGGCAACCTCGATGCCGGGCGTCTCAGCTGGCTCTTTGAGCGCGAGGTCGTGCCCGCCGAGGATCCGTTTGACCCCGAGGATTACCAGGCGCTGCTGCGCATCGACGAGACCCTCGCGCGTCAGAACTTCCCCGGTGCCTTCAATGGGGAGGACGGGTTTTGAGCGCCCGTCGGACAGTTCTCGCCGATTTCGTGCAGGGGGATCAGCAAGGCTTTGCTGAGGCCTGCAACAAAGCCGGAATCCGGCTCGCAAACCGTGGATCTGATGACCAGATTCAGCCTCATAACAACACGTTGAGAGGCTCGAAATCATGGTCCGTTTCCCTTCCCGTTCAAAACTCCTGCTGGCTGGCGCAGCCCTTGTTGCGCTGGGCGCCTGCAACCTGTCTGCCGATGAAGAGCGCGCCCTCACTGGGGCTGCCATCGGCGCGGGCGGCGCAGTCATTCTCGACGGCAACCCGCTTGTCGGCGCGGCCGCCGGTGCAGCGGCTGGCGCGCTCTGCGACGACGCGGGCGTCTGCAAGTAAGCCAGGCGCAGCCCATCATCTGAATTCCCACCGGACCGCCCCTGGGGCGGCTCCGGCCCATCCCATCCCGGCCACCGTTGCACCCCGCAGCGGTGGCCTTTGCTTTGCCCGGACCACAGCGGTGCCGGCCCTCCGCCACAGTGCGGCGTGACGATAAGAAGAAGGAAGAGGCCATGTTCAAGAAGATCCTGATTGCCAACCGCGGGGAGATCGCCTGCCGGGTCATCAAGACCGCGCGCAAGATGGGCATCCAGACGGTTGCGATCTATTCCGATGCGGACCGCAATGCATTGCATGTGAAGATGGCCGATGAGGCGGTGCATATCGGCCCGCCGCCCGCCAACCAGTCCTATATCGTGATCGACAAGGTGCTCGACGCGATCCGTCAGACCGGGGCCGAGGCCGTGCATCCGGGCTATGGCTTCCTGTCGGAGAACAAGCTCTTTGCCGAGGCGCTGGCCAAGGAAGGCGTGGCCTTTATCGGGCCGCCCGCCGGGGCCATCGAGTCCATGGGCGACAAGATCACCTCGAAGAAGATCGCGCAGGAGGCCGAAGTCTCCACCGTGCCGGGCTATATGGGTCTGATCGAGGATGCAGAAGAGGCGGTGAAGATCTCCAACGAGATCGGCTATCCGGTGATGATCAAGGCCTCCGCCGGGGGGGGCGGCAAGGGCATGCGGATCGCCTGGAACGATGAGGAAGCGCGCGAGGGCTTTCAGAGCTCCAAGAACGAGGCCGCGAACTCCTTTGGCGATGACCGGATCTTCATCGAGAAATTCGTCACCCAGCCCCGCCATATCGAGATCCAGGTTCTGGCCGACAGCCATGGCAACTGCATCTATCTGGGCGAGCGCGAATGCTCGATCCAGCGCCGGAACCAGAAAGTGGTCGAAGAGGCGCCGAGCCCCTTCCTCGACGAGGCGACCCGCAAGGCCATGGGCGAGCAGTCCTGCGCGCTGGCCAAGGCCGTGGGCTATGCCAGTGCCGGGACCGTGGAATTCATCGTCGATGGGGAGCGGAATTTCTACTTCCTCGAGATGAACACCCGTCTGCAGGTGGAACACCCGGTGACCGAGCTGATCACGGGCGTTGACCTTGTGGAGCAGATGATCCGCGTGGCTTACGGCGAGAAGCTCGCCATGACCCAGGATGACGTGACCCTCACCGGCTGGGCCATCGAGAACCGGCTTTATGCGGAGGATCCCTATCGCGGGTTCCTGCCCTCCATCGGGCGTCTGACCCGTTATCGCCCGCCGGTCGAGGTGGCCGCAGGGCCGCTCGAGACCAACGGCAAATGGCATGGGGACGCGCCCTCGGGCACGACCGCTGTGCGCAATGACACCGGGGTCTATGAGGGCGGCGAGATCTCGATGTTCTACGACCCGATGATCGCCAAGCTCTGCACCTGGGGCCCGGATCGTCCGACGGCCATCGAGGCCATGCGCAACGCGCTCGACGGGTTCGAGGTTGAGGGCATTGGCCACAACCTGCCCTTCGTCGCCGCGGTGATGGACCACGAGATCTTCATCAAGGGCGAGATGACCACCGCCTTTATCGAAGAGCAGTATCCCGAAGGCTTCGAAGGCGTGACCCTGTCAGACGCGGATCTCACGCGGATCTCGGCAGCGGCAGCGGCCATGTACCGGGTGGCAGAGATCCGGCGCACGCGGATCTCGGGCACCATGGACAATCACGAGCGTCTGGTGGGCACGGATTGGGTCGTTTCGGCCCAGGGCAGCCAGCAGGCGGTTTCGATTGCCGCGGATGCCGAGGGCTCGACGGTCACGTTCGCCGATGGCACCAGCCACCGGGTCGCCAGCACCTGGACCCCGGGCGACAGCATCGCTGAGCTTGAGATCGATGGCGCGCCCATGGTGGTCAAGATCGACAAGATCACCAGCGGCTTCCGCATGCGGTTCCGCGGTGCGGATATCAAGGTCACCGTGCGCACCCCGCGCCAGGCCGAGCTGGCCGACCTGATGCCCGAAAAGCTGCCGCCCGACACCTCCAAGATGCTGCTCTGCCCGATGCCGGGCCTTGTGGTGAAGGTGGATGTGGCCGTGGGCGACACGGTGCAGGAGGGTCAGGCCCTTTGCACGGTCGAGGCGATGAAGATGGAAAACATCCTGCGCGCCGAGAAGACCACAACCGTGACCAAGATCAATGCAGGCCCGGGTGACAGCCTGGCCGTTGACGACGTGATCATGGAATTCGAATGAGCCTCAGCCCCCGCCATATCGTCGCCGGCGTCCCTGTTTCAGGGGCGTCTCGCGGCTGCGCGGGGGCAGGATCCTATCCGTTCGTGGCCTTCTTGAGCCGGATCTCATCCTGGCGGAGCGGCATCTTGTCGATCTGCCGGGTGATTTCGCGGACGCTCCAGGGGGAGGGCTTGCGGAGCTTCACGCCGCCATCCTTGCCCACGAGCACCATCATGTATCCGCGCGGGCGCAGGGTCTGGCGCAGCTCGGATCTTGCGGCGGGATCGGTATCGACGATCACCACCACATCGCGCTCGGCAAGATCCCGGGGACGGGCCTCGAGCAGGGTCATCTGCTCGATGAAGCGCGGATCCGCAGGGGTGTCGGCGAAGACCACAATGGGCCGGGCGACCCAGAGAAAATCGTTCAAATTGATTTCATCGGCCTGGAGCGGCGCCCAGGTTTCGACCGCGTCATCATTGGCGGATGCACTGCTGATGGATGCGATTAGTCCAGCAAATACAAGGGGTATCAGTCGTTTCATGGTCCCTCCGGTTGGCCAAGATATATGCCGTCCGGCGCGGATTTCGAAGACCCTGACGCGCTTTTTGCCGCTCGGTAACGTTAATTCGACCGGAAGGGTCGTTTTTTAATGTCTCTCGCAATGTCATATCCCCCGCGCTCTGGCGTCGGGCTTGCGTGTATGAGGCGAGTTTTGGACGTAATTCTGCATGTGGGTGCCCATCGGACTGGCACCACGACCCTGCAACAGACGCTGCATCACAATCATCAGCGGTTGAAGGCGAACAAGGTGGAATACTGGGCGCCGCAGCGCACCCGCGCGGGCCTGTTTGACGGGCTGATCAAGGCCGCCGACCGGGTCTCGCCCCAGGTCACGGCCCAGGCCCGGAGAGCCAATCAGCAGATCGAAGACGAGCTGCAGGCCCTGAGCAAAGCCGGGGTGAAAACCCTGATCGTGTCCGAGGAGAACATGCTGGGCTCGATCCCGGCCAGTGTGACCACCGAACGGCTTTATCCGGATGCCGTGCGGCGCGTGGCGCGTCTGCGTCCCGCCTTTGCCGACCGGTGCGCGCGGATCGGGCTTGCGATCCGCAGCTACGACCAGCTTTGGACCTCGATGATCTCCTTCACGGTCAAGCGCAGCGGGCGCGTGCCCGACGCCGATCAGATCGCGGGCCTCGTGGATCAGCCGCGCCGTTGGCGTGACGTCATTCGGGAGCTGCGCGTGGCCTTCCCGCGCGCGGAGATTCAGGTCTGGCCCTTCGAGGGCATGGTGGATGCCCCCCATGACGTGATCGCGCGTCTGACCGGGCGGAGTTTGCCTGTGCCCCTCGATCCGGTGGAGGTTGTGCACAACCCCGCCCCAGACATCCATGCCCTGCGCGACGCGGTCGAACGCGGCCCCTGCGCAGGTCATCTCACCCGACTCGCGGAATGGAACAGCGGACGCTGGATGCCATTCACCGAACCGCAGCGCACGAAGATGCGCGCGGATTACGCGGAGGATATCGCCTGGCTGCGGAGCGATCCGGGCCCGGCTATTCGCTATATTGAGAGCCCCGAGGATCTCGTGGGCCCGACAGAAGAAGAAAGAGGAGTGCGACATGACGAAGGGCAAAGACGCGTGGGCTGACATTGCCGCGAAGGAGTTGCGCGGCAAGCCATTGGAGGCGCTGACCTGGGATACTCTTGAGGGGATCCAGGTGCAGCCGCTCTACACCGCCGAGGACACCGAAGGGCTCGACCATCTGGGCACGATCCCGGGGCAGGCGCCGTTCACCCGCGGGGTGAAGGCGACCATGTATGCGGGCCGTCCCTGGACGATCCGGCAATATGCGGGCTTCTCGACGGCTGAGGAATCCAACGCTTTCTATCGCAAGGCACTGGATGCGGGGCAGCAGGGTGTCTCGGTCGCGTTCGACCTGGCCACACACCGGGGCTATGACAGCGACCACCCCCGGGTCGAGGGCGATGTGGGCAAGGCCGGTGTGGCCATCGACAGCGTCGAGGATATGAAGATCCTCTTTGACGGCATCCCGCTCGACAAGGTCTCGGTCTCCATGACCATGAATGGCGCGGTGATCCCGATCCTCGCGAATTTCATCGTCACCGGCGAAGAGCAGGGCCATGACCGCTCAGTCCTGTCGGGCACGATCCAGAACGACATCCTCAAGGAGTTCATGGTTCGCAACACCTATGTGTATCCGCCCGAGCCCTCAATGCGGATCATCGCGGACATCATCGAATACACTTCGAACGAGATGCCGAAATTCAACTCGATCTCGATCTCCGGCTATCACATGCAGGAGGCGGGCGCGAACCTGGTGCAGGAACTGGCCTTCACTCTCGCCGATGGCCGCGAATATGTGCGTGCCGCGATCGAGCGGGGCATGGATGTGGACAAGTTCGCCGGACGGCTTTCGTTCTTCTTTGCCATCGGGATGAACTTCTTCATGGAGGCCGCCAAGCTGCGCGCGGCGCGGATGCTCTGGCATCGCATCATGTCGGAGTTCGAGCCGAAGAACCCGCGCTCCATGATGCTGCGGACACATTGCCAGACCTCGGGTGTGTCCTTGCAGGAGCAGGACCCCTATAACAACGTGATCCGCACCGCCTATGAGGCGATGTCGGCGGTGCTTGGTGGGACGCAATCGCTGCACACCAACGCGCTGGACGAGGCGATTGCCCTGCCGACCGAGTTCTCGGCCCGGATCGCACGGAACACCCAGCTCATCCTGCAGGAAGAGACGGGCGTGACGAATGTGGTCGATCCGCTGGCGGGCTCCTACTACGTGGAAAGCCTCACCAATGAGCTGGCCGAGAAGGCCTGGGCGCTCATCGAAGAGGTTGAGGAGATGGGCGGCATGACCAAGGCCGTGGGCTCCGGCATGCCGAAGCTGCGGATCGAGGAGAGTGCGGCTCGCCGTCAGGCGATGATCGACAAGGGCGACGAGGTGATCGTCGGGGTCAACAAGTACCGCAAGGACAAGGAAGACCCGATCGATATCCTTGAGATCGACAACCAGAAGGTGCGCGATGGGCAGGTGGCGCGTCTGGCCGGGATCCGCGATAGCCGCGATCAAGCGGCCTGCGATGCAGCATTGGGTGAATTGGAACGTCGGGCCTCCGAAGGGGGCAATCTGCTCGAAGCGGCCGTGGAAGCGGCCCGCGCGCGGGCAAGCGTAGGAGAGATCAGCATGGCCATGGAAAAGGTGTTCGGGCGTCACCGCGCCGAGGTGAAGACCCTCGCCGGGGTCTATGGGGCGGCCTATGAGGGCGATGATGGCTTCGCGGCGATCCAGAAATCCGTCGAAGGCTTCGCCGAGGAGGAGGGGCGTCGTCCGCGGATGCTCGTGGTCAAGATGGGCCAGGACGGCCATGACCGGGGCGCCAAGGTGATCGCGACTGCCTTTGCGGATATCGGGTTCGATGTGGATGTGGGTCCGCTCTTCCAGACGCCGGAAGAGGCCGCGCAGGACGCGATCGACAATGATGTCCATGTCATCGGCATCTCGAGCCAGGCGGCCGGGCACAAGACCCTGGCGCCGAAGCTTGTGGACGCGCTGAAGGCACAAGGGGCGGGCGATATTCTGGTGATTTGTGGCGGGGTGATCCCGCAGCAGGATTACCAGTATCTCTATGATCGTGGGGTCAAGGCGATCTTCGGGCCGGGCACCAATATCCCCGAGGCCGCGCAGGACATCCTGCGGCTTATCCGGGATGCACGCTCCGAAGCGGCCTGATCCGCGGCGGGGCCGATTTGGTCCCATGGGCACCGGTGGCCGAGGCGGCATGCCGCCTCGGGATGACCCGCGTCGAGTGAGACCGGCGTCTCAGCTTTCGAGGGTCAGTTCCGGCCAGCTCTTGCGCACCACATCGCGGATCACATCCGCGATTTGCAGATAGGCGGCATCGCGCCCGGCGCGGCGCCGCCAGACCATGCCTACGGAGCGCATCATGCGCACGCCTTTCAGGCGTCGGACCACCACTTCGGCGCCGCGCCCTTCGATCTCGGAGCTCACATAGAGCGCGGGGAGGAAGGTGATCCCCATGCCCATCCCCACCATCTGCCGCAGGGCATCGAGCGAGGTGCCCTCATAGTCCCGCGCCAGAAGCGCGCCGGTCTGCTGGCAGATCGCAGTGATCTGGTCATGAAGGTGATAGGCCGGGCTGAGGCTCAGAACTTGCTCCCCCGCCAGATCCTCGGGGCGGAGGTTGTCCCGCGAGATCAAATGATGATCCGCGGGCAGGGCCAGCATCAGCGGCTCACGGAAAAGCCGTGCCGTCGTGTAGTCCGCCCCGGTCACGGGGAGCTGGGTAAGGATCACGTCATGCTCACCGCGGGCAAGATCCTGCTCCAACACCCGGGGCGCGTCCTCGCGGATATAGATCCGCAGATCCGGATGCCGGGCATGGAGCGCGCCGACCACATGGGGGAGCAGATAGGGGCCGAGCGTCGCCTTCGCCCCCAGCCGGATGGTCCCGACCACCCCGTCGCGGGCAGCACCCGCGAAGTCCACAAGGCTCTGAACATCATCGAGAATCCCTCGCGCGCGCGTAACAACCTCGCGCCCCACCTGGGTCAATCGCACCCCGCCGCGCCCGCGCTCGACCAGCGCCACGCCGAGCGCAAGTTCAAGGTTCTGGATCTGCGCGCTCAGCGAGGGTTGGGTCACCCCGACCCGCTCCGCCGCGCGTCTGAAATGCGCGGTCTCGTCAATGGCGACCAGAAATTGCAGCTGTTTCAGGGTGGGCGTGGCCAAAGTTCACCTTCCGGAGTTTGATAGGAATAAACTATCAAAATTTATTAACCCATTGGGTTTTTAAATTCAACGACGACCTCATATCAAACTCATCGAAGGCACTATGCCACGGGAGGCGCCGATCTTGCCCACGTCCTTCATGTTTCCTCATGTCGGGCAGGAGTAGGGGCCGCTTATACGGGCCACGACCAGGAGTTGATCTCATCGACTTCTAGGCCTGTGCCGTCCTCTGGACGGCTGAGGGTCGCGCTACATCCGGGGCCGTGGCGCGACCCTCTTTAATTCAAGATTGCCCCCGAAGCCTCCACCGCTAGGTGAACGAAGACGAGGCGCGCTTGCGCGCCCCCAATACAGAAGTGTGCCCATGCCCCGGCTGCTGACCCTTATTCCCGCTGCGATCCTTGCGCTGATCGCGTTCTGGTTCGCCCAGTTCATTCCTCAGGTTGCCGCTGGTGAGGTCATCACCTGGTCGCGCCCCTGGATCCCTGGGCTCGGGATCGAGGTCGCCTTTCTGATCGACGGGCTTTCGCTGCTCTTCGCGTTGATGGTGACGGGGATCGGCGCGCTGATTTTCCTCTACGCGGCGGTCTATTTCAAAGGCCATCCGAAGCTCACCATGCTCCTGACATTGTTGACGCTTTTCGCGATCTCGATGCTCGGGCTGGTGCTGGCGGATGATGCGGTGACGCTGTTTGTCTTCTGGGAAGGCACGACGATCACCTCCTTCCTGCTGGTCGGGTTTGACCATGAGAAGACCAAGGCACGGGACAATGCGCTGCAGGCGCTGCTGGTCACCGGGCTGGGCGGTCTGGCGCTGCTGGCGGGGCTAATCCTGCTTGGCGCGGAGGCCGGGACGTTCCGGATTTCCGAGATGAACGCGGCGGGCGATCTGATCAAGGCGTCGGTGCTCTACATCCCGATCCTGATCCTGATTTTCATCGGAGCCTTCACGAAATCCGCGCAATTCCCGTTCCATTTCTGGCTGCCGGGTGCGATGGCCGCGCCGACGCCGGTCAGCGCCTATCTGCACTCCGCGACCATGGTCAAAGCAGGGATCTACCTGCTCGCGCGGCTGACCCCGGCGCTGGGCGGAACGGAGGTCTGGTTCTGGACGCTGACCCTTGTGGGCGCGATCACCATGGTCTGGACCTCGGTGCTCGCACTGAAGCAGACCGATCTGAAACTGATGCTCGCCTATACGACGGTGATGGCGCTTGGCGCGCTCACCATGATGCTCGGCGGTGGCACGCGCTATGCGGTGATGACGGTCGCGGTGTTCCTGATCGTGCACGCGCTTTACAAGGCCGCGCTCTTCCTCACGGTCGGGCTCATCGACAAGGGGACCGGCACGCGAGAAACGACGCAGCTTGGCGGCTTGCGGCGCGAGATGCCGGTGACCTTCGTGATCGCGCTTCTGGCGGCGATGTCCATGGCGGGGCTCGCGCCCTTCATCGGGTTCATCGGCAAAGAGCTGATGTATGAGGCCGCCCTCGGCGTCGAGACCGAGCCGCTCTTCGTGGCCACCGCGGCCTTGCTGGCCAACGCGAATATGGTGGCCGCGGCGGCACTGGTGGCGATCGCGCCCTTCTTCGGTGCGCGGATTGCGCCGCCCAAGGGGCCCGCCGATCCGTCGCCCTGGCTCTGGGCGGGGCCTGCGCTTCTGGCGGTGCTGGGTCTGGCTTTTGGTCTCTTCCCGAGCCTGATCGATGGCGCCATCGTCACCCCGGTCGTACAGTCGATCCTGCCGGGGGAGGAGGCGGTGTATCTCAAGATCTGGCATGGGGTGAACCTGCCGCTGATGTTGTCGCTGCTGACCTTCCTTCTGGGATTTGCCCTTTACTACGGGCGGTTGAAGGTGCGTGCTTCTTTGCGGAGTACCAATTTCACCGGCGGTCTGGACGCGAACGAGGCCTATGAGCTCGTGCTGAAAACCTTCAAGCGCTTCGCGGCCTGGTCCGCGCGGACGGTGCAGGGCGGGAAGATGACGGTCTATCTGCGCACAGCGTTCACGGTGCTGGCGCTTCTGATGTGGGGGGCACATCTCGCCTCGCGGGATGCGTTCAGCCCGCCGGTCGAGGGGCTGTCCCTCGTGCCGCTTGTGATCTGCGCGCTAATTGCGGTCTCGGCAGCGGTGGTGCTGACCACGGGGTCGCGCCTCTATGGTCTGACCGCGCTCGGGATCACCGGGGCCGGGGTCGCGATCCTCTTCGTGTTCTACTCGGCCATTGATGTGGCCATCACGCAGATCCTGGTGGAGATGCTGGTGGTGATTATCCTCGCGGTCGCACTGGTCAAACTGCCCACCATGCCGCAGGAGCGGAATTTCCGTGCGGGCGACGCTATGATCGCCTCGGCGCTCGGGCTGGGCGTGGCTTTCGTGGTCGCCTCGGTGCTGATGCAGCCCTTTGATCCGCGCATCAACGAGTTCTTCAACGCTGCCAGCTACCCCGAGGCGCTGGGCCGGAATGTTGTGAACGTGATCCTTGTGGACTTCCGCGCGCTCGACACGCTGGGCGAGGTGGCGGTGGTTCTGGTGGCGGCAATCTCTGCCGCTGCGGCCCTGACGGCGGGCCTGCGGGCCCGGAAGAAAGTAGACAAATGAATTCCACGATCCTCCAGACTGCGACGCGGGTGTTGGTCCCGTTGTTCCTGCTGATCTCGCTTTTGATCCTGTGGCGTGGGCATAACGCGCCGGGCGGTGGCTTCATCGGTGGCCTCATGGCGGTGATCGCCGTGGCGCTTTATGCGCTGGCCGAAGGGGTCGAGAAGGCGCGCAGCTTCCTGCGCATCGACGCGCTGTCCCTGGCCGGGCTCGGGCTTGCGATGTCCGTGGCAGGCGGGCTCTGGGGCGCGGCCGTGGGCGGCGCCTTCCTGCAGGGGGTCTGGCCTTTTTACGGCTACGTGCCGGGCGAAGGCACGCAAGGCTGGCCGGTCGGCTCGATCCTGCTCTTTGATACGGGCGTCTTCGTGACCGTGCTGGGCGCGGTCTGTGCCGTGCTCTTCTCGCTCGAGGACGCGGTCTTCTCCGAGCAGGATGAGGAGGCGCGCTGATGGAGATCGTGATCGCAGCCCTTGTGGGCTTTCTCGTCGCCGGGGGCGCATACCTCATGATGAGCGGGCAGCTTATCCGCTTCCTCTTTGGCCTCGTGCTGCTCTCCAACGCCGCCAATCTCGGCATCTTCGCCGCTGGCCGCATGACCTATGCCACGCCGCCCTTTGTGCCCGAGGGCTCGACCGAGGCTGTGGCCGGGGCCGCCAATGCCCTGCCGCAGGCGCTGATCCTGACGGCCATCGTGATCGGCTTCGGCCTGCTCGCCTTTGCCCTCGCTCTGGCATTCCGGGCCTGGCAAAGCCTCGGCACGGTCGAGATGGATGCCATGCGCGCTTGTGAGCCACTGGATCCGCCCAAAACAGTCTCCGCGCCGAGCGCACCGCGTCTGGAGGCCGCAGAATGATCCTCGTCTGGCCCATCGCGATCCCGATGATCACGGCGATCCTCACCCTCCTTCTGCGCAACCGCGGCGGCGCGAATGCGGTCTCGCTGCTGGGGGCGGTAGCGCTCCTGATTTCGGGGCTTGCCCTGCTCCAAGCGGTGCTCAGCGGCGGCCCGATCTCAGCCCAGATGGGCGGGTGGGAGGCACCGTTCGGCATCACGCTCTTTGCCGATATCCTCTCGGCGGCCATGGTGGTCATTGCCGGGATCGTCGGCGTTGCGGTCATCGTCTACAGCCAGTTCGACGTGACCGATGACGAGCGCCGGGTTGGGTTCCACCCGCTGAGCCATGCGCTGCTCCTCGGTGTCTGTGGCGCGTTCCTGACCGGGGATATCTTCAACCTCTATGTCTGGTTCGAGGTGATGCTGATCGCGTCCTTCGGGCTGCTGGTGATCGGCGGGCGCCGGGATCAGATCGATGCAGCGGTGAAATATGTCGGGCTGAACCTCGTGGCGACGCTGGCCTTTCTGACCGGCGTCGGGATCCTCTATGGCGCTGCCGGAACGCTGAACATGGCGGACCTGCACCTCGTGCTGGCGGAGCGGCAGTCGGAAACCGCCGTGCTCGCCTCGGCGGCACTGCTGCTCTTTGCCTTTGGCGCCAAGGCCGCGATGTTCCCGGTTTTTGCCTGGTTGCCCGCCTCGTATCACACGCCGGCCTTTGCGACCTCGGCGCTCTTCGCGGCGCTGCTGACCAAGGTCGGGGTCTATGCGCTCCTGCGGGTGTTCACGGTGGTCTATGATGGCGGTGGCGGCTTCGTGCAGCCGATCCTGCTGATCGGCGCGGTGCTGACCATGGTGATCGGTGTGCTCGGCGCGGCGGCGCAGAACGATGTGCGGCGGATCCTGTCCTTCCACATCATCAGCCAGATCGGCTACATGGTGCTCGGTCTTGCCCTCTTCACGCCCTTGGCGATCATCGGCGCGATCTTCTACCTGTTTCACCATATCATCGTGAAGGCGAACCTCTTCTTCGTGGCGGGCCTGATCAAGCTGAAGGCCGGGTCCGAGGATCTCGACAAGATCGGCGGCCTGCTGAAGGCCTCGCCCTTCCTCGCGGTGCTGTTCCTGATCCCGGCCCTGAGCCTTGCGGGGATCCCGCCGCTCTCGGGCTTCTGGGCGAAGTTCATCATCGTGCAGGCGACGCTGGAGGCGCAGGACTGGTGGGTGGCGCTCGCGGCCCTCGCGGTCGGGCTGATCACGCTCTTCTCGATGACCAAGATCTGGCTCGCGGCCTTCTGGAAGGATCACCCGGATCCCAAGCACAACCTCGCCCAGGCCATGCCGCGCACGATGATCGGTCCCATCGCGGTGCTGGCGGTGATGACCGTGATCATCGGGCTCGGGGCCGGGCCGCTCTATGCGGTGGCCGAGCAGGCAGCGGTCACATTGCTCGACCCGCTCGCCTATGTGGAGGTCGTTCTGGGCCCTGAGGTCGCCGAGACCGCCCGGGCCGAGCGGGCCGCGCTGCAACTGGCGGAGGTGTCCGAATGAAACCGGTGCTGAGGCTCTACTACTCGCTCAACCTTTTTGTCTTTTTCATCAAGGAGCTCTTTGTCTCGAGCCTCCGGGTCGCCTGGGACGTGATCACGCCGGATATGAAGGCGCGGCCCCGGCTGATCGTGGTGCCGCTCGATGCCAAGACGGATATGGAACTAATGCTGACCGCCAATATCATTTCGCTGACGCCGGGCACCCTGTCGATCGATCTGAGCGCGGATCGCTCCGAACTGCTGGTGCATTCGATGTTCGGGGCCGAGGATCCCGAGGGGGAGATTGCCGCCATGAAACACGGGATCGAACGCCGGGTGCTGCGGGCGACACGGGGGACCCATCATGCTTGATCTGCTGGGCAATCTGCTGCTGGAGACGCGCCAGACTGGCCCGTTGGGGGTCGCGGTGCTGCTGACCTTCGTGCTGGTGACGGCGGCGCTGGTGCTGTCGACCATTCGGCTGCTGCGGGGGCCGACCCTGCCGGACCGGGTGGTGGCGCTGGACCTGATCTCGATCCTGCTGGTGGCGATGCTGACGCTCTTTGCCCTGTCGAGCGAGGTTGAGGCCTATCTCGACGCGGCCCTGGTGCTGGCGCTGGTGGCCTTTCTGGGCACGGTGGCGCTCGCGCGCTTCGTGCTGCGCTCGGGCCGGAACTACAAGAACGGGCAACCGGACGTTGCCCCGGGCAAGGAGGACCACAGATGACAGCCATTGACTGGATCGCGGGGACGCTGCTGCTCTGTGGCGGGTTCTTCACCTTCATCGCCGCCCTCGGTGTGGTGCGGATGCAGGATGTCTATATCCGTATGCATGCCTCCACCAAGGCGGGCACGCTGGGGGTCGGGATGATCGCCGCCGCCGCGGCCCTGACCGTGGATGCCGAGGGCATGGCGAAGGAGATTGCGATCATCCTCTTCCTGCTGTTCACTGCGCCCATCGGCGCGCATGTGATCGCCCGGGCGGCCTTCCAGTCGCGCGTGCCGCTTTGGGGCCAGAAAGACGACGATATCAACCGTGACAACTTCACCTGCGAGAATGAGCGGACCTGACCCGGTCCTGCGTTTCGACCATATCGCCATTGCCGCCACGCGGCTCGAGGACGGTGTTGCCTGGCTCGAGGAGCGACTTGGCGTGCCGCTTGCCCCGGGCGGGCAGCATCCGGCCATGGGTACCCATAACCGGCTTCTGTCGCTGGGCCCGGATCTCTATCTCGAAGTGATCGCCATCGACCCGGAGGCCGCGCCGCCCGGACGCAGGCGCTGGTTTGATCTGGACCGGTTTGACGGACTGCCTCGGCTGCATTCCTGGATCGTTGCCGCCCCCGAGGGCGCGCCACGCCCGGCCTATGCCGGGCCGCCCGTCGCGCTCAGTCGCGGCGATCTGCGCTGGAGCTTCACGGTGCTCGAAAGTGGTGCGCTGCCCTTTGACGGGGTTGGACCACCCATCATTACATGGGAGGCCGGTGGCCATCCGACCGAGAAACTTGCCGATGTCGGGGTGCGCCTGACCGGTCTGACCGTGTCGCACCCGCAAGCGGCGGAGCTGCGCGCGGCGCTGGCCGGGCTTGAGAGCCCGCTCGTTGAGATCATCGAAGGACCTGCTGCACTTCGCGCGACGCTGCGCACGCCCAAGGGTGAGGTGACCCTGTGATCCGTCCCGCCGAAGCGGCAGATGCGGAGGCCATCGCCGGGGGCGAAGTGATGGGCTTTGCCTCCTATGGCCAGTTCCGCGCCGGGCTCGGTTACGCCAACACCATGGAGCATTCGATCATGCTCGACACGCGGGCGCAGGGGCTCGGTCTGGGTCGGGGGCTCATGGCTGCCCTGGAGGACCATGCGCGCGGGCGCGATGTCCACACGCTCTGGGCCGGGGTGAGCGGCGAGAACCCCGAAGGGGTCCGGTTTCACCGCCATATGGGCTTCACCGAGCTTGCCACCCTGCCGGAGGTGGGGTTCAAGTTCGGACGCTGGATGGATCTGGTCCTGCTCTACAAGCGCCTCTGACCGGTACCGCGTGTCCAGCGGGCGCGCCTTTTTGCATATGCGGCGTCCCATAGGCTGACAGGGTGCCGCGGAACCACTAGGATTCGCACCATGTCGATTTGGTCCCGTATTGCCGATGCTGTTGCCGCCTTCCGTTCGGGCGAGAGCCTGTCCAAGGTGTTCGAAACCTTGCGCTCGCCGCCGGAGCGGACCGTGGCCTTCACCATCGCGGTGATCGCGCTGAGCGCCAAGATGGCCAAGGCGGATGGGTTGGTGACCCGCGACGAGGTCACCGCCTTTCGCGAGGTCTTTACCATCGCCCCGGCGGACGAGCCCCATGCGGCCAAGGTCTTCAACCTCGCGCGTCAGGACGTCACCGGCTACGAGATCTATGCCCAGCGGATCGCCGAGATGTTCACCGGGGATGAGGAGACGCTCACGGACCTGATGGAGGGGCTCTTTCACATCGCCATGGCCGATGGCACCTATCACCCGGCGGAAAACGCGTTCCTGGAATCCGTGGGCGATATCTTCGGGTTGAGCGATACCTGCTTCCGGCGTCTGCGCGCGCAACATGTGCCCGATGCCGAGCCTGATCCCTATGACATTCTGGGCGTGGACCCCTCCGCCTCGCTGGAGGAGGCCCGCAAGGCCTGGCGCGGGCTTGTGCGCGAGACCCATCCCGATCGGATGATGGCGCGCGGTGTGCCCGAAGAGGCGATCAAGCTCGCGGAACGGCGTCTGATCGCGATCAACCGGGCGTGGGAAGAGATCCATCACGCCAAATCCGCCTGAGCCGCCATGCGGATCGCCACCTACAATGTGGAGTGGTTTACGGCCCTTTTCGATGACGAGAACCGCCTTCTGGCCGATGAGGGCTGGTCGCGCCGCCGCAACGTGACCCGTGCGGCGCAGGTCGCGGCACTTGGCACCGTCTTTCGCGCCATGGATGCCGATGCGGTCATGGTGATCGAGGCCCCGGATCAGGGCTCGCACCGCTCGACCCGCGCCGCGCTCGAAGGGTTCGCAGCCCATCACGGGTTGCGCACAACCCGGGCGCTGCGTGGCTTTGCAAGCGACACCCAGCAGGAGATCGCGCTTCTTTATGACCCTGCCAAACTGTCGGCAGAGCATAGCCCCTCGGATCTGGGCGCCCCGCGCTTTGATACGGAGTTTGCGCTCGATCTGGATGTGGATGCGCTTCCGGATCCGGTGCGCTGGTCCAAGCCTCCGCTCGAGCTGACGGTCACACCTGCACCGGGCGCGCCGCTTCGGATGATCGGCGTGCATGCCAAGTCGAAGGCCCCCCATGGCGCGCGTTCGCCCGAGGATGCCACCCGCATCGCCATCGCCAATCGTCGCAAGCAGCTGGCCCAGTGCATCTGGCTCCGGCACCGGGTCACGGCGCATCTGGCCGAGGGCACGCCGCTCATTGTGCTGGGTGATTTCAACGACGGTCCGGGGCTCGATGTCTATGAGCGGCTCTTTGGCCGCTCCGGGGTAGAGATCGTGCTGGGGGAGGGGGGCGAGGCGCCGCTCTACGATCCCCATGCCGCCGAAGCGCTGGAGCGTCGTCTGGGCACCATGCCGAGCACCGCACGGTTCTTTCGCAAGGACACCAACCGTTACCTCGCGGCGCTGCTGGACTACATCATGGTCTCCGAAGACCTGCGCGCCCGCGAAGGCCGCTGGCGCATCCTGCACCCGTTCGACGATCCGGCCTGCTTCCGCGACCGGGATCTGCAACAGGCGCTCTTGGCGGCATCTGACCATTTCCCGGTGGTCTATGACGTGGACCTGTCCTGACCGGGCTGCGGCCTCTATACTAGGTCCAAACACTGGGAGATGTGAGATGATCCGGACCACTGCCCTCCTTCTGGCGCTCTGCGCCGCTCCGTTGAGCCTGCACGCGCAAGAGGCGCAACCCCGTGACCTGGATGAGAGCCTGGATCTCTTTGCCGATGGCGCGCGGGAGTTCTTCGAATCCCTCGAAACCGAGCTCGCGCCGCTCTTGCGGGATCTGGGCGCGCAGCTTGACGGGTTGAGCCGCTATGAGGCGCCCGAGATCCTGCCCAATGGGGATATTCTCATCCGGCGCAAACCCGACCCCGAAGCGACCCCGCCCGCGCCGCGCCCCGAAGGCAAGAGCGAGATGGACGCGCCGGTCGAGCTTTGATCAGATCAGCACGCGGGGCTCTGCATCAAGCGCGGTGGCGAGGGACTTGAACCGCGCCTCGGCCACTTCGCCAAACAGGTCACGAGTTTCGACGGGCATGCGCAGCTCGAGGATCTTCTTTTTCGGATAGAGCTTGAGCCGTCCCATCTTACTGGCATCCTGCGCGGCGAGCATGGCGCCAAAACGCATGGCTTTGCCCAGCACCTCGGCCTTCTTCTGCTGCTTCTCGGGCAAGAGCTCGTAGAACGCCTCGAACCGGGTGCCCGCGCGGCTGTTCTTGTAGCGGTGCAGAAGCGCGAGCCCGAGGAAGATCCGCTCCGCATGGTCGAGACCGCCCAGATTGGCCCGGGTCGCCGTGTCGAAACAGACCTCGGCCCGGTAATCGGGATGGGCGCGCCAGCTGATATCGTGGAGCAGGCAGGCCGCCTTGATCAGCCGCCGGGTCTTCTCCCGTTCTGTCGAAAAAAGCGGCTTGAGAAACTCATAGAGCGCACGACCAAAGCCGGGGATCCGCGCCGATTGCGCCTCCGCATAGCGGCAGGCTTCGATCAGCGGATCGCGGTCGCGCAGCTTTTGCGGCATCTGCTCATAGAGCAGCCCCTCGCGGATCCCATAGGCGGAGATTGCGATCTCTTTGGGCCGGAAGGTGCGGATCAGCGGGCTGAGCACCTGCGCCGCCTCGGGCAGGAGCGTGATCCGGGCCTCGCCAATCCCGGACATGGCGCGCAGGTCCTGCAGGCTGTGGGATTTCATCCAAGTGAGCGTGTCGGAGACGGAGCGCGGGCTCATGCGGTATTCATGGAGCACGGCCAGCGGATAGTTCCGCCGTACCATGTCGAGCCGGGCAATCGCCCGCCAGGAGCCGCCCACGAGGAAGAGCCGGTCATAGCTGCCGTCGATCTTGCCGCGCAGGGTGCTGAGCTCGGATTTGATATGGGCCTTGAGACCCTTTTTGCCGCCGGGCACATCGCGCAGCTTCAGCGGTCCAAGGGCCGAGGTTTCACGCCGTCCGACCCGGCCCCCGGCGACCTCTGCGAGCTCCAGGGACGAGCCCCCGATATCGCACATGAGCCCGGTCGCCCCGGGCCAGCCCAGCAAGACGCCCTGCGCGCTGAGCCGCGCCTCTTCGGTGCCATCGATAACCCAGAGGCGGAGGCCGGTCTCCTGCGTCAACTCCTCCCGAAACGCAGGACCGTCCTCCGCCTCCCGCATTGCAGCTGTTGCGACAGCCACCAGCGGGGTCACGTTCATGGATTTGGCAAGCAGCACAAAGCGCTTCATCGCATCCATGGCCCGGATGCGGCCCTCTGGGTTGAGCCGCCCGGTCTGGCTCAAGCCGGCCCCGAGGCCCGCCATCACCTTTTCGTTGTAAAAATAGGCCGGCGAGCGCGCCGCCCCATCAAATACCACCATCCTGACCGAGTTGGATCCCACATCAATCACCCCCACGCGGCCCAAAGCCTGCGCGGTTGGATCTTGAAAAAGCGGACGGCCGAACGGACCCCAATCTTCGTCTTGCACCGGTGCCCCGTTCGCTACCCCCACGGTCGCTCGCTGACCCTAGGCAAACAGACCCGGCAGCGTCAATTCCTTTTTCGCACAAATATCCGGCGTTTAGTCCCGGGAGTGGGTCAATTCGGGCACGTCGGATGCGCCCGCCGATCCGCGCCCGGAAAGCGAGGGGTTTTCCATGAAGAAACGGTGGCAATTGAACATCGGTCCATCCGCCCGTTCGGTCTCGCGCTGGAAAGAGCCATCGGGGCAAAGCACCCAGCTTTGGGCCGTGTCGGCGAGGTTGGCGGCCATGATCTGGCTGACGATCTGGGCCTTCACCGTGGCGTTCTTGATCTCCACGAGGGTTTCGACCCGGCGGTTCAGGTTCCGCCCCATCCAATCCGCCGAGGACATGAAGACCCGGCTTTTCTTGGCGGGCAGCCCGTGGCCATTCCCGAAACAGACGATCCGAGAGTGTTCGAGGAATCGACCCACCACGGATTTCACCCGGATGTTCTCAGACAGCCCCTGGATCCCCGGCCGCACACCGCAGATCCCGCGGATCACGAGGTTGATCTTCACCCCGCGATTGGAGGCATCATAGAGCGCGTCGATCACATCCGGTTCGATCACCGAGTTCATCTTGGCCCAGATCTCGGCAGGGCGACCGGCCTCCGCATGCTTGGCCTCATTGTCGATCATCTCGATCAGGCTGCTCTTCATGGTGATCGGCGAGATCGCGAGATTCTCCAGCGTCGCGGGCTCCGCATAACCGCCGATATAGTTGAAGACCTTGGTGGCATCGCGCCCCAGTGCCGCGTCGCAGGTAAAGAGGCTGAGATCGGTGTAGATCCGCGCGGTGATCGGGTGGTAATTCCCGGTGCCGTAATGGGTATAGGTCACCAGCTTGTCGCCCTCGCGGCGCACGACGCTGCTGATCTTGGCGTGGGTCTTGTAGTTGATGAACCCGTAGACCACATGGGCGCCGGAGCGCTCCAGCTTGCGCGACTGGCGGATGTTGGCGGCCTCGTCGAAGCGGGCCTTGAGCTCGACCAGCGCGGTCACAGACTTGCCGTTCTCCGCCGCTTCGCAGAGCGCGTCGACGATCGGGCTCTCGTTGGAGGTCCGGTAGAGCGTCTGCTTGATCGCGACCACATTGGGATCCCGCGCCGCTTGGGCGAGAAAGCGGATCACCATGTCGAAGGTCTCGTAAGGATGGTGCAGCAGCATGTCCTTCTGCTGGATCGCGGCGAACATGTCGCCGTCGAAATCCTGCACCCGTTCGGGCACGCGCGGGGTGAAGGAGGGCCATTGCAGGTCGCGACGGCTGTCGAGCACCAGTTCCTTGAGGTCCGACAGGCCGATCAGCCCGTCGATCTCGATGATCTCCGCATCGCTGACGCGCAGCTCCTCGACGATCACCGCGCGGAGGGCCTTTGGCGCATTGGCCGACAGCTTCAGCCGGACAACTTCGCCCCGGCGGCGGCGTTTCAGGGCGACCTCGAACTCGCGCACGAGGTCTTCGGCCTCGTCCTCAACCTCCAGATCGCTGTCGCGCAGGACACGGAAGGCGCAATGCCCCTTGATCCGGTAGCCGGGGAAGAGGTCGGGGATCTTTTGCAGGAGCAGGTCCTCGAGCGGCAGGAAGCGTCGCGTGCCGTCCACATCCGGCAGGGCGAGGAAGCGGTCGATCTGGGTCGGGATCGGCAGGAGGGCCTTGAGCTCCCGCTTGTCCCGGGTCCGCTCCAGCTGCAGCGCAAGCGAGAAGCCCTCATTCGGGATGAAGGGAAACGGGTGCGCCGGGTCAATCGCAAGGGGCGACAGGACCGGGAAGACGTTGGACATGAAGACCGCGTCGATCCGTGCCAGATCATCCTTGGTGAGCTGATCCCGGTTCAGCACGGCGATCTTTTCTTCGGCCAGTTCGGCCAGCAGCCCTTCGAGCGTGCTCTGCTGTCGCTCCATCAGCTTGCGCGCATCGGCATTGATCAGCACCAGCTGCTCCTCGGGGGAGCGGCCATCGGCGGCGGGGGTCGTGTTGCCCTCCCGCGCGAGCTCGCGCAGGCCCGCGACGCGGACCGAGTAGAACTCGTCCAGATTGGTGGCTGAGATCGACAGGAACCGTACCCGCTCCAACAGGGGCACGCGCGGGTTCGCCGCCTCCTCCAGAACGCGGAAGTTGAAGGCCAGCCAGCTCAGTTCACGGTTGAAGAAGCGGCCCGGGCCAGTGCGCTCGTCCTCCGGCAGCTCGATCGCGGGCGGGAAGGGGTCGGTCAGGAAATTCGCGTAGGTCATGGGAACGGTGTCGCCTTGGCGTGTAACGGAAAGATGACCCTAGCTGTCGATCGGGTCGAGCGAGCCGAGAATCTCCCCGGCCAGCGTCGTATTGATGGCGCGTCCCTCGCTCAGGGCGCGGTGGTCGAGCTCGGCCACCAGCACGCGGGCGGCCCGGAAGGATCGCTCCATCCGACGCAAGAGGAACGGGATGAGCGGCGGGGGCGGCAGGATCTGGCGGTCCTCGAAGAGCTTGGCGAGGACCCGGCCCAGCAGCAAGTCATCGGGCGGCGCAAGCTGCGCGAGTGGCATGGCCTGCAACCGGCTTGCCAGATCGGGCAGGGCGATGGACCAGCGCGCAGGAGGCGTCTCGCCCGTCACCAGCAGGCCGCCGCCTTCGGCCTGGATCCGGTTGTGCAGATGAAACAGCGCCTCCTGCGCCTCGCCCGCGCCGAACATCTTGTCCGCATCCTCAACCGCCACATGGGCGGGCAGATCGTCGAGCCGGGCGAGGGTCAGCTCCCGCGCAGGCAGGATCGCGCCCCGGCTGCGCGCGGCCCAGATCTGCGCCAGATGGGATTTCCCGGACGCTTCGGGGCCGCTGATCACCAGCCGCGGGACGGGCCAGTCGGGCCAAGCGTCAATGCGGGCCAGCGCGTCGGCATTGCAGGGCGCCTCAATGAAATCCGCACGCCCCAGCGCGGGCATCTGCGGCAGCGGAAAGGTGAGTTGCTGGGGCGCACTCATGCGGCATCGTCATCCTTTGGCCTGGTGCCGACCAATCCGCGATAGAGCAGACCGCCCTGATACTGCCCGATTCCGAACCGGACGAGCACGCCGATCATGGCCGAGACCGGCACGGCGACCAGCATCCCGACAAAGCCAAAGGCGGTGCCGAAAGCCGACAGGGCAAAGAGCAGCCAGACCGGGTGCAGCCCGACGGAGCCGCCGACGAGCTTGGGCGTCAGGTAGTTCCCTTCGATCATCTGCCCCATGATGAAGATCAGGCCCACGGCGACGATCCAGCCCGGATCGCCCCAGAACTGGAAGATCGCCAGCCCGATGGAGAGCGCGCCGCCGACCAGAGAGCCCACATAGGGAATGAAGGTCAGAAGGCCCGCGACCGCGCCCACCACGAGGCCGAATTGCAGCCCGACCAGCATAAGCGCCACCGAGTAAAAGGTCCCTAGGATCAGGCAGACGGTCAGCTGACCGCGTACGAAGCCGGCCATCACGGCATCGACCTGGCTTGCCAGCTCGCGGATGGTCGCCTGGTGGTCCCGCGGCAGCAGGCTGTCTATGCGCTCCACCATATGGTCCCAGTCAAGCAGCAGATAGAAGGCCACCACCGGGCAGACCACGATGAAGATCACCGCATTGATCACCCCGAGGGCCGAGGCAAAGACCTTCTCCACCAGCTCACCAGAGCGGGATTTGATGATCTCGCCCAAAGTGGCCAGCGACTGGCGCACGGTGGAGTCGGGGTCGTTCATGGAGGGGAAGCGGTCGGAGAGAAAGGCCTGCAATTGCGACAGGATCTCGGGGATCGCCTCGCCCAGGGCAATGGTCTGGGAGATCAGCGTCGGGATCACCAGAAGGGCGGCAATGACAAAGACCACCACGGCCACAAGCGCGATGATCGCGGTGGAGATCGCGCGGCTCAGCCCCATCTCCTCGAGGCGGTCGGCCACCGGGTCGAGGAAATAGGCGATCGCCCCGCCCACGACAAAGGGCAGGATCACGTTACCGAGCAGCCAGAGCAGGCCCAGGAACACCGCAGCGGCAAGGCTCCAATAGATCACTTGTTGGCGGGGTGACAGAGCCATGGAGGCCTCCGGACTGGGGCGCTTACGGGAAAGGGTTCCCAGACTTCATGGCCAAATCCCGCCCGGCTGGCAAGGGTCCGAGGCCGCAGAATGCGTGTGCTGCGTGGCAAATCGCCTTGGCGCTGGGCGGTCGGCCTGCCGTCCTACTGTCCTAAGCCCGCCCGTGCAGTCCAAGGGCCCTGGGCGCGCCCCCAGAGATCCAGCCTTGGCATGTGCTCACCCGCGCTCTTGTGCGAAAACCTGCTCCGCCTTGAAGCGCTACCGGGGATGGCCTAGACCGAGCGGAACAGTTCCCTATTGCCAGAGGCTCGCCCCAATGCGCCTGTCCCGTTACTTCCTGCCCGTTTTGAAGGAAACCCCTGCCGAGGCGCAGATCGTCAGTCACCGGCTGATGCTGCGGGCAGGCATGATCAAGCAGGCCAGCGCGGGCATCTATTCCTGGCTGCCGCTGGGCTTCAAGGTGCTGCGCCGGATCGAGCAGATCGTCCATGAGGAGCAGCAGCGCGCGGGCCATATCCCCATGCTCATGCCGACCCTGCAATCCGCAGATCTCTGGCGGGAGAGCGGACGCTATGACGACTACGGGCAGGAGATGCTGCGCATCACCGACCGCCATGGCCGAGACATGCTCTATGGTCCCACCAATGAAGAGCTGATCACGGATATCTTCCGGTCGAATGTGGGCAGCTACAAGGACCTGCCCCTCACGCTCTACCACATCCAGTGGAAGTTCCGCGACGAGGTGCGGCCCCGCTTCGGCGTGATGCGCGGGCGCGAGTTCCTGATGAAGGACGGCTACAATTTCGACCTGACCAAGGAAGACGCGCTGCACGCTTACAATCGCCATCTGGTCAGCTATCTGCGCAGCTATGAGCGGATGGGCTTGCAGGCGATCCCCATGCGGGCCGATGGCGGTCCGATTGGCGGCGACTACACCCACGAGTTCCTCGTGTTGGCCGAGACCGGCGAGAGCGAGGTCTTCTATGACAGCGAGATCACCGATCTGAAATTCGGCGAGCGCGAGATCGACTATGACGATGTGGGCCAGTGCCAATCGGTGCTGGAGGAATTCACCTCCCGCTATGCCCGCACGGACGAGACCCATGACGAGGCGGTCTTTGCCGAAGTACCCGTGGCACGGCGTCGTTCCGCGCGCGGGATCGAGGTTGGCCAGATCTTCTATTTCGGCACCAAGTATTCCGAGGCCATGGGCGCGACCGTGATTGATGCGGAGCAAAACCAGGTGCCGGTCCACATGGGCAGCCACGGGATCGGGGTGAGCCGCCTCTTGGGCGCGATCATCGAGGCGAGCCATGACGACAAGGGCATCATCTGGCCCGAGGGCGTGACGCCCTTCCATTGCGGGATCGTCAATCTCAAGCAGGGCGACGATGCAGCGGATGCAGCCTGTGATGGGCTCTATGCGGCGCTGACCGCTGCGGGACTCGAGCCGCTCTATGATGACCGCAAGGAGCGGGCGGGCGGCAAATTCGCCACCATGGACCTGATCGGTCTGCCCTGGCGGATCACCGTGGGGCCGCGGGGCCTGAAGAACGGGGTGGTCGAGCTGACCAGCCGCAAAACCGGGGAGAGCGAGGAGCTCTCGCCCGAAGCGGCCGTCGCCAAGGTCGTGGCACGCTACGCTGGACTCTGAGGGAGGCCGCCATGGCAGGACATGGGTTCGAGATCGACTGGTCGGAGCTGCCCACGCCCGAGGATGACGGGGCTGCGGCCCATCTGATCGGAATGCGCGTGCCTGCGCTGGCCCTGAAGGCCACCGATGGGCAGGATGTGATGCTGTCGGCGCTTTCCGGCGTCACAGTGCTCTATATCTATCCGATGACCGGCACGCCCGGCTTGGCACTCCCCGAGGGGTGGAACGAGATCCCGGGCGCCCGGGGATGCACCCCGCAGAGCTGCGCCTATCGCGATCGGTTTGCCGAGTTGCGCGCGGCTGGGACGGATTATGTCTTTGGCCTCTCGACCCAGAGCCCCGACGATCAGAGCGCGGCGGCGGAGCGTCTACATCTGCCTTTTGCGTTGCTGTCTGATCAGGATCAGGCGCTGGCGACCGCGCTGTCCCTGCCCATGTTCGACACGAGCGCCGGGCGTCATCACAAGCGGATGACGCTGATCCTCCGCGATGGGGTGATCGCGCAGGTTTTTTATCCGGTTTTTCCCCCGGATGCGGATGCTGCGCGGGTGATGGACTGGCTGGCGGCGTCGTGATCTGACCCGACCGGCTATGTCCTGTGACATAGCCCCTTCCCGAGCTGCGATGGACTCGTCTAGGCTGCTCACACGCCTGTGAGGCGGGAGTTCAGAGCGAGGGGGTTCGCATGTTCAAACGATGGTTGGCCGAATTTATCGGCACGTATTGGCTTGTCTTCGGCGGCTGCGGGAGCGCGTTGCTGGCCGCAGGGGTCGCGGATGTGGGGATCGGTTGGATGGGGGTCAGCCTGGCCTTCGGTCTGACGGTCCTGACCATGGCCTATGCGGTGGGCGGCATTTCTGGCGGGCATTTCAACCCGGCGGTGACCCTGGGTCTCGCCGTGGCGGGCCGCTTCGAGTTCAAGGATATCGCGCCCTATTGGGTGGCGCAGGTGATTGGCGGGGCGGCGGCGGCGGCCACGCTCTTTGTGATCGTCTCGGGGCAGCCGGACTTTGCGGGCACGGGCGGCTTTGCGTCGAACGGGTTCGGAGAGCTGTCGCCCGGTGGCTACAGCATGGTGGCCGCGCTTGTGGCGGAGATCGTGCTGACGGCGGTCTTTATCTTCGTGATCCTCGGGGCGACCTCGCATCTGGTGCCCGAGGGCTTCGCGCCGATTGCGATCGGACTTTGCCTGACCCTGATCCACCTGATTTCGATCCCGGTGACGAACACTTCCGTCAATCCGGCGCGGTCTACGGCCATGGCGCTCTTCGCCGAGACCGGGGCGCTGAGTCAGCTCTGGCTCTTCTGGGTGGCGCCGCTCGTCGGGGCCGTGATCGGTGCGGTGATCTGGGGCGTGCTGGACGAAGACTGATGCTCGGTTTCGGGACTGAGTAAGGGGGCGCGGGCGCATGCGCCCGCGCGGGACCCGCGAGGCGGAGACCGCAGGCCCTCACCAAGCGTCTGGCACGCCACGGAGCGCGTCCGCCGCGATGCCTGCATCGCGGCTTCCGGGCGCTCTGAGCGCGCAATCCGGGACGCCCGGCCTCTGCGGCTCCGGACCCGCACGGCGCGCTTGGCGATTGACCTTGGCGCGGGGCGCGATAAGACCAAGCTATCCAGACAGGAGCCTGCCTTGGCCAGTTCGCCCCCGCCCTTTGCCCGATATGAATGGATGATCGCCTGGCGTTACCTGCGGGCCCGGCGCGCCGAAGGCGGGGTCAGTGTCATGACCTGGATCAGCCTCGTCGGGATCACCCTCGCGGTCTTCGCCCTGATCGCCACCTTGGCCGTGCGCAGCGGGTTCCGGGCGGATTTCGTGGACACGATCCTCGGGGCCAATGCCCATATCACCGTCTATGGCACGGTGTTTGACGCCGAGACCGGCAGCTCCAGCCGTCTGATGCCCGACTACGCGGCGCAGGCCACCGCCATCGCCGAGATCGACGGGGTCACGCGCGTCGCCCCGCTGATCCGCGGGCAGGTGATCACCACCTTCAATGCCCGCACCTCCGGGGTGGAGGTCTATGGCCTGTCGGAACCGGATTTCCGCTCCTTGCCGGGCATCGCCGTCGATGGCACGGGCCGGGGCGATCTCGCGCGGTTCGGGGAAGGGATCGCCATCGGCTCCGGCGTGGCGCGGGAACTGGGCGTCGGCGTGGGAGACAGCATTCGGCTGATCTCGCCGGACGGGGTCAAGACGCCCTTCGGAACCAGCCCCCGGGTCAAGGCCTATGAGGTGGTCTATGTCTTCTCGCTCGGGCGGTTCGATATCGACCGCACCCGGGTTTACATGCCCTTTGCCGAGGCGCAGTCCTTCTTCAATCGCGAGGGCGGGGCCGATGAGATCGAGGTCATGGTCACCACGCCAGAACAGGTGCAGGCCTGGGCCGACCCGCTGCGCGCGGCGGCGGGGGACGGCACGCTCCTCTGGACATGGCAGGACGCATCGGGGGCCTTCCTGCGCGCGCTGGAGATCGAGGACAACGTGATGTTCATCATCATGTCGATCCTCGTCCTGATCGCCGCCATGAACATCATCAGTGGCCTCGTCATGCTGGTGAAGAACAAGGGCCGCGATATCGGCATCCTGCGCACCATGGGGCTGAGCGAGGGCGCTGTGCTGCGGGTCTTCTTCATCTGCGGCGCCGCCACGGGTGTGATCGGAACGATCTGCGGAGTGATCCTCGGCTGTCTCTTCGCGATCTATATCGACCAGATCTTTTCCTTCGTGAACTGGATCGGGGGGGGCGGTGTCTGGGATCCGAGCATCCGGGGCATCTATCAGGTCCCGGCGAAGCTGGAGGCGGGCGATGTGCTCTCGGCCATCCTGCTCTCCCTGAGCCTGTCCTTTCTGGTCACCATTTTCCCGGCTCGCCGCGCCGCGCGGATGAACCCGGTCGAGGCGCTGCGCTATGAGTGAACCGGTGCTGCGGCTGGAGGGGATCCAGAAGACCTATAACGCTGGCACGCCAGCAGAGATCGCCGTCCTGCGCGGGGTGTCCCTCAGCCTCGCTCCGGGCGAGGTCGTGGCCCTGGTCGCCCCCTCGGGCTCGGGCAAATCCACGCTTCTGCATATCGCGGGGCTCCTGGATGTGGCGGATGCGGGCGAAATGACCCTCGCTGGCCAGCCCATTGCCGGGCTCGGGGACCGCGCGCGCACAGGGCTGCGGCGCCAGGCGGTGGGCTTCATCTATCAGTTCCACCATCTCCTGCCGGAGTTCTCGGCGCTGGAAAACGTGGTCCTGCCACAGCTCGCCAATGGCGTAGCCGCCAAGGCAGCGCGTGCGCGGGCTGCGATGCTGCTCGGTTCGGTTGGCCTGTCTGACCGGGTGGCGCACCGCCCCGCCGCGCTCTCCGGCGGGGAGCAGCAGCGCGTCGCCTTCTGCCGGGCGCTGGCGAACCAGCCCCATTTGCTTCTGGCGGATGAGCCCACGGGAAATCTCGACCCGGCGACCTCGGATACGGTGTTTGATGCAATGATGGGACAGGTGCGGGATACGGGGCTCAGCGCCCTGATCGCGACCCATAACCCGGAGCTCGCCGCCCGGATGGACCGAATCCTCCGGCTGGACGAGGGGCGTCTCGTCGAGGGCTGACGCGGCCGCGGCCACGTGTCTGCGCGGGCGAACACAAATGCGGAACAGATCCGCCCGCGCAGGGTCTCACATCTCCGTGGCGTCTCAGGCTCTGTGTGGGAAACCCTCGGCCCCAGGGAGCATGCGAAGCTTTAGGCGGCGCGCTTGCGCCGCGCGGCCACGAGACCGCCAAGACCGCCCATCAGCAGCAGCACCGAAGCCGGCAGCGGAACCGCAGACACCTTCAGGTCATAGAGCGCCGCAACACCCGTCGCGGAGCCTTGGGTCCCGTCGATCGAGAGGGTGTAAACCCCTGCCGCGATATTGCTGAAGATGTTGGCATCCGACTGGGTGGCCGAGCTGACATTCGTGAAGAAGGTCTCGGTCGCAACCGTGTTCATCATCGAGTCCATCAAAGAGATCGTGACTTCCTTGCCAGAGGCAACGGCCACCGGGTCGTCCCCCGCAAGCACAACGTCATGATCCACGAGGCCCGACAGATCCGCAGCCACGGATCCACCGGCATCCAGGTCATATCCGTCAAAGTCGAAATCGAGATTGAAGGCCGACGAGAACTCGATGGTGAACTGATCGATCGACGACACGATCCGTCCATGGATCTGCACGTCATCTCCGCCGGTGAACGCGTTTCCGGCATTCAATGCGTTCAGGTCAAAACCACCGCCTGCATCGGCGGCGTCATCGAGATCGACAGAGCCTGCCACCAAAGCGCGGTTTTGGCCCTGACTTTCCGTAACAGTAAGTGTCGCAGCCGATGCTGCCCCTGCAAAGGCAAGGGTCATTGCGGCTGCCGCAAACGTCATTTTGGTGATCATTTTGTACTCCGATACCAATAAAAGTGCCCAACCGGGGCCCCTCCAGCCTGCACGATCAGGCGCCTCGGTCAATGCGGAGGTTCTAACGCTTGATCACAGTTAAGAATTGTTAACGAATTCAACGGGAATCAATTTGAGGCCATGAAATAGGTGTGTGACCGGCAATAGTGCGCGGTGCCAATTGGATCTCGTTTTCAAAGAAAAGCCCGGTGATTCGATTTTCTTCAGATGGGACGCGCTTTTTTCCGGGGCGGTATCTCCGGCAATTCTGCGGTGCAGCGTCAGACATGAAAACAGCGGCGGATCCATGGGATCAACGCCGCTGTTAGCACGTCTCGATTGGAGGCTATGCGCTCAGGCGGTGCGCCGACGCCGCAGCGCAAAGAGTGCCAAAGCACCGGAGGCCAGCAAGGGCAGGGCGGGCGGCACCGGGATGACCTGGACCCGCGTCAGCAGCCCGCTGCTCCGCATGGTCGCGGCGTTCGCGTCCGAGATGGTCGGCGTGTATCCCGGCTGATCGGCGATCGCCAGGTTCAGCTGCGGGAACATCAACTGCGTCGCCAGATTAGCGTCCTCATGCTCCCCGCCCATCACATGACCGACCTCATGGGCGGTGATCTGCGTGCCGACCTGCAGCGAGTAGGTATCCTGCACAATGGCAAAGGGGAAATCCACGGAGTCGAGATAGGCGAGCCCCACCGTGTCACCAGTCAGATCGCCGAGAAACGCGACATAGATCGTATTCGGCACGATCAGCGGTTCGAATTGCAGGCCAAAGGTGGCCAAGGCGAGGTTCGGATTGATGTCTCCACTGGAGTCCGAAACGAAGGGAAAGCCCACAACCGCGAACGGGTCCAGTACGGTCATCTCGATATCGATCTGCCGGTAGATCTCGTTGAGGTAGTTCTCATCAATCGTGATCTTCCCGCAGGTGTCATCGACGACATCCCCGCCGCAGAGCGAGACCGGTTGCAGGTTTACGGACAGGACGGATGCGGAGGCGGGGAGGGCCCCGAGCAATAGAATAAGTGATAGAAAGACGGCGCGCATGCGAGGGCTCCACAACAGGGGAAAACGAGTAGTCTACAGTCAGCGCGATGCGCCTTAACCTTAATATGGACCGCCGAGCGCTTTGAACTCAAGCCTTTTGCGTGAGGTAAACGCCGATAATCATGGCGCCAATGCCCAGAGCGCGGGTGAGTTCGAGGGGGGTTTGGCGGGCGCCGAAGAGGCCGAAATGGTCGATCAGGGCGGCGGAGGCGAGCTGTCCCAGGAGCACGAAGAAGATGGCGTTGCCGACCCCGAAGCTGGGCGCGACATAGGTCACGGAGAGCACGTAGAAGGCCACGAAGAGCCCGCCGAGGAACAGGTGCTTGGGCTGGGCGGGCAGGGCGCTGACGCCCTTGGCGCCGGTCACCAGCATGGCTGTGCCTGCGACGGAGACGGCCACCAGAAAGAGTACGAAAGCGGCAGTGGCCGGGGCCCCGATCTGCGCTCCGAGCCGGGCGTTCAAGGCCGCGAGAAGGGGGATGCCAAACCCCGCCAGAAGCATGATGGTCGCCTGTAGGGGCATGGGTGATCTCCTCCGCTCTGCCGGGCGGAGTTTGGCCGGTGCCATCGGGCGGGGCAAGGCCGCTTGAGCGATATCAAGGTGCGCGTGATCGGGTTGGGCTAGGGTTCTTTCTGGGGCGAGGAGACACGCAGGAGGCGAAAATGCGTTGGATTATCGGAGGTTTAACGGGGTTCGCGATGGCGCTGGCGACCAGTGTTACGGCGGATCCAGTGGAGGAAGGGCGGCAGCTCTTCCGGGATTACTGCGTGACCTGCCACGGGATGGAGGCCGTCGGAGATGGCCCGATGACGCAGGTCCTGACGATCTCGCCGCCGGACCTGACCCGGCTCACGGCCGATAGCGACGGGGTCTTCCCCGTGAGCCGCGTGGTGGCGCGGATCGACGGACGGATGCCCGTGCTCGGCCATGGCGGCCCGATGCCGGTGTTCGGCGATCTTTTCGACGGAGAGGCGGGCGCTCTGGACAGCGAAACGGGCGCGCCGATCCTGACCAGCCGGTCCATGGTGGCCGTGGTCGAGTACCTGAAGACCTTGCAGCGCTAGGCGGTGTTTGCGCGGTGGCGCCGGGCGCGTTTTCGGCCCGGGATCCGGTACTCTTTCCGCGCGTTGACGGAGGCCCGTTTTGGGCTGGGTGAGGGCGTCTGACCCCTGTCGGCCCCCTGTCGGACACGTGTCGGGCATCTGTCGGGCATTTTGTCAGACAATCAGGGTTTTCGCGCAATCTCGCGGCGTTTTGCCCGCTCATGAATTGTGCGGAAATGGTTAACAAACCGCGACGCATTCGGCGCATCATTAACCTTTTCCGCGACAGTGATCCGGGGAACTCCGCCTCCGGATGAAGCGATGTGGAGTGTTCGCCCGGCGCGTTGAGGTTCGGTGTTTGCCAGCGATCTGATGCGCCGCAGTGCGGTTATTGTCGGCAGATGTTTGGTAGAGATCTGGCGCGGCGCAACGTCCCTGCCGCAAGTGTCGCGGAGGTGCGGGTTGGTCTGGTGCCGCTTGAGATGGAGCAGTGGATGTTTCAAAGCCCGAACGCGCGGAGCGCCGGGGCCACACCGCTTGGAGTTTATCCGTTTTTGAGTGTCGCCGTTTGAACAGGGCCGCGGCCGGTCCGAGGGTGGTAAGCGCGCAGCGCGTCCGCCCGTGGGGGCGGATCGGACGCGGCCCGGTCTGGCGACCGGGCGTGTAATTGCGCTTGTGCGGTTCCTTTGAAAACATCCTATCGTGTATGCTTAACAACGACAGAGTGTGTTGCTCTCAAAAACAATGTGGAGTTTATACCATATGTCGACAAAAACCTCAGAAGAACGATTGCAAGAACTCAAGGTAACTCTGGGAGATGATTTAGGTGAAGCAGTCTATTGGTTAGATAATGCGATCACCAACGCATACGTAGAACTAAAGATTTTCCATGGCCTTTTCGTTCACTCACCAAAGCGAGTGGACGTACTCAACGAAGCGTCTGGTCTAGTGGCTATGTATGCTTCAAAGGCACTCTGGGACTCGTTGTGCATGGCTCTTTGCCGACTGACAGATCCTAGAAGAACCGCGGGTCACCCGAACTTGTGCCTTGAAAGCCTTGCAATCCATTTCGACGATCATTGTAGAGGAGAGTTTAACGATACCCTTGCTGAAGCAAAGGAGGCTGCAACAAAGTTTCGGGAACGGCGCAACAAAGTTCTCGCACATGCCGATGAGGGAATTGCACTAAGGATCGATGCCCTAGAGGGCAGTAGCTACATTGAAGCAAAGAATTGCTTGGACAAGATCGCTGCATGCATGAACGTTGTTCATTCAAAGTTTCTTGAGAGTACTACAATGTACGATCTGGCGGTATTGGGGCCAAATGATGAGAGAGCTTTCCTCAAGCGCATTTATCTTGGGAATCGCTTTGAAGCCGAAAACTCTGATGCGTTAAAATCCGCTCTTGAAGCGCGCGACTTTAATGAGGTTGAGCGTTTGCGCAAACTAGTTGAAGTTCCCGACTGGGTTCTTTCCTAACCCACTAAACATCCAACTCCTCCACGAACCGGGCGTTCTCCTGGATATACTCGAAGCGCTTCTCCGGTTTCTTGCCCATCAGGCGCTCGACGAGGTCTCCGGTCTCTCCGGGTTCGTCCTCATCAATGCTCACGCGGATCAGTTTCCGGGTTTCGGGGTTCATGGTGGTGTCTTTGAGGTCCTTGGCGTCCATCTCTCCGAGGCCCTTGAAGCGGCTCACGTCGATCTTGCCTTTGCCGCCGAGCCCCTTGTCGAGCCAGGTGTCGCGCTCGCGCTCATCCAGGCAGTAGACCCGTTTCGCGCCTTGGGTCAGGCGGAAGAGGGGCGGGCAGGCGAGGTAGAGGTGGCCCTGGTCGATCATCGGGCGCATCTGGCTGAAGAAGAAGGTCATCAGGAGGGCGGCGATATGGGCGCCGTCCACATCCGCATCGGTCATGATGATGATCTTGTCGTAACGCAGGTCCTCGACATTGAACTTGGTGCCGAGGCCGACTCCGAGGGCCTGGGTGAGGTCGCTGATCTCCTGGTTGGAGCCGAGCTTTGACGAGGCCGCCCCGAGGACGTTGAGGATCTTGCCGCGCAGGGGGAGGAGGGCCTGGGTCTTGCGGTCCCGGGCCATTTTGGCGGAGCCGCCGGCGCTGTCGCCCTCGACGATGAAGAGTTCCGTGCCCGCGCGGTTGGTGGCCGAGCAGTCGACCAGTTTGCCGGGCAGGCGCAGGCGCTTGGTGGCGGATTTGCGGGCGGTTTCCTTTTCTTGGCGGCGGCGGAGGCGTTCCTCGGCGCGCAGGACAAGGAAGTCGAGGATGGCGCCTGCGGATTTGGTGTCGGCGGCGAGCCAGTTGTCGAAATGGTCGCGGACGGCGTTTTCGACCATGCGTTGGGCCTCGACCGTGGCGAGGCGGTCCTTGGTCTGGCCGACGAATTCGGGCTCGCGGATGAAGCAGGAGACGAGGGCGCCGGCGCCGGTGGTCAGGTCCTCGCGGGTGATGGTGCCGGCCTTCTTGTTGTTCACCAGCTCGCCATAGGCCTTGATGCCCTTGAGGATGGCGGCCCAGAAGCCGGCCTCATGGGTGCCGCCCTCGGGGGTGGGGACTGTGTTGCAGTAGGACTGGATGAAGCCGTCGCGGGCCGGGGTCCAGTTGATCGCCCATTCGACCTTGCCGGGGCGGCCGAACTTGTCGAAGGTGACGGTGCCCGCGAAGGGGGCGTCTGCATAGGTGGCGGCCTGGCCGAGGGTTTCGGAGAGGTAGTCCGAGAGCCCGCCGGGGAAGTGGAAGGTCGCTTCGGCGGGGGTGTCGCCGTCATCAATGGCGGTTTTCCAGCGGATCTCGACCCCGGAGAACAGATACGCCTTGGAGCGAGCCATCTTGAAGAGGCGCGCGGGCTTGAGGTGGAGCGAGCCGAAGATTTCAGGGTCCGGGTGGAAGGTCACGGCGGTGCCCCGGCGGTTCGGGGCCGCGCCGATCTTTTCCAGCGGACCGCGCGGGACGCCTTGGGAGAACTCCATGGCATAGAGCTCGCGGTTCCGGGCGACCTCGACCCGCAAGTGATCCGAGAGCGCGTTGACCACGGAGGAGCCGACGCCGTGCAGACCGCCGGAGGTCTCGTAATTGTCGCCGGAGAACTTACCGCCCGCATTCAGGGTGCAGAAGATGATCTCCAGCGCGGACTTTTTCGGATCCTTGGGGTGCGGCCCGGTGGGGATGCCGCGCCCGTTGTCGCGCACGGAGACATGGCCGTTTTCGTGCAGCTCCACCTCGATCCAGGTGGCGTGACCGGCCACGGCCTCATCCATGGAGTTGTCGATGATCTCGGCCACCATGTGGTGCAGGGCGCGGTCGTCCTTGCCGCCGATATACATGCCGGGACGGAGGCGCACATGCTCCATATCCTCGAGCACCTGGATCGAGGAAGCGTCATAGGAAGATGCGTCGGGCTGTGCACCCGAAAGAAGATCGTCGGCCATGGCTGTCACTGCTCTTTTTGGTGTTTCGCCCAGTATGGCAGGGCCAAGGCGGGGTGGGAAGTGGCAGTGCGGGCGGAGTCTGGCCGGATTTCAGAGTTCCGGCTCGATCGCCTGCTGCGCGTCTTCCGTCTCAGTCCGCGCGGCGCTCTTTTCGAGGATTTCCGCGACGCGGGCCTCCCAGTCGCGCGTCTCGAAATCCCAGACTGCCTCGGTCAGAGGGGCGTTGTCGGCCAGCATGAATTGCATGGCCTCAATCCTGGGGCCGTCTTGCAGGACGTTGTGCGTGACCTGGAAATAGAGGCCGCAGCCGTGCCGCCATGCGATGCCGGTGCTGAGGGGGCGACCGACCTGCGCACCCGGAAAGCGGTAGACTTGCCCCTTCAGAGCAGGCAGCGAGACCTGGGCCGCCAGCGGGCCGTTGCAGGCCTCGGTGTGTCGACTGCCATCCGGAGCCATCGCCCAGTCCACCCCGATCGGGATGCGGGTGGAGCCACCGTGAAGGGCGATGACCGGGGACCGCTCAGGCCCGTATTTTCGCGCAGGGCGGCCATGGTCGTGTCGTAAAGAGGTTGCTGGTCCGCGGCCGGGATCCAACGCCGGAGCAGCGCGATGGGCCGGGCGTCGGGGCCATTCCCAACCGTGTAGGCCATGTAGTGCTCGCCCGCGTAACCGAACAACGACTGCGGCATCCCGATCGTGTGGTAGTAGATGTCGTTGCCCGTGCCCTCGGTCGTCCAGTCCGTTGTCGGCTGGCCCAGATCCGCAAGCCGGGCGGCGACCTGCGCCTGTTGCTCGGCCCATGTGGCGGCCAGAGTGATACCGGCCGTTTCAAAAGGAAAGTCATCCGGACGGGTGGACGGGGCAAGCGGCATCGACACCAGCTTGGGCATGTCGAACCCCCAGTCGCGCCCGTTGATCGCCATCGCGAAACGGATGTTGCCCTCTGGCCCTTCATCAAGCCGTGGGTCGCCGAGGGCGGCGTCCGAAATGCCGATGCAGGAGACCCCGAGAAGGGGCATCTGCGAGGGATGGGACGCAGGGCCGAAAGCGGCGTCGCAGCTTAGAGTGCCTGAGCGCAGATGCAGGATCGCGCCTTGCTCCGTTGACGTGAACACATGCCGAAAGGCGCGACGCTGCTGGTCCTGGTAGGGCAGTTCCCAAACCCCTTGCCAGCGCAGGCGCTCGGCCATTTCGGCAGCTTCGCGCCGGGCGGCCTGTTTGGCTTCGGCGTCCGCAACCTTGGCGGCGCAGTCTCCGTCACCACCCGCGCAGCGCAGGACCACGGCAGAGAGGATCGCGTTGTCCACCTCGGTCAGGACCCGCAGGTCGAGGCGGTTCGGATCCCCCGACCGTGCCGGGTCGATCCCGGTCAGGCGCAGGATCTGCGGCACATTGGGATCGCCGCCCGAGGCGGCAAGGACGTCGAAGCCGCTGCGCAGAACCTCGCCCTCCACCTCGATCGTCATGAGGCGGCGTCCGGCATCGGGCCACCAGCCTTCCATGAAATAGAGGTCCACCGTCACCGGCGCGTCCGCCACGGGGCCCGACCACGCCACCTCGCCCCCCCAGCGCATGGAGGCAAAGGGCGTGTCCAGCAGTGCCTCCTGCAGGCCATTTGGCCCGCTATTGCTCGCACTCTCGGTCCCTGTATTGCCCGTGGCACTGCCATCATCGGGCGCAAAGACAATGCCGTCATAGGTCATGGCCGGCCCGGCAAGATTTGTGGCGGAGAGGATGGGGCCTGGCTCTGCCGCGCTGGTCAGTGCGGGAAAACAGCAGAGATATCCGGCGAAGAAAAGAGCAGTGCGCATCAAAGATCCCTCGGAAAAAACTGGTTTGGAGGGAGTTGAGTGCTGATCACAACAGGGGAAAGTCGCCGTTATGCCGCGTGCTCTGGAAACCGGGTCTGGCCGCGCGGAAGGCGGGCCAGACCAAAGAGCGGGACGGTCAGGCGCGTGTCCGGCGCATGGCGCCGATCAGGCCCATTCCGGCCAGCAACAGGGGCAGGGAGGCGGGCAGCGGCACCGGCGCGACCACCGGATCGGCGTCGATCGACAGCTCCCAGCCGCGCACATTGTTCGACGGCGCGCCGGTGGAGCCCCAGACCAGCTCGAACCCTTCGAGGTCCCCGCCGGTGGAGAAGGTCGCCACGAAATCCTCTTCATTCAGGCCTTGGCCCGGTTTGAAGTTCGGTTCGTTCTTCCATTCTTCACCGGGCACGAACTCCTGATCGAGCCGTGCATAATTGATGTCTTCGCCATCCCCATCGGTCAGGGGCGCGTCGGAGGCGAGAAAGCCGCCTTCCTCCAGCGCAGCGCCGAGGCCGACGATCTCGGCATTCACGCCGACCACATCGGTGAAATTGGCGCGTCCGCCCGTGCCGAAATTGCTGTCGATGTCGAAGACGTTGATGAACTTGGCGCCGACAACCGTGGTGCTGACCCCATTGGTGTTCACGGTGGTCAGGGTGTCATCCTCGACAAAGGTGAATTGCAGGTGCTTCCACTCGTTCACGCCCTGGACGTTGATGGTCGAGGCGGAGGCGCCATCGCTGAGGCCGAGCACTTCGACCCGCGCGTCATAGGTGTCGCCATTGCCATCGACGAAGCTGGCATTCTCCAGCTTGTAGACGGTGCCCACCTGCAGGTTGTTCAGGAAGTCGATCCCGGCGGGCGTTGTGCCGCTGGTCACTCCTGCGCAGCCGCTGATGCAGGTGGCATTGCTGGTATTGATGGTGGCTGCGCCCGCGCTGGTGGCAGCGGCGCAGATCAGGCCCAGGAGGGCCGGTAGCTGTTTGGTCAACATGATACTCTCGTCAATAGGTGCTCTACGCGGAGGCCAGAAACATCGCCTCGCGGGGGTATCGTTAGAGTTTTAGGCGAATGATGTCCATATCGTTGGTACTGTTGTATGCAACAAGGGGGGGGTAGATATCGAGTGGCGAGGCGTGCGGTGCTGGAGCTCCTCAGAGCAATTTGGACGTCAGGTATCTGTTTTTATTTCATAATCATGGACGGAAGGTGAGTGAAGGTGCCCGTGCCGACGGACCTTGCCGCGATCTGCGTCTCTGTCGCGCCGCCGGGACTGCGTATCCGAGTGCAATGAAATCCGCTGATTTCCCCGGAATTGTCGCGAATTCGCGCTGTTAACGTAAACACCTAAAAAAACTGTCTAAAGTTTTCGGAGACTGGTACCTAGCGGGCTCTGTGTAGAGTTCCTGTTTTTTACGAGTGGATGAGTTCCCATGTCCTACAAAACCTCCCTGGTGGCGGCAGCTTTGGCTGTTGCTGTGCCGATGGCGCCCGCCTTTGCGGCCTCCATCGCCGTGACCGAATACAACCCCGCCGTGTTCAGCATCGTTGAAGGCACCATTGCCTCCACCGGCGAAGATTTCGAAACCCTGGGTGCAAATCTCGGTGAAGGTGAAGTCGGCAGTGACTTCAGCACCGCCGTGGGCACGTTCAACACCCTGGGCGGCACCGGCACGGGCGGCACCGTGTCCAACCTGCCGGGCAATACGGGCACCGAGCTCGCCCTGCGCGACGGCAACACCTATGGCCGCTACAACACCCAGCCGCTGGATGGCGATTGGTATCTCGACAGCAATGACACCTATGGCATCGACTGGGATGTCTCCACCGGCTCGACCTTTAACACCGTGGTCTTCACCCTGGTGGACGGCTCCGACACGGGCGCCTTCCTGCGGATCACCTCTGACACCGACACGTTCGAGCAGCGCGTGGGCGGCAAGCTGTCCAACGGCAACGCCTCGATCGTGGTGGTGAGCTTTGACACGCTGGTCACCGACGCGGTGATCGAGATCGGCAACTACACCAGCAATGGCAGCACCCTGCGCACCAATGATGGCTTTGCCATCGACGGTCTGCGTGTGGGCACCGACAACCGCCTGATCCAGGAGCCGCCCGCCCCCGTGCCGCTGCCGGCCTCCGGCCTGCTGCTGATCGGCGCCTTGGCCGCCACGGGCTGGCGCGCCCGCAATCGTCAGGGCTGAGACTGAGCTCACGGAACGGCCCCTGACGTGCTCCGCCCCACCTGGATGTTCCGGGTGGGGTTTTTGCTTTTCCGGGCTCGCTGGGGACTTGTGACAGTTTTTTGACGCGGGTTGATCCGGGTCAAGGCGCGCGGCGCGGGGACGGGATAGGGCTGGCTCGACCGATGAGAGGAGCCCCCATGGCACAGACCACGCCCACACCAAAGACCGACAAGACCGCGATGAATGGCGCAAAGGTCGCCGCGAGCGAGACCGCCGTCCCCACGCCCGAGGCAATTCGCCAGGCCTTTGAGACCGGGCGTTATCCGTACCGGCGCAAGATGGGGCGCCGCTCCTACGAGGCCGAAAAGGCGCAGCTGCAGGCCGAATTGCTCAAGGTGCAGCTCTGGGCGCAAGAGACCGGCCAGAAATTCGTGATGCTCTTTGAGGGGCGCGATGCGGCGGGCAAGGGCGGGACCATCAAGCGGTTCACCGAGCACCTGAACCCGCGCGCGGCCCGGGTCGTGGCCCTGAACAAACCCACGGATGAAGAGCGCGGCCAGTGGTACTACCAGCGCTATATCAACCATCTGCCCACGGCGGGTGAGATCGTGCTCTATGACCGGTCCTGGTATAACCGCGCCGGTGTGGAGCGGGTGATGGGGTTCTGCACCCCGAACGAATACCTCGAATTCATGCGCCAGACCCCGGATTTCGAGCGGATGCTGACGCGCTCGGGGGTCCGGCTTTACAAATACTGGTTCTCGGTGACCCAGGCCGAACAGAAGCGCCGCTTTGACAGCCGCGCGACCGACCCGCTCAAGCGGTGGAAGCTGTCGCCGATCGACAAGGCGAGCCTCGACAAATGGGATGACTATACCGAGGCGAAGGAGGCGATGTTCTTCTACACCAACACCGCCGATGCGCCCTGGACCATCGTCAAATCCAACGACAAGAAGCGCGCGCGCCTCAACTGCATGCGCCACTTCCTGTCGACCCTGGACTATCCGGACAAGGATCTCAGCATCGCGACACCGCCCGATCCGCTGATCGTGGGCGGGGCGGGCCATGTGGTTCATTCCTCCGAACACATTCTGGGCGCGTCCCTGCACCCGGATGCGCGTCGCAAGAACTGACGCCAAGGATCCTCCCTGGCGCGCCTGAACGGGCGCGTCCTGTTCCCCCGCGCCGTGCTGGCGTGGGGGTTTTGTTTGCGCGAGATGCCGCGCAGCGGCGATTGCATGCGGACCGGGAGGCGCTTATCTCTGGCCCATGGAGAGCCTCCGCACCATATCCCGCGCTGCCTTGCTCGCTTCGACCCTGGCGGTCGCGGGCGCGCCGGTGGTTGCCCATCCGCACATCTTCATCGATGCCGGGGTGACCCTTGTCTTTGATGAGGCGGGCAAGCTTGGGGCCGTGCGGATTGTCTGGGCCTATGATGACCTGTTTTCCCTTTTTGTCCTTGAAGACCAGGGACTGGATCCGGATTTCGACGGGATCCTGACCGAGACCGAGGTGGCGCGCCTCTCGGGTTTTGACATGAACTGGGATGCGGAGTTCGAGGGCGACAGCTATCTGCTCCTGGGAGAGGCGGCGCTGCCGCTTTCCCGACCGTTGGAATGGGACGCCACCTATGGCGAGGGTCGGGTGGTGAGCACCCATCTGCGGGCGCTCGAGACCCGGGTCGCCATAGGGGCGGAGCCGCTGATCCTGCAGATTTATGACCCGACCTATTACACGTCTTACGAGATCAACCTGCCCGTGCGGCTCGAGAACGCGCCCGACGGGTGCAGCGCTCAGGTCTATGTGCCGGAGCCCGGCGCGGCCTCGGCCCAACTGCGCGCCGCGCTTGAAGAGTTCAGCGGCAGTTTTGACCCCTTTCTGGAGGTTGGCTTTCCCGCCGTCGGCGCGCTTTTCAGCCATGAGGTTCGCGTGACATGCGCGCCCTAGCTGCCGCGATTGCGCTGGCGCTGCTGGCGGGGCTGGTGCTGCTCTTGTGGGGCGGCGGGGCCGAGGCGATCGGCTATTGGGCCGCGGGGCAGCAACGGGAGGTGCAGAATGCGCTGGCCGCACAGCTGCGCGCCCTGCGGGCGGGATCGCCCGGGGCGTTGATCGGGTTTCTTGGCGTGTGCTTTGCCTACGGGTTTTTCCACGCGGCGGGGCCGGGCCATGGCAAGGTGGTGATCGGCGGCTACGGGGTGGCGCGGCGGATCACCATGCTGCGGCTGGGGGCGATTGCGCTGGTGGCGAGCCTGGGGCAGGCGGTGACGGCGATCCTGTTGGTGGGTGTCGGCGCCTTCGTGCTGCAAGCCAGCACGGCGCAGATGACTGGGCTCGCCGAGAGCTGGTTTGCGCCGGCAAGCGCGTTTGCCATCCTGCTCCTCGGGCTGTGGCTGGTCTGGCGCGGGGCGCGGCGGTTGCACCAGGCGCTGGCGCCGGTCCCGACGCCGGCCCTCGCGCCCGCGGGCGGCGCGCCGGAGCATCATCTGGCCCGGGATTTCGCCCGCGCGCAGAGTGGCGGGGCGCCGCATCAGCACAACGCAACGGCCCCGGGAGCGGTCTGCGAGACCTGTGGCCATGTGCATGCGCCGGATCCGCAGGCGGTGCTGTCCGCGCGCAGCTGGCGCGAGATCCTCGCCCTGATCGCGGCCGTGGCGATCCGCCCCTGCACCGGTGCGCTTTTTGTGCTGATCCTCGGGATCCGCTTTCAGATCGCCCCGGCGGCGATTGCCGGAACATTCGCCATGGCGCTGGGCACGGCGAGCGTGACGATCGCGGTGGCGGTCCTGTCCACGGGGCTGCGCGACAGCAGCCTCCTGGCCGCCGGGGGCTGGGGCCGGGCGCGTCATCTGGGCAGTGTGCTGGAGGTCGCGGCAGGGCTCCTCGTGGCGCTGCTGGCCTGGGGGTTGTTGCGCGGCGGTTTTTGACGGACCGGGCACGGTCCGTTTCGCGCGGGCCGGGCGACATGCCATCCCGGCCCGGATCTCGGGGCGGATCCGCGCCCGTGCGCGCGTCCGCAGCCCCAACGGGGCTGCCACCGGCATAATCCGGCCCGCCGGGCGAGATGAGGCCTTGAGATGCTGGCCCCTTGGTCCTACGAGGCCCTATGACCACCCCGCTCACCTCCCTCGGCCATGCGCGCTCGATCCTCGTTCTGGGGTTGCCCCTGATCGGCAGCCACATGGCGCAGATCGCGATCTCGGCCACGGATACGGTGATGCTCGGCTGGTATTCCGCCGAGGCGCTGGCGGCGGTGGTGCTCGGCTCCATGACCGTGTTCTTCGCGCTGCTGATCGTCGGTTCGGGCTTTGCCTGGGCGGTGATGCCCATGGTGGCCGAGGCCGCGGCGCGGGGCGATGACACCCAGGTGCGCCGGGTGACCCGGATGGGGTTCTGGCTCGTGCTGATCTTTGCCGCCGTGGTTACGCCGCCGATGGTCTGGTCCGCCCCTTGGCTGATCCTGCTGGGGCAGGATCCGGACACGGCACACCTCGCACAGGACTACCTGCGGATCGCCGGGCTCGCCATGGCGCCGGGCCTGCTGGTCATGGTCCTCAAAGGCTATCTCTCCGCGCTGGAGCGGACGCAGATCGTGCTCTGGGTGACCATTGGCGCGGCGGTGATCAACGCCTTCCTGAACTATGTGCTGATCTTCGGGCGGTTCGGAGCGCCCGAGCTCGGGGTCCAGGGGGCGGCCTTGGCCTCGCTCTCGCTGCACCTCGCCTCGCTTGTGGCGCTTGTCATCTACACAAGGCGCGAGCTTCCGCAGCACGACCTCTTTCGTCGCCTCTGGGTGCCGGACTGGACAGCGTTCCGCGCGGTCTATCGCCTGGGCTGGCCGATCAGCATCACGAGTTTCTCCGAGAGCGGTCTCTTCGCCGCCTCCGCCATGATGATGGGGGCGATTGGCACGCTGGAGCTGGCGGCCCATGGGATTGCGCTGCAGATGGCGGCGCTGACCTTCATGGTCCATGTGGGCCTCAGCCAGGCGGCGACCGTCCGAGCCGGGCGCGCGCTGGGGCAGGGGGATATCGCCGGGCTCAAGCGCGGCGGGCGCGTGGCAATTGCGCTTTCCGTGGGCTTCTCGGTGGCGACGATCTGCCTCTTTGTGGCGATCCCGGAAGTGCTGATCGGGGCCTTCCTGTCGCCCGATGATCCCAGCCGGACCGAGATCCTCGCGATCGGGGTGACGCTCCTCTACATGGCGGCGCTCTTCCAGTTTGCGGATGGGGCTCAAGTCATGGCGCTGGGCCTCTTGCGCGGCGTGCAGGACACCAAGGTGCCGATGATCATCGCGGCGATCTCTTATTGGGGGATCGGCTTGCCGGTGGGCTTCGGCTTGGGTTTCTATACGCCCCTGCGCGAGATCGGCATCTGGCTCGGCCTCGTGGTGGGGCTGGCCATAGCGGGGATCCTGCTGATGTTGCGCTTCTGGGGGCGCAGGGGCTGGCAAGGGCAGCTCGCCGAGGCGGGATGACGCCGGCCCTCGGAACAGGCGGCAATAGAAAAACCGCCGGCGCGATGCGTCGGCGGTCTTGATCTCAAAGGCCCGGGCGGCTGGCTCGGGTCAGGCGGTCTGACCCGATTAACCCGCCCGAGGCGATCTTATGTCAGCGCTCAGGCCGTCTTGCGACGACGCACAGCACCCAGACCGGCCATGGCCGTACCCAGCAGGAGCAGACCTGCCGGCAGCGGCACCGGAGAGACCCGGACGGAGTCGATATCGAAACCACCGGTTGCCAGGTTGGTCACGGTGGTGTCCGTGAACCGAAGGGTGTTGTAGGGGCCGCCCGCGAAGGTGAAGCTCACCCCGACAGGGCCTTGCGCGTCCGCATTGCTGATCGACACCTGATCGATGGCCACAAAGGAGCTCGCATCTCCGGCGATGCCGGCGAAGATTTCAACAGATTCCGGGTGGTTGGCCGGGTCGCCGAAGGTCACTTCGACCACCGTGCCCCCATCCAGGAACCGGGCCCCGAATGTGAGATCGACCGTGCTGCCCAGGCCGATTTCAAAGAACTGGCCATCCACGGCGCCCAGAGCGTTCAGGGCGTTGTCCCGGCCATTCAACGTGCCGCGTGCCGCAGCATCATCATAGGTGATTGTGGTTGCATAGCCGTTGTCGAAGCCACCCGGGCCTTCGGTTACGGTTGCGGCGGATGCGGTGGACCCAGCCAACACAGCGCCAACCAGCGCAATTGCGCCGTACGTCGTCTTCATAACTTACCTCGTTACTCAAGGAACACTAGAGATGTCAGCAGTCTCTCATATCGCTGACACGAAGCATATTTTATTCAAAAACGAACTTTGGTGACGGTTAACTGGATCACATTTCCGGTGCAGTCCTCGGGCGTTTGACGAGATTGTTTCTGGCTAAAGCGGGGTCACACAGCGTTCCTGGTTAACAGCGGAGGCTTTTGGGCGGAACGGCTTATGGCGCGCTGCGCTCCCCCTCCGACTCAGTCCGATTTTCCGAGCACAGGCCCCTTGGAATACCGACTCGCAAAAAGTAGTTGCTATGTAAAATAATTTGGCTATTAGTTTACGTGTAATCTAAATTGCAGGGCAGGGCTGGCATGTGTTGGGCGGGGCAGGGGCCGCGTCCTTGCGCCGGAGCCATGCCCGCAGAAGGAGATCGAGATGACCAAGAAGGTTCTGATGGTGGGCTGGCACCCGAGTGTTGTGGACTACGCGAAATACCCGGGGCTGACGCCGGAGCGGCTCGAAGGCGCGCTCCGGTCGGATGAAGCGGCGCTCAACGCGGCGGGCTACGCGGCGGAGATCGGCTTCATCCGGGATGGCGAGACAGCGATGGATCAGCTCGCGGAGGCTTTGGCCCAGACCTCCTATGATGTCGTGCTGATCGGCGCAGGGGTGCGCAAGGATGACGACCACTTCCTGGTCTTCGAAAAGCTGGTCAATCTCGTCCATGCCGCAGCGCCGGGCGCAAAGATCGCGTTCAACACCGGTCCCACGGATTCCGAAGCCGCCATCCGGCGCTGGGCCTGACCGCGTCGGTCCGGGGGCTCAGCCCTCGGGCGCGCCCATGCGCGGGGCCCAGTCCATGGCCCAATCTCCCAGCGGCTCCAGCACCTGAAACAGGGCGCGCCCATCGGCTGTGAGCGCGTAGCCATCGGGGGCTTTCTCGACCAGGCCTGCGGCGCGGAGCTCCTTGAGCCGGGTGTTCAGCACCGTGGGGGAGGCCGAGCCGCAGCGCGCTTGCAGATCGCGAAAGGTGCGGTTGGTCTCCGAGAGGTTCCACAGGATCCCCATGGCCCAGCGGCGCCCCAGAAGATCAAAGAGCACCATGATCGGCTGTCCGCTGGTCGAGCCACGCACGGGGGTTCCGGGGCGCGGCAAGAGGGCCTCGGGCGGGGTGGGTTTGGTGTTGCTACTCATTTAGTAGCGCTCTATGCTACACATAATGTAGCATTCCATGAGCACCCCCCGATGACAAGCCCCAGTCCGCCCCTGCCGCGCGCCTCTCTGCGTGATCTCTGCCTCTGGCTGGCGCTCGCTGGGGCGTGGAGCTCCTCCTATGTGGTCATCAAGCTCGGGGTGGCGACACTCGATCCGATGCTGCTGGTGGCCGGGCGGATGGTGGTGGGGATGCTGGCGCTCACCGGGATCTTCTTTGCCCTGGGCCATAGCCTGTCCAGGCACCCGGCGGATTGGCTGTCCTATGGCATCACGGGGCTTTTGGGCAGCGTCGTCCCCTTCCTGTTGATCACCTATGGCGAAACGGTGGTGGACAGCGCGCTCGCGGCGATCCTCATGGGGGTGTCACCCGTGGCGACGGCGCTGCTCGCGGCCATGGCGCTGCCGGATGAGCGGTTGAGCGGGCGCGTGGTCGTTGGGCTCGGCGGGGCGCTGTTCGGGGTCATCCTGCTGGCGGGGCCCGATGCGCTGTCGGGGCTGGGTGCACAGTTTGCCGGACAAGGGGCGATTCTTGGCGCGACGCTCTGCTATGCGCTCTCCACCGTCTATATCCGCCGTTGGGTACGGCGCCCGCCGATGGAAATGGCGGCGGGATCCGCGCTGGTCGGCACTGGGATGCTGCTGCTGGCGGTGCTGCTCAGTGGCGTGCGGCCGGGGGGCGGGGATCTGACGCCGGTGGCGCTTGGCGCTGTGCTCTATCTCGGGCTGGTCTCCACCGCGGCGGCGAACCTTGTCTATTTCTATCTTGTGCCCCGGCTTGGCGCGACGCGCATGTCGCAAGTGAATTTCGCCGTGCCCGTGGGAGGCGCGCTGCTTGGGGTGGGGCTGCTGGGGGAGCGGCTCGCGCCGCTGCAATGGGGCGCCCTGATGGTGATCATCGGATCCGTCTGGCTGACGACATCCCGCCGCCGCGCCTAGGAAGGGTCCTTCTCGGCCCGGGCGGCGTCCATCACCCGATCGGCCTTCTTGCGCACGAGGATCGAGCGCAGGTCATGCATGGTCAGGAGGAGCGTGTCGGTCACCTCCTCAAGCTGCTCTGGCGTTGCCTTGGATTGCACCCATTGCGCGGTCAGGTTCAGGAAATCCACCGTCCGGTGCACATCATCCAGATGCCGCGCCTCAAGGGTTTCGCGGCGCGCGGCGATCCAGTCTTCGATCGCCGCGTGCTCGGCTTCGGTGATCTCGCGCTGCCCTTGTGGCTTGATGTCCCCGTTGCGCAGGTTCAGCGACGCAATCGGGGTCATGTCCAGCCGGTTCTGGCGGGTTTCGGTCGTGACCCGAAACACCAGCGCGCCATTCTCTTTGACGCGAAAGAACAGCTCCGGCAGCGTGATGCTCACCGCCTGGCCTCAGCTCAGGCCCGCGCAGAAGGCCTGGATACGGCTGCAGGCTTCGGTCAGCGCCTCATCCGAGGTCGCATAGCTCACCCGGAAGTTGGGGCTGAGCCCGAAGGCCGCACCAAAGACCACGGCGACACCTTTTTCTTCGAGCAGCGCCGTGGCGAAGGCCTCGTCATTCTCGATCTTGGTACCGCCCTCGGAGGTTTTGCCGATGCAGCCCGCGATGGACGGATAGACATAGAACGCGCCTTCCGGTGTCGGGCAGGAGATGCCCTCGGCGGCGTTCAGCATGTCCACCACCAGATCGCGGCGACGCTGGAACGTCTTGTTGTTCTCGGGGATGTAGTCCTGCGTCCCATCCAGCGCTTCGACCGCGGCCCACTGGCTCACCGAGCAGGGGTTGGAAGTGGATTGCGACTGGATCTTGCGCATGGCGCCGATCAGCTCTTTCGGACCTGCCGCATAGCCGATCCGCCAGCCGGTCATGGCATAGGCCTTGGAGACACCATTGCAGGTCAGGGTGCGATCATAGAGACCGGGCTCCACCTGCGCGGGCGTGCAGAATTCGAAATCATCATAGACCAGATGCTCATACATATCGTCGGTCATCACCCAGACATGGGGATGCCGCATGAGGACATCGGTCAGCTCCTTCAGCTCATCCTTGGTGTAACCCGCGCCGGTCGGGTTCGAAGGCGAGTTGAAGATAAACCACTTGGTCTTGGGCGTGATCGCCGCCTCAAGCTGATCCGCCGTCAGCTTGAAGCCGGTCTGGATCGAGGCCTCGGCAATCACCGGCTCACCACCGGCCAGCAGCACCATATCCGGATAGCTCACCCAATAGGGCGCGGGGATGATCACCTCATCGCCCGGGTTCATGGTCGCCATCAGCGCGTTGATCAGGATCTGCTTGCCACCATTGGCGACGGTCACCTGCGTGGTGTCATAGTCGAGCCCATTGTCGCGCTTGAACTTCGCCACGATCGCCTTCTTCAGCTCGGGGATCCCGTCCACGGCGGTGTATTTCGTTTTCCCGCCATCAATCGCCGCTTTCCCGGCGTCCTTGATGTTTTGTGGCGTGTCAAAATCCGGCTCACCGGCCCCAAGGCCGATCACGTCCCGCCCTGCGGCTTTGAGCTCATTCGCCATGTTCGTGACGGCAATCGTCGGCGACGGTTTGACACGGGCGAGAGTGGTCGAAAGGAAGGACATTTCAGGGGACTCCGGTTTGCATAACCCGGGTCCATGTCTTAGGCTTCGCCGCATCCGCGATCAAGCCGAAACGCAAAGGACGGTGCTCCATGCCCGACGACCAGGATTGGTATTCCGAGGCAACCGCAACCTTCGGGGATCGCCTCGCCGGCGCGCGGGAGGCTGTGGGTCTGACACAGCCACAATTGGCCAAGAAACTGGGGGTCAAGGTCAAGACCCTGCGCGACTGGGAAGAGGACCTCTCCGAGCCCCGCGCGAACCGGATCCAGATGCTCTCGGGCTTGCTCAATGTCTCGCTCAGCTGGCTGCTGACCGGGGAGGGGGAGGGAATCGACGCCCCCGAGATTGGCGGCGAGATCCCCCAGGACATGAGCGTGGCCCTGAGCGAGCTGCGCCAGATTCAGACCGAAATGACCCAGCTGAGTGGCCGCATGGCGCGGCTCGAAAAGCGGCTGCGCAAATCGACGGAGGGCCTGCTGTGACCGAGTTCCGCATCACCGAGGCGGCCATGGGCGTCGTGACCCCGGATGAGACCCCGGAGGCCCGTCTCAAGCGGCTCAAGATCCGCGCCTGGCGGCGGGGGATCAAGGAAATGGACCTGATTCTGGGGCCTTACGCCGATGAGAACCTCGCCAAGATGAGCGCCGAGGAGGTCGAGGAATTCGACGCACTCCTGAAGGAAAACGATCAGGATCTCTATCAGTGGGTCTCGGGTCAGGCCACGCCACCGGCGGAGTTTGCAGCGCTGATCACGCGGCTCGGACAGACTGGCCCGCGCTAGGTCTGTTTCGGATACGACTTAGATAGGTTGCAAATTTTCTGACGTTTTGCCGCGAAGCGTTAAACGTTTCTTCGGGAATTTCTCTCAGTGTCACCTCACCAAATGACACTTGGAGACAGAAATGAGCTTGCATGCGCGACTGGAAGACACCCCGGACCTCGGCGTTCTGACGGGTTACCTGGAAAGTCTGGCGCTTGTCGAACGGCTGCACAGGCTTCTTCTGGATGTGATCAAGGACGAGTTCGAGCGTGTGGGCATGTTGGAAATCAACGCTGTCCAAGCGCTGTTGTTGTACAATATCGGCGATAACGAAGTGACTGCGGGCGAATTGAAGTCGCGCGGCTACTATCAGGGCTCGAACGTGTCCTACAACCTCAAGAAGCTGGTCGAGATGGGGTTCATGCACCATCAGCGCAGCGAGATCGACCGCCGCTCCGTACGGGTGCGTCTGACCGAGCAGGGGCAGGATGTGCGCCGCGTCGTATCAGAGCTCTTTGCCCGCCACGCCACGGGGCTGGAGGCGAAAGGTGTTCTGGGGCGCGAGAGCCTCGAAGACATCAACACCTCCCTGCGCCGGATGGAACGCTATTGGGCCGATCAGATCCGCTATATCTACTGAGCCGATCTGGACAGAGGGCTAACCCGCCGGGATCTTCGCAAGAAGGTGCCGGCGTTTGTCATTCCGGGCCTCAGCGTGCCCCGTAATGGAGGGCCGAGAACATCGGCACCCGGATCTCTCTCAGAAGCTTGCGGCGCATGGCGTCTTCGAAGCCTTCGAACCCCAGGGCCACTTCGATGAAGGCCCCGGCGCCGCGAATGACGTGTTTCTGGAAATAGGCGACAAGCTCCCCGATATGAGCGTTCTTCTGCTCCACGCGGGCTCCGGGATCCGCTCCAATCACCAGCCCGTTGATGGTCACCCCATCGAGCCGGGGATCTTCGGCCAGCATCAGCGGTGTGGGGCCATCGTTGTTCTTGCCATCCCCGGACAGATCCAGCGTCCGCCGCCAGCACTCCGGTCCCCGATCAAAGGCGCGCGCGGCAAAGAGGGCCGCGCCTCCGAGGGCCGTCGCATTGCCCGAGCGTCCATCGCTGTCCTCCCGCAACCGCGCGGCCACAGCCATCAAATCAGCGCGGGACCGGATCGTAATCCAGGGTTGCAGGACCGACTGGCTGCGAAACCCGCTCCATTCATAGATCATCAGAGCGACGGGGATCTCGGGCATCGTCTCGAACGCATCGACGACGGGCGGTGAGAGAAGCGCGTTGGCCAGCCCCTCCCGCTGCAGCGCGTATTCCCGCGCATCGACCGACGCGGACACATCCATCCCGAGCGCCAAGGCCTGACGGCATCCCGCCTCGGCGAGGCTGGCCATCCCCAGCCCGGCGGCGACCACCCCAACCCAGAGCGCGCGCAGCCCCGGGCGCATCCTACCAGTGCCCCGTATTGGGCATGCTCGCCCAAGGCTCCGCCGGGGGCAGGTCATCGCCCGCCTGCAAGAGCTCAATCGAGACGTTGTCCGGTGAGCGCACAAAGGCCATATGCCCACAGCGCGGCGGACGGTTGATGGTCACCCCATTGTCCATCAGATGCTGGCAGAGCCCGTAGATATCGTCGGTCTGATAGGCAAGATGGCCGAAATGGCGACTGTCCGAGGGCAGCCCCTCATCCCCATCCCAGTTATAGGTCAGTTCCAGCTTGCAGTCTTCCTGACCGGGGGCCGCGAGAAACACGAGCGTGAAGCGCCCGCCTTCGCTGTCGCGGCGGCGCACTTCCTCAAGGCCCAGCAGCTTGTAGAAGGCAATCGACGCCTCCAGATCTTTCACGCGCACCATGGTGTGGAGGTATTTCAGCATATCAGAATTCCGTCTCAGTCCTGTCTCAGGACCTAGCCGGAGCGGGCGCTTCAGCAAGGGAAGGCCGGGTTATCCACAAGATTCTGTGGTGCGATCCGCGTGGAGACACATTTTATGGTAGAAATGCCAGTGCGAATCCACCGAATGTAGAGACCTGCACAGGAGAGGCGTATTTGATGAATGACCAGTCCGAGACCCCGATGACCCCTGAAGCTGAAATCGCCGCCCTGCGTGCGGACCCGCAGCCGACGCTGCGTGCGGTCTCCCCGGGTATGGAGGCGCACCTCTATACGCCGCGCCCGGTGCTCGACCATGGGTTCGTGCGGGTCGTGGATTATATGGGCGACGATGCGGCGATCGTGCAGGCCGCTCGGGTCAGCTATGGCGCCGGCACCAAGAAGGCGCGCGACGACAGCGGGCTGATCCGCTATCTGATGCGCCACTGGCACTCGACGCCCTTCGAGATGTGCGAGATCAAGCTCCATGTGAAGCTACCGGTCTTCGTGGCGCGTCAGTGGATCCGCCACCGGACGGCCAATGTAAACGAGTATTCGGCGCGCTACTCGGTGCTCGACCGCGAGTTCTATATCCCCGCGCCGGAGCAGCTTGCCGCCCAATCGACGATCAACAACCAGGGCCGCGGCGCGACCTTGCAGGGCGAAGAGGCGGAACAGGTCCTGCGTCTTCTCAAGCAAGACAGCATGCGGGCCTATGACCACTACGAAGAAATGCTGAGCCAGGAGGGTCAGCAGGGGCTGGCCCGTGAGCTCGCGCGCATGAACCTGCCTGCGAATGTCTATACCCAGTGGTATTGGAAGGTCGACCTGCACAACCTGTTCCACTTCCTGCGCCTGCGCGCGGATGCCCATGCGCAATACGAGATCCGCGTCTATGCGGATGCGATCTGCGAGATGGTGAAGGACTGGGTGCCCGCGGCCTATGGCGCCTTCGAGGATTATCGCATGGGCGCGGTGCAGCTCAGCGCGACCGGGGTCGACTGTCTGAAGAGGCGTCTGGCGGGGGAGACCGTCACTCAGGAAAACTCGGGCATGAGCAAAGGCGAATGGCGCGAGTTCGAGGCGGTCTGGGGCTGAGCGGGGGCGGTTTGCCCGGGCCGCTGTCCTGCGGCGGCACTTGGGCAACGCTCAGTAGGTCAGTCCCGAAGCGCGAACGCTTCGGCTGCGATGCATGGACGTGATGGGGTGAACGCGCGGCGCTAGCCCACCACCTTCAATTCGGTGGCAGATGCCCGTCCGTCGCGGCCTTCGCGCAATTCGTATTCCAGCTTGGTGTTGTCCGCCAGACCTGTCAGGCCCGCGCGCTCAACAGCTGAGATATGTACAAACACGTCCTTGCCGCCCTCATCCGGAGCGATAAAGCCGTAACCTTTCGTCGTGTTAAACCATTTCACGGTGCCGCTTGGCATGTCCGCGTCTCCCTCTTCGGTAGTGGCCGGGCATCCAGGATGCCTGGTCGCAGGTGGCTGAAACGCTGATATGGCGTTCCGACTTACGTCGTACAAGCTCTCCACTGTAAAGAAAGCTGCACAGTTAGGATGGTGGCGCTGTCCGGCCTGTTGTCAAAAAAAATCTCGGCTTGAACCTGACAATTGCGTGGGGTTCTGTGCGGGGCGCGCCATAGGAGGGTCAGATGCGGGTTTATGGGATTAAAAGCTGTGACACATGCCGAAAAGCTGTGCGGGCGCTAGGGGCGGAGTTGCACGATATTCGGGCAAACCCCCTGGGTGCCGCAGAGATCGCGCGGTTTCTCGAGGCGTTTGGCGAGGCCCTCGTCAACACGCGATCGACCACGTGGCGGGGGCTGGATGAGGCTGCGCGGCAGAGCGATCCTGCTGATCTGCTCGCCGCGCATCCGACTGTTATGAAGCGTCCGGTGATCGAGGCACCGGACGGCACGCTTTATCTCGGCTGGGGCGAGGCGGTGAAGGCGCGGCTGCTCTGACGCAGGATCGCGTCGACCGAGATCGGACCAGCCCCGCGCAGCACCAGATAGCCGAGGATGAAGATCCAGAAGGCGCGCTGGTCAAGGATCAGCGACGAGGGATTGCCGTCAAAGAAGGCGCCGATATCATTTGCTCCGAGGTTGTGCCCGTGCACATCCACCCAGCTCTGTACGACGACGAAGCCGATCATCGCGAGCGACGCGAAGCGGGTGAAGAGCCCGATCACGATGGCCACCGGCAGGATGAACTCCGCCCAGGTGCCCGCCACGGTGACGGCCCAGTGGAAAAAGCCCAGTTGCGAGGTGTCATAGCCGAGCGCCTCGACGGTTTTCGGAAAGATCTGGATATAGGCGCCACTCGAAGGGAAGAGGAAACCGAAGATCCCGTCGCCCAGCTTGGTGGTGGCGGAGTTCCAGTAATAGACGAAGAGCACCGCGGCAAAGATCAGTCGCGCAAGCGTCGGGGTGAGCCAGTGGCTGATGCTTTCGAGGATTTCGGTCAGTCGGGTATAGGCGGTCAGCATGGGGCTTCCTCGGCAAAGAGCTGCTCGGCGAAGGCGAGCGACAGGGTTGGGGTCAAGTCAAAGTCTGGGGCTTCGGCCTGGGCTGCGGCAAGGGCATTGCCGAAGGTTGCGCCGGCCTGAAGGGCAGACAGAAAGGCATAGGCGCCCGCGGGCAACAGATGCGGCGCGGGGTCGAAGCCGGGGCGGGTGATCGCGATGTCCTGCGCCTCGGCGCGCGGTTTGGGCGCATCGGCCACCATATTGGCGCGCCAGATGTCAAAGGCCGCATGGGAGGCGCGCAGCAGGATCAGGGCTGGCGCGAGGGCAAAGCGCGTCTCCATCAGGGTTTCCGGCGGGATTGCTGCAAATGCCTCGGGCGCCAGGGCTGTGTGATCGGCCGCGTGGTAGCTGGAGCGGAGCGCCAGTTCGAGCCGCGCCACATCGCCGAGATAGGGCAGGTGCGCCACCGGCGGGAAGGTGTCGAGAAACTCCGGCAGGGCCTCGCCATAGCCGCTCAGCACCGGGGATTGCGGCGGGTGGGCCCGCAGGAACACACCGGCCATGGCGCGGAAGAAGGCGTCTCCGACCAGCTTGTGGATCACCGGGAAGCCCGTGACGAGCGCCTCGGTCAGGGAACTCGCCACGTTGTTGCGATAGACATTGAAACGCTTGAGCGAGACGCGCCCCGTGGGGTCTACGATGCCTGGAGGCACCGGCGCGTCGGCGGCCAGAAGGGCCGAGGTGAAGGCGGTCTGGCTCATGGGGTCACCGGGGCGAGGGCGTCGGCGGCGCGCTGGGCTTCGGCGGCGAGCACCGGCCAGTCGGGCACATCCGTGTCCCATTCGATCAGGGTCGGGCGCGCGCCGGATTTCGACAGGGTGTGGGCGTAGAGCGACCAGACCGGATCCACGACCTCGGCGCCGTGGCTGTCGATGAGAAGCGGGGCGCCATGCTCGTCTTCGTCCTCGTCATGGCCGCCGAGATGGATCTCGCCCACGGCTCCCACCGGGAAGGCGTCGATATAGGCGATCGGATCCCAGTTCTGGTTCGTGCAGGAGACAAAGACGTTGTTCACATCGAGCAGCAGTCCGCAGCCCGTGCGGCGGGTGATCTCGGTCAGGAAATCGATCTCTGACATCTCGCTCTCGGCGAAGGCCACATAGGTCGAGGGGTTCTCAAGCAGCATCTGGCGGCCCAGCGTGTCCTGCACTTGGTTGATATGGGCGCAGACCCGCGCGAGGGTCGCGGCGGTGTAGGGAACGGGCAGCAGGTCGTTCAGGAAATGGGTGTCATGGGTGGACCAGGCCAGATGCTCGGAAAAGCTGGCGGGATTGAGCCAGCTGACCAGATGCTTCAGGCGGGCGAGGTGATCGGCATCCAGCGCGCCTTCGCCACCGATTGACAGGCCCACGCCATGGACCGAGATCGGGAAGCGCTCGGAGAGGGCCTTGAGCTGGGCGATCGGGCGGCCACCGGCGCCCATATAGTTTTCGGCGTGGATCTCGAGCCATTCCACCGGCGCGGGGTTGGAGATGATCTCCTGGAAGTGTTGCGCTTTGTAGCCGACGCCGGGTGCGGCGGGCAGGGGGCGGTGGGAGAACTGGTCGAGCATGGCGAGATCCGGACGTGGTAGAAAGGAGCGGGTGGCCCAGGGGGGATCGACCCCCCTGTACCACCCCGGATGCACGCATCCGGGCCCAGCGGAACCCGAATGCGCGGTGCGGCGCGCTTATGCCGGCAGGTCGCGATCCAGAGCTTTGAGCGAGCCCATGCGGTCGCCGGGGACTTCCATGGTTTCGCAGGTTCCTGCGGGCACCAGGGTCCATGCATTGCCCTGATAATCGACGGTGGAGCTGCCTGCGCAGGTGGTGCCGGGGCCTGCGGCGCAGTCATTCTCGCCAGCCAGGGACACACCGAAGCACTTCTCCTGGGCTTGAGCTTCTGCCGGGGTCACGTGACCGGTCAGAGCAGCAGCAACGGCACCAGCGAGAGCAACGGCAGTAATGGATTTCGACATGGGTTTCTCTTTCGTTTTGAGTTGTCCAACACCCGTTCCGGCTAGGTCCGGGGTAACGGGTATCGCGGCTTGCGATGACCAAAAACTTAAGACCTGAGGCCTCTCAACTGCCACTCACGGGAACGTGAGTCACGCGCCCGTGCTTGGCTGGAAACAATGTTGCAGTCCGCCCCCCGAAAGCGGCGGTATTCTCACGCGGCCGTGAGCCAGTGCGAGAATTCCCCGTGTTTGCGTGAGCGTCTTTTGCAATGCTGCGTTGCGGCTGAAACATGGCGAAACAGAAACGGCGCGAAGCCCCCTTCGCGCCGTCTCCAGATTTCAGTTCCGTGAGCGGGTTTACCCCTCGGCGAGGTCCGGCGGGGTCGCTTCGGCCGCCAGATCCGGCAGAAGCGCGTCCAGTGCGACCACCGATGTCTGCTTCTCGCCCAGACGCCGCAAGGTCACGGTGCGTTCTTCCATCTCGCGGCGGCCCACGGCGAGAATCACTGGCACCTTGCCCACGCTATGCTCGCGGACCTTGTAGTTGATCTTCTCGTTCCGGATATCGGCCTCCGCGCGGATCCCGGCCTTGGTCAGGGCGGCGACGACCTCCTGCACGTAGTCATCCGCATCGGAGATGATCGAGGCGACGACCACCTGACGGGGCGCCAGCCAGAAGGGCAGCTTACCCGCGAAGTTCTCAATCAGGATCCCGAGGAAGCGTTCGAAACTGCCGAGGATGGCCCGGTGCAGCATAACGGGACGGTGCTTGCCGCCATCCTCGCCCACATAGGTCGCGTCCAGCCGCTCGGGCAGCACGAAATCCGCCTGGAAGGTGCCGAGCTGCCATTCACGGCCAATCGCATCCGTGAGCTTGAAGTCCAGCTTGGGCCCGTAGAACGCGCCTTCGCCCGGATCGAGCTCGAAGTCATCGGTCACCGTACGGATCGCGGCCTCGAGCGCGGCTTCGGCCTTGTCCCAGGTCTCATCCGAGCCCGCGCGCACATCGGGGCGGGTAGAGAACTTGATGTCGAAGCTCTCGAAGCCGAGATCCTTGTAGATCGTGCTCAGCATGCGGATGAAGCGCGCGGTCTCGTCCTGGATCTGATCCTCGGTGCAGAAGATATGGGCGTCGTCCTGGGTGAAGCCGCGCACCCGCATCAGCCCGTGCAGCGCGCCCGAGGGCTCATACCGGTTGCAGGCCCCGAACTCGGCCATGCGCAGGGGCAGGTCGCGATAGGATTTCAGGCCCTGATTGTAGACCTGCACATGGCAGGGGCAGTTCATGGGCTTCAGCGCGTTGATCGCTTTCTCGCGGGCATGGTCCTCGTCCACTTCGACGATGAACATGTTCTCCTGGTACTTGTCCCAGTGGCCCGAGGCCTCCCAGAGCTTGCGGTCCACGACCTGCGGGGTGTTCACCTCCACATAGCCATATTCGCGCTGGCGGCGGCGCATGTAGTCCTGAAGGTTGGTGTAGATGGTCCAGCCATTGGGGTGCCAGAACACCTGCCCGGGCGCCTCTTCCTGCATGTGGAACAGGTCCATCTCGCGGCCCAGCTTGCGGTGGTCGCGCTTGGCGGCCTCCTCCAGCATATGCAGGTGCTTTTTCAGGGCGTCGCGGTTCTGGAAGGCCACGCCATAGATCCGCTGCAGCATCGGGCGGGAGCTGTCTCCGCGCCAATAGGCCCCGGCCACGTTCATCAGCTTGAAGCCATCGGCGGGCACCTGGCCCGTATGCTGCAGATGCGGGCCACGGCAGAGATCCTGCCACTCGCCATGCCAATACATGCGCAGGGGCTCGTCGCCGGGGATCGCCTCGATCAGTTCGACCTTGTAGGGTTCGCCGCTCGCCTCGTAATGGGCGATCGCGCGCGGCCGGTCCCAGACCTCGGTCCGGACCGGGTCGCGGGCATTGATGATCTCTTTCATCTTGGCCTCGATCGCGCCCAGATCTTCGGGCGTGAAGGGCTCGGCACGGTCGAAGTCATAGTAGAAGCCATGCTCGATCACGGGGCCGATCGTGACCTTCACATCGGGCCAGATCGCCTGCACCGCGCGGGCCATGATATGGGCGCAGTCATGGCGGATCAGTTCAAGCGCCTGCTCGGCATCCTTGAGGGTGTGGATCGCGATGCTTGCGTCCCCATCGATCGGCCATTGCAGGTCGTGATGCGCGCCATTCACGGTGGCGGAGATGGCTTTCTTGCCCAGCGAGGTCGAGATGCTCGCCGCGACCTCAGCAGGGGTCACGCCGGCGTCGAAGTCACGCGCATTGCCATCAGGAAAGGTGAGAGAGATCTGGGCCATATCGGCAGCCTCGTCAGTTTGGCGCCCACGGAACGCCCGGTTGCGGGTATATAGGTGTGGCCGTCTCATGACCTGCGCGCGCGCCGGTGTCAATCACCGTCGCACTCTGAGGCAGGGGCCGCGACGATCAGTCGACGGGCGTCCAGTCCGGACCCGGGTCGTAGCGCGTGATGGCTTCGGCTGTCGTCAACGTGTCGGGGCCGAGATCCGCCTCCAGCACGATCCCGTTCTCGGCAACGAGGAAGCTGTGCACTCCGGTCTCGCCATAGATCGCCGGAACCGCGAGCAGGGCATGGCCAGCCACCATGTTCTCGCCGATGCGGTAGCTCATTTCGCCGCCCGGGGCACTTGGGCCCTGTCCATCCAGCAGGCGGAAGTAATAGCCCGTCAAAGGCTCCGCCGGATGGTCCTCGACCCCGTCATTATAACCAAAGAGCGTCGCACGGGCGAAGCGTTGGCCGAGGGGGCTGCCCGCCCCTGGCCAGTAGAGCCCGTCCCGAGCTGCCTCCGACGAGATGATGCTGCCTGCAAATTCCATCACGCCATCGCCGTCATGGTCCGTGAGCCGAAACGCGGATTGCACATCCACATAAGCCTCCAGCAGGGTGATCACGTCGAGCTCGTTATGCCCGATCTCCCGCGCGGCGATCTCGGCGCGCCCGGCCTCCAGATCGAAGGCCCAGCCCTCGGCGCTGCGGGACAGGGGGATCGGGAACGGCCAGCCTTCCGCCCCGAGGAGCAGGGTCACGCGGCCCTCCGCATCCGTGGTCATGCGGTAGCCCTCGGCCAGCAGCGCGATCAGTTCGATCCTGTGGAGCCGGTCCTCCACCGGATCGCCTGTGGACAGGGTTTCGGCGGCATCATCGCCAAAGACACCCAACAGCGCTGCGCGTCCGGGCGTTGTCAGCGCACCCGCGAAGGCGTCGAGCGCATCTTGCGGGGTTGGAAAGGACATCGGCTCCGCGCGGAGCGGAGAGGCGAGGCAGGCGGTGAGTGCGATGGCGGCAGCAAAGGATACGGGTTTCATCGCTCTACCTCCGGGCCTTGAGCTTGCCAGCCTTGCCCCGATCCGCCGCAGCGCGGGTCTTGCCCGCAGGCGCGCGCTTTTTCAGAGCAGAGGGTTTGGCCGTGGGTTTCTTGGTGGCGACCTTCTGGGCGGCGGGCTTTTTCACCGCGGGCTTCTTGGCCGTGGCCGGGCGGGCGGAGGTATCGCGGATCGCCTGCGCCTTGTCCGCAGCCGGGCGGGAGGAGGGGCGCTCCACTTGGGGTAGGCGCTGGGCGGCCTCCGGGCGGCTGATATCCGCAGCCCCCGTGCGATCCGAAAGCTGCCCACGCAAGGCATCGCCCCGATCGGCCCCGGTCGGGCGCGTCGCGGCCTTGTCCAGGGGCAGCTTTGAGCCTCCCCCGGCATCGCGCCGCGCGGTGATCTTGTCCTGCGCGTCCTTCTTGCGGCCCTCATCGGGCTTCCAGCCCAGATCAGGCCGGTTGTTGCTGCCGATATTCACATCGCCATCAATGTCGATATCGATATCCGGGTTGTGGATGATCGGCCCACCGCCCCAGCCGCCGCAATTCCGGCAGCCCCAATAGTCGTACCAATCATCATTGTCGTCGAAGATCGCGTCGATCACCGCAAAGGTGCCAAAGATCAGCGCACCAGTCAGGAGCGCATCGCCCAAGGTGTTGTCATAAACCTCGTCCGGATCGTATTCGGGCACATAGACCACTTCGGGATCCGTGGGGGTGATCACGACATTCTCGTCCTCATCCTGGGTCACGGCCTGAGCCTCGCCGCTGATCAGGGCGCCGGTCTCGATGGCCTGATCGCGCAGGGTCTGCACCGCGCTGAGGACGTCCTCGCTCTGGGCCAACATGGCGGTGCCGACGGCTTCGGTCCATTCCACATGCTCGGCCATATCCGCCAGAACCGTGGGGAAGGCGGTGGCCAGCACGGTGACGCTCGGATCCCATCCCTCGGCCTCGATACTGGTTTTGAGGCTGTCGGGGTCCATATCCGCATTGGTCAGAACGAAGCGATCCGCTTTGACCACGTCGAGCGGATAGGTCGCCGCCACGAGGATCTGGATCAGCAGGGTGTCTGGGTAGAGCGCCACCGGCGCCATCAGCGTCTCAAGTTCGGCCTGGGTCAGGAGCGCGGCTTCGGCGGTCGCTGCCTCAGGCTCTGCCGTGGCTTGGGTGCTTTCCTGAGCGAGGGCGGTGCCGGTCCAAAGAACCAAAGCCCCGCTCAGAAGAACGTGTGTCACGTGATGCATCGGACCCTCCCAAGACCGCTTGGCCAAGCCTATGCGCAGTCTCGCGATCAGGGGAAGGAGAAACTGCCCGCGCCCCCGAGTTGGGTGCGCGGGCGATTGCGTCAGCTGGCGGCGAATACCGCATAGGCGAGGAGCAGGCAGCAGACCCACCCCACAAGAAAGAGGAGCGGGCGCAGGGGCATCGCCGCCCAGCCCATGATCATCCCTGCCGCATGGGCGATCCGGATCCAGAAAAACACGATGCAGGTCCAGAAGGTGAGCGCCGTGAACCCGTCCAGCCGGTCAAGGAGCAGGACGAGCACCGCGAAGGGCAGGGCCTGTTCCAAGAGGTTGAGATGGGCGCGATGGGCCCGGTGCACCCAGGCCGGGAATTGCTCCAAAGGGGTGGGGCGCACGAAAGGCTCGGAGCCCGGGACGTCATATTTGTTCACGCCGACGATGTAAGGAATCCAGAGCGAGGCCGCGAGGATCATCAGGCAGGTCAGGACGCCCAGTTCCGTGGGAAAGCTCTCCATCAGTTTTCTCCTGCATGGGCGAAGCGCACGGTTTCACCGGATTCAAGCCAAGTCTTGAGGCCCGAGGCAAAGCGCGCCCAGCCATCGGCGATGCCCTCCTGTCCCTCGGGAATGCCGTAATGCTCGATCGTCAGCTTGCAGAACGCGCCCTCGTCATCCACCAGGTAGATGCAGCGCGAGGGGGCCATATCCGGGCCGGCCCAGGAGGGCTCAAACGTCGCCTCGATCCGGCTCTTGGGGTCGATGGCGATCACCTCGGTGCGGACCATGGGTACGCCGGGCTGGACTTCGAACACCATGGCCTCGCCCTTGGCGGTCATATCGCCATGGGCGGTCTCGGCGAGGAAATGATAATTGCCGACCTGATCGGCCTCAGTCAGGGCGGACCAGAGCGCATCCCGGGTGCAACGGATAAAGGTTTGGCTGATAAAGTCAGGTTTGGTCTCGGGGGTCGTCATCGGGGCGGTTCCTTCAAGTTGTGCTTTCAAATTCAACACGCCGCGAGCGGCGGGCTTGGCGAGAAACGGATCGATCCACCGGTCAATGACCTCCTGCAGGGGCACCGCGTTCAAATAGTGATATTTGAACCGGCCTTTTTTCACCGGCACCACGAGGCCGGCCTCTTCGAGCAGTTTGAGATGTTTCATCACGCCAAAGCGCGTCATCTCGGCTGTCTCTTCGAGCTCTTGCAGGGACTGTCCGTCCTTCTGGCGCAGGCTGTCCAGAAGGGCGCGACGCGTCGGGTCATTGAGCGCTTTGAAGATCGCATCCATGAGGAACCTTATAGGTGATTGAATAGTCACGTGTCTAGATAGTCACGTATTGAGCGTGATTAAATACCTCACCCGTTGGGTGAAGTGCGCATCTTAATAACTTGATTTTTTGAATTTATTTTTCGGCGCGTCGCGCGCGCTCGGCAGCGGCCTTGAGCTCTTCGGCGATCTCGATGGCCTCATCCGGATCGAAATCCAGGGGTAATTCGACCCCATCTGCTTCCACGTAGATTCGCACCATGCCCATCGTGGTTGGCCCGATCTGAATATTCGCAGCGATGTCACTCTGTTTGTCGATGCCCATGGCCTGTCTCCGTGATCTGAGCATCGCAGGTACTGCGCCGGGCGGGCGGGTTCAAGGGGGCATAACTTGCTATCGGCAAGCAAAGTAATTGGCAAAGGCAAGCAAAATACTTGCTATCGGCAAGTGAATCGCCTAGATCCGTCTCAAGACAGATCAGGAGACCCCATGCCACGCGACTTTCCCGACCAGACCCTGCCCCGCGACACGATCGAAAACATGCGGGCCCTCAATCGGATCGTGACGCGGGCCTCGGGGGTTTTGAACCGAACGGTTCTGAACAGCGACCTGAGCCTCAGCGAGATGCGTGTCATCTATGAGCTTGGCCTGCAGGACTGGGCCGCTCGCGCCCTCGCGCAGCAATTGGGTCTCGATGAGGGCTATCTCAGCCGTATCCTCAAGCGCTTTGCCGATCGCGGCTGGCTGGAACGGCGCCCGAGCCCCGAGGATGGGCGCGTGGCGCTTCTGAGCCTGACGGAGAAAGGCGCCGAGTGCCTTGAGGAGTTCGAGGAGATTGCCCGCTCCAATGTTGCCGAAAGCCTCGCCGCGATGCCCATGGCCGAGCAACCAGCGCTCGATCGGGCCATCGCGCGGCTGCGGCTCGCGCTCGGGGACAAGACCCTGCGTCTGGATGAGGTGACCTTCCGCGATATCGAGATCGGCGATCTCGGCTGGATGACCCAGCGCCATGGGGAGCTCTACCGGATAGAGAATGCCTATGATCAGAGCTTCGAGATCCTCGTGGCCGAGATCATTGTCGAGTTTCTCAAGACCCGGGATCCCGCGCGGGAGCGGGCCATCGTGCCGGTCTGCAACGGGCTGCCGCTCGGCTCGATCTTCTGCGTGCAGGGCCCGGCGCCGGACACCGCGCAGCTACGTCTCTTTGGGCTGGAGCCCAGCCTGCGCGGGCGCGGGCTCGGGCGGCAGATGATGGCGGAATGGCTGCGATTTGCGCGCAGTGCGGGCTACAAGCGGGCCACACTCTGGACCCATGAAAGCCACGCGGCGGCCGGTCGCCTCTATGCCGCGACGGGCTTCGAGATCACCGGAACCGAGGCAACTCGAAATTTCGGTCAGGATGTGGTAGTACAACAGTGGGAGATGACGTTGTGACAGCCGCGACCGGAGGCGAAAAACCGGGCCGCGAGGCGCATCAGCCTCTTGCATTCGCGCAGAGCCAAAGTTAAACCCCCGCAGCGTGCCGCCTTAGCTCAGTTGGTTAGAGCGCCTGATTGTGGATCAGGAGGTCCCCCGTTCGAGCCGGGGAGGTGGTACCACCCTCCATTCAGTTGCAGAATTTAGCGGCTTTTTGGTCAGGCGCGTGCTCGTCAGGCGGCCTTGCCGTCCTGCACCTGTGCTGCAAAAAATGCTTCGATCTCCGCCAGGAGCGGGTCGAGCTTGTCGGGTGCCTCCATCAGCACCTCGTGTTCGCCGCCTTCGACCATGACCAGCTTGCCGCCGGGCCAATGGGCCATGCGCGTCTGGATCGGTGCGGTCAGCACGATCCGTTCATTGGTGCCCAGAGCCGTCAGACAAGGCAGGGCGGGCGCAGGCTGCGTCTCGAGCCAACGGCACTCGCAATGGGCCTCATGGACCCATTGCATGGTCGGGCCGGCCACGGCGAAATCGGGCTCCGCCTTCAGGTGGTCGATCATGAACTGAAACTCGCCGCGATCGGTGGTGAGCAGGTTGTCCTTGAACGCCGCCGTCAGAACATAGGGCTCCGATCCGGTGGTCGGAGCATAGGCCTCGCCCTGTCCGGTCCAGCCCGCCAGCGTCCCGAGGAGCCCCGCCACAGGCCGCGCCCAGAGCGGGAATTGCACGCCCCACAAGGGCGCGGAGAAGACCACGCCCTTCACGGGCAGGTCCTGCATCACAGCGCGCAGGCCGATGGCGCCGCCCATGGAATGGGCGATCAGGAAATAGGGCTCCGGCAGGCCCGCATCCCGGGCACAGTCCAGAGCAGCCTGCACATCCATTTGATAGTCGGCGTACTTGCCCACATGGCCCTTGCGCCGGTCTGGCAAAAGCCGGTCCGACAGGCCCTGTCCACGCCAGTCGATCACGAGGCTGGAATAGCCCATCGCCGCGATCCGCGAGACGACGCGCCCATATTTCTCGGCCCATTCCGTCCGTCCGGGAAAGATCAGGACCGTTCCTTGATCCCCGGTTTCATGCAGCGCAATGCGCAGACGGATATCGTCATCGGCCCGCACCCAGACGGCGCGCGCGCCCTCGGGGGCCTCGGCCAGATCGGCGCGATAGGGGGCCGGCTCCATTGGGCTCAGCTCAGGGCCGCGCCGAGTTTCATCGCAGTGCTCATATCGCCGTCGAGCTTGAGTTTGCCGCCCATGAAGGCCGCGGTGGGGTTCACATCGCCCTCCATGATCCCCTGAAAGGTCTCGCGATCCGCTGACAGGGTGCACTCGGCCTCTTCATCGCCTGCGCGGACCCCGTCCTCATCAATCATGATGGCGCCTTCGTCCTCGATCACGAATTTCACGGTCCCGTCGAACCCGCCGCCGAGGCGTTCCTGCAGGGCCAGCACGGCCTTTTCGATTACTTCGCTCATGGACTTTCCCGTCGCTCCAAGTTGTGACTGCCGGGCTCTCGCTTTTTCCGGCGGTTGCATTACCATGGTGCGCATGATGACCGCGATAGTTCAACGCCTCAACGCTGCCTTGGCGGCAGGTTTTCTCACTCTGACGTTAGGTCTTGGCGGGGCTGTCGGCCCGGCCCAGGCGCAGGGCGCGGATGTGGCCGAACTGCTGGAACGGTTGCAATCGCCCGAGCTCCAGAACTGGGAAGCGGTGGAGCGCCGGATCTATGAGGCCTGGTCGCAATCGGGGTCTGCCTCGGCGGATCTGCTGCTCAGCCGCGGCAAGCAGGCGCTTGAGGATGAGGATGTCGTCGCGGCGATCGAGCATCTGACCGCGCTGACCGATCATGCGCCGGACTTCGCCGAAGGCTGGCACGCGCGCGCCACGGCGTTTTATCTGGCGGATCGCTATGGTCCGTCCCTGTCGGATCTGCGTATGGCACTCGCGCTCAACCCGCAGCATTTCGGCGCGCTCGCAGGGGCAGGCCGGATCCTGATGGAGCTGGGCGAGACCGAGGCCGCCCTGACTGCCTATCGCGCAGCGGCTGCTATACATCCTCAACGCCCCGATATATCAGAAGCCATAGACCGGCTGGAGCGGGAGCAGGGCGGCCAGCGCCTCTGATCCGCTGCCGCTCGGGCGTGGTTGAGACAGGTTTTCTAGGGACCTCCACATGATGCGACATGACGCGCGGATCACCGCGGTCCTTGGTCCCACCAATACCGGCAAGACCCATTACGCCATCGAGCGGATGCTGGGCTATCGCACCGGGGTGATCGGGCTGCCGCTGCGCCTTCTGGCGCGCGAGGTCTATGACAAGATCGTCGCCCTGCGTGGCCCCTCGGTGGTGGGGCTGGTCACGGGCGAGGAGCGGATCGTGCCGGACCGGGTGCAATACTGGGTCTGCACGGTCGAGGCCATGCCCCAGGAGATCGGGGCGGATTTCGTGGCGATCGACGAGATCCAGCTCTGCGCCGATCCCGAGCGAGGGCATGTCTTCACCGACCGGCTGCTGCGGGCGCGGGGCCTGCACGAGACGATGTTCCTTGGCGCCGAGACCATGCGCAACGCCATCGCCGAGCTTGTGCCGAAGGCGCAGTTCCTCAAGCGTGAACGCTTTTCCGAGCTGACCTATGCAGGCGCCAAGAAGATCAGCCGGATGAAGCCGCGCTCGGCCATCGTCGGGTTCTCGGTGGACAACGTCTATGCCATGGCCGAGCTGATCCGCCGCCAGAAGGGCGGCTGCGCTGTGGTGATGGGCGCGCTTAGCCCGCGGACGCGCAATGCGCAAGTGGATCTCTATCAAAACGGGGATGTGGATTACCTCGTGGCGACCGATGCCATCGGCATGGGGCTGAACCTCGATGTGACCCATGTGGCGTTTTCAGGCCTGTCGAAGTTCGACGGCCGGCGGATGCGCCCGCTCGCGCCGAACGAGCTGGCCCAAATCGCGGGCCGTGCCGGGCGTTACATGACGCCGGGGACTTTTGGCGTGACGGGCGAGGCGCCCGAGCTGGAGGATGGCGTGGTCAATGCCATCGAGAATGCGCGTTTTACCCCTCTGCGCAAACTCCAATGGCGCAGCGCGGATCTGCAATTCAGCCGGGTTGACCGGCTCATCGCGTCGCTCGAGGCCGTTCCGGACGATGAGTGGCTGGTCCGCTCTCGCGAGGCCGATGACCTGAGCGCGCTCAAAACGCTGGCTGCCGAGGCGGATGTGGCCGCGCGCCTCTCGGACGCGCGCGATGTGCGTCTTTTGTGGGATGTTTGCCGGATTCCGGACTTTCGCGGCATTTCCAGTGGCGAACATGCGAGTTTGCTCACGAATATCTTCGGCTTTCTGCATGATGATGGCAAAGTGCCCGAGCCGTGGTTTGCGCGACAAGTCGCGCGAATTGACCGGACAGATGGCGACATTGACACATTGTCGAAACGCTTGGCGTATATTCGCACATGGACCTATGTGGCCCAACGCAAAGGCTGGGTCGAACAGGATAGCCATTGGCGCGGCGAGACCCGCGCTGTAGAAGACCGCTTGTCAGACGCTTTGCACACGGCGCTGACCCAACGATTTGTCGATCGCCGCACGTCCGTGCTTCTGCGGCGGTTGAAACAGAAGGAGAGCCTGGTGGCTGACGTAAACGAAAAAGGTGAAGTGACCGTGGAGGGCGAGCTGATCGGCCGTCTCGAAGGGTTCCGCTTCCGCCAGGACAAGACCGCGACCCCGGAAGAGGCGAAAGCCGTGCGCGCGGCCTCTCTCACGGCGCTCGCGCCGGAATTCCATCTGCGCGCGGACCGGTTCTACAACGCGCCCGATACCGAGATTGACTATACCGAGCAGGGCGGCCTCATGTGGGGCGACCAGGCGGTCGGCAAGCTCGTGAAAGGGGCCGACCCGCTCAAGCCCGGCGTGCAGGCCTTTGTCGATGATGAGGCGGGCGCCGATGTGGCTCAGAAGGTCGAGCGCCGGTTGCAGCATTTCATCGACCGCAAGATCGCGGCCCTCTTCGAGCCCCTTCTGGCCATGAGCCGGGACGAGGCGCTGACCGGGCTGGTGCGCGGCTTTGCTTTCCAGATGGTCGAGGCGCTGGGCGTGCTGCCCCGCTCTGCCGTGGCCCAGGACGTCAAGGCGCTGGATCAGGATGCGCGCGGGCTCTTGCGCAAGCATGGGGTGCGGTTCGGGCAGTTCACGATTTTCCTGCCGCTCCTGTTGAAGCCGGCACCGACGCGGCTGCGTCTGGTGCTGTCCTCGCTCTTCAAGGGGCGCGATGTCTTCCCGGAAAGCCCGCCCCCGGGGCTGGTGACCATTCCGGTGATCGAGGGTGTGAGCTCCGAGATCTATGGCGAATCCGGCTACCGCGCCGCGGGCGCCCGGGCGATCCGCATCGATATGCTGGAGCGGCTGGCCGATATGCTGCGCGGTGTGGATACGCGCGGCGGGTTCGAGGCAACGCCGGACATGTTGTCGATCACCGGTATGACGCTGGAGCAGTTCGCCGACCTGATGCAGGGGCTGGGCTATGCAGCCGAACGCTCCGAACGGGTGAAGGTCAAGCCGGCCCCGGTGGCAACGCCCGAGGGCGAGACCGCTGAGAAATCCGAGGCCGCGCCTGAAAACGAGACGACAGAGAGCGAGACGGCTGAGACACCTGAGGCCGACACGGCCTCTGCTGAGGAAGCTCCACAGGCAGAGGTTCCGGCAGAGGCTGAAGCAGAGCCTGAGGCGGCAGACGCCCCGGCAACGGCTGAAGAAGAGGCCGCGCCTGAGGAGGCTGTCGCCGAAGCACCCGAAACCCCCGCAGGGTCCGAGAGCGCCGAGGAACCCGCCGAGCCGGAGATGGAGGTTGTCTATACCTTCCGCTGGGCCCCGCGCCCGCGTCGGACCGACAATCGCGGTCGCAAGGGCGGGGGCGAAGGCCAGGCCCGGGGTGGCAAACCCGGGGGCAAGCAGGGCGGCAAACCGCGCGGCAAAGGGCCGGGCGGCAAAGGCAAGCCCGGTGGACGCGGTCCGCGGGATACGAGCCCCAAGACCTATCAGTCGCGCCCGGACAAGAAGAAGGATCGCATCGATCCGGATAACCCCTTCGCGGCGGCTCTCATGGGCCTGAAGGACAAGTCCTGAGCGAGGCCGCACCGGGGACCGGCGCGGCGGACGCGCCCGCGCGGCAACGGCTCGACAAGTGGCTCTGGTTCGCGCGGTTCTTCAAGACCCGCAGCCTTGCGGCCAAGCAGGTCAGCGGCGGTGCGGTGCGGATCAACGCTGCCCGGGTAACGAAACCGGCCACCAGCGTCGCCCCGGGCGATGTACTGACCTTCGCCCAGGGTCGCGAGATCCGGGTCATCCGCGTCGAGGCTCCCGGCACCCGCCGGGGCCCGGCGCCGGAGGCCCAGACGCTCTACACGGATCTCACACCGGCCCCGGAGCCCGACGCGCCGTCCGCACCGCGCAAGGGGCCCCGGCCCACCAAGAAAGATCGTCGCGCTTTGGACGAATCCCGCCGTCCGCCGCTTGAATGACCCGCCGCAAAACCTTAATGCAGGTCCAGCACACGAAGGAACGCGCTTATGACCTATGTCGTCACCGACAATTGCATCGCTTGCAAATACACCGACTGCGTCGAGGTCTGCCCGGTTGACTGCTTCTATGAGGGCGAGAACATGCTGGTCATCCACCCGGATGAGTGCATCGATTGCGGCGTGTGCGAGCCCGAATGCCCTGCGGATGCGATCCGTCCGGATACCGAGCCGGACATGGAGAAATGGGTCGAGTTCAACCGCAAGTATTCCGAAGCCTGGCCGGTGATCATCACCAAAAAGGACCAGCTCCCCGAAGCCGAGGAGCGTGACGGCGAAGAAGGCAAGCTGGACAAGTACTTCTCCGAGGCGCCGGGCGAAGGCGGCTGATCGATTCGGCGCGGTTGGTCGCGCCAACGCCTGATCGCGACAGATCACACAAGAATTGATCGAAAATCGACCGAAACGGGCGGTTTCGGGGCACTCGCGCGGATGCAGGCGCAGCAAGTGCCTTCTCAAACCGCCCTTTTTTTGTTATATTACATTCATAATTGACGTGGAGAGACCACCCGAAACGCTTCAGCCTCGTGCCGATGCGTTTTTTTTACCGCAGTAGTTTGGGCACTTGGACGCCATCGCGCGACCACGATCCCCTGCGGTCAGGGCGGCGCCACAAGCAGGAGTGAAAGTGCATGAGCAAAGCGAACAAATCCAACGACTTCCGCCCGAACGAGTATGTCGTGTACCCCGCCCATGGCGTGGGGCAGATCGTCTCCATCGAGGAGCAGGAAATCGCCGGACTGACGCTTGAGCTGTTTGTGATCTCGTTCGAGAAGGACAAGATGACATTGCGGGTGCCGACCAATAAGGCGACCGAGGTGGGGATGCGCAGCCTGTCCAGCCCGGACATCGTCTCCAAGGCCATGGACACGCTCAAGGGCAAGGCCCGGGTGAAGCGCGCCATGTGGTCCCGCCGTGCTCAGGAATACGAGCAGAAGATCAACTCGGGCGACCTGATCGCGATCGCGGAAGTGGTGCGCGACCTGCACCGCTCCGATGACCAGCGCGAGCAGAGCTATTCCGAGCGTCAGCTCTATGAAGCCGCGCTTGAGCGTCTGACCCGGGAAATCGCCGCCGTGAGCGGGGATGACGAGGGCAACGCCCAGAAGCGCATCGATGACGTGCTGGTCTCGCGCGCCGCGGCCTGAGCCAGCGCCATCATGACTGAACAAGCCGTCCTTCGGGGCGGCTTTTTTCGTTGGTTGCTTAGATCAAAGTGGTCAAAGCGAGCAGGGCGCTGATTTCGGCGACTTGCTGGGTCGCGCCGAGGATGTCTCCTGTCTGCCCACCGATCCGGGACAGGGCGAGGCGCCCTACCACGAGGGCGGAGAGCCCTCCGACCCCTGCGAGCAGCAGAGACCCGAGCGGCCCCCAGAGCATCGCACAGACCCCGAGCGCCAGCGCCACGGCCAGCAGCGCGGACCAGCGTGGCACGCTCCCAACCCGGTGCGCGAGCCCATCGCTCCGCGCGAAGGGGAGGGCGTGCATCACCGTCACCATCGCGCCCCGGGACAGGGCGGCGACGGCCACCAGTGCGGCGATCAAGCCCCCGGGCCCCGCCGCATCAAGGATCGCCACAAGGCAGGCCCATCTCAGGAGCAGGCTCAGCCCCAGCGCCAGCACGCCATAGGCTCCGATCCGGCTATCGCGCATGATCTCGAGCCGGCGCGCGGGTTCCCACCCGCCCCAAAGCCCGTCGGCACTGTCCGCGAGCCCGTCTTCGTGAAGCGCGCCGGTCAGCATCACTTGTGTGACCAGAACGAGCCCGGCCACGGGGCCCGGCGGCAGGCCGAGCGCGCTCAACGCCCATGCCAGTCCACCCGCGAGCGCGGCAAGCCCCGCCCCGACCAGCGGATAGGCCCAGGCGGCGGTCGCGGCCCGCTCCCCCGCGCGGCTGTGGTCCACGGGCACGGGCAACCTGCTGAGCAAGCTCAGGGCAAGGGGCAGGTCGCGGAATTGCGGGCGGGACATCAGGTGGCCTCCGTCGGCTGTGGCGGACTGTCGCGTGGCGGGGGCAGCCTGTTGGGGTCAACAGTGCCGCCAGCACCCTCTATCGACAGGAAATCGCCCGGATGTCCAGCACAGCCCCGCAGACCGACGCTCCCTTCGACAGCCTCGCCGAGTTTCGCGCGGTGCTGGCCCGGGCGCCGGGGCGGAACGGGCCGGCCGAAGCTCAGGCGCGCGCGCGCAACGATGTGCTGACCAAGCCGCCTGGCGCTCTGGGCCGTCTGGAGGATCTGGCGATCTGGGTTGCTGCCTGGCAGGGCACGGAGAAGCCGCGGATCGAGGCGCCGCAAGTCGTCATATTCGCGGCCAATCACGGGGTCGCGGCCAAGGGGGTCTCGGCCTTCCCGGCGGATGTGACCGCCCAGATGGTGGCGAATTTCGACGCTGGTGGCGCGGCGATCAATCAGCTGAGCAAGACGTTCGGAGCCCGCATGACAGTGCATCCGATTGAGCTCGACACGCCCACGGCGGATTTCACCGAAGGCCCCGCGATGACCGAGGCGGAGCTCATTGCCGCCCTGCGCATCGGATGGAATTCTGTGGATCCGGCTGCGGATCTGTTGGTCGCGGGGGAGATGGGGATCGGAAACACCACGGCTGCGGCGGCGATCTGCGCGGCGCTCTACGGGGGCGCGGCGGAGGACTGGGTCGGGCGCGGCACGGGCGTGGATGAGGACGGGTTGAGCCGCAAGGCTGCGGCTGTTGCGGCGGCTCTGGCAGCCAACGGCGCGGCGTTGGATGATCCGCTTGAGGTGCTGCGGTGTCTGGGCGGGCGCGAGCTTGCGGGTATGGTCGGGGCGATTGCCCGGGCCCGGGCCGACGGCATTCCCGTCCTGCTTGACGGGTTCATCTGCTGTGCGGCGGTGGCCTGCCTCGCCGAAGCGCAGCCGGGCGCGCTGGACCACGCTCTGGCCGGGCATCTCTCGGCAGAAGGCGCGCACGGCGCTCTGCTCGACAAGCTGGGCAAGACACCGATCCTGTCCCTCGGTCTGCGGCTGGGCGAAGGCTCCGGCGCGGCACTGGCCCTGGGCGTGCTCAAGGGTGCCGTCGCGTGTCATTCGGGCATGGCCACCTTCGCCGAAGCGGGCGTCTCCGACGGCTAAGACCTAGCGCTTGGCCCGGGTCATGGCGGTCTCGGATTCCAGCGTCGCAAAACGCTCGCTCTGTCCTGTTACTCCTTCGGCGTCGTCCAGCGTGCTTACCAGCGCAGTCTCGAGATCCCGGTTCAGCTCCTTGGCGCGGGTGACATAGGCCTCGTTTTCGGTCACGGGCACGCCGGGTTTCCACAGCACGGCCAGATCCCGCATCGCCTTGCGGTCCATACGGAAGAAGGTGTGCTCGGCATCGGCGGCATCGAACTCGCTCATCCCCATGTTTTCGAGCACATAGCGTCCGGCCCGCAGGGAGCTGTCGAAGGTCTCGCGCACGATGTCATTGGCCCCTGCCGCATAGAGCTCATAGACATGCACCCTGTCCCGTGCGCGGGCGACGATATGCAGATCCGGTCGCATGCGCCGCGCATAGCTCACGAGCTTCAGCACCGCCTCCCGGTCATCCAGCGTCACGACCAGCACACGCGCCTTGTCGAGCCCCGCCGCATGGAGAAGCTCGGGCCGGGTCGGGTCCCCGAAGAACCCCTTGAACCCGAAACGACGCATGAGCTCGATCATCTCGAGGTCGTGGTCGAGCACCGTGGTCTTCATCCCGGTCATCTGCACCATGCGGTTGACCACCTGCCCAAAGCGCCCGATCCCGGCGATGATGATCGGCTGCTGCTCGTCGATCTCGTCATGGGGCTGGTCGGGCCCGCCGCTCTCCTGCATGCGGGCGCTGACCTGATCATAGACGATGAAGAGCAGCGGCGTGAGCAACATCGAAAGCGCCACCACAAGAAGGAGCGTCTGGCTGATTTCGCCGGGCAGGACATTGGTGTTCACCGCAAAGCTGATCAGCACGAAACCGAACTCTCCGGCCTGGGCAAGGCTCAGGGTGAAGAGCCAGCGATCCCGCCCCCGGATCTTGAAGAGGACCGCGAGGCTCAGGAGGATGATGCCCTTGACCAGCATCAGCCCCAGGGTCAGCCCGATCAGGAGAAGCGGCTGGCCAAAGAGCACCTCGAAATTGATCCCGGCCCCCACGGTCAGGAAGAAGAGCCCCAAGAGGAGCCCCTTGAAGGGTTCGATATCCGCCTCAAGCTCGTGCCGGTATTCCGAATTGGCCAGCACGACCCCGGCGAGGAAGGTCCCAAGCGCGGGCGAGAGGCCGAGGATCAGCATGATCGACGCGACCCCCACCACGAAGAGCAGGGCAACCGCCGTGTTCATTTCGCGCAGCCGCGCGCTGTGGATGAACTTGAAAACCGGCCGGGTCAGGTAATGTCCGCCGAGCACGATGGCAAGGATGGCCGAAATCGTCACCAGTGTGACGCCCCAGCCCGGAAGCTGTTCGAGAAAATGCACCACGGCGCTTGCTGAATGTTCCCCATGCCCGCCGCCATGGGCGCCATGCTCCGCGGCTTCTGTGGCCACATGCATGCTGCCATCCGGGGCGGCGGTCATGCCGATCAGCCCCGCCGCCGGGCCGCTCTCGGTCGTGGCATGGGGCAGAACGGAGAGGGCGAGCAGCGGCATGAAGGCCAGCATCGGGATCACCGCGATATCCTGCGTCAGCAGAACCGAAAACGCGTTGCGCCCGCCTGGGGTCTGCATCAGCCGTTTTTCATTCAGGGTCTGCAACACGATCGCGGTTGAGGAGAGAGCCATGATCATCCCGATCGCCAGGGCGACGGGCCAGGCAAAGCCCAGCAGGATACAGCCTCCCATGATCGCTAACGTCGTCACGCCCACCTGAAGCCCGCCCAGGCCCAGCAATCGGTCCCGCATGTCCCAGAGCGCGCGAGGCTCCAGCTCCAACCCGATCAGGAAGAGCATCATGACCACGCCGAACTCGGCAAAATGCTGCAACTCGTTCACATCCGATCCGATCAGGCCCAGCACCGGCCCGATCACGATCCCCGCCAGAAGGTATCCAAGCACCGAGCCGAGCCCCAGCCGCACGGCCAGAGGCACAGCAATCACGGCTGCCAGCAGGAAGATGCTGGCCTGGATAAGGAAATCAGTCATGGAAACATCCTAGGGCGCGACCGGCCCGCGGACGGGACGGCGGTGGAAAACGAGCAGTTCCAGTGTAACCGGGCTGGGCGGCGGGTAAAGCCGTCCGCGATGTCCGTGGTCGTTTTGCGCGCCGGTGCTCAGCCTCTGGGCATCTCGAGGGTGATGTTGCGACCGCCTTTGGTGTATTGCAGCGAGTCCTCGCCAATCGCACCGACGCGGCCACCATCCACCCGGTCGCCCACTTCGACCTTCACATAGCGCCCTGAGGCCAGCCGCACGAGCGCGCGGCGGCTGTTGGGCGTGCCGTAGACGCCGATCAGGTTGATCCGGTTCAGGCGCAGCGCATTCTCGATCGTGGCCTGGCGCGCCACCGACGCTGTTGTGGGGATGGTCGGCGCCGTGGTGCGCTGTGGCGCCGGGGCAGCCGCCGCAAACGAGGCCGTGGAGGCCGCAGCGACCCCCTGGCTCTGGCGCGGGGCGCTGGCTTGCGCGGTTTGCGTCGCGCGGGCCTCGGCCACCAGCTGCGCGAAGTTGGACGGGCGGCGATCCGGATACACGGAGCGGGCCATGGCATTCTCGGGCCCCGGGTCGGGCGTTTCGGCGGCGGCGAGCTCCTGGATCGAGGCGGGGCGCGGCGTCGGCGTCAGTCCGGCCAGTTCGGCCCGGCTGCGGCCATCAAGCTCGGCGCGTTCCTGAAGCTCGACAACGTTCTTGGGGCGCGGCGGCGGGCGTTGTTCCGCCAGCTCGGCCAGGCGCAGATCCTCTGTTGTGGTGACCGGGGTGATCAAGGGGCGCGGGCTGGGCCGGGTGCTCGGGTCCGAGAAGACAAGCACGCCTTCGGGTGTCAGCGCGCCGTCGGGCGTCGGCGTGACAAACCCGTCCTCGCTGAGCTCAAAGAACTGTCCCGGCGCCACGGGAGGCTGGGGCGAGACCGGGCGCAGGTCTTGGCTGTCCATATAGGCGGGCAGGGCGAGTGCATCTTCGATCGCCACATCCCGGTCGAGGGCGGCCACATAAAGATCGCCAACGACAGTGGGCGTGATGGGCAGAAGGGGATCGGGGCTGCGTTGCCAGATGCCACTGGCCGCATACCGCGTCTCGGTCTCGATCAGAGGCGGGCGCAGTTCGCGCGGGGCCTCCACGGTTTCGGTATCGGTCGGCGGCTCGGGCGAGAGCGTTTCGGGAAGCTCGGCGATCTCAGGGGCCTCTGTCGCGGCGATGGGTGCGGGCGTGCCCGGGACGGTCGCCTCCTCGCCCTCGGCCACTTCCTCGGGCGTTGGCAGGGCCTCAAACCGGCTAACCACATTCGCAGGCGCGGCGGGTTGGGGGGGGCCATCAGTCATCACGGCGACCGGACTGTTGGCTGTGCTCTCGTCGGCCGGGGGTTCGGGCGTGGCTTCTGCGATGACAGGCTCCGACGCCTCCACGCCGGTGGCATCGCTTGCCTCTTCTGCCACGGCTTGTGCGCGGGGCGTCTCCGCAACCGGGTCCGGCGCAGCTTGGGCCACTTCTGTCTCCGCAGGCGCAGCCATGGGGGCTTCGCCCGTGCTGACAACCTCGCCCCGGTCCAACACTGCGGCCACGACGCCCACCAGAACCATGGCCGCGAGCAGGGCCAGCGTCAGGATCAGACCCAGCGAGCGCGAGCTGCGCTTGGCCGGCGCGGCAATCTCGGCGAGCCGTTCGGCAGCTTCCACCGCTTCGGGCGGCGTCAGCTTCGCCGCCGCTTCGGCCCGGACGCGGGGGGCGATCTGCGCGGGCTGCGCCTGCGCCGGGGGCTCGGGCAGGTCCGGCGCGGGCGTGTCGCGGATCAGGTCGTGGAATTCTGTGGAGGCATCCTCGGGCCCAGCAACGGCAGGCTCTTCGGGCGCGACGGGCGTTTCGACAGGTTCGGTGGGGGCGTCCGCAGTCGTCTCCGCCTCAGGCGACGCAGGAGTGGGAGCGACAGGCAACGGCGCCGCGCGCTCGCTGGTCCAATCGGTCTCCCCGAGGATGACCACCGGGGCCATGTCACGTTCCAGCGTTTCGCTGGGGGCGAGCAGGTCTGGCGCGAGCTGCGTCATCCCGAACATCGCCTCGCCCGCGAAGGCGCCTTTGGGCGGCACAGCAGCAAAACAAACCGGATCAAGCCCATGCTCGGTGGCAAAGGCCTCGGCCTCGGCCAGGGTCTCGCGGGCGACGACGGCAACCTGCGCCTCGCCCTGCGTGACCACATAGTCATAGCAGAGCTCGTCCATGGCATAGGGCGTCCGCCCGTCGAGCCGCTCACGGATCACCGCGTCATAATCGGGGCTGGTCACCCCCTCGACCGAGATCGTGTCGTAGAGGATCTCGCTATTGGGCAGCACAAGCTTGGTGACCAGCGGTCCGAGTTTCTGGTCCTTGGCGATCTCCAGCGCGCGGGTGCGCAGCGCGGCCAGTTCTCCGGCCACATCCTTGGCTGTGAGCAGAACCTCGCCCACGCGCAGCCAGCCGTCGCTGGTGCGGTGGCACAGCACCAGACCATCCTGAGACAACAGAAGCGCAAAGCTTGGTTTCATCGACCCTGTCGCAGCTCTTGCATCACCCACCTCCTGTGGCCACCTTGTATCGTGTTTACGCCCGTGATGGAAGGACACTTGCCCGCTCCGGTCACGGGTTTGTTCTGTGCCAAGGAGGCCCCGATGCACCGTTTTTCCCCTGTTTCCCGTCCGTTGGCTATCTGTGCTGCGATGCTTGTGGGCCTGGCCCTGACCCTGCCTGCGGGCGCGGCGCGCGCCGCGGAGGAGCCGGGGCTTCTCAACGTCACCGGCGAGGCCCAGATCCCCGCGATTCCCGATATGGCGACGATCCGGCTCGGGGTGGTGACCGAGGATCGCCGCGCGGATCAGGCTCTGGCGGAGAACGCGACGCAGATGGCGGCGGTGCTTGCCAAGCTGCAAGGCTTCGATATCGCGCCGCGTGATCTGCAAACCTCGGATCTCAACCTGTCCCCGCTTTATGAGCCCGGGCAGGACTATCGCGGTCAGTCCCGGCGCATCATCGGCTTTCGCGCGAGCAACAGTCTGACGGTGCGGGTGCGGGATCTGGAGCGGCTGGGCGAGATCCTGGATGCCAGCGTGAGCGATGGCGCCAACAATTTCGGTGGTTTGAGCTTTGGTGTGCAGGCCCCCGGTCCGCTGGAAAGTGCCGCACGCGAGGCGGCGATGAAGGACGCCTTGGCCCGGGCCGAGACGCTGGCCACGGCGGCCGGGGTGAGCCTTGGCCCGATCCGCTCGATCACCGAGCAGGGCGGTTTTCGTGGCCCGCAGATGATGCGCGCCGAGATGGCCATGGCGGATGCGGGCGTGCCGGTGGCTGCGGGCGAGGTCACGATGTCCTCCAGCGTGTCACTGGTGATCGAACTGGCGCAATAGCCGATCCTGACGCAGCGGGCCTCTCCGGGCCCGCCTCGGGGCGCGGGTGTTCGTGGCGCGACGACGGTGCGGAGATGCGCGCAGCGCGCCCAAGCGAGCAAGGGCCCTGACCCTCACAAAGTGGCGGGTTCGCCCGATCTGGCCGCGATCAGGGCGTCCACCTCGCGCAAAAGCGCGCTGCAATGGGGGTCCTCCATCCCGATCTGGCGAAAGTGGTCGACGATGCTCGCGAGGTAGTCGCGGCTGGACCCCAGAATCCCCGTCCCCGTCGCGATATAGCGCAGCTGCCGGGCGCGGCTGATCTCCGCGAGGATCACAGGCTCCGCATGGTCGGCCACAAACACAAGCGCCGTCACGCTAGCCTCGCCAATCTGCACCGGATGCAGAATCGGCAGGTAGCCTGGGCCGATCATCTCGCGCCGGAAGAGGAGCTCGGTCTCAGTCTCGATCTCGGCCTCCCGCACGCGGAAGGCCAGCCCGTCGCAGCCCGGGCCAGGGTCGAGCGCGGCCATCAGCCCCGGCGCTTCCTTGGTGCCGCGTCCGCCCTAATCATCCAGCAGGATCAAGCGCCGTGCATAGCCTTTGAGCCGGGCGCGTCGCACCTCGGCAAAGCGCAAGGCCGGATCCCACATGAGCGACCCATAGCCGAAAATCCACAGATCCCCCGTGTGACCGGCAAGCGCGGCGCGACGGATCGCTTCGCGCTCCCTATCGCTGTGGATCCAGTCCCGCAGATCGGTCAGGTGAGGATGGGCGGCGAGGATCGCCTCTGCCGAGAAGTCGCGAAAGAAGGAGGTCTCCGGATCGGCGATCAGGCCGCGCAGCTCCGGGTGATGGGCGAAGGGATCGTCCGACGGGATCACCGTGCGCTCCGTCCGTCCTCATGCACCCGCATCTCCATGCAGAGATCGACGCCCTCGATCGCCCCTGGGAAATCAGCGGAGATCGGCGCATCGACAAAGCCCATCCGCCGATAGAGGCCATGGGCGTGGGTCAGCGAAACATGGGTCGACAGTTTGAAGTGGCGATAGCCCGCAGCGCGGGCCTCGGTCAGGAGCATGTCGAGCAGCCGCGCGCCGAGCCCATGGCCCCAGGCGTCCTCTCGCACGAACATGCGCTTGATCTCCATCTCCGTGGCTGACTGGCCAAAATAGGCCACCGTGCCCACGGGCTTGCCGTCCAGCCGGGCGAGCAAGAGGCAGCCGGATGGCGGGCCGTACCGCCCGGGTAAATCGGCGAGCTCCTTGTCGAGATTGGCAAAGACCGTCGGGTTCTCGGTGGTCGGATCGCGGCCCGTGGCCTTGGCCACATGGGCCATGGCGAAACGGTAGAAGCCGCGCACCAGATCCCGGACCGCGTCGAGATCCTCAGGCGTCGTTGCGCGGGCAATGGTCACCGTGGGCGTGGGGGGCTGGGGCGGAATGGCTCGGGGCTCCTTTCGGCAGGGCTCGGCCAGACAAACAGAGTTTCGCACCTCCGGCTAGGGTTGTGGTCTTTCCCGGTTAGAAAATCGGTGGCGTCATTTGAGGTGCCATTCCGCGCTGGCTGCGACCAGTTCCACCGTGTTGCCGTCGGGGTCGCTGGTGAAGAGCCCGCGCCAACCGGTCCAGTCGAAATGCTCAATCCGCACCGCGCATCCGGCGGCTCGGAGCCACTCTGCCGCGGCTTCCTGCTCCTCCCAGGGCAAGCTCAGGGCGAGGTGGTGCAGGGAGGACCGCTGCCCGGCTTGCAGCGGACCGGCCTCCGCGTCCGGTGACATGGATACCCCGCCGACCTCGTCGGAAAAGAGCGCCAGCACAGCCACATGCCCGCCAAAGCTCTCGCCCAAGCGAAAGAAGGCGATGCCGTTGCGATGCCCGCCCCGCGGCCCCGCCGCCAACCGGTCAAGACCCAGAACCTCGCCGTAAAAGGCCAGCATGGCCTCGAAGTCGCGGCAGCGGATGGCAATCTCGCCAAGGGCACGGGGGCGGAAAGGCGTCTGAGGCATGAGGGTCCTTTCGGGGCGATGACGCCTAGCCGCAATTCGGCTCGAGCGACCGCTCCATCGTCTTGAATTGTTTGCGAATGCGGCTTTGCCCCGGCAATTGGGCGACGGCCTGCATATTGTCCTTGCCCGTATACCACGCCTCGAAGAGGAGGGTTTTGACATCGTCGTCGAGGATGGCATCGGCCACGCGGTAGGTGCATTCGCACTTGGCCTGATCCATGCCACCCGCGCGCCCGTCGGCGATCATCTTCTGGCAGATCTCGCGCGCCGATGGTGCGGCATGTGCGGCTCCGGTCAGGATCAGAAGGAAAGCGGTGGTTTGGACGATGCGACGGGTCACGGGCGATGATCCTTCTGGTGGGGCAACGGGGACACCCTGATCATGGCACAGACCCGACGCACATGGGGGCGCCAAAGATGCTTACATCGCCGCAGCCCAAGAAAAAGCCCCGCCGAAGCGGGGCTTTGTCGGTCCATCTGATGGTGCCCGTCAGGCGGTCGCCTTGGCCAGTGCCTGATCCAGATCTGCGATCAGGTCATACGCATCCTCGGTCCCGATGGAGACCCGCACCACATTGGGCGCGGCGCCGGCGGCCTCCTGCTGCTCCGGTGTGAGCTGGCGGTGGGTGGTGGAAGCGGAGTGGATGATCAGCGAGCGCGTATCGCCGAGATTGGCCACATGGCTGAAGATCTCAAGGCTGTCGACCAGCTTGATGCAGGCCTCATAGCCGCCCTTGACCGCGAAGGTGAAGAGCGCGCCCGCGCCCTTGGGACAGACATCCTTGATGCGGCTGTAATAGGGCGAGCTTTCGAGCCCCGCATAGGTCACGAAATCCACGCGGTCATCGGCTTCGAGCCAATTGGCGATCTTCTCGGCGTTTTCCACGTGACGCTCCATCCGCAGGCTGAGCGTTTCGATCCCCATCAGCGTGTAATGCGCGCCTTGCGGGTTCATGGTCATGCCCAGATCGCGCAGACCCACCGCGATGCCGTGGAAGGTGAAGGCGAGCGGGCCAAAGGTCTCGGCGAATTTCAACCCGTGATAGGCGGGCTCGGGCTGGCTGAGCGACGGGAACTTGTCCGAGGCCATCCAGTCGAATTTGCCGCTATCCACAACGCAGCCGCCGGTCACGGTGCCGTTGCCTGTCATGTATTTCGTGGTCGAATGCACCACGAGGGTCGCGCCATGCTCGATCGGCCGGCAGAGATAGGGGGTTGCCGTCGTGTTATCGATGATCAGCGGGATGCCCGCCGCATCGGCGATATCTGCGATGGCGCGCACATCCATGATGTAACCGCCGGGATTGGCAATCGCCTCGCCAAAGACCGCGCGGGTATCGTCATCGATGGCCGCCTTGACCGCGTCCAGATCGTCGAAATCCACGAATTTCGCGGACCAGCCGAAGCGTTTGATCGTCTGGCTGAATTGGGTGACCGTCCCGCCATAAAGGCGCGTCGAGACGACGACGTTGCAGCCCGGCTGCATCAGCGGGAAGAGCGCCATGATCTGCGCCGCATGGCCCGAGGAGCAGCAGACCGCACCGACGCCACCCTCGAGCGTGGCGATCCGTTCCTGCAGAACGGCCACGGTCGGATTGGTCAGGCGCGAATAGATATAGCCGACCTCCTGCAGGTTGAAGAGCGCGGCCGCGTGATCCGCATCACGGAACACATAGGCCGTGGACTGATAGATCGGCGTCTGGCGCGCGCCGGTGGCCGGGTCCGGGCGGGCGCCCGCATGGATTTGTAGCGTGTCAAAGCCGTAGCTCGGCGTGTCGTCGGACATGTGTCTCTCCCTCGAAATCGATTTTGCGCGGACCATGCAGGGTTTCGCAGGGCAGGGCAATGGTCCGCGCTGACGAAGCGCTGACGCTGGCTCCGTCAGGCTCGGGAGGATTTTAGCCCAAGCAGTTTTGCACCCGACCCATGTTCTCAAGATCCCTGCCGATCCTCGCCCTGATCCTCGCAACGCTCCTTTGGTCGGGAAATTTTGTTGCAGCGCGCGGGGTGCACGAGATCAGCGATCCGCTCTGGCTCAATGGCGCGCGTTGGGCTGTGGCGGCCCTGTGTCTGAGCCCGGTGCTCTGGCTGGACCGGCGCGCGATCTGTGCCGTGTTGCGATCCCATCCCGGCTCTCTGCTGATCCTGTCCGGGTTAGGGATCGTCGGGTTCAACTCCGTGCTCTATGCCGGGCTGGAGACCGCGAGCGCGACCGAGGCCGGGGTGCTCTTCGCGGTCTCGCCGCTGCTGATCTATGGGATCACTTGGGCAATGGGCGGGCGTGGCCCGGGCCGGGTCGAGGCGGTGGGTAGCCTCATCGCCTTTCTCGGGGTCTGCTTGCTGGTGCAAGGTGGGCCCCAGGAGGGACTGAGCGGCGACGGCGCGCTTTTGGTGCTGCTCTCGGCGGGGATCTGGGCGGGCTACACGGTGGCCCTGCGCAAGCTGCCCGTGCCGCTCTCGGCGCTCAGCCTTCTGGCGGTGCAGGCTGCCCTCGGCGCGCTGATCCTGATGCCCGCGCTGCTCTTTCCTCCAAGCGCGCAAGGCACGCTATCCTGGCCGCTCATGGGGGCTGTGCTTTATCTCGGGCTCGGCGCCTCGGTTCTGGCCTTCTGGATCTGGGCCCATGGGGTGGCCTGGATCGGGGCGGGGCGCGCGGGCGCTTTCCTGCAACTCATGCCGGTATTCAGCGCGCTGCTCGCCATGGGCCTTCTAGGGGAGCGGCCCGCCCCGGTGGCGATGCTCGGCATGGTACTGGCGGTGACCGGTGTGGCGCTGGCCAATCACCCCGGGCTTGGCAGCGCGTCCCGCCCATGCCAAAAGGCACGGGCAAATGAAGGATCACCCCATGCGCCGCGCGACTATCACCCGCAAAACCGCTGAAACCGACATCTCGGTCGAGATCAATCTCGATGGGACAGGGGTTTACGACAATCAGACCGGGGTCGGATTTTTCGACCATATGCTGGATCAGCTGAGCCGCCACGCGCTGGTGGATATGACGATCCGCTGCGCGGGGGATCTGCATATCGACGACCACCACACGGTGGAGGATGTGGGCATCGCACTCGGTCAGGCCCTGTCCCAGGCAGTGGGCGACAAGCGCGGGATCGTGCGGTATGGGTCCTGTCTGCTGCCCATGGATGACGCGCTGGTGCGGGCGGCTCTGGACATCTCCGGGCGGCCTTATCTGGTATGGGATCTCGAGCTGCCGACGGCCAAGATCGGGAGTTTCGACACCGAGCTTGTGCGCGAGTTCTTTCAGGCGTTTTCGACCCATGGCGGGTTGACGCTGCACGTGACCGCTCTGGCCGGGATCAACTCCCACCACATCGCGGAGGCGGCCTTTAAGGCTGTGGCGCGGGCCTTGCGGGATGCGCTCGAGACCGATCCGCGCAAGGCCGACGCGATCCCCTCGACCAAGGGATCGCTCTGACGTGCTGACGGTTCTGGTTGATTACGACAGCGGCAACCTGCACTCCGCCGAGAAAGCCTTCGAGCGCATGGCGCGGGAGGTCGATGGCGGCGAGGTGCGGGTGACCTCGGATCCCGAGTTGGTGGCCAAGGCCGACCGGGTCGTGCTGCCCGGTGACGGGGCCTTCCCTGCCTGCCGTGCGGGGCTCGAGGGGTTCACGGGGCTCTTTGAGGCCATTGAAGAGGCGGTGACCGTCAAGGCCCGCCCCTTCATGGGGATCTGCGTCGGCATGCAGCTGATGGCGACCACGGGCCGCGAGTATACTGACACGCCAGGCTTTGATTGGATCGGTGGGGAGGTTGTGCAGATCACGCCGTCGGACCCGACATTCAAGGTGCCCCATATGGGCTGGAACGATCTGGTGGTGGACCGCCCGCACCCGGTGCTGGCAGGGGTCGAGACCGGCGATCACGCCTATTTCGTCCACTCCTATCACATGCAGGTCAGCGACCCCGCGACCCTGCTGGCCCATTGCGACTATGGCGGGCCGGTCACGGCGATTGTAGGCCGCGACACCATGGTCGGCGCGCAGTTCCACCCGGAAAAAAGCCAGGCGGCGGGACTGCGGATGATCGGCAACTTCCTGACCTGGCGCCCCTGAGGGGTCAAGTACTGACATCTCCGCGACGCGCGGCAAGCTGCACCGGTCTTGGCGTTTGCTCAGACCCCTTCGGGCCCAAGCTGCGCATGAAGCTGCCGTTCCGAGAGTGTGTTCGCATGGCGGCTGCTTGCGCCTGGGTCTGTACCTACCGATAAGGCGGATGGACCCGATGCGTTTCTGTCGATCAACACCGCCTGCTGGACATCATGTCCAAGGGGTCGAACGCCCGAGTTCACACCCGTCACATAACACAGAGTGACCGATGATCCTTCGCGCTGCCGTCACGGCTCTTACCGCTTTCACTGTCGCTGCCGTTCTCGCGGAGAGCGCCGTCGCCGAGACGCGCGCCGTTGTCCCTGCCGAACCCTTGGCTGCAGAAATGACCGGGCGCGCCGTCAGTTTCCTCGCCCGTGATCTGGAAACGCAGGGCATCTGCGTTTTGGAGGGGAGCGATCTCGAAACCAGGCACGGCCCCTGGTCCACATTCAAGATACCCAACCTTCTGATCGCATTGGAAACCGGTGTAGCAGGTGGTCTGGACGCGGAGCGCGCATGGATCCCAACCCGGCGACCGGGGGCGCGATACTGGCCCGAAGACTGGCGACGGGATCAAACGCTTGAAAGCGCGTTCAGACGGTCGGCGGCCTGGTATTTTCAGGATATTGCCGTCGATGTGGGCGCCCGGCAGTACCGGTCTGTCCTTGAAACTTGGCGTTATGGCAATGCAGCCGCTCCGGAGGGGTCAGACACCTTCTGGCTGGACAGAACCTTGCGCATCTCGGTCGCAGAACAGGTCGCGTTTCTCTCAGACCTGCTGTCGGGGTCCCTTGATGTAGCGCCCGAGAGCCTCGACGCGCTCACATCTGCCAGCTTGGACACGCGCGGCACTGGTCTCGACCTCCACGGCAAGACCGGGTCCGGTCCTTTCGTGCCGGGCGATTTCTCTCGCCCCTTCGAGGGCTGGTATGTGGGATGGGTCGCGAGGGACGGCCGGCCGCCAGTTCCCTTCGCGCTCTACGCCCGCGCCGCCACCTATGGTGAAATCAGGGACTTCCGGCGCCAATTCGCAATTCGGATGCTCACAGAGTGCGGCGTTCTCCCTGACGGGTTCGACCGCTAGCGGTATGTGACGCGCCTTATGCTGCTGAGACACCAAGAGCCATGAGGGCCTATGGCGCAGTGTTGGACTTGGGTGCCGCGAGGGGGAACAGGAACGCGGGTCCGTCTTGTTGGATCTCCGGGCACTCGCGCCGGGCGATGGCCTGGATGCGTTGTTTTTCCTGAGCGCGCGGATTGCCGAGGCCGACATTTCCGGCTGTGACGCGCGGGCCAAAGCCTGGACTCACGGCTGCCTTGACCGCGCTCAGGGCCGAGAGGGACAGGGTTTGAATGCAGGCCTCCGGGACATCCGCATCGCGCATGGCGGGGGCCAGTTGGGCCCGGAGTTGCTCGGTCCCCGCATTGGCGCCCGTCGGGGTCGTTGTCTCACAGGCCGCCAGCAGCAGAACCGCAAGGGTCGGGATCAGAACGGAACGTGTCATATGGGTCCTCTCGTTGAATCGCCTTGGCCCTTGAGGACCTGCCTCCGTCACACCCCGAGACACCAGCGCAGGACGGCTTTCTGCGCGTGGAGCCGGTTTTCGGCCTCGTCGAAGATCACCGAGTTCGGGCCATCCATGACCTCGGACGTGACCTCCTCGCCGCGATGGGCGGGCAGGCAATGCATGAAGAGCGCGTCGGGCTTGGCCTTGTCCATGAGCGCCCGGTCCACCTGATAGGGGCGGAGCTGATTGTGGCGCCGCTCCTTCGTGGTCTGGCTGTCATGCATCGACACCCAGGTGTCCGCCACCACCAGATCGGCCCCCTGCACGGCGAGATCCGGGTCGCGCTCGATCTCGACCTTCACACCCTTGGCCCGGGCACCCGCAACGAACTCGTCCTCCGGATCCAGGGTCGGTGGGCCGGTGAAGGTCAGGTCAAAACCGAACTGCCCCGCCGCATGGAGGAAGGACGCGCAGACATTATTGCCATCGCCGCACCAGACGACTTTCTTGCCCGCGATGGGGCCGCGATGTTCTTCATAGGTCATGATATCAGCCATGATCTGACACGGATGGGTGCGGTTGGTCAGCCCGTTGATCACCGGCACTGTGGCGTGGTCGGCCATCTCGAGCAGAGTCGTCTCCTCAAAGGTGCGGATCATGATCAGGTCCACATAGCGGCTGAGGACCCGGGCCGTGTCGGCAATGGTCTCGCCATGGCCGAGCTGCATGTCCGTGCCCGAGAGCACCATGGTTTGCCCGCCCATTTGCCGTACGCCCACATCGAAGGAGACGCGGGTCCGTGTCGACGGCTTTTCGAAGATCAGAGCCACCATATGCCCGGCGAGGGGCTGGCTGTCATCGGGGGTGCCCTTGGGGCGTCCGGCGCGAGCGTCCTTCATGGAGCGGCCCAGATCGATCATCTTCCGGAGCTCGGCCGGATCGGTCGTGTGGATGTCGAGAAAATGCGTCATTTCAAGTCTTTCTTGTCATCTGTCCGGGCATCTCCCGCGGTCGGGGCCCACATATCCATTACCAAAACCTCGGCGCCATCTTCGCAGGGGCGCAGGTCCACCGGAGCGAACCCGGCCTTGGTATAGGTCGCAACGGCATGGGTGTTTTCCGGGTCCGGATCGACCACGACCGCTGGCACGCCTGCGGCAAACAACGCCTCGGCCCGCGCGCGCAGATAGCCCGCCCCGTGGCCGCGCCCGAGATAGGCGGGATCGCCGAGGAAGGTGTCCATCCCATGGGCGTCATCGGGCAGGTGCCCGTAATGGGGCGCCCCATAGGCACGCACCGGATAGTCCTGCACGAAGGCAAAGGGACGATCCGCCCAGACGATCCGCATGTCGCAAGGGCCGCCCTCGATCTCTTCCTCGATCAGGGCAATCTCGGTCTCCGGATCGCCCCACCAGCCCGCCATATGGGGCTCGGCCAGCCAGCTGCGCAGCATCGGGTAATCCGCGCGGGTCACCGGCACGAAGCGATACTCATGCGGCATTGGCCTGCACCGTTTCCGCGGTTGCCCGCAGGCGGTTGAGCGCCTCGCCGATCTCAGCGTCCGAGATGGTCAGCGCCGGGAGCAGGCGGATGACATTCTCCGCTGCGGGCACCACGAGCACCTCGGCGCCGTAGCCCGCCTGGACCACCTCCGTGTTCGGGGCGGTGCAGACGATGCCCATCATCAAGCCGCTGCCGCGCACTTCGGCAAAGACCTCGGGGAATTCTGCGACGAGCCCTTCAAGTCCCTGACGCAGCAGGCCCGATTTGCGCTGTACCTCGGCGAGGAAGCCGTCCTCGGTCACGCTCTCCAGCACGGCGCAGCCCACGGCACAGCCCAGCGGGTTGCCGCCATAGGTTGAGCCATGGCTGCCCGCGGTCATGCCCGAGGCCGCGTGTTCCGTGGCCAGCACGGCGCCCAGGGGGAAGCCACCGCCGATCCCCTTGGCGACCATCATGATATCCGGCGCGATCCCGGCCCATTCATGGGCAAAGAGCCGGCCGGTCCGGCCCACGCCGCATTGCACCTCGTCGAGGATCATCAGCACGCCATGGGCATCGCAGAGATCGCGCAGCCCCTTGAGGCAGGCATCGGGCAGGGGCTTGATGCCGCCTTCGCCCTGCACCGGCTCGACGATGACGGCAGCGGTCTGGTCCGTTATCGCGACCTGCAGCGCCTCGTGATTGCCGAAGGGCAGGTGGCGAAACCCGGGCAGGAGCGGCCCAAAGCCCTTGGTCATCTTCTCGGAGCCCGCCGCGGCGATCCCCGCCGAAGAGCGGCCATGGAAGGACCCCTCAAAGGCGACGATCTCGACCCGCTCGGGCTGACCCGCATCATGGAAATGCTTCCGCGCCATCTTGACGGCGAGTTCGCAGCTCTCGGTGCCGGAATTGGTGAAGAAAACCGTATCCGCAAAGGTTTCGGCCACGAGCATCTCTGCCAGCTTCTGCTGGGCCGGGATCTCATAGAGGTTCGAGACATGCCAGAGCGCCTGGGCCTGCTCGGTCAGAGCCGAGACCAGCCTTGGATGCGCATGGCCGAGCGCATTCACCGCGATCCCGGCACCGAGGTCGAGAAAGCGTCGCCCATCCGCCTCGATCAGCCAAGAGCCCTCGCCTTTGACAAAGCTCAAAGGCGCGCGATTATAGGTCGGCAGGATCGCAGGGATCATCGGTCACATCCTCTCGGAACAGGCGAGCCCCATTGGTGCCAATGGCGTGGGGCGGTGTCAATTTGGAATGGTCAGGGGCGGGCGGGAAAGCCCAAAGCAACAGGGCGCGCGGGTTACGCGCGGGTCAGGTCTCGTCGGATCTGTCGGAGGGTGAGGGCCATGGGGCCGTCTCCTGTGGTTGCTGCGAAGGCCGTGTAGACCGACGCGGGCCGGTTTGGCAAGAGGCTTGCCCAAGCCGCGACCACATGTGGTCGCGGCGGACGCGCGCTGTGTTTGCGTCGGGTGGGCTGTTAACTCAAGATGCCCGGCAGGCAATTCAAGATAGAGATCAGGTTGAAACTCCAGCCCGGGGCCCGTGCAAACTGGACCCTGTCGGTCGGAAGTGGGGCAATCCTCTGCCCATTTCGCATTGTCAGAGAACCCAAGGTTTCACGCGGTTGCAGCCTAGAAAGGCCAGTATTTTGCGGCGAGCTCTACCAGCTTATAGCCAGTGTACCCGAGCTTGGCGCCGGTGACTCCACCTGACTTGTCGACCGCCTTGACGCCTTCGGAGGCGCGTTCGATCAAGGATTGTTTGCTCGCACGACCCACAACGCGCTTGACCGCCTCGGCTTTGACTTCCGGCGGCTCATCCGATGCAAGCGCTTGTTCGTCTAGGCGCGTTTCTTGCTCCAAGCGACCTTCGGTGGTACGCGCATAATCCGCCGTCGCCTCAGCAAGCTGCAAAGCGGCGTCATCCGATAGCTCTCGCAACGTCTGTGCGACACGGGTGACATAGGCTGCGCCAACATCTGGGTGATCGGAGCGCAGTTGTAGCGCGTGGCGTCTCAAGCTTTGCGCCAACTCCTCAATTCCTTCGTCTTCCTGGTACCTACCTTTAGAGAGCCCCTTCTCAAGTGCAGAGGCTGCAAGCGAAAAATGCTGTTCAACTGTGTTTGCGTCCTCCGGACAGACCTCACAGGCGTGCAGGATATAGCGATAAGCGACACAGTAAGGATTGAGACCGCTATTGCCGCGCATGGCTGTCTCCAGCGCAAAGCGGGTTTGCGCCACAATCGTTGCCAGTTGCTGTTCCGTGTTGATCGCAGTCGCAACCACGTCATAGAGGCCGGTTTCCTTTGATTTTACGACGTCTTCCACCTGTGGAAGCCGCTCTGCCATCCACTCCGCCTCAATGCGCGCGATTTCCTTTGCAATCGCGTCCGGTCCATCCTTCCAGGTCTTGTCCGGGATCAGGGCGATCTGCTCTTGGAGTTTCCAGGGCTCAGGTTCGCCGCGGCGCATTCCGTCGAGCCAACGTTTCCAGAAGCCCCAAGCCGGGTCGCTGTCGAAGAACTCGGTGAGTTTGGCGTAGCCTGCGGCGAGCCCCTCCGGTTCGCCCGGAGGTATCTCGCCGAGGGCCTCCGTGGGCCAGAGCCATTCTTTGAAGACACTCTCGATCCTGTCGCCGTCCAAGTGTCCGGTATCCCAGTCGCAAGCGGAGAAGGCGGAGTCGGCGGCGGAGAGGGCGGCGGAGTCGGCGGCGGAGTCGGCGGCGGAGCGGGCGGAGTTGGTGGCGGAGTAGGCGGAGAGGGTGGCGGAGAGGGTGGCGGAGTCGGCGGCGGAGCGGGCGGCGGAGCGGGCGGCGGAGCGGGCGGCGGAGAGGGTGGCGGAGTCGGCGGCGGAGAGGGTGGCGGAGTCGGCGGCGGAGCGGGCGGCGGAGCGGGCGGAGCTTTCGACGTCTTCTTTGAGTTCGGGGGTCGGACACACCGCTGCGACCCCCGAACTCAGCATCGCGCGCAAGACGGGCAAGGCAAGTCCGCCAAGTGTCTCAGGTTCGTCAAATCCCAGTCCGGGCGCGGCCCGCAGCGCGCAGCGTGCCGCGAAGGCCACCCGCACGGAATGCTCCTGCGTCTCCAGCCACGCGCGCGCGCCGTCTTCGTCGGTGAAGGTAATGGCCATGACTGCTCCGCCGCTGCTCTTGCCCGCAGCCTATGGCCGGGACTGCGCGCTGCCAAGCCGCTCTTCAGCCCGCACCGAGCAGGGCGGCGGCTTCGTGGGCGCGCAGGCAGGGGGCGGCGGTGGTGCCGGGGCCTTGGGCGAAGAGCTCGGGGAAGATCTGGCGCAGTTCGAGCTGGGCCATCCAGTCGAGCCCGTCCTGGGCGACCTCGCCGGGATAGAGGCTTTCGGACAGGCAGCCCTCGGCCTCCACGATCGCGTGGCCGTCGACCAAGACGTGGCAATAGGTGACCGAGCTTTGCGGGGTGCGGTCCACGCCGGGCAGGGCGGTCAGGTGCTTGGCGGCGACGAGCACCTCGGACAGGCCAAAGAGCAGCTCCGCCTGCCATGTGCGCATCAGCATCCGGTGGGCGGGCGAGACGGAGAGGGTGCGCGTGTTGCCGAGCGCGCCGGGCGCAAAGCGGATCGGGGCGAGATCGCCGCGCCCGTCCACGCGGCGCGCGCCGACCCAGCGGATCACGGCCTCCGGATCCGCCTCGGTCCAGATGCGATCCCCTTTGCGTAGCGTCTCGATGGCGCGGGGGCCGTCCGGGGTGCGCAGCAGGGTGCCCGCGACGAAACAGGGCACGAACTGGTTGTAGCGGATGTCGCCATTGTTCGAGCCCGAGATCTTCACATAGGACTTGCCCGGGATCAGCGGTTGGGTGAGCCCCATGCCCCAGATGTCCGAGGTCTGCCCGTCCTTGGAGAAGACATAGACGCTGATCAGGGGGCCTGTCGGCTCGCCCTGGTCGTTGAGGGCGCGCAGGTCGATGCGGCTTTCGGATTCCACGCGGGTGCCCTCATCCACCAGCCCGCCGCCATCGACCACCCGGTGGCGGTTGGCGGCGTCGTCTTCGAGGATGTTGGGGTTGGAGCCCCGTCCCGGGCGATCATCGATCACCACGGTCACCGGGGCGAAGCCGCCGACATACTCGAACACCGTCCCGTTGGGCGTGTCGGAATTGTTGATGATCGGGTTGCCAGGGGTGCCCGAGGGACTGCCAGAGGCGATGAGCAAGGCCTCGTTGTCGATGGCGATGAGATCTCTGTCCGGCATCTGGTTTTCGTCCCGAGGCGCTTCTCGATGGCGCGTTTTGGTTATCGTACAATCTCAGGTAGAAATCCGGGATGCAAGAGCAACGCAACATTTAGTGGTCGCGGCACAGGATTCCGCCGATGCTGCCCCTCTTGCGCCCGGACTACGCGGGGTTTTGGCGGGGCTGGCGTTAACCTTTTGCTTTTGCAGGCAAGCGTTTTGTGGCGTGCCGGCGGGGCTCCGCCCAGTCGATCCGCAGTGCTTGCGCGCTTACATTCCCAAATCCTCCCTCATTGCGAAGGATGACGCGTTGGGGGCGCAAATCAAGAAGAGCGTGGCGTCAGAAGCGGAACTCGACCCCGAGCCCGCCGGAGACGAGCGTGTCATCCTCGATGATCGGGCTGTCGGTGACCGCGCTCGGTAGGAAATCCGCGCGCAGAGTGCCGAGGAGGGACCAGTTCTGGCCAAGGGGCATGACGCCGCGCAGACCGACAAAGGGCACCACGACGTCACCGGGGTCATAGGCGTTGCGGCCGATCCGTGCTTCGTCCGGGCTGACCCCCCAGACATAGCGGCTGAGATCGCCGCTCTGCCAGGCTGCGCCGGCGGACCAGTCCAGGCGCACGGGGCCCATGGCCTGTCTCAGACCGAAGCGCAAGCGCGCCTCCTGCCCGTCATGCTCGCCGGTGAATTCCTGGCGCAGATCCGCGCCCGCATAGAGCCGCCCGAGGTCATAGCGCAGCTCCAACGCCACATCCCCGGTCACCTCGCGGTCGATCCCATCGAGCTGATCCCCATCAGTCGAGATCAAGCCCGAGAAACGGGGCCGCGCCGCAACAGACAGGCCCCACTCGCCCTGCGAAAACACCGAATAGCTCAGGCCATTGGTGCTGAGCTCAAAGGGGCCATTGGCATAACGGAAGAGAGGGAGCGGGATCACATCGGACCCCTGACCGAGATAGGGGTTGGTATCCGCGGCCACGAGCCCGCCCAAAGACCAACCATCCGGCCGCCCGGGAGCCTCCTGCGCAAGCGCAGGCAGAGCGGGGGCGAGGCCGAGGGCCAAAAGGGCGATCGTGCGGAACATGGAAACAGTCTATCCGATTCGAAAAACCTTGTCCTGCAAGGAGATGGCGTGTGGAGTTCATAAATCCAGTAGTGTTGCCGCGGGTGTTCTCATAGACGGCATCCGACGGCGAAACAGCTTGGTTTTCGTGCTCTGAAACCCTGCGGCCACACAGCCCCAAAAGAACCCAAAGGAAAGCGATGTGTTGTCAAATGACAAAGATCGCTCCGCATGGTAGCCCGACTTATTCAAGCCACCAAAGCCAAAACCGTAGCATGTGGAACGATGTAACCCACCGCTTTGCCTTTGGTTCCTTATTATGTAACTTGCGTTCCAGATACGACGTTTAACAATGAAACGAAGAACAGCGGACACGAATTACACGTTGGGAGAGGCCGCAAACAGCACCCAGGTGATATTCGTTTAACAAGTTTAGGTTTCAAGACGCTCAATGATGTTAAGCTGATCACCAATAAAGGTGCATCCTCCGACGCGGGCGGTGGTGCGGTTGGTAAACATTACAGCGGTGAAAGTACACTTATGAACCCACAGAAAAAACGTATACTTCAAATAAGGCCTGGTCGTCATGGGGGTTAGGTTTTCTGCGGAAAATATGACTGTAGAGTTTTCTGTATTTGCTTACGAATTTCCCGATTTAAAAGGCTGTGAATATGATGATAACTGGCTACAGGTTCGTATGGAATATTTTACAGATCGAGGAAAGGTAGTCCGTTCTTATCCTGCTTTGTTGACGTGGGAGTTGGTTCGAATACGCGATCTAATCGTAGGCGGCTTGAAGTGTAAGAAACTAGATTTTATGGAGCCAGAAATCGAGTTTAAGATACAAGCCGATGTTCTTATCTTGGAAACGAGATACGGACTACGGTTAGATGAGACAGCGGATGTGAACGTTTTCGAAAGCCGCTTGTCTGAAGAATGGATAGCTGAGAGTGCGTCCGAAATTGACTCTATGTGTGCGAAATTCCCCATACGAGGGAAGCTTAGTTTTAAAGTTTAGCGCAGATTATCTTGCTTCTGACAGTGCGCGACGAAGGCCGCGCCGGCATTCTTTGGAGGATTGCCTTTGCCGGCTTCTTCGGCTCTGGACCCATCGATTTGGTTGCGGTCTCCGCGTGATCTTGGTTCAAGCTCACAAACTTCAGGGGGTGTGAAGGTGGCCTGAACACGAAGTTGAATGCCGTCACCGACGCTTCGGGACGCCCGATCCGGTTCTTCATCACCGCTGGTCAACCTCTCGGGACAGTATGAGTGTCGGCTAGCGCACTCTGTGCGGAGGCAGCGGCAAGGAAAGAGGCGATAGCAAAGGCCAATGAAGAGTGTCGCTTTAACAATTTTTCACCTCATACGTTATGCAGTTTTTCAGTGAAGCCAGTGCAAAACCTGAGGCCTTGCAACGCGACATGCACATGGAGCTGTAGGGCCGCAACCAAGTGGGATTCTAATCCCGGAGTTGTCGAACTTCGCCCTGCCGTCCTTCGCAAAAAGCAAGTTAGGGGCCTTTTTACGCAAAGCCCGATTGGTCGTGTGGATTATGCGAAGCCCCGGTAGCTACTGCCAAGCTGCGCTCGCGGTGTAGCAGGCTGCGTAGGTGAACAAGACACCTGCTGTCATCCAGTTGATCGTGAGAAGAGCAAACGCAAGGGCGAAGAGCACACCGCCCACAAGAAACAGTATAAGATCGGACTTCAAGAATCCGCCTCGGTCAAACTGGGCGTGCGGGCACGACACGACATTCATGCCCACTTGCCAACCCCCTCAAACCGCCGCATATCCCTTCCCATGACCGATCTCGCGCATATCCGGAACTTCTCCATCGTGGCTCATATCGACCACGGCAAATCCACTCTGGCGGACCGTCTCATCCAGGAGACGAACACCGTGGCGGACCGGGATATGAAGGCCCAGCTGCTCGACAGTATGGATATCGAGCGCGAGCGGGGGATCACGATCAAGGCCAACACGGTGCGGATCGATTACACCGCCGAGGATGGGCAGGATTATGTCCTGAACCTGATCGACACGCCGGGCCATGTGGATTTCGCCTATGAGGTCAGCCGCTCCATGCGCGCGGTGGAGGGCTCGCTTCTGGTGGTCGACAGCACGCAGGGTGTCGAGGCGCAGACGCTGGCCAATGTCTATCAGGCCATCGAGGCGGATCACGAGATCGTCCCGGTGCTCAACAAGATCGACCTGCCGGCGTCGGATTGCGACCGGGTGGCGGAGCAGATCGAGGATGTGATCGGCATCGATGCCACCGGTGCGATCCAGGTCTCGGCCAAGACCGGGGTCGGGATCCGCGAGACGCTGGAGGCGATTGTCACGGAGCTGCCTGCGCCTCAGGGGGATCTGGACGCACCGCTCAAAGCGATGCTCGTGGACAGCTGGTATGATGCCTATCTCGGCGTGATCGTTCTGGTGCGGATCATTGATGGCCAGCTCAAGAAGGGCGAGCGGATCAAGATGCTCTCGAACGGCTCGGTGCACCATGTGGATCGGGTGGGAGTCTTCCGGCCCGAGATGCAGCCTGTGGATGCGCTGGGCCCGGGCGAGATCGGGTTCCTGACCGCCTCAATCAAGCAGGTGCGCGACACCCGCGTGGGCGACACGATCACCCATGAGAAGAAGGGGGCGACCGACCCGCTGCCGGGGTTCAAGCCCTCGCAGCCCGTGGTGTTCTGTGGCCTCTTCCCGGTGGACAATGCCGAGTTCGAGGATCTGCGCGACGCGATCGAGAAACTTGCCCTAAACGACGCCTCCTTCAGCTACGAGATGGAGACCTCGGCCGCCCTCGGCTTCGGCTTCCGCTGCGGTTTCCTCGGGCTCCTGCATCTGGAGGTGATCCGCGACCGGATCGAGCGCGAGTACAATATCGAGCTCATCACCACCGCGCCCTCGGTCATCTACCACGTCTATATGCGCGACGGCTCCATGATCGAGCTGCACAACCCCGCCGACATGCCGGACCTGACCCATGTGGACCATCTGGAGGAGCCGCGGATCAAGGCGACGATCCTCGTGCCTGATGACTATCTCGGCGATGTTCTCAAGCTGTGTCAGGACCGGCGCGGGATCCAGCTGGACCTGACCTATGCGGGGAGCCGCGCGATGGTGGTCTATGACCTGCCCCTGAACGAGGTGGTGTTCGATTTCTACGACCGGCTGAAATCCGTGACCAAGGGCTATGCGAGTTTCGATTATCAGATGCTCGACTACCGGCAGGATAGTCTGGTGAAGATGTCGATCCTGGTGAATGACGAGCCGGTGGACGCGCTCTCGACCATGGTGCACCGGGACCGCGCGGAGATGCGCGGGCGGGCCATGTGCGAGAAACTCAAGGACCTGATCCCGCGCCACATGTTCAAGATCCCGATCCAGGCAGCCATCGGCGGCAAGGTCATCGCGCGCGAGACGCTGGCCGCGCTGCGCAAGGATGTGACGGCGAAATGCTATGGCGGCGACGTGACCCGGAAGAAGAAACTGCTGGAGAAGCAGAAGGCGGGTAAGAAAAAGATGCGCCAGTTCGGGAAGGTGGATATCCCGCAAGAGGCGTTTATTTCCGCCCTCAAAATGGACGGCTGATCGTAGATCAGCTCCATTTTCGAGGGCGCGCGGGAGACAGCGTATCGCGCAGCGATGCGCGTTCCCGCACCGTGGATAAGCTGGGTGCTATCCTTCTGAGTGTGCACAACTCGAACCAAATCTCCGATTTGGCAGCGCCCGAACCGCCCCCACTGGGCGGGCGCTTCTCGCCCACCCCTCGATTCGGGCGCCCTATGATCAGACGATACCACAAGCAACACACGCCCCCGGGGCTCCGCCCTTCCGAGCCTCGAAAGGTCCACTGAACCTTTCGCCGAAGTGGCGCCCAGATCGGCGCCGACCGCTTCAGTTCGGGCGTCTTCTGATCTGAGGACAGTGCGCTCCAAAGCCGTTCTTGACCCAAATCATACCTCCTGACCTAACCTTCCCGCACACTCCTCTCTGAGAGGAGAACCGCCATGGACATTACCGCTGCTGGAGAGACCCTCCGCGCCCGTCGGGCTGAGATTGTCGGGGACCTGAGCCGGATCGAAACGTCTTTGGACGCTGCCGCCCCGAAGGATTGGGAAGACCGCGCGTCGGAGCGGCAGGGGGATGAGGTTCTCGAAGCTTTGGGCCATGCGGAGCAGGCGGAGTTGTCGCGGATTGATGCGGCGTTGCACCGGATTGCGGATGGGATCTATGGCACTTGCCTGAAATGCCGGGAGCCGATCCCCGAGGCGCGGTTGCTTGCGGTGCCGACGGCGCCGCTTTGCGCCGATTGCATGCGCCGTTGAGCACCTAAACAGCCTCCAGTTGCGGCAGATCAAAGACGCATCGGGGACTCATCTCGTAAAATCAACATCGCAAATACACCTAAAGTGAAGGGGTTTTCCGATGATCCGTCTGGCCTTGATACTCTACGCCCTGATCGGCACCACGCTCGCGGGATCGTTCATGGTCGCAGCGCTCACCGCGGGCTACACCACGGCACAGCCGGTGATCCTGTCCGCGACCCTCGGATTTGGCCTCGGCATCCCGGTCTCGGTTCTGGTGGCCCGCGCAATCACCACGCGCGCCTGACCCGCGGCTGCTGAACCTGAGGCGCGAGCCCTGCGGTTTACTGGATCCGCAGGTGCTCGCTGCTTTCGTGTTGCACTGCAGCGCGCGATAAAACCCGTTCTGCTACTGGCCGAGCCACGGCCCGTGTCCCTCCGCACCGGACAGAACGCATGCCGGCGGTCAAACGCGGCCGTTGATCTCGATGAGGTTGCCCTCGGGGTCGTTGACATAGACGTGGCGCAGCCCCGGGATGGCGAACTCGCCGGTGACCGAAAACGGGATCCCCGCAGCGGTCAGCCGGTCGATCACGCCTTGCAGGTCGTCCACATGGATCGCCACGTGACCGCCGACGCTGGGATTGTGGATCAGATCGTTTTTCGCTGCAAAAACAGGGTCTGGCGCGATCAGGTGCAGCCCCGTATGTCCTTCGCGCCCATCGCCCAGAAGCGCGAGCTTGTCCGGATCCCCGGGCAGGTACCCGCGGGTTTCGGGAAAGACCCAATCCTTCTCCGTCATGCCCAGCACATCGCGATAAAACGCAGCTGTCCGGCGCACATCCTTGGCCTGCAGGTTGACGTGGTGAATGGACCAGCCCATTGAAACCCCTCCTCTTTTCGCCCCAGCCTAGCATGGGGGCGGGCCATCGCCCAGTGCCGGAGAGGGCACACCCAAGCTCTGGATCTGACATGGATCAAGGCGCGCGTTGCTGCGGTTGCATAATACGACCCCCATCGAGAGGACGCCGATGCACCGCCTGCCTGTGACCATTTTCAGCCTCACGGTACCGACCCTCGCCGGGGTGGCGGTTGTCGTGGCGCTTGTCGGCGGGGTCAGCAATGGCGCGGGGCTCGGCTTCGCTGCGGCGGCTGGCGCAATCGTCGCCGCGCCCTTCAGTTGGTTCATCGCGCGCAAGCTCGCCGGACCGGATCAGAGAGAGGATTGACCATGCTGAAAGCATTTACTGTCGTGTTTCTTGTACTCGCAGCCACGCTGGGCCTGCTCTCCGGTGTGCTGACGGTGGGGATCGGAGAGACGTCGGCGCCTGTGGTTGCACTGGCGGTCGTGACCGGCATGTTCCTCGCGGCGCCGGTCGCCTGGCGTTTGCTCCAGAGCGGGAAACTCGGTTAATCAAACCTTAATCGGGGCAGTTCAGACTGCGCTCATGCGCCTGTCTCTGCTCCTCTTGTGCCTTGTTCTCGCCGGATGCTCTGGCCCCGGTCTGGACTATCGTGGCGTTCCCGCGACACGGGTGGCGCAGGCGGGCTATACCTTTGACCTCTACTTCAATGGCCGCTCGGTGCGGGGCATTCGCCTGAACCAGACCCGGCCCGTGTCGCGTCGGCATTTCCGGCGCGCCTTCTATGATGCGGTCGAGGCCACTCTGGGATGCCATGTTCTGGGCAGCACCATGGACGGGGATCTCGTGATGCTGACGGTGGATGTGTATTGCGCAGGCTAAAATGTCGAAATCGTGGCGTTTCTTGCGCCATGTCAAAGTGGCGAGCGGAACTGTCAGGTAAACCATACATGAGACATGTTGAGCAGAGCTGAAAAGCTCGCTTTGGTGTTGATCTGGACAGGGAGTGATGGGGGTGCCCTCGTGGCACAAGTGTCCGGTCGATCCGATCTCAGCGTGTCTCATTTCTGTTTGCGCTCGCATTAGGGGCGTTGACGGCAAAGAGCTTGCGTGCGCTGGAGCGTCTCGGAACCCTTATCTCATGATGGGGATCGAGGAGATTTAGGGTCACGTCACGTCTCGTTTTAAGGCGTACGCAAGTTCGATTGCGCTCTCCCGGATGGGGAGAGCTTCGAGACATCCGGTATTGCAGATCTGTGGGTCAGTCGCCGAGAAAAGCGCTCAGCTTCTCGATGAACGGGGCGGGCGCCTCCGCATGGAGCCAGTGGCCCACGCCCGGGATCTCGTCCAGAGCGGCGCTGGGAAAGAGGCGGTCGATCTCGCCCTGATGCGCGGGCAAGACATAGTCAGAGGCGCCGCCGCGCAGGAACAGGGTCGGTCCCTCATAGGTGCCGGTCATCTCGGGAAAGCCCATGACCAGCGGCATCTCGCTGCGCAGGGTCGCGAGGTTCAGGCGCCAGCGTGGCCCGCCCTCGGCGCGCAGGTCCAGGGATTGGGTCAGGAAAGCGCGTGTGGGCAGGTCCGGCACCGAGGCCATCAGCGCCTTGTCGGCATCCGAGCGCTTGGTCACGACCGTCAGATCCACGCTTTCCATCGCATCGATGAAGCCCGATTGCGTCCGATTATAGGTCACCGGCGCGATATCCGCGACGAGCAAGCTGGCGACCATTTCAGGCTGGGTCAGGGCGAGCACCATGGCCGCCTTGCCGCCCATGGAATGGCCCAGCACATGGGCCCGCCCGCCATGGGCGTCGATCACTTCGGCCAGATCCGCGGCCAGATCCGGGTAGCTGTGGGTCGGGGTATGGGCGCTGTCCCCGTGGTTGCGCAGATCAACGGCGATCACCTTGTGCTTGGCAGCCATCCGCTTGGAAATCGCACCCCAGTTCTTGGCCGAGCCAAAAAGCCCGTGCACGATCAGGAGCGGGGTGCCGGTCGCATCGCCATAGGTCAGTGTGTTCAGCATCGCCATCTCCAAAAAATCCTGCTGTTTGTGCTAACGCGACGACGCGACGAGGGCCAGCCCGCTTGAAGCGCGCGGTTGCCGCAGATAGCGTCGGTCCATGGCCCGTGCCCGTTTGGATACCGTTTACGACCTGCCGGAGGCGAATCTCGCCCTCGCGGCCGAGATCGGGCGGAAGTTCCGGTCGCGGCCCAAGGATTTGACCGAGGCGCTGCGCCGTGTGAAAGGCGTGATGCCCAAGGCAATGGTGACCGAGTTGCGCGCGGCCATCGAGGCGGAGACCTGGCTCAGCCATCCCCATTGGCACCGCCAGATCGATCTGGGCCAGATGCAGGATATCCATGCGCGGGCGCGGCGGTTTCTCGATGGGGTGAACCCCAAGCGCGATCGGGAGCGGTATTGGCTCGGGATTGCCGCTTGCGTGGTGGTGAACCTCGCGATCCTCGCCGCGCTGTTCGTTCTTGTGGCAAGGTGGCGCGGTCTCATCTGAGACCGCGCGGACCCTCTGCTATTCAGAGGTTGGGGTAGATCGGGAAACGCCCGCAGAGCTCGAGCACTTCGGCGCGCACGGCGGCCTCGACCTCGGCATTGCCATCCTCGCCATTGGCGGCGAGCCCATCGACCACCCGGACGATCCAGTCGGCGATCTGACGGAATTCCGGCGTGCCGAAGCCCCGCGTGGTGCCCGCGGGCGAGCCCAGGCGGATGCCGGAGGTGATCATCGGTTTTTCGGTGTCAAACGGGATGCCGTTCTTGTTGCAGGTGATATGGGCGCGGCCCAGAGCCTTCTCGGTCGCGTTGCCCTTCACGCCCTTGGGGCGCAGATCGACCAGCATCAGATGCGTGTCGGTCCCGCCGGTCACGATGTCGAGCCCGCCCTGCATCAGCTGATCCGCGAGCGCCTGAGCGTTCTCGATCACCTGCGCCTGATAGGTTTTGAACTCGGGACGCAGGGCCTCGCCAAAGGCCACCGCCTTGCCAGCGATCACATGCATCAGTGGCCCGCCCTGGATGCCCGGGAAGATGGCGGAGTTGAACTTCTTCGCCAGCGCCTCGTCATCGGTCAGGATCATGCCGCCACGCGGACCGCGCAGGGTCTTGTGGGTCGTGGTCGTCGCCACATGGGCATGGGGGAAGGGCGAGGGGTAATGGCCCGAAGCCACGAGCCCGGCGAAATGCGCCATATCCACCAGCAGGTAGGCCCCCACCGTATCGGCGATCTCGCGCATCTTGGCGAAATCGATGACCCGCGGAATGGCAGAGCCCCCGGCGATGATCATCTTCGGCTGGTGCTCGGCAGTCAGGGCGGCGATCTGATCGTAATCCACGTCCAGCGTGTCTTCGCGCACGCCGTACTGGATCGCATTGAACCACTTGCCCGACTGGTTCGGGCGCGCGCCGTGGGTCAGGTGCCCACCGGCATCGAGGCTCATGCCCAGAATGGTGTCGCCCGGCTGCAGGAGCGCGGTGAAGACACCCTGGTTCGCCTGGCTGCCGGAGTTCGGCTGCACATTGGCAAAGCCGCAGCCAAAGAGCGCCTTGGCGCGGTCAATGGCCAGCTCTTCTGCGATGTCCACATATTGGCACCCGCCATAATAGCGGCGACCGGGATAGCCTTCGGCGTATTTGTTCGTCATCACCGAGCCCTGCGCCTCCATCACGGCGGCGGAGGTGATGTTCTCGGAGGCGATCAGCTCGATCTCGTCGCGCTGGCGGCCAAGTTCCTGGGTGATCGCGCCAAAAAGCTCGGCATCCCGAGTGGCAAGGGACTCGGTAAAGAAACCGGAATCGCGGTGCGGTGCATTCATCTGGACAGCTCCATTGGTCTAGGACGGGGCACGACCGACGTGCCGTAGTGGAGGTCCATGTAGAGCAAAGAGGGCCCGGGAGAAAGAGTTACCGGTGCGATTTGGCGCAGCGCAGAGGGGAGCGCGCCGCGTATAAGGCCCTTGTGTTTCCGACACGCGCAGGCGAACACTTTTGGAAACGAAAGGCCCCACGCGATGCAAAGCCGCGAAAAGATTGCGTTTCTCGCCAGCCGCGCGCCGGTGGCGCAGGATGCGCGCACGGCGCTCTCGGCGCTCCATGGCGATGTGGCGCCCGAAGAGGCGGATGTGATCGTCGCTCTGGGCGGGGACGGGTTCATGCTGCAGACCCTGCATGCGACCGAAGGGTTGCGCGCGCCGGTCTATGGCATGAATTGCGGCACGATCGGCTTCATGATGAACGAGTATTCCGAGGCGCGCTTGCCGGAGCGTCTCGCCGATGCGGTCGAGGAGGTGATCAACCCGCTGCATATGCGCGCCATCGGCTCGGACGGCACTATTGTCGAGGCGCTGGCGATCAACGAGGTGGCGCTGCTGCGCGCGGGCTCCCAGGCCGCCAAGCTGCGGATCTCGGTAGATGGCCGGGTGCGGATGGATGAGTTGGTCTGCGACGGGGCGCTGGTGGCAACGCCTGCGGGGTCGACCGCCTATAACTACTCCGCCCATGGGCCGATCCTGCCCATCGGGTCGGATGTGCTGGCCCTGACCGCCATGTCCGCCTTCCGGCCCCGGCGCTGGCGCGGGGCGCTCTTGCCGAAAACGGCGATGGTGCGGTTTGACGTGTTGGAGCCGGGCAAGCGCCCGGTCATGGCCGATGCCGATAGCCGCTCGAACCACGAGGTGGTCTCGGTCGAAATCCGCAGCGAGCCGAGTGTGCGCCACCGGCTGCTTTTCGATCCCGGCCACGGGCTCGAAGAGCGTCTGATCCGCGAGCAGTTCGTCTAGTCTGGGTGCAGGGCGGAGCGCCGGGGCCTCGGCGATGCTCCGTCGCGGATCTACTCCGCCGCGTCCTTCATCCAGCTCTCCCGCTTGCGATAGATTGTCGAGGGCGAGAGGTCGAGAACCCGCGCCGCCTTGGGCACGGAGCCGCCATGGCGGGCGATCGTCTCTTCGATCACCATCCGCTCGATCTCGGCCATGGTTCGGCCCACGAGCCCATCGAGGGAGACCACCGGTTTGCTCGGTGAGTTCGCGGCCAGAGGATCCTCGCCGCTGGTCATTGCCTCATGGTGGTGCAAGATCTCCAGCGGCAGCATGGTTTGCGTGACCATCTGCCCGTCATTCAGGACCACCACATTGCGCATCACATTGATGACCTGGCGGACATTTCCGGGCCAGGGCAGGGTGCGAAAGAGCTGCTCCACCTCGGGCGAGAGCCCGGTGAAGCTGCGCCCTTCCTCGCTGGAAAAGCTCTGCACCGCGTGGCGCGCGATCGAGATCACGTCATCCCCGCGTTCGCGCAGGGGCGGCAGGTGGATCGGAACAACCTGGAGCCGGTAATAGAGGTCCTCGCGGAAGCGCCCCTTGCGCACTTCCTCCAGCGGGTTGCGGTTGGTGGCGCAGATGATCCGCGCATTGACCTTGCGGGCCCGGGTCGCACCCACGGGCTGGATCGTCGAGGTTTGCAGGAACCGCAGAAGCTTGGTCTGCAGGTTGAGATCCATCTCGCATATCTCGTCGAGGAACAGTGTCCCGCCATCGGCTGCGGCGGCCGCGCCGATCTTGTCGGCAATGGCCCCGGTGAAGGACCCGCGCAAATGGCCGAACACCTCGGATTCCAGCAGGTCCGACGGGATCGCCCCGCAATTCAGCGGCACAAAAGGCTTCTCCGCCCGGGTCGAGCTGTCATGGACCGCCTGGGCGCAGACCTCCTTGCCGGTTCCGCTCTCGCCGGTGATGAAGACGGTCGCCATGGAGCGGCTGACCGACTGGATGCGGCGATAGACATCCTGCATCGCCTCGGAACTGCCGATGAAGCCACGGAAATCGCTGAGCACTTCCGGCGTCTCGCCCGAGGGGCGCGCCTGATCCCGTAGCGCGTTGTCGATGGCGGCGAGGAAGCGACCCTCGTCAAAGGGTTTGACCAGAAACTCATAGGCCCCGACGCGCATGGCTTCGACCGCGCGGTTGATCGAGCCATTGGCGGTGATCACCACGAAACGCGCCTCGGGCACAAGCTCAAGACATTCGCGCATCAGGTCGAGCCCGTCCCGATCCGGCAGCATCAGATCGAGAACAACAACGCGCGGCTTCTCGCGCTTGAAGGCGGCCAGACCGTTATCGGCCGTGTCGGCACAGGTCACTTTGTGACCGGCGCCGCGGATAATCGCGTCGTAAACAAGTTGCAGCGAGGGGGTGTCCTCGATCAGCAGGATAGGCGGCGCACTCATGCAGACGTGGTCCTTTCAGCGGCTTCGCGGTCGATCACTGTCAACAATTCGTCGATCCGCGCCTTCGCCTCGCTCCCCAGCGTAACGATTTCGCATTCATCCATTCGGTGGGCCGCGGCGTTCAACGTCGAGGCCAGAGTATGTAGCCGGTCCGCGCCGACCGCGCCCGCAAGCGAGATCAGCACATGGGTCTCGGCGCGCAGGGCCGATTGGTCCATGACCGGGATCGCGGCCCGCAGATTGCTGTCCACCCGACGCAAATCTGCGGCCAGCCGGCTCAGAAGCTCGGCAGCGCCCTCGGTTCCGGCAATTTCCAGCAGCCGCTCAAACCGGCTGCGATCTGCAAGCGGCGTGCCGCTGCCGGTGCTCTGGGTCAGGGCAGGGCGGCTCGCGCCCAGATACTGGCCCAGGGTTTCGGCAAAGCTTTCGAGCGACATGATCGGCTTGGCGATGATCGCATCGGTCCCCGCCTGATAAATCGCCTCGCGGTTCGAGCGCAGCACATAAGCTGTCAGCGCGACGAGCGGCATCTCCGCCACCTCATCCTCGCGCGCGCGGATCGTGCGGATGACCTCGATCCCGTTCAGCCGGGGCATCTCGATATCCACCAGCGCCAGATCATAGCGCCGCTCTTCCAGCGCCTCGAGCGCGGCGACGCCGTCCGCGGCGATGTCGCATGTCGCACCCACCGCCTCCAGCATTTGCGTGGTCAGGATCTGGTTCGTCTCATTGTCCTCGGCCACGAGGATATGCTTGCCCGCGAAGCTCGGCACATTGCCTTGCTCCGCCGCTGCGGCAGCGCCGGGGGTCCAGACAAATTCCGGGATGCTGAGCGAGACCAGTGCGCCCCCTTTCGAGCGGTTCGACACCAGAAGCCGCGCGCCCATCGTATCCGACAGCTCCTTGGCGATATGCAGGCCCAGCCCGGTCCCGGGCTTCTGGGCGTCTTCGGGCCGCCCGCGCAGCTGGAACAGAAGGGCCAGAGCGGAATCCGAGAAGCCCGGCCCGTCATCCAGCACCCGAAACTGCAAGTCCCGCCCTGGGAGAAGGGCCACATCCAGCCGAACGCTCCCCCGCTCGGTGTATTTCATGGCGTTGCTGATCAGGTTGCCCAGCACCCGCTCCAACGCGACGCGATCGATTGAGACCACCGTTGGCACATCATCGGCAATCGCCATCTCGAAGGCGAGATCCGAGGCGATCGCCCGCCCGGACCAGCGCGAGTCCAGATCATGGAGGAACCGTCCGAGGCTCAGTTTCTGCCCCGGATTGCGCGGGGCGTCGTGGCCCTCATTGGCCCAGGACAGGATGTCTTCGACCAGTCGCGCCAGAACCTCACCCGAGGATCGGACCCGATCCAGCTGCGCTCGGGTTTCGGGATCGAGCGCATCGAGATCCACCAGGCGGAGACCACCAATCACGTCAGACATTGCCCCCCGAACATCGTGGGACAGCATGCTGATCTGGTCCGATGCCGCGACGGACAGGCCGTCTCCGCTTCGAACAAATGTGGCGTCCCCTGAGGTCACGTGTTTTGCGTCATCCAGTCGGTTGGTCGCGTTGAGCCCAGCTTGATCAGTTCAGCGCAGGGTTGTGTGCTAAAACCTATGCCAGAAGGCAGGATTTACAAAACGAAAAACGTTCTTTTTAAAGCCAACGCTGCGGAAACTTTACCCTTTCGGATAGCCCAAAGCTTGTAACGCTTCCGTGATCTCGTCGAGAATGGCGGGATCATCGATCGTCGCGGGCATTTTCCAGGCAGTGCCATCGGCGATGTTGACCATCGTGCCGCGCAGGATCTTGCCCGAGCGCGTCTTGGGCAGGCGGTCCACCACCGTGGCCAGCTTGAAGGCCGCGACCGGTCCGATCTTCTCGCGGACGAGCTTGACGCTCTCTGCGACGATCTCCTCATGGGGGCGGTTCACGCCCGCGCTGAGGCAGAGAAAGCCCATGGGCATCTGGCCCTTCAGAGCGTCCGCCACGCCGATCACGGCGCATTCCGCCACATCCGGATGGCTGGCCAGAACCTCTTCCATGGCCCCCGTGGACAGGCGGTGCCCGGCCACGTTGATCACGTCATCGGTGCGCGCCATGATGTAGAGATAGCCATCCTCATCGATATAGCCTGCATCGCCGGTCTCATAGTAGCCGGGGAAGGTGGTCAGATAGCTTTTGACGAAACGCGCCTCGGCATTCCACAGATTGGGGAGGGTGCCCGGCGCCAGAGGCAGCTTGATCGCGATGGCGCCGAGGGTGCCGGGTTCGACCGGGTGGCCACCCTCATCCAGAACCTGCACATCGTATCCAGGCATGGCGACCGAGGGGCTGCCGATCTTCACGGGCAGATGCTCGATCCCCATGGGGTTGGCGGCGATGGCCCAGCCGGTTTCGGTCTGCCACCAGTGGTCGATCACCGGCACGCCGAGCTTGTCCATGGTCCATTCGATCGTGTCCGGATCCGCGCGCTCGCCCGCCAGATAGATGCAGCGCAGGTGCGACAGGTCGTATTTGCCGACAAACTCGCCCTTGGGGTCCTCGCGCTTGACCGCGCGCAGGGCGGTGGGCGCGGTGAAGAAGGAGGTCACCTTATGCTCGGAGATCACCCGCCAGAAAGTGCCCGCATCGGGCGTGCCCACGGGCTTGCCCTCGAACACGATGGTGGTGTTGCCGTGAATGAGCGGCCCGTAGCAGATATAGGAGTGCCCCACGACCCAGCCCACATCGGAGGCCGCCCAGAACACCTCGCCCGGCTCAACATTGTAGATCGCCTTCATCGTCCAGTTCAGCGCCACCAGATGTCCGGCGGTGGGGCGCATCACGCCCTTGGGCTGACCGGTCGTGCCGGAGGTATAGAGGATATAGGCCGGGTGGTTGCCCGAGACGGGCACGCACTCCGCCGGCTCCACGCCGAACTGCGCCTCATGCCAGTCATAGTCGCGGCCCTCTTCCAGATGAGCCACTTCCTGTTCGCGCTGATAGATCAGGCAGAACTCCGGCTTGTGCTCGGCCAGATCAATCGCGCCATCCAGCAGCGGCTTGTAATGCACGACCCGGCCCGGCTCGATCCCGCAGGAGGCGGCGAGGATCGCCTTGGGTGTCGCATCGTCGATCCGCACGGCCAGCTCATTGGCGGCAAACCCGCCGAACACCACCGAGTGGATCGCCCCAAGGCGGGAGCAGGCCAGCATCGCCTCAAGCGCTTGGGGCACCATGGGCATATAGATCAGAACCCGGTCGCCCTTTTCCACGCCCTTGGCACGCAGCGCGCCGGCGAGCATCGAGACCCGCTCCTGCAGCTCGGCGAAGGTGATCTCCTGCTTGGTGTGGGTGACCGGGCTGTCATAGATGATCGCCACGCGGTCGCCATTCCCGGCCTCCACATGCCGGTCCACCGCGTTGTAGCAGGTGTTCACCTCGGCATCGGTGAACCATTCGTAAAGCGGCGCGTTCTCGTCATTCAGCGCCTTGCTCGGCGGGGTGACCCAATCAATCGCCTGCGCGGCGTCCATCCAGAACCCCTCAGGATCAGATTTCCAAGCGGCATAGGTATTTGCATAGGTCATGTGGGCCTCCTCAACATCGCGGGCATTCTTGAGGGACGGCCCCGCGAGGGCAAGGCCCGCGCCTGCGACTGATTGCGCAAACGCAGGGGGGGCAGGGCGGCGCGGTTGTAATCCGCGCCCGCCGATGCTTATCGGGCTTAGCCGTAATGGGCGACAGGCGTTCCCGCGACTGCGGACATGTTCAGCAAACCGCGTGCCGTGATGGAGGGTGTCACCACATGGGCGCGGTTGCCAAGCCCCATGAGGATCGGTCCAACTTCGAGCCCGTTTGCCTTCATCTTCAGGATGTTGCGCACGCCCGAGGCCGCGTCGCTATTGGCAAAGACCAGCACGTTGGCCGCGCCCTGCATCCGCGAATGGGGGAAGATCCGGTCGCGCAGCTCGGGGTCGAGGGCGCTGTCCGTATGCATCTCGCCCTCATAGCAGAAATCCACGTTTTGACCGTCGAGGATCTTCATCGCAGCGCGCATCCGGTGGCCAGAATCGATGTCGAGATTGCCGAATTGGGAGTGCGAGCAAAGCGCGATATTCGGCTCAAGCCCGAAGCGGCGCACATGACGCGCCGCGCCACAGACCGTTTCGGCGATCTGCTCGGGCGTCGGGGTCGCGTGCACATGGGTGTCCGCAATGAAGAGCGGCCCATCTTCGAGGATCATCAGGCTGAGCGCGCCCACGGGATGATGCCCGCCATCGTCCAGCGTCTCGCAGACATAGTTCAGATGCCACAGATACTGGCCGAACGTGCCGCAGATCAGGCTGTCCGCATCGCCGCGCCGCACCATGATCGCGGCAATCGCCGTGGTATTGGTACGCAGCACGGCCTTGGCGATGTCGGGCGTGACGCCCTTACGCTCCATGATGCCGTGATAGGTCTCCCAATACTCGCGGTAGCGCGGGTCGTTTTCCGGGTTCACCAGCTCGAAATCCCGATCCGGGCGGATCGGCAGGCCCGCGCGCTCACACCGGGCAATCACCACCTCGGGACGACCGATCAGGATCGGCTTGTCCGTTGTCTGCTCGATCATGGCATTGGCCGCGCGGAGCACGCGCTCATCCTCGCCCTCGGCAAAGACGATGTTGCGCTCGGCCTGGGCCGCGGCATCGAAAACCGGGCGCATGATCATGGCAGATTTGAAGACCGACCCGTCCAGCGCCGCCTTGTAGGCGTCCAGATCCGCGATCGGGCGCTCGGCCACACCGGAGGAGATCGCAGCCCGCGCCACGGCGGTGGCGACCACGCCCATCAGGCGCGGATCGAACGGTTTCGGGATCAGGTAATCGGGGCCAAAGGTCATCTGCTCGCCGCGATAGGCCGCTGCCGCTTCGGCGCTGGTTGTGGCGCGGGCAAGCTCCGCGATCCCTTCGATGCAGCTGAGCTGCATGGCGTCGTTGATCTCGGTGGCCCCCACATCCAGCGCACCGCGGAAGATGAAGGGGAAACAGAGCACGTTATTGACCTGATTGGGATAATCCGTGCGGCCTGTGGCGATGATCGCGTCCGGGACGGTTTCCTTGACCAGTTCGGGCATGATCTCGGGTGTGGGGTTCGCGAGCGCGAAAATGATCGGCTTGTCGGCCATGCGCGCGACCATTTCTGGCGTGATGACCCCGGGAGCAGAGAGGCCGAGGAACATATCCGCGCCGCCGATCACCTCATCGATGGAGCGCGCGTCGGTGTCCTGGGCAAAGGCCTCCTTCTGCGGTGTCATCTCTTCGGTGCGGCCCTTATAGACCACGCCGGCAATGTCGCAGAGGGTGACGTTCTCGCGCCGCACACCGAGTTTCAGCAGCATGTTGAGGCAGGCGATGCCGGCCGCGCCGCCACCGGTGGAAACGATCTTGAGGTCCTCGAACTTGCGGCCTGTGACCCGCAAAGCGTTGGTCGCCGCCGCGCCGACCACGATGGCCGTGCCGTGCTGGTCGTCATGAAAGACGGGGATGTTCATCCGCTCGCGGCAGATCTTCTCGACGATGAAGCAATCGGGGGCCTTGATATCCTCGAGATTGATCGCGCCAAAGGTCGGCTCCAGCGCGCAGACGAGCTCGGCCAGCTTCTCCGGGTCTTTCTCGTTCAACTCGATATCGAAACAGTCGATATTGGCGAACTTCTTGAAGAGGACGGCCTTGCCCTCCATCACCGGCTTGGACGCGAGCCCGCCGATATTGCCAAGACCCAGCACCGCCGTACCATTCGAGACCACGCCCACCAGATTGCCGCGCCCGGTATATTGCGCGGCCGTGCTCGGATCCGCCTTGATCTCAAGGCAGGCTTCCGCAACGCCCGGCGAATAGGCGCGCGCCAGATCCAGCTGGTTCGCCAGCGGCTTGGTCGCGCGGACCTCCAGCTTGCCGGGACGCGGATGCGAATGATAGTGAAGCGCCGCCTGGCGGGCGCTGTCGTCTTTACTCGTGGACACGGGACCCCTCCCCAATCTCAAATTAGTTTAGACTTAAACCATCTCATTCCCCTAGGGAATGGAAATCCACCCCAAAGGCTTGCGGCGGATCCACTCAGGGGGGTAAGCCGACCATAAGCTGCGCTTGCGGGCTTGCAAACCGCCGCGCCGCGCCCCACTCTGATCCCTGATCAAGGAGGGTGTGGAATGGAGCTGCTGGACGCTGCCCGCGCGGTGCGTGAAAACGCCTATGCGCCCTATTCGAATTTCAAGGTCGGTGCTGCGGTTCGGTCGGCGTCTGGCGTGATCTACACGGGCTGCAATGTGGAAAATGTTGCTTATCCCGAAGGCACTTGCGCCGAGGCAGGCGCCATCGCGGCCATGATCGCCGCCGGGGAGACGGCCCTTGTGGAAGTGGCCGTGATCGCCGGAAGCCCGGACCCGGTCCCGCCCTGCGGAGGATGCCGTCAGAAGCTCAAGGAGTTCGGCGCGGCCGATGTGCCCGTGCTCATGGCGACCACTTCCGGCGGCGAGCTGTCCATGACCTTGGGCGAGCTTTTGCCGGGCGCGTTTGATCCCGGCCACCTGGAGGGATCTTGACCACCCGCACCGTGATCGAAGCTGTGCGCGATCGCACCCCGCTGCCTGCGGGCGCATTGCGGAGCTTTGCGAACGGGCTCGCGGATGGCTCGGTCTCCGACGCGCAGGTGGGGGCCTTTGCCATGGCCGCGCTGCTGAATGGTCTCGGCCCCTCGGGGCGCGTGCGCCTGACCGAAGCCATGCGGGACAGCGGCGATGTGCTCAGCTGGGATCTGCCGGGGCCCGTCCTCGACAAGCATTCCACGGGTGGGATCGGCGACACGGTCTCGCTCCTGCTGGCCCCCGCGCTCGCAGCCTGCGGAGCCTATGTGCCGATGATTTCGGGACGAGGGCTCGGCCATACCGGAGGCACGCTCGACAAGCTCGAGGCGCTTGAAGGGTACCGCACCAACATCTCCGAGGCGCAACTGCGCAAGGTCGTGGCCGAAGCCGGCTGTGCGATTGTCGGGGCCACGGGGCGGATCGCGCCAGCGGATCGGCGGCTCTACGCAGTGCGCGACGTGACCGCCACGGTGGAGAGCATCGATCTCATCACGGCCTCGATCCTGTCAAAGAAACTGGCGGCGGGACTCGGTGGCCTGGTGCTCGATGTCAAGTGTGGCTCCGGAGCGTTCCTGCCGACGCAGGAGGCCGCGACTGCGCTGGCCGAAGCCTTGGTCGAGACCGCGAATGGCGCGGGCTGCCCGACCATCGCCTTGCTGACGGATATGGACCAGTCTCTCGCGACTGCCGCTGGCAATGCGTTGGAGCTCGCCGAAGTGCTGCGCATCCTGCGCGGTGAGGCGACAAGTCCGCGCCTGCGGGCAGCAACCGTGTCCCTTGGCGGTGCTCTGCTCAGCCTCGGCGGGCTCGCGCCGGACAGTGCTGCGGGGTCGGATGCGATGGATCGCGTGCTGCGCGAGGGTCGCGCGGCGGAGGTATTCGACCGGATGGTGGCGGCGCTGGGCGGGCCGCGGGATGTGGTTGCCCAAGGCTTGTCGGGCCTCCCCGAAGCGCCGATCCTGCGCGAGGTCCCGGCCCCGCGCGCCGGAGTGCTCACCGCTTGCGATGCCCGGGCGCTTGGTTGGGCGGTGGTTGCTCTGGGCGGTGGTCGCCAGACCGAAACGGACCGGATCGACCCGGCTGTAGGGCTGTCGGACCTGCTGCCGCTCGGAACAAAGGTTGTCGCGGGACAGCCGCTCGCGCGGGTCCATGCCGCGCGGGAGGAGGCTGCCGACCGTGCCGTTGCGCAAGTTCAGGCGGCCTTCACACTCGGCGATGCCCATGAGGCCGCGCCGCTGATCCTTGGGGAGGTGCGCCCATGACCCGGGCCTTTCTGATCGTGATGGACAGCGTCGGCTGCGGTGGCGCGCCGGATGCCGCGGATTTCGGGGATGACGGGGCGAACACCCTGGGTCATATCGCGCAAGCCTGCGCTGAGGGGCGCGCCGAAGAGGGGCGCAGCGGGCCGCTGCGGATGCCCGTGCTGGACGGGCTCGGCTTGGGGGCTGCGATCAAGCTGGCGTCCGGGCTGGAGGTACCGGGCCTCGGGGCCACGCCCACCGGGCTCTGGGGTGCCGCGACCGAGCTTTCCCCGGGCAAGGACACCCCCACGGGCCATTGGGAGCTTGCCGGCGTGCCGGTCCCTTGGGACTGGACCGTCTTTCCCACCAGCGACCCGGTTTTCCCGGCTGATCTTCTGGCGCAGACTGCCGCGCTGGCAGGCACCGAGGGAACACTCTGCAATGCCCATGCTTCCGGAACCGAGGTGATCTCGCGGCTCGGGGCGGAGCACATGCGCACAGGCTGGCCGATCTGCTACACCTCCGCCGACAGCGTGTTCCAAATCGCCGCCCATGAAGAGGCGTTCGGTCTCGAGAGATTGCTGACCCTTTGCGAAACGCTGGCGCCCACCCTCCACGCGATGAAGGTCGGGCGGGTGATCGCGCGGCCCTTCATTGGCTCCGAGGCTGAGGGCTTCACCCGCACCCAGAACCGTCGCGACTATGCCATTGCGCCCCCGGGGGCCACGCTCTGCGATCGCGCGCAAGAGGCCGGTCGCCGGGTCCATGCCATTGGCAAGATCAAGGATATCTTCTCAGGCCAAGGCATCGACACCGTGGTCAAGGGCACGGACGCAGCCCTGATGGAAGCGCTGATCGCCTCTGGCGAGGTGGCCGAAGAAGGTGCGCTGGTCTTCGCGAATTTCGTGGAGTTCGACAGCCTTTATGGCCATCGCCGCGATGTCTCGGGCTATGCCCGTGCGTTGGAATGGTTCGACGCCTCTCTGCCCCGTTTCCTCGCCACGCTGCGGCCCGGAGATCTGGCGATCTTCACCGCCGATCATGGCAATGACCCCACTTGGCATGGTAGCGAACACACGCGCGAGCGGGTGCCGGTGATCGGCGGCGGCGTCGGGGTGAAATCCATCGGTCATGTTGGATTTCAGGATGTTGGTGCCAGTGTTGCGGCGCATCTGGGGTTGAAAATGTTGGAAAAAGACAAGGTATTTTTGTCGTGAAAGAGCTTCCGAAACTGGAACTGCACCTCCATCTTGAGGGAGCCGCCCCGCCGGAGTTCATCCGTGAACTGGCCGCCGAGAAATCCGTCAACCTGACGGGTATCTTCGATGAGGCCGGGGCCTATCGCTACAAGGATTTTGTGGATTTCCTGCGGGTCTATGAGGCCGCCTGCACCGTGTTGCAGACGCCTCAGGACTTCTATCGCCTGACCCGCGCGGTACTGGCGGCCTCTGCAGCCGAAGGGGTGATCTATACGGAATCCTTCCTCAGCCCGGATTTCTGCGGGGACCGGGATCTCGCCGCCTGGCGCGACTATCTCGCTGCCATTGAGGAAGCCGCCCGAGATGCGGAAGCCGCCGACGGGATCGTCATGCGCGGGATCGTCACCTGTATCCGCCATTTCGGCCCCGACAAGGCAAAGGAGACCGCCCTTTGCGCTGCCGAGACTGCGGGCCGCTTCATCACCGGGCTGGGCCTTGCCGGGGATGAGAATATGGGCGCGCCCAAGGACTTCGCCTATTCCTTCGACATGGCGCGCGAGGCGGAGCTGGCGCTCACGGCCCATGCGGGCGAGTGGGGCGGGCCGCAATCCGTGCGCGATGCCTGGCAGGATCTGGGCGTCTCGCGGATCGGCCACGGGGTTCATGCGATCCAGGATCCGGCCCTGATGGAGGCGCTGGCCGAAGCCGGTGTCGTGCTGGAGGTCTGCCCGGGCTCCAACATCGCGCTCAAGGTCTATGAGGCCTGGCGGGATCACCCGATCGACCGTCTGCGCCGGGCGGGCGTGCCCGTCACTGTCAGCACCGATGACCCGCCGTTCTTCCACACCACCATGTCCCGGGAATACGAGAACCTCGCCCATCACTTCGGCTGGGACCTGCCGGAGTTTGCCGCGATCAGCGACACCGCCCTCGACGCCGCCTTCTGCGACGCGGAGACCAAGACCACCCTGCGCGCCAAACTGGACGCCACTTTCGGAGACCTCTCATGACCGAGCATTGCACAATCGTCGACCACCCGCTTGTGCAGCACAAGCTGACCCTGATGCGGGACAAGGCGACCTCGACCTCCGAGTTTCGGCGGCTGCTGCAGGAGATCGCGCTGCTTCTGGCCTATGAGGTCACGCGGGACCTGCCGATGAAGAGCGAGCAGATCGAGACGCCGATCCAGCCCATGGATGCGCCCAAGCTCGAGGGCAAGAAGCTTGCGCTGATCTCGATCCTGCGGGCGGGGAACGGGTTGCTTGACGGGGTGCTGCAGCTGATCCCGTCGGCGCGGGTCGGCTTTGTCGGGCTCTACCGGGATGAAGAAACGCTGGAGCCGGTGCAGTATTACTTCAAGGTGCCCGATGCCCTGTCCGAGCGCCGGGTGATCGCCGTCGATCCGATGCTGGCCACGGGCAATTCCTCGGCGGCGGCGATCGATCTGCTGAAGGAGGCGGGGGCTACGGATATCCGGTTCCTCTGTCTGCTCGCGGCCCCCGAAGGAGTGGCGCGGATGAAAGAGGCACACCCGGATGTGCCGGTTGTGACCGCCGCCGTGGACAGTCATCTGAACGAGAAGGGCTATATCGTGCCCGGTCTCGGCGATGCGGGCGACCGGCTTTTCGGCACGAAGTAACTCAGCGCTCGCAGAGGGCCTGCAGCACGATCCAGGAATTGTCGTCGAGCACGATGGGACTGTCCGTGCCGCGATAGGGGTCCGCCTCGATCAGGGCGAGCGTCGTCTCGCCGGTGACATCCAGCGCGCGCGCATAGGGCGTCGTCGCCACCCGCGCCCGGGCGAAGCGGTTCAACAGGGCCGCATCGGACACCTCCGGCGCCGGGGCCGTCAGCAGGTGACGGGCATAGCGCGACAGGGCGATCTCCGGGAAATGCCCGGTGGTCAGGAAGCGCAGGGTGGTGAAGGTGCCAAGCTCCTCCAGCATGACACGCAACGGGTCCGAGCTCTCGGCCTGGGCGAGCTTGGCCAGGATATGACCCGCCGCGATATCGGCGGTCTCGTGATCCTCAATCGTGCTCCGTCCCAGCACGATCAGCGGACCGGGCAGGAGCAAGGCCTGCTCAACCCCCGTACGCACCACATGGACCCGCGGCGCATCCGGGCGCGCCACACGCTGGACCATCCGGGTCAGAACGCGGCTGCCTTCGGGCGTGTCGCAAACAGGACCGGTCATCGGCTCCAACGCGCCGAGCACATTGACCCCGATGGCCGCGCGCTGGGCGATGGGCACAACGGAGGTCGCGTGATCCTTGATCGCATCGGGCAGCCAGAGCGCGCCAAGCGTGATCACCACCACCGCCGCGCTCACCGCACTCAGAAGGCGCAAGCGCCCGGGCTTGGGCTCGGCCTTGCGCACGGCCTGTTGCACCTTTTCGATGGCGTCGATCATGTCCGGATCCGCAATCTCAAGGGTCTCATCCGCATCCGGTCCGGGGGTGAAGAGCGCCGGGCGCACGCCGGGGTTCTGCCGCTCGATCGCGGGCAGGGACCAGTGGGAGAGCGGCGCCTCGGTCTTGTCGGCGATCACCAGAGACGCGGTGCCCACAAAGACATAGACATCACGGCGCTGGGCCTCTTCGCCCGCGCGCCAGAGGCCCGTGGATTCCAGACGGATATAGTCCTTGAGGGCGGTCACTGCCGAAAATGCCTGTCGATTATACGTTGCCCGGCACCCTAGCGGGTTGTCCGGGCAGCCTCAATCGCCCGTGCGTCCTCTGACCGTCCAAGAGGCGGGGCGCTGGTTCAGATCCCGGCCGCGGTCTTGCGCAGCTCGAACTTCTGGATCTTGCCCGTGGACGTCTTGGGAAGCTCTTGAAACACAACCTTTTTCGGCGTCTTGAAGCCTGCGAGCCGTTCGCGTGCAAAGGCGATGATCTCGTCCTCTTCGGCCTTTGCCCCATCCTTCAACTCAATAAAGGCGCAAGGAACCTCACCCCATTTTGTATCCGGCTTGGCGACAACGGCGCAGAGCAACACCGCCGGGTGGTGCATGAGCACCCCTTCGACCTCCACCGAGGAGATGTTCTCGCCGCCGGAGATGATGATGTCCTTGGCGCGATCCGCGATCTGGATATAGCCGTTGGGGTGCTGCAGGGCGATGTCCCCGGAGTGGAAATAGCCCCCGGCGAAAGCTTCTTCGGTCGCGGAGGGGTTCTTGTAGTACCCCTTCATCACCGAGTTGCCGCGCATCATGATCTCGCCCGTGGTGGTCGCATCCATGGGGATCTGGCGCATCTCCGCATCCATCACGGTGATATGCTCCATCTGGGGCAGGGCGACGCCCTGGCGGGCCTTGATCGCGGCGCGGTCCCCTTGGGGCAGATCGGACCAGGCCGGATCCCAGACGCATTCTGTGACATGGCCATAGGTTTCGGTGAGCCCGTAAACCTGGGTGACGTTGAAGCCCAACTCCTCGATGGCGGCGAGCGTTGCTGCGGCGGGGGGCGCGCCAGCGGTCATCACCTCGACCGTGTGCTCAAAAGGACGACGGGCGCTTTCGGGCGCGTTGACGATCATGTTGAGCACGATGGGCGCGCCGCCGAAATGGGTCACGCCATGCTCGGCAATCGCCCCATAGATCGCATCCGCCGTCACGTCGCGACAACAGACGACCGTGCCGCCGACCATGGGCATCATCCAGCTGTGGTTCCAGCCATTGCAGTGAAAGAGCGGCACGATGGCCATCCAGCGCGGATAGAGCACCATGCGCCAGGACACCACCGTGCCCATTGTCATCAGATAGGCGCCGCGATGGTGATAGACCACGCCCTTGGGCCGCCCGGTCGTACCGGAGGTGTAGTTGAGCGCGAGGCTCTCCCACTCATCCTCGGGCATGTGCCAGGCGAAGTCCGGATCACCGCCCGCGAGAAACGTCTCGTATTCCGGATAGGTGCCGGTCGCGTGCACCCCGGCGGCGTCATCGGCCACCTCGATCAGCATCGGGGCCGGGCCTTCCATCTGCTCGCAGGCGGCCACGGCCAGGGGCAGGAATTGCGGATCGACCAGCACCTGTTTCGCGCCGCCATGGGCGAAGATATAGGCGACCGTATCCACATCGAGCCGGATGTTGATTGTGTTGAGCACGGCGCCGCAGGCTGGCACGCCAAAATGCGCCTCGACCATAGCGGGGACATTGGGCAGCAGCGTGGCGACCACATCCCCCGGCGCGATCCCGGCCTGGGCCAGCGCCGAGGCCAGCCGCGAAACCCGACCGTGATACTCCGCATAGTCGCAGCGCCGGGCGCCATAGATCCAGGCGTCATGGCTGGCATAGACCTGCGCGGCCCGTTGCAAATGGCTCAGAGGGGTGAGGGGCACATGGTTCGCCGCACATTTCCCCAGCCCGGTCTCGTCCGTCAGCCAACCCATGATGTCCTCCCAGTGTTTTTTTCCGAATAGACGTGGAGTGTGGGCCATGGTCAACTCCGCGCGACACGAAAGGACCCCCATGGCGCAATCTGCAAACCGCGTTCCGGCCGCCGCCGGGCTCATTCTGGCGGCGATGCTGATCATCGGGTTCATCGACAACTATGTGCGCGTGATCGCCGAGGATGCAGGGCTCTGGCAGTTCCACGCGGTGCGCAGCGCCATGGTGCTGCCCGCGCTGGGCCTGTTGGCGCTGGCCTTTGGCTGGCCGCTCCGCGCCCAGCGGCTCTGGGCGGTGCTGGTGCGCTCGGCGCTGATGGCGACCTCGATCCTGCTCTATTTCGGGGCGGTGGCCGTGCTGCCGATCTCGACGGCGGGGGCGGGGCTCTTTACCTCGCCGATCTTCGTACTCCTCCTGAGCATCGGGCTCTTCGGCGCGCGGGTCGGACCCTGGCGCGCGGGGGCGGTGGCGGTCGGGTTCGCGGGCGTGCTCTTGGTGCTGCAACCGGGTGGCGACGCGTTCACGCCCGTGGCGATCATCCCTGTGCTGGCGGGCGCGCTTTATGCTGCCGGGTCTCTGGCGACGCGGCGCCTTTGCGCCGAGGAAAGCCCCTATTGCCTCACATGGTGGTTCTTTGCGCTGCTGCTGGTCTACGGGCTGGCAGGGCTGGGCGTTCTGGCGGTCACAGGCTGGGGCGGGGCGCCCGAGACGGCGAGCTTTTTCGGCACAGGGTGGCAACCGATGACGGGTCGCTTCCTTGCATTGACAGTGCTGCAGGCGGTGGGATCGCTGATCGCGGTCGGGTTTCTCGTGCGCGCCTACCAGATCGCGGATCCGAGCTATGCCTCGGTCTTTGAATACAGCTTCCTGCTCTTTGCCGGGATCTGGGGCTATATCCTCTGGAGCGAGGTGCCCGGGCTCCTCGCCTTTGCAGGGATCTGCTGCATTCTGGCGGCCGGCACGGTGATCATCCTGCGCGGACGTCAGGCGCAGGACTAGCGCCCGGGCGGAGAGAGGCCCGGATTGATCCGCCCGACCAACCGCCAGCCCAGGGCGATGGCACTGACCAGCCCCATGGCAATAGCGACCGCGAGCAGCACCGCCTCGATCCGCCACAGGATCCCGTCCGACCCGAGCGCGTTGATCAGGAGCACCGCCGAGGTGAAGGCCGCCGTGGACCAGGGCGCCGGATGGGGCAGGTAGCGCAGGCCCAGCACCACCATCAGAAGCGTGAGGGGCAAGGTGACCGAGGCCGCCGGGTGAAACCACGTAAGCAGCATGGCGCAGCCCGATCCCAGCACCGCGCCCAGCGCGTAGCTGACCGCGTGCCGGTGGCTCTGGTGGGGCGGCGAGAGCGCGCGCAGGATGAAGAGGAGCACCACCCAATAGCCATATTTCTCATCGATCCAAGCAGTGATCTGCGCGGACACGAAGATGCCCGCCAGCAGGAAAAGCGCCAATGAGACGGCGACTTGGCCTTCCACCGGGGGCTGTGCCGCTTGGCCCGCAAAGCGAAAGAGCGCGGTGGCCAGTGCGCCCCAGAGAAGCCCCGCGGCGACAAAGGGCAGGGCCTCCAGCGGGGTGGGCATGGTAGGGGCGAGGACAAGCGCGCTCCACCCGTAAAGCGCCAGCACGAAAGCCCGCCCGCCCGGGCGCCAGGCCTCCCAGGCGGCTCCGCCGATCAGCGCCAATGTGCAGGCCCAGATCGTCAGGGGGCCGGGCGCGAGGGACAGGGCTGCAATCGCGGCAAGGAGCGCGCCCGCGGCCAGATAGGCCACCCGTCGCTGGCCCAGCACATGCCCGCCAAAGGCCGGGATGAGCCCCACAACCAAAGTGACCCCACCAAAGGCGGGGCCAAAAAAGATCACGATGGGCGCGACCAGCAATGCCCAGGCACCGAGGACGGCCAGCAAGATGCGCCAGGGGAGCACACGCGCCCCCGGCGCGGGGGCAGACGCGGCCTCCGCCGCCATATCAGGCCGCGGCAGCCGCTGTGTCTGCGCCGAACCGTCCGTAGAAGGTCTCGCCCTTCTCGGCCATCTCCCGCAGGAGGGCCGGGGTGGTGAAGCGCGCGCCATGGGTCTCGGTCAGCGCATCGCAGATCTCGACCGCGCGAGCCGCCCCGATCATGTCGAGCCAACTCAGCGGACCACCGGACCAAGGGGCAAAGCCCCAGCCGAGGATCGCGCCCACATCGCCCTCGCGGATATCCATCAGGACCCCGTCTTCGAGCGCGCGAACCGCCTCCAGTACCTGCGCCATCAGCAAACGGTGCTGCACGGTGGTGAGCTCCGGCTGATCCGCGGCTTCGGCGTAGTGATCGCCCAGACCCTCCCAGAGCAAGCCGCGCTTGCCCTTTTCATCGTAGGCATAGAAGCCCGAATTGGACTTGCGGCCCAGCCGACCTTCATCGGCCATCCAGAAGAGGACCTCATCCACGGCTTCATCCGGGTAGGCGTCGCCCATGGCGGCCTTGGTGGCCTTGGCGATCTTCACGCCCAGATCGATGGAGGTCTCATCCACCAGCTGCAGCGGTCCGAGCGGCATGCCCACAAGCTTCGCGGCGTTCTCGACCAGGGCCGGGGTGACGCCCTCGGCCACCATGCGGATCCCTTCGTTGATATAGGGAATGATGCAGCGATTGGCGTAGAAGAAGCGCGCGTCATTGACCACGATCGGCGTCTTGCGGATCTGGCGCACATAGTCGAGCGCCTTGGCCACGGCCACATCGCCGGTCTCCTTGCCTTTGATGATTTCCACCAGCAGCATCTTGTCCACGGGCGAGAAGAAGTGGATGCCGATGAACTGCTCCGGCCGGGCACTCGCCTTGGCCAGATCAGAGATCGGCAGGGTCGAGGTGTTGGTGGCAAAGATCGCATCCGACGGGATCACGGCCTCGGCTTTCGCGGTCACCTCGGCCTTGACGCCGGGATCCTCGAACACCGCCTCGACCACCAGATCGCAGCCCTCAAGGGCGGCGTAGTCGGTGGTCGCGGTGATGCGGGCCAGAACCTCTTCCTTCTTCTCCGCCGTCACCTTTTTGCGGGAGATCCCCTTGTCGAGAATGCTCGCTGAATAAGCCTTGCCGCGATCCGCGCTCTCTTGCGCCGCGTCGATCAGAACGACCTCGATCCCGGCATTGGCGGAGACATAGGCAATGCCCGCCCCCATCATGCCCGCGCCGAGAATGCCGACCTTCTTGACCTTCTGATCGGCCACATCCGCGGGACGCACGGCCCCTTTCTCCAGCGCCTCCTTGTTGATGAAGAGCGACCGGATCATCGCCGAGGAGGACGGGTTCATCAGCACATTGGTGAACCAGCGCGCCTCGATCTTCAGCGCGGTGTCGAAGGGCACCATGGCGCCTTCATAGACCGCGCTCAGGAGCGCCTTGGCCGCCGGATAAACCCCTTGGGTCTTGGAATGGATCATCGCGGAGGCCCCCACGAAGGTCATGAAGCCCGCCGGGTGATAAGGCGCGCCGCCCGGGAACTTGTATCCCTTCTGATCCCAGGGCTTCACGATGTCGGCGTCCTTGGCCGAAAGGACCCAGGCCTTGGCGGCCGCCTGAAGCTCCTCCGCCGGAACGACCTCGTCCACGATCCCGGCCAGCTTGGCCTTCTTGGGCTCGCTCAGTTTGCCTTCGAGCAGGATCGGCGCTGCCTGCATCGCGCCCAGCTTGCGCGAGACGCGCATGGTGCCGCCCGCGCCGGGGAAGATGCCGACCATGATCTCCGGCAGGCCGATCTTGGCCTTGGGGTTATCGGCAGCAAAGATCCGGTGGCAGGCCAGCGGGATCTCAAGCCCGATGCCAAGCGCCGTGCCGGGCAGGGCGGCGGCAATCGGCTTGCCGCCCTTGTTGGTCTTGGGGTCCATGCCTGCGCGCTCGATCTTGCGCAGGATGCCATGCATGGCCATCACGCCCTCAAAGAGCCCACGCGCCGGATCGTCGCCCGCGTCTTCCTTCATCTTGGCGATGACATTGAGGTCCATACCCCCGGCAAAGCTGTCCTTGCCCGAGGTGATGATGATCCCCTTCACGGCCTCATCGGCCAGCGCCTGATCCACCAGGGCATCGAGATCCTCGAAGCCCTTCTGGTTCATGACGTTCATCGACTTGCCCTGGACATCCCAGGTGATGGTGGCGACGCCGTCGGCGTCCGTGCTCATGGTAAAATCGGTCATCTCTCGTCTCTCCCTCACACGCGCTCGATGATGGTGGCGGCACCCATGCCGGACGCGACGCAGAGGGTCGCGAGGCCGGTGCCCTTGCCCGTGCGCTCCAGCTCGTCGAGCAGGGTGCCGAGGATCATCGCGCCTGTCGCGCCCAGCGGGTGCCCCATAGCGATCGAGCCGCCATTCACATTGACCTTGTCATGATCCACATCGAAGGCCTGCATGAAGCGCAAAACCACCGAAGAGAAGGCCTCGTTAACTTCGAATAAATCAATGTCCGAGATGCTCATTCCTGAATCGGCCAGGATTTTTTCAGTGGCGGGAACAGGCCCGGTCAACATGATCGTGGGATCCGTGCCGATTTTGCAGGTCGCCTTGATCCGGGCGCGGGGCTTGAGGCCGTGAGCCTCACCGAATTCCTTGTTGCCGATCAGAAGGGCTGCGGCCCCATCCACGATACCGCTCGAGTTCCCCGCATGGTGGATATGCTCGATCTTCTCGAGATGCGGGTATTTCATCATTGCAACCTTGTCGAAGCCGGGCATCTGCTCGCCCATGTCCTTGAAGGCAGGCTTCAGCCCGCCCAAGGACTGCATATCCGTCTGGGGGCGCATGTATTCGTCATGGTCGAGAATGCTCAAACCGTTCTGGTCACGCACGGTGAAGATCGACTTCTCGAAGCGGTTATCCTCCCAGGCCGCATGGGCGCGCTGCTGGCTGGCCACGGCGAGTTGATCGGCATCATCGCGGGAGAAGCCGTATTCGGTGGCAATGATATCCGCCGAGATGCCTTGCGGCACGAAGTAGGTCTTCATCGCGACACTCGGATCCGCGGCAATCGCGGCCCCGTCGGAGCCCATGGGCACGCGGCCCATCATCTCGACCCCACCGGCGATATAGGCGTCACCGCCACCGCCGCGTACCTGGTTCGCGGCGAGGTTCACGGCCTCAAGCCCGCTTGCACAGAACCGATTGATCGCAAGCCCCGGGATCCGCTCGTCGAGGTCCGAGGCAAGTACGGCGGTCCGCGCAAGGCAGCCGCCCTGTTCCATCACCTGGGTGACATTGCCCCAGATCACGTCTTCGACCGCGTGGCCCTCAAGCCCGTTGCGGTCCTTGAGCGCGTTGAGCGTCTGCGCCGAGAGGCTGACCGCGGTCACCTCATGCAGGCTGCCATCCTTGCGGCCCTTGCCCCGGGGGCTGCGGATCGCGTCGTAAATATAGGCTTCGGTCATGTGTCCTCCGTTCATGCCGCCACGCCGAAAGCGCGGGGCATCAGATCATAGGGGTGTTTCCAGCCGGGCAGGGCGGCGATGCCGTCGAGCCAGCGGTCGATATTCGGGAAGGCCTTGCGGTCAAAGCCGAAGGGCTCGTCATAATAGAGGTAGGCGCAGCAGGAGAGGTCCGCCGCGCTCAGCGCCTCGCCCACCAGCCAGTCGCGCCCGGCAAGTGCTGCATCGAGGGTCTTGTAGGCCCCGGCGCAGCGGCCCTGGGCCCAGCCGATCACCTCGGCGGAGCGTTTCTCCTCAGGGACGAAATTCATCAGGAAGCGCGTGATCCCGACCATGGAGGACATCTTGTGATTGTCCCACAGGACCCAGCGCAGGACCTCGCGCCGGATCGCCGGGTCATGCAGGCCAAAGCGCCCGGTCTTTTCCGACAGGTGGTCGAGGATCACGCCCGATTGGCTGAGCACGGTCTCGCCATCCTCGAGCACCGGGCATTCGCCCATCTCGTTGAGGGCCATATGCTCGGGCGCTCGGGTGCCGCCGCGAAAGAAATCCACATAGACCGGTGTCCAGTCGAGCTCCGCCAGATTGAGCGCGAGCGCTACTTTGTAGGAGTGCCCGGACTCGCCGAAACAATGCAATTTGAGGGTCATGCGAAGGCTCCTGTCCTATCCGAGGCACGGGCGCAAAAAGAAATGGGAGTCTGTGACATGGGTTTACCTGTCCTTAAGGCGCTCTTGGGTAAATCGGAGCCATGGACCTGGTTCAGATGCCCCTGATCGGGTTCTCCCAAGGCCCTTCGGTTGTCCGCTCCCCCGTATGCCAACCGAAGGGCCGCTCCAGCTTTCGCGGTCCGGGTCATGCGGGTCACAGGGCTCTCCCGATCAGTTCCTTCATGATCTCGTTCGTGCCGCCATAGATCCGCTGCACGCGGGCATCGGTCCACATCTGGGCGATGTCATACTCGGCCATGTAGCCATAGCCGCCATGGAGCTGCACGCATTCGTCGATCACCTCGCCTTGCGTGTCGGTGATCCAGTATTTCGCCATCGCGGCCTTTTCGACACTGAGCTTGCCCTCCATATGCTCGGCGATGCATTCGTTGAGGAAGGCGCGGGCCACGGTTGTCTTGGTCTGACACTCGGCCAGTTTGAAGCGTGTGTTCTGAAACTTGAGGATCGGGCCACCAAAGGCCTGCCGCTCCTTGGCGTAGTCGATGGTGCGCTGCACGGCGCCTTCCATGGCGCCCACCGCACCGGCAGCGATGATCAGACGCTCCTGCGGGAGCTGGTTCATCATCTGGTAAAAACCGCGGCCTTCTTCCCCTCCGAGCAGGTTCTCTGGCGGGATCTCCACATTGTCAAAGAAGAGCTCCGAGGTGTCCGAGGCATGCAGGCCCACCTTGTGCAGGTTGCGCCCGCGCGAGAAGCCTTCGGCCCCTTCCGTCTCCAGCACGACCAGCGAGACGCCCTTGGCGCCAGCACTCGGGTCGGTCTTCGCGGCCACTACGATCAGATCCGCATGCTGGCCATTGGTGATAAAGATCTTGGAGCCGCTCAGCCGGTAGGTGTTGCCATCCTTCACCGCCTTGGTCTTGATCCCCTGCAGGTCAGAGCCAGCGCCCGGCTCGGTCATGGCCAGAGCGCCGACCATCTCGCCCGAGACCATCTTGGGCAGCCATTTCTGCTTCTGCTCTTCGGAGCCATAGGCAAGGATGTAATGGGCGACGATCCCGGAATGGATCCCATGCCCCGCCCCCCAGGAGGACAGGTTCGCCCGCGCGATCTCGGTCAGGATTGCCGCCTCATGGCCGAAATCCCCGCCGGGCCCGCCATATTCCTCAGGGACAGAGGGGCAGAGGAGGCCCAACGCACCGGCCTCCTGCCAGATCTCGCGATCCATCTCGCCCTGCTCGCGCCAGCGGTCGAATTTCGGGGCCCACTCGGTGGTGATGAAGCTGTAGGTCATCTCCGAGAGCATCTGATGCTCTTCGGTCATCCATGTGGTCGTCATCGCGGCTCTCCCCTTCTGCGCGGACCCGGGCGGTCCGGCGCCTCCTGCTGTTTATGATGTCCGGAGTATGGTCATTGCCACCCCGGTTTGAGTACCTCAAAGATCGGGAAAGCCGAGCCTGTGACGCTGCGTTTCCGCCGCGCGGAGGGCCTTGGCTTTCCCGATCTCCTCCCTGTCCGTCACCCCGCAGCTGCGCGGGGCGATCTCGTCTCAGAAATTGGCGGCGTCCAGCGCCATCACCGGCTCGGCCCCGGTGGTGATCCGCGCCAGATGGGTGCTGGTCATGGGCAGCTGGCGGGACATGTAGTAGCGGCCCGTGGCGATCTTGGTCTCGTGGAACTGGGTGTCCGTGTCGCCCGCCTCAAGCGCCGCCATGGAGGCCTTGGCCATCTTCGCCCACATCAGCCCGAGGCAGACATGCCCGAAGAGATGCATGAAGTCATAGCTGCCCGAGAGCGCGTTATTGGGGTTCTTCATGCCGTTCTGCATGAAGTACATGCCCGCCGCCTGCAGGTCCTTGGAGGCCGCCTTGAGCGGGTCGAGGAAGCCCTCCTTCAGGGCGGCGTTGTCCTCGTTCTCCTTCAGGAAGGTTTTGACCATGTCGAAGAAGGCCATGACGGTCTTGCCGCCATTCAGGCCCAGCTTGCGCCCGACGAGGTCGAGGGACTGGATCCCGTTGGTGCCCTCATAGATCATGGCGATCCGCGCATCGCGGACGAACTGCTCCAGACCCCATTCCTTGGTGAAGCCGGACCCGCCGAGGGTCTGCTGGGCCAGAACCGTGGTCTCGAAGCCCTTGTCGGTCAGGAAGCCCTTCATCACCGGGATCAGGAGCGAGATCATCGCATCCGCCTCGGCATCCTTCGATCGGTGGGCTTCGTCGATCAGGGTCGCGCCCCAGAAGACCAGCGCGCGCGCCGCCTCGACGAAAGACTTCTGATCCATCAGGTTCCGGCGCACATCCGGATGGACGATGATCGGATCCGCGGGCTTCTCGGGCGCCTGCACGCCGGTCACATCGCGGCCCTGCAGACGATCCCGGGCAAAACCGAGCGCGTTCTGATAGGCGATGTCGCCCTGGGCATAACCCTGCAGCGCCACCGAGAGGCGGGCCTCGTTCATCATGGTGAACATCGCCCGCAGGCCCTTGTGCATCTCACCCACGAGGAAGCCCGTGGCCTCGTCATAGTTCATCACGCAGGTGGCGTTGCCGTGGATGCCCATCTTGTGCTCGAGCCCACCGCAGGAGACCGCGTTGCGATCGCCGAGGCTGCCATCTTCATTAACCATGAATTTCGGCACGATGAAGAGCGAGATGCCCTTCACGCCCTCGGGGCCGCCGGGGATCTTGGCCAGAACCAGATGGATGATGTTCTCGGACATGTCGTGCTCGCCGGCCGAGATCCAGATTTTCTGGCCGGAGATCTTGTAGGTCCCGTCTTCCTGGGGCTCCGCCTTGGTGCGGATCAGGCCCAGATCCGTACCGCATTGCGGCTCGGTCAGGTTCATGGTGCCGGTCCAGGTGCCCGCGATCATGCTGGGCAGGTAGGTCGCCTTCTGCTGATCCGAGGCGTGCTCGGCCAGGGCGGACATCGCGCCATGGGTCAGGCCGTTATACATCTGGAACGCCATGTTGGCGGCCGAGAACATCTCGCCCGTGGCCGTCTGCAGGATATAGGGCATGCCCTGACCGCCATAGTCGGGATCCATATCGAGCCCGGTCCAGCCGCCTTCGCACATCAGCTTATAGGCGTCCTTGAATCCCTCCGGCGTGCGCACCACCCCGTTCTCCAGCACACAGCCCTGGGCATCGCCCACGGTGTTCAGCGGATGGAGCACTTCGGTGGCCAGCTTGCCCGCCTCCTCCAGCACGGCACTGGTGAACTCGGCATCAAGCTCGTCATAGCCGGGAATGCCGCTCTGCGAGACGTTGAGCACGTCGTGAAGCAGGAACTGCATATCCTTCGTCGGGGCGGTATAGCTGGGCATGGGCCTCTCCGTTGATCCTCGCGCGCGCTCAGGCGGCGGCTTCTTTTTCCTTCAGGGAGTCGATCATCTTCGCCCCCCAATCGAGTTGCTCCTTGAGATCGTCGATGGCCTCGTCCAGCTCTTCGCGCTGACGCTCCATATCCGCGAGCCGTTGCTGCGCGATCTCATAGGTTTTTGACAATTGCGTGAGCTGACGGTCGCCCCGGTCGTAGAGATCGAGCAGCTGACGGATCTCCTCGAGGCTAAAACCAAAGCGCTTTCCGCGCAGGATCAGCTTCAGGCGTGCCCGGTCCCGGCGGGTGAAAAGACGCTTCTGGCCTTCACGAACGGGAAAGAGCAGTTCCTTGGATTCGTAGAACCGCAGCGTGCGCGGAGTCACATCGTAGATTTCGCACATGTCGCGGATCGTGGTGTAGTCAGTCTGGGTCATGTTACATCTCACTTGTCAGGTACACGCTGCATGTGACCCGACATGCATTAGGTTACAAGAACAGTTGACGTTTACGTAACAGGGACGTCACGTCATTTCGTGAGCGACCCGGCGTTAAGTCATTTTCTTAAGGTAAATAGGGGATCCGGCGCGAATCTGCCCTTTGGTCACCATGGTCATTTTGCGCAGATTTCCGGGCACCGAGACCTGTGACGCAGGGGGAGGGAGAGGGCGGTGGCGCGCGTGGCTGTCTCCCGCAACCCGGCGGCGCGCGCGGTTTGGATCGACCAGACTTGCGCCATCAAGATCCCGAGTTCTGCGCTTTGGCCGATGCGCAGGTCCTGGGCTCTGACCCGCGCGGGGTGGTCGGTCCGCCAAGTCGGTGAGACGGTCCGGCTGATCCATCTGTCCAAACGCGACACGCGACATCCCTCAAGAGATGTAAGTCCGCCAAAGCGATTTGAAGGCGAGGCTCCGCCGAGACCAATACAGACCAATATCTTTCTTAACGTTTCAGAAAATCTGACTTAGATAGCGTTGTGGCCCGCCGCTTTTCCGTATGGCGGGTTGAGTGTACGAAGGCAGATTAATGACGATTTATATAGTAGGCAGCTCCTCCACCGTGATGCATGGCGGTTGGGCTGATCAATTCGCCCTCAAGATGGTGCGCCGTTATCCGGTTCGGAATTCGGCGATCAGTGCGGCGAGCACGCTGATGTCTCTCATCCGCATGAAGCAGGATCCGCCCTATGAGCCGGGCGATACAGTGCTCTGGTCGGGCTGCGTCGCCGATGCCACCGCGCTCAGCGCCGGGGGCTTCACCGATGGCAGCCTTCTGCATTACCTCGAAGAGATGATCCGCCACGTGGCCGATTGCGGAGCGAGCTTTCTGCCGATCCTGATCGACACCTGGAAGGCGGATATGAACAATGAGCAGCGCCCCTACAAGGACGCGCTGCTGGAGCTCTTCAATCATTACGGGCTGGCCTGGGTCGATATCACTGAAGAATACGAGCGGGACACGGGGCTCGCGGAGCTGCCGCGCCAATTCTTCAACGCCACGGGCCATATCCACGCCAATTCCGACATGACCCGCTTCATCGGGGATCTCGCGGCGGAGGCCGTGGATGCCGGGCTTGCGCGTCTCCCCGAAGGCGACCCGGTCTATGTGGATCCGGAGCGCAAGCTTCAGGTCGTGTCGGTCTTCGCCCCCGAGAGCAAGGCCGAGGCGTTCCGCAACCGTGTGGTCAACACCACCCTCTGGGAGCCGGGCGTGACCCTGCCGCCCGAGGGGCGTCCCGCCGGGGATCTGGACCTGGAGGCCGTGGTCTTCATGGCTGTGCCCGAGGGCGGTGCCGTGGATCTCAGCGTCGGAGACGAGACCGTCACGCTCTCGGCGCGCTGCACGGTGGGGGCGGGCAATTGGCAGATGATGCTGACGGCATACCTGCCGAACATGACCGGCGCGCCCCTCCATGTGCCCGAGGGGGCCACAATCACCACCGCCTGGACCACCGAAGCCAAGACCGTGGAGCCGGATCTGATGTTCCATCCCGAACCCGGTGCGGGTCCGGGGCGGGCGCGGCTGGCGGCCATGGCGTTCCGGGCCTCCGCGTAAAGCGCGGCGGCATCAGGGCAGGGTCTTGGCGACCTTGTCCCGGAGCTCGGTCAACTCGTCGATCGCGGCATCGAGCTCCGCGCGCTCCTTGTGAAGCGCCTCGAGTTTCTCGGTGGCGCCATCGACCCAGACCCGGTTCTGGGCCTCGGTGCCCTCATTCTCATAGATCAGCAGCCATTGCCGGATCTCCTCCAGCGAGAAGCCGAACCGCCGTCCGCGCATGATCAGCTTCATCCGCGCCACCTCGCGCGGGGTGTAGAACCGGCTGCGACCTTCGCGGATCGGAGACAGGAGCTCGATATACTCATAATAGCGGAGCGTCCGCGGCGTTACGTCAAAGGCCGCGCACATGTCCTTGAAGCTCAGAGTGTCCTCCGCCATGCTCCCTCCCCAAGGCTGCGGTGTTCGTCCGAGTTCTTTTGTGCCCGCCCGGTGGCGTCTGTGCAAGGGGCCGGACCGGGCTCGGCAAGGAAGCGAAGGGCCCCATGAGCACAGACCCCCAAACCGACAAGGCGCGGATGGCGCGTCAATTTATCGAGATGATCCCCCATGCGCGGGCGCTCAACATGAGTGTTGAGGAGATCGGGGATGGGCTTGCCGTGATCTCGATGCCCTATGACGAACAGCTGGTGGGCGATACCAAGACCGGCGTGATCCATGGGGGCGCGGTCTCGGCGTTGATGGATACCTGTGGCGGGGCGGCGGTGGTCTGCCATCCGGATGCGCCGGGCGGGACGGCAACCATCGATTTGCGCATCGACTATATGCGCGCAGCCAAGCCCGGGGATCGGATCACGGCCCGGGCGGAGTGTCACCATATCACCCGCAACGTCGCCTTCGTGCGCGCCGTGGCCATGGATGGCGACCCGGACCACCCGGTAGCCATGGCGACCGGCGCTTTCACGGTGGAGCGTCCGAGATGAGCCGCAAACGCCCCGAACCCATGCAGGTGGTCAAGCAACGCCGCGACGCGGCCCTGCGCGCGCTGGTCGAAGGCGTGCCTTATATCCAATTCCTCGGCGTCTCCGTGGACCGGCGCGGGGATGAGCTCACGGCGCTCCTGCCTTTTGACGACAAGCTCATCGGCAATCCGATGCTGCCTGCGATCCATGGTGGCGTGACGGCGGCCTTTCTCGAGGTGACGGCCCAGATCGAGGTGAGCTGGGCCATGCTCTGGGATGATCTGGAGCGCGGCGCCATCGATGCCGAGACCCTGACCCCGGCCTCCTTGCCGCGCATGCCCAAGACGATTGACCTGACCGTGGACTACCTGCGCTCGGGCCTGCCGCGGGATGCCTATGCGCGGGCGCGGGTGACCCGGTCCGGGCGGCGCTATGCGACGGTGTTCGTCGAGGCATGGCAGGACAATCGCGAGCGCCCGATCGCCCAGGCCACGGTGCATTTCCTGATGCCCCGACGCGAGGCGGCGGACGCGCCTGCAAGCGATGGCTGAGACCGCAAATGCTGCGCCCGAGCGGCCTCTGACCCATCGCCGGGTGCTGCATATCGCGGTGCCGATCGTGCTCTCGAATGCGACCGTGCCGATCCTCGGCGCGGTGGACACGGGCGTGGTCGGCCAGATCGGCGAGGCGGCCCCGATCGGCGCGGTCGGCATCGGCGCGATCATCCTGACGGCGATCTACTGGATCTTCGGGTTCCTGCGCATGGGGACAAGTGGCCTTGTGGCCCAGGCGCTGGGCGCGGGGCAGCGCGACGAGGTCTCGGCACTTCTTTCGCGGGCCCTCCTGATCGGGTTCGGCGCCGGGCTGGCTTTGATCGTTTTGCAGAGCGCGCTCTTCTGGGGCGCCTTTCAAGTCTCCCCCGCCAGTCCCGAGGTCGAGGCCCTTGCCCGCGACTATATGGAGATCCGGATCTGGTCGGCCCCGGCGGCCATCGCGATCTATGGTCTGACGGGCTGGCTCATCGCGGCGGAACGGACCAAGGGCGTGCTCGTCCTGCAGCTCTGGATGAATGGGCTCAATATCGCGCTCGATCTGTGGTTCGTGCTCGGGCTCGGCTGGGGCGTGTCCGGCGTGGCCTTTGCCACCTTCCTCGCGGAATGGACCGGGCTGGCGCTGGGCCTGTGGCTCTGCCGGGATGCTTTCGCGCGACCGGCCTGGCGGCAGAGCGCGCTGGTCTTTGCCAAGGACCGGCTGGTGCAGATGGCGGCGGTGAATGGTGACATCCTGATCCGCTCGGTTCTGCTGCAGGCGGCCTTCGTGTCCTTCCTCTTTCTCGGCGCGGATCTGGGTGATGTGACCCTGGCAGCCAATCAGGTGCTGCTGCAATTCCTGCATGTGACCGCCTATGCGCTCGACGGGTTTGCCTTCGCCGCCGAGGCGCTGGTGGGGCAGGCCTATGGCGCGGGGGCGGTGGCGCGGCTGCGGCGCGCGGCCTGGATGACGAGCCTCTGGGGCGGAAGCACAGCGCTGGCTCTGGCGCTCGCCTTTGCCCTGCTGGGGCCGACAGTGATCGACATCATGACGACGTCCCCTGAGGTGCGGGAGACCGCGCGCAGCTACCTGCCCTGGATGGTGGCGGCCCCGGTGCTGGGCGTGGCGGCCTGGATGCTCGACGGGATCTTCATAGGGGCGACCCGGACGCGGGACATGCGCAACATGATGGCCCTGTCCTTCGGCATCTATTGCTGCACCGTCGCGCTGCTTTTGCCGAGTTTTGGCAATCACGGGCTCTGGGCTGCGATCACCGTGATGTTCGTGGTCCGCGCCATCACTTTGGGCTCGAAATACCCCGCATTAGAGCGCGCTGCGGGCGGCTAGACGATCTCAAGCACCCGCTCGGGTGGACGCCCGATCACCGCCTTGCCCCCGGCAAAGGCAATGGGTCGCTCGATCAGTTTGGGATTGGCGGCCATGGCCGCAAAGAGCGCGTCATCGCTGCTCTCGGCGTCAAGCCCGGCCTCGCCATAGGCCTTTTCCTTCACACGCATCATCCCGCGCACCGGGCCACCCAACCGCGCATGGACCGCGCGCAGCTCGGCCTCATCCGGTTCCTCGCTGAGATAGAGGCGCAGGGTCACATCATGCCCGGCCTCTTCCAGCAGGGCGAGGGCCGCCCGGGATTTCGAGCAGCGCGGGTTATGCCACAGCAGAACATCAGTCATAGCCAGTCCTCTCGTCCGGTGCCCACGGCCTCGGCGACGGTCGAGAACCCATCGCGGGCGAGCAGGGCGTCCAGCCCCTGGGCGATCTCGCTGGCGAGGCTGATGCCGCCATAAACCAGCGCGGTGTAAAGCTGCACCGCCGAAGCGCCCGCGCGGATCTTGGCGTAAGCTGCTTCGGCACTGTCCACGCCGCCCACGCCGATCAGGGGGATCGCGCCCTCGGTCAGTTGCGACAGCTGCGCGAGCACCCGGGTGGAGCGCTCAAAGAGCGGCGCGCCCGAGAGCCCACCCGCCTCGTCCCGATGGGCGGAGGCGAGCCCGTCCCGGCTCAGGGTCGTGTTCGTGGCGATGATCGCATGGATCCCGCTCGATTTTGCGACGGCTGCAATATCCGCGAGGCCTTCGGCGTCCATATCCGGCGCGATCTTCAGGAAGACGGGGATCGGGGTCGCGAGGGCGGCGCGCGCCTCCATCACCCCGGCCAGCAGCGCCTCAAGCGCCGCAGCCCCCTGCAGATCGCGAAGCTTTTCCGTGTTCGGGGAAGAGACATTCACCGTGGCGAAATCCACATGCGCCCCGCAGGTCGCGAGCACGCGGGCGAAATCTCCGGCTCGATCCTCGCTCGTCTTGTTCGCCCCGAGATTGAGGCCGATCACCGTGCCCTTGGGGCGCGCAGCGAGACGGGCAGCAATCGCCTCGGCCCCGTCATTGTTGAACCCGAACCGGTTGATCGCCGCGCGATCTTCGGTCAGCCGAAAGAGGCGCGGGCGCGGGTTGCCCGGCTGGGGCAGTGGGGTCGCCGCCCCCACTTCGAGAAACCCGAACCCTGTCTTTGCCAGCGGGGCGAGCGCCTCGGCATTCTTGTCGAACCCGGCGGCCAGACCCACGGGATTGGGCAGGCGCAGCCCGGCGATCTGCGTGCTGAGGCGCGGCGTCCGCACCGGCCCAGTTGAGGGGCCGAGCCCCGTGCGCAGGGCGCGCAGGGCCAGCCCATGGGCGGTCTCGGGGTCGAGCCGGGTGAGGGCCGCAAGCCCAAGCCGCTCCAGCGCGCTCATGGCAGCTCCTCAGGGAAGACATGGCCCCGGTCGCCCATGGGCAGGGCCGAGGTCCAGAGCACATCCGCCTTGGTCAGCGTCCGGTAGAGATGAGGAAAGAGCGCACCGCCCCGGGACGGCTCCCATTTCAGCGCCGCGCCCAGAGTGTCCGCCTCAAGCGCCAGAAGGACCAGATCGGTCTCGCCCGCGAAATGCTTGGCGGCGGTTTCGCGCACCTGCTCTGCAGTTGAGAAATGGATATAGCCATCGGTCAGATCGACCGGTGCGCCTGCGGTCTCGCCCGCGGCCAGAAACGCCTCATGTTCGGGCAGTCTGAAGATTTTATAGATCACCATGGCCCCTCTGTCGCGTGTCCGGCCCCCATGGTCAAGATCCGCCCGAACCTGTCGTAAGGATCGCTTTGACACCCCCTGCGGAGTGGTTAACCTGCCCTCAGTCATAACAGGGGGTAGACACAATGATGTCTCGGATTCTTACCTCGGCGGCGGCGCTCGCGCTGACCACCGGGATGGCGGCGGCGGAATACACGTTGCATGTCATCCACATCAACGACCTGCACAGCCGGATCGAGTCGATCAACCGCTTTGACAGCACCTGCAACGCCGAGGGCGAGGCCGAGGGCAAGTGCTTTGGCGGCGTGGCGCGCGTGGCCACCAAGATCAACGAGCTGCGCGATCAGATCACTGCCGAGGGCGGCAATGTGGTCGTGCTCGACGCGGGCGACCAGTTCCAGGGCTCGCTGATGTACACGACCTACAAGGGCGCGGTTGAGGCCGAGTTCATGGAGGCGATCGGCTTTGACGTCATGGCCGTGGGCAACCACGAGTTTGATGACGGCCCGATCAAGCTGTCGGAGTTCATCGACAAGGTCAGCTTCCCGGTGATCTCAGGCAATCTCGACCTGACCGCCGAGGATCTCCTGAAGGACAAGGTGAGCAACCATGTGGTGCTCGAAGTGGGTGGCGAGAAGATCGGCATCGTTTCGGCGCTGGCCACGGACACGGTTGAGACCTCCTCGCCGGGCCCGAATGTGGTCTTCCAGAACGAGATCGAAGCCCTGAGCCAGGATGTGGCGACGCTCGAGGCGGAGGGTGTGACCAAGATCATCGCCCTGACCCATGTAGGTCTGCCCAAGGATCTGGCGATTGCCGAGGCGGTCGAGGGGCTCGACGCGGTTGTGGGCGGGCATTCCCACACCCTGCTGAGCAACTCGGCGGAGCGCGCCTCTGGTCCGTACCCGACCATGGTCGGCGACACGCCGGTGGTGCAGGCCTATGCCTACTCGAAATATGTCGGCCATCTGGTCCTGACCTTTGACGATGCGGGTAATGTGACCTCGGCCACGGGCGACACCATTGTGCTCGACGCTTCCGTGACCCCGGATGAGGCGATTGTCGCGCGGGTGGCCGAACTGGCCGGCCCGATCGAAGAGCTGAAGGCCCGTCCGGTTTCCGAGGCGGCCGAGGCGATCGAAGGCGACCGCTCGGTCTGCCGGGCCATGGAATGCCCCATGGGCAATCTCGTGGCGGATGCCATGCTCGCGCGCGTGGCCGATCAGGGCGTGACCATCGCCTTCCAGAACGGCGGCGGTCTGCGCGCCTCCATCGATGCGGGCGAGATCACCATGGGCGAGGTGCTGACGGTGCTGCCCTTCCAGAACACGCTCTCGACCTTCGAGGCGACAGGCCAGATGCTGGTCGATGCGCTGGAGAACGGTGTGAGCAAGGTTGAGGAAGGCGCCGGTCGCTTCCCGCAGGTCGCAGGCATGAAGTTCACTTGGGATCCGGCCTCCGAGCCCGGCAGCCGCGTCTCTGATGTGATGGTTGCCGAAGGGGGCGCGTTCGTCGCGATTGACCCGGCGAAGACCTATCTCGTGGTCACCAACAACTATGTCCGCAATGGCGGCGATGGCTATGGCATGTTCGCGGGCGACGACAAGAACGCCTATGACTTTGGCCCGGATCTGGCCGATGTAACGGCGGAATTCCTCGCCGCTGGCGGGGCGTACCAGCCTTACACGGATGGCCGCATCAGCTCCAAGTAAGCTGCGGTTCCAGAACAAGAAAAGGCGCCTCGCGGGGCGCCTTTTTTGCTTGGTAGGTTTTGGGGGCTCAGGATTTCGGTCCGCGCCGTTTGGGCACAGCGTTGCCGCCCTTGCCCGCAAAGGTCTTGCGACCCGGACCACCGGGACCCCCCTTGCCGCCGCGACGCACGGGTTTGCCATCGGGGCCGAGCTTCTGGGACGGATCACTGGCTGCCTTGAAGCGGCGCGGTGCCTCGCCTCTTGGGCTGTCTTTCGGACCGCCCTTGCCGCCCTTGAACGGGCCGCCGGGTTTGCCGGGCCCACGGGGCGGACGGCCCGCGCCATCGCGATCCCGGCCATTCTCCTTGTCGCGGAACGCGGGCTTGCCGCCCGGTTTGCCCGAAGGCTTGCCACCGGGTTTATGACCGGACGCACTACCGGGCTTGCCAAAGGGTTTGCCGCCCTTGGCCCGATCCGGGCGGTCGCCGTCGCGGGCGCGCTTCTCGTAAGGCGCTTTGCCGGGGCCGCCCTTGGGCGTGGGTGCATTCCCCTTATGGCGAGGTTTCCGCTCGGGCCGCGCGTCTGCCCCCTCCGCCGCGGGGGGCGACGCAGGGCGATCCTCGCTCCGGGGCTTCGGCCCCCGTCGCTCGGGACTGTCGCCATAGGGTTTGCGCGGCGGCTTGCCATGGGACTTGCGGTCCTCGCGCGGCGGGCGCGGGCTGGGGCGCGGCCCCGGGCCTTTGCCGCGGCCCGGATGTCCCTCGCGTGGCTTGCGCTGCATGCCCGACCCGTCCCGCTGGGACAGATCCGGCGCGCCGCTCATCCGCGTCAGCACGGCCTCGTCTTCGAGTTTCACCGAGGCCCCGTCACCCTGCAGCGTGTCCGGCACCGCGGTCTCGAGGATCTCGACAAAGGTTTCGGTCTGCTGGATGCGGATCGCTCCAATCTCTTCGCGGTCAAACCCGCCCACGCGGCACAGAAGCGGCAGGATCCAGCGCGGCTCAGCACGGCTGTTGCGCCCGACCGAAAGGGTGAACCACACGCTCGGCCCGAACGGCGCGCGCGGCGCAGGGGCGGCATCGCCCGCACTGATATCCTCGGGCGCCGACCGTTGCGTCGCGCCGGCGCGCAGAACCGCTGCTGCGAGCTGTGTCGGCGTAAACCGCTCCACCATGCGCGCGATCATGTCCGCTTCGGTTTCGGGGATCTCCGCTTCCCAGGCTGGATCCTCCATCAGGCGCGCCTCATCCTGGGCGCGGACCTCATCGGCGCTGGGCGGGGCGACCCAATCCGGCGTGACCTTGGCCCATTTCAGGAGCCGCTCTGCCTTCTTGCGGAACCGCACCGGTACGATCATCGCGCTGACGCCCTTGCGCCCGGCGCGCCCGGTCCTGCCCGAGCGGTGCAGTAGGGTATCCGAGCTTGTCGGCAGCTCCGCATGGACCACCAGTTCGAGATTGGGCAGGTCGATCCCACGTGCGGCCACATCCGTGGCCACGCAGACCCGCGCGCGCCCGTCCCGCATCGCCTGCAGGGCATGGGTCCGCTCCGATTGGGTCAACTCGCCCGACAGGGCCACGACCTGGAACCCCCGGTTCGAGAAGCGCGTGGTGAGCCGGTTCACCATGGCCCGCGTGTTGCAGAACACGATGGCGTTGGCCGCCTCGTAGTAGCGCAACACATTGATGATCGCGTTTTCCTCGTCGCGCGGCCCGACCACCATTGCGCGATAGGCGATGTCCGCATGCTGCCGCGTCTCAGCCCGGGTCGTGATCCGCTGCGCGTTGCGCTGATAAAGCTGCGCGAGGCTGGCGATGGCGGGGGGCACAGTCGCCGAGAAGAGGAGCGTGCGCCGGTCCTCGGGTGCCGCACCAAGGATGAATTCCAGATCCTCGCGGAAGCCCAGATCGAGCATCTCGTCCGCTTCGTCCAGCACCACGGCCCGCACCGCGCTCAGATCGAGATTGCCGCGCTCGATGTGATCGCGCAGCCGCCCCGGGGTCGCGACCACCACGTGGGCCCCGCGCGCCAGTGCGCGCCGCTCGTCCCGCGCATCCATCCCGCCGACGCAGGAGGTCAAGACCGCGCCTGCTTTGCCATAGAGCCAGGTGAGCTCGCGCCGCACCTGCATCGCCAGCTCCCTTGTCGGCGCGATCACGAGGCCCAGGGGCGCGTCCGGTTTGCCAAATTCTTCGGCTTCGCCAAGCAGCGTCGGCGCGATGGCCAGCCCGAAGGCCACGGTCTTGCCCGACCCGGTCTGGGCCGAGACCAGCAGGTCCGCCTCCGTCAGCTCCGGGTCCGAGACCGCGATCTGCACAGGCGTCAGCGTGTCATAGCCCTTTTCGTCCAGCGCCTGCGCAATCGGGCTGGGCAAAGGGGGCAGGGGCGGTGTCTGGCTTTGGTCACTCGGCACGGGGTCAGCTTTCAGCAGAAGGGGCGGCGCCTCTCCCCAAGCGCCCGATGGAACCCGCTGCGTCTAGAAGCTTTGTCGCGCGCCGTCTAGGGGCAACCGCGGGGCGGGCCTGCGGCATGGCGGCTGTACCTCAGCCGGGTCGCGCGCTAGCCTCGGCCCATGTGCGGACGCTTTGCCATCACCCTGCCCACCGACGCCATGGCGCGGCTCTTTGCGGCAACGCCTGCCAATGACCTGCCGGAGGCGGTGCGCTACAACATCTGTCCCACGAACCCGGTGGCCGTGGTGACCTCGGACGCGGGCGCGCGACACCTTCGGCCCATGCGCTGGGGGTTTCTGCCCCACTGGTACAAGACGCCGACCGCCGGTCCGCTTCTGATCAATGCGCGGGCCGAGACCATCGCCGAGAAACCGGCCTTTCGCGCCGCCTGCCGTGCCCGGCGTTGCCTGATCCCGGCCACGGGGTTTTATGAATGGACCAAGACCGAAGCGGGCGCGCGTCTGCCCTGGTATATCCACCGGCGCGACGGTGCGCCCATCGCCTTTGCAGGCGTCTGGCAGGCCTGGGAGGCGCAGGATCAGGCCTTCGTCACCTGCGCCATCGTGACGACCCGCGCAAACCAGCCCATGTCAAAGATCCACCACCGGATGCCGGTGAGCCTGCCACCCGAAGATTGGCCCCTCTGGCTTGGGGAGGCGGGCAAGGGGGCCGCGCGTCTGATGGAGCCCGCCCCGGACGAGACCTTCGCCTTTCACAGAGTCGATCCGGCGGTGAATTCCAACCGGGCGGCGGGCCCCGCGCTGATCGCGCCTGTCGAGGCCTAGGGTGACCAGGAAACCCGTTTGACCCCAAAGGGTTTCGCGCGGATCATGATGCAAAAGCGCAGGGGGAGGAATTGCGAATGTCGGACATCGAGGCGGGGCGGCTGGCTCGGCTTTCTGAGAGCACCACCCCCAAAGTCCCCCCATGCTCCTGACCTCCCTCGGCCCCATCGTCTTTGCGCTGACCGTGTTGGCCACCGGCGTCATGGCGGCATCGGCGGCGATCCAGGGCGCGCGCCAGGGGTTCGACCCGTTCGGTGCGACGGTGCTCGCCATCGTCACGGCCGTGGGCGGCGGCACGTTACGCGATATCCTGATCGGGCGTTTCCCGGTCTTCTGGATCAACGACCTGACCTATCTCGCCACCGCGATCCCCGTCGCTCTCCTGACCTTTCTCGCGGCGCGCCGCATGCGGGCCGGGGGCGGGCGGCGGCTCCGGCTGCTCCTCTATCTCGATGCCGTTGGTCTCGCACTCTTCACCCTTGTCGGCGTTCAAATCGCCCTGGGCGCGGGCCTCTCGCCGGTGATCGCGGTGATCCTCGGCTGCACGACTGGCGTGGCGGGCGGCATGATCCGCGACGTGCTCTGCGGGTTGCAACCCTCGATCCTGAAGGAGGATCTCTACGCCACCATCTCCCTCGGCGGAGGCACGGTCTTCGTCATCTGGCGCGAAGCCCTTAGCCCGGAAACCGGCCTGATGACCGCCTTTGCCCTCATGACCGCCGCGCGGTTCTTCGTGGTCTGGCGCACGCGCCCCAAGGACGAACCACTGGCCTGAGGGCGCGACCCTCAATCTTAAGTCTTCAAATATCCTCGCCGAAGGCTCCCGCACCCACCGCAAACGCTACCGGGCGAGGTGACGCGCCGCCCGATCCGCCAGTACATAGAGCAAGACCGACATCACCCCGAGCGTCAGCATCGCCGCGAACATCAGGTCGGTCTTGGCGCGGCCATTGGCCAAGAGCATCAGGTAGCCGAGCCCTTGGGAGGAGCCGACCCATTCCCCGATCACCGCCCCAATCGGCGCATAGACCGCCGCCAGCTTCAGCCCCGAGCCCAGACTGGGCAGGGCATTGGGCACCTGGATCCGCCACAGGACCGCGACCCGACTCGCGCCCATGGTCTGCGCCAGATCGAGATACCCCTTGGGCACCCGCATCAACCCGTCGAAAAATGCAGAGGTGATGGGAAAGAAGATGATCAGCACGGCCATGGCGACTTTCGAGCCCAAGCCATAGCCGAGCCAGAGGGTCAGGATCGGTGCCAGCGCAAAGACCGGCAGGGCCTGGGAAAACACCAGCAAGGGCCGGATCAGCACCCGGGCCGCCGGGCTCATGGCGAGGCTGAGCGCCGTGAAGATCCCGAGCCCCCCGCCGATCAACAGCCCCAGCGCGACCTCCGTCAGGGTCACCAGCGCATGCTCCCCGATCAGGGCGCGGCTCTCCCACCAGGTGCTCCAGACCCGCGCGGGGCCGGGCAGGATGAACGACGGCAGCCCGGTCAGGCTCACCACCGACTGCCATAGGGCCAGCAGGAACAGGGTCGCGGCGAGGGCGTGGCCGAGCTTCATGCCGCATCCTCCCGCAACCGCCGCAAGAGCGCGCCTTGCATGGCCAGCGTCTCCGGGTCGTCCACCGAGCGTGGCACCGCGCCCGACGGGGGTGGCACCGTGGTCAACCCGTTGGGCCCCAGCACCTCGATCCCATGGCCGAGCCGTGCCGCTTCGCCGGGATCGTGCGTCACCAGCAGCACCGTCCGCCCGGCCAAAAGCTCCACCGCGAGATCCTGCATCTCGGAGCGTGTCCGGGCATCAAGGGCGGAGAAGGGCTCATCGAGCAGGATGACTGGCCGATCCTCCATCAGCGTCCGGGCGAGGGCGGCCCTCTGCCGCTGCCCGCCCGAGAGCGCATCGGGCCGCTTCTCGGCATGCTCGGCGAGCCCCACCCGCTCCAAGAGCCGCAGAGCGCGCGCCCGGTCGGGCCGTGTCCCACGCAGCCGCGCCCCGAGGCAGAGATTGTCGATCACCTTGCTCCAGGGCAGCAGTAGGTCGCTCTGGGCCATATAGGCCACGCGCCCGGCCAAGGGCGCGCCATCCTGCGCTGTGATCTGGCCGTCAAACGTCACATGGGCGTCGAGCCCGGCGATCATGCGCAGAATGGTGGACTTGCCCGCCCCGGACGCGCCCAGAAGGCAGGTCCAGCGCCCGGCCTCCAGCGTCAGGTCGAGCCCGCGAAACAGCAGGCCTGCCCCGCTCCGCGCATCGCCTTTGATGCGGATGGCGGGGGCAGGATCCGTCATTCGGGCGCAAGCCCCATATCCCAGAACCCGACCTCAAGCGTCGTTGCCTGGGCAAACCGCGTGCCGAGCTGGGCAAAGCGTGGCAGGTCCTTGTAATCCGGACCAAGCCGGTGGGTCAGGGCGCCATCGATCAGGGTGCCAACGCTCTCGCAGATCCCCTGATACTCCGCGCCGCCATAGGTCGCGATCCAGTCCGCATAGTCCGGCGCGTGATCCTGCGCCAGCCGCTGGCCGATCTCACCATAGCCCAATACGCAGGGGGCCAGAGCCGCGAGCAGATCGAGGAAATCGCCGGAATACCCGGCCTCCAGCACATAGCGCGTATAGGCCATGTTGCCGGGGGCCTCGGGGGTCGCCCGCAACTCCGCTTCCGAAATCCCGGCCGCGCCACAGATCTCCACATGGAGGCCCATCTCGTGATGCAGGAGCCCATGCACGGTGGCCGCTGCCGCCTCCATCTCGTCCAGCGTATCGGCCTTGGCAATCGCTAGGCCCCAGGCCCGGCTGAAGTGCTTCAGGAAAACGTAATCCTGGGCGAGATAATGCAGGAAGGCCGCGCGCGGCAGGGAGCCGTCGCGCAACCCCTCGACAAAGGCATGGCGTGTGTAGGCGTCCCAGTCCGGGGACGCCGCACGCCAGAGGCCGAAGGCCGCGCCGTAACCGCTCATTGCGCGGTCACATCCACGGCGATCTCGGCCACCGGGTTCACGCTGTCGGTCAGACCGGACTCCTTGAGGAATTCCTCGAACCGCGCATAGCGGCCCTCGTCCAGCGCGGCCGGGCGCAGGGCAAAGCGGGGCAGGGTGTCTTCCCAGGCCATGGCGTTCAGCCGGTCATTCAGCTCGGGCGAGGTGCCGGAGAAGATCTCCCACGCGTCCTCGGGGTGGTTCACGATGTACTGGGTCGCCTTTTCGACCGCGCCGAGGAACCGCGCGATCTTGTCCGCATCCATGGTCTCGGAATGGGCCACATAGATCAGCTCATCATGGGGCGGCACGCCCTCTTCCTCGATATAGATGCAATTCCCGGCGATGCCTTCGATCTCCATCTGGTTGAGCTCGAAATTCCGGTAGGCGCCGATTACCGCGTCCACCTGCCCGGACATGAGCGAGGGGGAGAGCGAGAAGTTCACATTCACCAGCTCGACCTCTTCAAAGGCCACGCCGTATTTGCCGAGCACCGCACGCAGGAGCGCTTCTTCGACACCGGCCACCGAGAAGCCGATCTTGCCGCCCTTGAGGTCTGCGGGGGTCTTGATCGGGCCGTCTTCCAGGGTCAGCAGGCAGTTGAGCGGGGTCGCCACCAGCGTGCCCACGCGCAGCAGGGGCAGGCCCTCATGAACCTGCAGATGGGTCTGGGCCTGATAGCTCACGGCCATGTCGCCCTGACCGGCCGCCACCAGTTTCGGCGGGGCCGAGGGATCTGCCGGGGCGATGACTTCGACCTCAAGCCCGGCTTCGGCGAAATAGCCGCGCTCCTCGGCGAGGATGATCGGCCCGTGATTGGGGTTCACGAACCAGTCGAGCAGCAGGGTCATCTTGTCGGCGGCAAGCGCCGGGGTTGCCGTGCTCAGAGCCGCAGCGAGCGCCAGATATTTCATGTGGGTGTCTCCTGTTGGGGATCGGCCGCGAGGACAATCTCGCCGGGCCAGGTGTCAGAAAGGGTGGTGCCCGCGCGCCAGGCCCGCAGGCCGGAGGTGCAGGCGAGAACGGTGCGATGCCCCGGGCGCAGATCCGCCGGGGTCGGGGCCGCGATGCGACGGGCATGGGCGGCGACCGGGCGCGGGGCCTCGGCCTCGGGACGCAGCTCGATCACCGTGTCCTCGGGGGTGATCTGGCTGGGCGCGATGAAGGGCAGGGCGCGGTCGGGCTCAGGGGCGTCGTCAAAACGAAAGCTGCCCACGCGCCAGGCGCCGGTGTCGAGGGTTACGACCTGCCCGAGCGGCGAAGGGGCGAGCCCCAGCAGCACGCTCAGCGCCATCTGCGCCTGCAGCGACCCGAGCGCGCCCACCACCGGGCCGAAGACGCCCGCCGTGGCACAAGACGCCGCGCTATCGGGCGGTTCCGGGAAGAGCGCGCGCAAGGTGGGTGCGCTGCCGCAGCAGCCTGCAACATAGCCCGCCGCGCCGAGGACGGAGGCTGTGATCAAGGGCGTGGCCCCGCAAAGATCCGACGCGCTGTAGCTCGCCGCATAGCTGTCCGCGCAATCCAGTACGATATCCGCCTCGGCGATCGCCGCCGGGCCGGTCTTGGGCGTAAACGTCTCCGTCACGGCGCTGACATGACAGTCTGGATTGAGCGCGCGCAGGCGTGCGGCGGCAACCTTGGCCTTTGGCGCGCCGATATCGTCCACTGTGAACAGGGTCTGACGATGCAGATTGCTCGGGCTGACCCGGTCCGCATCCATCACCGTGATCCGCCCCAACCCCGCGCCCGCAAGGTAGCTCAGCACCGGCGCGCCGAGCCCGCCTGCGCCGATCACCAGGGCATGGGCGTCGGCAAGCTTTGCTTGCCCCGCCACGCCAACCTGGGGCAGCTGCATCTGACGGGCGTAGCGGGTCATGGGGTCAGGTCCTGCAGAGCACGGCTCGCTATCCCGCGGGTCCGCGCCGCGCGCATGCGGGCGGCGCCTCGGGGCTTGGCATGGCGCTGGACCAGACGTGGGATCATCCCAGCGCCTCCAGCCAGGTGCGTACCCGGCCTTCGGGATCCTCGTTCAAGGTGATATCCGTCACCGCGGAAACCACATCCGCTCCAGCCTCCAGCGCGAGCTTGCCCCGCTCCGGCGTCATGCCGCCAATGGCAATGAGCGGCAGATCCCCGATCCGCGCGCGCCAGTCGGTAAGCTTCTCGAGCCCTTGCTGCTCCCATTTCATTTTCTTCAGGATCGTCGGGTAGATCGGCCCGAGCGCCACGTAATCCGGCTCACAAGCCAGCGCCCGATCGAGCTCCGCCTCGTCATGGGTCGACAGGCCCAGCTTGATCCCGGCGGCCTTGATCGCGGCCAGATCGGCGGTATCCAGATCCTCCTGCCCCAGATGCACCCAGTCGCAGCCCTCGGCGATGGCGATCTGCCAATGGTCATTCACCACCAGCGTGCAGCCATGCTCGCCACACAGGCCTTTGGCCGCCCGGATCTCGGCCCGCACCACCTCGGGCGGTTGGTCCTTGATCCGGAGCTGCACCAGCTTGATCCCGAGGGGCAGGAGCCGGATCAACCACTCGGCCCGGTCGAAGATCGGATAGAAGGGATGCAAACCGCTCATGACAAAAACGCCTGTCCGATGACGGGGGTCGAGGGGGCGGCCATGTCGCGCGCCTCCATCGGGTCAGCCGCGCGGGCCAGGGCCCCAGCCTCGGTCGCGCGGGCCATGGCCACGGCCATCGCGACGGGATCGCCCGCCTTGGCCACCGCGGTATTCAACAGAACCGCGTCATAGCCCATCTCCATGGCCGCCGCCGCGTGGGAGGGCAGGCCGATCCCGGCATCCACGACCATCGGCACCTCAGGAAACCGCGCCCGCAGGGTCCGCAGCCCGTAGGGGTTGTTCAGCCCCAGCCCGGTGCCGATCGGCGCGCCCCAGGGCATGAGCACCTCGGCGCCTGCGGCAAGCAGTTTCTCGGCCACCACCAGATCCTCGGTGCAGTAGGGAAAGACCTTGAAGCCGTCCTCCGTGAGGATCCGTGTCGCCTCCACCAGCTCGAACACATCCGGCTGCAGCGTGTCTGTATTGCCGATCACTTCCAGCTTGATCCAGTCCGTCGCAAAGACCTCGCGGGCCATCTGAGCGGTGGTGATCGCCTCGCGCGCGGAATGGCATCCGGCGGTGTTGGGCAGCACGGCGACGCCAAGGTCGCGGATCATCGCCCAAAATGTCTGGCCCGCGCCGCCCGCGCCCTCACGGCGCAGAGACACGGTCGCCACTCCTGCGCCGGACGCGCGGAACGCCTCCGCAAGGATGGCAGGCGAAGGGTATTGCGCCGTGCCCAGCATCAGGGGGTGGGCGAGCGCCGTGCCATAGAATGGCTTGGTGGTCGGTGTCGGCGTATCGGGCATGGCTCAGCCCCCTTGCATCGGCGCGAGGATCTCGATCCGGTCGCCGGGGGACAGGGTCTGGCCCGCCCGCGCACCCACGGGCACGAAGCTCTCGTTCAGGGCGGTCGCCACGGTGCCGGTATGCCCGAGCTCGGTCAGCAGGTCCGCGAGCGTCGTGGCCGCGACCTCGGTTGCGGTGCCGTTAATGACAAGCTGCATGGGCAGTCTCCGATGGGGTGGGGCCGAGCAGCGCCTGGGCTGCCTGCTGCGCCATGGCGGGCGCGAGCAGATAGCCGTGGCGGTAAAGGCCGTTGACGTAGGTGACGCCGCCCTCTTGCGTGACGCGGGGCAGGTTGTCGGGAAAGGCGGGGCGCAGATCCGTACCGATCTCGAGAATTTCGGCTTCGGCAAAGGCGGGGTTGAGGGCATAGGCCGCGCTCAGAAGTTCCAGCATCGCGCGGGCCGAGATTCGACCGCGATCCTCGGCCTCGATCATCGTCGCGCCCAGCATGTAAACCCCGTCGCCGCGCGGCACGATATAGAGCGGGATCCGCGGATGCAGAAGGCGGACCGGGCGGCTGAGGGTCAGATCCGGGGCGCGGATCACCAGCATCTCCCCCTTGACCCCGCGCAGCTCGGGCAGGGCGTCCCGCGCCGCAAGACCGGTGCAATTCACGATCTGCGCGCCTCGCGGGGGCGCGTCGTCACGCACGGATATGCCCTGGGCCTCGAGACGCTCGGCCAGATCCACCAGAGCCCGGCGCGGGTCGAGATGCCCCTCGGCCTCGAAATAGAGGCCCGCCGGAAAGCGCGCGCCCAGATCGGGCTCAAGCGCTGCAATCTCAGCCCCCGTGACCGGAGCGTGGCCATGGGTGCGGCGGGCAAAGCGATCCAGATCGGACCGGTCGCGCGCATGGGCCACCACCAGCGTGCCGCGCCGCGTCACCTCGGTCCGGGCCGACCACCAATCGAGGGCCATTTGACCATGAATGAGGACCGGCTCTTCGGCATTCTCATATTCGCACCAAGGCGCCAGCATGCCCCCTGCCCACCAGGAGCAGCCATGGGCGCCCGGCCCGCCTGCCGGGTCGTGCAGAGTGACCTGGGCCCCCCGCGCCGCCAGCTCGGTCGCCACGCAGAGGCCGGCCACACCGGCGCCAAGGACCGCGAAACCGGTCATGTCCACAGCTCGTGGAAATGGTGCACCGGCCCGTGACCTTGCCCGATCCCGAGGCTATCGGCCTTTGCAATCGCCCCTTGCAGGTAGGTATGGGCCGCGGTGACCGTCGGCCGCAAAGCTGCGCCCTTGGCCAGTTCCGCGGCGATGGAGGCTGAGAGCGTGCAGCCGGTGCCATGGGTGTTGCGCGTTGCAATGCGCTGGGCCTCGAGCCGCAAGGGTTCGGCCTCGCCATCGATCAGCAGATCCACACAGGTCTCGCCGCGCCCATGTCCGCCCTTCATCAGAACCGCCGCGGGGCCCATGGCGCGCAAGGCGTGCCCGGCCTCCAGCATGGCGGCGGGTTCGTCGCTCTCCGCACGCCCCAAGAGGCGCGCTGCCTCAGGCAGGTTCGGGGTCAGCACGGTGGCGCGCGGCAGGAGCTGTTCGGCGAGCGCCGCTTCGGCCTCTGCCGCCAGAAGCGCATCCCCGGATTTCGCGACCATCACCGGGTCGAGCACTACGGGCCCGTCAAACCCGGCCAACCCCTCGGCCACGGCGGCGATCACCTCGGGCGTGCCGAGCATGCCGATCTTGACCGCATCCACGGCGATATCGTCGAAGACCGCTGCCATCTGGGCCCGGATCATCGCGACCGGCGTGATCTCCACGGCTGTGACCGCGCGCGTGTTCTGCGCCGTCAGCGCGGTGATCACGCTCGCGCCATAGACGCCCCGCGCGGAGAAGGCCTTGAGATCCGCCTGGATCCCCGCGCCGCCGCCGGAATCCGAGCCTGCTATTGTCAATGCGGTCGCCATCGCACGCCTCGTCTTGGCGGGCCGTTCCGGCTTGAGGGGATTGGGGGCGCTCTGCATCTTGCCGCGATGCGCGAACCGTTCCCTCCGCCGGTATTGCCCGGATCAGGTTCCATGGGTTGACGCACAGCGTCTCTCAGCCCGAACCCGGGCACCCCAACGGTAAGTGCCCCAGACCTAGGCGCGAATTTGATCGAGTGCAAGGAGGATCTCCCTTTGCACCTGCAGCAGACGTGCTACCCTCTGCCTCCGGAGTCGTTTGGAAAGTGCCGCCCATGTCGTTGTTGAGGTTTTGTGGATATTTGGCCGTGAGTGTTTCGCTCTTGGCGACGGTTGGCCCTGTGCTGGCCCAAGGGCGCCCAGCGGCGGTGGTCACCGAAGTGGTGGAGCGGCGCTCCCTGGCGGAAACTCTGCCGGTGTTTGGCCAGATCGTTGCGTCGCGCGACAGCGAAGTGGCGGCCCGGGTCGCGGGGATCGTCGATGAGGTCGCGGTGCTCGTGGGCGACACTGTGGTGGCAGGGGCGACCCTCGCCGTGCTCGATACCGAGCTGGCCCAGATCGAGTTGAAGCAAGCCCTGGCCGAGATCGAAGAGGCGCGTGCGGGCATCGCCATCGCCGAGGCGCAATTGCGCCGGGCGCAGGACGCGCTGGACCGGGCCGAGGGGCTCCGGGATACGGCGTCGTTCAGCTCCGCGCGCTTTGACGATGCCACCAGTGATCGGGCGGCGGCCACAGGCCAGATCAATCAGGCTCAGGCGCGACTTCTGAATGCCGAGGCGGCGGAGGCGCGGGCCCGCTACACGCTGGAGCGCGCGCGGATCACAGCGCCCTTCGAGGGGGTCGTCCTCTCGGTCGAGGCGGATCCGGGGCAATTCATTTCCGTGGGGGCGCCTGTGGCGCGGTTAATTGATATCAGTGCCTTAGAGGTCGAAGCTCAGGTTCCGGCTGAATTTGCGCCCGCCATCCCGGACGGGGTTCAAGTCGCTGGAGAAAGTGATGACGGCACCGCGCTGGACCTGCAGGTGCGGGCGATCCTGCCGACCGAAAGCCTGTCGACACGGACCCGGCCCGTGCGGCTGTCGGGGGATTTCACAATGCTCGGCGCGACCCTCGCCGTGGGCCAATCGATCACCCTGATGGTGCCGGTCAGCCCGCCGCGTGATGCGCTCAGCGTACCCAAGGACGCGCTCGTGCAGGGCGCGCAGGGTTGGACGGTTTTCGTGAATGCCGAGGGCGTCGCACAGCCGCGCCCGGTGCAGATCGGTGTGGCCATGGGGGACCGGTTCGAGGTTCTGGGCGGGCTCGCCGAGGGCGACGCAGTGGTCGTGCGCGGCAATGAGCGCCTGCGCCCGGGACAAGCGCTGCAGGCCATGGGCGGCGGCGCGCCCGGGCAACAATCCAACTGAGGAAGGGCCGGTCATGAACCCCATTCGTTTCGCCATCGAGCGGCCCATCGCGGTGATCGCTGCGGTGATCATGGCGGTGCTCTTCGGGGTGATCGCCCTGTCGCGGATCCCGATCCAGCTGGCCCCGGATGTGCGCAAACCCGTTGTCGTGGTCGAGACCCAATGGCCGGGCGCCGCCCCCGCCGAGATCGAACGCGAGATCATCAACCCGCAGGAAGAAGCCCTGCGCGGGCTCGAAGGGCTCGACATCATGACCTCGCGCTCCCAGTCGGGATCGGGGGAGATCACGCTGGAGTTCTCGCCGGGCACGGATATGAGCCAGACGCTGCTTTTGGTGTCGAACCGGCTCGACCGTGTGGGCGATTATCCGGACGAGGCGAGCGAGCCGTCGCTGGATACATCGGGCGATGATGACAGCCCGATCGCCTGGGTGATCGTCACCGATGCGGGCACGGCGGAGCGCCCCTTGCCGACCTATGGCGATTTCATGGAGGACGTGGTCAAGGACCGGATCGAACGGATCGAGGGGGTCTCGGCCGTCAACGTCTTTGGCGGGGTCAGCAGAGAGTTGCAGATCGTGGTGGACCCGCGTCGTCTGGCGCGGTTCGGGCTTACGGTGCCCGAGGTAGTCGGGCGGTTGCGGGCCGAGAATATCTCGCTGTCGGCGGGCGATGTGGAGGAAGGCAAACGCCGCTACGTGGTGCGGGCGGAAGGATCGCTCGACACGGTGGAGAGTGTCGGCGGCGTGGTCCTGCGCTCCGAGGCATCCACGGGGACGCTGGGCCGGGTGCTGGTGCGCGATGTGGCGCGGGTGCAGTTTTCCTTCGGGGAGCCGCAGGCGCGGCTGCGCTTCAAGGGCGAGTCCGGTCTGGCCTTCAACATCGTGCGGGAGCGCGGGGCCAATGTGATCGAGACCATGGGCGAGGTGCGCCGGGTTCTGAGCGAGTTGCAGGCGGGGCCGGTGGCGGCTCAGGGGTTGCTGCTGGAACAGGTCTATGACGAGACGATTTATATCGAGGGCGCGATTGATCTGGTGACGCAGAACATCTGGATCGGGGGCGCGCTCGCGGCGCTGGTCCTGTTGATCTTCCTGCGATCCCCGCGCGCCACGCTTGTTGTAAGCCTCGCAATCCCGGTCTCCATCGTGGCGACGTTCGTGGCCATGGCCGCCACGGGGCGGACGCTCAACGTCGTCAGCCTTGCCGGTATCGCCTTTGCCGTGGGCATGATCGTGGATGCGGCCATCGTGGTGCTGGAGAATATCTACCGGCTGCGCGAGCAGGGAAAATCCCGCTCCGAGGCGGCCTATCACGGCGCGCGCCAGGTCTGGGGCGCGATCCTCGTCTCCGCTCTGACCACAGTGCTGGTCTTTGTCCCGATCCTGATCATGGAGCTCGAAGCCGGGCAGCTTTTCCGTGATATCGCCGTGGCGATCTCGGTCTCCGTGCTGCTCTCGCTGGTCGTGGCCGTGACGGTCATCCCGGCGCTGGCCAAGCGGCTCCTGAAAGATGGGCAGCAGACGACGCTGCCGCTCTGGGGGATTGATCATCTGGCGCGTGGCTTCAAGGCGCTGGTGATGTGGTATGTGCGAATGACGGTTCGGATCCGTCTCCTCGGGATCCTCATGGTCGCGTTGATCGGCGGCGCGGCGGCGGTGGCGACGGTCGTCTTCCTGCCGCGGCTCGAGTACCTGCCCGAGGGCAACCGAAACCTCGTTTTCGGCCTGATCATCCCGCCACCTGGGTATAATCTCGATACGACCGAGACGATTGCCGAACGGATCGAACGCGCTGCCCAGCCCATGTGGGAGGCCGCACCCGAGCTTGAGACGCCCGAGGGCGGGCCGACCATCGAGAACTTCTTCTTCGTCGCGACCCCGGGCAATTCCTTTGTCGGGGCCACCGCGCTCGATGGGCCCCGGGTGGCGGAACTGATCCCGCTCCTGTCGGGACCGATCTTTGCCGAGCCGGGCACGTTTGGCTTCATGACCCAGCCCTCGCTCTTCGGGCGTGGGGTCGGTGGGGGACGGACCATCGAGCTCAATGTCTCGGGCCAGGATCTGGAGCAGATCCTCGGGGTGGCCGGGCGCGCCGCTGGGCTCGTCGCGGGGCTATTGCCCCGCTCGGAAGGGCATCAATTCCGCCCGATCCCGGGGTTGGAGCTGGGCGCGCCGGAGGTCCGGCTTGTCCCGAATCGGCTGCGGCTGGCGGATGCGGGCGTGGATGCGGGGGCGCTTGCGGCCACGGTGGATGCGTATAATGACGGGCTCCGCGTGGCGGAGATCACCGAAGGGGCGGACCGGTTGAACCTCGTGCTGAAGGGGGACACGTCCCTCGCTGCCGGGTTCCGGACACAGGATGTGGGCGCCTATCCGGTGGTCACGCCCTCGGGCCGGATCGTGCCTGTATCCGCGCTGGCGGATGTGGTGGTGACCGCAGGTCCGACCGAGATCCGCCACCGGGATCGGCTGCGCACCGTGACGCTGGAGGTTCGGCCCTCGGACGCGCTGCCGCTGGAGACGGCGGTGGAAATGCTGGAGACGCAGGTGGTCGCGGTGCTGGAGGATCAGGGCGTGCCGCCGGGCATCCGGCTCAGCGTGTCGGGGACGGCGGATCAGCTCAGCCAGACCTGGGAGGCGATCCAGATCAACCTCGTGGTGGCGCTGGTCATCGTGTTTCTCGTGATGGCGATCCTGTTCGAGAGCTTTGTCTTGCCGCTGGTCATACTGGTCTCTGTGCCCGTGGCGGCGGCGGGCGGGGTCGGGGGGCTCGCGCTGTTGAACATGTTCCAGACCCAGCCCCTGGATATGCTGACCTTGCTCGGCTTTATCATTCTGGTGGGGATCGTGGTGAACAATGCGATCCTGATCGTGCACCAGTCGCTCTACCATCTGCGCGAGGAAGGGATGACGCCGATCGATGCGATCGAAGAGGCGACCCAGAACCGGATCCGCCCGATCTTCATGTCGACGCTCACGAGCATCATGGGGATGCTGCCGCTCGTGGTGTTCCCGGGCGAGGGCTCCGAGCTCTATCGTGGCTTGGGAGCGGTTGTGGTTGGCGGGCTGTCGATGTCGGCCTTTCTCACGCTGCTGACGGTGCCGCCGCTTTTGCGGCTCTGCCTCGTGGCGCCGGAGCCGGAGGAGGGCGTGTCGCCAAGCTTGCAGGGACAACCCGCCGAGTAGGAGATCGGCGGCGCGCCTTCTGCGGGTCGGGGATTTGAGTATTTGGGGAACAATGAAGGGGGCGGTGCGCCCCTAGGGCAGAACGCTCAACCAGAAGGCGGCGGAGAGGATCGACACCGCGGTGCCAGCGAGCACGGCCGTGGCGACCACCCGTTTTGCGACGCCGTACATATTGGCGAAGATATAGGTGTTCACGCCGGGCGCCATGGCGGCGGTCAGGGCGGCGGCGCGCAGCATGGGGTCCGAGAGGTCAAACGCCCCGCGCCCCAGCGCCCATGTGATGCTGGGATGCACCATGAGCGAGACGAGGCAAACGAAGATCACCTCCCGCAGATTGCCCTCAGGCTTGTAGCGATAGAGCACGCCGCCGAGGCCGAAGAGGGCTGCGGGCAGGCCCGCGCGGGCAATGAGGCTGACGGCTTCCTCCACCACCACGGGCGTCATCAGCCCGCTGAGATTGACCGTAAACCCCAGCGCCACGGCGATCATCAGGGCGTTTTGGGACATGGTCTTGGCAATGGACCAGATCGTCTTGAAGAGCCCTTTGGAGGAGGCGCGCACGATTTCCATCGTGGTGATGCCGACCATGTAGACGAAGGGCGCGTGGATCGAGATGATCGCGAACATCGGCTCAAGGGCCGCGACCCCATGGGCGCGTTCCATGATCGGCAGGCCGAGCAACACTGTGTTCGCGAACATGCAGCAAAAGCCGATGGCAATCGCGTCCTGGATGGGGCGGCCAAAGACCAGCTTGGCCCCCAGGATCCCGATCCCAAAGGCGCAGAGCACCCCGGCATAGTAGCTCGTCAGCAGACGCCAGTCGAAGACCGCCTTCAGGTCGAGGGTCGAGATCGCCGCAAAGAGCAGGCAGGGGATCGCGAAGTTCTGGGTGAAGCGCATGAGCGCATCCACATTGTCATCCGAGAAGACCTTGGCCCAGACCGCCACATAGCCCGCCGCGATCACCAGAAAGACCGGGAGGGTGACCTCCAGCAGGACGCTCATGCGGGCAGGTCGGGCGCGGGGCGTTCCAGGACCATGCCGTCATAGGCGGGGGTCACATGGTCGGGCGTCTCCGCCGCCACAGTCGCGTAGTCGAGATCGATATGCATGTTGGTGAGCACGGCCTGTTTGGGCGCGAACTCGGAAATCCAGTCCAGCGATTGCGCCAGATGGGCATGGGTCGGATGCGGATCCCGGCGCAGGGCGTCGAGGATCAGCACCTCAAGCCCGCGCAGGGCCGCGTGGCTTTCGGGCAGGAGCTTCGCGACATCAGGCAGGTAGGCCAGATCCCCGATCCGGAAGCCGAGGCTGTCGATGCTGCCATGATTGACCGGGAAGGGCGCAAACGGGATCGGCCCCCCCGGCCCGTCAATGGTCACGGGGCCATCGAGGTCGTTCATTTCCAGGATGGGCGGATAGGGGCTGCCCTCGGGCTGCTCAAAGGCGTAGCCGAACCGGGCAAACAGGCTTTCGCGGGTCGGGGCATCGGCCCAGACCGGCAGGCGCGCGCGCATGTTGAAGACGATCATCCGCAGATCATCGAGCCCATGGGTATGGTCCGCATGGGCATGGGTGTAGATCACCCCGTCAAGTCGCCCGACCCCGGCATCCAGGAGCTGTTGGCGCATATCCGGCGATGTGTCGATCAGCACGCTCGTGGTGCCCTGGGGTCCGATCCGCTCTACCAGAAGCGAGCAGCGCCGCCGCCGGTTGCGGGGGTTTTCAGGGTCGCAATCACCCCACTGGCCACCGAGGCGGGGCACCCCGCCCGAGGATCCACAGCCGAGGATCGTGAAGCGCATGCCGCTCATGCAGCAGCCTCGGGCGTCCAGGCGGCGGCCTTGGCGAAGAGCCGGTCGAAATTGGCGCTGGTTTGGGCGGCAAAGGCCTCGGGGCTCAGGCCGTAGACCTCGGCCCCGGCGGCGGCTGTGTGGGCGACGTAAGCGGGTTCGTTGCGCTTGCCGCGATAGGGCGGCGGTGCGAGATAGGGGGCGTCGGTTTCGACCAGCACGCGCTCAACCGGCGCATCGGCGAAGATCGCCCGCAGCTCGGTGGATTTCTTGAAGGCCGCGATCCCGGACATGGACAGGTAGAACCCGAGATCCAGCGCTGCCTCGGCCAGCGCACGGGTCGAAGAGAAACAATGCATGACGCAGGTATAGGGCGCGGCGCGATGCTCCTCGCTGAGGATCCGGGCCATATCCTCATCCGCGTCGCGGGCATGGATGATCAGGGGCAGACCTGTCTGGCGCGCCGCCTCGATATGCAGGCGCAGGCTCTCCTGCTGCACGCCCGCGCTCTCTGCGGTGTAATGGTAGTCGAGCCCGGTCTCGCCAATGCCCACGAATTTCGGATGGGCGGCCAGCGCGACCAGCGCCTCCACCGTCGCCATGGGCTCGGCGGCGACGCTCATCGGGTGCGTGCCGGCGGCATAGAAGACCGGGTCATGGGCCTCGGCAATGGCGCGCACTTGTGGCTCGCTCCGCAGCTTGGTGCAGATCGTCACCATCCGCGTGACGCCCGCCGCCACGGCGCGGTCAATGACCTGTGGCAGGGTGTCGGCGAAGTCGGGGAAGTCGAGATGGCAATGGCTGTCAACGAGCGTGGGCTGGGTCGGAATGGAAGCCATGGAATGCCTGAAATCGCGAAGGGATTAGGCAGCGGCGGGTCCGGATGCCACCGTCTGCAGTCCGTGGAACATATCCAGCAGAAGCATCGAGGCGTCAAGGTTTACAGCACGTCCGGCACGCACCCGCGGCACAAGTTCCGCATGGGCCGTGGCCCAGGCCTGTCCGGCGCGGGGATGGGGGGCGAGGCGGGTCAGAATTTGGGCTTCTGCCTCGCTGGCAAGGGCCGGGGGCGCGCCGGTGGCCCCGGTCCGCGCGAGGCGGTGCAGGAAAACCTCCGTCAGGCTCAGAAACAGGTCGAGCCGCCCCTCGGCGCCCCTTGCGCTGGCACTATCGGCGAGGGCAGCGGTCGCTTGCCGGTCGAGCCGGGGCAGGTCGCCCAGCAGGCGCAGGAGGCTGTCATAGGCCTCGGGCCCGCCCGCATCCCGCAGGCTGAGCGCTTGACCGACCGAGCCCTCGGCAAGGGGCAGGAGGCTCTGGATTTCTGCCTCGGGCAGGGGTGCGCCGGTGGCTTGCGCGAGAGCATCGCCCAGATCCTGCGCGCTGAGCGGCGACATCCGCAGGGTGCGACAGCGGCTGCGAATGGTCGGCAAGAGCTTGGAGGGCGCGTGGCAGATCAGAAGCATCACCGTATCGGCGGGCGGTTCTTCCAGCACCTTCAGGAGGGCATTGGCGGCGTTCGCGTTCATCTCATCGGCGGCATCCACGATCACCACCCGGCGCCCGCCATCCATCGCCGCCATGGAGAAAAAGCCCTTGAGCCCGCGTGCCGCATCCACCGGGATGTCCTGTTTGAACCGGCCCAGCTTGGCGTCATAGGGACGGCGCAGCAGAAAGAGACGCGGCTCGGACAGGGCCGCGACCCGGCGCGCCACCGGATGGTCGGGGTCCAGATCGAGACTGGTGGGGGCGGCCATGGGCTCCGGGTCCCCAAAGAGGCTCGGGCCCGGATCCTCGGTCGGCAGGGTCAGGAGGGCGCGGGCCGCGCGCCAGGCAAAGCTTGCCTTGCCGATGCCCTTGGGACCCGTCAGGAGCCAGGCATGGTGGAGACGCCCGGACCCGATCGCATCCAGAAGCGCAGCCTCTGCCGCACCATGGCCGAATACCTGCTCGGCAAAGCGCGGGTGGGGCGCGCCGGGGAGGGCATCGGCCTCGGGCAGAGCGTCCTCCTGGGGCACCTCTGTTGCGCGGCTCATACGGGCATCCCTTCCCAAGCGGCGCGGACGTCCCGGGCCACGGCCTCCGGCGCGCGATTGCCATCGACCAGTACACAGCGCTCAGGTGCCGCTTCGGCCAGAGCGCGGAACCCCGCATGGAGGGCGGTTTGGAAGGGCAGGCCGAACTCCTCGAACCGATCCTCGCCACTTTGCCGGGCGAGACCCCGGCGCAGGGCAAGCTCCGGCGGCATGTCGATGATCACGGTCAGGTCCGGCTCCCGCCCGATCATCAGAGAATGGAGCTCGTCCACCAGCCCGCGCAGGTCGCCACGCGTGGCCCCCTGATAGATCCGCGTGCTGTCGGCAAACCGGTCGGTGATCACATCGCGACCCGCAGCCAGGGCCGGGGCAATCGTGCGCTCCAGATGATCCCGGCGCGCGGCGGTAAAGAGCAGGAGCTCTGTCTCAGGCGACCAGCGATCCGGATCGCCTTCGACCAGCAACCGGCGGATCTCCTCGGCGCCTGCCGAACCGCCCGGCTCGCGGGTCAGGACCGGATCGCCCCCCTGTGCGCGCAGATGCTCGGCCAGCAGCCGCGCCTGTGTGGACTTGCCGCTGCCATCGATGCCTTCAAAGCTGATGAGCCGCCCCGGGGTCGGCATCACATCTGTCCCGATGGTTGGATCACTGGGCCTCTGCGGCCTCATCCTGGGTCAGCTCCCGATAGAGGACCTGCGCGGCGGCTTGCATCCGGACCCAGGCACCGCCCTTGGCGACGGCCTGCTCGGCCACGAGCGGAAAGCGCTGCGGCGGCATCTCGGGGCCTGAGATTACCAGCTCGCCCAGCTGCTGCCCGGCGGCGATCGGCGCGTTGATCGGAGTTTCCGCCTCGATCTCGGCGGTGAGGCTGCCCGAAGCCACAAGCGGCACGAGCGGGCGCACATCCGTGGGCGACACAAGGCCGACCGTTGCCTGCTCGCCCACCCAGACCGGCAGATCCGCGAGGCGCGTATCGGCGGCGGCGAGGTCCTTTTGCACGAATTGACGGAAGGCCCAGCTGACGATGCGCTCGGATTCCTCAGCCCGCGCCCGGTCGGTCTCAAGCCCCGTGATCACAAAAACGATGCGCCGCGCGCCTTGCTGGGCGGAGCCGACAAGTCCGTAACCTGCCTCCTGCGTATGGCCTGTCTTGAGCCCATCAGCCCCGATCCCGAGCTTCAGGAGCGGGTTGCGGTTGAACCGGTTCTGCGGCGCGCGCCCGTCATAGCCCCATTCGGACATGGAGAAATAGCCGTAGTACTCCGGGTAATCCTCGATCATCCGCTCGGTCAGGATCGCGAGGTCCTTCATGCTCATCCGGTGCAGAGGATGGGGCCAGCCCGAGGCATTGGCGAAAACCGACTGTGTCATGCCCATGGTCTGGGCTTTCTCGGTCATCAGCCGGGCAAAGGCCTCTTCGGTGCCTGCCAGCCCCTCGGCGACCACAACGGTGGCGTCATTGCCGGACTGAACGATGATGCCCTTGATCAGCTCCTCGGCCGTGGGGCGGTCCCGCTCGGTCAGGAACATGGTCGAGCCGCCCTTGGCCATAGCCCGCGCGGAGACCCGGAAGGTCGTGTCCAGCGTGACGGCGGGGTTCTTATGCAGCGCTTCGAACAGCATGTAGAGCGTCATCAGCTTCGACATGCTGGCCGGGGGCAGAGGGATATCCGCGCTTTTCTCCAAAAGGACGGTGCCCGTGGTCAGATCGACCACATAGGCGGCGGTGGCCCGGGTCTCGAAGGCGGCCTTGGCAGGCTGGCCGAGCGTCAGGCCAAGCGCGAGAACCGTGAGCGCCAGAGGGCGCAGGCAAAGCAGTGGGCGCATCAGACAGTCTCCGTCAATTGGTCACGAAATAGGCGTCGGCAAAGCCCATGGACTTTGCGGTGTCGAGGGCGTCGGCGCGGGCGCTCTCGCTTTGTGCGGGCCCGACGATGACGCGATAGAAGGTCCGGCCCTGGCTCTCCTGGGTAAAGGTCTGGGCGGCCAGACCGGCCCCGCGCAGCTGCGCCTCGGTGGCTTCGGCATTGGCGGCCACATTGAAGATGCCGATCTGGATATAAGGGCGCGTCAGAGTGGAGCTTTGTGGCGCTGGCGTCGGGGCAGGCGGGGTGGCGGTCTCTGTCTCCTCCAGCTCGGCCTCGGCAATCGCTGCAGCGGCGAGAGCGGTTGGATCGACGCTCTCTGCGGGCGCCTCGGCCTCCGCTGGCGGCGCGACGGCCTCGCGTTTCAGCGCGATCACTTCGATCTGCGTGGGCGCACCCGCGAGGATGTTCAGCGCCTCTGCCGCGTCTGACGAGATCTGGAATCGCGGCCCAGGATTGTCCCGCTCGCGCCGGAAGAGCGCGCCGATCACCGAGCTGCCGTTCTCCGCATTGCGGATCACCACGCGCTCGGGCTCGGGCACATCCGGATAGGCGACCCAGACACCGCCCAGAGACGGGCGTCCATCCCAGAGCCCCGCTTCGGCCTCGGAGAAGATTTCGGGCGCTTCTACATCCCGGGTTTCACCATCGCGCGGAGCACTGGTCTCCGCCGGCGCGTCAGCCTCATCCCCGGGTTTGAGAAAATCGAAGGCGTTGGTCCCTTCGCAGCCTGCCAGCGATACCACGAGGACCAGCCCCAAGGCTCCGCGCGTTCCGACCATCCAGCCCATAAATCGCCCCTCATCCTCGACCCACGCTGACACGGTCTTGCTCCCGCCGTTTCGCCTGCGCTCTGGGTCCGCTGCTCTGATGTGTCATACCGCCTCGGCGCTGCAATGAAAAGCGTCCCGACCAGCGGGATCCACCCGGCGCCGCGCATATGCCCAAGTTTTGACCAGCACTTGGTGCGAGATCCGGAGAGGCGGTTTTTGCGGCTTTACGCGAGGCGGGCAGCGCAGTACCAACGCGATGCTGCGGAGAGGTGGCAGAGTGGTCGAATGCGGCGGTCTTGAAAACCGTTGAGCGTGAGAGCGTTCCCAGGGTTCGAATCCCTGTCTCTCCGCCATTTTTCTCTCTGGTCCAGATGTGGTTGATGCCGTTTCGAACGGAGTTTGTGCGGTTGTTGCGTGCCTGGGGCACGTTTTCCTTTTCGCCGGTTTCCCGCCTTGTCACGCGCTTCGCGTCACTGGTTCGTATGACGCGCGGTATGTGTTTGCGTTTTGGTAGATCCGCTTGCGCTTCTTATGCCGCTGCGAAAGCTGCAGCCGGTCCTCGCGCCACTCGACCATTGTCCTCGGACCAACGGTGGACAATGTCTCGTCGCTCGACCTTCTTGTGATTGACCCTTTGCCCGGGAGGCGATTTGGCAATGCCAAGTCTACCGACGGGGGCCAGCCCGCGGCGTGAGGCAGGTCTGCGACCTTGCGATACCCATATCGTCCTTAGTGCTTCGCAGCCTTATGATTGCCAACCGCGACGCATCATCATCGCTCGGGGCTGGTCGATATTGCAGGGAGCTCCGCGCAACCCCATCACCCGGCAGGTCCGCCGCTCAGACGTGGCAAGTTTCCGGCGTGTGTGAATGACGGCCTGACGAAGCTCCCTTGTGGTCCGGCCGTGGGATTTAGGCGGTTCAGGCTTTCCCTGAGAATGCGTTTGTCCAGTTCGAGCTCGGCGACGATCTTCTTCAGTCGGGCGTTCTCTCTCTCTCCAAGCTCTTCATCTCCGACAGCTGCGACCGGCCCATCCCGCCAAACCGTTTCCGCCAGTTGTAGTTTGCCGCGTCGCTGATCCCGACGCCGCAGCATGCATTGGCCAATTCATCGCTCGCCGTCAGCGTCAGGTCGATCTCGCGCAGCAGCTTCAACATGTCTTCGTCTGAAGGCCACTTTCTCGCGATTAAAGGTCGCCCCTACGGTGCACTCTGCAATCGCCACGTCTTGAGGGGGAAGGAGAAGGCATGAACATGGATTCGGCATGCAGGATCCTTGGCATGGATCGCGGCCAGGTCTCACGCGGCTGCGCGCGCCATAGTTGGGGCGGTCGAGAGGGCCTTCAGAAACAGCGCATTATACGGGTCCTTACCCGTTTACGGGCTTGCGAGCGCGGCGGCGAGATGCAGTGCCAGAGCCTCAGGCAGCGAGGCTGCGGAGAGAAGTCTCTGAGTCATGAACGGAGCCAGAATGGGCTCTGAGCAGGCAAGGCTCTGTGCCGCCGTGCGGAGGGTTTACCATATCTCGGTGATCTCGAAGGATTTGGCTTGATCCTCTGGCATCACAAAGCCTTTGCGTTTTGCTCGGATGGCAGGTCCGCGGCTTTGGGGCGCGGTCCCGACACATGCAGGACAAATCCGATCACCACAAGGCCAATCGCCAACCCGTCGAATAGGCTTGGGATCTCGCCGAGACATGCCGCCGCGAGCCCAGCTGCAACACCGGGGGGCAGGACCGGCAGGGTCGCTGCCCATTCTCCGATCAACCGGAGCGCCTAACTGAACGCGAACATGGACACCAGCCCGGAGATGAGGCCCTGAAACAAAGCCTGAAAGGCGATGTCGGCGCGCGGAGCCATGCTGAGATTAGATAAATCGGACCACAGCCACAGTGGCAGGAGCCCTATGGTGGACAGAGCGCCCACGATCGCAGTGGCCAGACTGCGATCACGCAGCGAGAGCCCCGGACGGCTGTAGTGCTGGCCATAAACAAACGCGATCAGGTCTTGCGGCATCCCGGGCAGGAGCGCGCCGTAGCGCGCCTCCAACGCCTCTTCCAGACCGGGATTGTGCCGCTCCGACAGAGCCTTGCCCCGTGTGTATGCATCTTCCATGGGGCGCCTCACTTGCGGCCGGAATAGGTCAGGACGGAGAGGCTGCCCTCCAGCATCGACGGCAGGAACAGCCTGTCCCCATGGGCGGAGATGTCCGCGAGCCCTGCCGGGAATTCGGTCTTCAGGGTCACCGTCCCATCCGCGGCAATGGCAAAGAGAGCCCCGGTGATCCAGTCATTCACAAGCAACGTCTCGCCGATCCGCGCGACACCGTCGAGGTTCCCGAGGTTGGGCACCAGCGGGTGCACCGCCTTGGTCGCAAGGTCCACCGAGAGCAGCGCGCCCGGCTGCTCGGTCGTAAAATCGTCGCGCATACCGCTCCCCCAACTTCCGACCAGCAGCCGCTCGCCATCGAGCAAGAGCCCATTGGGATGGGCAAGCGCGTCCGCCTCCAGCCACAGGGTCATCTCGCCCCCGTGATAGCGCCAGATCCGGTTCGTCATCAGGTCGCTGACAAAGGCCTGTGCCCCGTCAGACGTGACGTCGTTGAGAAAGCTTGCCCCTTCGAGTTCGAGGCTTCGGAGGATCTCGCCAGAAGCGAGGTCAACCTCATGCAAGCGCGTCAGATCCGCGACCAGAAGGCTGTCCCCGAGGATGGCCATGCCCTTGGGGGCGTCGAGCCCCGTGACCCACTGCGGATCGAGGATCTCCCCCTCGGGGGAGAGCAGGGCCAGAGTGCCATCTCCGTCCGCCGCGCCTGGATGGCCGCCAATCACACTGAGGATGATCCGGTCCTGCACCGCGTCGAAAATCGCACTCTCGGGCATATCAAAGGGACCTGCGGTCCAGTGAAAGGGATCCGCCGCGGCGGGTGTTGCGAAACTGGTCCACAGAGCGGCGGTCAGGACAGACACGTATTTCATCGGGGGCTCCTTGAGATTTGACGCCACCGCTAGATTTACGCGACCTTTCTTGCAATAAGTCCCCTCTTGGTATCGATATGCGATACGAAAGCCATCATTGAGGATCGTGGAACAGGCATGCAGGCTGAACTTTTCGAGCTGCTCAAGACCATTCTGAAGGCGCGAGGCATGACCTATGCGGATCTCGCCAGCCGGTTGGGCGTGTCGGAGCCAACCATCAAGCGCATCTTTTCGGAGCGGGATTGCAAGCTCAGCCGCATGACGGAGATCTGCTCGGTGCTCGACCTTAGCCTTGATGATCTGGTGCAGGAGGCCAATCGCGTTCATGTGGCTCCGGTCGAGCTTGGCGACAGCATTGAGGGGCAACTGGCCATGGACCGGTCGGCGTTTCACCTCTTTCTGCTGCTGCTCGATGGCATGAGCTTTGCTGCGATCTGCGAGCATTACGAGATCCCGGATACCCGGGTGTTCGAGCTGGGCCTGCGGCTGGAGCGGATGGGGCTGGCAGAGGTCATGCCGGGCAATCGCATCCGTCTGACCGTGCAAGGCCCGATCCATTTTCGTCGGGACGGCCCGTTGCACCGGCGATTGTTGCAGCTGAACCTCGATTTCCTGCTTGGGGCGTTTCACGCGCAGGACACGGATCACTCCGCCTATCTGACGCAATCCCGCCGGATGACGCGCCAGAGCGCCGAGCATATCCTTGCGCGCTTGCGCGAGATCCAGCTGGAGGTGTCGAACCTGGCGCGCCGCGATCAACTCACGCAGCCCGACGCCGCGTTGCAGAGCTACAAGCTGGGTATTGCGATTGCGCCGATCGACTTTCCCGAGCTCCTGTCGCTGGCGGATGATTGATGGATGTCTGGCTGAGACCCCAAGGACGGACCGGGCAATGGGGGCCGTCTCGTTGGGGCTAGGATTTGCGCGATCGCGCTACATCGGCATGTCCGCTGCGCGTCCCCGCGCCGCAAGGAAATAGACCAGCGCCAAGGCCACAAGGCCGGCCGAGATCAGCGCGAGCACAGCCCAGCCCAGTTGCGATACAACGAGGCCAGAGGCAAAGGCGCAGAGGGTCGAGACAAGCGCGATGATCGTGTCATTGGCCCCTTGCACGGCGGCTTTTTCCTCCTCGGACAGAGCGGCGTCGAGCAGTGTCGTTGCCCCGATGAAGCCGAAATTCCAACCCAGCCCGAGGGCGATCAGGGCGCCGTAGAAATGCATTGCCGACAAGCCAAGAGTCGCCCCCAATGCTGCGCCGAGAATGATGATCAGTCCGGTCACTGCGATGGTGTGGGCCCCGAACCGCTTGATCAGAAAGCCGGTGACAAAGCTGGGCGCGAACATCGCCACGATGTGCCAGCGCACCACATCGCTCGCCGTTTCCGCCGCGAAGCCACAGCCGACCATGGCGATCGGGGTGGGGATCATCAAAAACACCATGACCCCCTGGGAGATTGCCGCGATCCCCACCGCATTGCGCACCGCCGGGCGCCGGAGCGCGGCCAGAGCGGCGAAGCGCCCGGTGGGTGCAGAGGTGGGTGCAGAGGCCGATCTCCGCGGGGGACGTGGCAAGCGCACGGCCAGCAAGGGCAGAAGGCCGAGCAACGCGATCACGCCTGTCGCGCCATAAGCGCCTGCGAAGGGCAGGGGAGCGAGCGCATCCTTGGCACGGATGAACACTTCCGGGCCCACCAGGGCCGCGACAAGAAGCGCACTCAGCATCAGGGAAATCGCCACGGGTCGCCACGGCTCCGCGACCGCCTCCCCGGCGGCGAAGCGAAAGAACTGAAACGCGGCCCATCCCGCCCCCATGAGGAAATGCGCGGCGCAGAGCAGGGCGAAGTTCTGGGAGGATAGGGCGAGGACCGCACCCACCGCACCCACGAAGGTCAGGAGCCCGCCCACGGCGAACCCCACGCGCCGTCCGAAGCGCCCCATGAGCAGCGAGAGTGGTGCTGCAGCCACCATCCCCGCAAGCGTCTGTATCGAGGACGGCAGCGTCGCCAGCGCCGGATCCGGCGCCAGCATCAGTCCGGCCAACCCTCCGAGGATGAGCTGCACCGGAAAGGCCATGCCAAAGATCGTATTGGCCAGCAGAAGCCCCGCGAAAGAGCGGTTTTGGAAGAGAGCGAAGACGGACACGGGGGGAGGACAGGCCTTTGGCGATTGGTACACCCCACAGTGTAGCGCGTGGCGCGGCGTCTTCTATCGCTGCCCCGGCCTACGCGGCGGTCCGTCAAAGCCTAGGCAGCCTGCGCTGATCGCATCTCTCCCGCGTGCAGAAAGAAGATCCGGTGAAAAGCCCCGAGATCGAGCGGGTTTGGCAAGCGCAGATCGCCTAGGCCTGGCATAGGCTCTCCGCGCATCTCGAAGGCCCGGTCGATCTGGGAGATGAAGACATAGATCCCACCGGTTCGGGCCGCGTGATCGCGCAGCGCGGCGATTTGCGTTTCCAGATCTGGCGTGTTGCGCTTCTGATCCAGAAGTTGCAGATAGTCCACGACGGCAAGCGCCGGGTCCCCCGCCGCGTCCAGCCGGTCGATGATATGATCCGCCGAGATGTCGTCCGAGGTGTCGACCCGCAGGGTTTTGCCCGCCGCGCGCGGATCGAGCCGCATCGATCGCATCAGATCCGCAATATCGCGTTCATGGTATTCCAGCGTGAAGAAATGGCCTTGTCGCCCGCGGCGCGACGCCATGAGTGCCAACTCCAGACCGAGCCGGGTTTTGCCCTGACCGGGGCGGGCCGCAATCACGTAGAGCGCCCCCGGCTCCAGCTGCGACAGGACCGTTTCTTCCAGGCTGGCCTGCGTGGCGCTCGCGGCCAGATGGCTCCAGCTTTGAAAGCCTTCTTCGGCGGCCACAATATCAAGCGCGCGATGGAGCGGCAGGGTGCGGTCCCGGGCCATGCGCCGGGCTTTGCGTTTCAGGGCGAATATGGGCGCAGAGAGGCGCATAGGTCTTCCTCCTCTACCGAGCTGCGATGCAATCCCTCCTGATGCTGGCGCCCGATTGAGACAGGTTCAGACGATATCGCTCCGCATGACAATGCTTCCCGGATGGAGGGTGGAGGCGTGAGCCGCGCCTGTCCCGAGCGTGCGGGACTTGCCGCGCGCGCGCAAGCGCAAACCCGAAGGCATGCGCTATCTGGCGGCGCGTTTGGACAGGAAGAACAGGCCCGCGAAGGACAACGTGAACCCGGCAACCACGAGGGGGATAACGCTCCAATCCGCATGGGCGATCAGGGCGCCGACCATGGGCGGGCCGGAGAGCGCGCCGAGGCTGCCGAGTTGGGCCACGAGCCCGTTGCTCGGCCCGATGCGGTCGGGCGCGCCCGCAAAGCGCGGAACGGCGGCAAAGGTTTGCGCTACGAGCACCCCGGACATGAAGACCGCCGCCGCCGCACAGGGCAGGATCTGCGCCGGCGCAGCGCCCGCAGCGAATGTCGGAAAGACCGCCGCAATGAGCGCCATGCAGGCGACCGCCGCGATGACACTGTCGGGGAGACGGTTGGCGAGCGCGCCGTAGCAGAGGCTGCCGGCGATGCTGGCCAGGGCGACGGTGCCGGTGATCGCTCCTGCGGATCCGGGCGCGAAGCCATGCTCCTGTACGAGAAAAGTCGGCAGCAGGCTCAGGATCGACAGTGCCAGCAATGTCAGGCCAAGGAAGGCGGCGCCCAGCAACCAGGGCGCTTTGGGCATCGCCCGGATGGTCGCGATCACAGGGGCGTGGTCTGTCGCAGCCCGTCTGTCGCGCGGGATCGCCACAAGAACGAGCGCCACCGCGACACCCATCAGCACCGCGCTGGCCGAGAACCAACCGCGCCATCCGAGAAAGGCGGAAAGTCCGCCGCCAGCGAAGGCGGCAAGGCTGAGCCCAAGGGTGAAGAACGTGCCCCAGATGGCCAGCGCGAAGGGCGTGTCCTTGGCGCTGGATTGCCGCGCGATGAGCGTGGGGGCAGCGACCACGACGATCAGGTATCCGGCCCCCTCGATGATGCGCGTGCCGAGCAATGCAGGGACGGATGGTACGAGGGTCGAGAGAAGCGCGCAGCCCGCCATCAGGACCGCGCCAAGGACCAGGGATGTCTTGAGCCCATTGCGCTCGACCCAGGCGCCCGCGACCAGACCGAGCAAGGCAGAGACCAGCGTGATCAGCGAGACAAGCCAGCCGATCGTGACAAGATCGAGCTGCAGATCCTGCTGCAGAAGCGGCGCCACAGGGGCGACGCGCCCGACCTGTATCGCGCCCGCGACACCCACCAGAAATGCCGCAATGATTGCCCGCCAGTCCGACTGTTCGGTCATGGAGTCTGTCCCTGCCATTTTCATGTTTTTGGCCAAGCCTACCGCGCGGCTCGGGCGCGTCCAACACCCATTCTTGTCGGACGGCGAGACCCACTTGAGGGATCCGCGTGCTCAGGGAAACCTTGGTCGTGAGGAGGCTCAGGTGGCGACGTTGTTCCCGTCCCGCCCGTGCCGTTTGGCCAGCGCTCGGGCATAGCGCGGCATCATGTGGGGCATGATCGTCTCGCCGGATGGCGGGCGCTCGCGGCCAAAGACATAGCCCGGGAAATCGAGCGGCTTCTGGACCGACCAGATCTCCTCATGCTGGTCCGGGGGCAGGATAAGCGCCGGGTTGCCGACCGCGACCCAGCCAAGCGGGACCACCGCGTGCGGGGGCAGATGGGTCCGCAAATGCACGATCCCGTTGATCCGCACCTCGGCGCCCGTGCCGATCACTGCCCCGTTGAAGACAGTGGTGCCTGTGGCGAGAAACGCTTCATCCTCAACCCGGCAGCCCGTCAGATAGGCCCGGGGGCCGACCAGCACGTTCGACCCGACGACCAACGGGTTCCCCCGCACGCCGCGCAGAACCGCCGTGTCCATCACGACCACATTCTCGCCGAGGCGGATTGGCCCGCTCTCCGCCGTCAGAACCGCGCCGAAACCGATGGAGCATTGCGCGCCGATCTCCACATCGCCGCTGATCACCGCGTTCGGGGCAATGCGGGCGCTTGGATGCACGCGGGGCGAGATGCCGTCATGGTCGAGGATCATGGCAGGTCCTTTTGCAATAGGGAGGGACGGGCGGCCTTACAGGTGCTTCTCGAAGAAGAGGTCCGGGTAGGGATCGTCATTGAACCGCGGGATCTCGTGCCATCCCATGTCGCGATAGAGGGCTGCGGCCTCAAAGAGGGTGCTGTTGGTGTCGAGGCGGAGCGTCTGGATCCCCATGGCGCGGGCCGCCTCCTCGGCGGTGGTCATCAGGCGACGTGCAAGGCCCAGCCCGCGCCCGGCGGGGGCGATCCACATTCGCTTGATTTCAGCAATGGGGCCCCCCTTGCCCTTGATCCCCACGCAGCCGATAGGCATGTCGCCCAGCCGCGCCACCACGAAAGTGCCATGGGGCGGGCGCATCTGGGACAGCTCGGGCACGCCGGAGTTTTCCAGATCGAACTCCAGGTTCAGCCGCTTGCTCAGCTCGGCGGCGAAGGCCTCCAGACATCTTGTGGCGATCTCGGAGGCATAATCCGCCTCCTCAAAGACGATCTCGTCGCGCGACAGTGTGATCGTGACCACATCCATGGCATCAAGCAGTCGCCGTGCTTCTTTGTGGCGGGCGAGGATCGCGGCGGCCCGCTCATCCGAGAGGGTCTCATAGATGTCGAACTCGGCCTTGCCCTTTGCCGTCAGGGTCGAGATCCGGCTGCGACGGTCCTCCGGGTTGGGCTTGGTCTTGATCAACCCTTCGCCCTCGAGCCCGCGCAGCAATCGGCTGAGCAGGCCCGTGTCCAGCTTCAGCTTGGCGCGCAGGTCCGAGACGTTTTCATAGCCAAGCCCGATGGCGTTGAGGACCCGGGCCGAGCCCAGGGGGCGCCCCCTGTTGAGAAAGGAATCCTCGAGCGCGCCCACCTCCACCGCGACGGAGCGTCCGAAGTTTCGAATACGTGTGATGTCATCTTGCTGCATTTATCTGACTTTAGTCAGCTAATAGGGTCGCGCAAGAGTTTTCTCGCGGCTTGCGCGGGAAGCACAGGGGCATGTCCGGCGCAGCGGCGGCGCAGGCAAGCGCCGTGCCCTAGTGGTCGGTGCCCTCATAGATCCACATGGGCACCACGGCATCGGTTTTGCGAAACCCCACGCGCTCATAGAACGGCGCGGCGTCGGTGACGGCCAGAAGCACCTGCTGATGAAAGCCACTGTACTTCTCCGCCATCCGCGCCATCAGGCCCCGACCAATGCCCCGGCCCTGAGCGTCCAGATGCACAAGAAGATGTGGGTAATAGACCACGAGGCTACCGTCAGAGATCGCGTTTGCCAGACCGACCAAACGGTCGCCGTCAAAGGCGCAGATCAGGTGATCGGACCCGCGCAGGGCGGCCATCAACCGATCGGGATCCTCCGCCGAGCTCCAGCCATTGGCCGCATATAGGGCGACCACCTGCGCGCGATCAGGGCGGATCCCTGTCCGATACTCGATCATACTGCGCCCCCTCTTCCGCGTCCTCCGGCAGATAGCACGGTTTCGCCAACAGTCCGATCAGAGAGGCTGTATCCCGCCCGTATGGGCCACCAGATCCGCCAGAAAGCTCGCGACGACCGGGTTTGGCGGCGTGTTTGACAGCTGGATCGCACCGAGGGGGCGGTGAAACTGGGGATGCTCGAAATCCAGAAAGACGAGCCTGTCCTCCAGATAGGGGCCGGTTGTGGCGATGGGCATGGTCGAGATCAGGTCCGAGGAGGCGACGATCTCCAGGGCCGAGCGGATCGAATCCGTTTCGCAGACGATCTGCATGTGATGGATGCCGGAGGCGATCATTGCGGCCTCGGTCTGCTGGCGCAGCAGGCTGCCTCGGGAATGGGCGAGCCAGCGCTGCTCCATGAGGTCCGAGGCCATGATCGCCCGCGTGCGGGTCAAGGGGTGTCCGGCCCGGCAGATGATCGCCACGTAGTCGTCAATCAGCGGTACGAAATCCAACCCGGAGGCCGGGTCCGCCGCGCTCTGGGGGCCGAAGACCACGTCGATCTGGCCCCGCTCCAGCATGCTGCGAAGCTCGTGGACAAGGCCGGTCCGCAGCTCGACGACGCAATTGGGGTTCTCCACGATGAAGCGCGACAGGATCTCGGTCAGAAACCGTCCGCAGACGATGGGCGGCGCGCCAATCCGCAACTGCCCGGCGGAGCCCGCCGCCGCGAGGGAGGCGAGATTGCCCGCCTGTTCCTCCGCCACGCGGATCGCGAGGCCGCTGCGGGCCAGCTTCAGCCCGAGGTCATTGGGCACCGAGCGCCGCCCATCCCGGGTGAAGATCGGCGCACCCAGACGCTCTTCGAGGGTGCGCATATTGCGGCTCAGCGCGGGCTGGGTCAGCCCGATCCGGTCGGCGGCCCTTTGGAAGGATCCGGTCTCTACGATGACCGAAAGCTGGGCCAGATGTCTTGTGTCGAGTTTCATATCAATTCGATATGTTTGCCTGATGATTGCTGATTATACTTGATGAAATCGCCTTGTTAAGCTTTGCGCGACAAGAGGGAGGACTTCGTCATGATTTTCACGAACCTAAAGCGGGTCGCTGCGATCGCGTCCGTTGCACTTGCCCTGCCGAACCTGAGCGCGGCGGAAATCTTCAAGGGAGAGACCGCAGGCGTTGGCGACCCGGTCCACACGATGTTCGTTGCCTTCACCAATCAGGCCGGCAAGGCGGATGTGGAGATCCAGGTGAATGCGGGCCAGACGCTCACGAAATCCATGCTCAAGGGTGCCAAGGGCGAGATCGCGTTCTTCTCGACCGTGCCCTCGCTGGTCAACCTGATGGCCGGGCAGAAACGGATGTATGAGAAGGTTGCGGGCGCGCCGGAGCTGGCCAAGAACATCCGCGCCATTCTGGGGTTCAAGGCCGGAGCCTATCACCCGGTGACGCTCGCCGGGTCGGGGATCGAGGATTGGAGCGATATCAAGGGCAAGACGGTTTTCACTGGCCCGCCCGCCGGATCGGCCTCGGCCACGTCCGAGGCGCTGATCAAGATCATCACCGGCTATGTGGCGGGCGAGGATTACAAGGCGGTGCGCCTTGGCTGGGGCGAGGGCTATGCCGCCCTGGCCGATGGCAAGATCGACATGATGGTGCGCCCCGCCGAGATCGGCTCGGCCAATATCGAGCGCTTCGGTCTGTCGGGCGAATTCCGCATCCTCTCGATCCCGGAGGACAAGATCGCCAGTGAAGAGATGCAGGGGCTCTTCGGGCGTCCCGGGCGGGGGATGATGTCCTTCTCCGGTGATGTCTATAAGGGACAGCTGACCGGCGGCGACATCACCGCGCTCGGCTTTACGCAGTTCATCGGCACCAATGCGGAGGTCTCCGAGGATGTGGTCTATCAGGCCACGAAGGCCTTCTGGGAGAACCTCTCGGAGGTGCATGCGACCGCGTTTTTCCTCAAGGATGTGACGCCCGAGACCGCCTTCACCTCGGTCAATGTGCCGCTGCATCCCGGCGCGGTGCGCTACTATGACGAAGCAGGGATCGCGATCCCGGACGCCCTGCGACCCGGTTCCTAAGCGCATCTCGTCCCGCAGGGGCGCGACCGCGCGCCTCTGCTGCCCTGCATCCCAAGGAAAGCCCCCATCATGACCGATGATGCTGCCCCCACCGCCAGCGTCCCGATCCGCGTGTTCGCGATCGCGGCTATGCTGTCCTGCCTCGCCCTTGGCGTGATCACGATCTACAGCTCGGGCATTGGCCTGATCGAGCCGAAACTGCATCGGGCTGCCGGCTTCGCCCTGGCCCTCTTGGTCGGGATCACCGTGTCTCAGAACCGACGGATCGCCAGTGGCAAGCCGCTGACACCGCTGCATCTGGCTGTGGATATGGGCCTTCTCATCGCGGGGCTCTGGTCGATCTGGTCCTTCCACTTCGTGCAGACCGAGATGGAGACCGCGCTTTATGATGTGACGACGCGCGATGCCTGGCCCGCGCTGGCAGGGCTGATCGTGTTTCTTGAGCTTTGCCGGCGTCTCTGGGGCTGGGGGCTCTTCGCCGTGGGGGCGTTCGGGGTGCTCTATCTGCTCTTTGGGCAGGACCTCCCGGGGATCCTGTCCCATGCGGGCTTTTCGCTCAAAGAGGTCGCTGAAGCCCTGTGGTACAACACCAACAAGGGCGTTTTCGGGTCGATCACCAATATCGTGCTGAGCACGGTGTTCATCTTCATCATCTTCGGGGTCCTGCTTGAAGGGACCGGGGCCGGGGATACCCTGCTGAAATTCGCCTTTCTCGCCACGCGCCGCACGCGGGGCGGCCCGGCCCATGCGGCGATCCTGGCCTCGTCGATGTTCGGCACCATGTCCGGCTCCACTGTCGCCAATATCGTGGGCACCGGGACCTTCACCATCCCGATGATCAAGAAGCGCGGCTTCTCGCCGACCTTTGCGGCAGGGATTGAGGCCACGGCCTCGTCCGGCGGGCAGATCATGCCGCCGATCATGGGAGCGGCGGCGCTGGTGATGGCGGATCTCACGGGGGTGGGCTACCTGAACATCATCGTGGCGGCTCTGCTGCCTGCTCTGTTTTACTATTTCAGCCTGTTTTCGGCCGTGACGGTCGAGGCGCGGCGTCAAGGGATCGAGGTGCAGCCTCTGACCATCGACGACCGCATCACCCGAACCGATTACATCAACTCTGTGCTCTTTGCCGGGCCGATTGCGGTGGTGATCGGCTCGCTCCTGATGGGGCTCTCGACCTCTGCGGCGGGCTTCTATGCGGTGGTGGTCCTGCTGGCTTTGTCGGTGATCAACCCGGATGTGCGGCGCGATCCGATGCGGGTCTGGCGGTCCTTCCTCAAAGGGGCGGAATCCGGTGCGACCCTGCTCATCGCCATCGCCGCGATCGGCATTCTGGTGGGCTCGCTCGATTCCACGGGCCTTGGGCTCAAGCTGGCCAATGTCATCGCCGAGATCCGGGGGGAGAGCCTCTTCTCCGCCCTGCTGGTGGCGATGCTGGGCGCGCTGGTGCTGGGCATGGGGATGCCGACCCTGCCGGCCTATCTGATCATTATTCTCGTGATGGGGCCTGCGATCCAGGCGCTGGGCGTGTCCATGCTGACGGCGCATATGTTCGTCTTTTACTACGGGGTGGCGTCCTCGCTGACCCCGCCCGTGGCCATCGCGGCCTATGCGGCCGCCCCCATTGCCGGGGCAAACCCGCTGATGACCGCCTTCATGTCTTTCCGGCTGGGGATGGCGAAGTTCATCATCCCCTTCATCTTCGCCTTCTACCCGACGATCCTCATCATCGAGGAGTTCAGCCTCTTCCCGTTCATCTGGATCGTGGCGCGGACCTGCTTCTGCATCTGGCTCTTCTCCTCGGCGCTATCGGGCTTTGACCGGCGCAAGCTGAGCGTGCCGGAGATCGGATTGCGCTTTGTGGCGTCCTTTGCCTGTCTTGCGACAGATCCGCTTATTCACCTGCCGGCGGTCGCCATAGGAATCGCTCTGATCGCCATCGATCTGCGCGCGGGTCGCAGCGCGGATCTGTCCACCGGGAGAGCGTCATGACCAAGCGTCCAAACTTCCTCTTCATCATCACCGATCAGCATCGCGCGGATCATCTGGGATGCTATGGCAACACGGTGGTGCAGACCCCGCATATCGACGGGCTCGCGACCCGGGGCACCCGCTGGGACCGGTTCTATGTGGCCAACCCGATCTGCATGCCGAACCGCGCCTCGATCATGACCGGGCGGATGTGCTCGGTCCATGGGGCGCGCCATAACGGGATCCCGCTGTCGAAGGATCACACCACCTTTGTCGAGCTCTTGCGCGACGCGGGCTATGCCACGGGCCTGATCGGCAAGTCGCATCTGCAGAGCTTTACCGGCCTGCCTGCCACCAACAAGTTCGAAGCCAGGGAGGGGCTCCGCGCCCCCTCGGCCCATCTTCAGGACGCCTACAAGAACAACCGCCACTCGCCGGATTACGATCTGGAAGTGGCGCCTCAATGGGACACACCGCTGGCGGATCGCCTGGATGGGGATTTCTACGGGTTCTCCCATGTGGAGGTGGCCGCCGATCACGGGGATCAGGCCTCGGGCGACTATCTGCTCTGGGCGCGGGACGCGCGGGCGGAGTTCGACACGCTTGTGGGACCGGACAACGCCCTGCCGGACAATCGCATCGATGCGCCGCAAGCCTGGCGCACGGCGGTGCCCGAGGAGCTCTATTCCACGAACTGGATCGCGGATCGCAGCGAGGCCTGGCTTGCCGAGCAGGCCAAGTCCGAGGCGCCGTTTTTCCTCCAGATGTCCTTTCCGGATCCGCACCACCCCTTCACCCCGCCGGGTCGCTATTGGGACATGTACGACCCGGGGGAGATCGAGCTGCCGGCCTCCTTTGGCAAAGGGGATCTGCCGCCGATCAAGGCGATGCAAGCGGCCCTGAGCCAGGGCACGGATCCGCGCGACAACCAGAACCCTTTCGCGGTGACCGAGGAAGAGGCACGGGCGATCATCGCGCTGACCTATGGCATGATCACGATGATCGATGACGCGATCGGACGGGTTCTGAAACGGCTCGAGGCGCTGGGGCTGGCCGAGGATACGGTGGTGATCTTCACCTCCGACCATGGTGATTACATGGGCGATCACGGGCTGATGCTGAAGCTTCTGCTGCATTACCAGGGCATCATTCGGGTCCCGTTCATCTGGCACGATCCCGCCCGCCCGGCAGAGGCGGTTTGCGATGCGGGGCTCGGGTCTTCGATTGACATCTCCGCCACCATCCTCGCGCGCGCCGGGATCCAGCCCTTCAACGGGCTTCAGGGGCGCGACCTCTTCGCGTCACCTCCGCCCGAGGCCATCATCGTCGAGGAAGACAGCCAGCGCGTCATGACCGGGTTTGACCGCCCGCAACGGGTCCGCACCATCGTGACCGACAGTCACCGCATGTCCCTGCGCCAGGGCGAAGACTGGGGCGAGATGTATGACTTGCGGCAGGACCCCCACGAGCTGAGCAATCTCTTTGCCGCGCCCGAGGCTCAGGCGGCACGCGCCGCTCTCACCGAGACCATGCTGCGCCGCATGATCGAGCTGCAAGACCGCGCGCCGCTCCCGGCCTATCGCGCCTGACTTTCCCTCCCCCGTTCGGAGACAGACCATGACCGCTCAAGACCATCGCAAGATCATCCAGCAAGCCATCACCAATGGCACCACCCCCGGATACATGCCCGGTTTCGGCAATGACTTTGAGACCGAGGCGCTGCCGGGCGCGCTGCCTCAGGGGATGAACAGCCCCCAGCGCTGCGCCTATGGTCTTTATGCCGAGCAACTGTCCGGAACGGCCTTCACCAAGCACCCGCCCGAGCGGACCTGGTGCTATCGCATCCGGCCTTCGGTGAAGCACTCCACACGCTACACGAAGATCGACTTGCCCTATTGGAAGAGCGCGCCCTGCATCGACCCCGATGTGATCAGTCTTGGTCAGTATCGCTGGAACCCGGTGGAGGCCTCAGAAGACCGCCTGACCTGGGTGACGGGCATGCGGACCATGACCACGGCGGGGGATGTGAACACCCAGGTCGGCATGGCCACCCATGTCTATCTGGTCACGGCGAGCATGGTGGATGACTACTTCTTTTCCGCCGATAGCGAGCTGCTGGTGGTTCCCCAGGAAGGGCGCATCCGGTTCTTCACCGAGCTCGGCATCCTCGATGTGGAGCCCAAGGAGATCGCGATCATCCCCCGCGGTCTGGTCTACCGGGTTGAGCTTCTGGACGGCCCGGCCCGGGGCTTTGTCTGCGAGAATTACGGCGAGAAGTTCGAGCTGCCGGGGCGTGGTCCGATCGGGGCCAATTGCATGGCCAACCCGCGGGATTTCAAGGCGCCTGTAGCGGCGTTTGAGGATCGCGAAGTGCCCTCGACCATCACCGTCAAATGGTGCGGGCAGTTCCATGTCACCGAAATTGATCAGAGTCCGCTCGACATTGTCGCCTGGCACGGGAACTACGCGCCGGTGAAATACGACCTGCGCGCTTATTGCCCGGTTGGGGCGGTGCTCTTTGATCACCCGGACCCGTCGATCTTCACGGTCCTGACCGCGCCCTCGGGCAGTCCGGGCACGGCGAATATCGACTTCGTGCTGTTCCGCGAACGCTGGATGGTGGCCGAGGACACCTTCCGTCCGCCCTGGTATCACAAGAACATCATGTCCGAGCTCATGGGCAACATCTATGGCATCTATGACGCCAAGCCCGAGGGGTTCGTGCCGGGCGGGATCAGCCTGCATAACATGATGCTGCCCCATGGGCCGGATCGGGAGGCGTTCGAGGGAGCGACCAATGCGGATCTCGGGGCCGAGAAGCTCGACAACACCATGTCCTTCATGTTCGAGACGCGCTTTCCGCAGCACCTGACACCGTTTGCGGCACAGGAGGCGCCCCTGCAGGACGACTACATCGATTGCTGGACCAGCCTTGAGAAGCATTTCGACGGAACGCCGGGGCCCAAGTGACCCTCTACAGCTATTGGCGGTCGAGCGCGGCCTACCGCGTGCGCATCGCGTTGAACCTCAAGACGCTCAGCTATGAGACTGTGCCCATTGATCTTTTGCGAGGCGCGCAGAGCTCGACCGCCTATCTTGCACGCAACCCCTTGGGCCGGGTGCCGACCCTCGCGCTGGCCGATGGGATGACCCTGACCCAGTCCATGGCCATTCTGGAATATCTGGAGCAGGTCTGCCCGGAGCCGCCGCTTCTGCCGCAGGACGCCGCGCAGGCCGCGCAGGTGCGCGCCGCCGCCCTGGTGATTGCCTGCGACATTCATCCGTTGAACAACCTCAAGGTCGGGCGCAAGCTGCAGGCCATGGGGCATGGGCAAGAGGCGGTGGTCGCCTGGATGACGAATTGGATGACAGAGGGCCTGCGGGCCTATGCGCGGCTCTTGCCCGAGGGCCCGCGTTTCAGCTTTGCCGACACGCCCGGTCTGGCCGATCTGTGCCTGATCCCGCAGCTCTACAATGCCCATCGCTGGGACATGGATCTCAGCGGACTGGCGCGACTGACCGATATCGAAGCCCGCTGCCTGGATCTGCCGGCCTTTGCCGCCGCGCATCCTGACGCGCAGCCGGATGCAGCCTGAGGACACCGACATGAGCAATTTGCACCGCAGCTGGGTCGAGAGCGCCAATCGTGCCGAGACCGATTTTCCCCTGAACAATCTGCCCTACGGCATGGTCTCGCGCCCCGGCGAGGCGCCGCGATGTGGCGTTGCGATCGGGGATCAGGTTCTGGATTTGGCCGGGCTGGAGGCGCAAGGACTTCTCAGCTTTGGCGGCGTGCTTGGCACAGCGGGCTGGAACGCATTCATGGCCCTGGGCCCGGAAGCGTGGCAGCGCCTGCGGGCGGAGCTCACCGCGTTGCTGTCCGAAGGTGCGGCGCAGCGCGAGACGGTCGCGCCCCATTTGATCCCCTTAAGCGATGTGGCGCTCCATATGCCCTTCGCGGTCACGGAATACACGGATTTCTACGCCGGTCGGCACCATGCCACCAATGTGGGCACCATGTTCCGGGGGGCGGAGAACGCGCTGCCGCCCAACTGGCTCCATATCCCTATCGGCTATAACGGGCGGGCGTCCTCCGTCGTGGTTTCGGGCACCGAGATCACGCGCCCCCATGGCCAGCTGAAAGGGCCACAGGACGCCGCCCCGCGTTTTGGCCCCTCCCAGCGCTTTGATATCGAGCTCGAGATGGGCGCGATTGTTGGCCAGCCTTCCACCGGGCCGCTCAGTGTGGATGAGGCCTTTGCGAATATCTTCGGCTATGTACTGCTGAACGACTGGTCCGCCCGGGATATTCAGGCCTGGGAGTATCAGCCGCTCGGCCCGTTTCAGGCCAAGGCGACCGCCACGACGATCAGTCCCTGGATCGTGACTGCCGCCGCGTTGGAGCCGTTCCGCGCGGCCACCCCGGCGCGCGAGGTGGCGCTGCTGCCCCATCTGCAGGACACGGGGCCCATGCTTTATGATATCGATCTGCAGGTCGGGCTCGCGCCGGACGGGGGCGCCGAGACGATCATCGCACGCACGAATTACAAGGAGATGTATTACTCCGCCGCCCAGCAGCTGGCCCATCATGCCTCCTCGGGCTGTCCCATGCGGGTCGGGGATCTGCTCGGCTCGGGCACCATCTCGGGCCCCGCGCGGGAGAACCGCGGCTCTCTTCTGGAGCTGAGTTGGGGCGGCAAGGAACCGTTCCAGCTCGACACGGGCGAGACGCGCAGTTTCATCGCCGATGGCGATACGCTCTCGCTCTATGGCGCGGCGCTGGGCGAGGGGTACCGGATCGGGTTCGGGCCCTGCACCGGGCGGGTCGGTCCGGCGCGGGCCTAGGGACCGGAGGCGGGCAGGGGGCGTCATCGCGATGCCCCTAGAGCCAGAGTTGGATCACCGCGCCTGCGAGCAGGACCGCCATGGCCCCGTTGAAGAGCCGCCAATGCACTGGCCTGCTCAAACGCTGCGCCAGAAGACGCCCGGCCATGGCCCAGAGCGAGAGCGACAGGCAGGCCGATGCCAGAAACACCGCCGCCAGCAGGCTGCCAAGGCGCAGCGGGTCTGGCGTCAGTTCTGAGAAGGACGACGCAACGCCCAGAGCCATCGCCCAGGCCTTGGGGTTCACCAGCAGGAGCGCGCCGGCCCCGACAGCGCCCAAGGGGCGCGCGCCCTTGGGATCCTCCGAGCTCGGCCCGCCCGCACCCGCGATCCGCATGGCGAGCCATAGCAGGTAGATCGAGCCGATCCCTTTGGCGGCCGTGTCCAGCCCGGGCATGGCCAGCAGGACCGCCGCAAGGCTCGTGCCGGACAGGGCCACGAGGCACGCCAGCGTCCCCGCAATCCCGAGGATCAAAGGCAGGCTCCGCCGATACCCGAACCGCGCGCCCGAGGCCGTGGCGAGCGTGGTCGCCCCACCAGGAGAGGCGGTCGCGACGAGCGCAAAGGTGATCAGCGCCTGGAGCTGGTCGGGCATGGCCGCCCCCCTGCGCGTTTGCTTGAGCACTGGCAGCAGGCGCCCCTCTCGGGAGAACCGGCGGGCGCGACGCCGCACGCAACGGGATTGGACCGGCGCTCCTGCGGCGCGCGGATCGGCAAGCTCACGCCTCCACGCTCAGGGTCTCATCCACAAGCCGAACAATCCGTCCGTCCCTGAGATGAAACTCCGAACTGCCGCGGACGCGGACCTCTTGCCCTGCTGTCCAGCCATTGGGCAGATCCGTGGCTACCCGCCCGGTGAAGACAAGCTCAACGCGCGTGATCGGCCCTGTAGTGGTTGCTTGGGTCACGCGCTGGTGCCGCATCTCGAAAGCCTGGGCACCCAGCACCGCCAACTCGGCAAAGGCGGGCTTGCCGACACTCTCGGTCACGGCGATCCCATCCTCTAAATGGCTGAAGGCGATCTCATCGGACAGGCACGCGAGCATGCCCTTCACGTTCCGCGCGTTATAGGCGGCGATGTACTCCGCAACGATATCGGGAAGCGGGATCACGCGATGGTCCGGGCACGACCCGAGACGCGGACGGAGGCGCCCTTGGTCTCCTCCAGCGCCACGTGGATCTCGGACGGGCTGCCCATATCCTCGCCTTGCCGGATGGTGAACTGCCCCCCATGGGGCCAGCCGCTGTCCCGCAGATACCCCGCGAAGGCCGCCGCGGCCGCGCCCGTCGCTGGATCCTCGAGGACACCGCCCGACGCGAAGGCATTGCGAACGACGAAGGATTGATCCCCCTCGATATGGACCAGCATGACCTTGACCAGCCCATGAGCCCGCATCACCGCGCGCCCCTCGTTCAGATCATAGTCCATGGCTGCGAGCCGGGCCCGATCCTTGAGGGGCAGCACCGCGTGATCCGCGCCCGCGTGGATATGCGCCGGGGCCAGACGCGGGTCGAGATCCTCCGACGTGAGGCCAAACAGGGCCATGACCTCCCGCAGCTCCGCGTCCTTCAGGGAGCGGCTTCGGGTCGGGGGCGAAGACAGGGTGGCCATCATCCCATCGGGGCTGGGGGTGGCTTCGACACTGATCTCCGCCTCGTTCAGCGCGAGCTGATAGGTGCCCGCGCCAACCGTTTCCCCCAGCACTGCGCCGAGCGCGATCGTTGCATGGCCACAGAAGGGCACCTCGGATTCCGGCGAGAAGTAGCGCGCGCGCCAGCGGGATTTCGCGGCGTCTTGGGCGACAGCAAAGACTGTCTCGGAATACCCGACCTCCGCTGCGACACGGGCCATATCCTCGGCGGGGGCTGCCGCGTCGAGCAGCACGACGCCCGCCGGGTTGCCGCCTGCGGTGCCTTGGCTGAAGGCGGCGATGCGTTTGATTTCCATGAAATGCTCCTGCAAGTGTTTGACCCAGTCTACCGAAGGCGCTGGGCGGGTGTCCCTCCAGTATCGCGTCCAAATTCAGGTCCTGGCTTTTGTATCTTCAGAGAATGTGGTACTTGACCTTCATGTCAAAAGTGCTCGACCAGACCGACCGCCGCATTGTGGAGATCCTCGAATCCCAGGGACGCACAAGCCTGTCCGATATCGGGAAGGAGGTCGGGCTTTCCGGGCCTGCCGTGGGGGAGCGGCTGCGCGGATTGCAGCAGGACGGTTATGTCACGGGCTTCAGTGCGGGTGTGGATCTGCGCCGGTTTGGCTATACAATTCAGGCGCTTGTCCGGATCAAGCCGCGCAGCGGACAGCTCCGCAATGTCGAGCGGATGATCGAGGAACAGCCGCGCTTTGTCTCCTGCGACCGGGTCACGGGGGATGACTGCTATGTCGCCCGGCTGATGCTGCGGGATGTGGCAGAGCTGGATGAGATCATCCTGCCCCTGCATGACCGGGCGGAGACCAATACGAGCATCGTGAAGTCCTGCATTTTCGAGCCGCGTTTGCCGCCGCTGGACCCGGAATAGCCGCCGGGGCGCGGTCCTCCAGCGCGTCTAGATCCGACCCGCAGCCTGAGGCAACAGGAACGGAATGTCCGAAGGCGGCGCCGCGTTGACCCGCAAAGGGCAGTCATAGGCGCGCGTCAGGATCCCATTGGTCAGCACCTCCTGGGGTTTGCCCTGAGCCTGCACCGCCCCGTCCTTGAGCAAGCACACCGCATCGGCAAACATCGCCGTGAGGTTCAGATCGTGCATCACCGCGACCACGCCCCCGCCCCGCGCGGCGTAATCCGCAGCGATCCGCATGATGCCGAGCTGGTGCCCGATATCGAGGCTGGCGACCGGCTCATCGAGGAAAAGCCAGCTTGGCGCGCCATCGAGCATCGGTTCCCAGACCTGGCACAATACGCGGGCCAGTTGCACGCGCTGCTGCTCGCCGCCCGAGAGCTCTTGATAGAACCGGTCCTCATAGCCACTCAGCCCGACCTGCTGCAGCGCCTGTTGGGGCAGGGTGCGGCGCGCTGCGTGGCGCCCGGCTTCGAGGCCCATGGTGATCACCTCGATCACTGAGAAGGGGAAGGCCAGAGAGGCCGCCTGCGGCAGCACCCCACGCCGTGCGGCGAGCGCCCAGGGCTTGGCGTCCGCGACCTCTTCGCCGTTCAGACGGACGGACCCGGTCGCCGGGATCTCGCCCACCAGAGCCCGGAGCAGGGTGGTCTTGCCGGAACCATTGGGCCCGACAATAGCCGTCAGCGCCCTCGCCTGCGCGGAGAACGCGATGTTTGAGAGAACCGCGCGCCGACCCAGTCGGACGGTAATGTTCCGCGCCTCGAGGCTCACAGATCCACCACCCCTCGTGCGCGCAACAGGATCCACAGGAAGACCGGCGCGCCGAGCACGGCGGTGACGATCCCGATCGGCAGCTCCGCCGGGGCAATGATCGTGCGGCTGAGGCAATCGGCCAGCACCAGAAGGCTTGCCCCCAGCACCGCCGCATTCGGCAGAAGCGTCCTGTGGTCCGGTCCCACGGCGATCCGCAGCAGATGGGGCACGACGATCCCGACAAAGCCGATCCCGCCAGAGACGGCCACTGCCGCGCCGGTCGCGCTGGCCACGATCAGGATGGCGCCGGTTTTCAACCTTTCCAGCGCCACGCCCATATGGGCCGCCGCGGCCTCCCCGAGTGTCAGCCCGTTCAGCCCCCGCGCCAGGAGCGGCGCCGACAGAAAGGCCAGCGCGATGAGCGGTCCGGCCACGGCGACCTTGATCCATGTGGCCCCGGCGAGAGAGCCGAGCCCCCAGAAGGTCAGATCCCGCAATTGCCGATCATCGGCCAGATAGACCAGAATGCCCGAGAGCGCCCCGGTCAGCGCCGCAAGGGCGATCCCCGCCAGCAGCATGGTCGCGACCGAGGTCCGGCCCCGCCGGGTGGAGACCTTGTAGAGCAGGAGGGTGCTGCCCCAGCCGCCGAGAAAGGCCGCAAGCGGGACCAGGTAGTCCCCGGCCACACTCAGGATTGCAGCAGGCAAGGCCGCGCCCAGCACGATCGCCAGGATCGCGCCCATACCTGCGCCCGCGCTGACCCCCACCAGACCCGGATCCGCGAGCGGGTTGCGAAAGAGCCCCTGCATCACCGCGCCCGACACCGCGAGGGCCGTGCCCACCAGCAGCCCCAGCGCCAGACGGGGCAGGCGGATGTCAAACAGGATCACCCGCGCTCCCGCATCGAGCGTGCCGGTCCGGATCCAGTCGAGCAGCGCGAGGCGCACTTGGGCGCCCGCCGCGCCGATCCCGAGGGACAGGATCGAGACAAGGATCAGAAATCCCCAGAGCCAGAGATGCAGCCGCAGGGCCCGCCTATGCCGCGTCCCTTGAGGCGCGCGCAGCGGCGGGCTTTGCGACAGCTCAGCTGCCATGGAGCGCGCCGGACAGGTCCCGCACCGCCTGCGCCGTGCGCGGCCCGAAGCCCAGAAGAAAGAGTCCGTCCATCTGCACCACCGCCCGGGTCCGGGCCGCAGGCGTTGCGGCCAAGGCGGGCAGGGCCAGCAGGGCATCGGTCGCCATGCCATGATCGCCGCCACGGGCCATCATCAGGATCAGATCGGGGGCCATGGCGGCCACGGCCTCATCGGTCAGGGGCTTGTAGCCGTCGAACCCGGTATTGGCGTTCACGCCCCCGGCCAGCTCGATCATCGCGGCCGCTGCCGTCTCCGTGCCCGAGGCGAGGATCCGGCCCCCTTGGGTCGAGAGGATGAAGAGCACGCGCTTGGGCCTGTCACCCGCCAGTTCGGCCACCTGCGCCTTTGCGGCATCGAGATCGGCCCGGACCTGCGCGGCGAGCTCAGCCCCGCGTTCGGGCACGCCAAGGGCCTCGGCGACCTGGTCAATCTTGGCGATGAGGCCGTCCGCGCTCGGCTCATCGCGCACAAACACAATCGGTACACGCGCGGAAGTAAGAACATCCAAGGCCTCTGCCGGGCCAGCCCCCTCATCGGCAATGATGAGATCCGGGGCGAGGCTCAGCACACCTTCGGGGGAGAGGGCTCGCATATAACCCACATCGGGCAGATCCTCTGCAGCGGGGGGATAGGTGGAGGTCGCATCCCGCCCCACCAGCCGGCCCTCTTCGCCCAGGGCATAGACGATCTCGGTCAGCGCTCCACCGATGGTCAGAACCCGGTCAGAGGCGAGTACGGGACCCGCCAGAAGAAACATCAAAAGGGCAATGCGGAACATCATGCAGCGGGCTCCCGGTCGGGCAATCCATGGGCCAGTTCGGAGAAGGCGGTGCGGGTGTCGTTGCCCTTCTTGGGCACGCCGAACATCTGCAGGATCAACAACCCCTCCGCATTGAAAGCCTCGACCGAGACCGCTGGCCCCCGTTGCGTGGGCTTTTCGACCTGCCAGACCTCGGCGATCCGGTCGCGGCGCAGATGCAGGTTGAAGCCGAGATCGAGCACGTTTTGCCACGGCCCCATGGGCTCCATCCGGCGGATCGGACCCGTATGGATCTCGATGCAACCGCGATTGCCGACAAAGAGCATGATGTCGAATCCGGCGGTCTGCACTCCGGTCAGCAGGGCTTCGACCGCCTCCGGGGCGAGGGCGCGCACGAAGGGAGCGCCGGCGATCCGGTAAGCGCCCAACCGGTTCATCTTGAGCTTGGCGCAGAGCCGCAGGAATTGATGAGTGTCCGTGAGCCGAGCCCATTCCTTCAGCAGGATCTCGCGCTTCTCGAGGTTGATCCTGGCGGCCTCGGGCGGGACGCGCTCCTCCAGATCCAGCGTGTCGCGCTGCGCGGGCAGGGTGCAGGCGGTCTTGAGGGCCTCCCACCCGCTGAGATCCGTCTCCGTCGGCAGATAGGCCTTGTGGACCGCATCCCCCGCCGCATCGAAGACCTGCACGCTGTGGCGCAGCCCGCTCCGGACCTCCTCGACAACCGCAAAGGCGTGGCACCAATGGCGGGGGAACATCCGCAGATCGATCCCTGCATTGAGGGTCATCGTCGCGTGTTCGCCGCCATGATAGTCCGTATAGGCCCCGTCCTTCTCGATTACGCAGGCCTCGTTCCGGGTCAGCGCCATCATCGGCCCCAATGTCCCAAGAGCGGGGATCAGCGTGTTGGGATGGGGATGCAGGGCGACGGCCCGGTGCCCGACCTCTGCCGCGACCAATGCGGCTTCGGAGATGCCGAGCGCATCGGCAATATCCCGGGCGCGGCCGGGACGCTGGCTGCGGGCTTCGCGGATGTCATGGGCGTCGAGCATGCGGATCGTCCTTCGAAGTTGGGGCGCGCCGTTTGGGCCCGCGGTACGTGGTCCCGCGCAGGGCAAGGGCGCTTCAGGAGGCGGTGGCCAGCTCCCGCTCTGCCGTGGCGTTGAGCAGCCGCAGCTGCGCGGCGAGGAACGAATCCACCGGGTTCATCTCGCAAAGCAGCATCGCGTAGGAGAAGGCGACCGGGCGGCGACCCTCCCTCAGAGCGGTGAAACTGCGCATGAAGAGGCGTTCATGCTCCGACAGGATCTGCGAGCAGCCCACGCAATGGGGGTTGTTGAACCGAAAGCAGGAGTGCCGCGCCATGCGCATGGCCTGCACGCTGTCGAGGATCAGCGCGGCGATCCGCGGGCCTTCGACCTCGCCATAGAGATTGCCGGGGCAGTCAAAGCCGAGGATCCAGCTCTGGCCTTGCGGATGGGCGAAGCTGTCGAAGAAATACCGGGCGGTTTGCAGGATGATCAGCTCCTGCTCGCAGAAATCCGTATCGTCGAGGCGAGTGGCCTGGGTCTCCTGCGCGCGGTTGCAGCAGGCGTCGACCGTGGGTTTGCGACTAGTGGGCATCGGACACCTTCCAGAAGTCACTGGTTTCCGGGGTCCAGAAGGCATCAAAGCCCCATCTTGGGCGCGGGGTGTCGGAAAGGGTCAGAAAGTACAGCAAGCAGGCCTCCGCCGGTGCGATGCGCGTCGCGGGCGCATCAGATCTCCGTTCGTGTTCGGACCGGGCTCAGGCAAGGGCTTGGCTGGGATGAGATAATCCTGACAGATTTACTTGGGTAATGCAACTCCCTTCCGTCGCGGCGGAGAAAATCCGCCACGACGGGGGGCGCGTCTCGCGGGAAGGGGCCTAGCCCGCCACGGGCGGTGCGCGTCTTGCGGCCAGTTCAGCGGCCACGGCCTTGATCGTGACCGATTTCAGGGGGCCGAGGCGGCAGCTATCCGTGATGCCCGTGTCGCGGCAGAACGCGTTCACTGCGCGGATGAGGGGCGCGTTGAGATACGGGCTCGGCCGCCCCGTCCGGTAGCCCAGAGCCGTGAGCTCCGCCTGCAATACGCGGATATAGGCGTTCTTGTTGAGCTTGGAGGTGACTGTCAGTGCCCGGGCAAAGACCGGGTTCGGCGCGGAGTTCAACAGCGCTTCGGAGGCCAGCCAGAAGCGCGCAGGCTCACGCTCGACCGCAAGGTAGAGCCCTTCTTCCACCCGGATCTTCGCGCGCATGCCGGGCGTCTCCAGCAGGGCGGCGCGCGTCCCCGCGGTCTCGGACCCGAGACCGCGCAACCGGTAGTAGCGCAGCAAACCCTCCGCCGCCTTGGCGTCCCCCTCCGCGGCCCGCGTTTCGAGCCGGGTCAGCACCTCGGCTGCGGCCCCGGGAGCGTCAGGTTGCTTCAGAAGGCCCGCGAGCAGAAAGATCTGCGCATCCCGGCTGTCCTGCGCGGCCAGACGGCGCAGCTCCGCGATCCCGCGCGCAGGGTCCGAGCGCTCCCCCAGCCGGTCGGTTGCATGGGCCCAGGCGAGCACCGGCGCGGCCTTGTCCACCCCCTTTGCAACGGCTTCCCGGAGACTGTCCTCCGCGAGCTCCAGATCACCGCTCTTCAAAGCCAGCTTGCCCAGAGAGATCAGCGATCTTTCATAGCCGGCCGCCACGGCCTGCTCATAGAGCGCGCGGGCCGCATCCAGATCCAGCGGCACACCCTGGCCCTTGGTGTGGAAATAGGCGAGCCGATCCATGGCCCGAGGATAGCCAGCCTGCGCCAGGGCGATCATGGCGGCCGCGGCCTCTTCGGGGGCCTCCGCGCGCAGGGCCATGGCGGCGCTGTAGCGCGCCTTCTGCGCCTTGAGCGTTGCGCCGGTTTCGGCCAGCGCGCCGCCTCCGGCGAGGGACGCACAAAGGCTGAGGGCGAGCAGGGGGGAAATCAGGGACATCTTCATGACAGGAACCTCGTTTTGCTGGCCCTCGTGCTATCCCGCACGCAGCGGTAAATCTTCTAGCCATCGGGATAGAACCGGACCCATCGGGATATCCCGCAGACCGTGATCCGCGCGCGCCCCATGGACAGGGGGCGCCGGGGGCTGTTTAACTCCCCCAACCCGCTGCCGAGCCACCCAAGGAGCCAGAGCACCGTGACCACCACCCCCACCCACCGCGTGCAGAAGACCTGGGCGCAAGTCGCGCCCCTCTCCGAGGATGTAGCGCGCATCTTCTATGCGAACCTCTTTCGCGGGGATCCGACGACCAAGCCGCTCTTTGTCGGCGATCTCGACCTGCAGGGGCGCAAGCTCGTGCAAACGCTGGGCTTTGTGGTGGACCATCTGGAGGATCCCGATGCGCTGATGCCGGCTGCGCGGGACCTTGCGATCCGCCATGTGGCCTATGGGGTGACGCCGGATCAATACGCCTCGGTCGGGGCGGCCCTGATCAAATCTCTCAAGCACGTGCTCGGCACCGAGTTCACGCCCGAGGACGAGGCCGCGTGGTCCGAGATCTATGGCGGGCTCTCCGAGGCCATGGTTCAGGCCGCTTACCCGGCTTAAACTATACGTTGGTATAGGCCGCTATACCGAGTTGATCCCCGACGCCGCAGGGCGCGGGGTAGGGTGCGCCCGTATCGATAGGTTGGCGGATATGAAGATCAGAGTTCTTTCCATCGCGGCGGATGCCGAGGCCGGGGCCGTGCAGGAGCTGCACGGCGCAAGTTTTATTGCAGTGCATGGCAATTGCGCCACCGACCCCCGAGCTCTGGGGCTCGTGGAATGTGCGGGTCAGGTCCATGGCGCGACCTCCTGCCTGGGCGCCATGAGCCATGAGGGTGTGACCGACGGGCTCGCGATCTTCGCCATTGATGACCCGGACGGGGCTTACGGCACGGCGATGCTGCCCTTCGATCCCGACAGTTACAGTGCCGCGCGCGCCGCCACGATGCAGGCGCTGGCGGCCGCCGACCGGCTGGGCGAGAAGCCCGAGCTGGTCTGGGTCTCCAGCACGCCGGGTACCGAAGAGGCGATCCTTGCGGGCATCGAGTCGGTGATCGGTACGGATGTCCCGATCATTGGCGGCAGCGCGGCGGATAATGACGTGGCCGGCAACTGGTTCGTCTTCGACAAATCCCGGAGCGAAGCAGCGGGTGTGGTCGTCACGGTCATGTTCCCCTCGCGCCCGGTCTCCTTCGCCTATCACAACGGCTATTCCCCCACGGAGAAATCCGGCACGGCCACCAAGATCGAAGGCCGCCGCGTGTTGGAGATCGACCATCGTCCGGCCTTTGAGGTCTATGGCGAGTGGTGCGAAGGCGCGGTCGCGCTCGACCCGGCCAAGACCGGCCCGCAATCGATCCTTTCGGACAGCACCCTCTCGCCCCTTGGCCGCAAGGTGACTGAGCTTGACGGTCTGCCCTCCTACCTGCTGGCCCACCCCGCCGCGGCGGAGACCACCGGCGCGCTGGAGCTTTTTGCGACCGTGGAGAAGGGCGAGGTTCTGACCTTCATGACCGGCACCCAGGCGGGTCTGATTGACCGGGCCGGGCGGGTCGCCGCCCTTGCGCGCGCTGCGGGCAGCATGGAGACCGCGCCCATTGCCGGCGCATTGATGGTCTATTGCGGGGGCTGCATGCTCTCAGTGCGGGACCGTCTCGACGAGGTTGTGGCCGGGGTCGCGGACTCTCTTGGTCCGGCGCCTTTCCTCGGCACTTTCACCTTTGGCGAGCAAGGGCAGATCATCGGCGCCGGAAACCGGCATGGAAACTTAATGATTTCCTGCATAGTGTTCGGGTAACCCAGCTTAAGGGACCCGTAGCATGGCCGAAGATGAGCGGCTGCGCGAGGCGCTGCTCGAATTGCAGCTCCTGCGCGAACGAGAGGCGAAATCCCTCAGCGAGACGCGCAAATTGCTGGAATGCCTGGAGGCATATTCCAGCGCGCGCACCCCTGGGGATGCCCTCGCGAGCATTTTCGTCTCCCTTCGCAACAAGATCGGCGCCGATCTCGCGGTACTGGGCGAGATTGATGGCGAGGGCGGCTTTACGATCTCCGCCAGTGACGAGCCGCGCGTGCTCGGCCAGCGCCTTGTGCCGCCCTTTGATCTGGCCGCGCGGTCGCGGGATATCATCGATCTGAGCGTGACAGGGGCCTGGGGCGGGGATCTCGACATCACGGGCTACACCGCTTTTGAATGCGCCCCACTCCATTCCGACGGGCGCCGCTACGCGCTGGCTGCGTTCAAGGCAAAGCCGCCCGCCTTCGCCAAGGGCAGTCTCAGCCTTGTGGAGCGGTTGGCGGGCCTCGCGCTGCGCGCCCTGCAAGGGAGCAAGATTGCCGAGGAAAACAAGCTCCTCGCGGCGGCAATCCAGGGCTCGTCCTCGGGCTTTGCCATCGCCGATGCGACCCGGGATGAGCGCCCTCTGATCTACGTGAACAGCGCGTTTGAAGAGATCTCCGGCTACTCGGCTGAGGAGGTTTTGGGCGAAAACTGCCGGTTCCTTTCGGCGGAGCCCGCGGATGGGGCGGAGCGAACCCGGCTCCGCGCCGCGGTGCGGGACAATGCGCCCGGCCAGTTCCTGCTGCGCAACCAGCGCAAGGATGGCAGCCTCTTCTGGAATGAGCTGACCCTTTTCCCGGTGGAGAATGAGGCGGGTGAGACGGTCAATCTGGTGGCCACCCAGAACGATGTGAGCGGCCGGGTCGACGCCGCCGCCGAGCGCGACAAGACACGGGCGCAGATGGCGCGGGCGCTCACGGCGACCGAAGACGCCTTTCTCGTGCTCGAGCCCGGCCATGTGGTGGCGTTTTCCAACGATGCCACGCGGGACATCTTCTTTGCCCCCAATGTGGATTGGTCCGTCGGCACGACCTTTGAAGAGAATTGGGCGGCCTATCTCGACGCGTCTGAGGATCTGCCAGGGCGGGTGACGACGCTTCTTACCCAGCCGGATCTGGAAGCGCTGTCGCAATTGCCCAATGGACGCGAGATCGATCTGCCCGATGGTCACACGGTGCTGATCCGCGCCTCGAGCTTTGCCGATGGCGGCATGGTGCTCTCGGCGACGGATGTGACCCCGATGAAATCCGCGCAACGGCTGCTGTCGCAGCGGCTCGCGGCGATCGAGGCCGCACAGGACGGTATCGCGGTGACCGATGGGGCCGGGCGGCTGACCTTCCTCAACCGAGCGGCCTCGGATCTGTTGGGATTTTCCTCGCCCACGGCGGCTTTGGGCAAGACCTGGTACACGCGCTATGACGGTCAGACCCAATCGGCCAATCAGGAACCCTTTGACATGACGCTGGAGCGTCAGGAAGAGGGCAAGACCCGCACCCATGAGGTGACGGGCACGGTGCTCGACAGTGGCGGGACCGTGATCGTGTTCCGAGACATTACCGACCGGCTCGAATACGAGACCCGCGAGGCGGATCTCAAACAGGGGTTGCAGCAACTCCAGCGGCAGGAGGCCACGGCACAGCTGACCGCCGGGATTGCCCATGATTTCAACAATCTGCTCTCGGCGATCAATGGCTCGGCCACGCTGATCGGGCTGGAAGAGCAGCTGACCGACAGTCTCAAGGCCCATGTGAACCGGATCTCCACCGCCGGGACGCAAGCGGCGAAGCTGGTCAATCGCCTGCTGGACATCGGGGCGAACAATGATGCTCAGGGTACGTTCGATCTGCGCTCGGCCATCGCGGACATCCCGGCGCTGGTGGAACCCAGCCTGCCGGCCGGTGTGGCCTTCCAGATGGAGACGGGGGAGGGGAGCTTCGCGCTCTCAGGCGATCCTGGCGCGCTGACTCAAGCAATCGTCAACCTCGTGCTCAACGCGCGCGATGCCATCGGGGGCGCGGATGGGCAGATCGCGCTGGAGGTGTCGAGCCTGTCCGGGCGGCGTATCGACGGGGTGCATGTGGGGGAGCTTCTGCCCGCGCGCCGTTACGTGCGCATCGATGTGTCCGACACCGGCAGCGGCATCGCCCCCGAACAGCTCGAAGCGGTGTTCGAGCCTTATTTTTCGACCAAGGGGCGTCATGGGACCGGGCTGGGCCTCGCCATGGTTTCCCTGCAGGTGCAGGCGATCGGCGGCGCGGTAGGCATCCGGTCCACCCTGGGGGAGGGGACCACCGTCTCGGTCTACTGGCCCACCACCTCGCCTGACGAGGTGGGGGAGGCGGGGCCCACTTCCACGCGCCATGACCTCGGCGGACAGACGATCATCCTCGTGGATGATGACGAGGATGTGGCCGCGGTTGCTGCCGCCTATCTCGAGGCGCAAGGAGCCGAGGTCGCGGTCTGCATCGATCCGCGGGACGCGGTGGAGGCGGTCGAAGAGGAGCCTGAGGCCTGGTCCGCCGTGGTGACCGATTACGACATGCCCCAGATGAATGGCGGCGATGTGGCCGAACGGGTCAAGCGCGCCAACCCGGCGATTCCGGTGATCCTCGTGACCGCGCTGGCACGGCGTTTGTCCGATCCGCGTATCACAAACGGCACGGTCAATCTGGTTCTGGCGAAACCAACGGACCTTAACCATTTATCTTCTGTTCTTTCGGAATATCATGGAGACCCCAACTGAGGCTCTTGCCATGCGCGTTTTGCTTGCCGATGACCACGACCTTGTTCTTGAAACCCTCGCCTCCTTCCTGAAGGCCGAGGGCGGGTTCGAGGTGGAAACCTGCGGGTCTCTCGACGCGGCCTGCGAGAAGATCAGCAATGACATCGCCTATGATCTCGTGCTGCTGGATTATACCATGCCGGGGATGGATGGTCTGGACGGGCTGAAAAAGGCCATCGATGCGTCCTTCGGTCGGCCCGTGGCGATGATGTCGGGCACGGCCTCCAAGGTGATCGCGCAGGATGCGATTGATGCAGGTGCGATCGGATTTCTGCCCAAGACCATGGCGGCGAAATCCATGGTGAATGCGGTGAAATTCATGGCCATGGGGGAGACCTATGTGCCCCTCGATTTCCTCAATGCGGAGGAGGAGGTGGCCGAGATCCCACTCGCCAAGCAGCTCTCGGAGCGGGAGCATCAGGTGCTGGGCGGTCTCTGTCGTGGCCTGTCGAACAAGGAAATCGCGCGGGAGCTGGATCTGCAGGAGGTGACGATCAAGCTCCATGTGAAGACCCTCTGCCGCAAGATCGACGCCAAGAACCGGACCCAGGCGGCCATGATCGCGAAGGAGGCGGGCCTCTTTTGAAGCCCGCCCCCGTGTCCCCACCCAAGGGCCCCCACGTGCCCTGCGATCAGAACAGGATGCCGTCGCAGATCTCGAGATAGAGCGCGTCGGACGGCCCTCCGTCCCGGGCATCGAAGCTGATCGTGCAGCCGCCCAGATCCACCGAGACGCTGTTATCTTGCTCCTGCGCCACATAGGTCGCGATCCAGAGATCCTCGGTCATGGCATCGGAGAGCAGCTCCAATGACCGCAGATCCAGCCGATCGGATTCCCCGTCCGCATTGCGGAAATCGGTGATCTGATCCTGGCTGCCATCGAGGTCATCTTCGCGGAAGATGAACCGGTCGCTTCCGGAGCCGCCCGTGGCGATATCCGCCCCGGCACCGAGATAGAGCCGGTCCGCGCCCGCGCCGCCATCGAGCACATCATCGCCCACATAGCCGGAAAGCTTGTCCTTGCCCGCGCCGCCGACCATCAGGTCATTGCCGGAGCCGCCCTTGATGTAGTCGACCCCGTCGCCGCCAAAGATCTGGTCATCCCCAGTGCCGCCATCGAGCTTGTCGTCGCCGGCATCCCCATGGAGGATATCCGCGCCGGATCCGCCCTTGAGGTCATCCTTGTCGGCGCCGCCAGAGAGGCTGTCATCCCCGCTGCCGCCGACCAGCACGTCCTGTCCGAGCTCGCCATAGAGCGTGTCGTGACCGGAGCCGCCATTCAGCGTGTCGGCACCATCGCCGCCCCAGAGCGTGTCCTGATCGCTGCCGCCATTCAGGATGTCATCGCCCGCGTCGCCGAAGAGCTGGTCGAACCCGGTGCCGCCATCCAGCGTGTCATTTCCGATCCCGCCATGGAGCTTGTCGTGACCGGCCGAGCCGCTGAGATAGTCGTCTCCTTCGCCGCCATGGAGCGTGTCGTCATCCTCGGGCAGGATGTTGCCATCCGCGTCATAGCGCACGCCGTCCGCGTCATAGGTCGAGACCGTGGTCGAGGTGCTGTTCGGACCCGCGCCGCCATAGATGGCATCGTTTTCGGCCCCGCCGCTCAGGGTGTCGCCGCGCCCCGCGCCGACAATCATGTCTTCGCCATAGCCACCATAGACGGTGTCGGCATCGGCGCCGGAATGGATCTGATCGTCGTAAGAGGTGGCGTCATCCGGGGTCTCGACCACTTCGGGCGAGCGGATCAGCACCTGGGCATATTGGTCCTTGTCGGCGAAGGGATCCATGGTGCGCGGATCCACAGCCCCGTCATTGGAGCTCGCCTTGGGCGCGTCGGAAACCAGCTCCAGCGTGACCTCGCCGGTCTCGGCATCTGTCAGAACCTGATAGATCCCGCCCGAGGAATTGGTACTGCTGTCCATGTCATGGTCGCCGCTATTGCCACCGGCATAGAGGTTGCCATCGCCATCGACGACAAAGGCGCCAAAGGTGATCGCAGGCACCCCGTCCAGCATTTCGCCATCGATCATCGTGCCGCTGATCGGCGTGGTCGAGAAGATCGGCTCACCGCCGCTTTCGACCTGCGAGATGTCGATCTGGAAAAGCTTCGCAGCTTCCCCGGCGACCTCGGGTTTGACGATGCCGTAGAAGGTGTTCGTGGCCGCATCAAAGCCCACATCCCAAACCTTGTCGGTGATCATCTCCTTGGGGAACTTGTAGGTTTCGGTGACCGGGTTGCCATCCGCATCAAGCTGGTCGAGATCGATCCGCGTCACGCGGTCCATGCTCGAATGAAAGGCCCAGAGGTTGCCGTCATCATCGATGTCGGCGGTCCAGCTGCGATAGGGGGTCGAGCCAATCCGATAGGCAGCACCAGAGGCGTCATACATCATCAGATCCGCCTCGGCGACCGCGTTGCCAAGCGCATCCACGCCCGGTTTGACCGCGATCCCGTAGATCAGATTGTCCTGCTGGTTAAAGCCGATGGCATTGACCACGACGGTCGCCTCGGCCCCGGCAGGGGTGTAGGTTTCGCTCACCGGATCAAAGATGTGCAGCTTGCCGTTGAGCACCTGATAGATGTGCGACTGACCCTCGGCGATGGATTTGACCGTGACGGTGTCGTCGCCGATTTCCTTGTCGGTTTCGTAGTAGAAGACCGGCAGATCGGTCAGGATCTCAGGGCCGCTTGATACGGTGGATTCGACCGACCGGAAGGTCAGCTCCCCCGGGCCGCCAGTGCCCTGAAACGCGACCATCTGATCCTGGAACACAGCGCTGTTGGTGTCAAAGGTGCTGATCACCTCTCCGTTCCACAGAACCTCGACCGCGCCGCTAAGCACATTGGCCCCGTAGTTTGCGGCAAGCTCGAAGCTGATCTCGTAGGTCGCACCGGCGAGAGTGTCGACGGACTGGCTCATGCTGGAATGGCCATTGCCTTCGTCGCGGACCGTCCAGGCGCCGTTCTCGCCATATTGGGCAAAGCTGGTGGCGGTGTCCGTGCCTTCGAGCAGGTTCTCCCCGATGAAATCGCCATAGACCACATCCGCGCCACCGGCGCTTTCGATCACGTCATCCCCGGCGAGGGCGAGAATTTCATCCGCTTGGGAGGTCCCGAGCAGGGTTTCGGTCTGACCGGTTCCCAGGATCTGGGTGCGGTCATTCAGGGTTGTGTCTGGCATGATGTTTCCTCTCTCTCACAATCACAGTTTCACCAGCCAATGCCTTGATAAGCATTGGTATTCGGGCACTCCTCAAAGAGGCGTACAACGTCGATGACAGGGGTCTGGGCCCGGGTCGCCGCGTCCTCGGCGATCTGGGCGTAGTGCGGGTTGGCCTGGGTCACGATCAGGGCGTCGGCCTGTGCGGCCACATCCTCGGGACGGGCCACGAGGAAGTCGCGCAGCTCGCCTGCAAGGGCGGCGAGGCCGGGGCTGCCGTGCTTGACATAGCCCAGCTGGCTTTCGATCGCGGTGTCCCTTGTGATGGCCGGATCATGCACCACGATCTCGATCCCCTCTTCGCGCAGGGCGGCAATCACCTCCAGGATCGGGCTCTCGCGCAGGTCATCCGTGCCCGGCTTGAAGGCCAGTCCGAGGATCCCGACGCGGCGGGCCCTGGTCTCGCGGGCCATGCGCACAGCGCTCTCGATCTGTTCGCGGTTAGAAGTGCCGAGATTTTCGATCATCGGCAGGGAGACCCCAGCGGATTTGGCGATATGGGCCACCGCGCGGACTTCCTTGGGCAGGCAGGAGCCGCCATAGGCAAAGCCGGGCTTGAGGTAATAGGGCGACAGGTTCAGCTTGGTGTCCTGGCAGAACACATCCATGACCGCGTGGCTGTCCACGCCCTGGGACTTGGCGAGCCGGCCGACCTCATTGGCAAAGCAGACCTTGGTCGCGTGCCAGACATTGTCCACGTATTTGACCATCTCGGCGGTCTCGATGGAGGTCAGGATCGGGCGTTCATCCACGGGGGCGTAGATCTCGCGCAGCATCTCGGCAGTGCGGGCGCAGGTAGCACCAATCACCGTCTTGGGCGGGGCGTAGAAATCTGCGACGGCCACGCCTTCGCGCAGGAACTCGGGGTTGAAGGCCACGCCGAAATCGACGCCGAGCCGCTTGCCAGACACCTCTTCGAGGATCGGGGTCATCACCTTCATGGTGGTTCCCGGCGGAATCGAGCAGCGCATGACAAAGACATGGAACTCTGATTTCCGCGCGAGCCCTGCGGCCATGGTGCGTGCGGCGGCTTCGATGAAGCGGTAGTCGCACCCACCATCCGGCGCGGTGGGCGTGCCCACGGAGACAAAGGTCACATCGGTTCCGAACACCGCCTCGGCCAGGTCTTCGGTGGCAGAGACGAGCCCGTTCTGAACCCCTTCATCCAGCAGCTTGCCCAGATCCTTTTCGTGGATCGGCGAGCGGCCTGCGGCGATGTCGGCGACCTTGGCCGCGTCGATATCCACGCCCACGACCTTGTGGCCCAGGCTCGACAGGCACGCGGTGGAAACCGCGCCCACATAGCCCAACCCGACGACGGAGATGGCCAGTTTGGCCGTGACGGGAAGGGCGGCCTCAAACCCGGCGCGGGCGAAGTCGAAAGATGCGATGTCCAGCATGGTGAAAACCTTTCACGTAAACTCTTGTTACCGTTGATGAGGTTTTAACCCGCTGAATTCGCGAAGTATTTTAACTGAAAGACTAGATCTTTCCGCAAAAGCATCGCGCGGCTGTTCTTTCGGATAGGAGGGGCGCGCGGATGGGATTTGCCCATAAAAAAGGCCCGCGATACCGGCAATCCGGTAGCGCGGGCCAAGCCTGATTTCCGTGAGTGGGGTCAGGCGACTTGTTGCTCGGGGGCGCGTGCGTAAACGTCCTCGTAGCGAATAATATCGTCCTCGCCGAGATAGGCGCCGGACTGGACCTCGATCAGGTTGAGGGGGACCTTGCCGCGGTTCTCGAGCCGGTGAACGGCGCCGAGCGGGATGTAGACCGACTGGTTCTCGCTCACGAGGGAGACGTCGGTATCCACGGTCACATGGGCGCTGCCTTCGACCACGACCCAGTGCTCGGCCCGGTGGAAATGGCTCTGCAGGCTGAGGGCCGCGCCGGGTTTCACCATGATCCGCTTGACCTGGTAGCGTTCGCCCAGGGACAGGGTCTCGTAGTAGCCCCAGGGGCGGTGGCAGCGGCGGAAGCCTTCGGCCTGCGGTGCGTCCTGGATCTTGAGCTCGGCCACGACCTCCTTGACGCGCTCGCTGTCGTCGAGATTGGCCACGAGGATCGCGTCATCGGTGGCAATCGCGGCGATGTTTTCGAGCCCCAGCCCCACGAGTTTGGTATCGGTGGTGTTGGATTTCAGCAGCGTGTTCTTGCAGTCGATCTGCAGGGCGTCGCCCTCGACCGTGTTGCCCGCCGCGTCCTGATCCGAAGCACCATGCACCGAGCGCCAGGAGCCGAGATCGGTCCAGCCGCAGGAGACCGGGATCACCTGCAGGGCCTCGGCGGCCTCCATGATTGCGTAGTCGATCGAGATGTCCTCGCAGCGGGCGTAGGCCTGCTCGCCGAGGCGGAAGAAGCACAGATCGTCCTTGCCTGCCGCCATGGCTGCGCGGACCGGCATCACGAGGCGCGGGGCGAGCACTTCGAAGGCCTCGATGATCGTGCGGACCTTGAACATGAAGATCCCGGCATTCCACATGTGGCGGCCATCCTTGAGCAGTTGCTGGGCCACGGCCTTCTTCGGCTTCTCGACGAAGGATTTCAGCTCCTGCGGCTTGCCCAGTTCCGGGGCGCCGGTGAGCTCCAGATAGCCATAGCCGGTCTCGGGTGCGGTGGGCTTGATCCCGAAGGTCACGAGATGTCCGTCCCGGGCCGCGGCCTCGCCAGCGGCGACGGCCTCAAGGAAGGCCTCGGTGTCGGCGATCTGATGATCGGAGGGCGAGACCAGCAGGACTGCTTCGGGCGTTGCCTCGTGGCGCAGGGCGGCGGCGAGGATGGCCGGGGCGGTGTTGCGGCCCATGGGCTCGAGCAGGATCGAGGCGCCCTCGATGCCCGCATCATCCAGCTGCTCAGCGGTGATGAAGCGGAAATCGTTGCCGGTGATGATCGTGGGAGCGGCAAAGGACGCCCCCTGAAGGCGGGTCACGGTGTTCTGAAACAGGCTCTGCGCCCCCACCAGTTCGGTGAACTGCTTGGGGTAGCTCTTGCGCGACGCAGGCCAAAGACGGGTACCGGAGCCACCAGCGAGGATAACGGGGATGATCATTACGAATACTCCTTTGCTTGATCTCTTGGGATGAACATGCCGGGACGGACCGGCAAAATCGTCTGTCCGAGAGGATCAAACCCGCGCCCTTTCGAGAATTGTCCTATCCTTTGGGATAGGCCGGGCGCGGGGGGGCTGAGGTCGCCTGCGGAGCGGTCAAAACCAGCTCGGGGCGGGCAGGGCGCCGATATAGATCGCAAGCCCCGAGACGAAGGTGGCCACGGCGATCACGAGCTGGGCCTTGGCCGTCCAGTTCTGCATCCGGGCCAGGGTGCCACCGCCTCCGCCCGCGCTCTGATTGCCGCGATTGGACCATTTCTGCTTGGAGAGGTGGAAGATCATGAAGATCTTCACCGAGGCGTTGATCACCTGATTGAAGTAGAGGATGAACGGCCAGCTCAGATCCACGGTCCGGCTGTAGCGAAAGAGGAAGAGGCACAGCACGACCCGGCTGAAGATGACCCAGATGAGCGCGCTCACCAGGTACATCGGGTCGACGAAGGCCGCGAGGATCGCCAGGGTCGGGCTCACCATCATGGTCCACATGGCGATCCGCTGATCCACAATGCACCACCAGATGAAGGGCTTCACCTGACGCGGCCCGAGCGCGATGGCGCGGGTCCCGTTGCGCAGCATGTTCCCGGACCATCGGCGGAAGTTCTGGATCATCCGCTCCAGCCCGTTCTCCTTGATCACTTCGATCGTGTAGACAGTGGCGTCCGGCACATAGGTCATCTTCGAGCCGCAGGTCAGCATGTGGTACCAGGTCGACTTGTCGTCCCCGGACAGAAACCGGAACCGACCCCAGAGCCAGTGGTCCAGATGATCCGCCTCGATCGTGCGGATGAAGCGCTCGCTCAGCATGTGCTGGGCGCGAAAGACGCTCATCCGTCCGGTCAGGGTCAGCACCTTGTCGGACATGGCGTGGCTCTGCATGGCCAGGCGGCGCTGGGCAAAGCGCATGTCGAGCCAGTTCGCGATCCATTTCGGGCCGTAGCAGATGACCTCCTCATCGGTGGTCAGGGCCTGCAGCTCGGGATCGGCGCCGAACATCGACAGGGTCTTCTCCATGACGTCCTGCCCATAGAGCGCATCGCCATCCATGAAGATCACCAGATCATCCGGATCCACCCCGTTGCGGTTGATCGCCCGCAGGATGAGGCCAATGGCCATGCGCTTGCCCGGCTGGTTCTGGCGGATGAAAACAAGCTCGGCGAGGTCATCGGGGATGTCCTGGGCGTGGGTCTCGACAAAGGCGCGGATGATCAGCTCGTCATAGGCGGAGCCCGTGCCGATATAGAGCGTCGTGGGGATCCCTTCGCGCTTGATCTGGCCAAGGATCGAGCCGATGACGCGCTTGGTGATCGCCGGTTCCTCGTAATAGGTGGTCATCTGGATATGCAGCCGCCGGGGCCGCCAGCCCGATTGCCAGACCGCATCGGCCTTGGCGCGCATGCGGGGCCATTTCACCCGGCGATAGATCTCGGCGCGCACCGCATGGGTGAACCACCAGCCGAACCGCCAGCTGCCCAAAGCCCCGATCACGAAGGTCACATGCAGCACGTCGGGCTGAAAGAACCGGTTCTGAGTGCTGACCACCAGATAGATCAGGCCGGTCATCCCAACCGCCAGCGCAAAGAGCTGCCGCCAGCTCCACTTCGCCAGGCCCCGTTTCGGCGGGCCTTGGAACCCGCGCAGGCGCTGGGTCAGGTCCTTGTCGAAGGCGTATTCATTCTCAGGAGCGTACATCGATCAGCTCCATCACTTGGGTGATCCAGGCAGGGCGGCGCGCGAGCTTGAGCTCCATGGGCGCGTCGGGCCGCAAAAGCTCGGGCGCGTCGCGCATCACCCACTCGGCCGGCAGGACCGAGACCCGCAGGCCAAAGCTGCCCGCGCGGTCCGGGTTCGCCATGGCGACCACATCCTCGACCACGCCCGCGATCTGGCGGGTTTGCCCGCCGCTGATCGCGGTCAGGTTGGCGGTCATGCCGGGATAGACGGCAGCGGCCATGCCCTCATCGAGCCAGCCGATCACGCGACGCGGCCCGGCTTCCTCAAGCGTGAGGGCCAGATCGCCGCGAGACAAAAACTGATCCTCAAAGGCGGGGATCTCGGCGACGATCCCATCGGCCAACGCCACGATATCCGCCGCGCCGCCAATGTCCTTTTCGGAGCTCAACGCGCGCTTGAGCTGGGCGATATCGTCCTTCTGGTCGCGCAGCATGTCTTCGAGATACTCGCGCCGCGCATGGAAATCATCCGCGCGCTGAGAAATCTCGGCATCAAACAGGGCGAGTGCCTGCTGGGTCCGGCGCACCTCCTGCAGGGAATGGTTGCCGAGGAAGTCTGCGGGCCGCCGCGCGGCGATGGCTGTCCCCAGCGCGAGCTCGAGCGGGCGGCGCGCATCGGCGAGCCCCTCCATATGGAGCGCGAGGGCCTTGCGGGTCTGCCGCGCATCGGCCTCGGCCCTGCGCAGATCCGTGCGGATCTCGGTCAGGGTGCCGCCATGGCCCGGGCTCGACAGCACCACGAGGGTCTGTCCCTGGGTCACCGCTTCGCCGGGCACGACGCGGATCTCGTCCACATAGGCTCCGGTGGGGGCGCGATGCTCGACCAGCTCGGCCACAACGCGGGCCTGACCGACGGGAATGGTGCTGAGCCGCGACCAGATCTGCTGCCCCAAGAGGCCGAAGACCACCACGCCAATCAGGCAATAGACCAGCAGGTTCCAGACCACCCGCAGGCTGCGCGGGGTCTTGCCCGCCGTGGCAACCGTTTTTTCCTCCTCGGTCTCCTCCATGGGGACGAGATCGACGGGGGTGTCGAGACTGGTGATCACCTCCTCTGTGCTGGCCATCCGACCCGACAGGATCGAGCGATAGAACACCGACAAGGTCTCGCGCTGGCGCCCGGTCAGCCCGTCAAAGACAAGCTCCCGCGGGCCGGAGCCGGGCTGAAACCGGACGGGGAAGCGGATATCGACCCCCTGGAACGGGATCGACAGAATGCCCTGGCTCGGCAGCACATCGGTCTCGGTCGGAAAGGTCAGGCTGCTCAGGGACCATTCCGTCACGGTCACACTGTCCCCGGTCGCCAGCTCGAGCCCGAGCGGCGCGCGGACCTGAAAGGACAGGTCGGACATGGGTCTTTCGTGGCGGATTTTCACGGAACTAAGCCTCGGCAACTGGGAACTTGCCTTGATCTACCAGTCCCGGGCACGGCTGTGCGGGTGCGGAGGGGTAGGGCGACGTCTCGAAAGTATAGTCGGGAGGCATGGGTATAGCGCGGCGCAAAAAGGCTTCTCAGAGCGCGGCTTGGCTGTTTATCCCAAGGGCAGTTTCAAATTGGAGTGTGAGCGATGCGTACCCTGACCTGTTTCAAAGCCTATGATGTCCGCGGCCGTGTGGGCGACAACCTGGATGCCGATATTGCCTATCGGATTGGCCGCGCCCTGGCCGAAACCCTCGCGGCGCGCTCGGTGGTGGTGGGGCGCGATATCCGTGACAGCTCTCCCGTGCTGCTGGCCGCGCTGGTCGAGGGGCTGCGGGATGCGGGTGCGGATGTGAAGGATATCGCGCTCTGCGGCACGGAAGAGGTCTATTTCGCCACCGATCATTTCGGCGCGGATGCCGGGGTGATGGTCACCGCCTCCCACAACCCGATCGACTATAACGGGGTCAAGATGGTCGGCGCGGGCGCGCAGCCCCTGAGTGACGTGGCCTTCCGCGCGATCGAGGCGCGCGCGGCAACCCATGCCTTCGCGGCGCCAGCTGCGCGGCGCGGGCAACACGAGATGGTCTCGGCCCGCGAAGCCTATGTGGCGCGGGTCTGCTCCTTCGTGGATCCGGCCGCGATCGGGCCGATCCATCTGGTGGCCAATCCGGGCAATGGCTGTGCCGGACCGACCTTTGACGCGATCCTTGGCCACCTGACGGCGCGCGGCGCACAGATCAAGGTGACCCGCTTGCACCACACCCCCGATGCGCGCTTTCCCAATGGCATTCCGAACCCGCTCCTGCCCGAGAACCAACCGGTCACGGCGGAGGCCGTGAAAGCCCATGGCGCGGATCTCGGCGTTGCCTGGGATGGCGATTTCGACCGCTGCTTCTTCTTTGACGAGGCAGGCGGGTTCATCCCCGGGGAGTTCGTGGTGGGCCTGCTCGCCCAAGCGGTTTTGGAGGCGCGCCCGGCGGCCAATATCGTTTACGACCCGCGCGTGGTCTGGAACACCCAGCGCATCGTTTCCGAATGTGGCGGGCAGGCGATCATGTCCAAGACCGGTCATGTGCTCGTGAAGGACAAGATGCGGGCGAGCAAGGCGCTCTATGGCGGCGAGATGTCGGCCCATCACTACTTTCGCGACTTCATGTATTGCGACAGCGGGATGATCCCGTGGCTTTTGATGCTGGAGCGGCTGAGCCGCGCCAAGACACCGTTTTCGAGCCTCGTGGCCGAGATGCGGCAGCGTCACCCGTCCTCGGGCGAGATCAACTTCCGTGTTGAGAGCACCGAGGAGGTGACCGCGCGCTTGAAGCAGCGCTACGCCCCCGCCGCCGAGACCGTGGATGGGCTCGACGGGGTGAGCATGGAGTTCGGCGATTGGCGCTTCAATCTGCGGGCCTCGAACACCGAACCGCTGCTGCGCCTGAATGTCGAGACGCTGGATTGTCCCGAGCTCTTGCAGGCGCGCGTGGCCGAGCTGACGGAAGCGATCCAGGCCGCCGCCTGATCAGGGGCAGAGCCCTGCTGAACCGGACCGCTCGGGAGGAAGCTCCCGGGCGGTTTTTCTATGTACGTCAATGCGTTGAGCTGATGTGTTCCAAGGGGCAGGGGCGTAGCCCTCCGAGAGCTGCAGCTATACTTTTGCACAGCCTGCGCGCCTTCGCATTGGGGTATCTCTGCACCAACAGAGGAGCCCGTTATGCCAGTTCGATCCCTTCCCAAATTCATTGCCCTTGGCATCTGTCTCGCCGGCGCAGGCGCGCTCCAAGCAGCGGATAACACGCTCTATGACGCGCCTCCGCCCGAGGATGCGGCCTTCCTGCGCTGGATTGAGCCGGGCCTCGCGCCCGAGATCTATGGCATTGCCGCCCTGGGCGCGGAGGGGGACGTGTTTCACCCGGTCTCCGCAGCGGCGACCGAGGGCGCGCAGGCCGGGGTCTACTACACCGCCGCGCGGGATGCCGAGGGTACGCTCGTGGTGATCGAGGAACCCGCGCGCCCGGACCGCACCAAGGTGCAACTCACCCTGGTGAACCTGGCCGAGGCGCCCGTACGGCTCGAAGTTGCCGGACAGGACATGGTCGTGGTGGGAGAGACCGCCACCGGGACGGCTGCCGCGCGCGCCGTGAACCCGGTGGCGGTCGCGCTCACCGTGGTTACCGCGGATGGCGCTGCGCTGGGTCAGTTCGAGGTCCGCCTGCGCCGCGGCCAGAACCTGACCTTTGTGGCCCGCGCCGAGGGGGCGGAGCTGATTGCCAATCGCTTTGGCCCCACCCTGGCGGAGTGAGACCATGGTCTTCTCCACCCCCATCTTCCTTTTCGGGTTTCTGCCAGTTTTTCTGGCGGCCTATTACCTCGTGCCGAAGCGCGCGCGGAACTGGCTGATCCTGCTGGCCTCGACCCTGTTCTACGCCTGGTGGCGGGCGGATGCGCTGATCGTGCTCTACGGCATCGCCGGGGCGAGTTATCTCGCCGGGCGCGTCGCCGCCAGCACCTCGGGCGACAGGGTCCGGATCTGGGCTGTGCGGATCGGGGTCGGGGTCAACCTCGCGGTGTTGGGCTGGTTCAAATACACGACCTTCATTCTGGGCAACCTCAACACGGCTTTGGGTGGTGACGCGCTCACCGTGCCGGAGATCATCCTGCCCATTGGCCTCTCGTTTCTGGCCTTCCAGTCGATCAGCTATGTCATCGATGTCGCCCGGGGCGATGCCCCGCCCGCCCGCAAACTGGTGGATTTCCTCGCCTTCTCCTCGCTCTTTCCGCAGCTCATCGCGGGGCCGGTCCTGCGCTACAAGGACCTCGCCCATCAGTTCGAGGCGCGGACACATTCCCTGGCGATCTTCGCCCGGGGCATGCGGCGCTTCATCGAGGGCGTGGCCATGAAGCTCCTGATTGCTGACAGTGTCGCCCCGTTGGCGGACCGGATCTTTGCGCTTCCGGATCCGACGGCTGCCGAAGCCTGGCTGGGTGCGGTCGCTTATTCCATCCAGCTGCTCTTTGATTTCGCGGGCTATTCGGCCATGGCCATTGGGCTTGGCCTGATGATCGGGTTCCGCTTTCCGGAAAACTTCGATGCGCCCTATACCAGCCGCTCGATCACCGAGTTCTGGCGGCGCTGGCATATCAGCCTGTCGCGCTGGTTGCGGGACTACCTCTATGTGCCGCTGGGCGGCAATCGGGGCGGGGCGCTCAAGACCTATCGCAACCTGCTTTTGACCATGGTGCTGGGCGGGATCTGGCACGGGGCGAACTGGACCTTCGTGGTTTGGGGGATCTGGCATGGCGGCTTGATGGCTCTGGAGCGTGCGCTGGGTGCCAAGACGCGCGAGACCGTCTGGCCAGGTCTGCTCGCCTGGCCCCTGACCATGGGTTTCGTGATCCTCGGCTGGGTGGTGTTTCGGGCCGAGAGCCTTGGCGCGGCCCTGTCAATGTATGGCGGAATGTTCGGCATGAACGGGCTCGCCATGCGGCCCGAATTGATCACGCTGACCGCCCCGACCGAGGCGCTCTGCCTCCTGCTTGGCGGCGCGCTCTCGGTGCTGCCACGGGGCACACTGCGCGCCCCGGCGCTCGCGCAGCGGCTGCAACCGGCGCTTTTGTCCTTCCTGTGCTGCGTAGTGGTGCAGGCCCGGACCGAAAGCCCCTTTCTCTATTTCCAGTTCTGAGGAGGCCTGAGATGGACCCGAAATCCGACCCCCTGATCCCCCTCGCTTTGGTCGGCGGGTTGGCCGCCCTGTCGGTCGCGGCCTTGCTGCGCGTCGACGCGGGCACGCCGCTCCGGGGCTGGGCCGATGGCAGCTATCAACGCGGGTTTGAGGCCCGGTTTGAGGCGGCGCTGCCGACCCAGACTGGTGCGGTGGAACTTTGGGCTGCGCTGCGCTGGCAACTCTTGCGCGAACCAGCCCAGGGCGCTGTGGCGGGCGAGGGCGGCTGGCTTTTCACCGCTGAGGAGTTCACTGAGCCCAAGGCGCCGCGTGATCTCGCGGCGGAGCTTGCGCGGGTGGCGGCTGAGCTTGACGCGCGCGGCATTCAGCTCGCCCCGGTGATCGTGCCGGACAAGGCGCGGATGCAGGAACACCTCCTGCCGCGGGGCCGCTCCGCCGGGTTCGCGGCGCGCTACGGTCGGGCGCTGGAAACGGTCGAGGCGGCAGGATTGCCCGTGATCGACCTGCGCCCTGCCTTGAGCGATGATCGCGCCTTTCTGCGCACGGACACCCATTGGAGCCCCGAGGGCGCGCGCCGTGCCGCCGAGGCTATCGCCACCGCCCTGGACCCGTTCACGCTGAGCCCCCGTAAGGTCACCACGAGGGCCACCGGGACCCGGGCCTTCGATGGCGATCTCGCGGGCTTCGTGCCGACCGGCGCCTTCCGGCCCCATCTCGGCCCGCACCCGGAACAGATCGCGACCTACGAGACAGAAGTGGCCAGCGCGGGCGGCCTCTTTGGCGCCGCAGAGATCCCCGTGGCGCTGGTTGGCACGAGCTTCTCGGCCAAGCCCGACTTCCATTTCGCGGGGTTCCTGCAGCAGGCGCTCCAGGCCGATCTGATCAATGCCAGCGCCGTTGGGCAGGGCCCCTTCGCGCCCATGGACGCCTTTCTCGCCGAGCTGGACGGGCTCGACGCCCTGCCAGCCCTTGTCCTCTGGGAGATCCCGGAGCGTTACCTCACCTCAAGGAGCCCCAAGCCATGAAACTCGCATCCCTTATCGGAACCGCCGCCTTGCTCGCCGCCCCGCTGGCGCTTGCCGAGCCCTATTGCCCGGCGCTGCTCGAGGCCGAGAGCCTGCCCAAACGCTACGCCAAGGTCGCGCCGATCCACAGTGACCGGCAGAGCGGCTGGATGTTCACGCAAGACCAGCTGAAGGACCGCTACGACATGAAAACCAGCGCCGCGACCCTGGTGACCGAGATCGCCCGAGCCTTCGCCTCGCGCGATGTGGCGCTGGCGATCCTCATCGCCCCACCGCGACCGGTCGTGGCGGGCCAGGCCCGGCTCGATGGGGCCATGGGGGACGCGCGCTACGATCTGGCGGCGGCAGAGGCGTCCTTCTCGAAGCTCATCGCCGAGTTGAGCGCGACCGGCGCCATCGTGCCCGATCTGCAGGCGCTGGCGCTGGGCGATCCCACGTTGCGAGAGGGGTTCTATTTCCGACGCGACACCCATTGGACGCCCATGGGTGCGGCGGCGAGCGCCAGCGCCCTCGCAGCACTGACGGCGCAGACGACCCCGTCTCTCTTTCCAAAGGCGGCCCCCTTTGAGCTGATCGAGGCCCCGGGCACGGGGTTGGAGGAGGACGGCTCCCTCGCCGAGATCCTGCGAAAGGCTTGCGCGGAGGAGCCGGGGGCCGAGACAGCCCCCCTCTATGATCTGGCGCGACCGTCATCGCTCGGGCTGTTGGACAGCGCGGCGGAGGGCCCGTCGATTGCCCTTCTGGGCAGCAGTTTTTCCAACCGCAACAAATCCGACGACTACCGGTTTGGCGATGCGCTCTCCCGGGCTTTTGACGCAGAGGTCGAGAACTTCTCGGTCTCTGGCGGCGGGCCCATCGGCGCGATCGAGGCCTATGTCCTCTCCGGAGCGCTGGATCGGCACGATCACGCGCTGGTCGTCTGGGAGTTGCCCTATACCGAGAGCTTCAACTCCACGTCCTTCCTGCGCCAGCTTCTCGGTGCGCTGGAGGCGCAGGACGCCCGTGGCCAAGCCATTCCCGTGGCAGCAGCGCCCGGCCAGCGCATCGAGATCCCTCTCACGGGTGGTGCCTCTGCCGGGATCGAGGTCGTCACGCGCGGGCTCAAGGACCAAAACATGCGGCTCGAGCTGCGCTTCGATGATGGCTCCAAGGGCAAACTCTCGCTCCGGCGGCGTCGGGCGGTGCCGGTCGAGATGCGCTCCCACAGCGTGTTCGGCAGCCTCGCGCATTTCGGGTCCAAAACGCCGGTCGCGCTGACCCTGACCCCGGCCAAAGGGGCAGAGATCGCGGATATCCGGCTCTTTCCCGGGTGAGGGGGGCGTCCGCGCCGCTGGAGCTGGCCCGCCGCAACACTGCGGCACGGCGCACCAGCGGCGCGGCGTCGAGTTGACCGGAAGGGGTGCGCGGTACTACAGGTCGGAGACCCCGAAATCTGAGAAAGTGATCCGCGTGCTGCCCCAAGAGCGACCCCATGTAATCGTTGGTGATGGAATTACGGCGCTGGCCTTTCTGGAGATTTGCGCACCGGAACCGGGACAACGGGTGATCGTGCTGGGACAGCGGGCGGCGGAGCTTGGGCGCGGTCTGGCCTATGCCAAGGGGGAGGTGGGGACGCCCTGGCGCTATGCCTATCTTCTGAACTCGCCCGCCGACGATATCGACCCGGACTTCGCGAAATGGCTGGCGGCGCGCTGGGACCAGATCACCGAGACCATGGCCGGGCGCGCGCCCGATTGGCTGGGGGCGGCGCAGCCCCTGATCGCGACCGGGGATCTCTATGGCGTCAACGCACCCCGGGAATTCTATGGCGATTTCATGGAGGAGCGGACCGAAGCCGCGATTGCGCGGCTCAAGGCGCGCGGCGTGGAGGTGGACCTGCTCGAGGATCAGGCGGTCTCGCTGGAGGTCAGCGGCAAGGGCATCACCCTGCGCACCGAGGCCGGACGGGAGATCGTGGCCAGCGGGCTCGATGTGGCGCCGGGCGGCCCGTCGACCATGCGCTTTGCGGGGGATGACAGCGCCTTCAGCGCGCCCTCGGTCTTCGGGCATGAGGCGCGGATCGCGACCCATATTCAGCGCGGGGCCGAGATCTTTTGCATCGGGGGCAATGCCGCGATGCTCGACGTGCTGCGTCTCTGCCAGAGCCTGCGCGATGCGGAGGATCTGCGCTTTGTCGCCTGCGCGCCCGATGGCGAGATCCCGGAGCCGCTGGTGCCGCGCTTGCCGCGCAAGCTGACGGAACCGCGCCTGACCCAGGGACATATGACGGCCGCGACCTTCCTCGCCGAGGTGGCCGCCGAGATTGCGCGCGCCAAGGCCGAGGGCGACGAGATGCGCGAGATCCGCGCGGGCTTTCGCGCGCATTTCCTCGAAAACCCGCTCTCGGGCTATGTGACCGACCCCGAGGAGGCGCGGCAGGTGCCGGGCAAGTTGCGGCTTTGGCTGCGTGGAGGCACGCGGGACACGATCGCCGATATGCACCAGTTTGTCGAAGCCGGTCGGGCCAGGGTGATCCAGGCCATGGTCACAGCGATTGAGCCGGGGGAGGCGGGCGCCACGGTGATCCTGCGCGACCCCGAAGGGCAGGAGCAGCGCCATGAAACCGGCTTTGTGGTGAACTGCGCCGGGGCCGGGCCGAACTCGCGCTTTGACCCGCTGTCCGAGGACATGCTGCGTCAGGGGATGATCACGCTCTGCCCGACGACGAAGGGGATTCGTGTTGGCCCCGGCTGCCAGACCGCAGCGCCTGGCGTGCGCTACCTGTCGCCCGTGACCAGCGAGATCGGGGGCGATGTGGTGGCCATGCCGCTCTTTGATGCGCATATGTTGCGCGCTTATGTGGCGCGAGCCGGGGCGACAGCCTGATCTCAGTCAAGTTTGGGTGTATTTGGTGCAATCCGCTCGCGGTTTGCGCGAATTTTCGTGCGAAAACCTGAAAACCATACTAGGGTTTCTTAAGGATCCGCGATGCAACCTATGCCTGTATCGGCTGCCTGCGCGGTCCAGAGAATAGGGGCGTTCCATGTCGGATTTCCTCAAGACCGCGGGGGTCGCGTTCATTGTGCTCGGCACCGGGGCCGGGACCGTCAGCGTGATGAACGAAGACCTGCCGGACCTGACCGTGCCCGCGCTCCCCTGGGAGGCGAGTGGCGCGCTGGACGGACGCATCTTTGCCACAAAGGACACGATCGAGGAAACCGGCGAGGTGATCCACGACACGCTGCGTTTCTTCGAAGGGCGGTTCCAGTCCGCGCGCGCGCAGGTCTATTGCGATTTCGGCTGGACGGAGTACCAGACCTGGCTCGAAGAGGATGTGGTGCACTTTACCACCACGACCCTCTGCGAAGACGCGCCGCATACGGTGGTCTGGTACGGCACGGTGCGCGGGGACGCGATCCTTCTGGAAGGGACATGGACCACCCGTCGCTGGTACTGGACCCAACAGACCCTGGTGACCGGGATCGGCCAATCGGCCCTCGTCGCCCATAGCACCCCCCGGATCTGATCGGCGTTTGCCACTTTCGTGAGCACAGCGGCTCTGCGCGCAGGACCACATGCGCCGGGCTCTCGCGCGGACTGGCCAGACCCTCCCGCCCATGCATAGACTGGTCCGACCCAGACAGGCGGAGTGCGCGAGATGCCCAAGACCGTTCGGACCATGTGCCCGATGAACTGCCATCCGACCCTCTGCGGTATGGAGGTGACGCTGGATGACGGCGGGGCGGTCGCGATCACCGGGGATGTCACCAACCCCGATAGCGAAGGCTTTCTCTGCATGCGCGGCAAGGCTGCCCATGAGATCGTTGGCAATTCCCGCCGCCTGCTGCAGCCCGTGACGCGGGCCCGTCGCGGCTCCGAGGCGTGGGAGGTTACGAGTTGGGACGCTGCCCTCGACCGGATCGCCGGGCATATGCAAGCGGTTGGACGGGAGGCGGTCGGGTTCTGGCAGGGCCATGGCAATTGGGGCAATGACTATGCCTTTGGCCTGAAACGCGCGCAGATGGACCGCTTCGCGAACCTCTATGGCTGCCAGGTCTGGAACCCTGCGATGATCTGCTGGGGGCTCGGGGCGTTCGGGCTGGGCCTGACCGGCGCGATCGAGACCTCGACCAAGGAAGATCTGAGCGCGCAGTCCGAGATGGTGATCCTCTGGGGGGCGAATACGGTCAGTCAGGCCAATACGCTGCGCCATGTGGAGATCGCCAAGCGGCGCGGCGCCCGGGTTGTGGTGATCGATGTGCGCCGGACCGAGGCCTCGGCGCTGGCCGATGAGGTTCTGCTGCTGCGGCCCGGGACGGATACTGCGCTGGCACTGGCGATGATGCAGGTGATCCTGGCCGAAGGGCTGTGGGACCAAGCCTTTGTGGCTGAGCACACGGTGGGGTTCGCGGAGCTTTCCGACCATCTGGCGGACAAGACTCCGGATTGGGCGGCGGTGCAGACTGGCCTCCCAGGCGCGCAGATCGCAGCGCTTGCGCGCCGCTATGCGGCCAGCCCCGCGGCGATGATCGTACTCGGCGGCTCCTCGGTCCATAAGGGAGAGAACACTTGGCAGGCCGCTCGGGCCATCGGCTGCCTTCCGGCGCTGACCGGCAATTTCGGACGCCCCGGCGGAGGGATCGGCCCGCGCCACGGGGGGCGCAGCCACGGGGTGGGGTTCGTCGACATCTCGGCAGCTGATCGGCGCCCGCCCGGGCGCTACGTGCCGAACCAGATGGAAGCGATCCTAGAGGCGCTGGAGAGCGGCGCGGTGAAGGTGCTCTTCACCCTTGGTTCGAACCTGCTGTCGTCTTTTCCCGATACCGCGCGCACCAAGGCCGCGTTGGCCAAGGCGGAGCTGGTCATCGCCCATGACATCTTTCCCAACCAGACGATCCGCGAGGCCGCCGATATCGTGCTTCCGAGCACGATCTGGCTGGAGGAGATCGGGGCGAAATCCACCAACACCCATGTTCATCTCTGCGACCGGATCCTGCCCGCGGCGGGGGCGGCGCGCCCGGTGCATGAGATCTATATCGGGCTGGCGGAGCGCCTCGGTGTTGCGGATGCCTATCCCTGGCCGGATCAGGAGGCGGCTGTGAATGCCGTGCTCGACCACCCGGCCACGGGCCATGCCACGGTCGAGAGCCTGCGCGCGGGGGGCGGGCGCGCGGCGCTCAAGGTCTCCCATGTGGCGTACCCGACCAAGGCCTTCACGACGCCCTCGGGCAAGATCGAGTTCGTCTCGAACAGGGCGGCCCAGATGGGGCTGCCCGCCCTGCCCGAAGCGCCCGACACCTCGGAGGAGGCAGGGCTCATCCTCGCCCATGGCCGGACCTTTGCGCATTTCCATTCCTTCTTCGATCACGCCCGGGCCTTGCCGACACTGGCGGCGCGCGAGGCCGCCCCGGCGCTCTGGATTGCGCCTGCGGATGCAGAGGCCCGAGGGATCGCCGATGGGGCGGAGGTCGAGATGCACAATGCCCGCGGGGCCTTCGTGGCCGAAGCCAAGGTGACGCCGCGCATTCCGGCGGGCGTGGTCTGGATCCGTGATGGCTGGCCCGGGCTCAACGCCCTGACAGACGCCAGCGCGGTCCTGCCCGAGGCGGCGCTCACGACCTTTCCCTTCTCGGTCGGGCAGAGCCACTACGGCGCGCGGGTCGAGCTGCGCCCCCTGACCGCCGATGGCGGTGACGGAGCGGCTTGACCTTTCCCGCCAATCCGCCCTTTCATCCGCCGCGACAGCGCGGGGAGACCAGAGATGAGCCAATTGACCACCCTGACCGGGACGCCCATGTCGCGGCAGTGTTTCGGCTGCATGCAGTTCGGGGGCACGGCGGACTATGCGGCGAGCCTTGGGATGTTCGAAGCTTCCTGCGCGGCGGGGATCAACATCTTTGACACGGCCCATGTCTATACCGAGGGTCGTTCGGAAACCTGGTTGGGGCAGATGGTCCCCAAGCTGCGCGAGGACCTGCTGATCGCGACCAAGGCGGGCTATGCCGGGGGCAGCGGACGGGACAATATCCTGTCGAGCTTTGATGAGAGCCGCAGTCGGCTCGGCCTCGACATGGTGGATATCCTCTATCTGCACCGCTGGGACGGGGAGGTCCCGCTGGAGGAAACCTTTGAGACCCTGGCCGGTCTGCAGAGCACGGGCCAGATCCGCTATATCGGCGTGTCAAACTTCGCCGCCTGGCAGGTGATGAAGGCGCAGGCCGTGGCCGCGCAGCTCGGCACCCGGATTGATCTGATCCAGCCGATGTACTCCCTGGTCAAGCGTCAGGCCGAGGTCGAGATCCTGCCCATGGCCGCCTCCGAAGACATCGCCGTGCTGCCCTACTCGCCCCTGGGTGGCGGCCTTCTGACCGGGAAATACGCCAAGGGCGGGTCCGGGCGGCTGTCCAGCGATCCGCGCTACGCGACGCGCTACGGGCCGGACTGGATGCATGCGGCGGCCGCCGGGCTGGCAGATCTGGCGGAAGAGTTGGGCGCGGCGCCCGCCACCCTCGCCGTGGCCTGGGCCATGGCCCATGCTGCGGTTTCAGCACCGATCATCAGCGCCCGGAATGTCGCGCAACTGCGACCCTCGCTCGATGCGCTGGCGCTGGATCTGTCCGGGGAGCTCTATGATCGGATCGCGGCGCTCTCGCCCACGCCCGCACCGGCCACGGACCGGCTGGAAGAGGCCTGAGGCAAGTCCTCAGCCCGGCTCCGCTCCGAGGGATTCCCAATGGGCGCCCATGGCAACGATGCATGAGGTGCCGTTGGCATAGGTCTGCACGATGGTCCAATCGCCATTGCGCGGCACGATCCAGATCTCCAGCAGGGCGTCGGGTTCGCGCATCCCCTGTCCCTGCCGGGTGGCGCCGACAATCTCGACCAGCTGCGTCTCGAGCCGTCGCGTGTCATCGCACACCAGATCCCCGAGGGAGGCTTGCGCCGCCACCGGGGCGGTCATCAGCGCGGCACATAGAATTGTCACATCTCGGACCATGGTCTCTCCAGCAGTCGATCGGAGCCTCAGCGTAACAGTTTTATGACGCAAACCCCAGCGGATTGCCTCCGGTTTGCGCCGCAAGACCGGGCTGCCACCGCGAGCCTGTCAAGGAAGTGTTTCGAAACCTTCACCCAAGCGTTTCGTTCACGCAAAGAAACCGTCACGCAAACCCCCTAGGTCGAGCGGAAACGCAGGGGGCGGCATGCTTGAAGTTCAATCCTTGACCAAGTGCTTTGGTCCGAAAACCGCGGTGGATGATGTCACCATCACCCTCGAGAGCGCGGCCATGATCGGCATCATCGGGCGCTCGGGCGCGGGCAAGTCGACGCTGTTGCGGATCATGAACCGCATGGACAGCGCAAGCTCCGGGACCATCACCTATGACGGGCTCGACATCACGGCGCTCGGCGGCTCCGCAAAACGGGGCTGGCAAGCGCGCTGCGCGATGATCTTTCAGCAGTTCAATCTGGTGCCGCGGCTCGATGTGGTCTCCAATGTGCTCCATGGCACGCTGAACCGCCGCTCGACCCTGGCGACGCTGTTCAATCTCTATCCGACCTCCGACATCCACCAGGCCATCGACATTCTCGACCGGCTGGGCATTGCCGAGCAGGCTGCCAAGCGCGCCGATGCGCTCTCGGGCGGGCAGCAGCAGCGGGTCGCGATTGCCCGCGCGCTCATGCAGGACCCGGAGATCATTCTGGCCGACGAGCCCATCGCCTCCCTCGATCCGATGAACGCGCAGGTCGTGATGCAATCCCTGCGCCAGATCCACGAGGAAGATGGCCGTATGGTCATCGCCAATCTGCACACGCTGGATACGGCGCGCCGCTATTGCGACCGGGTGATCGGGATGCGCGATGGCCGGGTCGTCTTTGACGGCACCCCGGCGCAGCTCACCACCGGCGTGGCGCGCGATATCTACGGCGCGGGTGCGGATTTTTCCGAAGCCGCCACCTCGACCGAGATCGAAACCCTGTCGCGCAGCCCGGAACCGGCGCGCGTACCGGCCTGACTTCCAATCCTCAATCCAAACCGGAGAGACCTCATGAAAACCACCCTCGCACTGGCGCTGGCGACCAGCACGATGCTGACCTCGGCTGCCCTCGCGGACGGCGACGCCATCACGGAATTCCGCATTGGCATCCTCGGGGGCGAGAACGCCCAGGATCGCATGAACTCCTTTTCCTGCCTGCAGAACTACACCGCCGAAGAACTCGGGGTGGAGACCAAGCTTTTTGCCCCGGCCGACTACAACGGCGTGATCCAGGGCCTGCTGGGCGGGACCATCGACATGGCCTGGCTCGGTGCCTCGGCCTATGCCGCGACCTATCTGCAGGACGCCGAGGCTGTGGAACCTGTGCTGATCAAGGTCAATCTGGACGGCTCGATCGGCTATCATTCCATCGGATTTGCCCGTGTCGACAGCGGCATCACCTCGCTCGAGGACATGCAGGGCAAGGTCTTTGGCTTTGGCGATCCGAACTCGACCTCCGGCTATCTGATCCCCTCCATCGAGATCCCCGAAGAAATCGGTGCGACCATGGAGTCCGGCGACTATTTCGGCGAGGTGAAGTTCACCGGCGGTCACGAGCAGACCATTGTCGCGGTCTATAACGGTGATATCGACGGCGGCGTGAGCTGGGCTGATGGTCAGGGCAACTGGGAAGACGGCTACAACTCCGGCTCCCTGCGCAAGGCCGTGGATGCCGGTCTCGTGGACATGAACGAGATGGTGCAGATCTGGAAATCCAAGGTGATCCCCGAGGGTCCGATCGTGCTGCGCAAGGCGCTGCCGGAGGATGTGAAGGTCAAGATGACCGCCCTGATGGACGGGCTCTATGAGCGCGACGCCGATTGCGCCTATGGCGTGGCTTCGGGCGACACGCTGGGCTTCCAGCCGGTGACCCACGCGACCTATGAGAGCATCGTCGAAGCGCGCAAGGCGAAGATCGGCGGCTGAGCCCTTTGCCTGATTTGACATGACCGGCGGCCCTTGGCGGGCGCCGGTCTTCCCACAGGATCCCAGATGACTGACACAACTGCCCCCGGGCCTCAGGAAGTGCGGATGGTACGCACGGGCTATCTCGCCCAGGTGCAGCGCCGCCGCTTCTATAGCGGGCTGACGCTTCTGGTCTTCGTCCTGCTCATGGTGTCGGGCTTCATGGTCGCCGATGACCGCAATGCGGGCGGCTTCTGGGAAGGGCTGCATCAGATCGGGGACTATCCGAGCGATGTGCTCTCAGAGGCTTGGGAGAAGCGGGCAGATCTGCCCGGGCTTCTCGCGAAATACGTCCCCGCGCTGATCGAGACTCTGAACATCGCGGCGGTCTCGACCCTTCTTGGGGCCTGTGCGGGGCTGACCCTGTCGCTGCTCTCCACGCGCGGGTTGGCGCGCTGGCCGCGTCTGATCCCGGTCTTTCGTCGCTCCATGGATGTGCTGCGCGCCATCCCCGAGATCGTGATCGCGCTGATGCTGATCTTCGTGCTTGGCGGCGGGCCGGTGCCTGCGATGATCGCCATCGCCCTGCATACGGCGGGCGCGCTGGGCAAGATGTTCTCGGAGGTGGCCGAGAATGCCGACCTGAAACCAGTCGAGGGCCTGCGCTCCACCGGGGCGAACTGGACGCAATCCATGTGGCTGGGCGTGCTGCCCCAGGTCGCGCCGAATTACCTGAGCTATGCGCTCCTGCGCTTCGAGATCAATATTCGCGCCTCGGCGATCCTCGGCTTTGTCGGGGCCGGAGGGCTGGGCTATGAGCTGCGCAACTCCATGGCCTGGGGCCCGGGGCGGTTCGATGAGGCAGCGGCGATCTTCGTCCTGCTGTTCAGCAGCATCGTGTTTTTCGACCAGCTCTCCAGCCGTCTGCGCAACCGAGTCACCGAAGGGAGCGCGCCATGAGCATTGCGGATCTCAGCCTCGCCAAGGCCGACGCAACCCGTCGTTTCACGCGCAAGCGGGCCTTCGCCTTTGCGGTGCCCGGCGTGGTGCTAGCCTATTTCGTCTATATTCTCTTCGCTTTCGATGTGACCGGGCTCCTGCAGCGGGCCAACTGGAACAACGCGGTCGTGTTGGCCTCGGACAGCTGGTCCTACAAGACCCATGTCACGCGCAGCAACCGCACCGGCGAGATCCTCTACGCCATCGAGGGCGAGCGTCGCGGCACCTATCCCGAGGGCACCCGGCCGGATTGGGTCAGCGGGGAGGAGATCGTCACCGTCGACCTGGGCGGCGGCAAGATCGTGCGCTTCCTGCCTGGCACGGCCACGGAAATCGACATCCCCGGCTACGGTCTTGTCACCGCCGACGTGGAGGGCCGACAGGTCACCACGAACCTTGCCGAGCCCTATCCCGATTGGGCCAGCGTCTCGAACCGCCGGGTGGCGATCAAGACACCAGAGGGGCGGGTGACGATCACCGGCGCCAAGACCGAGGTGTTCAATTATTTCCCGGGATGGGAGCTCTTCTGGTTCACCTTTGACAGCCCGTATCACGGCCACGGGCTCTCCGAGATCCTGTTCGGGCCGCAGATCGACCCGGAGCGCGGCAACCTCGTCGGAGCGCTGCAGGATTGGTGGTACAACCCGATCTGGCGCCATAACGAGATTGCCTGGGCCATTGGCGAGACGATCCTCATGGCGTTTCTCGGTACCTTTGGGGCGGCCATGGTGGCGCTGCCTCTGGCCTTTGCGGCGGCGAAACGGTTCTCGCCCTATATGCTGCTGCGGGCGGCGACCCGGCGGCTCTTTGACTTCGTGCGCGGGGTGGACGCGTTGATCTGGACCGTGGTGCTGGCCCGCGCCTTCGGGCCCGGCCCACTGACCGGGGCGCTCGCGATCCTGATCACCGATACGGGCACCTTTGGCAAAACCTTCTCCGAAGCGCTGGAGAATGTGGATGACAAGCAGATCGACGGTGTGCGCTCGACCGGGGCCAACCCGCTGCAGCGCGCGCGCTTCGGGGTGATCCCGCAACTGGCGCCGGTGCTGCTGTCGCAGATCCTCTACTTTCTGGAGTCGAACACCCGGTCGGCGACGATCATCGGAGCGATTACCGGGGGCGGGATCGGCCTCATGCTGACCCAGGCGATCCAGACCCAGCGCGACTGGGAAGAGGTCGCCTATTACATCACCTTGATTGTGCTCATGGTCATGTTCATGGATTGGGTCTCGGGCTGGCTGCGCGGGCGGCTCATCGGACGCAAGGACTAGGACTATGGCACGGATCTTGATCACGGGCGTCAATCGCGGGATTGGCGCGGCCTTGGCCGCAGAGGCCCGCGCCCGGGGGCATGAGGTGCTCGGCACCACGCGGGACGGGGCAGGGGGCACGCTGGCCCTGACCCTCGATGACCCGGATAGCATCGCCGGGCAATTGACCGGGCAGGTGCCCGGCCCGCTCGATATCCTGATCAACAATGCAGGCGTGATCGGGCCGGAACGCCAGGCGACCACGGATATGGACTGGGCCGGGTTTGCCCAGACCCTCGCCGTGAACACCATGGCCCCGCTCGCGGTGGCGCAGGCCTGCCTGCCCGCCCTGCGGCAGGCGCCGGGCGCACGGATCCTGACGGTGTCCTCGCAGATGGCCTATATGGGCTATGCGAAGTCCGACCGGATCGCCTATCGCGCGTCGAAATCCGCGGTGAACAAGGTGATGCAGGGGCTCGCGACGGATCTCGCCCCCGAAGGCATCGCGAGCATCCTTGTCGACCCGGGCTGGGTACGCACGGATATGGGCGGCGCCGAAGCCGAGGAGGAGGCTGCCGACGTCGCCGCCGGGATCATCACCCTGGCCGAACGCACAACTCTCGCGGAGACAGGCAAGTTCTTTCGCTTCTCCGGCGAAGAGCGGGCGTTCTGACCGTGGCGCGTTTGAAGGCCGACGGCGCGGTCATCCACCCCGGTTGCACAATCACCGCGTCCGAGTTCGGCGCCTATACCGAGGTGGGGGCGGGCAGCCGGATCGCCCATAGCAGCTTTGACGACTACGCCTATTGCGACCGCTATGCGGATATCGCCAATGCCCGCATCGGGAAGTTTGCCAATATCGCCGCCTTCAGCCGGATTGGTGCGACCGACCACCCGCTGGAGACCGCGGCCTGTCATCACTTCCTCTATCGCTCGGCGGACTACTGGGATGATGCGGAGGATGACGCGGAATTCTTCGCTCATCGCCACTCCCGGCGGGCGGAGATCGGCTGCGATACGTGGATCGGGGCCGGGGCCATGGTCAAACCCGAGGTCACGCTGGGCCATGGCGCCGTGGTTGCCGCCGGTGCTGTGGTGACCAAGGATGTGGAGCCCTACACCATTGTCGCGGGCACGCCCGCCAAGACCCTGCGCCTGCGCCAGCCGCGCGCGATTGCGGATCGGCTGATCGCGCTGGGCTGGTGGGACTGGTCCCATGAGCGTCTGCGCCGCGCGCTGCCGGAGTTTCGCAGCCTGCCCGCCGAGGCGTTTCTCGAGAAATACGAGGGCTAGGGCTCCAGGGTCAGGGTGACCCGGTCCCCGGCAAAGAAGGTCCGCCCGAATTCCACCGGCCAGCCCTCCGGATCCACATTGAGCCCGGTGGATTTCAGCAAGGGATCCCCCTCGCGCAATTGCAGATGCAGGGCATGGGTCGCCTCGGCCAGAACCGCCGTCAGCCGCGTCGAGGCGCGGGTGTAGTCACGCACCCCCGCAACCCGCAAGGCGTCCGTCACCCCGCGTTCCGCCAGCAGGGCCGCCTGAATGCCGGGCAGGCGTTCGGCGGGAAAGAGGCTCTCGAACACCGCGATGGGTTGGCCATCGGCGAGGGAGAGCCCGAAATAGGCGCAGATCTGCGCGCCCTCGGTCACCCGCAGCGCTTGTGCCTCGCCGGCCGTGGCGGCGCGCTCCTCGATATGGAGGATGCGCTTTTCCGGGCGGCGCCCTGCGGCCAGCAGGTTTTCGTGGAACCGCACACGGCTGCCAATCGGGTAGTCCGTGGGCCGCGCGGCGACAAAGGCCCCGGCGCCACGCCGGGTCCGCACGAGCCCGTCCTCGACCAGAGCTGAAAGCGCGTGGCGCACCGTGTGCCGGTTGACCCCGAACCGGTCGGCCAGCGCGGCCTCGGTCGGCAGCTTGTCACCGGTGGCGTAGCGCCCCTCGGCGATATCCGCGCGCAGGGCGGCGGCGATGGCTTTCCAAATCGGTGTCTTGCCGGAGCGGGACAAAGTTTCACGCAATTTTCACACTTCCCCATTGGGCCTTCGGGTCGGGCATGGTAAGATATGTCTAGTTGTATAGTAACTGCGGAAGTTGTCGAGATGAAAGACCACATCGACACGAATGCGGCGCGCAAAAGCTGGATGGGCCTTCTGGCCAAGGCCCCGGCGGGGCGGGTGACGGCGCTGCTCAAAACGGTGAAGGCGCGGCCTCAGGCGGTCTGGCTGCGGCCGCCCGAGATCGGCACGGCCATGGTCCGGGCGCGGGCCGGGGCCACGGGCGCGCCCTTTAATCTGGGCGAGATGACGGTGACCCGATGCGCCTTGCGACTGCCCTGCGGGACGGTCGGGCATGCCTATATCCAGGGGCGCAACAAAACCGAAGCGGAGGCTGCGGCGCTGGTCGATGCGATGATGCAGACCGACCGCGCCGATGAGATCGAAGCGGCGGTGCTGACCCCGCTGCGCGAGGAGGCGCAGGCCAAGCGCGGCACGCGCGCGGCCAAGGCGGCGGCCACCAAGGTTGATTTCTTCACACTGGTCCGGGGGGAGGATTGATGCAGGCGCAAACCCTCGAAGGCGGGTTCGCGGACCCGCCGATGCAGGCTGCCGCTGCCTTTCGCAGCGTGATGGAGGCGATGGCCCGTCCCGGCACGATCCAGTCGATCACCGGGGCGGTGCCGCCTGCGCCGCTCTCGCCCGCGGCGGGCGCGGTGCTGCTGACCTTGTGCGATGGGGACACGCCGATCCATCTGGCCGGTGAGCATGACACGCCCGAGATCCGCGGCTGGATCGCCTTCCATACGGGCGCGCCCTGGGCGAGCCGCGCGGATTGCGCCTTCGCGTTGGGCAGCTTCGAGGCGCTCATGCCGCTGGAGGATTATCCCATGGGCACGCCGGAATACCCGGACCGTTCGGCCACGCTGATCCTCGAGATGCCGGAGCTGGAGGCCAGCGGAGCCGAGCTGCGCGGCCCCGGCATCAAGGACAGGGCGCTCCTGTCGCTGCCGGAGATCGCGCCGTTCCAGACCAATCGCGCCCGCTTTCCCCTGGGCCTCGACTTCATCCTGACGGCGGGCGACCGGATCGCTGCGCTGCCCCGCTCCACGGAGGTGCGCTGATGTATGTGGCCGTCAAAGGGGGCGAGCGGGCCATCGAGAATGCCCATGCCTGGCTCGCAGAAGAGCGGCGCGGGGATCTCGCCGTGCCCGAGCTCTCGGTTGCGCAGATCCGCGAGCAGATGGCGCTGGCGGTGAACCGGGTCATGGCCGAAGGCTCGCTCTATGATCCCGACCTTGCGGCGCTCGCAATCAAGCAGGCGCGCGGGGATCTGATCGAGGCGATCTTCCTGATCCGCGCCTATCGCACCACGCTGCCGCGCTTCGGAGCGAGCGTCCCGATCGAGACGGCGGAGATGACCTGCGATCGCCGGATCTCGGCCACGTTCAAGGATGTCCCTGGGGGGCAGATCCTCGGGCCGACCTTTGACTACACGCACCGCCTGCTGGACTTCAAACTGGCCGCCGAGGGGGAGGGGCCGGAGACGCCCGTGCCCACCCGGGCGCCGACGCCCGGTCCGGTGCCCCATGTGGCCGGGTTCCTCAATGCCGAGGGCCTGATCGAGGCGGCGCAGGATGATGCGGAGGCCGACATCCCGGACCTCACCCGCGCGCCCCTGGCCATGCCTGCGAGCCGCCCCTTACGGCTGCAGGCTCTGGCCCGGGCGGATGAGGGCTTCATCCTCTCGCTCGCCTATTCGACCCAGCGCGGCTATGCCCGCAACCACGCCTTTGTGGGCGAGCTGCGGATCGGCGCGGTGCCTGTCGAGCTGGAGGTCCCGGAGCTGGGGTTCGCTGTCGAGATTGGCGAGATCACGGTCACGGAATGCGAGACCGTGAACCAGTTCACAGGCTCCAAAACCGAGCCCGCGCAGTTCACCCGTGGCTATGGGTTGGTCTTTGGCCAGACCGAGCGCAAGGCGATCTCCATGGCGCTGGTGGACCGGGCCATGCGTTGGGAAGAGCTGGGCGAGGACTTCGTCGGAGCCCCGGCTCAGGACACCGAATTTGTGCTGCACCATTGCGACAACATCCATGCCACCGGGTTTCTGGAGCATATCAAGCTGCCGCACTACGTTGATTTTCAATCGGAATTGGAGCTTGTCCGCAAAATGCGTCGCACGGCCGGCGTGGATCAGGTTCAGGAGGCAGCGGAATGAGCCCGACACAGATCGTCTTTGATATCGGCGGGGTGCTGGTGCAATGGGATCCCCATCTGGCCTGGATCGAGGATCTGGGCTCGCGGGAGGCCGTCGCGGCCTTCATCGCCCGGACGGATTTCATGGCGCGGAACACGCGGGCTGATGGCGGGGCCGCGTTCGCGGATCTGGCCGCCGAGATCGAGGACCCCACGGACCGCGCCCTGCTGGCGGGCTATGTGGCGCGTTACGCCCGGACCGTGCCCACGCCCATCGCGGGGAGCTGGGACCTGCTCGACCGGCTCGCCGACAAGGGACACGGCATCCATGCGATCACCAATTGGTCGGCGGAGACCTGGCCCGAAGGGCTGAAGGTGCATCCGCGTCTCGGCGAGGTTTTCAGCACCCTGGTCGTCTCGGGGCGCGAGCATATGCTCAAACCCCAGCCGGAGATCTTCGAGCTGCTCTGTGCCCGGGCTGGGATCGCCCCGGCCGATTGCCTTTTCATCGATGACAGCTCCAAGAACGTCGCCGGGGCCAAGGCCGTGGGCATGGATGCGGTGCAATTCACTTCACCAGACGCGCTCGAAGCCGATCTGGTGGCGCGGGGGCTGCTCTGATGTCCGGGGATTACAACTTCGCCTATCTGGATGAACAGACCAAGCGGATGATCCGGCGCGCCATCCTCAAGGGGCTCGCGGTGCCCGGATATCAGGTGCCTTTCGCGAGCCGCGAGATGCCGATGCCCTATGGCTGGGGCACGGGCGGGGTGCAGGTCTCGGCAGCCGTGATGACCGCCGAAGACTGCCTCAAGGTCACCGATCAGGGCGCGGATGACACCACCAACGCGGTTTCGATCCGCAGTTTCTTCGAACGCACGGCGGGGGTGGCCACGACGACCCATACCGATGAGGCCACGATCATCCAGACCCGCCACCGGATCCCGGAGGATCCCCTGCGCGAGGGGCAGATCCTTGTCTATCAGGTGCCGATTCCGGAGCCCCTGCGCTTTCTCGAACCACGCGAGAGCGAGACGCGGAAGATGCACAGTCTCGAGGAATACGGGCTCATGCATGTGAAGCTCTACGAGGATATCAGCCGCCACGGCCATATCTCGACCGCCTATGCCTACCCGGTGTCGGTGGAGGGGCGCTATGTCATGGACCCGTCGCCGATCCCGAAATTTGACAACCCGAAACTGGGCGATTGTCCGGCGATCCAGCTCTTTGGGGCCGGGCGGGAGCAGCGGATCTATGCCCTGCCGCCCTATACGCAGGTCGTGAGCCTCGATTTTGAGGACCACCCGTTCGAGGCGTCCAAGGCTGATCACGCCTGCGCGCTGTGCGGGGCGGAGGACAGCTATCTCGACGAGGTGATCGTGGATGATGCGGGCGGGCGGATCTTCGTCTGCTCGGACACGGATTTCTGCGCCCGGCGACAGGCCGCGGGCCATGCGGGAAAGGACGCAGCATGAGCGATCAGGCACTCCTCTCGGTGCGCGGGATCACCAAGCGCTACGGCGCCCATATCGGCTGCGCGGAGGTTTCTTTCGATCTCTTCCCGGGCGAGGTCATGGGGATTGTGGGCGAGTCCGGCTCCGGCAAGTCCACCCTGCTCAATTGCATGGCGGGGCATGTGGCGCCCGATGCGGGGCAGGTGATCTTCGACACTGCCGTGGACGGGCCGCGCGATACGCTGCAGATGTCCGAACCCGAGCGGCGCATGCTCGCGCGCACCGATTGGGCCTTTGTCCATCAGCATGCCCGCGACGGGCTGCGCATGGGGGTGAGCGCCGGGGGCAATGTGGGCGAGCGGCTCATGGCCGTCGGCGCGCGGAATTACGGCGAGATCCGCGCCTCGGCTGCGGATTGGCTGGGCCGGGTCGAGATCGACACGGATCGCATTGATGACCGCCCCTCGACCTTCTCCGGCGGTATGCAGCAGCGGCTGCAGATCGCGCGCAATCTGGTGACCGGGCCGCGGCTGGTCTTCATGGATGAGCCCACGGGCGGGCTTGATGTGAGCGTGCAGGCGCGGCTGCTGGATCTCTTGCGGTCGCTGGTGCGGGATATGCGCCTCTCGGCGATCATCGTCACCCATGATCTGGCGGTGGTGCGGCTGTTGGCGGATCGGCTTATGGTCATGAAATCCGGCCATGTGGTCGAGAGCGGGCTGACCGATCAGGTGCTGGATGACCCGCAACACGCCTATACCCAGCTGCTCGTCAGCTCGATCCTGCAAGTCTGAGGCCTGCCGATGTTTGAACTCAAGGACGTCTCCAAAAGCTTCACCCTGCACAATCAAGGCAGCACGGTGATCCCGGTCTTCGACGGCGCCGGGTTCACCGTGGCGCGCGGGGAATGCGTGGCGCTGACCGGCGCTTCGGGGGCGGGCAAATCGACCCTGATGCGGATGATCTACGGCAATTACCGCGCCCAGAGCGGGGTTGTCGCCGTGGATGGTGTGGATCTGGTGACCGCTGCCCCGCGCGAGATCATCCGGCTCCGCCGCGAGGTGCTGGGCTATGTCAGCCAGTTCCTGCGCGTGGTGCCCCGGGTCCCAACGCTGGAGGTCGTGGCCGAGCCGCTGCTTGCCCTTGGCGTGCCTGCACCCGAGGCGCGCGCGCGGGCGGCGGCCCTGCTGCGGCGGCTCAACATTCCCGAGCCGCTCTGGGCGCTCTCGCCGACGACCTTTTCCGGGGGCGAGCAGCAGCGTGTGAACATCGCGCGTGGCTTCGCCCATGGCTTCCCCGCGCTCCTGCTCGATGAGCCGACGGCGAGCTTGGATGCGGTGAACCGCGCCGTGGTGCTGGAGCTGATCGCCGAGGCCAAGGCGCGGGGGACTGCGATCATCGGGATTTTCCATGACGAGGCCGCGCGCGCACAGGTCTGCGACCGCGAGATCGACGTGACCGGCTTCTCCCCGGCTTGCGCCGCATGAGTGCGGGGCGCCTCATCGCGGTGGTTGGCCCGTCCGGGGTGGGCAAGGACAGCGTCATGGCCGGGCTCGTTGCGGCCTGGCCCGCGCTGAGGCTGCAGCGCCGGGTGATCACCCGCGCGCCGGATCTCGGCGGCGAGGACTATGAGGCGGTCACACCGGCCCGCTTTGACCAGATGGTGGCCGAAGGGGCGTTCTGCGTCCATTGGGGCGCCCATACCCTGCGCTATGGCATCCCGGTGGATGCGCTGGATCAGGTCCGCGCGGGCCATGTCTGCCTCGCCAATTTCTCGCGCGGCGCGCTCCACGAGGCGGCGCAGGTCTTTCCGGCGCTGACGGTTCTGAACCTGATGGCGACGCCCGAGACGCTGGCCGCACGTCTGGCGGCCCGGGGACGTGAGACGCCAGAGGTCATCGCTGCGCGTCTGGCGCAGGCGGGCAAGGCGCTGCCACCGGGGCTCGACGTGGTCACGATCGGCAATGATGGCGCGCTGACCGAGACCGTGGCGCGCGCCCACGCTGCGCTTCAACCGGTGAGGGCGTAGCGGTGGATCAGCTCGAACCTGCCATCGGGCCGCTCGCCCACAAGGCCAAGGCTGTTGATCACGAAGGGCGCGGGCAGCGGTGGCAGGGCGGCCTGCAACACAGCCTCCCAATGGGGCAGGTCCGGTTTCGGGAGCCGCCCGGTCAGGGTCAGGTGAAACCGGAACTGATCGCGCACATATGGATAGCCCCAGGCCACAAGGTTCGCCTCCTGCGCCGGGCTCAGCCCCGCGCCGCGGCGCTTGGCCAGCTCCTCCGGGCTTGCAGGCGCGCGAAAGTCGTCGAGGTCGGTCACGCAAGACGCCGCCAGATGCGACAGGGCCTCGGTCTCCCCCAGCGGCGTCAGGGCGAGAAACCGCCCGAGCCGCGTCAATCCAAGCCCGTCGCAGCGGGCCGCAGGCAGACGCGCGGCCAAACCCGAAACGGCGGCTTTCAACCCGTCCGGATCGGTGCCCTCGGCCAGCCGAAAGGGCGGTTTCAGCGTGCCATGGAAGCCGTATTTCCGCGGTGTCATGGTCACGTCATCCCGACCTGCGATGGGCAGGGGATCCGCTGCCGCCCCGGCGATCACATCCCAGCCCAGCCATTGCGCGCCGAACCTCGCCAGCTCCCCCTCGGGGGCTATGTAATAGACTGCAAATCGAGAATGCCCCATGAACTCCCCTTTCGTGCCCAGCCTTGTGACTGACGGATATGACATGTCCATGGCAGACTCCGTTTGCCTTGCCAACGCGCAGCTTGTCCTGCCCGATCGCGTCCAGCGTGGTGCGGTCGAAATCACCCAAGGGGTGATCACCGCCCTGGCCGAGGGCGATGCGGTGCCGCCGGGGGCCGTGGATTGCGGAGGCGACTATGTGCTGCCCGGTCTGGTTGAGCTCCATACGGACAATCTGGAGCGGCATATCGAGCCGCGCCCGGAGGTGGGTTGGCCCCATCTGCCTGCGCTGATCGCCCATGACGCGGAGCTCGCCTCGACCGGCATCACCACGGTGTTCGATGCGCTGCGTGTCGGCTCGATCCACAATTCCAAGTCCGGCTACAAGCCCTATGCGCGCAGGCTCGCGGATGAGCTCTTGCGGGCCCGGGCCGATGGCATGTTCAAGATCAGCCATTTCATCCACCTGCGGGCGGAGGTCTGCTCCGAGACGCTGCTGGAGGAGCTGGCCGCGTTCGGCGCAGATGACCGGATCGGCATTGTCAGCCTGATGGATCACACGCCTGGGCAGCGGCAATTCCGCGATGTCTCGGCCCTGCGGACCTATGTCTCGAAAAAGCGGGGCATGACCGAGGCGGAGTTCGTCGAGCACATGGCCAATCTCATTGAGCTGCAGCAGCTCTATGGCGCCAAGCATGAGGCCGGTGCGGTGGTCGAGGCCGCCCGTCTGGGTGCGGCCCTGGCCAGCCATGACGACACCACGGCGGATCATGTGGCGACCTCCAAGGCCAATGGGGTGCAGTTCGCGGAGTTTCCGACGACCGTGGAGGCCGCAGAGGCTTGCCGGGCGGAGGGGATCGCCGTGATGATGGGCGCGCCAAACATCATCCGGGGCGGGTCCCATTCCGGGAATGTCTCGGCCTTGGAACTGGCGGAGGCTGGCCTTCTCGATATCGTTTCGTCCGATTACGTGCCTTCGGCGCTCCTGCTCTCGACCTTCCGTCTGGCCGAGCTTTGGCAGGATCTGCCCCGTGCGGTGGCCTGCGTGTCGCGCAATGCGGCGCTGGCGGCCAAGCTCAGCGATCGCGGCGCGCTGGAGCTGGGCCTGCGGGGCGATGTGCTGCGGGTGCGCGCGCCCGAGGGCACACCGCTGATCCGTGGGGTTTGGTCACGCGGGGCGCGCGTCGGCTGAGGGCAGGCCGCTGTGACCCCGATTACGACCGAGCGGCTGACCCTTCGGCTGCCGGAGGTGCGGGATCTCGCGCCTTATACCGCCTATTGCAGGTCTCCGCGGGCCCGCTTTGTGGGCGGGCCCTTCAGCACGGTTCAGGCGTTCGAAAAGCTCTCCGCCATGGCAGGGCATTGGACCCTGCGCGGGTTCGGGCGGCTGGTTTTTCACGAGACCGCGACCGGCGCCCAGCTTGGTCATGTGGGGGCGTTGCAGCTTGACGCGGCGGAACCGCCTGAGATGACCTGGACCCTGTGGCGTGCGGAGAGCGAGGGGCAGGGCTATGCGACCGAGGCCGCTCGGGCCTTTCTCGCGCGGATCGCGCCCCAGCTGGGCTTGACGCGCATGCTGATCCGGTTGGATCGGGACAATCACGCCTCCCTCCGGCTGGCGGCACGGCTGGGCGCGCGACCGCTGCCCGATCCGCCACCCGCCTGGATGCCCCATGCGCGCAGTTTTGAGATCATGACGGGCTCCGGCTGAGCAGGGCGGTCAGCCTTCGGCGCGTTTTACCTTCTGGTGCTCATCCTCAACCAACCCGATCTTCCAATAGCCGGAGATATAGGCGTCCTTGCGTGGCACGGATTTTTCCTGGGTGACGAAGGCGCGCAGGGGGCGGATCACGCCGCTTTCCCCGGCAATGCAGGTCTGCACGCGCCCGTCGGGCCATTTGAGACGCCGGATCAGTTCCTCCTGCGCGGTTGAGGCGCTGTGAGGGTCTGGATGGATGAGCCAATGGGTCTCGATCCCTTCGGGCATCTCGATTTGCTGCCGGTCCTCGGGGGAGGTGATCTCGAAAATCGCCACGCCCTTGGCATCGCGCGGCATGGCCTCCAGCGCGGCGGCGGCAACCGGCAGGGCCGAGAGGTCGGCGGCCACCAAATACCAATCCGCCTCGAAATGGGCGATTTTGGGTGTGCTGGGACCTGCGAAACCGAGGAAGTCGCCGGGTTTGGCATGGCTTGCCCAGCGTGAGGCGGGGCCTTCCTCCCCATGGGCGACGAAATCAATGGTCAGCGCCTCCTGCACGGGGTCATAGGCGCGCACCGTATAGGTCCGCTTCACCGGGGCGGGTCCTTCGGCCAGCCGCGCAACGAAGCGATCCCGGTCCTCGCCCGGCTCGGGGATCAGGAGCTTGCAGTTCCCGCCCGCGCGTCCCTCGGGGAACCCGTCGAGCTCCGGCCCTGCGAAGACCACGCGGATCATGTTCGGGGTCAAGCGGCCCGCGCTCTGCACCGTCAGGACCCGAGGGCCGTGCCGTTTCGCCACCTGCTGCACCACCTGTTTCAATCCACTCATGAGACCCATCTGTCCTGTCCCCTCACTGCTCTCAGAATTTGCCGGAATTGCCCCAGGCTTCGCGCGGGCTGATCTCTTCGGCGTTCATCCAATGCTCGACGATCTTGCCCTCGGCCACGCGGTAGAGATCGAACACCGCGATATCCTTGCCCGAAGCGTGACGCTTGCCATAGGTCATGACGAAGTCGCCCTGACCGAGGATCTGGAACAGCATCTCGTAATGTCCGGCGGCGTCGGAGGCGAGCCAGCCTGCGAGCGCGTCGCGCCCCGCCCCGATGCCCGGCGCGTGCTGGATCAGGCTGTCGGCGACAAATCTGCCGATCTTGTCAAAGCGACGCTCCTGTCGGACCTGCTTGGTGTATTCGAGCACCAGCGCCTTGTTCGCGGCCGCGTCCGCATCCAGGTCGACCGCGCGCGCGCCTTGCACCATATCCTCGCCCGAGGCGATCTCCGGCTCATAGGCTGCGATCGTATCCCAATGCTCAAGGATCAGGCCCTCGGGATCGGTGTAGAACATGTCCATCGTCACCCAGCGCGCCGCTCCGTCATTGAGGGACTGATAAGCGTGGCAGAACACCCATGGCCCGTCCTCGAAGCTGCGGATGATTTCGATGTCGCGCTTGGGGTTGCGGGCGACAAAGGGCTCGAAGAACGCCAGAAACCCCTCGACCCCATCGCCCACGCCGGTGGAATGCTGGGTGTAGCGGTGCCCGGTATAGGCCTCGACCGCGGCGCGCGCATTGCCGCCCGCGATCCCCTCGAGATAGATCCGATGCACGTTCTCAAGCCCTTTGCCCATGTCCTGCTCTCCTTACTTGCCGTGATAGGCTTGGCTGAGCGCGAAGCTGTCCTCGAACCAGTTCCAAAGCACCACCTGACCGTCGCGCACCTTGGCGCGCAGGGCAAAGGTGAACTCACCGGTTTCCTTGCCGGAATGGGTCGTGATGCCGTTCATGCGGCCAAAGACGGCCACGGTATCGCCCGAGGCGAACGCATCCTGATTTTCCCATTTCGTCACCTGCAGATTGGCCGAGAACACGCCGAGGAACTCGAAAATCGCTGCCTTGCCAACGGTTTCACCGATCCAGGGCAGGCTGGTATCGCCTTCATTGTGCCAAACCATGTCATCGGCCATGAGGGCGGACATCGCCTCCATATCGCCGCTGCCCATGGCGCCCATGAAGGCCATGACCGTGTCAAAGCTGGCCTGGGATGCGGCGTCCATCGCCTGCGCGCTGGCCTGGGAGGCGAGGCTCATGGCGAGCGCGGCGCCAAGGGTGGTCTTGATGAGGGTTCTTCGATGCATGGGGATCTCCGCATGTGAGGGGTGGTCCGGGCCAGACCCTCTGGCCCGGGTGGGTCAAGGGGGCCGGGGTTACTTCGTCCAGTACTCGGGCATGAGCGAGAGCAGGAACTCGCCCGCATAGCTCGGGAAGGCGGCCTTCATGCCCGCGATGGCCTCGTCCGGGGTGGCGGCGGCGGTGATCACCTCATCCATCTTGGTGACATAGGCGATGGCCGTGTCGAGATCACCGCGCGTCGTGGGCAGGCCATGACCCACGAGGAGTGTGTCGAAGGCCGGATCATCGCGCAGGCTTTCCAGCGTCGCGATCCAGTTCTTGCGGTCGATGCCGGGCGCGAAGAACACGCCGTTATAGACGAGATCCTGCACGATCGCGACTTTCTGCTCCGGCAGGACGGTGACGACCATATGCGGCGCTTCGTTGTTCTCGTAATGGCGGAATTCCACGGGCACGCCAGAGATCTCGGTCATCCCGATTTCGAGATCGGGGCCCTCCAGCACGCTGGTTGGCGTGCCGAACTGACCGCCTGCGGCCTCGGCGGCCACGGCCTCGCGGATCTGGGGCAGGGTGGCAAAGCTGGCCCCCTCGATCAGCGGCGAGCCGCCCCAATGGTCCGGATGCTCATGGCTGAGCACGGCCATGGCAATGGGCTTGCCCGTGGACTGGATCAGGGCCGAGACCTCCATCGCCGTGGGGGGCAGCATGGTGCCATCCACCACGAGAAGCTGGTCCGCGAATTCCACCACATGGGAGGTGACATGCACCGCTTGCGGCGGCGACACATAGGTGTGGAAGGTCACCCCGCCCGTGGCAAAGCTATGCACCGTGCCCGGAGGCAGCGCGCCCTGGGCCCGGGCGGTCGAGGGCACGAGCGCACTGCGCAGGAGCGTTGCCGCCCCGAGGGTGAGGGCCGTGCCTTTCAGCAGGTCCCGGCGGGACAATGCGGGGGAGGAAGTCTGTGTCATCGCGGATACTCCGATCTTGTTCGGTTCTGGGTCACAGGTCGAAACAGCGGCGCGGCGGGCCTCGGGCTCTGGCGCCTCGGGGGCAATCTATTGACGGCGATCGTTCCGGATTAGACAGTGATTGCGGACCGAACTATTCCGCTGAGGCGAACAATGATCGACAAGCTGCGCAGCATCGCGATTTTCTCCACCGTGGTGCATCAGGGGACCTTTCGCGGGGCCGCCCTGCATCTGGGGCTCGCCCCGTCGCGGGTCAGTTCGGTGGTCTCGGATCTGGAGAAGGACCTCGGGGTGACGCTGCTCTATCGCTCGACCCGGCAGCTTTCGCTGACCCGGGAGGGCGAGATCCTCCACGCCAAGGCACAGGAGATGCTGGCGGCAGCCGAGACCGGGCTCGATGCGATCAACCCGCTCTCGACGGAGCCCTCCGGGGCGCTGCGGGTGTCGGCTCCGGCCTTCATCACCCAGACGGCGCTGATGGATGATCTGGCCGCGTTTGGCCGGACCTATCCCAAGGTGGCGCTGGAGCTCTATTTCACCGACCAGCAGCATGATCTGATCAAGGATCATTTCGACGTGGCGATCCGGGCCGGGTGGCTGTCCGACAGTGAGCATCTGACCCGCAAGATCGGCGATGCGGACCGGCTGCTTGTGGCGAGCCCGGACTATGCGGCGGCGCGCCCGACGCCCGATCATCCGCGAGACCTGGAGAGCTGGGACTGGGTCCGCTTCGCTGTGCGCCCGGACCAGACCGAGCTGACCGGCCCGGATGGCAGCACGGTCGCCGTGACCGGACAGTCCCATGTCACGGTGAGCTCTGCCGATGCGCTTTATGAGTTCTCGGCGCGGGGGCTCGGCGTGACGGCGATCCCCGAACATCTGGCCTGTCGCGGGTTCGAGCGGGGAGATCTGGTCCATATCCTGCCGGATTGGTCCCTGAAATCCCTCGGCATCTATGCGGTCTGGCCGGACCAGTCGCGCCGCGAGAACCTCACGATGCTGTTCGTGCGGTTCCTCGCGGAGCATGGGGCCTGTGTGGATCAGTTAGCCAAACCGTCGTAATCCGAGACCAGCAGGCGGATCGGCGGCTCGTCTTCGATCACCTCGGCAAAACGTCCGATGGGCTCGCGAAAGATGTTGTCGGTCAGATCGTCATTCACCGTCGAGACCTCGCCGATCAGGACCGGCCCGCCATCCCCCCAGAACGCATGCCAATCGCCCGGCTGCAGGGTGATGCTCTCGCCCGGGGCCAGTTTCAGGACCTCACCCGGGGCAAAGCTGCGGGCGATCCCGTCGCAGATCACCTCGCCGCCGCGATCCTCGGCAAAATTGCCCTCATCATCCGAACCATAAAGCTCGATCGCCAGCGTTGCGCCGCCGCGATTGATGATGTCTTCGGTTTTCACGATATGGGTGTGCATGGGTGAAAGCTGATCCGCCTGCGAGATCAGAAGCTTCTCGGCATAGACCATGCCGCGCCCGCGCTCGAGATTGGCAAGCTCCCCATTGCGCAGGGTGAAGAGGAACAGCCCCATCTCGTCGAACCGGCCCGCGCCGTAATCGGTGATGTCCCAGCCGAGCCGGGCGCCGGTGATCCGGTGGAGATCCGTTCGGGTGCGGAACACTTCTGGCTCCCAATCGGCAAAAGGCGGCAGGACGACGCCGTGACGGGCCATGAAGGCTGCGCCCTCGGTCAGAACCTCGTTGATGCGGGATCGTTTCATGCAGCAAGCTCGTAGGTGTTGAGGATTTCGATCACCATGGCGGCGGTCCATGTGAAATGGGGCCCGCCACAGGGTTCGGCGGTGATCGGGTCGTGGTATTCGGCAAAACCGCTGGTCTCGATCAGCCGCAGGCAGTCATTGATGATGCGCGGGATGATCTCGGTCTCGCCCGCCCGGGCGAAGCCATCGGCGACCATGTAATTCACGATCAGCCAGACCGGTCCGCGCCAGTAGCGCAGCCCGTCGAATTCCGGGTGGGTCGGATCATGGCTGGGGATCAGGTAGTTGCAGCTCCCGGCCAGGGTTTCGATCCGGCGGACGAGCGCTGCGGCGCGCGCCTTCGGGATCGGGGCAAAGGCCGCGAGGATGCCACCGATCGAGGGGCTCTGGACCAGCTCCCCCTTGCAGCGGTCATAGCAGAGATATTGGCTCATCTCAGCGCTCCAGAGGGTCTCCATCGCGGCGACGCCCTTGTCGACCATGGCGCGGGAGGCGGTGGCGATCTCGTCCATGCCAAGCCGTGCCGCCAGGTCGGCCACATCCTCGCAGGAGCGGATCAGGATCGCGTTGAACCCAGGATCCACGATCTTGAACGGAGAGGCCGCGTGCAGTTTCGAATTGTCCCAGCCGAGGCTGCGGAACTTCTTCACGAGCCAGATGTAGCGTTTGTATTGCTCATCTGTGGGCCGGTGGGCCGGGTTGGCATGGGTCGTGTCGCGGCGCGTGAAGGGGCCGACGCCCTCGGTCGGGACGCGCTCAAACGCGTCATCCCAATCCACCGAATTGTCCCGCCCGGATTCCCATGGATGGAGGAGCGCGATCAGCCCTGTCCCCTCCGGATCCCGGTCCCGGTAGAACCACTCATGCCAGGCGTGGATCTTCGGCAGAAGCGCGCGGGCCTTTGCCTCGGCCAGATCCTTGTCGCGCGCCCGGTCATAGATCCGCCGCACGGCAAAGCCGCTCACCGGGGGTTGGGTGATGCCCGTGGTGGGCACCTCCCGTCCTGTGCCCCAGACCTCGGGCCCGGGGAAATAGCCGTCATCGGGCTGGTGGAAGATGATATGGGGCACCATGCCATCCTCCCATTGATGGGCCATGAGCGTCTCGATCTCGCTCCAGGCCCGGGGCTCGTCGTAATGGGCGAACCCCAGGGCGCTGAGGGCGGAATCCCAGTTCCACTGGAACGGGTAGAGCCCATGGGTGGGCACCGTATAGGTGCCCCGGTCGTTGTCGCTCAGCACCTGCCGCGCGTGCTGGATCATGTCTGCGTGGTTCATGCTGTTCATGGTTCGTCTTTTCAGGCCACGGCCAGGGTGGTTTCAGGATCGAACCAGCGGATGCGGTCGGGCATGGGCGCAAGCTTCAGGGTCTCGCCCGGCTTGACCTTCATCTCGCTATCGAGGATCGCGCGGAAAAGGTTCCCGTCCAGATCGCAGGTCACCAGCAGATGCGCGCCCAAGGGCTCCACCACCTTGGCGACCGCAGCCAGACCATCCTCCGACAACTTCATGTCCTCGGGACGGATCGCGAATTGCAGGTTTGCATTCGCCGCCGTGGGCCCATCGAAGGAATGCCCGGCCACCGAGAACTTGCCGCCCCCCTGCGGCGTCGCCGCGAGGAAGTTCATGGGCGGGTTGCCGATGAAGCCCGCGACAAACTCCGCCGCCGGGTTGCGATAGACCTCGATGGGCGAGGCCGCCTGCACGATCCGCCCCTGATGCATGACGCTGATCCGGTCGGCCATGGACATGGCTTCGACCTGGTCGTGGGTCACGTAGATCGCGGTCGTGTTGCTCTCGGCGAGCACGCCTTTGAGCTCGGCCCGCATCTCCATCCGCAACAGCGCATCGAGGTTCGAGAGCGGCTCATCCATCAGGATCACATCCGGCTCCATTGCCAGAGCGCGGGCCACCGCCACACGCTGGCGCTGACCGCCGGACAGCTCGCCGGAATAGCGGCTGAGCAGCTGGTCGATATGCATCAGACCGGCGGTACGTTCCACCCGGCGGGTGACTTCCGCATCGTCCATCTTCTGCATCCGCAGACCGAAGCCGATATTTTCGAACACGGTCAGGTGCGGGAAGACCGCGTAGTTCTGGAACACCATGGAGATCCCGCGATCCTTCGGCGCCAGGTGATCGACCCGGCGCCCTCCGATCCAGATCTCCCCTTCCGAAGCCGTCTCCAGCCCGCAGATGATCCGCAGGAGGGTGGACTTGCCGCAGCCCGAGGCTCCGAGCAGGACCATGAACTCCTGGTCTTCGATGGTGAGGTTGATGTCGTGCAGCGCCTGGTAATCCCCAAAGCGTTTCGCGACGTTCTTGATTTCGATAACAGCCATGTCTCTAGGCTCCTTGATCTGACAACCGCGCCTTAGCGGTTGGCGATGCCCCACATCGCGAAGAGGTATTTCCGCACGGCGAAGATGAAGATCAGCGCCGGCACGACGAGAATGAAGCCGCCTGCGAATTTCAGGTGCAGAGGCGAGGTGTCGAGGTTCTGCAGAAGGAACGCGGTGAGCGTTCGGTTCTCGATGGTCAGCACCGCGGCGGCGAAGACCTCGTTCCAGGAGATCACGAAGGCGAAGATCGCCGAGGCCGTGATACCCGGCAGAACCAGGGGCAGGATGACCTTCTGGAAGGCCGTCAAGCGGTTGCACCCCAGGGTCCATGCGGCCTCTTCCAGCTCGATCGGGATCCCCGAGAAGAGCGAGAAGGTGATCAGGACCGCAAAGGGAATGGCGAGCGTGGTATGCACGAGCGCGAGCCCGAATACCGTGTCGTCAATCCCAGTGCGGATGAACATCACCGCAAGGGGCAGGGCCAAAAGGGGCAGGGGAAAGGCCCGGGTCAGCAGGATCAGGAGCCGAAAGAGCTCCTTGCCGCGAAACTCGAACCGCGAGAGCGCGTAGCCCGCCGGTGCCCCGATGACGATGGACATGACCATGGTCATGGCCGCCACCAGGATCGAGTTCTTGAGCGCCGTCAGGATGCCTTCGAAATTGGCAAAGAAGGTCAGGCTGCTCAGGTCGAACTCGGGCACGAAGGCCTTCGGGTAGGAGTTCACCGCTTCCGGTGAACTCAGGGTGTTGATCAGCAGGAAATAGAGCGGAACAAGCACCCAGGCGCAGAGCAGGACCACAGCCGTGATATAGACATAGCGTCCCGCTTTCCTGGAATCTGCCGCCTTTTCGACGACATCTGTGGTTGCAGCGGTCATATCGTGGCTCCTTTCGGAACGCGCAGCGCACGCATGATGATGAGGGTGAAGGCGATGGAGATCACGAGGATGATCAACGCGATGGCCGCCGCCGCGCCGCCATTGAGCAGCTCGAACTGATAGGCATAGGTCTCGCCCATGAGCACGGGGAAGAGTGTCCCGCCAAGGGCCTGGACAACCGCGAAGACCTCAAAGGCGAGGATCACGCGCAGGACCAGCGCCGTCTGCAGCGAGGGCCGCAGCATGGGCAGGGTGATCTTCAGGAAGCGCTGCCAGGGCGTGGCGCCAAAGACCTCTCCAGCCTCGTAGTATTCCTTGGGGATCAGGCCGATGCCTGCCACGAGGATCACGAGCATGATGGCCGTCGCGCGCCAGATCTCGGCGAGCATGATGGCCACAAAGACCATGACCGGGCTGGTGTAGCTCAGGAAGTTCGTCGGGCTGTCGATCAGGCCGAGCCCGCCCATCATCGAGTTGAGGAAGCCGGACTGCTCGAAGATCGCGAGCCAGATGATGCCGGCGGCGAGATCCGAGATCCCCAGCGGGATCGTCCAGATATAAAGGATCAGGTCCCGCCCCTTCTTCATCTTCGTGACCATGGTCGCCATCAGAAGCGACAGGGCCAACTGCACGGGCACAACGGCCAGGGCCAGCAGGAAGGTGTTTTTGAGCGAGATCGGGAATTTCCAGTGCGTGGTCACGTCCCGGAAGTTGTCCATGGTAAAGCCGGACCCGTTGCTGAACGCCTGCTGTGCCACCAGCACGAACGGGTAGATAAAGAACAGACAAAGAAACAGCGTGACCGGCAAGATCAGGAAATAGGGTAGTAGTCGCGGGTTCATATGCCGCCCCCCGGTTTACGCCTAAGCGTGCGATTTCATTAAGACATTGGGCAGTTCGGACCGGTGCGCGATCCGAACTGCGGTGCGAGGGCGCTGGCGTGCCAGCGCCCAGGCGGGAGGATCACTCGACCGGGCAGGCGCCTTCGGAGGGCGCATCCGGGGCCCAGCAGGGCGCGCCGGTTTCATTCATGATCCGGACCAGGGTCTTCTTCTGGTCGTCGAGCACGCGCTCGATGGGCTGACCGGCCAGCACGATACGTTCAAACGTGTCCACGAAGACCCGGTTGAAGTCGCCACCCTTGTTGCCGAGACCGGCGGGCAGCAGGCCCGGGTTCGCATCGGGCGAGGCGCTCATGATCGCAACCGCGTTGCCAGCGGCCTTCACCGAAGGCGGCAGATCATCGGGCAGCGCCACATCAACGACCGGGAAGAAGTTGGTCGCGCGCAGGGTCGCCACCTGCGTCTCGGGGTTCATCAGATGGGCGATCAGCGCCTTGGACGCCTCCATGTCCGGCGCGGTGCGCGGAATGGCGATCCCGGCGATCACAGGCATGAAGCCACGGCCCTCGGGACCTGCCGGGGCCGGGAAGGCCACGAAGTCATCCGGACGCTCGTTGAAGGCTGCGGCCAGACGCGAGGTGTGGTCGAAGGCGATCCAGACATCTTCGTTCAGGAGCTGCTCCTGCAGAAAGGAGAAGTTGGTGGACCCCGGGTTGGTCACGGCCCAGAGCTCTTTCATCTTTTCCCAGGCCGTCACGGCCTTGTCCGAAGCGAAAGTCCGCACCACACCATCGGTGTAGGACGGGTACAGGTAACCCTGGAAGAAGCGGTGCTTCAGGCCTTTGGGACCTGCCGGGAAGCCGAATTTGGCCGAGCCCGTCGCCTCTTTGACGTTGGTCGCCCAGGCGATGAGCTGGTCATAGGTCAGCGTGTTGATATCGGCACCCTCGGGCAGGTGCTCCAGCGCCTTGGTATTGGCCGCCATGATGTAGCTGGCCTGCATCCACGGGATGTATTGCTTGGCGTCGGTGCCAAGCTGCGCGAGGTTGTTGAACGTGTCGCTCTGGGCGCCCAGGCCCAGCTCGTCCAGATCCACCAGATCATCGGTGCTCATGGCCGAGAAATCGCCATGCAGCGCACCGAGCAGGCCGATGGAGCCGGACCCGGCCTTGAGCTCAGCGTTCAGACGGGTCAGCCAGGGGCCTGCGTCGTTCGGCTGGTAGTCAACCTCGCCCGCACCATCCAGAACCTGCTCGCGCACGGCCTGCGCTTCTTCGACCGGCTTGGCCTGCGTGGACCAAAACAGAACCTCTGCCTGTGCCGCGGTCGCGGCGACAAGCAGCGCGAGGCCCGAGACGGCGCCTGCGAATTGGAACTTAAGGGTCATAGTCTCCTCCCAAGTTGAACCCTCCGAGCGACGGCACATGCCGCCTCTCTCCGGCATCTCGTCGGGCAAGTCTGCATCCCGACGCGATACCTTTGTCGTTTCCGAACCGTCCCGATCCTTGGGAAAGGGCTGGTACAGAATCCTGCCTTAGGTTGGTATAACGTTATACCTCACGTCAAGAAAAAATCTGTGCAAGATGCGAAGGCTTCATGAAAGGTTTCATTTGCCGCTGTTATAGCTGCATAAAACAAGAAATTCACAAATGAGATGTGATAAAACGATGTATCTGATATATGCGATGAACGGATGCGCCTATACTTCTGTGCGCAGTTGGCGATCCGAAGGGAGGAAGATCCGCGATCATGTCTGTGAAGCCGAAGCTTGAAACCGTGGCGAAGGAGGCGGGCGTCTCCGTTGCGACCGCAAGCCAGGTGATGCGCGGCACCGGGCGGATCTCGGAGAAGACCCGCAAGCGGGTGCTGCAAACCGCCAAACGGTTGAATTACGTGCCGGACGGGCGGGCGGCCTCCATGCGCTCGGGCGAGAGCCGCGAGATCGGCTTTGCCATCCATCAGATCGCCAACCCGTTCAATGCAGAGGTGATCAGCGGCGCCAGTGATCTGTTGGAGAGTGAGGGCTATCTGCTCTCGGTGCTGGATGCGCGCGACGACGCGGTGCGTCAGCGACAGCAGCTCGAAGCGTTCATCCGCAGCTCCCGCGCCGGGCTCCTCTGGGTGCCCGCGCAGGACACGCCCCGCACGACCTATGAGCTGCTGGCGACCCATTCCCTGCCGACGGTGACGTTCCTGCGTCGCGCCCATGTGGACAGCATCGACCATGTGGGGATCCAGAACGCCGCCGCCACCGCCACGGCGACCGAGCATCTGGCCGATATCGGCCATCGCCATATCGCCTTTCTCGGAGGTACGGCCCGGGTCGAAGTGCGCAACGAGCGGATCGAGGGGTATACGCGGGTGCTGGCCGAGCGTGGGCTGGGGGCGCCGATCGTCTGGGATTCCGAGGATGACAAACCTTCGGGCATGCAGGCGATGATCGACCTGCGTGCCGCTCATCCGGAGATCACCGCGATTGTCTGCAACGGGGACATGGTGGCGATTGGCGCGTCGCTGGCGCTGATCCGCATGGGTCTGGAGCCCGGCAAGGATGTCTCGATCGTGGGCTTCGATGACATTCAGGACGCGGCGATTGCGACGCCGCCCCTGACGACCATGGCGATCTCGCCCTATGATCTGGGCCGCAAGCTGGCGCGGGTGGTCGTCGATCGCATCAAGGAACCGGACATGCCCGCCGCCATGTCGCTTGTGCCCGCGCGGCTGGTGGTGCGCGGCACGACCGTGCCCCCGCGCACGGCCTCCGACCCCGAGCAGGGCTGACGCAAGGGCACGGGCCCAAGGTCTTGGGACGCAACGCCGCAGAGCCAAAACCCATCGCATCCCCCGTTGACGCGACCCCTGAAGCAGGGTTAACCCTGCCGCGCTAGCAGCAGCCAGCCTCCCGAAAAATCGACATGTTCACACTCAACGGAGGCTCTCTGATGGGACGTTCCCTCTTTGCGATCTTCTTCGCCACGACTGCGCTGACGGCACCGGCCGCCGCGGCCACCACCCAGGCTCTCTTTTCCGACCAGACCACGGATCAGGTGGTCTATGCCGCTGATCTGAATGGCGATGGGGACGCCAATGACGCGGGCGAAACCAAAGTCTTTTTCGACGCCAACAACGCCAGCGGTCTCGCATCGCCCACGGGCAATGTGTTTCAGCTCACCCAGTCTGAGGCGGGCGATGTCTATGTGGGCGATGGCGCCACGGACACGGTTTACCGCCTGCGCGATCTGAACGGGAACGACACGGCCCAGGATGCGGGCGAGGCCTCGGTCTGGTTTTCCGCGGACAATGCGAATGGGTTCGCCCTGCAAACGGCCAATGGGGTCGCCGTGGGAGGCGATGGCGCGGTCTATATCGTCGAGGCCGATACCGTGGGTAACCCGGCGGGCGATGTGGTCTACCGGACCGAGGACCTGAACGGCGATGGCGATGCCAATGACGCGGGGGAGAGCTCGGTCTGGCTCGATCTCGGCGCGCTGGACGCATCTTCATCGCCCTTCGAGATCGCCTTTGACGGGGACGCGGCCTTCATCACCGACACGGCCGGGGGCATCCCGCGGATCTACCGCGCAGAGGATACCAACGGGGATGGCTTGGTCGCCGGGGCGGAAGTCGTGGAATATGTGGCGCCGGGCGACGCGCCTTTCGCGCTGGCCGTGGCGGCTGAGGACGGGGATCTCTTTGCCCAGGACCTCTTCACCGATGGGCTGATCCGCTACACCGATCTCGACAAGGACGGGGTGATCGACGTGAGCACCGAGGCGTTCGAGCTTTGGGATCCGCTCGGCTTCGTGGATGGCGCGATCTTTGACTTTGCAGTCGACGGTAAACGCGCCTTGGTGCCGAGCAATGACTTCAACGATGATGACGAGATCCTGTTGCTGACGGATCTGAACGGGGACGGGGATTTCCTCGATGCGGGCGAGACGCAGTCCTTCCTTCTGGCCAGCGCGCAGGGAAGTCTCCCGCAGCGTCCGCGTTCCGTGCTGTTCTACAGCAGCGTCGCGCCGGTGCCGCTGCCGGCCTCTGCGCTGCTCCTTCTGGGCGGGCTGGGTCTGCTGGGGGCATCACGCCGCCGGAAACAGTGACGTCGTCGGCGAAGACATCTCCACATTCCGCCTTGGGGTGTGGAGCCTTGGTTTTCAGAGGCTTGCCGGAGGTGTCTCATCTCCGGTGCGATGTTGCGGGCCCCTCCCTTTAGGGCGCGGGTCTTAATGGACGGGCTTTCGCAAGCGCCAGGCCATCAGCAGAACAAACAGCGCGAGCATGGTGGCAATTGAAAAGCTCATCGCCATGGCCGCGTGCGCCGCGCCACTGTAGTCCAGCTGCGTTGCAAATCGATCAGATGTGGCAGCAAAGAGCGCTGACATTCCGCTTGCCCCCAGCACAAACCCGATATTGCGCGACAGGGTAAAAACTCCAGCTGTTACTCCCTGATGCTCTGCACGGGCGGCGGTCATGACCCCCGTGGCGAGGGCGGCCTGCACGATCTGATACCCGATCGCGAGCGAGACAAAGGCCAGCGCAAAGCCCGCGACACCGAGCACCATGGGCAGGCCCGCCATGGCCAATGTGCCGAGGCAGAGACCACAGGCGCCCCAAATGAGCGCCCGGGCTGGGCCGAGGCGCTCCGTCAGTGCTCCGGCGGGTGCGCCGCTCAGCGCCGAGGTGACCGGCCCCACGGCCATGCACAGCCCCATGGCGCTGGGGGAGAGCCCTAGCCCCAGTATCAGAAAAAACGGCCCTACGACGAGAATCCCCATCATGATCACCGCGACCACGCCGTTGCAGATCAGGCTGAGCGCGAGGAGCCGTTCCCGGATCAGCCTGAGGTCAATCAGCGGCGCCTGCGCGCGTGTCTCGTGGCGCAGCAATAACGCGAGCCCCAGTCCGACCCCAAGCGCCCCGGGCAGGTGCCACGGGGCCAACCCGCCGGGCAGGTCTGAGACCAGCAGCACCCCTCCGGTCAGCACAAGCGCCAGCAATCCTGCACCGGCCAGGTCCAGCCCGATCCGCTGTCGCGGCTTGGTGGGGCGCGGCAGGAACAGCAACGTTGTCGCGAGGGCCAGAACGGGCATCGGGATCTGGATCAGGAACACGGCTTGCCATCCAAAGCTGCCCGCCAGCAGCCCGCCAAGCGCAGGCCCGGAGGCGGTTCCGATGGCCGACATCGTCCCCATGGCGCCAACCCAGCGCCCGATCTGCGCCTCTGGCACCGTGGCGCGGACGAGCGCCAGAGGCAGGCCGATCATGGCCGACGCCCCGATCCCTTGCAGCGCCCGGGCGGTGATCAAAGCGGGCAGGCTCCCGGCGCTGGAGGCCCAGAGCGCCCCCAGCGCAAAGAGGGCCAGCCCGGTTGCCAGCACGGGCCGCGCGCCAAAGATGTCGCCCGCCCGGCCCATGGGGACCAGCAGCGCCGTGATCGCGAGGAGGAAAACCGTCACCACCAGGTTGGGGTCGAGCACGGGGCCGGGAAACGCGACGGCGATCGCGGGCAGGGTGACAGCCGTCAGGCTCATGGCCGAGGCGGCGGAGATCAGCGCCAGCCCGGGCCCGATGAGAGGGAGCCAGACGGGGAGGCGCGTCGTGGAGGTGGTGGAACTTGGCGCGTGGGGCATGGGATCGTGCCTTCTTGATGAGCGAGGGCCGACAGCCTACAACTTGAAGTCAACTTCAAGACAAGGGCTTTTGAGCATGGATATATCCGAGGTGTCTGAGCGGAGCGGCATCGCGCCTTCGGGGCTGCGCTACTACGAGAAACTCGGGCTGATCTCAGCCACGGGGCGGAACGGGTTGCGGCGGCAATACGACCCTGAGGTGCTGCATCGGCTGGCACTGATCTCCATGGGCAAGGCGGCGGGCTTTGCCCTCGACGAGATTGCCGCGATGTTCCGGCTGAACCCGACGCTGGAGCTTCCGCGGGACGAGATCGCGGCCAAAGCTGCGGCCCTGGAGGCGGAGATTGTGCGGCTCAAGGATCTGGCGCGGCTTATGCACCATGTGGTGCGCTGTCCCGAGGACGATCACATGGAATGTCCCCGGTTTCGCACCTTGTTGCGCGCCTCAACCCGGGCGCGGCGCAACGGGGGGTGAGGTTTCAAGCTCCTGACGGTACGTGCGTGTGGTCCCGCAGTGTAACCTCGCGCAGCCCACCTTCTTTCTAGCCGACCCGAACGTCCTTCCGTCGGTCGCGCAGAGTGGTAACCCCGCGTCCGCAGATAGCGCTTTCGCATGGGTAAATGCACCCGAGCCGCCGGTTCATGGCTTGGACTGTCTGCGCCTTCGCAGCAGGAAAGAGAGTGTGCTGGAGTGGAGGTGGCGGTCCCTGAAGGATTCGAACCCTCGACCGATCGCTTAGAAGGCGATTGCTCTATCCAGCTGAGCTAAGGGACCCTCCATACTCAGGTATGGCACAGGAAAGCGCTTTGTAAAGGCTGTTATCCGGAGAGGGGATCGGGCCATGGTTCACATGGCATTGCGGGCCCTGTGGCTGGGCTCGTTACGCGCTGGGCGAGGGGGCGACAGCGCCCCCTCAGTCCTGTCAGTGACCGGTAAAGACCAGCAGGTTGAAGGGCATCAGAAGCGCCCGTAGGCGCAGGCCTGCAGCGTGGACCACGCCGACCGTATCCACCACATGCAACCCAATGAACTTGAGCGTACTCAACTCCTCGGTCTCGAGCCGGTCGTGGTTGTTGGTATAGGCCGTGGCCAGGCAGCGACTGCCCGGTGGCAGGAGGTCCGTTGTGCCCTTGTAGATCGGTTCCATGAAGACGGTCACCGTTCCGGGCGCACGCCGCCGCGACGTATCGATCAGCTCGTCTGTCGGGCGGATTTGCCCGGCGGCGATGACGTCCTGCACTTCGGTGATCACCATCGGGATGATCGTGAAGGGCTTGCCGATACAGGTCATCTCGGCAACTGTTCCGGGCTGAACCACTTGCGTAGCAACCTGATCAAACCCGGCTTGGAACCGACCACGTCCGGCATCGCTGGGCACGAGGATCCCTGCGGGCCGCAGGATCGGGTTGACCACATCGCCCGGGCGCAGGGTGAATTGCTCGACAGTTCCATCGACCCCGGCATAAATTGTCAGCTTCTCGATGGTGGCCTGGGCCTGCGCCAATGCAGCCTCCGCCGTCGCACGCTGGGCGGGGAGAAGCACGTCGATCTTGGTGTCCACAGCTTCCAGATCCGCCTCGGCAGCATCCACCGCCCCTTGGTTCTGGTCGCGCTGGTTGCGCAGGGTGTCCACCTCGCGCTGGGTCACTGCCGAAGAGCCTTCGGCAATCAAGGTCTCGCGCCGGTTCAGATCATCCTCGGTCTGGGTCAGGGCCGCCATGGCCTGCTCCAGAGCGCCCGTTGCCGCGGCCCGCTCCGACTGGGCAAGCTGCAACTGCGCATCGATTTCCTCGATTTGACGCTGAGCGGTTTCGGCGGCGGCATCCTCGCTCGAGCTATCCATCCGGAAGAGCGGGGCGCCCGCCTCCACAAACTGATTGTTGCGCACAAAGACTTCTTCGACGCGACCGGCGGTGGTCGAGACAATGGTCAGGGTGCGGAAAAACGAGGTGACATTGCTGGTCGACGGATGGAAGTAAAAGACAACAGTGATCAGGCTGATGGTGAGCATGGCGCACATGGTGATGCCCCAGCGCAGCTCGTACCACATGGTGAAAAAGTTGATCTCGGCGCCCCATTTGCGGCCCTGGACCCGGCTCCGAAAGAGATAGTCGGGCAGGATGGTGATCAGTGAGCAGATCGTCAGTTCCAGCATCAGTCAGGCTCGCCTTTCGTCACGGGCGCGGCGGTCGCGGGGGCCGCCGCTGCAGGGGCCGTCGCGGCGGGCTCCGGGCTGCGGGTCGTCAACGCCCGGAGCGACTCCGCGATCGAGTTCAGCGGCGTGATCAGATCGGGTGGCCGGAAGGCGGCGAGCACCAGAGCCCCCACCCAGAAGAGATTGTTGTGGGTAAACAGCGCCAGCATCGCGAGCACGCTGATGAGCTGCAGCTGGGTGCTGTTGGAATGATGCGCCATCTTCTCCGGCATCGCATGGAGGGTGAAATAGGCGACGCCCAAACCCAGAATGACGAACACAACAAAGAAAATCATAAAGGTCATGAGATAGTCACTGCCATCGGCGGCGGCGACGAAGCGCGGCAAGTGCTCGGGCGCCATCGGGTGGATCTCAGGGGTCATGCGGGTCACGCCTCCATCGGTCAGAGCTTGCATAATCGCTGCGCAGGCTACGCTTGCCGCAGGGGCTTGGCCAGCCGCTTCTGCGAAAAACCGGGGCGTTTTGAGGGTTCTGGGAGGGAAAGGTGAATGTAAGCGGTTGCGCGGGGGCGCGCCGCTCAGGCGCTTTGCAGGCGCGCATCCCCGGTCGGCTCGGCCAGCTTGGGCAGCACGCCACGCAGCCAGTGCTCCACCGCTTCGGGCGTGGGCTCGATCAGTTCTGCCACGCCGCCGGTGAAGGTCTCGAACGCTTCTTTGTTGAGGCTGTTGAGCCCGACCAGTACCGGGATCTCGCGCGACAGCGCCTCCGCGATCAGCGGACGGAAACCGCGACCGCTGGCTTCCTGCTTGCCGAATTTGTTCACGATCAGCAGATCCGCGCTGGGCAGGAAGGATTCCGAAATCCCGATCGCGCTCTCCAGCGCCTGCGGGTCCAGACGACAGCCGCGCGAACCGGCCCCAAGGCTTTGGGAAATCCGCACCACGGGCCCGTCCGGCAGGATCTTGACGTCCATGTCACAGGGCTTGTCGTCGCCGCATTCGGTGTTGGTCTGCACCGTGCCGCAGAGATTGACGCCCGCCCTCTGCATGCGTTCCGCAACCTCCCACAACAGCAGGTCCGTTCCCCCGCGGGTCGATGCCATGGTGCATGCGATGTTCATCGGCGACCTCGTTTCTCAGTCTGGCTGGCCAAAAGGCAGAAAGGCAAGTTCGGTTCCAGCCGGTATATCGCCAGATTGGGCCGGAAGACAAATGAGACCATCGGCTTGTGCCAGCCATGTGATGTGGCCGCTGGCCTTCGTATCCGGGCAGAGCACGATCTGCGCGTCCCTCGGGGCGGCTGGATCCAACCGGGCGAGGCGGTACTCGGCGCGGCCCTTGCGATGGCGCAGCAGGCTTTCACAAATCGCGCGTCTGGCAGGTTTTGACGTCTGATCAATGCCCTGCAGGGTGTTCAGAAGGTAACGCCCGAAGAGGTGCCAGATGACATAGGCCGAGACCGGGTTGCCCGGCAGGCCCAGCCAATGGGCCTGCCCGAGCCGTCCGACGCAGACCGGTTTGCCCGGTTTGACGGCGACGCCGGCAAAAGTCATCCGGGTGCCCAAGGCCTCCATCGCGGGGCGGACATGGTCTTCCTCCCCGACGGAGATCCCGCCAGTTGTCACGATCAGATCGGCCCGTTTGGCCAGATCGGCGAGCAGGCTGCGCGTGGCCGCCCGGTCATCCGGGGCATGGTGCAGCGTGACCTCGGCCCCGGTTTCCAGGAGGGCGCTATGAAAGAGCGGGCCGTTTACGTCCCAGATGGCGGCAGCGTCTCGCGTGCCATCTGCCGCGCAAATCTCGTCGCCTGTGATCACAAGGGCCACGCGCGGGCGTCGGGCGACGGTCACCCGTCCATGCCCAGCGGCGGCGATGGCCGCAATGCGCCTCGGGGTGAGGCGTTGGCCCGTTGCGACCAGTTCCGCGCCTTCGCGCGCAATCTCGCCCGCCCGGCGCACATGGCTGCCGCGCTGCGGGCGCTCCGTCAGGGTGATCACCTCCCCGTGGCGGGTGACGGCCTCCTGCATGACCACCGTATCGGCGCCGGGGGGCAGCGGCGCGCCCGTGAAGATCCGCACAGCCCCGCTTGCGGGGCCGCGCGGCACGTCACCCGCCGCGATCCGGTCGCAGACCGGCATCGTCCAAGGCCCCGAACCCGTGAGGTCCGCTGCGCGCAGGGCGTAGCCATCCATCGCCGCATTGTCGAAAGGCGGCAATGGCGCGCGTGCCGCGACGGGGGCCGCCAGAACCCGGCCCGCCGCCTGCATCAGGGGCACGCAGTCGGTTCCGGGCAGCGCGGTCACCGTCTCGGCCAGCCGGGCAAAGGCGGTCTCCACCGAGATCAGCCCTTCGGTCAGGGCCGGGGCGTCGCAGCTGCAGACGGGATCACGCAAAGGGCGGTTCATCGCGGGCTCCTCGGGATCAGGCCGCAGGCGCCATCTGGCCCGCGGCGTCGAGCAGGATGAACACCGCGCGGTCGCCGAGATCCGGCGTGCTCAGCCGATCATAGAACCAGCGGCGCGCAGGTTCGGATTGGGCGAGCGCATAGGCCAGCGTATCCGCGCGCTCTGCCGATGCAATCCGCTCGGCCATCTGGCGCTGGGCCGCATCGCTCCCCTCGGTCAGGATCACGTCGACCGCCCCGTGACGCACGGCCATGGCCCCATCGCCGAGATAGGCCAGTGCATCCTCCGGGGGGAGCCGCCGGATGGCCGCCGCGCGGATCAGCGCATCGGGATCCTCCAAGGCCGCGGCGAGGCAGGGGCTGTCGGGGGCGAGCTTGGCAAGCACCGCATAGGCCGCCGCCCGGATCACCGGGTCCTCATGCCCATGGGCCTTATGAGCGGCGCTCAGGAGTGCCTCGGCGCAATCAGGATCCGGGGAGGTCTGTGCCAGAGCTGTCCAGATCGCCTGCTGCGCGGTGTCTGGCGCCTCCGGACGCGCGGCGAGCAGGGCTGCGGTCATGCCGTTCATTCGAGCCGTGCCGCAGATCTTGATCGCCTCGGTCACAAGCGCTTCGGCGACGCCATCCGCGCCCTCGACCGCGCGGCGGCGACGCCGCTTGGAGGGCGCTTCCTCAGGGGTGTCCTCGGCCAGCTCTGGCTCGGCCTCCATCGGGGCAAGGATTGCCGTGAGGGTCGAATGGGAGGAGGTCGAGGCGACAGCCTCGGGCGTGTCCTCGATGATTTCCCCTTCCGGCGAGATGCGAATGCGGCGCGGGCCGCTTTCCCCTTCCTTGGGAACGGTCATGTCCGGGCCATCGGCGAGCGGCGCGGCGGTCGCCTGAGAGACATCGTCACTCAGGAGAGTGCCCTGTATGGCCGCGCGGATGGCATCACCCGCCTCGAGATCTCCGGCCTGGGCCCGTGTCGTCAGCGCAACGAGCACCGTGGTGCGGATCTGCTGTGCGGGGTTGCCAAGGAGATCCACAAGGCGGGTGGTCTCGATCGCAGGCTCCATCGTCGCCAAGGATTTGACCGCAGAAACGCGCGCATCCAGAGGGCGCTGCGGATCCGCGATCAGCGCCAGCAGGGGCGCCTCGGCCCGCTCTGGGGCGCGACGGGGCAAGTGACGCGCGGTGGCGCGCACCAAGACGGCCGGCCCCTGAGCCAGCCAGGCGAGCATGTTGTCTTCGAGGCTAGTGGAAAGCTCTGGATCGAGCTGCGCGGGGATCAGATCGAGCGCCGCGGCCTGCACCTCCGGCGCGGGGTCCTGCAGGGCCGCGATGGCCTTCTCCGGCTGTTCGGTCGCGACCCGTTGCAGCGCCCCAATGCGCACGGAGGCGGCAGGGTCCTCGGCGGCAAGCTGGGCTAGCCGCGTGTCATCAGGATCCATCTGGCCGACCACATGGGCACGCAGCTGGGCATCCGGGCTCGCGATCAGCCGGTCGAGATGGTCGACCAGCAGAGCAGGATCCAACTGGCAGAGCTTGGTCAGCGCCCGTCGACGGGCCGGGCCGCCCTCGGTCTCCAGAATGGCGAGGAGCCAAACGACCCCGTCATGCCCTATCTTTGCCAATGCGTCGAAGACGGGAATGTCGAGGGTCTGACCCAGCTCATCATCCCGCGCGGCCATCAGATCCTCGATGGCCTCGGTGGCCCGCATCTCGCCGAGCGCCTCAATGGCGGCGATTTGAATGTCGAGCCAATCCTCCCAATCGCTGTTCTCGTCTTCCCAGGCCACGCGGTCCTCGCTCCGCGACAGGGTGAGCGCGCGGATCAGATCGAGCGCCGAGGTCGCGCGCAGCCGCGCCAGCCCGGACAGGGCCGCGCGTTTCACTTCGCGCACCGGGTCGCCTTCGAGCGAAAAGACAAGCAACTCGGTATGCTCGGGCAGGGCGCAGCGGCTCAGCGCGTCCATCGCGTCCGTGCGCACATCGGGGTCGGGGTCCATCAGCGCATCGGTCAGAAGCGGCAGGGACAGGGCAGGGGCGACCCCAAGGCCGGCCAGGGCCTTGATCGCCGCGCTCCGGATGATCTCGTTGTCACTTTGGATGTGAGTGGCCAGCGTCGCTGCGGTCTCGGCGGGCATGGGGGCCATGGGCAAGTCACGCATCGGATCTCTCATTTGTCAGGGAAGGGCCCCCGGCGCAGGGCGCGCCGAGGGCGAATGCCTTGGGCTCAGGCGATGTCGCGGCGGGCGAAGGACATCGAGCGGAACTGCGATTTGTAGGGGCTCTCGCCCATCTTGCGCAGTTTCCCGACGCCCATCTTGTAGTTGTAGTTGCCGCTGATCCAATCGACGACCCGGCCCGAGAGCGCATTGGCGGGCTGCGCGGTATGGAGGAAATCCATATAGCCAAGGTTTTCCTTCACCGCCGGGGTGACAATCGCCACCGCCGTGATCGAGGCGCGGGTCAGTTCGATATGGCCGTTCTTGAGCAGTTCGGCAAAGTCGAAATCGGACCCTTCGACGCCCACGATCGTGTCCTTCTGCACCGGGATCCGGTCGGAATAGACCTGCACGTAGTCACCGTTTTCGATGCCACGGGCCTCGGCCACGTTCGGGTGGATCTCGATCCAATTCTCAGGCCAGCGCTGCACGATGTAGGGCCGCCTGCGGTCGTCATAGCCGGACTGCCAACGCTCGTTGATCCGACCCGAACTGATCCAGATCTCGTCCTCGCGCGGCTTGAGCCACTCCCAATAGCTGGAGAACAGATCCCAGGGCGCCTTCTGGATATTGCATTTGCCGGTCTGGCTGTTGAAATGGGTCAGCTTCTTGTTGAAGACGTTCGCGCCCACGGGCCCTTCGGCAGGCAGCTTGCGGTTCACATCATGGAGGCGCTTGGTCTCCACAAGGTTGCCCTCGCCATCCATGAGAACGGGGCCCTGGATGCCATTGGTGCCGAACTCTGCGAACTTCTCATGGAGCGTCTTGCCCTCTTGCCGGGCCTTGACGAGCACCATGTTGAAGTCCTTGCGGCTGCCGCGGGAATGGCGCGCGCCTTCCTCCAGAACCTCGTTGGAATCCGCCCAGTCAAAGCCTTCGAACCCCATTTTCTTGGCAAGGTTCGCAACGATCCACCAATCGGGTTTGGCATCCCCGGGTGCGTCGTAGAACTTCGGATAGAGCCGCAGACGCCGCTCCCCATTGGCGCGGGTGAAGGTATCCTCACCCCAGCCGCTGGCCGGAAAGACGATATCCGCGTAGCGCGCGCCAATCGGATCCACGAGGTAGATATCCTGGTTCCAGACGACCATGCCGCCGCTATCGGCCCGTCGTTTCAGGGTGTCGATAATGTCTTGTTTTTCAAAGGACATGACCTGATGAGGGTTGCGGGTGGTGAGCTCGTCGAACTTGGCTTGCAGAGATTGCGAGCCGCACATGGCCTGCACCCAGGTGGTGCCGATCACATGGGCGAGACGGGTGTGGCCGCTCATGAGGTAGCGGTCCGTATCCATAGCACGACGACGGCGTCCGGGCAGTTTCTCGGGCGATTTGTTGCGGGGATAGCCTCCACCGCGCAGACCGCCCCGCTGGTGCCCGCCGGCCCGGCCGATCACCTGACCCGGGCGTCCGCCCGCGCCGCAGACAATCCCGAGGGCCGAGATCGCCTGGGTGTTGCCGGTGTTGTTCGACCAGTAGAAGCCTTTCTCGATCATCACGCTGGTCTTGGGACGGGAGCCGTCATCCTTGGGTTTGGCCATCCATTCGGCGGCGGCATAGATCTTCTGAACGTCGATCTGCGCCATCTCGGCGGCCACCTCTGGCTTGGAATACTCCTGGCTCAGCAGCCACTCTTTCCAATCCTCAAAGCCAGCCGTCTGGAACTTGCCCCAGGTCGTGCGCCACTGCCACGGGGTGTTCCGCGTGCCTTGGCCGAACCCGGAAGAGCTTTCCCATTTGTTGTTGACCCAGTTCTGGATCCACTCGGCATCCTCCCAGCCATTCTCGACGATCACCCGGGCAATCGCGAGCACCACGGGAAGGTCTGTGCCCGGCTGGATGTCCAAGAGCAGCCCGCCATTCTTGACCGCAAAGGCCACACCGGCGGTGGAACGGGGCAAAAGGAAGATCGCCTTCTGACCGCCCTGGATCGCGGGCATGATGTAGTCGGTGAAGAGGATCGTCTTGGACTCGTAGGGGTCCGTGCCGCACATCAGCAGGGTGTCCGCCTCAGCCCAGTCATCATAGCTGGGACCGAAATTGTCAAAGCCCGCATCCCGGAACCCGGGGGTGGAGGTCACATCCGACGGCGTATCGTGGAAAGTGAAATTCGCGGTCCGCACATGGCGCAGGGCGTATTTCGTGATCGCGTAGGTGTTCTCCATATAGCCATAGGAGAAGGTCTTGACCCCGTAGGCATTGGTCCCGTGTTTCTCGAGCACGTGGTTGCCCACCTCGGCGGCGATATCGAGCGCGAAATCCCAGGTCACGGGCATCAGCACGCCGAACATCCGCACCATGGGGGAGGTCAGCCGGTCGCGCGTGGGCGTTTGCGGGTTATAGACCTTCTGCGCCAGCGCGCCGCCCCGGATCGAGGAGTTGCCGGAGTAGTTCACGAACTCCGTATCCTTGTCGGGGATGATCACGATGTGATGGGGCTCGCCGTTATGCAAAACGATATTGTGCATGTTGGGCGCGATCCATGGGCCGAGCGGCGCGACCGGGAAGTCCTCGCCAAAGGCGTTGTCATCGGCCGCCGGGCCGCCATTGCGACCGCCCCGGACGGGCCAGCGATAGACCTTGTAGCCGCAAGCCACGATGCAATAGTCGCAAGCCGTGCTCAGCACATCCGCGTCGGGCGGCGGCAGGGGGACGGATTCTTCGGGGACGTAATACGGTGTGGACATGTTGGATCCTCCTCAGCCCTGCAGATTGTCGAAACGGCCATAGATCAGCCCGAACATGCCCACGGCGTAGATATCGTCGCCGTCGAGCTCGAGAAGCACTTGCGGCAAGGACTGGTAGGCCTGCCCTGAGATGAAGATCCCGTGCCGCGTCAGATCGAACGTGGTCAGGTGCAAGGGGCAGGGCCCCAGCGCCTTGTCAGCGGCCTGATAAGTGCCCTGAAGCGGGCCACCCTGGTGGGTGCAGGTGTAGTTGAACGCCACCACATCCTTGTCCGGGCCGAGCCCGCCACCGGCCTCTTGCCCCAGTTTCACAAGGATCGATTCCGCGTATTGCCCCTCATCGGGGTATTCGAAATCGAAGGGTTCATCGACGGAAAGCTCGCTGAGCTTGGCGATGAACTTGCGCGGATAGGTCGAAATCGCCGCGGGCGTTTGCGCCTCGGACAGGCCGGGGATCCCGACCATCACCACCGTGGTGGCGATCCCGCCCGTAAGCAGAAACTGCCGCCGGGTCTGCAAGCAGGCCTTGGTGCCCGCCTCGGTCGCTTCGCCGTTCGCGCCATTGATGGCCGCGCGGATCTTTGGATCAATCTTGGTCATGTCTGTGCTCTCCTCAGTTCTGCGCGACCGCGGGCAGCGGCTGCATAGAGGGCAATTCAGGGGGCTCGGGCAGGATCTCGTCGCCCGAAAGCGATCCGAGGAAGGCCACCAGATCGGCTTTCTCCTCGGCGGTCAGTCCCAGCGGCTGGATCAGCTCGGATTTGTTGGCGGCAAATTCGTTCTCACCACCGCCCTGATCGTAGAATTCGACCACATCCTCGAGCGTCTCGAGCATCCCGTTATGCATGTAGGGGAAGGTGTAGGCCGTGTACCGCAAGGACGGCACACGGAACTTGCCTTTGTCCTCCTTCTGCTTGGTGCGGAAGTAGAGGCCCGGATCATCCTTGGTGGTCCGGTACATCTCCTCCGTGGAGCCCTTGGCATAGAGCTCAAACCGGAAGGTGATCTGGGCCAGCTCATCGTCTTCCCAGCCCGCATAGGGCGGGACACCGATGTTGTAATAGGCTTCGTTCGACAGAAGCGGTCCGGAATGGCAGGCAATGCAGTTGGCCTTGCCCGCAAAAAGCTCCAACCCGCGTTTCTGAGCCTCATCAAGGGCTTCGTCGTCGCCATTCATGTAGTTGTCGAAGGGCGTGTCGGTCTGCACGAGGGTCCGCTGATAGGCGGCGATGGCCATATAGGCGTGACGCACGCTAGGCCAGTCATCGCCGAAGACCTCGTTGAAGGCCTCCACATATTCCGGCACGAAGGCAAGCCGGGCCTCCATCCCGTCATCCTCGCCATTGCCCGCGACCCCGCCACGGGCCGCCGAGCGGGCCTGATGCTCCAGCGAGCCCGAGGCGCCCGCCCAGAAGAGCTTGCCGTAATAGGCGGAGTTCACCACGGTCTGGCTGTTGCGCCAGTGGGTCGTGCCCGGATAGCCAAAGCTGATCCGGTCCTGAATGGCCCAGCCCGCTTCGGGCAGGTGGCAGGCCGAGCAGGGCATGCCGTAATTCCCCGACAGGATCGGGTCAAAGAACAGCATCTCGCCAAGGGCGACCTTTTCCGGCGTCATCGGATTGTCCGCCGGGATTGGGGGTGGGCCGAGCGCGGCCAGTCCTTCGGGGCGCGGGTTCTCTTGGGCCCAGGCGCCGCTGGCCACGGCCAGGGCGGTGAGGGCGGTGAAAGTGGTTCTGATAGACATCTGTGCCTCCCTCAATTGTTCACGTTGCGCCAGTCTTCGATCAGCGCGTAATCGAAGTCGTCTTCGCGCCAGACATAGGCGTCGGTGTCGAAGCTCTCGCCCGAGAGCGCCTCGAGAAAGGCGACCAGATCGGATTTCTCGGAGGGCACGAGGCCCAGCGGTTCGAGGCGCGGATCCTTGAGCGCATCCTCGCCGCCCCCGGCATCGTAGAAGTCGACGACCTCCTCGAGGGTTTCGAACACGCCGTTATGCATATACGGCGCGGTCCAGGTCAGCTCGCGCAGGGACGGGGTCAGGAAGGAGCGCCGCGTGTCATCCTCATGGGTGCGGATATAGGCGCCGATATCCTCACGCAGGTTCATGTAATTCGGCACGCCGAAGAACTTGGCATAGGTGACATAGACTGAGTGCCGCTCCGGATCGTTCCAGATGTCGGGGTTGTTCGGCACGCCGATATTGTGCGGCTGGTCATCGGTGAAACGCGCGCCGGAATGGCAGGCAACGCACTGGGCCTTGCCCTCAAAGATCGCTTGACCGCGCTGGGCGGCGGCGGACATCTCGCCCGTATCAATGGGGGCATTGCGCGACTGGATGGTCTTCATGAAGTCCATCAGCGCGTTGCGGGCCCCGCCATTGCCGGGCTCGGACATGCCGGCGGCAGCGAACATCTCCACATAGACGGGATCCTGCTTCAGCCGCTCCTGCATGATGCGCATGTCCATGTTCATCAGGTAGGTTTCGGTAATCATCTCGCGGGCGACGTCGTTGAGGTTCGTCCCCAGCCGCCCGTCATGCATCCACGCATCGCGGAAGCCCACATTGGCCAGCGTCGGCGTGTTGCGGAAATGCGCGCCCCCCGTATAGGCCGCCGAGAGCGGCAGCCCATCGGTGAAGGCCTTCTCGGGCTGGTGGCACGAGGCGCAGGAGAGCGAGGTGTCGCCTGACAGGCGCGTGTCATAGAACAACCTCTTGCCCAGCTCCGCCCGGGCCGCATTGACCTCGAGCGGGGGTTCGGGCGTGGCCGCCTCCTGCGCGGTGGCGGCGCCACCGGCAAGCACAGCTCCTGCCAGTAGGATCCTGAGTATCATGAATATGCTCCTTGTCCTGGCAAACGCGGGGCCGATCCTGTCCCTGATCGGCGGGGTCCGCGCTTTTGTGAATTCTGCTGGGGTGCGGATCCCGACCGGGTCGGAGTCGCGCTTGGCAAGGGGTCAGCCGGATGCTGGCACCGTCCCTTGGATCGCCTCATTGATTTGAATCAACGGGTGGACGCAAAGCATGTAAGTGACTGAAGAAAAACAATTGAAACGCGAAATTGCGCTCATTTGGTTGTTTTCGATGTGATCCGATCCGGTCATGACGGCCCTCAAAACAGGAGGTCTCACGCCGCAAAAAACAGCGCTTCTGCCGGGCTGGCAAAAGGTCGAAAATGGGTGAGACTTAACCTTGAGTTGAGTGTATCCCGCCGCGCTCGTGGCGTTGTTTCGCGCCTGCGCCCGGATGTGACGAGTTGTGACGAAATGTTGCGGCGGCCCGATTCAAGTCAAGAAAATCAGGGGGTCTCGATCTTTCCATAATCGATAGCTGTGCGCACTTGTCGCGCAAAGAGCACCGGATCCACCGGTTTGGCGAGGATTTTGGGCGCCTCCCCGGGCAGATCGATCAGGCGCGGCGGGTATCCGCTACAAAAGATGACAGGCAATCCGGGGCGCAGGTCTCGAATCGCGGCGGCGAGCTCCAGCCCGCTCATATCCGGCATCACCATGTCCGAGATCACCAGATCATAGGCCTCCTGCGCGGCGGTGAAGGCCGAGAGGGCCTGTCGCGGGGCCGTGAAGGCATCGACCCGGTAGCCGAGCCGCTGCAGAAGCCGGCGCAACGTGCCAGCCACCTCGGCCTCGTCATCGACCAGAAGCACCCGCTCCGACCCGCGGGGCAGGTCGCGCTCGGCATCGGCCTGCGCGACGGCCACGTCATTGGCGCGCGGCAGATAAATGTCGAACCGGGCACCGGCGCCAGGGGCGGAATCCACGGTGATCACGCCTTCCATGTCCTCGACCAGACCAAAAACCACCGCGAGACCAAGGCCGGAACCCTTCCCGAGCGGTTTTGTCGTGAAAAACGGATCGAAGAGGTGCTTGAGCGTCTGGGGCTGCATGCCCGGACCGTTATCCGCAACCTGCAGGCGCACCCATTCGGCTCGGTCGCGGGCCATGTCCTCGGGCGGGGCGTCCGCGCTGATCGTGACCTCCACCACGCCTGCGGCCCCGTTCATGGCCTCGGCACCGTTGCGGCAGAGATTCATGATGATCTGGTGCAGATGGGTCGGGTCCCCGAGCACGGCGAGCGGGGTGTCATCGGGCGTATAGCGCAGCTCCACCATGGGCGGGATCGAGGCCCGCAGGAGCATCAGCACCTCGGAGACGATCTCGTGCAGCAGCACCGGCTGGCGCTTGCCAGGCTCGCGCCGGGCAAAGGTCAGAAGTTCGCGCACGAGGGACTGGGCGCGGCGGGCGGCGATCTCGATCTGGTCGATCTCCTGCGCCAGATCGCTGCCTTCGGGCGCATCGAGCGCGGCCAGATGGCTTGCCCCGACGATGGTGGTCAGGATGTTGTTGAAATCATGGGCCACGCCCCCGGCGAGCTGACCCACGGCCTCCAGCTTCTGGGCGCGGACCACGTGGTCACGGGCCCGGCGCGCCTCGGTGATGTCCTCGCCCAGACCTGCGAAGTTCTGCACCGCGCCCTGGGCATCCAGGAGCGGCAGCAGGGTCGTCTCGGCCCAATAGCTCGACCCGTCCTTGCGCAGATTGCGGAACACCCCGCGCCAGATCTCGCCGCGGCCCAGCGTCTCGCGGATCTCGGCATAGGCGTGATCCTCGGTATCGCCGGATTGCAGGAAGGCCGGGGTCTTGCCCCGGATCTCCTCCCGGGACCAACCGGTGAGCGCCTCGAACTTCGCATTGGCGTATTCGATCTGGCCCTTTGTGTCGGTCATCAGGATGGTTGTCGGGCTTTGCTCGACAATGGTGGTCAGCCGCGCTTGCGCCTGCTCCAGAAGCTTGCGTTCCGCCAGCTCCCGGGCGAGCCGTGCATTGGCCGCGTTCAGATCCCGGAACATGAGATAAAGGAGCCAGCCAATGGCCAAGGCGGCCAGAACCAGAGCAGCGATGGACCAAAAGCCGATCCAGATCAGCCGGTTGCCTTCGGTGACGGAGGCGAGGATGCGCTGCGTGCTGACCTCCTGCGCGTCCAGCCAGACCTCCTCAAGCCGGGCGAGGGCGGCGAGCGCTTCGGAATCGTCCACGCGCACCAGCGCATCCGTGCGCGCCGGAGGCCAGCCGAACCGCGCGGCGGTCTGGGCCTGGGGCAGGGTCTGCTCATAGGTGCGGATCGTGTCGGCAATGGCCGAAAGCGCGGTCTCTTCACTGGGCTGGAGCGCAAGCGTGCGATACTCGGCAATCGTCTCGCGAAACTGGGCAATCTGCGCGGTGGTGGCCTGCAGATAGACATCCTCCTGCCGCAGCACGTAGTTCTTGAAGTTGTGGATGATCCCGCCATAGCCGAGATAGCCGCGGATCTCGCTGATCAGGGTTCCCTTGCGCTCGGCGCTGACCGTGTAGCTGTCCCAACTGGCCGAGATCTCGCGGAATTGCGTGCGGGTCTGGAGGCCCAGCGTGACCCCGAGACCGACCGTGACCGAGATCAAGGCGAGGGCCGCCGCAGCGATCCATAAGGGTCGTGTCTGGCGGAAGCTGGGGTCAGGGACACGCATGGCGCGAATCATGACCCCCCGATACCGCACCACGCAAGGGAAGAGTGGCGAACCGCGTCACCGGGGAGGGCCAGCAGGCCGATGAAGGACCATATCGTGATCGTGGATGACGACCAGCAGGTCACGTCATTCCTCAAGAGATTCTTTTCCAAGCATGGCTATCGCGCGACCGGTGTCTCGACCTCGGCCGAGCTCTTCGAGACGTTGGAGCACCAGGCGGCGGATCTGGTCGTGCTGGACCTGATCCTGCCCGATGAGGACGGGCTCGACGTGGCAAGGCGTCTGCAACAGCATTGGGATGTGCCGATCATCATGCTCTCGGCGCGCGATGAGCTCTATGACCGGATCATCGGGCTGGAGGTCGGGGCCGATGACTATGTCACCAAACCCTATGAGCCGCGGGAGCTTTTGGCCCGGGTCCGTTCGGTTCTGCGCCGGGTTCACCGGCTGGGGCAGGCTCCGGGCGGGATGGGGATGGCTGACAGTCAGCGCTACCGTTTTGGGGCGGTGGAGTTCGATCTGGCGGCGCTCCGGGCAACGCGGGCGGAGGACGGTCAGAACCTTGAGCTGACCAATACCGAGGCGACCCTGCTGAAGGTGATTGTCGCGGGGCAGGGGGAGGTGGTCTCGCGGGCCGAGATCCTCGACCAGGTCTATGGCAATGCGGCCACGATCACGGATCGGGCCATTGATGCCCATATCGTGCGGCTGCGGCGCAAGCTGGCGCTGGCCTCGCCCGACGCGGACCTGATTGTGACCGTGCACGGGGCCGGCTACCGGCTCGCGGCGGCGGTGCTTCCGGCGCCGGTGAAACCGGCACCGCGCATGGAGCCGAGCGCCGCACCGCGCCCCTGAGCGGCGGGTTGCGCTGGTCCCCGGCGCGCGCTTTGCTAGGGTGGCCCCGCAGCGGAGGGAGACATCTGTGAGCCAAGACACCGAGAGCTGGATCGAGCGGTTTGCCGGGCTGGCCGCCTTGCCGACGGATCTGCGTCGCGCGCTTGTTGCGGGCAGCCGGATCCTCTCTGTGCCCGAGGGAACGGAGGTATTCGCGCCGGGTCAGTCCCCGGATCATCTGCTCTTGCTGCTTGAAGGATCGGTCCGCGTGCAGCAGATCTCCGAAAGCGGGCGAGAGGTGTTTCTCTACCGGGTCCATGCGGGGGAAAGTTGCGTTCTGACAACGGCTTGTATGCTGGCCTTCGAGGAATACGCGGCCTTCGGTGTGGCCGAGACCCCGGTGCGCGCCGTCGCGATCCCCCGGGGGACCTTCGACGATCTGACCGCGCGCTCGGAGACGTTCCGGCAGTTTGTCTTCAAGGCCTACTCCCGGCGGATCACGGATCTCTTTTCCCTGATCGACAGCATTGTCTTCCAGCGCATGGATGTGCGTCTGGCGGCGCGTCTGCTGGAGCTCGCAGATGGGGACGGGGTGGTCCATGCCACCCACCAGGTGCTCAGCACCGAGCTTGGGACTGCGCGCGAGGTGATCTCGCGGACGCTGGCCGAGTTCCAGCGCCGGGGGTGGATCGTCCAGCGGCGTGGCGCGGTGGAGCTGGTGGGCCCCGAAGGCCTGCGCCGCTTGAGCGAAGCCTCCGGCGCGCGCTGAACCCGATGCCCCGTACACAAACCCGCACATGAAAAAGCCGCCCGGCGAAGGGCGGCTTTTCGGTTTTCTAGCGGTCGGGCTTAGCCGATGATCGCGTTCAGCGTGGCGCTCGGGCGCATCACGGCGGCAACCTTGGCCGGATCGCCATGGTAGTAGCCGCCCAGATCCGCGGGGCTGCCGGCACCGGCGGCGAGCTCTGCCAGAATGGCCTCTTCACCCGAGGCGAGCTTCTCGGCCATGGGCGCGAAATGCGCGGCCAGATCTGCATCTTCGGACTGCGCCGCCAGCGCCTCGGCCCAGTAGCGAGCGAACCAGTAGTGGCTCGCGCGGTTGTCCGGCTGACCCACCTTGCGGCCCGGGGAGCGGTCGAATTCCAGCACCTTCTGGGTCGCGGCCTCGATCGCGGCGCCGAGCACGGCGGCCTTGGCGTTGTCGCGGGACTGGGCGAGGAAGGCGAAGCTCTCACCCAGGGCGCAGAACTCGCCGAGGCTGTCCCAGCGCAGGTGGTTCTCTTCCATCAGCTGCTGCACGTGCTTGGGGGCCGAGCCGCCCGCGCCGGTCTCAAAGAGCCCGCCGCCCTGCATCAGCTTCACGATGGAGAGCATCTTGGCCGAGGTGCCCAGCTCAAGGATCGGGAAGAGGTCGGTCAGGTAGTCGCGCAGCACGTTGCCGGTGATTGCGATGGTGCTGTCGCCCTTGGTGATCGTCTCGAGGCTGGCGATGGTGGCCTTCTCCGGCGACATGATCTCGAACTTGTCGGCCACGCCCGCGGCTTCGAGGATCGGGGTCACGTGCTTGATCAGCTCCGCGTCATGGGCGCGGTCCGCATCCAGCCAGAAGATCGCGCGATAGCCGGTCAGGGCCTGACGCTGGATCGCGACATTGACCCAATCCTCGATCGGCGCCTTCTTCGCGGTGCAGGAGCGCCAGATATCGCCCGCCTCGACGCTGTGGCTGTGCAGCACATCGCCATTGGCCGCGATCATCCGGATCGTGCCTGCGGCAGGGGCTTCGAACGTGGTCGGGTGGGAGCCGTATTCCTCGGCCTTCTGGGCCATCAGGCCCAGGTTTTGCACGGTGCCCGCAGTGGTCACGTCGAGTTTCCCGTTCGCCTTGAAGAAGGCGATGCTCGCGTCATAGACCGGCGCGTAGCTGGAGTCCGGGATCACGCAGACCGTGTCGGCTTCGTTCCCATCCGGGCCCCAGCCCTTGCCGCCCGCGCGGATCACGGCGGGCATGGAGGCGTCGATGATCACATCGGACGGCACATGCAGGTTGGTGATGCCCTTGTCGGAGTTGACCATATACATGGGCGGCTGCTTGGCGAGCACGGCGGCGTAGTCGGCCAGAACCGCTTCGGAGGCGCCGTCGAGCACAGTGCCCATGCCGCCACGGCTGCCGGCGAGTTCGGGGTGCTTTTCAAAGAGCTCGGCGAAGAAGACCTCCACCGCGTGGCCGAAGATGATCGGGTCAGAGACCTTCATCATCGTGGCCTTCATGTGCAGAGACCACAGGACGCCTGCCTCCCGGGTTGCCTCGATCGTGTCGGCGAGGAAGCTGCGCAGGGCGGCGACGGACATGTAGGTCGCGTCGACCACGGTCCCGGCTTCGAGCGGCACGCCGTCCTTCAGGACCGAAACCCCGTCGGGACCGTCAAACTCGATCCGGGCGCCGCCCGCCTGGGCCTCGGTCACGGTGGTCGAGGTCTCGTTGGAGCAGAAATCCTTCGCGCCCATGGTCATGACGGTCGTCTTGCTATCCGCAGTCCACTCGCCCATCCGGTGCGGGTTGGCCTGGGCATAGCTTTTGACGGCCTGTGCCGCGCGGCGATCCGAGTTGCCTTCGCGCAGGACCGGGTTCACCGCCGAGCCCTTGACCGCGTCATAGGCCGCCTTGATCTTCTCTTCCTCCGGGGAGGCGGGGTTGGCCGGGTAGGAGGGCACGTCGTGACCCTGGGCCTGCAGTTCCGCGATTGCGGCGTCGAGCTGCGGCTGGGAAGCCGAAATGTTCGGCAGCTTGATGACATTGGCCTCTGCGGTTTTCACCAGATCGCCCAGTTCCGCCAGGTGATCCTGTGCGCCCGCCACGGCGGCGAGGATGCGGCCGGCCAGGCTGATATCCCGGGTGCCCACGGTCACGCCCGCAGGCGCGGCAAAGGCCTGGATGATCGGCAGGAGCGACGCGCTCGCCAGTTCAGGCGCCTCGTCAACGGTGGTGTACACGATATCCGGGTTCGTTTGATCGGCCATAGTCAGTTACCTTCCGGCGAAAGTGGATCAGGTCCGCGCCGAGGCCTGCACCCCGGGCACGCGCATGTGAGCAGTCAGCAATCGTTCCGTACACAACGGTATACGATCGTCACAGACCGCCTAAATCAGCCCCGATGGGAGATCAACCGGACAAACGCGCGCGGGGGGCGGATTCGCGGGCGGGGCCCCTGCATTCCGGTGCTGTTCGGCCGTAAACTGCCCTAGTCTTGGGCGATCCGTGCATCCGCGTCGATCTCGACCCGGTAGCCGCCGATCAGCCCGGCCACAACCACGAGCGTGTTCGCGGGTTTGATCGCGCCGAAGACCCGGCCATGGGCTTCGGAGATCGCGTCCACATCCGCCGGGTCGGTGATGTAGATGCGCGTGCGGATCACATCCTCCATGGATCCGCCCAGGGCGGCGAGGCTCGCGGCAATGCGGTCGAGGATGAAAGTCGTCTGCGCCCCTGCATCCTCGGGCGCGACCACCCGGTCGCTTCCGGCGGTGGCGGTGGTGCCCGAGATCGAGACGATCCCGCCATCGCGCCGCGCCCGCGCATAGCCCGCGATATCCTCCCATTTCGTGCCGGTCACCACGTGGGGGCCACGCAGCCCGTCCGAGGCGCGCACGGCGCGCGGCATCTCCGAGAGGTGATGGCTCAGATCCCCGGACGCGGTCAGAAACGGCGGCACCCGGTACTCATCCCCGCAATCTCCGGGCACCATTTCTGTGCCCTTAAAGGCAGCCTCGAGCACGGCGTGGTCTGCGGCGCTGAGGGTGAAGTCAAAGAGGCGGGCATTGTCCGCGATATGCGCGCGCTCGCCGAGCCGCGCGCCGATGATCACCCCGGCCACATGGGGCTGTTCCAGCACCCAGCGCGTGGCGACATTCGGGATCGACACGCCATGCCGGTCGGCCACGGTCCTGGCGGCGCGCAGGATCCCCTGAAACCCGTCCCAACCCCCGGCCGCCGCGATGAAGCGGTGATACTTCATCTTGCTCCAGTCAGTGATCTCTGCGGGCTCGGGCTGGTCCAGCCAGCGCTCCGACAGAAACCCACCGCAGAGTGTGCCATAGGCCAGAAGCCGCACGCCCAGATCGGCGCAGGTCTCGGCCAGGGGGCCCGCCGCGCGCCGGTCCAGCAGCGAGAAGGACACCTGATTGCTCACCAGCTGCACGCCATCCGCCACGGCCACGCGCAGATGGGCCGCATCGAAATTCGTCACGCCAATCTCGGCGATCAGCCCCTCCCGGCGCAGGGCGGCGAGCTGGTGCAGCGCGTCGAGCCACGCAGGATGCTCGAAACTCCACCAGTGGAACTGTAAAAGGTCGACCTGCTCGACGCCCAGCCGCTCCAGCCGTTCCATGACGCCGGCCCGGACGATTTCGGCGGTCATCGGCCCCGGGCTGGGGCACCATTTCGTGGCCACCATGGTCGGCGGCTCGGGCTGCCGCGCCAGCAGGCGACCGGCGATGATCTCGGCGCTGCCATAATGGTCGGCCATATCGAAACTGGTGAACCCCGCTGCGTGGTACGCCGCCAGATGGTCGGCGGAGGTCTCGGGGTCGAGAACCGTGCCGTCCTTCTCCATATCCGCCACCTGCCACAGGCCGGTCAGTGCGCGGCTGATCCGAAGTTGGCCAAGATCGGTCTCATCGGGACGGGTCATGCGTCATCCTCTGGTAGGAGCACCCGGAAACTGCGGGCGATGTCCTGGCGCAAGGCCGTTTGCGCGGCGTCGCGCGCCCCGGCCCGCAGGGCGGAGATGATCTCCACATGGTGGGTGTGCTGGGCGATCTGGCGGGCATCCTCATGCTGCATCACCAGATGCAGACAGGCGCCGTATTGCAGCCAGAGCGCCTCGATCAGGGGCAGGATCACCGTGCTCTCGGAATGGCGATAGAGCGTCAGGTGGAAGTCGTAGTTTTGTTGCAGATCGGGCTCCGGCCCCGGAGGCTCGGCTAGGATCGCCTCGAGCCGGTCGATCAACGCGGGCTCCATCCGGTCCATGCTGAGATCGAGGGCCAGCGCCTCCAGCGTCTCGCGGGCGCTCTTGAGCTCGCGGATCCGCGCTGTATCGAGGGGCGGCACCATCAGCGAGCGGTTCGGCATATCCACCAGCGCGCCCTCGGCCACGAGGCGCCGGACAGCCTCCCGCACGGGCGTCATGGAGGTGCCCAGCATATCGGCCAGGGTGCGCAGGCTCACCTGATCTCCGGGGCCGAACTCGCCGCGCGTGAAGGCGCCGCGCAGCTCCTGATAGACGGTGTCGCGCAGGCTGGTCGGGTCGATCCGGGCGATGTTGAGCGCGCACATGGGCGAAACCTCTCGGGCTCGGGGCGGGCTTTCAGGTGGAGCATAGGGCGATTGACAGGTCAAGAATAACCTATCTACGATAACATATCACAGTTGGTGACGGGCAGAGTTGGATGCAGGATCACAAGACCGAAGAGGGCGTCTGGCTCTACGATCTGCGCGTAGAGACCGTGCTCGATCCGGACCGCCCCCCGGTCTGTCGTCATGTGGCCGGAGAGAGCTTCCGCGTGGAGGGTGAGGCGCTGGTCTTTGAAGCCGGGCAGCGGGTTTCGATGTATGCGCTGGCCGCGCTGCTGCCCCTCTTGCCCGCCAAGCAGCGCGAGACAGCACCCGGCGACTGGATGTCGACGGATGCCGAGGTGGCCTGCCCCGATCCCCATTGTGGGGGGCGGTTCCGCATCACCCGAGAGGCCAAACGCTGGTTCGCCCATGCGGAGACCACCGGGCTGCCCGAGGCGCGCGGCACCCCCTATTGGGCAAAGGACGGCTCATGAGCGCGGCGGAAATCACGGCCCTGCGCCCGGATCATGAGATCTCGCGCGTGATCAAGGGCGGCTGGCAGCTCGCCGGAGACCATGGGGCGGTGGACCGCGCCACGGCGATCCGCGACATGGAGGCTTTTCTCGACGCCGGGATCACCACCTTCGATTGCGCGGATATCTATGTGGGCGTCGAAGAAATGATCGGACAGTTCATCGCCGATCTGCGCCACCGCCGTGGGGCCTCGGTCGCCGCGCGCGTCAAGGTCCATACCAAGCTCGTGCCCGATCTCGGACGGCTCGCGGAACTGCGTCCTGAGGAAGTCGTTGCGATCGTGGATCGGTCCCTTGCCCGGCTGCAGGTGGAGCGGCTCGATCTGGTGCAGTTCTTCTGGTGGGACATGACCCAGGGCGCGCCGACCGAGGCGTTGTCTTTCCTGAAAGACGAGCAGGCCAAGGGCAAGATCGGCCATCTGGGCGTCACCAATTGGGATATCGCCGAGACCGCGCAATTCGTGGAGGCCGGGTTCGATGTGATCTCGACCCAGGTGCAATACTCCGTGCTCGACCCGCGCCCGCGCAACGGGCTGACCGATTGGGCCGCCGGGCAAGACATCCAGCTCCTCTGCTATGGCTCTCTTGCGGGCGGGTTCCTGACCGAGGATTGGCTGGGCGCCCCGGATCCGGGCTTTGCGTTTGAGAACCGGTCGCTGGTCAAGTATCGGCTGATCATTGACGAGTTTGGCCCCTGGGCGCGGTTTCAGGATCTGCTGCGGCTGCTGCGCGAGATCGGGACCAAGCATGGCGTCGGGCTGAGCGCGGTGGCCACGCGCTATGTGCTCGACCAGCCGCAGGTGGCCGCGGCGATCGTCGGTGCGCGCTATGCCAGACATCTGCCCCGCACGCTGGAGGTTTTCGGCTGGACCCTGGACGAGGAGGATCGGGCTGCTTTGGACGGGCTTCTGTCTCAGGCCAAGGGACCCAAGGGGCCGGTTTACGGCCTCGAGCGGGATCGCGGCGGACGCCATGGGCGGATCATGAAATACAACCTCAACACCAAGCCCGATGACGCGGTGCTGGGGGCGGGCACGTGAGCGCGCCGATCCTCGCCACCAAAGGGCTGTCCCATTTCTTTGGCCCGTTTCAGGCATTGACCGATGTCTCGCTCGAGATCGCGCCGGGCAGCATGACCGGGCTGATCGGGCCGAATGGCGCGGGCAAATCAACCCTGTTCAACGTACTGACCGGGGCCCTGCGCCCCAGCGCGGGGCAGGTCCTGCTGGAAGGGGCGGAAGTCACCGGGCAATCGCCTGACGCACTCTTCCGTGCCGGGCTCGCGCGGAGTTTTCAGATCCCGCGCCCATTCGCGAAGATGAGCGTGCTGGAGAACGTTATGCTCGCGCCCATGGGGCAGGTGGGCGAGCGGCTCTGGGGGGCGTTCCTGAGCGCCAAGGCCATGCGACGGCAGGAGGAGGAGATCCGCGCCCGCGCCATGGAAGTGCTGGAGTTCGTGACCCTCGCCAAGCTCGCCGATCAGGCTGCGGGGCAGATCTCGGGCGGGCAGATGAAGCTCTTGGAGCTCGCGCGGGTCTTGATGGGCGATCCGTCGGTCATCCTGCTTGATGAACCTGCCGCCGGGGTGAACCCGGTGCTGACCGAGGTGCTGATCGACAAGATCGAGACCCTGAACCGGACGGGCAAGACTTTTGTGATTATCGAGCATGACATGGATTTCGTCATGCGCCATTGCACGCCGATCATCGCCTTGGGGCAGGGGCGGGTTATCTTCGAGGGCACGCCAGAGGATGCGCTGGCGGACCCGGTACTGCTCGATGCCTATCTCGGGGCGCAGGCGGATGGCTGACGCGCTGCGGATCTCCGGGCTGGTGGCGGGGTATCGCCCCCATCTGCCGATCCTGCATGGGGTCGACCTGCGCGCGGCGGCGGGCAAGGTGACCGTGATCATCGGGCCCAATGGGGCGGGCAAATCCACGCTGATCAAGGCGGTGGCGGGGCTCGTGCCGGTCTCAAACGGGACCATCACCACCGAGGCTGAGGAGATCACAAATCTGCGCCCGGATCTTCTGGCGCGCCACGGGGTCGCCTATGTGCCGCAATCGGACAATATCTTTCGCACGCTCACCGTGCGCGAAAACCTCGATCTGGTGCTGCGCCATGCGGGCCGCGATGCGGGCGACCGGCGCGCGGCACTCTTGCGGCAATTCCCGGTGCTGTCGGACAAGCTGACGGACAAGGCCGGAGCGCTCTCGGGCGGGCAGCGGCAATTCCTCGCCGTGGCCATGGCGCTGGCCACGGAGCCGCGGCTGGTCTTGATGGACGAGCCCTCGGCGGGTCTCGCGCCCAAGGCGGCGCAAGAGGTGCTGGAGCATGCGCGCAGCTTGACCGAGCATGGGGTGACGATCCTGCTGGTGGAGCAGAATGTGAAACAGGCGCTGCGCCTCTCGGATCACTGCTACATCCTCGCCGATGGCCGCAATCAGCTCGACGGGGCGGCGGCGGATCTGCTGACCGATCCGGTGGTTGGCCAGATCTATCTCGGTGGCAAGCGGGTGGCGGCCTCATGATCCAGCATCTGCTCGATGGCATCCTCGTGGGCGCGATCCTGTCCCTCGGCGCGATCGGTCTGACCATGACCATGCATATGCTGCGCTTTGCCAATTTCGCCCATGCGGAGCTTCTGTCCATCGGCGCCTATGCGGCGCTGGTTTTTGACGGGCTCTTCGCGGTCCTGCTGCCGCAGCTGGACGCGGCGCTGCCCATGCTGAGCCTGACCTGGACACTGAGCCTTGCCACGGTGCTGAGCATGGGGCTCACGGGTCTATCGGCAATTGCCATCGACCGGCTGGTCTTTCGCCGGGTGCGCGAGAAGGGCGGGGAGCTGTCGATGGTCTTTGCCTCCTTCGGGGTGGCGATGGTCATCCGCAACCTGCTGGGCCTCGGCTTCGGGCTGAACACGCAGCTCTATTCGGACGAAATCGTCTTCGCGCAGGTGTTGAGCTATGAGCCGCTGGTGCTGGTGAAACCCGATCAGGTCTTCGCGCTGATTGCGGCGCTGGTGTTGATGTTCGTGCTCCATCTGGTGCTGTCGCGCACAACCTTCGGGTTTTCCCTGCGTGCGGTGGCTGAGAACCCGAGCCTCGCGCAGGTCTCGGGCATCAATCTGCAGCGCATGGTGGCGCTGATCTGGATCATCGGGGGTAGCCTCGCGGCCGTGGCGGGGATCTTCTACGGGCTGACCAATCAGATCACGCCGGTGATCGGGCGGGATCTGGTCCTGCCGATCTTTGCGGCGACCATCGTCGGGGGGATCGGCTCGATTTATGGCGCGGTGCTGGGCGGGTTCCTTGTCGGGGTCGCCGCCAATCTCGCGCTGGTGATCCTGCCCTCGGGCTACAGCCCGTCGGTGCCCTTCCTCATCCTTGTGCTGGTGCTGGTCCTGCGGCCCCATGGCCTGTTTGGGGAGGCGCGGGAGGCATGATCGGTCTGCTCTCCTATCTCGTGTTCTTCAGCACGCTGGCGGGCATTCTCGCTATTGCGGTGCTGGGGCTGAACCTGCAATGGGGGAATACGGGGCTCTTCAATGGAGGCGTGGTCGCGTTTTTCGGCGCGGGCGGCTACGCGACGCTGATCCTTGGGGGCACGCCGCAAGCGGCCCATCTCGGTGGGTTTGACTTGCCCTACGGGATCGCCCTGGCGGGCGCGCTGTTCATCGCGGGGCTGTTGGCCTGGGGTGTCGGGTTGCTCACCCTGCGCCTACGCCACGACTACCTCGCCATTGCGACCTTCGGCGTTGCCGTCGCCTTCGAGAACCTCATGCGCAATGCCGAAGCCCTTGCCGGAGGCGCCTCGGGCGTGCGCGGGTTTGAGCGACCCCTGAGCGACCTGCTCGGTGCTGGGCTCAGCTACAACATCGCCTTTCTCGCCTTCGTGCTGACGGCGCTGATCCTGACCTATCTCGGGCTGGAGCGGTTGATCCGTGGTCCCTTCGGGCGGCTCCTCCGGGCGATCCGAGAGGATGAAACCGCAGCCCGCGCGCTGGGCAAGACGCCGGAGCGCGTGCGTCTCGTCGCGTTCATCGCAGGTTCGGTGATCATGGGGCTGGCCGGAGGGCTCTATGCGACGTTCTACGCCTTCATCAGCCCTCAGGATGTCCTGCCGATCCTGACCTTTCAGATCTGGGCGATGCTCATCGTGGGCGGGGCCGGCAACAATCGCGGGGCCATCGCGGGCGCCTTCCTGATCTGGGGCGCCTGGACCGCGAGCGGCTGGGCCCTGTCGCGCTTCGCCCCCGTGGATGTGCAGCTTTATACCGGGTCGATCCAGTTCGTGCTGATCGGCCTCGTCATCGTTGGCATGCTGCTCTGGAGGCCTCAGGGCCTCTTCCCAGAGCGGCTTGTCGTGTCACAATCGGGACAACCCGACAGATAAAAACCAGGGAGACTTTCATGACCAGATCCAAGACTTTCTCGCGCGCAGGCCTGATGCTCGGCGTGACCTTCGTGGCCGCGAGCCTCGGCGGGGCGGCGGCTGCGCAATCCTGCACCACCAAGATCGGGGCGGTGCTGCCGACCTCGGTTGATTGGGGCAAGCCCATCGCGGCTACGGCGCAGTTCGCCGTGGATCAAGTGAATGAGGCGGGCGGCGTGAATGGCTGCCAGATCGAGATGGTACTGCGCGACAGTCAGGTCGACCCCAAGGTCGGTGTGGACGCGGCCAAGGCGCTGGTGGATCTCGACGGGATCGATGTGCTGCTGGGCGCGGTCTCCTCCGGGGTGTCCATGCCGATCCTTACCTCGGTCACGGTGCCCTCGGGCGTGATGCAGATGTCGTGCTGTTCGTCCTCGACCGTGTTCACCGGGCTCGCCGAAGAGGGCAAGACCGAGGGCCTCTGGTTCCGGACCTTCGCCACTTCGGGCGTGCAGGCGGCCATGGGGGCCAAGGTGGCCGCCGATCAGGGCTATAAATCCGTGGCCGTGCTCTACAAGAACGACGATTGGGGCCAGGATATCGGCAAGCTCGTGGCCGCGGATCTTGCGTCGCTGGGGATCGAGGTGACCGGCTCCGTCGCGCTGAATGACGGCCAGCCGTCGTATCGCGCCGAAGTGACCGAGGCCCTGCGCGGCAAGCCCGAGGCGATCTATCTCGCGCTTTACCCCAAGGAAGGGATCGCGGCGGTGCGCGAGTGGATCTCGCTCGGCGGGACCCAGAACATGATTGTCGCGAACTCTCTGAAATCCGAAGAGTTCGTCGAGAATGTCGGCCTGCAATTCCTCGGCAACACGCTGGGCACGGACACGGCCTCGCCCCGCGCCGCCTCGGCGGATGCCTTCGTGGCGAGCTACACCGAGAAGTTCGGCAGCGCGCCCACAGGGCCCGGCCTCGCCAACAGCTATGATGCGGCGATGATCGCGCTTCTCGCGATGCAGGCGGCGGGCGAAGGCGCGTCCGGGGCCGAGATCGCGGCCCAGATCGGGCGCGTGACCAACCCCGAGGGCATGCCGATCACCGCCGATGGCGCGGGCTTTACCAAAGCGGTCGAGGTTCTGGCCGGGGGCGGCGACGTCTTTTACCAGGGCGCTACGGGCAATGTGCAATTCGACGCCAATGGCGATGTCTCCGCCCCGGCGGTGATCTGGAGCTTCTCGGAGGCGGGCATCACCGAAGAGGAGTATGTCTCCCTCGACGATGTGAACGCCTTCATGGCCGGGCTGAACTGAGCCAGCGCGCACGCGTGTTCGAGGGGCCGTCCGTGCCGGGCGGCCCTTTGCGTTGCGCGGTGCCGGAATGATTGAACCCGGCCCGCGCTGCGCTAGAGTGATCGCCAAGCCGGGGAGGGCACTGCATCATGGGAAAACCGATTGTCATTCTGGGCATCTTCGTCGCCGATTGCACGTTTCGCGCCGGACGGATGCCGAAGATGGGCGAGACCCTACTTGGCAACAGCTTCGCGCTGAACCCCGGGGGCAAGGGCTCGAACCAGGCGATCGCCTGCGCGCGGGCCGGGGGTGATGCGCATATGATCACACGGCTCGGGGCGGATGCCTTTGCCGAAATGGCGGACGGGATCTGGCAGGAGGCGGGCGTCACCCCCCATGTCCATCCCATGCCTGAGAGCTATACGGGCGCGGCCCATATCTTCATCGAGGAGGCCACGGGCGACAATGCGATCATCGTGGCCCCGGGCGCGGCAGGCCATATGGATGGCAGCGATCTGGAGGCGGAGGCGTCGTTGATCGAGGGGGCAGGGGTCTTCATGACCCAGCTCGAGCAGCCTCTGGCCGCGGCCCATCGCGGGCTGGAGCTTGCGCGCGCGGCCGGGGTGACGACGATCCTCAACCCGGCCCCGGCGGCGGAGCTCTCTGACGCCCTACTCAGCCTCTGCGATCTCGTCACCCCGAATGAGAGCGAGGCCGAGGCGCTGACGGGCTTACCGGTCACCACCCTGGACAAGGCCGAGGCCGCCGCGGACGCCCTGCGTGCCCGGGGCGCCGGGGCGGCGATCATCACGCTCGGGGCGCAAGGGGTGCTCTACAAGGATGCCACGCGGCGGATCCACCAACCCTCCAAAACGCCCGGTCCCGTGGTTGAGACCACCGGGGCGGGGGATGCGTTCAATGGCGGGCTCGCCACTGCGCTCGCCGAAAGGCAATCCATGGAGGACGCTCTGGCCTTTGGCTGCGCAACCGCAGGGATCTCGGTGACGCGTCCGGGAGCGGGCCCTTCCATGCCAAAACGGGCAGAGATCGAGGCGTTTCTTGCGACCTTCTGAGCCGACCCCCGCGAGGCGCATCCGATGATCCTTGTGGTCACGCCCGAGACGGTGCTCGGCAAGTCGACGCTCGACACGACCTATGTGCCGCGGCGGCTGATGTCGCTTGGTGTCTGGGTCTATCCGCGCGGGGGGCTCTTCACGAAACTCTTCTGGCGGATCGTCTTTGAGAAATCACTGGCGCGCTACGTGATTGCGCTGCTGCCCTTTCCGCTCCTGATGATCGCGCGCCCGGATTGGGCCTTGGGGCTCAGCCAGGCGCCGCTGGCCATGTTCGGTTTCGTTCTGATCATCGAGACCTATGTGCTGACCGTCTCGGACCGCGACAAGCGGCGCGCGCTGGCGACGGAGGCCGAGGTCGCGCGGGTGCAGGACCTGTTGCAAGTGCGGGCAAAGTCCGTGCTGGCCCGGATTGCGGCGGCGCGGGACATGCGCGCGGGCGAGTTGCATCTGATGGTCGAGCAGTCGGGCCTGATCCGGGTGCCGCAGCTCACCTTTCTGTCGGTGCAGCAGGGGGGCGAGGATCCGCGGTTCCTGTCCCTGAGCCCTGAAGAGCGTCAGGACCTGCAGGATACGATCTTCGCCGAGGGCCTGACCGAGGAAGAGCTCCAACGGGTAAACCTCTCGCAGAACAAGCTTGAGGTGAGCATCGCCTTTGATCCGGCCGAGGTCTCCGCCCATGCGCGCCTCGCGGCCATGGCGCGGTCGCGTCCTGCCTAGCGCTCCATCGTCAGGACCGTGCCGAAGGGCGGGCGGGTCGCGGGAGGCTCGGCGCATGCCCAGATCACCGGGAGCCGTCCGGGGGCCTCGCCGAACGGGCCGTCGCAATCTGTCAGAAGCACGAGCGCCGAGGGGCTAAGCGCGCGCGCCTGCGCGATGACGTCCACAAAAGAGGTGCCTCCGTCGCGGCTGAACTCCCACTCGGCCAGGGTCTCGAACCAGCGCGCGCCGCGCATCTGGCGGTGGCTTTGGACCACCTCGTCAAAGAGCATGACGTGGATCTCGGCCATCACCCGGCGCCCGATCCGGGCGATCTGGGCCGCGAAATGTGCAAGATCCGTCCCGGTGATCGAGCTGGAGCAATCGAGGCCAAGCACGATCCGAGGCTGAAGGCTGTCGCGCTGTCTTGCGGGCTCGAACACGGGCACGGGGCGGGCGGTTGCGCGCGCCTCAGCCTCGGCGGCGACCCAACGCCCGGCGGGGCGACGATAGCTCGGCTGGGGCGCGTCGCGCAGGGCGCGGGCGAGGAGACCGCGCAGTGTTTGCTCCCACGGGGTGCGGCTCTCGGGGATATCGGCAAGCCGAAAGCCAAGCGCTCCGATCCCGCGCCCGGCGAGCTTGCCGGCCTCCAAAGCGCGGGCCAGATGCTGCCGCCACTCGAAATCCTGCGTCTCCCTGGTCTCCTCTTGACCCGCGCCCTCGTCGCGTTCCGGCGCGAGATCGGCGCGGTAGCCATCCGCCTCGGCGGCTTCGGCAAGCGCTTTGCGCGCCCTCTCTGAGTTTCCCTCGTCGCCGCCTCCGCCGCGCAGAGCCATATAGAGCCGCTCCGCATCATACTGGCCCAACAGATCGCGCGGGGTTTCCACGGGGGCGGCGCGGCCAAGGGTGGCGAGGGTCACATGGGGGCGGGGCTGTATATAGCCCGCCGCGCGCAGGGTCTCGTTGATCAGCACATCTGCCGCGATCCCGAAGAGGTCGGGCGCATAGGCGGGGCCGAGCCGCAGCTCCAGCGTCGCGGCGCGCGCGCTGTGGCGCAGGGCAACATGGAGGATGTGATGGGCGCAGAGCCCCATTTGCTCGGATAGGCTGAGCCCCTCGAAAGCGGGGCCATAGGCGATGCGGATGCCCTGGCTTTGCGCGGGCAGATCCCCGAGATCGCGATCCCGGTGCTGGCACCAAAGGGCCAGGGCCGCGAGGGCCGGATCCGCCTCAGAAAGCTTTTGCAGCGCCCTCGTGGCACGCGCGGAATGCGCCGAGGCCCTGGCCATGCTCAGGCGAGCCCGGCCTCTTCGCGCTGGCGCGCGTAATCGGCATAGGCTGGCGAGTCGAGAAAACTGTCGGCGAGATCGAGGGCGAGACCGCGCTGGATCAAGAGCTCGAACCCGTGGGTGCGCAGCTCCTCAAGGGGGAGGGTGCGAAAGATTGATTCGGGGCGTTTGTCCGCCAGTTTGGTCAGGTCCGCCATGCAGGCGATGATCCCCGGAGCGGTCTCGGCAGTGAGCGCGCCGATCAGCCCGTAGACCAGCGCATGGAGGCCGTGCATGCTATTGGGATAGAGGGCCAGACGCTTGCCGGGCTCGGTCCGCAAAAGCTCATCAATGCGCACGGTGGCGGCAACCTCGTCCGCGACCAGAGCGAACTCTGCGCCGATGGCCTCGCCCACAGTGCCAGCCACGAGGATGTTGCGCAGGCGCCGCTCGGACGTGGCCCGCAGGATCGCGCTGACCCTTGCCCAGGCGCGGGGCGTAGCGGCGATGACGTCATCGCGCTCCTGGGCGTCGCGGACCGTGCTGAGCAGGTCCCCCCGGCTGCGCAGAAAGGCGATGACCGCCGGGTGCAGGTTGTGGGGGATCGCGTAGTTCTCCAGCCAGTCCGACGCGCTCGCCACCACATGGAGGTGCACCAGACGATCGGACAGGGCGCTGCCCATCTCATAGGCGATGGCGCCGTCCTCGACCGTGTTCCCGGCGGCCACGAGGAACACGTTGTCCGGCAAGCGATGCTGGCCCACGCGCCGCTCCTGCAGCAGGCCATAGACCGTGGGTTGCAGGTTGGGTGCGGCAGCGGTGAGCTCATCGAGAAACAGCACCGACGGTGTCGCTGGATCGTCGGGCAGATCCTCCGGGCGGTACCAAATGGTCTTTTGCGCGTCGTGATCATAGTAGGGCAGGCCGCGCAGATCCTGCGGCTCGATCGTGGTCAGGCGCAGATCGAAAAGCCGTGCGCCAATCTCATCGGCGAGTTGCTGGATGATCTCGGTCTTGCCCACGCCGGGCGCGCCATGGAGCATATAGGCGGCGGTCAGATGTCCGGCTTTCTGCGCCGCCCAAGCCGTGCGCAGCACGTCGAGCGCCGTTCCGGCCGACACGGTCATTGCGTTCAGCGCCATGGCACCCCCTTTGTCATCCTCGCAGAGCTAGGGCGCGTCCGGGCGTGGTCGAGCGTCAGTGGGTCGTCACCTTGCTCGTGAGGGCATAGCGTTTCTGGGCCAGGGCCTCGCGGCGCTGCTGCTCTTCGCCCTTGCGAAAGCTGTCGCCGACAAAGTCGATATGCTCCCGCGCAGCGGCTTCAGCGGCATCCGCATCACGGCGCAGGATCGCCGCGCCGATCGCCTCATGCTGGGCCAAAAGCATCTCGCCCGTGCCGTCAATCGCCCGCAGGTAGTCGCGGTTGTAGAACACCCCGCGGCGGGTCAGCTCATATATCGACGACATCATGTGGCTGAGCATGGTGTTGTGCGAGGCATCCACGATGGAGGAGTGGAAGTCGATATCCGCCTCCATGGAAGTGCGGGCATCATGCGCCTCATGGGCCACGCGCATGGTCTCGAGATGCTGGGTGATCACCTTGGCATCGAATTCCGTGTGGCGATCGGCGGCGAGGCGGGCGGCAAAGGCCTCCTGCTCCTTGCGGTATTCCAGATACTCGAAGAAGGCCTCCCCGTGCCGGGAAAAGAGATCGAGCAGGGCAGGGGACATCGCCTTGTTCGTGAGCTGGGCAATGAAAGAGCCTTCGCCCTTGAGCGTTTCGATCAGCCCGTGATCCTCGAGCCGGCGCAGGGCCTCGCGCAGCTTTGGCCGCGAGACCGAGAGCGCCTCGGCCAGATCCCGTTCGGGGGGCAATTTGCTGCCCTGGCGCAAAACGCGGCTGACAATGAGCTCCTCGATCCGCTCAACGACCGCGTCTGCCACCGATTCGTGGTCGATGGGTTGGAAAATAGAAGCTTCGACAGGCATGGAGACATCCTCTGTGTTGGCCTACGTGGTAAATAATATTGTCCTGGAATTCAATTTGGCAATACGCCTTTCGTGCCGAAGAAGGCCGAATACTTTTGTATACGGCAGGATTTAGCCAATTCGACATCCCAGATACCGATTAAAATTTGGTCAGCGCTCTGCGCCACACGCATAGGTGGTATGCGTACAGATTGTCGCGGCTGGTAAATAAAGTTTGCCACCAAGCCGTGGTAAAGTTTATGAACCATGACAGGGTGGCGGAGGACACATCCAGCGCCCCAAACTTTGAATTGGCCCCGAGCCACGGTTTTTTGTGGAGGAAACACATGAAAAAGACCCTGACCTGCCTGCTGGCAGCCGCGACCATGCTGACCGCACCGGTCGCGCACGCAGCAGACAAGATGCTGCTGAAGACACCCATCGCCTTCTCGACCGCTCTGCCGGGTCTGGGATCCCCGATCCCCCGTGTGGCCGAAGCGCTCAAGACCATGTCCGGCGGCACGCTCAAGATGAAAGTCTATGAGCCCGGCAAACTGGTTCCGGCCTTCGAGATCCTCGACGCGGTCTCCTCTGGCAAGATCAACTCCGGTTACACCACCGCGGGCTACTGGGCGGGCAAGATCCCGGCCGCGCCGCTCTTCTCCGCTGTGCCCTTCGGCCCGGAAGCTGGCGAATACATGGCGTGGCTCTACTATGGCAACGGCATGAACCTCTATCAGGAGATGTATGACCAGGCGGGCTACAACGTCAAAGTCCTGCCCTGCGCGATCATCGCTCCGGAAACCTCCGGCTGGTTCGCCAAGGAAATCAACTCCGCTGACGATCTGAACGGCCTGAAGATGCGCTTCTTCGGTCTGGGCGGCAAAGTCATGCAGAAGCTCGGCGTGGCCACCTCCCTGCTGCCCGGCGGCGAGATCTTCCCGGCCCTGGAAAAAGGCGCGATCGACGCGACCGAGTTCTCCATGCCGGCCATCGACGCCCGCCTCGGCTTCCACAAGCTGGTGAAATTCAACTACTTCCCCGGCTGGCACCAGCAAGCGACCGTGTTCGAACTGATGATCAACAAGGACGTGTGGAACGAAGCCTCCGAGCAGCACCAAGCGATCATCGAGAGCGCCTGTAAAGCCTCCATGGCGGACAGCTTTGCCGAAGGCGAAGCCATCCAGCACGCCGCTCTGATCGACAACGTGGAAAACAACGGTGTCGAGATGAAGCAGTGGTCGCCCGAGATGCTCGAACTGTTCCGGACCACCTGGGACGAAGTGGCTGCCGAAGAAGCTGCCAATGACGAGTACTTTGCCAAGGTTCTCGCCGACATGACCGAATTCCGCGAAGGCTATGCCCTTTGGAAGCGGAACGCCTTCCTGCCGCGTCAGTAACGCGTCTGGACTGGGGCGGCGCCCCTCCCCCCTCCCAATTCCGCGCCGCCCCACACCCCTGATTTTCAGAAATTTCAAGAACATAGACAAAAGCGGCTGGGCAATTGCGCCTGCCTTCTGGGGACTTAAGGAGAGGACAAATGGCGGTGCAGCCCACTCAGATCCAAGATCCAATCGAAACTTATGAGCATTTGCTCGAACATGAGGAGCGGGACACGCAATCCGTTGCCGTCGCGCTCGACAAGACCGTTAAAAGCGTCGGTCACGTGGTTATGTGGGCAAATATCCTGCTCATCGCCGCGATCGTGGCACAGGTGGCGTTCCGCTATCTGCTGAACCAGAACTTCCCGAAGCTCGACGAGATCCAGTGGCACTTCTACGGGGCGGTCACGATGATCGGGATCTCCTACGCGTTGGTCACGGACAGCCATGTGCGCGTTGACCTGCTGCATATGCAGCTCAGCCGCCGCTCCCAGCGGATCATCGAGGTGATCGGGATCCTGACCCTGCTCGTGCCCTTCATCTACCTGATGGTGGATCAGGGCTATGACTATTTCTACGAGAGCTACCGGGTGAATGAGCGCTCCGACAGCCCCACTGGCCTTCCGGCCCGCTGGGCGTTCAAGGCGATCATCCCGCTGAGCTTTGTCCTGCTGGCGCTCGCCGCAGTGGCGCGTCTGGTCCATGACATCCATGCGCTGATGGTCGGCTACGAGGATGAGAAGTCCGGCAAGGGGCTGGGGCTGATCCTCGCTGCCATGGCGGCCTTTGCCGTGGTCGCCTTCGGTCTGACCTTCCTGGTGGAAACCACCGAGGAGAAGCTGGTTGTGGCGATGTTCATGACCTTCATCGCGCTCCTTTTCACCGGCTATCCGGTGGCCTGGACCCTGGCGGGGGTGGGTGTCGCCTATTGCGGGCTTGCCTTCCTTTTCGACAATGACCTGATGCTCTGGACCGGGCTTGAGGGCACGCTGACCGGGCTCGATTATCTGACCCTGGGCGCCACGGTGAACCGGGTCTATGCGACCATGTCCAACGCGGTGCTCGTCGCGCTGCCGATGTTCATCTTCATGGGCCTGATGCTGGACGAATCCGGTGTGGCCGAGCGTCTGATGACCTCGATGCAGCGGCTCTTTGGCAAGACACGCGGTGGTCTGGCGATCACGGTGACGATGATCGGGATCATCCTCGCGGCCTCCACGGGCATTATCGGGGCCTCGGTCGTGCTGCTGGGGGTTCTGTCCCTGCCGTCGATGATGGAGCAGAAGTATTCTCCGAAACTGGCCGCCGGTGTGGTCTCGGCTTCGGGCACTCTGGGTATCCTGATCCCGCCCTCGATCATGCTGGTGATCATGGCGGACCAGATGGCGCTGTCCGTGGGCGATCTCTTCATGGCCGCGGTCTTCCCGGGCGTGATCATCGGGGGGCTCTACCTCGTCTACATCTTCGTGATCTCCTACCTGAAGCCTGATGTGGCGCCGGTGCCCGAAGGGGCTGTGTCCCCGGATTGGGATGCGGTGAAGGACGTGCTGATCGCGGTTCTGCCGACGCTGGGCCTGATCCTTGCTGTGCTGGGCTCGATCTTTGCCGGCATTACGACGCCGACCGAAGCCTCCGGTGTGGGCGCCCTGGGCGCGACGTTGCTGGCGCTGGGTTATCGCAAGCTGACCGTGCAGAAGCTCGTCAATGTGCTGGTCTCCACCTTCAATACGACCGCCTATATCTTCGCGATCTTCCTCGGGGCGACGGTCTTCTCCTATGTCCTGCGCGAGCTGGGCGGGGATGAGCTGATCGAGCATATGATCGCCTCCACGGGTCTGGGCCCGAATGGCACCGTGCTCTTCATCCTGTTCATCGTCTTCCTCTTGGGCTTCGTTCTGGACTGGATCGAGATCACCCTGATCGTTCTGCCGCTGATGCGTCCGATCGTGAACGGGCTGGGCATCGATATCCCGGGATTTGATGTCATCGACGAGCCGGCGCTCGTGTGGTTCGTCATTCTTGTCGCAGTCACCTTGCAGACATCATTCTTGACTCCGCCGGTCGGCTTTGCCCTGTTCTATCTCAAGGGGGTATGCCCGCCGGAGATCAAGCTGCTGGACATCTATAAGGGGATCATTCCTTTCGTCCTGCTGCAGCTGACGGGGTTGGCGCTGGTGTTCCTGCTGCCTGCACTTGCAACCTGGCTACCCTCCGTAGCCTACTGAAGGAGGCTGGGCACATGACCGATCAAGAGCTCATCGACACCCTGCGTGGCATCGTTGGCAAACGCCATATCCTGACCGATGCCCGCAAGACCGAACGGTTCCGCAAGGGCTTCCGGTCGGGCGAGGGTGACGCCCTGGCGGTCGTGCAACCGGCCACAATCCTCGAGCAGTGGAAAGTCCTGCAAGCCTGCGTGAAGGCGGATAAGATCGTCATCATGCAGGCGGCCAATACCGGGCTGACCGAAGGCTCCACCCCCAATGGCGGTTATGATCGGGACGTTGTCCTGATCAACACCCGGCGGATGGACAAGCTGATGACGCTCGATGGCGGGCGTCAGGTGATCAGCCTGCCAGGCGCAACGCTGTTTGCACTGGAAAAGCTGCTGGATCCTCTGGGGCGCCAGCCCCATTCGGTGATCGGCTCCTCCTGCATCGGCGCGTCCATCGTCGGCGGGGTGTGCAATAATTCCGGCGGTTCCCTCATCGAGCGGGGGCCGTCCTATACCGAGCTGTCTCTCTTTGCCCAAGTGACTGTGGATGGCGAGCTGGAGCTTGTGAACCATCTGGGCATCAATCTGGGCGACACCCCGGAAGAGATCCTGACCCGTCTGCAAAAGGGTCAGTTCTCTGATGCGGATGTGGAGTATTCCAACAAGCAGGCCTCCGATACCGAATACGCGACCCGCGTCCGCGATGTGGATGCGGACACGCCGGCCCGGTTCAACGCCGACAAACGGCGGCTCTATGAGGCCGCGGGCTGTGCGGGCAAGCTGGCGGTTTTTGCCGTGCGGCTCGACTCCTATCCCAAGAACAAGGCCGAGCAGGTCTTCTATATCGGGACCAATGATCCCGAAGAGCTGACGGAATTGCGCCGGCACATGTTGGCCCAGTTCAAGACGCTGCCGGTTTCTGCCGAATACATGCAGCGCGAGATCTTCGACATCTCCGAGAAGTACGGCAAAGACACGGTGATGATGATCAACTGGCTCGGCACGGACAAACTGCCGATGTTCTTTGCCATCAAGGGCGCTGTGGACGCGCGGCTGAACAAGTTCGCGCTGACCCGGGGCTTTACGGACAAGTTCATGCAATTCGCCAGCTCACTGGTGCCGCGCCTCATCCCGCAGCGGTTGATGGAGTATCGCGACCGCTATGAGCATCATCTCATCCTCAAGATGCGCGACACGGGCATCGATGAGGCGCGCGTGTTCCTCAACGGGTTCTTCGCTGCGCGCGATGGGGATTACTTCGAATGCACCCCGAAAGAGGGGAAGATCGCGGGTCTGAACCGTTTTGCCGCAGCAGGGGCCGCGATCCGCTATCAGAACATTCATTTCAACGAGGTCGAGGACATCCTCGCGCTCGATATCGCGCTCAAGCGCAACGAGCGGGCCTGGCTCGAAGAGCTGCCACCCTCCATTGCCGACAAGCTGGTGCACAAGCTCTATTACGGGCACTTCATGTGTCACGTTCTGCACCAGGATTACATTGTGAAGAAGGGCGTCGACGTGAAGGCGCTCAAGGCAGAAATGCTTGAATTGCTTGATGAAAGAGGTGCGGAATACCCGGCAGAGCATAATGTCGGCCACCTCTATCCTGCCAAGCCGGATCTGGCGGCGTTCTACAAGTCTGTGGATCCGACGAACTCCCTGAATCCGGGAATTGGCAAGATGTCGAAAGCCAAGTATTACGGCGAAAAACTGGAGGAGGTTTAATGTTGAACTATTGGTATGCGTCAGGTGCGTAGCGCTATGCATCTGGCAGGGGTTCTGACCTAACAGACCCCGTGTTAACACAAGTCCACGGACATTGGAGCGTCAATCGCACATCGCCTGACCAGGTGTGAGCGGAAGGGGGGGAGGCATTTTGCCAACCGGACTTTGCGATTGATTTAGTGCTAAACGAATTGGAGCCAGCTCCGAACGGGGCTCCTGAGGGATAGAGGACCATGACTGACACCAAACATGACATTGATCCGGTCGAGTCACAGGAATGGCAGGAAGCCATTGAAGATGTGATTGCCCGGGACGGCGCGGATCGCGCGCATTACCTGCTCGACAAGGCGGTGCAACAAGCCCGCGCCGCTGGTGCCACGCTGCCGTTCTCGGCGACGACGCCCTACCAGAACACGATCCCCGTGGATGACCAGTACGAGTTCCCTGGCGATCTCGACATGGAATGGCGCATCCGCACGATCAACCGCTGGAACGCCATGGCGACCGTCGTGCGCCGTAACAAGGTGTCCTCGGAATATGGCGGGCACATCGCGTCCTTCGCCTCCTCCGCTGTCATGTATGACATTGGTCTCAACCACTTCTGGCGCTCGAAATCCGCGATCCATGGTGGCGATCTGGTCTTCTTCCAGGGCCACGTGATCCCGGGGATCTATGCCCGTTCCTTCATGGAAGGGCGTCTCAGCGAAGAGCAGCTCGAAAACTTCCGCTCCGAAGTGGATGGGTCGGGCCTGAGCTCCTATCCGCACCCCTGGCTGATGCCGGATTACTGGCAGTTCCCCACGGTTTCCATGGGTCTTGGTCCCCTCATGGCGATCTACCAAGCGCGGTTCATGAAATACATGCACAACCGCGGTCTGATCGACATGGCCGACCGCAAGGTCTGGGTCTTCCTCGGCGATGGCGAGATGGACGAGCCCGAAAGCCGTGGCGCGATTGATCTCGCGGCCCGTGAAGGCCTCGACAACCTGATCTTCGTGATCAACTGCAACCTGCAGCGGCTCGACGGCCCGGTTCGCGGCAACTCCAAGATCGTGCAAGAGCTTGAGGGCGACTTCCGCGGCGCCGGTTGGAACGTGATCAAGCTGCTCTGGGGCAAGGGCTGGGACGAGCTGCTGGAAAAAGACACTTCCGGCAAGCTGCGTCAGCTCATGGAAGAGACCGTCGACGGCGACTACCAGACCTTCAAGTCCAAGGACGGCGCCTATATCCGCAAGCATTTCTTCGGCAAGTACCCGGAGACGGCAGCGCTGGTTGAAGACTGGACCGATGATCAGATCTGGGCTCTGCGGCGCGGCGGTCACGATCCGCAAAAGGTCTATACCGCGTTCAAGAAGGCCTCGGACACCAAGGGTCAGCCGAGCTGTCTTCTGGTCAAGACCGTCAAGGGCCACGGGATGGGGTCGGCCGGTGAAGGTCAGAACACCACCCACCAGCAAAAGAAGATGAACGAGGATCAGCTGCGCGCCTTCCGCGACCGCTTCCAGATCCCGGTCAGCGACGAGGATGTGGCCAAGGCCCCGTTCGTGTCGCTCAACAACGCGCAGAAGGCCTATATCCTCGAGCGCCGCAAGGAGCTCGGCGGGGAATTCCCCAAGCGCGAATGGCGGGACACGCCGAAGCTGGACATCCCGGCGCTGTCGAAGTTTGACGGACAGCTCAAGGGCACCGGCGACCGCGAGATCTCGACCACCATGGCCTTTGTCCGGATCCTGACCACGCTTCTGCGGGACAAGAATATCGGCAAGCAGGTCGTTCCGATCGTGCCCGATGAAAGCCGGACCTTCGGGATGGAAGGCCTCTTCCGGTCCGCAGGCATCTACAACCCGATGGGTCAGAACTACACCCCCGAGGATGCCGACCAGATGATGTTCTATAAAGAGAGCATCGACGGGCAGGTTCTCCAGGAAGGCATCAACGAAGCCGGCGCCATGGCCGACTGGATCGCGGCGGCAACGTCGTACTCCAACCACGGCGTCCCGATGATCCCGTTCTTCATCTACTACTCGATGTTCGGGTTCCAGCGGATCGGCGATCTGGCCTGGGCCGCAGGCGACAGCCGCGCACGGGGCTTCATGCTGGGCGGCACCGCCGGGCGGACGACCCTGAACGGCGAAGGTCTGCAGCACGAGGACGGGCACAGCCATATCCTCGCGGGGACCATTCCGAACTGCATCACCTATGACCCGACCTTCAGCTATGAGGTTGCCGTCATTGTCCATAACGGTCTGAAGCGGATGTATGTAGATCAGGAAGATGTCTACTTCTACCTGACGCTGATGAACGAGAACTACAGCCATCCGGATATGCCGATGGGTGTGGAGGATGACATTGTCAAAGGTCTGTACCGGTTCAAGAAAACCGCTCGTCCGGGCAAGAAGCATGTCAACCTGATGGGCTCGGGCACGATCCTCGTGCAGGCGATCAAGGCGGCAGAGATGCTCGAGGAAGACTTCGGTGTGACCTCGGATATCTGGTCGGCCACCAGCTTCAACGAGCTGGCCCGTGACGGCCAGGATGCCGCCCGCAACAACCGCCTCAACCCGCTGGCCGAGCCGCAAGTGCCGTTCATCACCCAGCAGCTTGAGGGGGCCAAGGGGCCGATCATCGCCGCCACCGATTACATGAAGAACTATGCCGAGCAGGTCCGCGCCTTTGTGCCCGGGGATTACACCGTGCTCGGGACCGACGGCTTTGGCCGCTCGGACAGCCGCGTGAACCTGCGGCGCTTCTTCGAGGTGGATGCGAACCACATTGCAGCCACGGCGATGGTCCAGCTCTTCAAGGCGGGCAACATCACCGAGAAAGTCCTCAAGGACGCTTTGGCAAAATACGAAATTGACGGCGAGAAGCCGAACCCGCGGCTGGTCTAAGGCTAGGGACGAGAGGAGTTAAGAACATGGCAATCGAAGTCAAAGTGCCTGACATTGGGGATTTCACCGACGTACCTGTGATCAGCATTCTGGTCAGCGTCGGGGATGTGGTCGCCGAAGAAGACCCGCTGGTGGAACTGGAAAGCGACAAGGCCACGATGGAGGTCCCAAGCTCCGCCGCTGGTAAGGTTGCAGAGATCAAAGTGGCCGAGGGGGACAATGTCTCCGAAGGCACGCTGCTGCTGATCCTCGAAGGGGAGGGCGCGGCCGAAGCGCCCGCCGCAGCCCCCGCGGCAGCTCCGGCTGCGGCCCCGGCCGCTGCTCCGGCCCCGGCGCCCGCCGCTGCGGCAGCGCCCGCACCGGTCACCGATGCAGGTTTTGGCAAAGCGCACGCCTCGCCCTCCGTCCGGGCCTTTGCCCGCGCGCTGGAGATCGATCTGAGCAAGGTGAACGGGTCGGGCCGTAAGGGTCGCATCCTGCGCGAAGACGTCACCGCCTTCCTGAAAGCCTCGACGGCACCGGCCCCGGCCAAGGGTGGCGCGGCCGCTGGTGGCATGGGGATCCCGCCGATCCCGGTCGTGGATTTCTCGAAATTCGGCCCGGTCGAAGATGTGGAGATGCCCCGGATCAAGAAGATCTCCGGCCCGGCGCTGCACCGGTCCTGGCTGAACGTGCCGCATGTCACCCATAATGACGAAGCGGACATCACGGATCTCGACAAGTACCGCAAGGAAATGGACACGATGGCCAAGGAAAATGGCTACCGCGTCACGCTTCTGAGCTTTGTCATCAAGGCCTCCGTCAGCGCGCTGAAGGAGCACTGGGAGTTCAACAGCTCGATCCATCCCGATGGCGACAAACTGATCAAGAAGGACTACTACAATATCGGCTTTGCCGCCGATACGCCGAACGGGTTGATGGTTCCTGTGATCAAGGATGCGGACCGCAAGGGTCTGGTCGAGATCTCCAAGGACCTGATGGAGCTGTCGGGCAAGGCGCGCGCAGGGGAGCTGAAAGGCCCCGACATGCAGGGCGCGACCTTCACCATTTCGTCCCTGGGCGGCATCGGGGGGACCTCTTTCACGCCGATCGTGAACGCCCCCGAAGTGGCGATCCTCGGCCTGACCCGGTCGAAGATGGCCCCGGTCTGGAATGGCGAAGAGTTCGTGCCGCGCCTGATGCAGCCGCTCTCGCTCAGCTATGACCACCGCGCCGTGGATGGGGCTCTGGCCGCACGCTTTGTCGTGACGCTCAAGACCCTGCTCGGCGATATGCGCAAGCTGATGTGGTAAGGAGATAGATCGATGGAAGTTAAAGTACCTGATATCGGTGATTTCTCCGATGTGCCCGTCATCTCGATCCTGGTTTCGGTGGGGGACACGGTCTCTGCCGAGGATCCGCTGATCGAGCTGGAATCCGACAAGGCAACCATGGAAGTGCCGAGCCCCGCCGCTGGCGTGGTCAAGGAGATCAAGGTTGCCGAGGGCGACACGGTGTCCGAAGGCTCTGTCATCATGGTGTTTGATGGGGCAGGGGCGGCTGACGCGCCCGTCGAGGCCGCGCCCGCCGCGGCCGCAGTCGCGGCGCCGAGCGCTGTGGCGGCCACGGGCACCGCAACGGGTCCGGGCGATGTCCATGGCGAAGTTGTGGTTCTGGGCTCCGGCCCGGGCGGCTATACGGCGGCGTTCCGCGCGGCTGATCTGGGCAAGAAGGTCGTTCTGATCGAACGGTATCCGTCCCTCGGCGGGGTTTGCCTGAATGTGGGCTGTATCCCCTCCAAGGCGCTTCTCCATGTGGCCAAGGTGATCACCGAAGCTGAGGAGATGAGCGGTCACGGGGTGAGCTTCGGCAAGCCGAAGATCGATTTGGACGAGCTGCGTAGCTTCAAGAACAGCGTCATTGGTCAGTTGACCGGCGGTCTGGGCGGGCTGGCCAAGGGCCGCAAGGTTCAGGTCGTGAATGGCTACGGCAAGTTCACCGGCCCGAACATGATCGCGGTCGCGGATGAGGACGGCAAGGTGACCAATGTCAGCTTTGACCAGTGCATCATCGCGGCGGGATCCGAGCCTGTGAACCTGCCCTTCCTGCCGGAAGACGACCGGATCATCGACAGCACCGGTGCGCTGGAACTGGCCGACATCCCGAAGCGGATGCTCGTGCTCGGCGGCGGGATCATCGGTCTGGAAATGGCCTGTGTCTACGATGCGCTGGGCTCGGACATCACCGTGGTTGAGCTGATGGATCAGATCATCCCGGGCGCCGACAAGGACATCGTCAAGCCTCTGCACAAGCGGATTGAGGGCCGGTATGAGGGCATCAAGCTCAAGACCAAGGTCACTGCGGTCGAAGCGCTGAAGAAGGGCCTGAAGGTCACCTTCGAGGATGACAAGGGCGAGGTCACGACCGACACCTTTGACAAAGTGCTGGTGGCCGTGGGGCGCAAGCCCAATGGCAAGCTGATCGATGCGGATCAGGCCGGTGTGGCCGTGGATGAGCGCGGTTTCATCGCCGTGGACAGCCAGATGCGCACCGGAGTGCCCCATATCTTTGCCATCGGCGATCTGGTGGGTCAGCCCATGCTGGCGCATAAGGCCGTCCATGAGGGCAAGGTGGCGGCCGAGGTCGCGGCCGGGCATAAGCGTCACTTCGATGCGCGTCTGATCCCCTCCGTGGCTTATACGGATCCCGAGGTCGCCTGGTGTGGCGTCACCGAATCCGAAGCCAAGGCCAAGGGTATCAAATTCGAGAAGGGCGTCTTCCCCTGGGCAGCATCGGGCAAATCCCTGTCCAATGGCCGGTCCGAAGGGATCACCAAGCTGCTCTTTGATCCGGCGGATGACCGCGTGATCGGCGCCTGCATCGTAGGCACCAATGCGGGTGATCTGATCTCCGAAGTGGCGCTGGCCATCGAGATGGGCGCGGATGCGGTTGATCTCGGCCACACCATTCACCCGCACCCGACGCTGTCGGAGACGGTGAACTTCGCTGCCGAGATGTTCGAAGGCACCATCACGGACCTGATGCCGCCGAAGAAGAAAAAGAAAGCCTAAGGCCCTCTGAATATTGGCAATTTGGCGCCCGGTTCGATCTGTTCGAGCCGGGCGCTTTCCTTTCATGCGCTGGCGTTTACGGTTGGTTTGCAAAGATCCCTCTATACCGAAGAAGATTGATTAATCTCGGACCGAGAGGTGAGAATGGACGTGACCGATCTGACGGAGTCCCAGCGCTACGCAGCGTTTCTGCTGGCCAACCTGCACAAGCTCAAGGATTGCGCCCTTCACGCTCCGGACAGTGATCGTGTGACCCGCACCACTGTTCTGCCGACGACGATTGATGTGGTCGCGGATGAGTCTGGGCTCGGGCTTGAGTTTGGGGTCTGGCGCGGGCGTTCGATCAACCTTTGTGCCGCGGCCCAGCCGGATCGTACCTGGGTCGGGTTCGACAGTTTCGAGGGCTTTCCGGAGGATGGCCGGATTGACTGGCAAAAGCCTTTCAAGGTGGTGGACCTGCCGGAGGTGCCGGAGAATGTGCGCCTCGTGAAAGGGTATTTCTCGGACACGCTGCCCGGGTTTCTTGAGGAAAATGAAGAGCCTATCGCCTTCGTGAATATCGATTGCGATATCTACTCCTCGACCGTGGATGTGTTCACCGCGCTTGAGGCGAAGGGTCATCTGCGCCCCGGTCTGCCGATCTATTTCGATGAGCTGATCAACTACGCCGATGCGCTCTGGAACGAGATGCTGGCGCTCTTCCAGATGCTGGAGCGGACCGGTCTCGGCTTCCGCTGGCTGGCGCTGGACAAGAACCTCTGGCTGCCGCGCGAAACACTGGAGATGATCCGGGATCAAAGTTTCCCCACCTGGCGTGAGCAGATGGGCGGGTCCTATTGGCAGCAGGCATCGCTGGTCCTGACCGACGAAGGGATCGATTACGGCCCGCTTGAGGATGATGCCTATCTGGCTGAGGTTCGGTTGCTCGCGGCCCTCTATGACGAGGTGTCTGAGCTGCGCGTGGTGCGCGCTGAGGAGCTGCGCATTCAGAAAGCCAAGGAACGCGAAGAGTTCGAGAAACGGCGCGCAGTGATCATGGAAGAACGCCGGCAGGCGCGGTTGAAGCTCCAGAAAGAGCGTCAGGCCGCCAATCTCGCCAAACGCCGCGAGGAACAGGCGCGCGCCCGCGCCGAGCCGCGCGCGGTCTCGAATGGCTGACATGCTGGGCCCCGGATTGCTTCGCGCCAAGAGGCCGCGGGGCCGGGCGCAGCCTTCATTTGCAACCTATCCGGGATCATGGTTCAGTGACCCCAGTCTCGAGACCGTCGCTCCGTCCAGGACTGGTGCCGCAAGTCTCTGAAATTTAAGAGGTCATTCATGGCGCAGCCCCTTGTTCTTCTGGGCCCCGGTCGTTCTTTCACCACCGTCGCAGCCGGCATGCTCGGCCAGCACCCCGAGCATTACGGGATGCCGGAGCTGAACCTGACGCTGGGCGAAACCATCGGGGAGTTTCTGCGCAATACCGGGGGCGGGCGCAACGGGCTGGCCCATGGCATTGTCCGCGCCATGGCGCAGCTGGAATATGGGGAGGTGACTGCCGCGGGCGTGGATGAGATGCGCGCCTTTCTCTTCAACAATCCGGGCATGACCACCGCAGAGCTCATGGCCGAGCTGCAGGCGGCGGTGGCCCCCAAGGCGATTGTGGAGAAGAGCCCGTCTATCGTGGCTGACCCGCACTATCCCTTCCGCCAGGATCAGATCCTGCCCGGGGCCAATTACCTCCATATCACGCGCCATCCGATGTCTGCCGGGCGCTCGATGATGACAGCGGAGTGGTATGCGATGATCCTCGCCTCCCCGCTCGGGGATTCCTGGGATCGTCGGATGACACCGCCCGTGCTCGACCCGCAAGTTCATTGGTTTGTCGCCCATGAACGGATCATGGACTTCCTCGATACGATCGAACCGGGGCGTCATATGCGGATCCGGGGCGAGGACCTGCTGACTGACCCGGACCACTGGCTGAAAAAGATCTGTGACTGGATCGGGGTGGCCTCCGATGACGCCGCGATTGAGGCGATGAAGCATCCCGAGACCTCGCCTTTTGCGCAGCCCGGGCCGGAAAACGCGCCCTGGGGCGGCGATCCGAGTTTTCAGGAAAAGCCTGCGCTGCGCCCTTACAAGACCAAGCCGGAACCCCTGACCGGAGCGCTGCCCTGGCGGGAGGATGGCATGCCGTTCGCGGATCACGTGGTCGAGATGGCCAAGTTCTTTGGCTATGAAGACGGCTGATATGCGCGCGTTTCCGAGTTTTTTAGGATCTTGGAAACGATAAATTTGCAATTTGATGCGATCCAAGGCCTAAGCTGTTGGCAACAGCCTTGGCCGGGGGCGCAGGTCCTACGGTGAACCGCGGAAAACACGCGAGATTTGCGCCAGAAGGCGCGCGGCCTGCCCGGGCCTAAGTCGCTCTCGAACGGAGCGCACGGAGACAGGAGCACGTGGCGTGAGCACGACCTTCGAAGCTGTGACGTCTCAGGTCAAACTGGTGATTTGGGATCTCGACGAAACCTTCTGGGCAGGGACCTTGTCCGAAGGGGGTATGACCGAGATTGCCGCCCATACCCGGATGATCAAGACGCTGGCCGATCGCGGGATCATGTCGTCTATCTGTTCCAAGAATGATTTCGAGACTGCGCGCGCCGTGCTCACGAAGCTGGGCGTTTGGGAGTATTTCGTCTTTCCGCATATCGACTGGACGCCGAAGGGGCAGGCGATCGCGAGCATTCTGGAGCGCGCGCAGCTGCGTGCGCCCAACGTCCTGTTTCTGGACGACAATCAGATGAATCTGGAAGAGGCAGCCTTCTTCAATGAAGGTCTCATGTGCGTTGAGGCACGTGGCGATCTCAGCGGGTTGCTCGATCGGCCGCAACTGAAGGCCAAAGATGACCGCGGGCATTCCCGTCTTGCGCAGTACAAGATGCTCGAAACCAAACAGGCCGAGCAGGCGGCGGGCGCGCTCGACAATATGGAGTTCCTCCGCCAGTCGCAGATCCGGGTCGAGATCATCACCGAGTTGGAGCCGCATATGGATCGCGTGCTCGAGCTGATCAATCGCACGAACCAGCTGAATTTCACCAAGAAGCGAGTCGAGACAGCGGAGGCGCGCAGCGAGCTGGAGGCGCTCTTGGCGACATCCGGCGTCCATGCCGGGCTTGTGCGGGTCACGGATCGCTATGGCGACTACGGGATCGTCGGGTTTTTTGCGGCGCGGGTGAAGTTCAATGGCACGACTGTGCATCATTTCTGTTTCTCCTGCCGCACCTTGAATATGGGGGTGGAGCAATTCGTCTGGCGCCGGATCGGCGCGCCAGACTTCCCGGTAAAAGGGCCAGTTGCCAATCCCCTTGATCAGCATGACGAGATCGACTGGATCTCCGAGGCGTCCTCATCTGATCAGGTCTTTTCCGAGCAGGACGATCGGACGCTTTGCCTCGTCGGGGGCTGCGATCTCCTGCAGGTCTCGTTCTATTGCGGAACGAACCGCCACGAGTTCGTCAACAAGGAAGATCGCGGCTATCTCGTGCGCTACGATGACCCCGGGTTCTTTCTGAACCCGCGTAAACCGCTCAAGCATGATCAGACCTTGAAGAAGTTCCCGAGCTGGTCCCATGAGGACATGGAGGCGCTCGATCATGCGTTGGCCAGTTCCGACGTGGTTCTGCTCTCTCTCTATTATGCGGTGCCGGGGGATACATTCTTCACCTTTGGCGGCAAGGAATGGGGTGGGGAGTATCTCATCAAGGTGCCGCCACGGACCTTAAAGAAGTTCATCAAATCCGACCAGGCCCTATGGTTCGCCAAAAGCTTCTATCATCGGCGTTACACCCTGGAGGAAAGCCTCGAGCTGACCCGTCGCAGCCTTGAGCGGGCGATGAGCCTCGTCTCACCCACAGCGCAGGTCTTCCTGCTGACAGCGGCGACGAAAACTGGTGCGCAGGCCGAGCGAACCGGCGAGATGCGCCACGCCTATAACGCCATGTGCCGCGCGTTTTGCGATGGCGAGGATCAGGCTCATCTGGTGGATCTGGATGTATTGCTGCTGGAGGAGGATTTCCAGGACAGCGATCACTACACCCGCGCCGGCTATTTCAAGATCGCGACATGCGTCAATGATTTCATGACGCAAGCGGGCCCGGCAGCACATCTGCCCGAGGTCGCTGCGGAGTAGCACAGCGCATCGCCCATGTTTCCTGTAGTGGCCATCTTGATCTGAATCGTGACGCGAAATCGGGCAGGTGCACAGTGATTGCGCTATCCCCGCGTTTCATAGTCATCATTTCGTTGCGTAAACTTGCGAGTCTGGATACACTTTTTGCGAGTGATGGTAGTTGTCGCGCGGAGCGTGAGCGCGGCGGCAAGAGTAAGACATGAGGTTAACTGCGACAGGATCGATCGGCCCGGGTCCTCACACGATCAGCACAACTTGCGAGAGATGCCACGAAAAGCTAGTTTGGGAACGCTTGCTGCTGTGACATTTGCTGCATTGCAATATTTCGAGCGCCTCTTACGGTGCAGCTTTGAAATGAGCGAGGTTTTAAGCCGGTCCTAACGGTTTTCTAACGTCCGTTTGATTTAGGAAACAGGTCAGGGCCGCGTGTTGATACGCAAGGTGCGAACGCCTTTCATCTTGGCTGTTGACATTGGAGATTTGGGGCTTCTGCCCCTCTAGGCGTGCCGCCTTCGAGCGGCGGTTTCAAGAAGTGCTTTTGGGAGCGCAACCTATGCCACTGTATTCGAGTGACTTTCTGGTTCTGGCATCGTCCGTACCGAATGTGATCAGCCCCGCGATCGCGATTTCGGCCAGCCGGGCAGGGCATGGCGGGCTTCTTGATCTGGAATACGCCGATCCCTCTGCGCCAGAGGTGGCGCGGGCGCTGCAGACGTTGTCAATGAAAGCGCGAGGGCTCTGGGGGGTAAAAGCCTCCCAATCAGATATCGCGCAGTTGACGGCGCGGCACGGTGACGCGCTTGCGGCGGCGTCCCTTCTGGTTCTCGTGCCGGAGGATCCCGTGGATCTGGCTGCCGCCGTGGCGGCGGCGCGATCTCTGTCCCCGGAAGCGCGCCTCTTGGTCGAGGTGCTGGATGACGCGCTTGTGTCCGAACTCGCGACCCTATCGGTGGACGGCTTGGTGGCCAAAGGGCATGAGGCGGGCGGTCGTGTTGGGGACGACACCACGTTTCTGCTTGTGCAGCGGCTGACCAAGCTTACGGACTTGCCGGTCTTCGCGCTGGGGGGCGTCGCGCCGAATACGGCAGCCGCGCTCAAGGTTGCCGGAGCAGCTGGCGTGATGCTCGACTGGCCGTTGCTCGGTTGTGATGAAGCCCAGGCGCCCGAGGGGCTCTCCCGCAGCGTTCTGCGCATGGATGGCAGCGAGACCAATTGCCTCGGCCAGGATTTCGGCGCAGGGCACCGTGTGTTCTGGCGGGCGGACCATAAGCCTGCGCGGGCTCTGGACGCGCTTGATATTCCGAATAGCGATCCGCAGGCCTTCCGCGCCGCCGTGCGCGACGCGATCACCTCGAAACCTGCCGATGAGGCCCTCTGGCTCGTCGGTCAAGACGCGGCTTTTGCCCGCGGTCTGCAAACGCGTTTCGGTTCCTTGAAGGCGGCCCTCGACGGGATCGCAGCCTCGGCACGGGACCTCGTCGCCCAAGCGCAGAATCTCGCGCCCCTCGCGCCGGGCAGCGCGCTGACGCAAACAACCGGCACTGAGTATCCGATCATTCAAGGCCCGATGACCCGGGTCAGCGATGTGTCCGGGTTTGCGGTCGCGGTGGCCGAAGGAGGCGCCTTGCCGTTTCTGGCCTTTGCGCTCATGCGCGAAGCGGAATGCGCCGCGCTGCTTTCGGAAACCAAGGAGAAGATTGGCGACAAGCCGCTTGGCGTCGGCATTCTGGGGTTCGTTGATGATGAACTGCGGGCCGAGCAAACCGCCGTCATCACTGCCCACAAGCCTGACTTCGCACTCATTGCCGGGGGGCGCCCGGATCAGGCGCTGGCGCTCGAGGCGGAAGGGATCCCGACCTACCTCCATGTCCCGTCGCCGGGACTGCTCGCGCTTTTCCTGGAGAGCGGCGCGCGGCGTTTCATTTTCGAGGGGCGTGAATGCGGTGGGCATGTGGGACCGCGGTCGAGCGCTGTTCTCTGGCAACAGGCGATCGACGCCATTGAAGACTACTATCCAGATGGCGCCGAGATCGATTGCGAGCTGCTTTTTGCGGGCGGTGTGCATGATGCGCAATCGGGCGCGATGGTCTCTGCGCTCGCCGCGGGTCTGGCGGCACGTGGGGCAAAAATCGGGGTTGTGGTTGGCACCGGCTACATCCTGACCCATGAAGCCGTAGCGACCGGAGCTGTCCTTGAGAAATATCAGGAGCTTGCGCTGACATCGGCCAAGACGATGCTCCTTGAGTCCGCGCCCGGCCACGCGACCCGCGTGGTCAAAAGCCCCATCGTTGATGAGTTCTTCTCGGAGAAGGCGCGCCTGCGGGCGGCCAGCGTGGATCCCGATGAGATCAAGGACACGTTGGAGAAGTTCAACGTGGGCCGGTCGCGCATTGCGTCCAAAGGGATCGACCGGAATCCGGATTTCGGCAAAGTCGATGGCGCAGAGAAATTCGTTTCAGTTGATCCCGCGACCCAGGAACAGCTGGGGGTTTATATGATCGGGCAGGCGGCAAGCCTGCATTCCGAACCCATGAGTATCGCCGAGCTGCATGCAGGGATTTGCAGCGGCGCGAGCGACTTGCTCGCTGAGGCGCTGCCCGCTGCGCCCGAGGCGCGCGTTGAGCCCATGCCCGAAGGTCCCGGCGCGCGCATTGCGATCACCGGGGTCGGGACGATCCTGCCCAAGGCCCGTGATTTTGCCGCCTATTGGGAAAACATTCTCGACGCCGTTGACGCCATCGAAGAGGTGCCCGAGCGGCGTTGGGATTGGCGGCGGTATTTCGACGAGGATCGCGATGCGCCGGACAAGATCTACTCCAAATGGGGTGGGTTTATCGACGAGATCGACTTCAACCCGGTGAAGTACGGCATTCCGCCCAAGACCATGCCAAGCATCGAGCCGCTACAGCTTCTGGCGCTGGAGACTGTGCGTCAGGCGCTGGAAAACGCTGGCTTCAAGGACGGTGTGATCGAGGATCCCGAGCTGCGACGCAAGACCTCGGTGATTATCGGCGTCGGCGGCGGGGCCGGGCCCTTGGGCCAGCGCTACGCGGTGCGCTCCTCCATGCCCGCGATCAATGGGCACATGACCGAAGTGGCCGATGCCCGTCTGCCGAATTGGACCGAAGACAGCTTCCCGGGCATCTTGCTCAACGTGATTGCCGGGCGGGTTGCAAATCGGTTTGACTTGGGCGGCGTGAATTTCACCGTGGACGCGGCCTGCGGTTCCTCCCTCGCGGCGGTCATGATGGCCTCGCGCGAGTTGGAGAACGAAACCTCCGACATGGTGATTGTCGGCGGTGTCGACAGCTTCCAGAATCCGTTTGATTTCGTCGCATTTTCAAAGACAAGGGCGCTTTCCCCGCGCGGCAAGTGCCGGACGTTCGACGCAAGCGCGGACGGGATTGCGATCTCCGAGGGTCTGGCGATGATGGTGCTGCGCCGACTGGACGAGGCTGAGGCGTCCGGCGATCGGATCTATGCGGTGATGCGCGGTGTTGCCGGGTCCTCCGATGGCAAGGATTTGTCGCTCACGGCGCCGCGCGCCGAGGGTCAGCAGGAGGCGCTGCGCCGCGCCTATGCCCATGCGGGGATCTCGCCCGGGACCGTTGGTGCAGTCGAGGCCCATGGCACCGGAACCGTCGTGGGGGACCGGACTGAGATTCAAAGCCTGTCCAAGGTTTTTGCGGAGTCCCGCGAGGATACGCAGTTCTGCGGCGTGGGCTCCGTGAAATCGATGATCGGTCATACCAAAGCAGCTGCGGGTTGCGCGGGCATGATCAAGATGGCGATGGCCTTGCACCACCGGGTGCTGCCTCCGACCCTGAATGTCACCGAACCCAACCCCTCGGCGGATTTCCCGAACAGTCCGTTCTACGTGATGACGGAAACGCGCCCCTGGCTGAACACCGCGCCCACGCCACGGCGCGCCGGGGTCAGTGCTTTTGGCTTCGGAGGCACGAATTTCCACGTGGTCCTGGAAGAGTATACCGGGGGGTACCTGCCGAAGCATCAGGCGCCCTTCCGCAAGAATTGGTCGCATGAGCTGTTCCTCTTCTCAGCGGAGTCCCAGACCGATCTGGCCGACAATCTGAAGCGTGCCGCGGCGGCCATGGCCCAGGCCTCGCGCGAGATCCGTCCGGCGGATGTGGCAGCAAGCCTTGCCGCGCAGTTCGATCCCGGGGCCAAGGCGCGGTTTGCAATCGTTGCGAGCTCTCTCGACGATGCCAGCACCCGGATCTCTCGCGCAGCTGAAGGGTTGCGCGGGGATCAAACGGACCTGCGGTCGATCGACCCCCAAGGCGCGTTCTTCTCGGCAGATGAACCCCTGACAACGGCGGAGGTGGCGTTCCTGTTCCCGGGGCAGGGCTCGCAGTATCCCGGGATGGCAGCGGATCTTGCCATGACCTTCCCGCAGGTCCGCGAGGATCTCGAAGGCGCGACGCGCAGCCTAGCGGATCGGCTGGATCAACCCCTGTCCGACTATATCTATCCGCGCCCGACGCTCGATCCTTCGGAGCACGATGCCCAGATCGAAGCGCTCAAGCAGACCTTTGTCGCGCAGCCCGCGATTGGGGCGGTGTCGCATGCCGTGCTCAACCTCGTTCGAGGCTTTGGGTTGGAGGCCAGCCAACTCGCCGGCCACAGCTTTGGTGAGTACACGGCCCTTCATGCGGCCAGCAGCTTTGATGCCGACACGCTGATGGCGCTTGCCCATGCGCGCGGCGATGCGATTGTCAAAGCAGGCGGGGATGACCTCGGCACCATGGCAGCGGTGAATGCCGGACCAGAGGCCGTTCGCGCGGCTCTGGGCGATCTGGAGGGGGTGACCCTGGCCAATATGAATGCCCCGGATCAGACCGTCATTGCGGGGCCGACTCAAGCCGTGCACGCCGCACAGCAACGGCTGGCGGATGCAGACTTGAGCGCCAAGCTTCTGCCGGTTGCCTGCGGGTTCCACTCGGATTGTGTGGCACCTGCGCGGGATCTTCTCGCATCGGCGCTGAAAAAGGCTGAGATCGCGGCACCGCAGACGGCTGTCTTTGCCAATGCGACCGCGACACCGTACGCAACCGCGCCTGAGGATGTGCGTGCGCAATTGACAGAGCATCTGGTGGATCCTGTCAACTTCGCGGGCAGCGTCGAGGCCATGCATGATGCTGGCGCCCGGCTGTTTTTCGAGATTGGGCCCGGCGCCGTTCTCTCGCGGCTAACCAACCGCATCCTCGACGGCAAGCCGCACCTGGCTTTGACCGCAGATATGAAAGGGCGTTCCGGCGTTCAGCAGCTGCTTTGCCTTCTGGCGGGCGCAGCCACGGCAGGTCTCAAGCTCGACCTGGCGCAGGTTTGGGCGGGACGTGAGACCCGACCGCTTGATGTGAAGACGTGGAACCTCGCCGTGCCGCCCCATCCCCAGCGGGCCATGCTTTGGAAGCTGGATGCAGCCAATGCGCGGCCGATCGATGGGGAAACGCCCCGTCGTGGCTTTGCCGCTCGCATTGAAGAGGACCCGGCGCCAGTGGACAACGCTCCGATCGAGGAAAAGGCCGCTCCTTCTGCCGCAGCGGTTCCCTCTGCCGCCACCCCGGCACCGAGCGCGCCTGCGCCGCTTCACCTCACAACGACGTCACCCGAATCTGTTAGAACAGGGGCGAGTTCTGTTCCGACACCCCAAGTGCCTGCTGCAGCGAGAAGCGATATGAGTGAGACGGTTATGCGACGTCATCAAGAGCTGATGGCGCAGTTTCTCGAGAACAATCGGGCCATCATGATGAACTGGCTGCAGGCTGGCGGGGCCGACACGCAGGCTGTGATCCCCACAGCCATGCAACCTGTTGCGCGACCCACCGCACAACCCGCTACCGCCCCCGCACCGGTTCCCGTCCTGCCCATGGCGTCGCCGGAGCCGGTGGTCGCTGCACAACCCGTCGCGCCTGCGGTGCCCACGCCTCCTATCGTCGAACAACCCACGCCTACCGCGCCCGCGGTTGCAACAGAGCCAGCACCTGCGGCTTCCGCAGCGATTACTGAGGAGCAGGCGCGCGACGCGCTTTTGGCGCTCATATCCGACCGGACAGGCTACCCGATTGAAATGCTGGATCTCGACCTCAATCTCGAAGCGGATCTTGGGGTGGATTCGATCAAGCGTGTGGAAATCCTTGGTGCGTTGCGCGCAGATCTCATTCCCGATGCCGGTGAGTCCGCACGTGAAAAGATGGGGCCTGTGTCCCGCGAACGCACCGTGCGTGGCATCGTGGCGAAGTTCATGGAGGTGGTTGCTGAGTTCGCGACGCCGTCTGACGCCGCCAGCCCCGCTAGCGCGGCGGTACCCGTGCCGGCAGCCTCAAGCCCGAGTTTGACGGCCGAGACGGTCACATCCGCGCTCTTGGATCTGATCGCAGACCGCACGGGCTATCCGACCGAAATGCTGGATCTCGACCTGAACCTTGAGGCAGATCTCGGGGTCGACTCGATCAAACGCGTGGAAATTCTCGGTGCTCTGCGCGGTGATCTTCTTCCGGATGCGGGCGATGCGGCGCGCGAGAAGATGGGGCCTGTGTCCCGCGAGCGGACCGTGCGCGGGATCGTGGCGAAGTTTATGGATGTTGCATCAGAGTTCGCACCAGCAGCGGCGACCGAACCTGCCGCGCCTGCGCCGGTCGCCGTGGAGGCATCTCCGGAGTTGTCGACTGAAATTGTTACAGCGGCTCTGCTGGATCTGATCTCCGACCGCACGGGCTATCCGACCGAAATGCTGGATCTCGACCTGAACCTTGAGGCAGATCTCGGGGTCGACTCGATCAAGCGTGTTGAGATCCTTGGAGCCTTGCGCGGTGACCTGCTTCCCGATGCGGGCGAGGCCGCGCGCGAGAAAATGGGGCCCGTCTCCCGCGAGCGGACCGTACGTGGAATTGTGGCGCAATTCATGACAGTCGTGGCCGAGTTCCAGCCAGGCGTGCCCACCGAGGCTGCCGCGCCCATGGACGGTCCGGCATCCCCCTCGGTTGACGCGGATGCCTGGCGCCCGCGCTTTGTCATGTCGGCCCGGCCCATTCCGGCCGACCCGCCGAAACCATGGGTTGTTGCGGGGGCCACTTATGTCGTGACCGATGATGAGACCGGTATTGCAGACGCAGTTGCCGCGCATATTGAAGCGCAGGGCGGTAGTGTTCGCCTGTTAAAGCCGAGCACGCTAGATTTCTCAGATGATGCGGCCTTGCGGTCGGCCGTGATCGAGATGGATGGGGCTGTGGCCGGGCTTCTGCATCTGGCACCGCTCGCTCAAGCGTGCAGTTTCATGGAGATGTCGCGCGCCGAGTGGCGTGCGTCTGTGGATACCACCACGCGCGCGTTCTACACGCTGCTCAATGCGTTGGGCGAAGGCCTGAGCATTCGTGACGATGGCCTTGTTCTCTGCGCAACGCGGATGGGCGGCGCATTTGGCTTTGATGGCACGGTGCCGGTGGATCCTGCTGCAGGGGGCGCGCCGGGGCTGCTCAAGACGGTCGCGAAAGAATGGACTTCGGTCCATTGCCGGGCGGTCGATTTCGCGTCTGCCACCACCGTTCAGACATGCGCGAGCGAGGTTATTGCCGAAGCTGGGCGTCCGGGCCCGGAGACTGAGGTTGGCTTCCTCGAAGGTGCGCGCCACGGTCTTTTTGCCGAGCCTGTGCCCATCGGCGCGGACTCGAGCGTTGTCCAGGATATTGAACCCGGAGCGATCGTGCTCGTGACAGGCGGCGCGCGTGGCATCACTGCGAAAATCGCGCGTCACTTGGCTGAATTGCACAAGCCGCACTTCATCTTGGCCGGATCCACGAACCCGCCAACTGGGGACGAGGCGGCAGCGACGGCGGGGATCAACGATCCGCGCGCCCTCAAAGCCGCTCTGATCGCCGAAACCAAAGCCGCCGGTGGTGCCGTAACGCCCGCGTCGATCGAGGCGGCGTTCAACACTCTTTTGAAGGCGCGCGACATTCGCAATGCGCTAGCCAGCATTGATGAGGCGGGTGCCACGGCGGAATACGTGGCCTGTGATGTGCGGGATCAGGATGCGCTCGAGGCGTTGGTCTCAGGGCTCTATGACCGCTTCGACCGGATCGATGGCGTGATCCATGGCGCCGGTGTGATCGAGGACAAGCTTGTGCTCGATAAGACGGTCGAAAGCTTCGACAATGTCACGCGGACCAAGACGGAGAGCGCCTTTGCCCTCAGCCGTGCCCTGCGTCCTGAGACCCTGAAATTCCTCGTGTTCTTCACCTCGGTGGCCGGACGCTTTGGCAATCGCGGCCAAGGGGATTATGGCGCGGCGAATGAGACCGTGTCGAAGCTTGCCCGCGTGCTCGATGCGCAATGGGCCGGGCGCGTGACCGCCATAAGTTGGGGGCCTTGGGACAGCGGCGGCATGGTATCGCCCGAGATCAAGGCGCAGTTCGATGCCATGAAGATCGAGCCGATTGACCCATATCTCGGTGTGCGCGCGCTGGAGTTTGAAATTACGCGTGGTGACGAGGCCGCATCAGAAGTCGTCTGGGGTAGGGGCCCCTGGGAGGACGATGCAGAGGCCTACGCCGCGGCTTATGGTGCGGGTGGTACAAGAGAGGCCGCTGAATGACATCACATGGTGGGCCTTCGCGCCTGCCGGAGAATGAACCGATCGCGATTGTCGGGATGGCCTCCATTTACCCCGAGGCGCCCGATACATCCACGTTCTGGCGCAACATTACCGACAAGGTAGACGCTGTCGCTGACGCGCCGGATGACTGGTGTGGCGATCTGTTTTTTGATCCGGAGAGCAAGGCAAATGATCGGATCTACACCAAGCGCGGTGGGTTTCTCCGCGACTTGGCGGTTTTCGATCCCCTGCGCCATGGCGTGATGCCCAACTCCATCGACGGGGGGGAGCCGGACCAGTTTCTGGCTCTGCAAGTCGCTGCCGATGCGGTTCAGGATGCGGGGTTCGAAACCCGTCCCGTGCCCGGCGACCGGGTCGCGGTGATCCTTGGCCGGGGGACCTATATCAATCGCGGTTTCACCAGCGTCGTGCAACACGGCATCATGGTGGATCGGTTTTTGTCCATCCTGAAGAAGCTTCACCCGGACACGTCCGAGGGTGAGCTTGCCGACGTCAAAGCGCAGCTCAAGGCCTCACTGCCGCCGTTTAATGCGGAGATGGCGCCAGCACTGGTCCCCAACCTCGTGACAGGTCGAATCTCGAACCGTATGGACTTCAAGGGGGCGAATTACATTGTGGATGCGGCCTGCGCGTCGTCGCTGATCGCGATGGATCGGGGCGTTGCCGATCTGCGGGCCGGGCGCTGCGATATGGCCGTGGTGGGCGGGGTGCATGCCTCCACCCCGGCGCCGATCTACCAGATCTTTTGCCAGCTTGAGGCCCTGTCCCGCAAAGGGGCGATCAAACCCTTTTCCGCCAATGCCGATGGGACATTGCTGGCCGAAGGGGTTGGCCTGATGTGCATCAAACGGCTCTCCGATGCCGAGGCGGCTGGGGACCGCATCTACGCGCTGGTCCGCGGGGTTGGTGTGGCGAGCGACGGCAAGGGTCTCGGTATCCTCGCGCCGCGGATCGAGGGGGAGACCCTGGCCCTCGAGCGGGCCTATGAGGATGGCGGGATCGCGCCGGAGACGGTGGGCCTGATCGAGGCCCATGGCACGGCGACCGCGCTGGGCGATGCGACGGAGGTCGAGGCTCTGACCGGTCTGATGGGGCCGCGCCAGGGTGAGGCGCCCTCCTGTGCGCTCGGCTCTGTCAAATCGATGATTGGCCATTGTCTTCCGGCTTCGGGTTCCGCCGGTTTGATCAAGTCTGCGCTGGCGCTCTATCATCGGACTTTGCCGCCGACGCTGCTGGATGAGGCGAACCCGGATCTCGGGATCGAGGGGTCACCCTTTTACCTCAACACTGAAACGCGCCCCTGGATCCATGGTGCGGCGACCCCGCGCCGGGCCGGGGTGAACGCGTTTGGCTTCGGGGGCATCAACGCCCATGTGGTGCTCGAGGAGTATACCGGCGCGCCGCAGCCGCAGCCGAACCTGACCCGCAGTAGCGAGTTGCTGGTGGCCTCCGCCCCGGATTCGGCGGGACTGAGCGCGCGGCTGACCGAAATCCGCGATGCGCTTGCTGCGGATGAAACGCTCGCCGAGATTGCCCGCAGCCAGAACGCCGCGCCCGACACCGGGCCCTGGCGCGCGGCCGTGGTGGCGCGCGATATCGCCGATGCGACTGCCAAGATTGACAAGATCCTGTCCCGGATCGCCAAGGGCAAGGACCGGCTCAAGGACCGCAAAGGCGCCTATCTGAACGCCAAGCCGCTCGGGGCCGAAGGCAAGGTCGCCTTCATGTTCCCGGGCGAGGGCAGCCAGCATATCGGCATGCTGCGTGAGTTGATGCTGCACAAACCGGCCATGCGGCACTGGTTCGATCTGGTGGACGGCGCCTTTGCCGAACACAGCCGCAACCTCCTGCCGAGCCAGGTGATCTTCCCGCCGCCCGACACGGCGGAGGAGGGCGGCGCGCTCTGGCGCATGGATATCGGCCCCGAGGCGATCTTTGCGGCAAACCAGGCGGTGGCGGCGCTTTATGATGAGATCGGTCTGAAAGCGGATATGCTCGTGGGCCACTCCACGGGTGAGTATTCGGCCCTCTATGCAGGCGGCGTGACCCGCCGGTCGGATATGGCCCAACTCCAGCAGGAGATGCGCGCCCTGAACGACCATTATGAGACCTTGTCTGCCGAAGGCCTGATTGCCGAAGGCGCGCTGGTTGCGCTCGGGGCCGTCGACGGTGCCGCGTTGGAAGACAAGCTGGCCGGGCGCGATGACGTTTACCTCGCCATGGACAACTGCCCGAACCAGAAAGTCGTGGCCGCTTTCACCGATGCAGGTCGCGACTATGCCCTGAGCCTAGCCCCTGCGCTGGGCGGGTTTGAAGAGCTCTTGCCCTTCGCGCGGGCCTATCACAGCCCGGCCTTTGCGCCGTTCAGCGAACGGCTGCTCTCCTTCCTCGAAGGGATGGAGATCGCCGCGCCGGAACGGCCCGTCTATTCTTGTCTCAGCACCGAGGTCTTCCCGGACGATCCGCAGGCCATCCGCGCGCTGACGGCGGAGCAATGGTCCGGACGTGTCCGCTTTGTCGAAACCGTGCAGAAGATGTATGCCGATGGGGCGCGGATCTTCGTGGAATGCGGGCCGCGCAACAATCTCTCGGCCTTTGTGAACGACATTCTGCGCGGGCAGGATCATCTGGCCGTGGCCGTGGATACCCCATCGGTCAAGGGGCTGGATCAGCTGCATCACCTCGCAGCGCAGCTCACCGTCGAAGGGGTTGCCCTCGATCTTTCGGCCTTCGCCGCGCCCGAGGATGGCGCGTCGGGCTATTCCGGTCCCAGCCGGCCTCAGGTTTTGAAGATGGGCGTGCAGCCTATGGATGTGGACAAGGTTCCGGACCGTGCGCCGCGCCAAAATACCGAGGCGGTGTCGCAACCAGCGCCTGCTCCGGCAGCGCCAAAGCCGCCCGTCGCACCGACTTCGGCACCGCCAACGCCCGTCGCCAATTCCCCGCAGCCGCCCGTTGTGTCTGGTGGTTCCCAACCGCCCGCGGCGACCGTCGCGCAGCACGTGCCTGCCGAGGCCACTGCCGTGGTGGATGCCTATTTCAACACGCTCGAGACCTTCCTGTCTTCGGAAACCGAGATCATGTCCGCTTATCTTGGTGGAGCCGCGCCCGTGCCCGTAGCGCCCCCCGCGCCCAACCCGACGGAGGCGGCGCCTCGGCGCTTTCCCATGCTCTCCGCCGTGACGCCCGCAGCCAATGGGCGTAGCCTGACTGCCCGGATCGAGATCGATCCGGCTACAGCGCCCTATTTGGCCGATCATAGCTTTGGTCGCGAACTGTCACAGCGGGATCCCCATCTCACCGGCCTGCCGGTCGTGCCGCTGACCTTCTCCATGGAAGCTTTGGCTGAGACGGCAGCCGCGCTGTGCCCGAACCTGACCGTGGTCGGCATGACTGAGGTCCGCGCCTCGCGCTGGTTCGCGCTGGACACGCCACCACTGGTTGTGGAGGCTCAGGCGGAGTTGCGCGAGGAGGGGGCCGAGACGATTGTACGTGTCCGCATCCGCACCGCAGATGGGCCCGCCCTGCGTCCGATCCTGATCGAGGCGGATGTGCGCCTGGCGCCCGCCTATGCGGAACCCCCGGTTGCCGAAGCGCTGTCCTATGGCGCCCCTCGTGACGTGGTCTGGAGCCAGTCGGATGTCTATGAGCGGATCATGTTCCATGGTCCCCGGCTTCGGGCGGTTGAGAACATGGATGTGGTCGGCGCCGAAGGTGTCGAAGGCACGCTGGTCGGCCTGCCCCATGACGATCTCTATGCCGGGATCGCCAATCCCGCGTTTGAAACCGATGCGATCACGCTCGATGCGGTGGGTCAATTGGTCGGGGTCTGGTCGGCGGAGATGCTGCCAGAGGCCTTCCATATCTTCCCCTTCCGGGTGGAGCGGCTGGATATCTTCCGCCCGCGTCTCGCCCCCGGTGAACGCGCGCGCTGCCGCGCTCAGATCGGCCTCGTCGGCGGTGACGAGATGCGCGCCTATATCGATGTGGTGACCGCCGACAATCGGCTGCAGTGCCGGATCGAAGGTTGGTGGGACAAGCGGTTCGAGCTCCCGGATCGGTTCTTTCAAGCCCGGTTGGCTCCGGCCCAGAACCCTCTGTCGCGCCCCCTGTCGCTACCGGGGATGGGAGCGCTGCCGGAAGGCGTGGCGCTCATGGCCTGCGATGACATCTCCGATGATTTGCTCGATGGTTCCGGCGGGATCTGGGCCAAAGTGCTCGCCGGGCTGATCCTTTCGGCGCCAGAGCGCGCCGAGTTTGCAGCCATGGCGCAGGCCACAGACAAACGCCGTTGGGAATGGCTGCGCGGGCGTGCGGCGGCCAAGGACGCGGCGCGGGCTTGCCTTGGGCTGGCAATTGCGCCGGCGGATCTGCCTCTGGTCGTGCCGGGGGAGGATGATGGCCCGGTGATCGACCCTGCCTTCCCGGAGGCCTGGGGCCGCGCGCCGCGGATCTCCATCGCCCATAAGGGCGCACAAGCGATCGCCGTGGCGGCGGATCCTGCGCGCTATGCCGGTGTCGGCGCCGATCTTGAACAGGTCGCGCCGCGCACGCCCGCCTTTCTCGAAACGGCCTTCACCGCCGCTGAGCGTGCGATGATAGCGGCCGAGCCTGATCCCGCTGCGCAAGCGCGCATCAGCACCCGTCTCTGGTGCGCAAAGGAAGCAGTTGGGAAAAGCTTTGGGGTTGGATTGGCCCAAGCCCTTGATCGATTCGAGGTCCAGAGCGATGCACAGGGCGACCGCCCGGCTGTCGTTCGCGACCGGTCTCTAAACTTGAATATCGCGGTGAATGGACTTGCCGAGATTGCCCCCGATCTCATCGCCGCTGTCGTGCTCAGACCGCATGACGGACCACCGCATTAGCGCAGAGGAAATAGAACATGGCTGCCGTAACATATGATGACGCCTACAAGGTAATGCAGGAGATTTTTGAGGATCTTGCGGATGATCTGGGCGAGGACGAGATCGAACTGACCCCCGAGAGCAAGGTGCTCGACCTCGGGGTGGAATCGATCAGCCTTGTCTATCTGATCTCCGAGCTGCAGCAGAATTATGGCCTCGGCGACCAACTCTTCCGAAAGATGCGGGAAGAGGACCGACTTCTTAAGGATATGTCCGTAGACGATATCCTAAAATCTGTCGTCGAGCTGAGCGCCCGACAGAACGCCTGAGGAAGGACTGGATATGTCAGAGACAACCATTCAAACCGTGATCATCGGTCTCGACGGCGCGACCTACGATATGCTCGACCATCTGGTGGCCGATGGGATCATGCCAAATCTCGGCCGGATCATGGAGGAGGGCGCCCGCGGCATTCTCGCCTCGACCATCCACCCCCTGACGCCGCCCGCCTGGGCGACGCTGATGACAGGGCGCTCGCCGGGCAATCACGGGGTCTTTGATTTTATCCGCGTGGATCGCGAGGGCTCCAAGCCGAGCTATACGTTGGCCACCTCCGCGGATGTGAAGGTGCCGACGATCTGGCAGCTGGCCAGTGCCGCGGGCAAGCGGGCGACGACCCTGAACTATCCGGTGATGTTCCCGGCCAAGCCGATCGATGGCGTGGTGATCCCGGGCTATGTGCCCTGGTCCTATCTGGGCCGCGCGATCCACCCGCGCGAGACCTTCAAGATGCTGAAGGCCAAAGGCGTGTTCAAAGCCTCCGAGATGTCCACGGATTGGCAGCATGAGCGCAAGGCGGTGCAGGGCCTCTCCGAGAACCAGCTGACCGATTGGGTGGAGTTCCACATCACGCGGGAGCAGCGCTGGCAGGACATCCTTTTGACGCTGATGGAGGAAGAGCCCTCTGAGCTCACTGCGGTGCTGTTTGATGGCGTGGACCGGATCCAGCATCTCTGCTGGCATCTGATCGATCCGGCGACCCGCGATGATTATATGACACCTGACTCCGTGGCCGCGCGAGAGCTCGTGCTGCAGTATTTCCGGAATGTGGACGACTACATCGTCCAGATCATCGAGAAAGCCGGGCCACAGGCGCAGGTCTTTATCGTGTCCGATCACGGCTTTACCCGGTCTGGCACCCGGATTTTCTACGCCAATACCTTCCTCGAACATGCGGGGATGCTCGCCTGGAACGAAGGGACGCCCATGGATGACCAGGGGAGGGTGGCTCTCGACGAGAATACCGAGGCCAGCACGCTGATCGATTGGGCCAGCACCAAGGCCTATTCCCTGAGTTCCTCCTCCAACGCAATCTTTATTCGTCGCGCGGCGAACCCGGGCGATCCGGGCGTCACCGATGCAGAGTATGAGGCGTTCCGCGACGACCTCATTGCGCAGCTCTTGGATTTCAAGGACCCGGATACGGGCAAGCCGGTGATCAAATCGGTCTTCAAGCGTGAGGATGCCTTCCCGGGCACGCAAACCGATCGTGCGCCGGATCTGACCCTTCAGCTCCACGACTTCAGCTTCCTGTCGGTGCTGCGCGCAGATCAACCGATCAAAGATCGGCGCGTGCCCTATGCCACGCACCACCCGGACGGGATCTTCGTGGCCACCGGGCCGGGGATCGAAGCCGGGGCCCGGATTGATCCGCTCTTTATCGCCGATGTGGCGCCTACGGCGCTCTACTCCTGCGGGGTCGAGGTGCCTTCGGATATGGAAGGCAAGGTGGCGGTGCAGGCCTTTGCCGAGGCGTATAAAACCGATAACCCCGTGCGCTACACGGAGAGCGATGAGGCCGCGGCGGGCGAGGCGGATGATGCCGCGCTCACCGGCGACGCCGAAGAGCAGATCCGCGAACGCCTGAAATCCCTGGGATATCTGTAAGACCATGCCCAGGGCGTCCCTCCGCGGGCAGACCATCCATTATCAGCAGATCGGGACCGGTCCCGATGTGGTGCTGATCCATGGGCTGTTCTGCAATATCGCGTTTTGGTGGTTCCGCGTGGCCCCAAAACTCGCGGAGACCTGCCGTGTGACTGCCCTTGATCTGCGGGGGCATGGCTTCTCTGCCATGTCCGACGAGGGCTATCGCACCGTGGATCTGGCCGAGGACGTGATCGCTTTGATGGACCATCTGGGCATTCAGCAGGCCCATGTGATCGGGCATAGTTTCGGCGGTGCAGTGGCTTTGGCGGTGGCGACGCTGGATGACGGCAAGGTCCGTCGTCTGACCCTCGCGGATGCCTGGGTACCGTCCTTGCAGGCTATGCCGCCGCTTTCGGATACGAGCGCCTGGCCCTCTCTGCAGAAACGCCTGCGCGCGCGCGGGATCGTTATCGAAGGCGAGTTGCCGCGTGTTGCACACGGGTTCTTCGAGGAGCTTTTGGAAACGGATGCGGACGGGACCAATGGAAAACCCGGTGGGTTCGGGGATGCGGCGGTTCTCTCCGCCATGCCGGTCAGCACCGGAGCCAAAAGGCGCCCCTCCCGGGCCATGCGTCGATGGCGCGAGCTGATGGCCCGCACCAATGCCCATGAGGAAATGCACGACCAACGCGGTCTGGAAGAAGAGAAAATCCGCTTGGTGCGCCGCCCTGTGGACCTGATCTACGGCTCCCGCTCGCGGTACCTCAAGACCCGCGATGGGTTGGAGCAGTTGATGCAGGATACGACCACGGTGACCGTGCCCAATGCGGGACATTTCTTCCCCTTGCTGAAACCCGATGCGTTGTTGCATGCCCTTGAGGCACCCAAAACCCCGGCCCGACCCCTCCGGCGCAGACAAACCGAGCGAGCAAGATTTTGACGAAGCCGAAGACACCTGCTGCCCCTCTGACGGATGAGGTGCCGCGCGGACGCCAGCCGCACCCGGATGCCGGGCCCGCGCTGACCGCGGGCAATTTCCGGCGTCTGGCGAAGAATGGCATCGGTGATCCGGCCAATGCCTATGTCCATGGGATGGAGTATTTCGAAGGGCGTCTTTATTGCGGGATGACCCGCAACTCCTTCAAACTGCTCAACTTGTTCCCCCCGATCGATCCGCCCGCGCTGGACCCCTGGCCGGTGGATGTGCCACCAAATGTGCGCGATCTCGACATGCAGGGGCAGATCTGGCGCTGGACCCCGGAAAGCGACAGTTGGGAGCTGGCCTATCGCTCTCCTCTGATCGAGGGCAAGACGGGTGAGGAGGCGCCACGCGATCTCGGCTATCGCGGCATGCGCGTGTTCCAGGGCAAATCCGACAGCAAGCCGAACCTCTATGTCTCGACCATGTCCACAGTGCTGCGCGGCTGCGCGGCCCATGTCCTGCGCTCCGAGGACGGGCTGAATTTCGAACCCGCCTGCGAACCGGGCATCGGCAATGACAACATTTCGACTTTCCGCGAGTTGGTGGATTTCGACGGTTATCTCTACGCGCCGCCCGCGGGGGAGGGAATCCAGTTCAACTCTAACCGGACCGGGGTGCTGAAACGCTCCAATGACCCGAAGCCGGGCAATTGGGAAGTGGCCTGCGATCTGGGTTTCGGAGACAAGACGAATAACGGCATTTTCATGATGTCAAAGGCAAATAATCAGCTCTATGCGGGCACCTTCAACCATTACGAGGGTTATCAGGTCTGGACGACCCCGCCCTGTGGGGATGGTCCGCTGAAATGGCGCCGGGTGATCGAGAAAGGGGCCTATCGTGGCCCGCTTTCCGAGATTGCCATGGGGATGGTGGAGTTCAACGGCGCTCTCTATGTGGGCTCCTCGATCCAGAATGGCGGGTATGATCGGACCAACCTTGTGGGGCCGGGCGCGGGGGAGATCATCCGGATCTGGCCCGATGACAGCTGGGATCTGCTGATCGGGATGCCGCGCGACACACCGGACGGGTTCAAATACCCGCTGTCCGGGATCGCGCCGGGCTTTGACAATATCTTCTCGGGCTACACATGGCGGATGTGTGTCCATGACGGCTGGCTCTATGTAACGACCTTCGACTGGTCGGTCTTCCTGCAATACGCGCACCGACCTTCGCCCACGGCCAAACGCCTCGTGGATGCGGTGAGTTTTGAGCAGTTGGCCGAGGTCGGCGGTGGGTTCGAGCTTTGGCGCACGAAAGACGGTGTGAACTGGCAGCCCGTGACCATCAACGGGCTCAACAACCCCTATAACTATGGGGGGCGGACCATGGTTTCGACGCCCCATGGTCTGGCGGTGGGCACGGCAAATGTCTTTGGCGGCAAGAGCCCGGCGCGGTTTGCCTCCGGTTGGCAATATGTCGAGAACCCCGATGGCGGGACCGAGATCCTGCTCGGCGATGACGGGATTGAGCCTTATACCGCTCCCGCGCGGCCTGAACCGGTCGCGGCCGAGGCGCCGGAGGCGGCCTGCGATGTGGCGATCCTTGGGGCCGATGGGTATCTCGGGCGGCATGTCCTGCCCAAGCTGCTCGACAAGGGATACAAGGTCCGCGCCCTCGTTGCCGAGGATCGCGCGGACAAGATCGATCCCCAGCCCGATCTGCAAATCATGACCGGCGATCTGGACAATGCCGAGACGCGTGCGGCGTTCGTCAAGGGGGCCAGGATCGTTCTGCACATGTCGGACCAGCAGCCCTCCTCAGGATCCTATGAACAGCTGCGTCGGGTGAATGTGGCCCAGACCCACGAGCTCCTGCGCGCCGTGAACCGGGAGGAAGCCTGCAAACGCTTCGTCTTCTGCAGTTCGGTGGCCTGCTATCAGAGCCAGTTCATCGAGAAGGAATGGCCGATCCATGAGAGCGCGCCCCTGCGTGTGGATGGCGGCAATGACCTCGCGGATTACGGGATGACCAAGATCGCGGGGGAGAACCTGACGCGTTTCTATAGCCGCAAGTTCGGCTATGAGCATTCCATCCTTCGGCTCGCACTGGTCTACGGCGTCGGTGATCCGGTGATCGACCAGATGGTCAAGGCCGAAGCGCCGGACCCCGAATTTGGCCAGGATGATGCGGGCAAGTTCCCGCGTCAGTTCGTCCATGTGACCGACGCGGCTGAGGCGATCCTCCGTGCCTGTTTCGAGGCGGATGGAAAGAATGACACCTTCACGGTCGCAGGGCCGGATGTGGTCAGCTATCGCGATATCGGGCGCATGACCCGGATCGCGATCGGACGCGCGACCAATGACGACATGGATCCGGACCGGACCCGTGTCTGGCGTCGCTATGTGCAGCAATACGATATCTCGAAGGGGAAAACGCATTTGAAGTTCTACCCTTCGGTTCCCTTTGCCGAGGGACTTCGTGCTATTGTGGAAGCTGCACAAGCCAAGGGCGAGCTGCCGCGCCCGGGGCAAAAGCCCCGTTTGGCGGAGACCGGACCGACCCCGATGGGGCGGACCGGGTCAGATCAGGAGGCGGCGCCGGGCTCATCGGCGCCGAATGAGGAACGAGGCGCGGCCATCAGCGCGCAGTGATTGATTGAAGTCATAAGAGCGGCAGAAGCCGTTCAACGAAACAGGAAGGAGTGAGGACAATGTCCCAAACCCCAGATTGGACCCCAAATGTACAACAGGTCGGCGGCGACCAGAACGAGGCGATGAACTACGTTCGCAGCCTGATGAAAGAGGGCCGCAATGACGAGGCCCGCGCCGAATTGCAGATGATGATGGAAGCGGATCCCCAGGACACGCGCGCGATGCTGGCCTATGGCGTGTCGCTGGTGCGCGAAAAGCGTCTGGACGAGGCCGCGCCCTATGTGGAGCGTGTTCAGGAGATTGATCCGACCAACACCACCGCTGCCCTCATGGCGGCGCAAATCGGTGTGCGCGGCGGCAACTCCGAATATGCGGAAGCGAACTATCACAAGGCGCTTCAGGCCGATCCGCGCAATATGCGCGCCTTGATGGGGCTCGCGCGCCTGCACAACCAGAACAAAAAACCCGAAGCCGCGATAGAGGTGCTCAAAACCGCGGTTGAAGTGGATCCGCAATCCGCGCGTGTGCGGCGTCAGCTCGCCGCGCTTCTGCGTCAGAACAGCCAGGCGGATGAAGCCAAGGCCCAGCTTGAGCATGCCTTGGCGGCGAACCCCTCGGACCGGGGTACAGCGGTTCAACTGGCCAATGTCTGCATGCGCGACGGGGATAAGGCCGAGGCGATCTCGATCCTCGAAAAGGCACTTGAGGGTCAGCCGGGCAATCGCCGTCTGACCATGTCTCTTGGCCGCATGAAGCTGCGGGCCGAAGATTATGAAGGGGCAGAGACGGTGCTGCGCCCGCTGGCTTCCAGCGAGCGGGGCGCTTTGGCGCGCATCGCGCTGGTCCAAAGCCTCATTCCCCAGCACAAGCTGAGCGAAGCGCGCTCGCTTCTGGCGCGCAGCTCCCGTGGCAGCAAAACCTCGAGCCTGGTACACCGGCTCTATGGCGATGCCTTTGTCGAGGAAGAAAAATGGGACTCCGCTGAACAATCCTATCGCGCGGGCGTCGCTGCCATGCGTCAGGGAGGGGACGAATTGCTGGCGGAAATCGATGCGGCCAAGGCAGCCAATCCCGGCGCGTCTGGCGCGGCTCTGATCCAGATCTACAAGGATGTCTTCGCTGCCAAGCGCGCGGAGCAAGTGGCCGCGCGCAAGGATGAGGATCCGCGCGCCCGTCGCCGCGCCCGTCGCGCCAAGCGTCAGGAGAACCGCGAAGGTCCGAACGCAACCCGGCGTCAGCAGGTGCTGCAACGTCTGGCGCAGCAGCGCAACGGCAACAACGCCAATGGTCAGGCCCAGACCGGCGGCCTGCGCGCCCGCATTCAGGAGCGTCGCGCCCAGCAGCAAAACGGGGCTGCCGCTCAAGGCGATGGCGCCGTCACCGGCGAAGTGCTGCCGCCCCAAGGGCAGGGCCGCCGCCGTAACGGAGGCCTGATGCGCAACATCATCCAGCGCCGCCGCGGCAACAACGCCCCGCAAGCCTGACACCACCAAGACTAACCTGTCCCGGGCGCGCCAGTGCCCGGGATGACACCCCTCCGGAGAGACTTCAGCGTGCGCATACTCGTGACCGGACCGACCGGCGCCATCGGGCAGTACGTGCTCGAAGCCTTGATGCAGACCGACCACGAGGTCCGGGTCCTGTCCCTGCCGGACAGCATGCACCGCATCAACTATCGCGACCGGATCGAGATCGTGATGGGCGAACTGTCCGATGAGACGGCGCTTGCCGAGGCGGTGGAGGGCGTCGACATCATCTATCATTGCGCGCTGGTCGGACCGCCGCCCGCGAAATCCGCCAAGCACATGATGCATGTGAATGCAGACGGGACGCAAAACCTGATCAACCACGCGATCGGGCGAGTGAAGCGCTTTGTCCTCTGCAGCTCCAGTGTGGTCTATTCGCCCCATGAAAAGCCGTGGCAGTGGCCCATCACGGACACCACCCACCGCGAAGCCTTTGGCGGGGCGCAGCAGATCGCCCATTCGGAATCCCTGATGGCGGCCGAGGATGCGGTTACCCGCGCCCATCTCACATATGGTCTCGACTATGCCATCGTGCGCCCGACCCTGGTGTCCGGACGCAAGAGTTATTTCATCGAGCAAATGGTGATCGCCGTTTTGCGCACGCCGGACGGGCTCGACACGCAGCGCCAAGTCTGGGACACGATGCAATGGGTTCATGGGTCCGATGTTGCCTCTGCCGCGCTGCTGGTGGGCGAGCATCCCGAGGCGGCAAACCAACGCTACCTCGTGGCCAATAGTGAGCCGATCACGATCTATGACGTTCAGGCCCTGACCTGGGACATTATGAATGTCGGCAAAACCGACAACCCGTTTCGCGATGTGGCCGAGCGCAACAATCTCGGTCTGCGGAAATACGAGCCCGCCAAGTTGCATGCCTTGGGCTGGACGGCGCGGATAGACGTGAAAGCCTGCATCTCCGAAGTGCTGGGCCGCCTCGAATTCTACTCATCCGCGGGCATCAAGCTGCCGCCGCATCTGATTGGCGATTGAGCGCGTGAAGGGGAGTGATCAAAGATGAACGTGCTTGTCACCGGGGCCGAGACCTTTCTGGGGCTGCGCCTGATTGCAGCCCTGCGGGCAGCGGGGCATAGCGTCACCGCGTTCTCGACAGAGACGTCGGCGCCGTCGCGCTTTGCCGAAGATCCTCGGATTACATGGCGCCCATGGCCGACGCGGAAGGACGTGTTTGCAAAGGCGCTCCAGGGGATCGAGCTGGCGCTTGCGGTGGATCTTGCGGAGCTTCCCGGTGATCCGGAGGCGGCGCGTGACAAGCGTTTGACCAAACTGATCGAGGCGGTGGAGGCCTCTGCCGCCTTCCGTCTCGTACTGCTCGGAACGACCGAGATTTACGCGCCGCCGCAAGGCGTTGCGGGACAACTCGATGAGGATGCTCCGATGCGCGCCGAGGACGATATGTCTCCACGCGCCCGGCTTGCGCATACGCTTGAGGCTCGGCTCGCAGAAAGCGCTGCGGACTGGGCAGTGCTGCGTGTGCCGCTGATCCTCGACCCAAATAACCCTGCCGCGCGCAACCTGGTACGTGGAATTCTGGCCGAGGATGCTGCCGCCCCGGGACGCTTTCATCCTGTTGACAGCGAGGATGTGATCGCGGCCCTGCTGGCGATTGCGCGATCTGACAAAACCCGTGGGATGGCGACCCATATGGCCGCCCCTGTCGCGTTCTCGGATCGGGTACTGGATCAGGAATTGGGCCGGATCGCACGGTTACTGACCGACGAGGCAGAGGCCTACGACGCGCTGCGCCCGTCCCACCAGCCCACGGTCGCGGTTTTCTCCACTGAGGCGTTGGAAGCGCGGACCGGATTCGTGCCCCGCAAGTCCATTTGGCCCGCCCTGTCGCAAACGGTGCAGGCGGTGATCCATGAGTTGCAGTCGGACGGTGCACTCGATCCTTTGCCGCGCAAAAGCGGCTTTGTTTCACGCGCGCTGGAATTGGGGGAGGCGCCACTGGCCGGAAAGGTCGTCGTGATCACCGGGGCGACGCGCGGGGTCGGGCGGGCGACAACCCTTTTCTTGGGGCGCCTCGGAGCGACAATCGCTGCGGTGGATAGCAGCGCGAAAAGCGGCGAAGCCTTACTCAAGGAAGTCGAGACCGGGTTCAACGGTGTCTCCGGCACCTTTCTGGAAGCTGATCTTTCGAGCCTTGAAGCCCTGCGCGACGTCGCCATGGACCTCTCTGCCCGTTTCCCCAAGATCGATCTGCTGATCCACAGCGAAGATCGGCGCTTCAATACGCGGCGCGAAACGGAGGAGGGGCTCGAAATGACCCTCGCGCTCCACCATATCGCGCCGTTCCTGTTGTCCAACTTGCTCGCAGCTCCTCTGCAAGCAGCAGACGCCGCGCGGATCATCATGGTCAGTTCGGACGAGCATCGCGACGCCAAAGGTCCGGATGCGGATGAGACGACTTTTCAGGGAACGGACGCCTACGCGGAGGCCAAGTTTCAGAACTTGCAGGCGAGCTATGTGATGGCGCAACTGCTGGAGGGCAGTTCGGTCACCGTCAATGCGATCAATCCCGGTGAGGCGCGTCCGGAAGCTGCTGGAGATGGAGAGATCCCGGACCAGCCGCAGCAACGCGCCACTTCGGTCAAGGAATCCGCGATGGCCATTGTGACCTTGGCGACCGCACCCGAGTTCGCAGGCGAAACCGGTCTCTACCTGGAGATGGACACAATTGGCGCCTCGGCGCCGGCGACCTATGACGAGGAGGCAGCCTGGAAGGTCTGGGAAGAGGCTGCGCAGTTGACCGGATTGGCGCATGCGAGCCAGGACGAACCGGCCTCAATAATCCAGCTGTAAGCCAAAGCTTGGGTCAGCGGCGGGCTCTTTCGAGACCGCCGCCTAACAAATCCCTCAGAGTTTCGAGCGGAAGAAGCTGATCGCGGCTCCTGCGCCGTTCAGATCGCCACGTGAAGGCCCGAAGGTCTTTTCACCCTTCCGGCCGCCGCCATGTCCTGGCCACCAATGGCCCATATTCGGGACCGCGCAAACCGTGACCTCGGCGCCGCCAGAGCAGCCCTTGAAGCTTTCACAACTCGCACCGGGCAGACGAGAGCTCGACGATTTCGAACCGCAATTGTTGGCGCCTTTCCAGAAGTTGGCCATTTGCGCGACCGAGGGCAGCTCGGCCCCACGTCCGGTCTTGTTCAAGGAGCTTTTACCGCCCTGATAGGGGGCAATCGTGTCCTCAAGACCATGCATGATGAAGATGGACACTGCCGAGCCGCGCCCGCATCCGCTCAGATCCTGTTTCACCGCGCCACCACCGGCGATCGCACGGAACCGGTCCGGCATCTGACAGGCGACCTGCTGGCTCATCACCCAGCCGTTGGAGAACCCGGCGGCGAAGTTCCGGCTCTTGCTGATCGGGCCGAAGTTTTCGAGATCCTGAAACATCGCTTTCACGAAGCCGAGGTCGTCGATCTTGCGGCGCTGGGCCGGTCCGCAGCAATCGCCGCCATTCCAGGTGCGACGGAAGCCTTCGGGATAGACGATGATAAAATCCTCGGCCCCGGAGGCCCGATGCAGGTTTGCCTGATCCACGAAGCCCTTGCCCGACCCGAGGGCCGGGTGGAAGGCGAAGATCACGGATGTCTCGCGTCCCGCGCGGACGCGGTCGGGAATATAGGCGCGGTAGCTCCGCTCCCGATTGCCGACTTTGATCTTCCGTTCGACCAGCTCGAACTTCGCCTGCGCAGGCGTCGGGGCGGTGGTCACGGCCACCGCCGCGAGGATCGCGAGGCAACTGAGTTTCAGGGACATAAACTGGAGAAGTCTGGTGCGCAGCATCATCATACCTTGTGTAAACTTGGCTGACGTTACCCTACACCAATGCCCCTTGCTATCCGATAGTATCAGGCAGGAGCAGCGTCGAAGACTTCCACCGGATTGGCGAAATCATTCCCAATTGTGCCGTCTCTGATCAACATCACGCCGATATAGCGATGGGTCGTGCCCGGACAGGGAATCGCCTTGATGTTCGGCAGACGCGCGACATGCAGGCTCTGGGTCGTGTCGATCGCATCCTCGGGTGTGTAGTAGAGGCGCACGGCCTTCACCTTGTCCGGGTTGGCCTCAATCAGCGGCCAAGCATCGAGATAGCGCGGCTCCATCCCCTGGCTGGTGTAGAACTCAACCATGCCTTCCATGGCACCGGGCACACGCTCGCCCGCGCCATTGAGCGCATCACGGGTGTTGGGATCCACGAAGGTCACGGTGCCCACGGTGATCACATCATCACAGCCCACCAGATAGCCATAGATCAGGGCCGCGTAGCCCCCGATAGAGGCACCGAACATGGTGACCCGCTTGGGCCCCATCTTCTTGATGAAGTATTGCAGGAATTCGACCGTCTCATCGAGATCGTTGCTCAGCCCGAGGATCCCGTTATGGAATCCCGTATGCACGCTGGTTTCGCGCAAAAATAGGAAGGTCTGGGGCAGATCGCGGGCGTAGTCCTTGAAATCAAAAGACTTGCGCCGCACGGCGGCGTTGGAACTGAACATAATGATCAGGTGATCGGGATCGCCGTACTGAACGGCGGCGCATTCGGAAATAAATTCGAGACTCATGAGGGACCTGTGTCACTGAATAGCTACGGGAGTGTAGACTGGCTGTATCACTACATCGCAAGCCTAGGGTGAATTCTAGCTTAAGATCTACGCATTTGCACGAACTGCGTCGTTTTGCAGGCGAAAAAACCGCAGAGCGCACACCAAATAGCAGTAAACTGTCGGCAATGTAGAAACAGATGTCCTAGGGGGTCATTGGCCGGTGGGGCGCGTGTTCCGCGCAACATTAGTCAACTGCGACACGCTCTGCGATTGAAAAACAGGCAGTGTTGTGGAAATTAAACCCTAAGGCCGATTGTGTTTTTTAGCAGGCGGGACCCATGCCCCGAGGCAATGCAGCGCTGGTCCCCGACGGGGCCCCGGCAAAACGATACAAACTCAATCCAGATGCCAAGGTCTCCCGGTCGGAGGGGGGCAAGGGCACTCATGGGTTCTACAAGGATGCGAAGTCCGGTCGGCTGTTTCGTCTTGGTACGGAAGAGTTTTTTCTGCTGTCGCAACTGGGGCGGGGCCGGAGCTTCGAACAGGCCGGGGCCGCGTTCAAGACCTCCTTCGGGCAGGCGGTGCGCAAATCCACCGTTGCGGGCTTCGCCGCCCAGATGGTTGCGGCGGGGGTGCTGCTAGAGGATAACGGCGCGGCGCCGCAGCCGCCGAGCGCCGAGCCGCCCGCGCGCGACGGTGCAAGCCCGGTGGAGAAGGCCGAAGCGGCGGAGATGGATGCCGATCTGTTGGCCTCCGAGCCGGAAACGCTGCCGAACCCGGATGAGGATATCGACGGGCTTGAGGATCTGATTTTCTCCGAGACCGCGCCGGTTGCGCCAGAACCGACGCCAACCGACGCGTCCGAGACGGATCAGACGAAGGAGCCTGCCGAGAGCGGAGCACCGCCAAGCTTCCGGGCGGCGGCCATGGCCGCACGGGAGGCCCTGCAAGCCAAGGCCAGGGAAATCAAGGAAGCGGCTGAGGCCGCGGAAATTGCTCAGCAGCCTGCGAGCACCGCGGCTGAGAGCGCCCAAACCGAGAGCGCTCGGATCGAGAACACCCAGGCCGGGAGCGCCCGGACGGAGAGCGCTGCGCCAAGCGATGACACTGTCCCGAAGCCCTCAGAGCCCGCAGCGGAGGCAGAGGAAGCGCTTGCTGCGGAGACCCCGAACGAGGATCCGGCCCCTGCGGAGCCCACGCCGGAGGATCCGCCCGCAGAGGCTGCGCGGGTCTCGCCGAGCTTTGATCCCAAGACCTCCCGCTTCTCTGCCGGCCGTCGTGGGCCTGAGACCCCGGCCGGGGCAGATACGTCCGCCGCCGCACCCAAGCCCGCGAACGAGCCCAATGGGGAGACCGCGACCTCCGGTGCCGATGCGGAAACACCCAAACCAAGCCCGAAAAAGCCGGTCTTTCGCAAGACCGGGCTCAGTGACGGGGTCCCCCACAAGCCTGCCACGCCGAAGCCCGGCAACCCTGGTGCCGCGAGTGGTTCAGACGCCCATGCCCGTGCTGGCGCCGAAGACCCCGCCGATCCCGGGACGCCCCACGAGGAAGACGCGCCGCAAATCGCCAACGCGGCCATTGCCGGGCGCAAGGTCAAGTTCGAGCGCCACGCGGATCTGAAATCGGATCCGGCTATCAAGAGCATCCGCTCGCTTTTTAATCCGACCGGGCTCTTTGCGGCGGTCAACGCGGTCTTTGGCTGGCTGGGCTGGTTCAAATGGCTGCTCTGGCCGCTGACGATCTTTGCCTTCATGGCCGTTTTCACACGGCTTTCGGAATACGGCACCAGCATCAGCAGCGCGCGGGGCGCGATCGATCTCTTCTGGCGGATCGTCGCCTCGACCCTGACGGTGAACTTCTTCACCGCGTTTCTGACCGGGCTGGCGATCCATCGCCAAGGCGGCGAGACGCCAGGCTTCGGGTTCCGCATGCTCTTCTTTGTGATCCCGCGTTTCGCGGTGGACGAGGCAGGGGTGCGCAAGCTCTCACGCGAAGGCAAGCTTGCGGTCTATGCCACGACCATGCGCACCCGGCTGGCGATTTTCGCCCTGGGGACGGTGTTCTGGGCCTTTGCGCGCTCCTCGCAGACAGTGCTGCCGGATGTGGCGCTGCTCGTGTCCCAAATCGCGCTGATCACGCTTGTGCTCACGGCTTTCCCGCTCTCATCCGGGGACGGGTACAAATACCTGACCACCTATTTCCGGCAGGAAATGCTCAAGCAGCGCGCCTATGCGTGGATGTTCAAGGGCAATCAGAGCAAGCTGGGCATGACCCTTCCGGAGCCGACACCGGGGGAGAAGAAGATCTTCGTCTCCTACATCATCGGCTCGACGCTCTTCACGGGGCTGATCCTGAGCTTCCTTCTGGTCTTTGTGTCGACCGCTCTGGTGGGCCGCTTCGGTGGCTCGGGCGTGGCGATCTTCTTTGCGCTCCTGGTGGCGTTTGGCATCTGGATCCTCTCCATGAAGGCCAAGAAGGAAGAGATGGCCAAGGCGACCATGAAGACGGTGATCGCCGAGAAAATGGCCGAAAAGGCCGCCCAGGGCGGGCGGGGCGGACAGGCGGGCGCCGGCATGGCCGGTGGTTTTGGGGGCGGTGCAGGGTTTGGCGGGGCCGGGGGGGCTGGTGCCTATGCCGCTGGCGGCGGGGCGGCCGCCCAGAGCCGCGCCCTTGTCCCCGTGCCCCAAGGCAGCCGCGCCCTCGCACTCGGACAGAGCCGGGACCTGACCAAGGCCGGGCCGCGCCCCTTGCCCGGGCTCTATGCCGAGAACACCGCCAAATCCCGGCGCAGCAAATGGATCTTCCGGCTGAGCGCGCTCGTGCTTCTCGGGGCGCTGGCCTATGCGGCCTTCCAACCCTACGAGTTCGAAGTGGGCGGGGAATTCGTCATCCTGCCCGACACCCGCTCCGAAGTGGGCGCGCGCGTCGCCGGGGAACTGATCGAGATCTTTGTGGCCGAGGGCGATGTGGTTGCCGAAGGGGATCTGCTGGCGCGGATGTCCGACTGGGAACCGCGGATGGAGGTTGAGGTGCGGCGGGCCAAGCTGGCCCAGGCCGAGGCCCGGCTTGAAGACTTGCTCGACGGGGCCACCCCCGAGGAGATCGCGATTGTCGAGGAAAGCGTCGCCCACGCCCAGGCGGAGCTGCCCTTCCTGCTGTCGCAGGCGGAGCGCGCGCAGGAGCTTCTGGATCGCAATGCCATCTCGCAGGTCGAGTATGAGCGGATCCGCATGCAATACGAGACCGGCCAGATCGAGCTGCGCACTGCCGAGGCGCGCCATGCGGAGATCACCGCGCCTCCCACAACCACCGATGTGGCCGTGGCCGAGGCAGAGATCGAGCGGCTGAAAGCCGAGCTCGTCTATCATCAGGATCAGCTCGACAAGGTGGAGCTGCGCGCCATCGCGCCGGGTCGGATCGTCTCCGAAAACGTGCATCTGCTGCGCGGCAAGTATCTCAATGTCGGCGAGCTGTTTGTTGAGATCGAAGACCATGAGGTCGCCCGGGCGGAGGTCAGTGTCTCGGAGACCGATATCGGATTGGTCCAGCTGGGCGACGTGGTCCGCCTCAAGGCCTGGGCCATCCCCGATGAAGAGCGGTTGGGCACGGTGGTCTCCATCGCCCCCTCGGCTGAGGTCGAGGATTTCGGCCGGGTGGTGCGGGTGAAAACCCAGTTCCCCAATGAGGAAGGGTTCTTCCGCCCGGAAATGACCGGCTTTGCCAAGATCGACGGGGCGGAGATGAAGACATGGGAGGCGTTTACCCGCCTCTTTGTCCGCTTCTTCCTGATCGAGGTCTGGGGCTGGATCCCGTAGGCGCGGGCTCCTAGCGCGGCGCGCAAATCAGTGATGCGATGCTCCGCGCGCCTGTCGACGCCCGCCTGTGACCAATTGCCCCGCTGGCGGACGCGCAGCTCTCAGGCGCGGTTGCGGTAGAGCGACGGGTCCACAGCCTCGGCCATGGCCTGCACGTCGAGTCCGCAATCGAAGAACTCGGCGATCCGCGCAGCGGAGGAGGCCGGATCGGTCACGATCGTGCTGTAATCCACGAAGAGGATCTCGATATTCCGCTGGGCCCGCGCCCATTTCTGGAAATCGAACACCTCGCCCTGAAAGAGCTTGATCATCAGATCCCGATCCACCGCGTTCGGGTCGAGCCCCTCGCGCTCCAGCATCTTTTCCTGGCTGGCGACCACTTCGCCCAGATCCCGTTGAAGAAAAACGATGCGATAGGGCACGTCGATGGGCAGGTCATAGACCAGCTTGTAGATCACCTTGACCACCTGCCCGGTGGATTTCGCAACCCAGCTGTCATCTTCCTTCAGCGCCTTGACCGGCTCGAACTCGAAATAGCCCAGCGGGTTGTCGTCATTCGGCTCCCGCTCGTGATCCACCACCGGCGGGAACCCCCCCGCCGTGAGCATCCGCATCATCATCGAAGTGCCGGACCGGGGCAGGCCGGACACGACGGCCACAAAATCAACAGTGTCGTGCATGAAAGATCCTTCGTCGCAAAAGTCGCGGGGCAAGATGCTGCTGTATCCGCGCGGGGTTCCAAAGAGTGTTTACACACAAACCCCTAACGCGGCATACCGGAGAGGAGGACGGCGCGTCTAGGCGCGCTGTGTCACATCAACGCATTCAAATCCCCGGATCGCTTTCTCACAGGAGATTTTTGTCATGGCAAAGAAACCGGCCAGCCCCTCCAAACCCGCCGCTAAGACCACCCGTGCCAAGAGCACAACGGCGAAGTCTCCGGCGAAAGCTCCCGCAAAGGCCCCTGCGAAGGCCGCAGCGAAACCGGCGTCAGCGACGGCCGCTCCGGCGACTGAAGCCGCGCAAGCACCGGCCACGGGCTTTGGCGGCGGCGCTGCACCTGCGGGCGGTTTGCGGGGTCGCTTCGGGCGCGGTCGCTTTGCCGCACAGGCTCAGGGCGGCGGCGCCGCGGGCGGTGCTGGTGGTGCCGGTGGCGCAGGCGGTGGTGGTGGCCGCTTTGGTGCGGGCGCCGGAGGCGGTTTCGGCGCAGGCCAGGGCGGATTTGCCAAGGCGCAAGGCGGCGGTTTCGGAGGCCGGTTCGGCCAGGGTGGCGGCCAAGGCGGTGGCCAGGCCGGTCAGGCGGGCGGCGGCTTTGGCGGCGGCCGCTTTGGAGGTGGCCAGGCGGGCCAGGGCGGTGGCCAAGCCGGGGGCGGCTTCGGGGGCCGGTTCGGCGGCGGCCAGGGTGGCCAGCAAGGCGGTGGCTTTGGCGGCGGTCGCTTCGGTGGCGGCCAAGGTGGCCAAGGCGGTGCCGGGCAAGGCGCGGGCCGGTTCGGTGGTGGCCAAGGGGCTGCGGGCCAAGGCGGCGGCCGCTTCGGCGGTGGTCAGGGTGGCGGCTTCGGTCAGCGGCCCCAGCAGGGCGGTGGCCAAGGCGGCCAACAGGGCGGTCAGGGCGGCTTCGGCAATGGGCGTCTCGCAGCCTTCCTCGCAAATCGCCAACAGGGCGGTCAGGGTGGCCAGCAAGGCGGCGGCTTTGGCGGCGGGCGCTTCGGCGGCGGACAAGGTGGCCAGGGCGGCCAGCAGGGCGGACAAGGGGGGCAGGGCGGCTTCGGCAACGGACGCCTCGCGGCCTTCCTCGCCAACCGGCAGGGTGGCGGCCAAGGGGCCCAGGGCGGTGCCCAGGGCCAGCAGGGCGGTGGCTTTGGCGGCGGTCGTCTGGCCGAACGTCTCCGCAATGCGCAAGGCGGACAGGGTGGCGGCTTCGGCGGTGGCCGATTTGCCGAACGCTTCCGCAACGCTCAGGGCGGCGGTGATGACAACGCAGCGCCCGGCAATGTCCAACCCGGTCGGTTCGCCGGACGTTTCGGTGGCGGCAACCAGGGCGGAGAGGCCGCTCCGGCGCAGGCAGCCCCTGCGGCAGCACCCGAGGCGCCAGCAGCCTCGAAAGCCCCTGAAGGCGGCTGGACCAATTGGAAGAAAGACGCGGCCAAGGAGGACTGAGCCCTTCCGCGCATCGGATCAACGGGCGGCATCTTCGGGTGCCGCCCTTTTTCGTGGCCCCGGCAAGCTGGGCCGCGCCCACGGAAATCGTCTCGCGGCGTGCGCCTGCGTCTTGAGCGTTCTGCTGTTCCGTGCCTATTCTTTCAGCGGGCGCACAAGCCGCCCCAGCCCGGACACGGCTCGGCGCCGGTTTCAGCTTGAAGCCCTCTGCATGCCGATTTTCCGTCAGGGCGGATTACAAAAAAACACCGATAGGGAGCCCACCTCATGACCCACCGCAAGACCCTCACGCCCAGCACGGGCCTCTCCCGGCGCGCGCTGCTCAGCTCGGCCCTGGCCCTCGTGGCGGCGGGTGCCCTGGTGCCCGGGGCCCGCGCGGCCGAGCCGATCAAGGTTGCGGGGATCTACACCGTGCCGGTCGAGCAGCAATGGGTGAGCCGCATCCATATCGCCGCGGAGGCCGCCGCGGCCGCAGGTCAGATCACCTATACCTTCTCGGAAAATGTCGCGAATACGGACTATCCGCGCGTCATGCGCGAATATGCCGAGAGCGGTGTCGAGCTGATGATCGGGGAGGTCTTCGCCGTCGAGGCTGAGGCCCGCGAGGTGGCTGCCGACTATCCGGAAGTGGCCTTCCTGATGGGCTCGTCCTTCCTGGAAGATCCGGGGCTCGCGAATTTCGCAGTCTTCGACAACTACATTCAGGACGCCGCGTATCTGACTGGTTTGATTGCGGGATCCATGTCCGAGGCGGGCAATATCGGCATGGTCGGCGGCTTCCCGATCCCCGAGGTGAACCGCCTGATGCATGCCTTCATGGCCGGTGCGCGCGAGACCAACCCGGACGTGACCTTCCAGGTCAGCTTCATCGGCTCCTGGTTCGATCCGCCCAAGGCCAAGGAAACCGCCTTTGCGATGATCGAGAACGGGGCGGACATGCTCTATGCCGAACGTTTCGGCGTGTCCGATGCCGCGCAGGAACGGGGGCTTCTGGCCATTGGCAACGTGATCGACACCCAGGCGGATTACCCCGATACGGTCGTCGCCTCCGCCCTATGGCATTTCGAACCGACCCTGCAGGCCGCCATTGCTGCTGTGAACGCGGGCACCTTTGAGGCCGACAATTACGGCGTCTATTCCTACATGAAGGAAGGTGGCAGCAGCCTCGCACCGCTCGGCACCTTCGAGGGCAAGGTTCCCGCCGAAGTCATGGATCTGGTGAAGGCGCGCGACGCGGCGATACGCGACGGCAGCTTCACGGTGGAGATCAACGACACCGAGCCGAAATCCTCCTGATGACCAGCCCTTCCGGGGCGCAGCCTGTGCTGCGCCTCGACAGCATTACCAAACGCTTCGGCGCGCTCACGGCCAATGATCAGATCTCCTTTGATCTGGCCGAGGGCGAGGTGCTGGCCCTGCTCGGCGAGAACGGGGCGGGCAAGACCACGCTGATGAATATCCTCTTTGGCCATTACACCGCCGATGAGGGCGGGGTGGAGGTGTTTGGCCAGCCGCTCCCGCCCGGGGAGCCGCGCGCGGCACTCGCCGCGGGGGTGGGGATGGTGCATCAGCATTTCACCCTCGCGGATAACCTGACCGTGCTGGACAATGTGATCCTCGGGACCCAATCGATCTGGCGGGCGGCCCTGGGCACCGGCGCGGCGCGGCGCAAACTGGCGGATCTGGCGTCGTCCTTCGGGCTTGAGGTGGATCCGGACGCCCGGGTCGGGACGCTGACCGTTGGAGAGCGGCAGCGGGTCGAGATCCTCAAGGCGCTCTACCGCGATGCCCGGATCCTGATCCTGGATGAGCCGACGGCTGTGCTCACCCCGCAAGAGGCCGACGCGCTCTTTGCCACCCTGCGCAAGGCGGTGGCCCAGGGCATGTCGGTGATCTTTATTTCCCACAAACTCCATGAGGTCACGGCCATTGCGAACCGCGTTGTGGTCCTGCGCCATGGCAAGGTTGTGGGGCGCGTGGCCACGGCTGAGACTGACCGGCACAAGCTGGCAGAGATGATGGTCGGGGCCGAGATCGCACCGGTGGCGCCACGCCCGGCGACGCCCGGTCCGGCGCTTCTGAGCCTTGCTCAGGTCAGCACACCCAGCGAAGGCGCGGCGCCGGGGTTGGCCAAGGTGACGCTGGATCTGCGCGCGGGCCAGATCACCGGACTCGCGGGCGTCTCGGGCAACGGGCAGGTGGCCCTCGCGGATCTGATCGGCGGGCTGATCGCGCCCGCCTCGGGCGAGATGCGGTTCGGCAATGCCCCGGTGGAGGATTGGTCCCCCCGCGCGGCGCTGGCCCATCGCATCGGACGGATCCCCGAGGACCGACACAAGACCGGGACCATCGCGGATTTCTCCCTGACCGAAAACGCGATCCTCGAGGCCTATCTGAGCGCAGGGTTCAGCCGTCGCGGTTGGATGCGCTGGGGCGCGGCGCGGGACTTCGCGCGCGAGGTGATCGACACCTATGACGTGCGCTGCCCGGGACCGGAGACGCCGATCCGGCTTCTGTCCGGCGGCAATATGCAGAAACTCATTCTGGGCCGCGTGCTGGAGGATGCGCCGCGGATCGTGCTCGCCAACCAACCCGTGCGGGGCCTCGATATCGGCGCGGTCACCTACGTGCAGGAGCAGCTGATCAAGGCCCGCGATGGCGGGGCGGCAGTGCTTTTGATTTCCGAGGATCTCGACGAGGTTCTGGCCCTGTCGGATGTGATCCATGTGATGTCCGAGGGGCGGCTCTCGCCCGAATTTGCGCGCGGCACCATGACCCCGGCGGAGCTGGGCGTCTGGATGGCTGGCGATGGATTTGCGGAGGGCGCCCATGCGGCTTGAACCGATTGCAGACCCGGGGATGGGCCGCACGCTGGGCCTGCCGGCGATTGCGCTGACCCTGACGGTGATTGCGGCCTCCGGGCTGGCGCTGGTGGCCGGGGGCGATCCGTTTTCGGTGCTGGGCCTGATTGTGCAAGGGGCGGTGGGCTCGAAATTCGCCCTGCTGGAGACGCTCAACCGCGCGACCCCGCTGATCTTCACCGGGCTGGCGGTCGCCGTCGCCTTTCGCGCCAAGCTCTGGAATATCGGGGCTGAGGCGCAGCTCTATGGCGGCGCGGTGATCACAGTGCTTCTGGGTACAGGGTTTTTGCCCTGGCCCTCGGGGATCCTTCTGCCGACCCTGGTGATCGCCTCCATGGTGACCGGTGCGCTCCTGCTGCTGGGCCCGGCGATCCTAAAGACGCGGCTCGGGGTGGATGAGGTGGTCACCACGCTTTTGCTGAACTTCATCGCGCTTCTCTTTGTCTCCATGCTGCTCGAGGGACCTATGAAGGACCCGATGGGCATGGGCTGGCCGAAATCCGAGCGGTTGGTGGCGGAGGCGCGCCTGCCGCGCCTGATCGAGGGGCTGCGCCTCCATTGGGGCTTCGGGCTGGCGCTGATCTCGGCGGGCGTGGTCTGGGTGATCCAGACCCGCACCACGCTCGGCTATGAGATGCGGGCCGTGGGCCTGAATGCGCAGGCCGCGCGGTTCGCGGGGATCCCCGTGGGCAAGGTGATCCTGAAAACCGCCTTCCTCTCCGGCGGGCTCGCGGCCCTGGCCGGGTTCTCGGAGGTGGCCGGGCTCAAGGGCTCGCTCACCCTCGATCTGAGCCCGGGCTTTGGCTACACGGGCATCATCGTGGCGATGCTGGCGCTGCTCAATCCGCTGGGCGTGGTGATCTCGGCCCTCTTCGTGGCAGGGATCTTTGTCGGCGCAGACAGTATGAGCCGGGCGGCGGGCGTGCCCACCTACATTGCGGATATCCTGCTGGCGCTGGCGCTTCTGAGCATGGTGCTGGCGATCATGCTGACCCGGTTCCGGGTGGTGCGAGGCTGAGATGGCAGAGCTGTTCGATATCCTGCTCTCGGCGAGCTTCTGGGCCGCGGCGATCCGCATTGCGAGCCCGCTGATCTTTGCCACCATGGGAGAGCTGATCTGCGAACGGGCAGGCGTGCTCAATCTCGGGATTGAGGGGATCATGGTCGCCGGGGCCTTCGCGGGCTGGATGGCGGTCTATTCCGGGACCGATCTCTGGACCGGGGTGGCGATTGCGGCCATGGCCGGGATGCTCTTTGGCCTGGTGCATGCGACGCTGACCGTGCCCTTCGGGCTGAGCCAGCATGTGGTGGGCCTCGGTGTGACCCTACTTGCGACGTCGGCCACCTATTTCGCCTATCGCGTGGCGCTGCCCGAAGTGTCGAGCCCGCCGCGGATCGAGGCGTTTCAGACTTACGAGGTCCCGCTCCTGTCGGACCTGCCGCTGGTGGGCGAGGCGCTCTTTTCCCAGACGCCGCTGACATATCTGGCCTTTGCCGTGGCGATCCTGACGGCGATCATTCTTTACCGGACGCCCCTAGGGCTGGCGGTGCGCGCAGCGGGCGAGAACCCCAGCGCGGTGGAGGCGCAGGGCCTCTCTGTCACTGGTCTCCGCATGGGAGCGGTGATCGTGGGCTCGGGCCTGATGGCGGTGGGCGGCGCGTTCCTGACCATGTCGGCCTTCAACTCCTTCTTCTTCGAGATGGTGAATGGGCGCGGCTGGATCTGCATCGCGCTTGTGGTGTTCGGCGCGTGGCGTCCGGGCAAGGCGCTCCTCGGAGCGCTCCTCTTTGCGGCGTTTGACGCGCTGCAGGTGCGGCTGCAACAGACGCCTCTGGGCGCGGATATCCCCTATCAGGTCTTCCTGATGCTGCCCTATATCCTGTCCATTCTCGCCCTTGTGGTCATGTCGCGCCGCGCAGAGGTTCCCGCCGCGCTCATGGTGCCCTATAACAAGGGCGCACGCTGAGGTGGTGCTCGCGCAGAAAAGACAGGCAAGCTCATGAAGTTTCGCGACTATTTCTACACCGAGGACCCCTATGCCGGGTTTGATGCGGCCTCCGTGCCGCCCGATCGACAGGGCTGGGGCAGCACGGCGGGCATCTTCGCCAAGCTCCTGACCGAGCTAAAACCCGCCAAGATCGTCGAGGTAGGCACCTGGAAAGGGGCCTCGGCGATCCATATGGCGGAGACCTGCCGAGAGGCCGGGATCGAGACCGATATCCTCTGCATCGACACGTTTCTCGGGGCGAGCGGGCTCTGGCTCCGCGCGGGCTATGCCGAAGACACTCTGAAGATGCAGGCGGGGATCCCGTCCATCCACGCGACCTTCATGCGCAATGTGATCGATGCCGGTCTGACGGATGTGATCACCGCTCTGCCGCTCCCCTCGCGAGAGGCGGCAACGGTGCTGGTCAAGCGTCGGATCAAGGCGGATCTGATCTATATCGATGGCGACCATTCCTATGAGGGTTGTCTCGAGGACCTGCGCAGCTACCGCGATGCACTGGCGCCCGAGGGGCTGATGCTCTGTGATGATTACAGCTTTGACGGGGTGGCCAAGGCGATCACCGAGTTTGTGGCCGAGAGCGGCTGCGAGATTCTGGAGGTCGGAAACAAGGTCGTTCTGAGCTTTGGGCGCGACATCTCGGATCTGCGGCAATGGCAGACGGATATGATGGCCCGGCAAGCTGCCCACAAGGCCAAGAAAGAGGCGCAGGCCGCCGAGGCGCAAGCAAGCGGGGGCTGAGCCGGGATGATCGACATTCTCGTGCAGGGGGGGACGCTGCCGGACGGGCAGGTGGCCGATATCGCGATCGCGGGGGACCGCATTGTCGAGATCGCCCCGAAGGTTGAGGCCGAGGCCGGGCAGGTGATCGACGCGCGCGGCGATCTGGTGAGCCCGCCCTTTGTCGATCCGCATTTCCACATGGACGCGACGCTCAGCTATGGCACCCCGCGGATCAATGCCTCGGGCACTTTGCTGGAGGGGATTGCGCTGTGGGGGGAGCTCAAGGCCCAGACCAATGTCGATGCCATGGTCGAACGGGCGCTGGAGTATTGCGATTGGGCGGTTTCCATGGGGCTCTTGGCGATCCGCTCCCATGTGGACACCTGCGATGACAGCCTGAAGGGTGTCGAGGCGATGTTGCAGGTGCGCGAGACGGTGAAGCCCTATCTCGATTTGCAGCTTGTAGCCTTCCCGCAGGATGGGTTCTACCGCGACCCCACGGCGGAGGCGAACACGCTCCGCGCCCTCGATATGGGCGTCGATGTGGTCGGGGGGATCCCGCATTTCGAGCGGACCATGGCTGATGGTGCGGCCTCCGTGCGCGCGCTTTGCGAGATCGCGGCGGATCGCGGGCTGCCCGTAGACCTGCATTGCGACGAGACCGACGATCCCATGTCGCGCCATATCGAGACATTGGCCGCCGAGACCATCCGCTGCGGCTTGCAGGGCCGGGTGGCGGGCTCGCACCTGACCTCCATGCATTCCATGGACAATTATTATGTCTCGAAACTGCTGCCCATGGTGGCCGAAGCCGGGATCGCGGCGATCCCGAACCCGCTGATCAATATCGTGCTGCAGGGGCGGCATGATACATACCCGAAACGGCGCGGGCTGACCCGGGTCAAGGAAATGCAAAGCTTGGGCATCCCCGTGGGCTGGGGGCAGGATTGCGTGCGCGATCCCTGGTACTCGCTGGGGACGGGCGACATGCTGGATGTGGCCTTCATGGGGCTCCATGTTGCGCAGATGACCGCGCCTGCAGAGATGGCGCACTGTTTCGAGATGGTGACCGAGACCAATGCGGCGATCATGGGGCTTGCGGAGTACGGTCTGGCAAAAGGCAAGCTGGCCTCGCTCGTGGTGCTGGATGCAGGCAATCCGATTGAGGCCGTGCGATTGCGCCCGGATCGGCTCGCGGTGATCTCCAAGGGCAAGCTCGTGGCGCAAAAGGCGCGCAATGACAGCCGTTTGACCCTGCCCGCGCGCCCGGACAGCGTGCGCCGCCGCCATTGAGCTGCTTTTGGTGCGCCTGGGGGCGGGGGCGCGGTGCACATGTGCACCGCGCGGACGCGCTTAAGAGCCCGGCATTCGATCTCGATGGCTTCTGCTGCGCCAGCGCGCGGGTCCGCGCGGTCCTGCAGGGACCGCGCCACGCTGTGCTCAGATCCGCGAGCGGCCAATGAGCGTGCCCGAAACAGCCGAGGAGGTACTCCGCCGCGCCGGACGGAACCCGTTTCGCCGCTACCCTGCGCCCGAGGCCGGGGCGGAACGGCTCTATCCCCTCGCCATGCCCGCCAGCACGCCCAGTTTCCAGATCTCGCCAGAGGACACGATCTTTGCCATGGGCTCCTGCTTTGCCCGCGAGATCGAGACGGCGCTGGCGAACTCGGGCATGAGGGTCCTCAGCCGGGATCTCGAGCTCGGGCCCATTGGCGCCTCGCTGGAGGATCCGGCGAATTTCTTCAACGCCTACACGGTGCCCTCCATGGCCGCCGAGCTGCGCTGGGCCCTGGAGCGCGACAGCTTTCCGGGTGCCGCGCTGTTTTATCCGCTTCGCGAGGATGACAGCGCCTATCGCGACCTGACGTTGGGATCCGCCAAGCTTGCCTTCCCCCGGGCCGATATCCTCGCCTTCCGCCAGCGCGTCCTCGACGTGACCGCGCAGGTGGCGGAGGCGGACCTGCTGGTCCTGACCCTCGGCCATGTGGAGAGCTGGCGCGACACAGCGCTCGACATTCCGCTCAACATCGCGCCGCCCCCTGCGCTCTGCGCGCGGTTCCCGGGCCGCTTCGCGCTCGAAGTGTTGAGCTATGAGGACATCCTCGCCGGTCTGCGCGGGATCCACGACCTGCTCCTCCGGGTGCGCAGGAAACCCCTGCGCATGCTGCTGACCGTGTCGCCGGTGCCCTTGCGCGCCACGTTCCGGGATATGGATGTCCTCTTGGCCAACAGCTATTCGAAATCCGTGCAGCGCGCGGCGGTCGAGACCTTTGTGGCTGAGACCAAGGGCGTGGATTACTTCCCCTCCTATGAATGCGTGACGCTCAGCGATCCGGCAGCGGCCTGGACCGAAGGGGATTTTCGCCACGTGGCCCCGGATCTGGTCGCGCGGATCATGGCCGAGGTGCGGGCGCGCTACATGCCGGGCGAAGAGACCGGCCTGCGCCGCGACGCCCTTCTCACCAATGCCCGGCTTCTGACCCGCATGGAGCGATATGGCGAGCTCTGTGATCTGTTGCAGGACGCGCCGGAGCGAGCCGGGAGCCCGGACTTGCAGCAGGCCTATGCGGTGGCGCTCCGCCGCAACAACCGGATTGCCGAGGCGGTCGCGGCCATCTCTGACGTGGTCGAAGCGGCGACCGAGGATCACCGCGCGCTGGAGCGGTTGATCCGCTGGCTTGAACAGCTCGACCGGATGCCTCTGGCGCGCGACTATCTCGACCTCCACGCCACGCGCTTTCCCAAACGCCGCAAGTTCCGCCGGGGGCGCAAGGCCCGTAAAGCTGCCCGGAAGCGCTAGACGGAGCGGTCCACCCCTGCCGGTTTCTTGGGCAGATGCTGTTCCATGCAGCAAAAAATCCTGCGCAGCGCTTGACCTTCCTGCGCCCCTTTCGGAACCTGCCCGCTGATCGGGCCCCTGGGGCCTGACCCAATCAGGCCCGCAATGGGGCCGCAACACAGGGAGACGACGCGTGTTTCAACGCTTTGCACAGATTTGCGCGGCGGGGGCTGTGCTCGCCGCTGCCTCGACGGCCGGGGCCGAGACCAAACTGCCCTTCGCCTTGGACTGGAAATTCGAAGGCCCCTCCGCGGCCTATTTCGCCGCCGTGGATAACGGCCATTTCGGGGAGGCGGGCCTCGATGTGGAGATCTCGGCAGGCCAGGGCTCGCTCGACGCGATCCCGAAAGTGGCCACCGGGGCCTTCCCCATGGGCTTTGCCGATATCAACAGCCTGATCAAGTTCCTCGACCAGAACCCGGGCGCGCCGGTGATCGCAGTGATGATGGTCTATGACAAGCCGCCCTTCGCCGTTGTGGGCCGCAAGAGCCAGGGGGTCATGGCGCCCAAGGACCTCGAAGGACGCGTGCTGGGCGCGCCGCCCCCCGATGGGGCCTGGGCGCAGTTCCCGGCCTTTGCCACGGCCAACGGGCTCGATGTGGATGCGATCACCGTGGAGCCTGTGGGCTTTCCGACCCGCGAGCCGATGCTGGCCGAGGGCAAGGTGGACGCGGTCACCGGTTTCAGCTTCTCGTCTTACCTGAACCTCGTGCGGCTCGGCGTGCCGGAAGACGATATCTCGACCATCCTGATGGCTGACTATGGCCTTGAGCTCTATGGTAATGCGATTATCGCCAATACCGAGTTCGCGGCGGCCAATCCCGAGCTGGTGACTGGCTTTCTCGGCGCCGTGGCCAAGGGCTGGAAGGACGTGATTGCCGATCCCGCAGCCGGTGCCGCCATGGTTCAGGACCGCAACCCGGCCGCCGATGTGGCGCTGGAGCAGCGCCGCCTGGAGCTCGCCATCGAGGCCAATGTGGTCACCGACTACACCGAGGCCAATGGCATGGGCGGGATCGACACGGCCCGGATGGAGAAAGCCATCGCGCAGCTGGCCGAGAATTATGCGTTCCAGTCCACGCCGGATATGAGCCTCTATTTCACGGATGCGTATCTGCCAGATGCCGCTTTGCGGATGCTCAAGTAACCACGTGACCACGCGCCGGGGCGGCTGCCGCCCTGGCCCAACGCAAGGGGGCCGGCGATGTCCGCAGCCATGATCGAAATCGCCGGCGTCACCCATGCCTACCGCACGGAGAGCGGGCCGCTGCCGGTGCTACGCGACCTCAGTCTCTCGGTGCCCGAGAACGGGTTTGCCGCCGTGGTCGGGCCCTCGGGCTGCGGGAAATCCACCCTGACGCGCCTGATCGCGGGGCTCATGAAGCCCGATACGGGCGATGTCCGCCTCCATGGAGAGAAGGTGAAGGGCCCGAAATCCACCGTGGGGATGGCCTTTCAGAACCCGGTGCTGCTGGAATGGCGGACGATCCTCGACAATGTCATCCTGCCATTGGAGATCGTCGCCCCGCGCATGCCGCGCAAGGATCGCGTCGCGCGTGCCGAGCATCTGCTGGGGCTCGTCGGGCTCGCCGGGTTCGAGGACAAGCGCCCCTCTGAGCTTTCGGGCGGGATGCGTCAGCGCGCCTCGCTCTGCCGCGCGCTCGTCCACAAGCCCGAGGTTTTGATCCTCGATGAGCCCTTTGGCGCGCTCGACGCCTTCACGCGCGAAGATCTGTGGCAGCTCATGCATACCTTGCGCGCGGAGGAGCCCTTTACCTCGCTTCTGATCACCCATGACCTCCGCGAGAGCATCTTTCTGGCCGATCAGGTGGTGGTTCTGTCCGGGCGCCCGGCGACGACCCAGCATATCCTCGATGTGAGTTTCGAAGGGGCGCGGGTGCTCGACGACCTCTACACCCAGAAGGCGACGGATATGCTCGCGATCCTGCGCCACGAGATCCAGGTCGCCCAGGGAAGGGCCGAGACAGCGGAGGCCGCGGAATGAGAACCTTTCAGAAGATCGCGATCCCGCTGGCGGCCATTCTGGCGTTTCTGGTGTTCTGGGAATGGCTGGTCTGGGTCAATGACTGGCCGAATTACAAGATGGCCTCGCCCAGCGACCTTTGGCCTGCCTTCTGGAAGTTCCGGGGGCTGTTCTTTGAGTACGGCTGGCAGACGCTCTGGCGGACCGTCGCGGGGCTCTTGCTGGCGGTGGTGTTTGGCGTCGCACTCGGCATGATCATGGGGTTCAGTCGGACCATGCGCGATGCGCTCTATCCTCTGCTGGTGGGGTTCAACGCGATCCCCAAGGCGACGGTGGTGCCGGTGATCGCGCTGATGTTCGTGGGTCAGCATGACATGAACACGATCCTGATCGCGTTCCTGATCTCGTTCTTTCCCATCGCCGTGTCGGTCTCGATCGGGCTCAGCACGCTGGAGCCGGAGTATCGCGATATCCTGCAATCCCTGGGCGCGTCCAAGACGACGATCTTCTGGAAGATCGCCCTGCCCAAGACCTTGCCGGAGTTTTTTGGCGCGCTGAAGGTCGCCGTGACCCTGGCGTTCATCGGGACAAACCTGATGGAGATTGTGGAGCCCCATGGCAAGGGGCTCGGCCATCTCTTTGACAGTGGCAAGATCAGCGCGGACTACCCGCTGATGTTCGCTGTGCTGATCGCTTTGGCGTTTTTGGGGATCGTCCTCTACTACATCGTCGTGGCGCTGGAAAAGATCTTCGCGGGCTGGGCCGAGCGCGCCGAGACCTGAGACCGGGCCTGCCAAGTGCAAAGCACTTGGCCCGGGCGCGCTCCACATGTGGAGCGCGCGGACGCGCGCGCGATGTGCGCGAAGCAAGGGGTTGAGACGGCGGTTTGGGCCAGCGGGTCCGCGCTCCTGAAGGGAGCGCCGGGTCAATCCGGGACGAACGGGTCGTCCGGGTAGATCACCTCTTGCAGGTAGAGCCCCTCCGGTGGGCAAACTGGTCCGCAGGCGGCGCGATCCCGCGCTTCGAGTGCAGTTCGGACATCCTGCGGCGCCCAGCTGCCTGCGCCCACCCGTTCCAGCGTGCCCACGATGCTGCGCACCTGATTGTGCAGGAAGGACCGCGCGCGCAGGTGAAACCGGATCTCCGTGCCATGGGGCAAGGGGATTTCGTCGATGGTGATCTCATCGAGCGTCTTCACAGGCGAGGCCGCCTGGCACATCACCGACCGAAAGGTCGTGAAGTCGTGGTTGCCGATCAGACAGGCCGCTCCGTCCTGCATCGCCGCCACATCGAGTGGGCGCTGCACGCGCCAGACCAGACCCGCATCATGGGTGGCCGGTGCGCGACGGGCGAGCAACCGGAACAGATAGCGCCGCTCCACCGCTGAGAACCGCGCGTGGAAGTCCTCGGCAACCCGCGCGGCCGCAACCACCGCCACGGGTTGCGGGCGCAGGTGATGGTTCAAAGCTTCCGACAGCCGAAAAGGATCCCAGTCCTTTGCCAGATCCACATGGGCGACTTGCCCCGTCGCATGCACCCCCGCATCGGTCCGCCCCGCCGCCGCGATCCCGGCATGGTCAGGCTGCAGCTTGCGCAGGGCACCCTCCACCGCCTCCTGCACGGAGGGATGCTCTTTCTGGCGCTGCCAGCCGGAAAACGGCGCGCCGTGATACTCGATCTTGAGGGCAAATCTGGGCATGGCGCGTCGCATAACGCGGCGGCGCGCCCAAGACAATTCCGCAATTCCCCCGGTCGAAGGCCTTTGAACCCCGTCCTGCGCATCCTTATGTTATTCCCCGAGCACGAAGGACGCGATTTTGGTATTCTCCACAGTAACTGACAGCATCGAGCGCGGGGTGACCGGCTTTACAGACGCTGTCTCCGAGACTTTTTTCGAACCGGTCATTCGCCTTGGCGTGACCGGCCTCAGCCGTTCGGGCAAAACGGTGTTCATCACCTCGCTGGTGGCCAATCTGCTGGAGCGCGGGCGCATGCCGCAGTTTCAGGCCGCGGCCAGCGGCGCGATCCAGAGCGCCTATCTCAAGCCGCAGCCCGATGACACGATCCCGCGCTTTGAGTTTGAAAACGCGCTGGGCCAGATGACCGGCACCACGCCGCGCTGGCCCGAGAGCACGCGCACGATCTCCGAGCTGCGGGTCTCGCTTCGGGTGCAGCCGCAAGGGCTCTTGGGCGCGCTTTCCGGGCCGAAAACCGTGCATCTCGATATCGTGGATTACCCGGGCGAATGGCTGCTGGATCTGGCACTGCTGGACAAAAGCTTTGAGGCGTGGTCGGCCGAGATGCTCAAACGTCTGCCCCAGCGCCCCGGGGCGGAGGCGTTTCTGGCGGCGCTCTCCGAGGCCGATCCGAGCGCGAAGCTGTCGGAACCCGACGCGCAGCACCTTGCCGCAAGCTACACGCAGGCGCTCCATACGGCGCGGGAGGCCGGGTTTTCCGACTGCACGCCCGGGCGCTTCATCCTGCCCGGGGAGCTTGAGGGCTCGCCGGTTCTGACCTTTGCGCCCTTGCCCGCAGGGGCTTATGGCCGGGGCTCGCTGGGCCGCGAATTTGCCCGTCGGTTCGAGGCCTATAAGGCGCAGGTCGCCAAGCCCTTCTTTCGTGATCATTTCGCGCGGATCGACCGGCAGATCGTGCTGGTGGATGCGCTGGGCGCGCTTCATGCAGGGCCGCGCGCGGTCGAGGATCTGCGCGGGACGATGGAGGATATCCTCAAGGCCTTTCGCCCCGGCAGCAATTCCTGGCTGACGTCGATGCTGGGCAAACGGGTGGAGCGGATCCTTTTTGCGGCCACCAAGGCCGACCATCTGCACCATACGCAGCATGCCCAGATGACTGCGATCATGGAGGCGCTCGTGCGCGATGCCCGCCGCCGCGCGGATTTCGCAGGGGCCGAAACCGGCGCCATGGCCATCGCGGCCCTGCGGACGACCGTGGAGGAAACCCGCACCCACAAGGGCCAGCCGCTCGATCTGGTGCGGGGCACGCTGCTGGAAACCGGCAAGGAGGCGGCCTTCTTTGCGGGCGAGCTCCCGAAGGACCCGAACGCGATCCTCGCCCCGGCGCGGGAGGGGGCGGAGACCTGGCTCGATGGTGACTATTCCGCCATGCGCTTTGCGCCCGCGCGCGTGGCCCTCGCCCCGGGCGAAGGGCCGCCCCATATCCGTCTTGACCGTGCGGCGGAGTTCCTGCTCGGAGATCGCCTGAGATGAGCGCAATTCAAGACCGGAGGGTCCTGCCATGACCGCCAAGAAAGGCGCTGTTCTGATCGATCTGGAGGAGGAGGCCACCAGCGCGGAGGCCCCCGACCGCGAGACACCGGCCTCGGCCCCGCCCGTGCCGGATCTGCCCGGGGCGGCACCCCAGGGGCAGGCGCTGCAGACCGTGGCGCGGCTGGCGGCGCGCCCGCCCTCGCGTCTGCTCCGGATATTCCTCTCGGCGCTTCTGGCGCTTGTGCTTTTCATGGCCGGGGTGGCGGCAACGAATTTCGTGACCGGGCTGCTAGCCAGCTCGCCGATCCTCGGCGCGGTGGGGGCAGGGCTCTTCGGGCTCGTGTGCCTCACGGCGCTGATGATCGCCGGACGCGAATGGCTGGGCTATCGCCGGTTGGCGCGGCTCGACGGGATCCGCGCGGCGGCGGATGCAGCGCTGGCCGCAGGCACCCTTTCTGAGGCCAAAAGCGTCGCGACCCGGATCTCGACGCTCTATGCGGATCGGCCGGAGCTGCGCGGGGCGCGGCAGGATATCGACCGCTCGGTGAAGGACCAGTTCGAGGTTGCGGCGGTCTATGAGTTGCTGGAGGCGCAGCTGCTCGAGCCTCTGGATCGCCGCGCCGAGGCCGAGATCGCGGCGGCGGCGCGTCAGGTGGCCACCGTGACCGCGCTCGTCCCCTTGGCTCTGGCGGATGTGATCGCGGCGCTCACCTCGAACCTGCGGATGATCCGCCGGATCGCCGAGATCTATGGCGGCCGCGCAGGCACACTCGGGAGCTGGCGTCTGACCCGCTCGGTCCTGACCCATCTGGTCGCGACCGGCGCCGTGGCTGTCGGCGATGACCTGATCGGATCCGTCGCGGGGGGCAGCGTGCTGTCGAAGGTATCGCGCCGCTTTGGCGAAGGTGTCGTGAACGGCGCGCTGACGGCGCGGGTCGGGGTCGCCGCCCTCGAAGTCTGCCGCCCGCTTCCCTTTGGCGAAACGCGCAAACCTTCTGTCACCGGGTTGGTGAAACAAGCGCTGGGCGGACTATTCTCTAACGGGACCTGACCCAAGACGGAGCGCCCGATGGACACCCTCGCCCCCAATCTCGACACCATGGTGCGCACGCCGCTCGATCCGGCCCATGTGGCGGCGATGCGGCGGATCGGGACGGAGGTCCAGTACGCCGCCGGGGACAAGATCACCAAGCTCGGGGACAAGCAGACCCATTTCCACTACGTGTTGGAGGGGGAGCTGGAGGCGATCGATCCGGTCACCGGGGGCCGCTATGGGAATGCCACGCTGGGGCCGACCCAGTTCACAGGCGAGATCAGCTTTCTCAATGATGGCCGGATCATGCTGGCCAATCGGGCGGTGCAGGACACGCGCCTGCTGCAGGTGCCGCGCGCCGAGATGCTGCAGCTGATGTCCGAAGTGCCGGAGATGAGCGATATCATCGTCACCGTCTTTGCCGGGCGCCGCCGCCGCCTGCTTGAAAGCCAGCAGGCAGCACTTACCCTGCTGGGCGCCAATCAGGATCGGCAGATCCGGCGCATCGCGGCCTTTGCCAGCCGCAACCGGATCCCTTATCGCTCCCTCGATCTGGAGGATCACGAGGCCGAGGATATCGCCGAGCAATGCGCGATCCTGCCCCGGCATCCTTGCGTGATCTTTGGCAAGAACACGGTGATCGAAGAGCCGAATCCGCGCAAGATCGCCCGGCTCTTGGGCATCGACATGCCGCTCGGGGGCACCCATGTCTATGACGTGCTGATCGTGGGTGGTGGGCCGGCGGGGATCGCGGCGGCGGTGTATGCCGGGGCCGAAGGGCTCAGCGCGCTGGTGGTGGAGGATCTGACCATTGGCGGGCAGGCGGGCACCTCCAGCCGGATCGAGAACTACATGGGCTTTCCCACGGGGATCTCCGGCGCGGATCTCTGCTGGCGCGGCGAGGTGCAGGCGATGAAATTCGGCACCCGCTTTGCCATGCCGCGGCGGGCGGCCCATGTCACACCGCTGGAGGACGGGATCTTCTGCGTGACCCTCGACGATGGGGAGGAGGTCTGCGCCAAGTCCATTGTCATCGCCACGGGGGTCCAATACCGCAAACTGCCGATCCCCCGGCTCGAAGAGTTCGAGAGCGCGGGCGTCTATTACGCCGCCACGGATGTGGAGGCCCGCTATTGCCGGAACACCGATGTGGTGGTGATCGGCGGCGGCAACTCGGCGGGGCAGGCGGCGATGTTCCTGTCGCGCACGGCCCATCATGTCCATGTGCTGATCCGGGGCGACAGCCTCGCCTCCTCCATGTCCTCCTACCTCTCCGAGCGGCTTGATCGCGACCCGTCGATCACGCTGCATCGGCGCACGCAGGTCACGGCGCTCCACGGGGCGGAAACGCTCGAAGGGGTGACGATCCGCGATGGGCAGATGGGGCAGGATTGGACGCTCAAGACGGGGGCGGTCTTCGTGATGGTGGGGGCCGCGCCCAATACCGGCTGGCTCGACGGCCATGTGGAGCTCGATGAGAAGGGCTTTGTGCGCACCGGGCCGGAAGTGGGCGGACGCTCCACCTTCGAGACCTCCTGTCCGGGGATCTTTGCGGTGGGCGATGTGCGCGCAGGCTCGGTCAAACGGGTGGCCTCCGGCGTAGGCGAAGGCTCGGTCGTGATTTCGAAGGTCTGGGAGCATGTGAACGCGCCCTGAACCCGGGCGCGTTCGATCTCAGGGCTCAGCGCGTTTTGCGACGCGCGCGGCGGCTGGCAAAGGCGAGGGCACCGAGGCCCAGACCCCCGAGCGCAAGGCTGGGCGGCAGCGGGATCGGCGCAACATTGACGAAGGCCTGCACGCTGGCCAGAGCCGCAGCACTGGAGATGTCGGCGCCGTCGTCAAAGACCGTCAGGCCGATCTCGTACTCGCCCGGGGCGAAGGGATCGAACGCCTGATAGTTCGGAGCCAGAGCCCAGAACCCGAAGCCGAGATTCTGCGATTGCTGATTGATGCTTTGCCCTGGCAGCAGGAAGGCAGAGCCGTCGATCAGGAAGGTGCTGACATCCGCGTTTCCGACGGCGGTGTTGAAATCGACGGTCAGATAGACGTCGTAATCGTCAATGGTCTTGCCCGCGCCGAGATCCACGGACCAGTCGACATTCCATAAGGCGAGGCCGGGATCGCTCTCTCCGGCGACGGCGTTATAGACATTGCCCACGGGCACGATGTCGCCCACAAAACGGTCCTTGGCCTTGATACCGATCTCGATATCGTTGCCCGCGTCATTGTTGCGGTCGATGGTGAATTGCTCGTTCGAATTGCCGCTGCCGATGCTGAACGGAATGTCGAGGGTGCTGGCCGATGCGCTGGCCGCGAGGCCGGCAACAAAGGCACAGGTGAGCATGGTGGGTGCGATACGCATGAACTTCCTCCCAACTGGTTACACAGACCTTATCGGTAACAGCCCCGTGAGGCATGACAAGCGTCCGGCGCCAGAAAGAGCGAGTTGTGTCAAAATAATCGAAAAATTGCGGCTTTGTTGCCGAGACCCATCGAAAAATCGCATGGAAGGCATCGGTATTCCCGGCAGGACAGCGTCGAAAGGTTGCGATTGTCCCCATGGGAATAGGGGCCTATAAGCCCCCCATGACATGGTTCGCGGTGATCATTCCCCGAATTAGCAACCCGGCGCTCGCTTGATCCGAGCCGCCGGGCCAAGGCGTATGGGTTTCCGCGCCGCCCTCCTTTTTTGACCGATATGACGATACAGGATGACCGGACATGTGCGCCGACACGCCCAGTGCGAACCAGTACAAAGACACTCTGAACCTCCCGAAAACCTCCTTTCCCATGCGCGCAGGCCTGCCCAAGCGCGAGCCGGAGTGGCTGGCCCGTTGGGAGAAGATCGGGGTCTATGAGCGCCTCCGCGAGAAGGCCAAGACCGAGACACGGCCGAGCTTCACGCTCCATGATGGCCCGCCCTATGCCAACGGGAACCTCCATATCGGCCATGCGCTGAACAAGATCCTCAAGGATATGGTCGTCCGCTCCCAGCAGATGATGGGCAAGGATGCACGCTATATCCCTGGCTGGGACTGCCATGGCCTGCCGATCGAATGGAAGATCGAGGAGAAATACCGCGCCAAGGGGCGAGACAAGGACGAGATCCCGGTGATCGATTTCCGGCAGGAATGCCGGGCCTTTGCCGAGGGCTGGGTCGGTATCCAGCGCGAGGAATTCAAACGTCTGGGAATCACGGGCAATTGGGGCGACCCCTATCTGACCATGAACTTCCATGCCGAGCGCGTCATCGCCGAGGAGTTCATGAAATTCCTCATGACCGGGACGCTCTATCAGGGCTCCAAGCCCGTCATGTGGTCGCCGGTCGAGAAGACCGCTCTGGCCGAGGCCGAGGTCGAGTATCACGACCGCCAGACCGATGCGATCTGGGTGAAATTCCCGGTGACCTCGGCCCGCGCGGTGGTGTCCTCGTTTGAGGGCGCCCATGACACCATGGGCGGCGATGGCGATCTGCTGGCCGAACAACTCGAAGAGGCGGCGGTCATCATCTGGACCACCACCCCCTGGACCATCCCGCAGAACCGGGCGATCTGCTTCGGGCCGGGGATCTCCTATGGGCTCTATGAAGTCACGGAGACGCCGGAGGAATGCTGGGCCGCCGTGGGCGACACCTATGTCATGGCCGATGCGCTGGCCGAAGGCGCGTTGAACCAGGCCCGTGTCGCGGGGTTCACCCGGCGCCGCGACGTGTCGGCCGCCGAGCTTGGGCGCCTGACCTGCGCGCACCCTTTTGCCAAGGCCGATGGGGCTGAGGGCGAGTGGGATTTCGATGTGCCGCTCCTGCCCGGGGATCACGTGACCGATGATGCGGGCACAGGCTTTGTCCACACGGCGCCGAGCCACGGCGATGACGACTACGCCATCGGGGTCAAGCATGGCCTGCCCATGACCTACAATGTCCTCGATGACAGTTCGTACCGCGCGGATCTGCCCTTCTTCGGCGGGGAGTGCATCCTCAAGCCCAATGGCAAGCCGGGCGGGGCGAACAAGGCGGTGATCGCCAAACTGGTCGAGATCGGCGGGCTGCTCGCGCGCCAGCGGATCACGATCTCGGATGCCCATTCCTGGCGCTCCAAGGCGCCGGTGATCCGTCTCAACCGTCCGCAATGGTTTGCCGCCATCGACAAGCCCGTGGGCGACGGCAATGACACCTATGGCGAGACGATCCGCGAGCGGGCGCTGACCTCCATCGACCAGCTGGTGCAATGGACGCCTCAGACCGGGCGCAACCGGCTCTATTCGATGATCGAAGCGCGGCCCGACTGGGTTCTGAGCCGTCAGCGCGCCTGGGGTGTGCCGCTCACCTGTTTTGTGAAGAAAGGCGCGCAATATACTGATCCGGATTACCTTTTGCGGGATCCGGCTGTGAATGCACGCATCGTGGACGCCTTTGAAAACGAAGGCGCGGATGCCTGGTATGCCGAGGGCGCCAAGGCCCGGTTCCTCGGCAATGAGCATGACCCGGAGGCCTATGAGCAGGTCTTTGACATCCTCGATGTGTGGTTCGATTCCGGCTCCACCCATGCCTTTGTGCTGCGGGATCGCGAGGACGGGTCGAGCGATGGGCTCGCCGATCTCTACCTCGAAGGGACGGATCAGCATCGCGGCTGGTTCCACTCCTCGATGCTGCAGGCTTGCGGAACAATCGGGCGGGCGCCCTATCGCGGCGTGCTGACCCATGGCTTCACGCTGGATGCCAAGGGCAACAAGATGTCCAAATCCATCGGCAACACCGTGGCGCCCGAGAAGGTCGTGCAGCAATACGGCGCCGATATCCTGCGGCTCTGGGTGGCGCAGTCCGACTACACGGTCGACCTGCGGATCGGGGATGAGATCCTCAAGAATGTCGCAGACAGCTATCGCCGGTTGCGCAACACCATGCGTTACCTGCTCGGCGCGCTGGAGGGCTTCACCGAGGACATGCGCGTCGACCCGGCGGAGATGCCGGAGATGGAGCGCGCCTTCCTCCACATGATGAGCAACCTCGATGAGCAGGTGCGGGTCGGCTACGAGAAATACGACTTCCAGGGCGTGTTCCAGACGGTCTTCCAGTTCGCGACCGTGGCGCTCTCGGCGCAGTATTTCGACATCCGCAAGGACGCGCTCTATTGTGATCGGGCCGACAGTCTGCGACGCCGCGCGGCCCTGACGGTGATGGATGCGATGTTCCACCGCCTGACCACATGGCTTGCTCCGATCCTCGTCTTCACCATGGAAGAGGTCTGGCTGGAGCGGTTCCCGGGCGAGGAAAACTCGGTCCATCTGCAGGACTTCCCCGAGACGCCTAAGGAGTGGCACCACCCGGAGGCCGTGGGGCGTTGGGACACCTTGCGCGGCGTGCGCCGGGTCGTGACCGGCGGGTTGGAGCTGGAGCGACAGGCCAAGACCATTGGCGCATCTCTGGAGGCTGCGCCCACGGTCCATGTCCCGGCCCATGTGGCGGGGATGATCAAGCCGGAGCTCTTCGCCGATACCTGCATCGTCTCGCAGCTCAAGATCTCGTCGAAGCCCGTGCCGGAAGGCGCCTTCACCCTCCCGGATGTGCCCGGCGTGGGCATGGTGTTTGCCAAGGCCGAGGGGCAGAAATGCCAGCGCTGCTGGAAGATCCTGCCCGATGTGGGCTCCTACGCGCATCCGGGCGTCTGTGCACGCTGCGATGATGCGCTGAGCGCATTGGACGCCGAGTGATCCCGGGTGCCGGGCGCTGACACGCCCGGCCATGGCCCGGTTGACATGTCAACCGGGCGGACCCGCCCCGTGGCGCGCGTTTGGTTTTGGAGACGGATCGGGCGGACTTGCGTTCACAGCTGCGCGATCTGAGACCTCTGGTCTCATTCTGGGCTTCCATCGCTGGGCAGGGGCCTGCCAAGCTCTAGATCCCGAGTGATCGCGCGCAAAAGGCTCCAGCATGACTGAAACATCCTATACCCCGCCCAAGGTCTGGACCTGGGATGGTCCCTCCGGAGGCAAATTTGCTTCCACCAACCGCCCCATCGCCGGGCCCACCCATGATGCGGAGCTGCCAAAGGGCGCGCACCCGCTGCGGCTCTATTCCTTGGCGACGCCCAACGGCGTGAAGGTGACGATACTGCTCGAGGAGCTGCTCGCGGCAGGCCATGCGGGCGCGGAATACGATGCCTGGCCCATCCGCATCGGCGATGGCGACCAGTTCGGCTCCGGCTTTGTCGAGGTGAACCCGAACTCCAAGATCCCCGCACTGCTCGACGAGACGGGCGAGACCCCGATCCGGATCTTCGAATCCGGCGCGATCCTGCTGCATCTGGCCGAGAAATTCGACGCCTTTCTGACCGGCCCCGAGGACCGGGCCGAGATGCTCTCCTGGCTCTTCTGGCAAATGGGCAGCGCCCCCTATCTCGGCGGCGGGTTCGGGCATTTCTACGCCTATGCCCCGGAAAAATGGGAATACCCGATCAACCGCTTCGCCATGGAGACCAAGCGCCAGCTCGATGTGCTCGACCGGCATCTGGCAACGCGCGACTGGATGGCTGGCGAGACTTATACGATCGCCGATATGGCGATCTGGGCCTGGTATGGCCAGCTGGTGCTCGGGCGTCTTTATGATGCGGCGGAGTTCCTGGATGTGGCCAGCTACACCCATGTCATGGACTGGGCGCAGCGGATCGATGCGCGCCCCGCGGTGCAGCGTGGGCGCATGGTCAATCGCCTCTTCGGCGAGCCGTCCATGCAGCTCCATGAGCGCCATGACGCCTCGGATTTCGACACAAAGACCGAGGATAAACGCGTCGCGGCCGAGTGACGCCCGGCTCCGATGACCTCCGCGCCGCGCTCCTGGATCTGGCCCATCGGCGCGGTACGGGCAAAAGCTTCTGCCCGTCCGAGGCGGCGCGCGCGCTGGCCACGGACTGGCGCCCCCTGATGGCGCCGGTCCGCAAGGCGGCAAGCGAGCTCATTCGCGAAGGCCACCTAATCGCGACCCAGAAAGGTCACCCAGTCGATCCGGAAACCGCAAAAGGTCCGATCCGCCTCGCGCTCCGCCCCTCTCATTGTTCCTGAAATACTCCGGGGGTGCGGGGGCTGGCCCCCGTTGGCTCAGGCTTTCGGATGCGCGGCGTTATACACTTCCAGGAGCCGGGTCGCATCCACCGCCGTATAGGCCTGGGTCGTCGAGAGGGAGGCATGGCCCAAAAGCTCCTGAATCGCGCGCAGGTCACCACCCGCCGCCAGCAAATGGGTGGCAAAGGAATGGCGCAGGGCGTGGGGCGTGGCCGTAGCCGGCAGACCGAGCTGCATCCTTGCCTGCTCCATCACCTTGGCCACAAGCCGCGGGTTCAGCCGCCCGCCGCGCACCCCGCGAAAGAGGGGATCCTCCGGCTCGCAGGGATAGGGGCTGAGGGCGAGATAGGCGTCCACGGCGTTCCGGGCGGCGGGCAGAACCGGCACAATCCGCTCCTTGTCACCTTTGCCCCGAATACGCAGAACCTCCGGAAGGGGCGCATCGGCACCTGTCAGCCCAAGCGCCTCCGAGATCCGCAGCCCGCAGCCATAGAGAAGGGTGACCACAGCCACATCCCGTGCGGCAACCCAGCCTTCCTCGGCCTGCAACTCCACCTGCGAGATCATCTGCAGCGCGGCATCCTCGGCCAGCGGGCGCGGCAGCTTGCGCTTATACTTCGGGCTGCGGGCGGCGAGCACGGCAGTGGGTTCGAACCCGTCCCGCTCCCCCAGCCAGCGGAAGAAGGACTTCACCGCCGAGAGCGCTCGGGCCAGAGACCGCGCTGCGAGCCCGCGTCGCCGTTCCGCCGCCATCCAGGCGCGCATGTCCGATTGTGAGACCTCACGCAGGCGCGCGGCCCCGGCCGCCCCGCCATCATGACCCGCGAGAAAGCCGAGAAATCCGGCCACATCCCGGCGATAGGCGGTCAGTGTGGTGTCCGGCGCATCCTCGAGCCCGCGCAAATGGGTCAGCCACGCCTCCAGCAGCGCGGAGGTTCCGGGCTGCAGCGTGATGGTGTTCATGGGATCAGGCGATCCAGCGCAGGATCGCGCGCTCGACCACATGGGCGAAGAAGGCCAGCAGATCCGTACCCTGGTTGGGATGGAAGAGCTCTGCATCCTGCGCCCCGAGGGCCAGAAGGCCGGGCAGGCGGCTCTCGCCGAACTCCAACCGCAGGAGCGCCTCGGACCGGATCTCCGCCCCTTGCGGGCCGTAGAGGCTGGGGTCGACCGCCTCGCGCAGGGTCACCTTGCGGGCGGGCAGCCCCTCGGGCGTACCGATCATGCGATCGATCTCGCCCGCGGGCACGACCTGCAAAATGTCGCGCAGGGCATCGAGGGCCGGGTCCGGCGCCTGCTCATGGCTCTCCAGGACGAGCTGCACCGCATCGACCTTGAGCATCGCCGCCACATCGCCGCCGAGATTGGACAGGAACGCCGTGAAATCCACCGGCTCCAGCACGCTGAGCACGGCCCGATGGATCTGGTTCGTCCCCGCCAGATTGTCATAGGCGGCTGCAATCACGCTGCGATGGGTGTCCTCGAGCCGGTCCAGCCGGGCCTCGAGCCGTTCCATCGCAACACCACGCAGGTCGATGATATTGCCGCCAAGACGCCGCTCATTCGCAGCCATCAGGGCACGCATCACGTCGCGATCCTCCAGAATCGCGTCAGGGGCCTCGATGATCTTTGTCTTCAGATCATGGGGCATCAGGGCTGGATCACTCATGGGCCTGCCGTTCTGTTATGTGTCTGCTCGTCTTATTTTGCGACGAGCTTACACCATCACAGAATCGTCTGGCCAGTTTTTTCCCAGTCTGAGAGGAAAGCCGCCAATCCCTTATCCGTGAGGACATGGTTCGCCATGGCCTTGATCACATTGGGCGGGGCCGTGGCCACGTCCGCACCGATCAGGGCGGCCTCTTTCATGTGGTTCGCACTGCGGATGGAGGCGGCGAGGATCTGGGTCTCGAACCCGTAATTGTCATAGACCGTGCGGATATCCTCGATCAGTTCCATGCCGTCGAGATTGATATCGTCGAGCCGCCCGATGAAGGGGGAGATGAAGGTCGCGCCCGCCTTGGCCGCCAGCAGGGCCTGATTGGCGGAGAAGCACAGGGTGACATTCACCATGCGGCCTTCGTCGGTGAGGGTCTTGCAGGCCTTGAGCCCGTCCCAGGTCAGGGGCAGCTTGATGGTGATGTTGTCGGCGATCTCGGCGAGCTTGCGGCCCTCGGCGATCATGGCGTCGGCTTCGGTGGCCACAACCTCGGCGCTCACAGGGCCGTCGACCAGCTCGCAGATCTCTTTGGTGACCTCGGTGATGTCACGGCCGGATTTCAGGATGATCGACGGGTTTGTGGTCACCCCATCCACCATGCCAAGGTCGTTCAACTCGGCGATCGCGGCGACATCGGCGCTATCTACAAAAAACTTCATGGGCTCGGTTCCCTCGGGGTTGCAGCACTGTTACCGCTCTCATAACGCAGGCGGCAGGACGGGGAAAGGGGCGCAGGGTGCGGTTTGAGACAGGAGATCTGATCGCGGTCCTGACCACTCAGCCTCTGGATCGGACGCTGGACTACAAGGCCCCGGAAGGCGGCTGCGAGATCGGCGATTTCCTCGAAGTGCCGCTCGGACCGCGCAAGGTTCTGGGCGTGGTCTGGGGGCCGGGGCAGGGTGGTTGGGATCCGGCCAAGATCCGCGCCGCGTTCCGGGTGCTCGACACGCCGCCCATGCGCGATGAGATGCGCGCCTTTCTGACCCGCGCGGCCCGCTACACCCTGACCCCGCTGCCCGCGATGCTGCGTCTGGCGACGCGGGCCCCGGGGCTCGGGGATGCCATGTCCATGCGCAAGGTGCTGGTCCCGGGGCAGGGCGAGCCGTCGCGCATGACCGATGCCCGGACCCGCGTGATGGATGCGCTGGCCGAGTATGGCGGCGCACCGGTCACCCAGGCCGAACTGGTCGCAGCAGCCGGTGTCAGTGCCTCGGTGGTCAAGGGGCTTGTGGCGGCTGGCGCGATCTATGAGCAGGACACGCCCCGGGATCTGCCCTATCCGCCGCTCGACGTGGCGCGTCCGGGCAAACCCCTGACCGAAGCGCAGGAGCGCGCGGCAGGCCAGCTCCAGCACGGGATCGAGCGCGGAGAGTACGGCACGACCTTGCTCAAAGGGGTCACCGGCTCGGGCAAAACCGAGGTCTATCTCGAAGCGGTGGCGGCCTGTCTGGCCAAGGGGCGGCAGGCGCTGGTGCTCTTGCCCGAGATTGCGCTGACCTCCGAGTTCCTGACCCGGGTCGAGGCACGGTTTGGCGCGCGCCCGGCGGAATGGCATTCGGGCGTGACCATGACCGAGCGGCGGCGCTGCTGGCGGATGGTGGCCGAGGGCGGCGCCAAGCTGGTGGTCGGCGCGCGCTCGTCGCTGTTCCTGCCGTTTCAGGATCTGGGCCTGATTGTCGTCGATGAAGAGCATGACACTTCCTACAAGCAGGAGGAGGGCGTGCTCTACAATGCCCGCGACATGGCCGTGCTGCGTGCTTCGTTCGCAACCGCGCAGGTGGTGCTCGCCTCGGCCACGCCGAGCCTTGAGAGCTGGGCCAATGCGGAGGCCGGAAAGTATCAGCGCGTGGATCTGGATGCGCGCTTCGGGGATGCGGAACTGCCCGAGATGCGCGCCATCGACATGCGCGCTGAAGAGGTGCCCTTTGGCCGCTGGGTCTCGCCCAGCCTCAAGCGCGCGATCACCGCACGGATCGAGGCCGGGGAGCAGGCGCTTTTGTTCATCAACAGGCGTGGCTATGCGCCGATCACGCTCTGCCGGGCCTGCGGGCACCAGATCGGCTGCGAGATGTGCGATGCCCGCATGGTTGAGCATCGGTTTCAGAAACGGCTCATGTGTCACCAATGCGGTGCGACCCAAGCGGTCCCCGAGGCCTGTCCGTCCTGCGAGGCCGAGGGCAAGATGGCCGCCGTCGGTCCCGGGGTGGAGCGGCTGGCCGAAGAAGCGACCGAGGCCTTTCCCGAGGCGCGGATCGCGGTGCTGTCCTCCGACCTCTTTGGCTCGGCCCGGGCGCTCAAGGCGCAAATCGCCGAGATCGCCGAGGGGGCCGCGGATATCATCATCGGCACGCAGCTTGTGGCCAAAGGGCATAACTTCCCGCTTCTGACGCTGGTCGGGGTGATCGATGCGGATCTCGGGCTGCAGGGGTCGGATCTGCGCGCAGCCGAGCGTACGTTCCAACTCATGCGGCAGGTGGCGGGCCGGGCCGGGCGGGCAGAGCGGCGGGGCGAGGCCCTTTTGCAGACCTACCAGCCCGAACACCCGGTGATCCGCGCGATCCTGACTGGCGATGAGGAGGCGTTCTGGCGGGCTGAAGCGGCGGAACGCCAAGCGGCGGGGATGCCGCCCTATGGTCGCATGGCGGGGATCATCCTCAGCTCACCTGACCTGCAGGAGGTGTTCGACACGGGCAATGCCCTGGCGCGGTTGAATGGGCCGATGACTGCGGCGGGGGCGACAGTCTATGGCCCGGCGCCCGCGCCCATCGCGCGGATCCGGGGGCGGCACCGGGTGCGGCTTCTGGTGACCGCGCCCAAGGGCGTGGCCTTGCAGGACGCGCTGGCCAAATGGACCGCGCAGATCAAGCCCGGTCCCAATCTGCGTCTGTCGATTGATATCGACCCGCAGAGCTTCTTCTGAGAAGCCTTCCGGCCCGAGGGATCAGGCGCGGCGGCGCGTCAGCCCCAGTGCTCCGAGCCCGGCCAGCCCGAGCCACAAGGCGGCGGGCAGGGGGACGGGCGCCACATTGGTCACCATCAACTGACCGGTCACCGCGATATCGTTGGGCGCACGGGAATCGACGGCAAAGAAAGTCGTTTCCACCGCGCTGGAGAAGTCGAGCGCGGCCACAGTCTCCAGGCTGGCATCCAGATCATCGGAGTCGAATTTCCATTCCAGCGTGAAGCTGCTGAAGGCGGCGGAGCTGACGAAATTGCCCGGGTTGAGATAGATCTTCACCGAGTTCAGCCCGTCCTTGTAATTCGCCACGACGAGATAGATCAGCGCGTCAGGCTGCCTTTGATCCACGAAATCATCGCCGATCTGGGCCTGGAAGGCTTCGACCTGGTACACTTTCTGGGCGAAATGGGCATAGCTGCTGGACATGATTTCCGGCCCCGTGACCTGGGCTGTGAAACTCAGCTTGTCCTTGGCGTTCACACCGACGCCGTGTTGGGCGGTCTCCACCTCACCGGTGCCGGAGATCTGGATCGTCGCGGCTGCGGCGCTGAACGCTGTGAGCAGGAGGAGGAAGGTCGATATCAGGAAAATGCGCATAATGAATCCGGTCTCAGAAGATCAATTAAGACTTTCTTAACACAGATTAATGCGTGTTTACTGAGACATAACGCCCTTGGTTAACGTCTTGGGCTTGCTGCGCCGCGGCGCGTCTCGCGCCCCTTGCTGTGCAGGGAAACGAGGCCGGTTACTCGGCCGGAACGCCGCGCGACCCACGCTGATCCACCAGCAGATCGGCGATCACGGCGCCCAGCCACATGCAGGTGAGCGCGAGCCAGGCCGTGCCGGCAAAGATCGACCCGCCCGTGACGCCCGCACCAATGGCGCAGCCCCCGGCCAGCATGCCGCCAAACCCCATCAGGGCCGCGCCGATCATGGATCGCCCCATGGGACCCGCCCCCTCAAAGCCTTGCAAGCGCAGATCCTTGCGGATCCAGGCGGCGAGGAACGCGCCCAGGAAGACACCCGGGACGAGGCCGATATCAAACTCGAGCACCGGATCCGGGATCAGAAAGAACATGAGCATATTCGCCGAAGGCCCTGTAAAGGTTGCGCTTTCGATCTGAACCGGGTCAAAGGCGACCTCGCTCAAGGCAAAGGTCAGGACCCAGCCAAGTGCGACCGCGAACCCCACGCCCGAGGCCATCACCAGCACCCGCGCGCCGATCCTGTTGCGCCGCGCTATCTCCAGCGCGAGGAGGGCCAGAACGAGGCCCAGGACCAAGCCGCTCTCGCGCGGCAGGTGGGCAGCGTCGAGCAGGTTCACATTGCGCCCTCCGCTGGTCATCCACAGCCCGGCGATCCAGTTGCGCGCCGGGGCCAGCACCCCTTGCAGCGCCATGATGGCGACGACGGCGAAGATCAGACCCGACACCACCGAGCGCAGATTGCCCGTCGCCGCCAGTACCAGAAGACGCCCGGAACAGCCCCGCGCGAGCACCATGCCCACCCCGAACAGGAGCCCGCCGACAATCGCCCCGGACCAGGACCCGGTCACGGCCATCATCCGCGCATCCTCGACACGCATCAGGCCCATGAGCGATGCGCCCTGCACCCAGACAAGGGCGGTGGAGAAACACAAAAGCCAGACGGCCATGCGATGTCCGAACTGGCCCCGCGCAAACTCCACGCAAGCTGCCCGCAGGCAAAAGGAGGAGCGTTGGGCCGCGATCCCGAAGACCATGCCAGTGACCAGGCCAAAGAGCGCCGCACTGGGCCCTTCGCCGATCCGCTCCACCAGTGGCAGAATATCCATAGCCCGCGCCCCCTCCAGCATCTGGCATTCGAAAATTGGAATATGTTTGCCATGACCGCGACGATCCGGCTTTGACCCAGATCAGATTTTCCTCGCCAGAGCGCGACCAAGGGCGTAGACCGCGCTCATGCGACTCGTGCCCCTCGCGCAAGCCCCGGATCTGCCCCGTTGGCGGCAGCCGGTGACGCTGCTCTTCCTGATGGCCTTTGCGATGCCCATCGCCTTCGCCACCTGGAGCGCACTTCTGAACAATTTCGTCATCGAAATGGCGGGGTTCGATGGGGTCAATATCGGCTGGCTGCATACCGTGCGCGAGATCCCCGGCTTCCTCGCCGTGGGGGTGATCGCGCTGATCCTGATCGTCCGGGAACAGGTTCTGGGCCTCGCCTCCCTCTGTCTGCTGGGGATCGGCACGGCCCTGACCGGGTTTTTCCCGAGCTATTACGGCATTCTTGCCCTCACCCTGCTCAGCTCGATCGGCTTTCACTATTACGAGACGGTCAACCAGTCGCTCCAGTTGCAATGGATCGCCAAGGAGCGCGCGCCCCAGACCCTCGGCTGGATCGTGGCGGCGGGTTCAGCGGCCTCGCTTCTGAGCTACGGCACGCTGGTGGTGAGCTGGAAAGCCTTCGATCTCAGCTACAGCTTTGTCTACATGACGTCGGGCGGGATCACGGCGGCCATCGCGATCATTTGCATGATCGCCTATCCGCAGTTTGAATCCCCCAACCCGCAAAACAAGCGCATGGTGCTGCGGCGGCGCTACTGGCTCTATTACGCACTGCAGTTCATGTCCGGCGCCCGGCGACAGATCTTCGTGGTCTTCGCGGCCTTCATGATGGTCGAGCGCTTCGGCTTCGAGGTCCATGAGGTCACGGCGCTCTTCCTGATCAACTTCGTGGCCAACATGCTCTGCGCGCCGCTCATGGGCAAAGCTGTCGCCCGGTTCGGCGAGCGCAATGCGCTGGCCTTTGAATATGTCGGACTGATCTGCGTGTTCCTGGCCTATGGCGGGATCTACTGGCTGGGCTGGGGAATGATGGTGGCCGCAGCGCTCTATGTGCTGGATCATCTGTTCTTCGCGCTGGCCTTTGCGCTGAAGACCTATTTCCAGAAGATCGCCGATCCGGCCGATATCGCGCCCACGGCTGCAGTGGCCTTCACGATCAACCATATCGCGGCGGTGTTTCTGCCTGCTTCGCTGGGCTATCTCTGGGTTGTGTCCCCGGGCGGGGTGTTCTGGCTCGCGGCGGGCATGGCGGCCACGTCCCTGTGTCTGGCGCTGCTGATCCCGCGCCATCCGGAGCCGGGGCGCGAGACGATCTTCCAGGCGCGAATGGCGGCGCCTGCGGAGTAAACCCGATCAGTTGGCTGGCGCTGACGAGACTTGCCGGAGCCCAATCCGCAGCCCGATGCGGATCGAGATATACTGGGCCACCAGTGCGACCATGAAAATCAGAGTTGTCAGCCAGGTGACGGTCCCGAGGCTCGTTTCGGCGGCAATGACGCTGAACTCGTTGGGTCCACCCGCATGCATATAGAGCCAGAGAAAGGCGAGGCTGGCGAGGCCCATGACCACGGTCGCGACCATGGCAAAGTGCCGCCGTTCGCATGTGGTCGGGTTGCGCCCGTTGAGACGGGCAAAGAGGGCGCTGACCAGCACGGCGGCGAGCATGGCCCCGACAAAGGGCAGACCAGCGCTGGGCGCGACCCCCACCAGATCCGCCCCAACCGCGAGCCCATAGCTGAGGAAGGCGCTCGCCACGAAGAAGATGATCTGTAGCAGGCCGGTTTGCGTCATCGGGTCCTCCTTGCTGCGCCGTGCGATCCCTGTCTGAGACAAGTTTGTCGGCCAAGCAGGGCGCGGGCGGGGCAGGGTCAGGGCAGGGCGGTGACCGTTCCGTGACCTCGGGCGGAGTGGAATCTGGACCTGCGGATCCCTATATCCTTCTCACCCCCCAAAAACAGGAGACCGCCAATGTTCTTCATGAGCCGCAAGAAAGCCGAAATGATCAGCGCCGCCGATGCCCTGCCCGGGCGCGCGAATGCGATCCCGACGGCAGAGACCCATCACATCTCGGGGCGTCCCCTGACGCTGGATGTGCCGGAGGGTCTCGATGTGGCGATGTTCGGCATGGGCTGTTTCTGGGGTGTGGAGCGGATGTTCTGGAAGCTCGACGGGGTCTACCTGACCATGGTGGGCTATGCGGGCGGCTTCACCCATAACCCCACCTATCAGGAGGTCTGCTCGGGTCAGACCGCCCATAATGAAGTGGTCCGCGTGGTGTTTGATCCGGCGGTGATTTCCTATGACGCGCTGCTGCAGGTCTTCTGGGAGGGGCATGACCCGACCCAGGGCATGCGCCAGGGCAATGATATGGGCACCCAGTACCGCTCCGGGATCTATACGAGCTCCGACGCGCAGGCCGAGATGGCCCAGGCGAGCAAGGCGGCCTTCGCGCCGCGTCTGCTGTCGGCGGGCTACGGGGCAATCACGACTGAGATTCTGCCCGCGCCGGAGTTCTACTTTGCCGAGGATTACCACCAGCAATACCTCTCGAAGAACCCCAATGGGTATTGCGGGATTGGCGGGACGGGCGTGACCTGCCCGATCGGCACGGGTGTCGCCCAGGCGGGCTGACCGGGGCCGTTTCAGTCGCTGAGAGCGCAGGACGGGCGGCCTGACGGTCCCCATCGCAACAGACCGGGGCAGGGGCCAACCCTTGCCCCGCGACACGGTGCATGGAATACCAACGGCTCAATCCTGCGCCCGACCCTCACCGGGCCCACGTCCCGGAGCCCTGATCATGCCCACCTTCACTGCCCTCACCACCTTGCCCGGCAAGGCGGCTGCCGAACGTCTTGGCGAAGCGCTTGAGACCATGACGCCCGAACCCACCGGGGTCGGTGTGTTCGAGATCGAGGATGGGTCGGGGCTCTGGGAAGTAGGGGCCTATTTCATCGAGGCGCCGGATGTGGCCGGGCTCGCGCTGTTGGCGGCGGCCTTTGAGGCCAAGCCCTTCTCCGTTTCGGAGCTGCCGGAGACTGATTGGGTGGCCAAGGTCAAACGGGAGCTGTCGCCGGTCACCGCGGGGCGCTTTTTCCTTTATGGCAGCCATGATGCGGACGCGGTTCCGGCGGACGCGGTGCCCTTGCTGATCGAGGCCGCCATGGCCTTTGGCACCGGGCATCACGGCACGACCCAGGGCTGCCTGCGCGCTTTTGACGATCTTCTGACCCAAGGAGCGCCCATGGGCCCGGTGCTCGATGTGGGCTGCGGGACGGCGGTGCTGGCCATGGCCGCGGCGCGGGTGCTTGACGATGTGCCTATCGTGGCCAGCGATATCGACCCCGTGGCCGTGGAGGTCGCCGAAGCCAATCTGGCCGCCAACGGGATGGCCGGGCAGGTCCAGTGCCTGGAAGCGACGGGTCTCGACCATCCGCAGATCGCGGGCCAGGGCCCCTATATGCTGGTCTTTGCCAATATCCTGAAAGGGCCGCTGATCGATCTGGCCCCGTCCATCGCCGGAGCGATGGCCTCTGGCGGGCATGTGATCCTGTCGGGACTGTTGAACGAGCAGGCGCAGGATGTGATCGACGCCTATGGCGCGGCGGGGCTCGATCTGCAGGCGCAATGGGCGATTGGCGAGTGGACGACCCTGACCCTGTCGCGGCCCTGACCGGGCCGACCACTTCTGGCGGGGTTTAACCTTAACGAAAGGTTACTCTATCCCGAGGGGGTTTTAGAAAAGTATCTTCAAATTCAAATTGAATTTCGGAGATACCCGATGTCACAGGATGACAATCTGGCTCTGTTCGGAGACCGGGTGGAAAAGATCACCGCGGCCCATGCGGCCGATCGAAAACCTGCCCGCGACCGGGTGAACCGGGGCTATCGCGGCGAAGGCTCCATGCTGCCTCTGGGCAAGATCCTTCTGGCTTGCGTGCTTTATATCGCGCTCAAGGGGCTCGCGATTGCGGTGATGTCCGAAGGGACCTATCGCACCCATGTCATGTATCTCGAGACCGGGACCATGACCGAACGTTTCGTCGGGGCCGCGCTCGCGCCTGACCGCCTCTCGCTTGAGCTGGCCCGACGCCTGTCGCTGTGATCGGGGATCGGGTGCAGCAGGTTTAGTGCCCTGCGCGCCCTTGGATGCACTGATACAGGACGACAGCAAAAAGCGCGCCTCTCGGGGCGCGCTTTTTGACGTTCGGGTCTTTGGTCCTGTCCGGACCTCTGGATCCGGCCGGGTGGCCCTGCGGCGCGGATGCCAGCAGGGCGCGCCCCGGTTGCCAGATCAGTGGCGACGGCGCGAGACGGCGTCGATATCGCCCGGGATCAGACCCACATCCAGCAGTTCACGCTCCGACAGGCGGCTCAGCTCGTTGCGGGTGACGCGGGCGTCATTCCAAGCGATGATGGAACCGAAAAAACGAGCCAGACCTGCCTCGAAACGGGGGAGGACGACATAGGGGCGGGAGGTGTCAAAAGCTGCCATTGGGCGAAACCTTATCTGTGGCGCGCGGCCGGTTAGAGTGATCGTGTGTTTCGTTGTGATCTGCACTTAGATCCGGCGCGTTGCCTCTACAACGGGCAAAAACTGCATGGCGCGCATGCGTTTTCGGAATGCCTCAAAAGCGAGCATAGACCTCTGAAAAGCGGCGCAAATTCGACCTCTCCAGTGTCGCTTTCAGACTGCTTTTTCGTCGCAGCGGGCCGTTTTCGACACGTCGAGGTCGGGATTGCTCCGTTTCCGGCGGGATCAAGGATCTTGGCAGATGTTCGCGTTTCGTGCTAGTTGAAGAAAAACGAGCAGAAAAAGAGACAATGATGCGCGTTCTGGGGATTGATCCCGGCTTGCGAAACCTTGGATGGGGGGTGATCTCGTCCGAGGGAAGCCGATTGCGCCATATCGAGAACGGGCAGATTCGCTCGGACGGCTCGGATCTCGCGGAGCGGTTGCTCAGCCTGCATCAGCAATTGACCGAAGTGGTGGCGCGGCTTGTGCCCGATGCGGCGGCTGTGGAGCATACATTTGTGAATAAGGACGCGACCGGGACCCTGAAGCTCGGGCAGGCCCGGGGGATTGCGCTTGTGGTGCCGGCGGCGGCCGGGTTGAAGGTGGCTGAGTATGCGCCCAACCATGTGAAGAAATCCGTGGTCGGAGTGGGGCATGCGGGCAAGGAGCAGATCCAGCATATGGTGAAACTGCAATTGCCGGGCGTCACCCTTGCGGGGCCGGATGCGGCGGATGCGCTCGCGGTTGCGATCTGCCACGCCCATCACCTGCAATCCCAGCGCAGTCTGGCCCGGGTCACGGCGGTGTCGGCCTCATGATCGGGCGGCTTTCGGGGGTTCTGGTCTATCGCGCGAAGGATCACATCCTGCTGGATGTGCGCGGCGTGGGGTATGTGGTTTATTGCTCGGACCGCACGCTGGCGGGTTTGCCGGCGCCCGGGGAGGCGGTGACGCTCTTTACCGAGCTGCTGGTGCGGGAAGATCTGTTGCAGCTTTTCGGGTTTCCCACGCTTCTGGACAAGGAGTGGCATCGGTTGCTGATGTCGGTGCAGGGTATTGGGGCGAAGGCCTCCATGTCGATCCTGTCTGCTTTGGGGGCAGAGGGGGTCGGGCGGGCGATTGCGCTCGGGGATTGGTCCGCCGTGCAAAAGGCGCAAGGGGTTGGGCCCAAGATCGCGCAGCGCGTGGTGAATGAGTTGAAGGATAAGGGGCCGGATGTGATGGCCATGGGCGCGGTTCTGGAGGCCGTGGAGGCCCCGGTCGCGGTGGCCGACCCCGGGGGCATCGAGCCCCCGGCGCCGGCGCGGAAGGCTGCGCCATCCGCCGCGTCGGATCAGGCGGCAGCGCTCTCGGCCCTGGTCAATCTGGGCTACGGGCAGGGCGATGCGGCCAGTGCGGTCGCCACCGCGTCGGGCGAAGGGGCAGAGGGTGAGGCGGCGCTGATCCGCGCGGCCCTGCGCCTTCTGGCGCCGAAAGGGTAAGCGATGGCCACGGATCCAAATCTGCGCCCCGAACCCTTGCCCGATGAGCGGGATGGGGCGGATCGCGCCCTGCGCCCGCAATCGCTCGAGGCGTTTATCGGGCAGGCGGAGGCGCGCGCCAATCTGCGGGTCTTTGTCGAAAGCGCCCGGCGGCGCGGCGAGGCCATGGACCATGTGCTCTTCCACGGCCCGCCCGGCCTCGGCAAGACCACCCTGGCGCAGATCATGGCGCGCGAGTTGGGGGTGAACTTCCGCATGACTTCTGGCCCCGTTCTGGCCAAGGCGGGGGATCTCGCGGCGCTTCTGACCAATCTCGAGGCGCGGGATGTTCTCTTCATCGATGAGATCCACCGCCTCAACCCGGTGGTGGAGGAGGTGCTCTACCCGGCGATGGAGGATTTCGAACTGGATCTGGTGATCGGCGAGGGGCCTGCGGCGCGCACGGTGCGGATCGAGCTGCAGCCTTTCACGCTGGTCGGGGCGACCACGCGTCTGGGTCTTTTGACGACGCCCTTGCGGGACCGTTTCGGGATCCCGGTCCGGTTGCAGTTCTACACTGCGCCCGAGCTGGAGCAGATCGTCGCCCGGGGGGCGCGGCTGCTGGAGGTTCCCGCGGAGCCGGACGGGATCGCCGAGATTGCCCGCCGGGCGCGCGGGACGCCTCGGATCGCCGGGCGGCTCCTGCGCCGCGTGGTGGATTTCGCACTGGTCGAAGGAGACGGACGGATCACCCGAGAGGTGGCTGATGGCGCGCTTACTCGGCTGGGCGTGGATCGCGCGGGGCTCGATGGGGGCGACCGGCGCTATCTGTCCCTGGTGGCTGAGAACTATGGCGGCGGGCCGGTGGGGATCGAGACGATCTCGGCGGCGCTGTCGGAGGCGCGCGATGCGGTGGAGGAGGTGATCGAGCCTTACCTCTTGCAGCAGGGCTTCATCCAGCGCACGCCGCGCGGCCGCATGCTCGCGCGCAAGGCCTGGGACCATCTGGGCCTGCCCATGCCACGCCCGGCGGATGCGCCTGCCCAGACCGACCTCTTCCCCGATCCGGGCACCCCGGACGATCCGCCCGTTTGAGCCCGCGAGCGAAAGCAGCTATGTCCCGCGCGAGCGAGACCAGACGAGGACGACCCGGTGCACCCAGACGAGATCGAAGCGCTGTTCACCCGCAGTGACGACACCTATCTTTGCGCGCGCTGGGGACGGCCCCAGGCCCCGGTCGTCTTCGGTGTGGATGATGCGACCCTGAGCGTGGTCAAGGGCGCGTTCGAGGCTGTGGCCCAGCTTGCCGGGGTGGAGATTGCGGAGACCGATCCGGAGCTCGGCGCCAATATCATGGTCTTCTTCTTTGAGGACTGGTCCGAACTGACAGAGACGCCGAATATGGACCGGCTGGTGCCTGATCTCGGCCCGCTCGTGGCGAGGCTCGAGGCGCAGGACGCCAATCAGTACCGGTTCTTCCGCTTCGATCCCGATGGCGGCATCAAGGCGGCCTTCGTTTTTGTGCGCATGGATGCCCATCTGCGGGATGTGCCCGCCGAAACCCTGGCCCTGAGCCAGGCCGTGCAGACGATCCTGCTCTGGTCGGACACGGCGTTTCTCGGCCAATCGCCGCTCGCCAAGACCGCAGAGGGCACGACCCTCCTGAAGCCCGAGATCGCACAGGTGATCCGCGCGGCCTATGATCCGGTCCTGCCCGTGGCGGCCACCGATGCCAGCCATGCCCTGCGCCTCTCGGCGCGGATCGGGGCCCTGCAATGAGCGCGCATCGCTTCGATTTGCGGGTCTATTACGAGGACACGGATCTCGCGGGCATCGTCTATTACGCCAATTACCTGAAATTCATCGAACGCGGGCGTAGCGAGTACCTGCGTGATCTGGGCGTGGATCAGGGGGCGCTGAAGGTCGAAACCGGGATCGTCTTTGCCGTGCGCCGGGTCGAGGCGGACTACCTGATCCCCGCGAAGTTCGACGATCACCTGTCCGTGACCACGCAACTGGCCGAGGTGTCGGGCGCGCGGATCACGCTCGATCAGGCGGTTCTGCGGGGGGCGGAGACGCTCTTTTCCGCAACCGTGACAATCGTTTGCCTGTCGGAGACCGGACGCCCCGCCCGGGTGCCGGCGGAAGTGCGCGCGGCCTTCGAGGCCACGGCAAAAACACGCTAGAGCTCCTGCGACGCCTTCCAAAGACGCCGCTTTGCGCGTATCTTGGAAGGATAACACACGGCCCAAGAAGGCCGGAGAGCAGGATTGAGCAGGCCATGACACCCGAGATAGACTTCTCGTTTCTCGCGCTTTTCGCGCGCGCCACCCTGACCGTGCAGCTTGTGATGATCCTGTTGATCGGGATGTCCTTCTGGTCCTGGTCGATCATCATTCAGAAATGGATCACGTTCCGCCGTGCCCGGTCCGAGGCAGACGCGTTCGACGCGGCCTTCTGGTCTGGCGAGCCGCTCGATGACCTTTTTGATCAGATCGGGCCGGCGCCGGATGGGGCCGCGCAGAAGGTTTTTGCCTCGGGCATGACAGAATGGCGCCGCTCGCACCGCGAGACCGGCGATCTGATCCCGGGCGCGCAGCAGCGGATTGACCGGTCGATGGATGTGGCCATCGCCAAGGCGAGTGAGCGGTTGCAGAACGGGCTGAGCTTTCTGGCCACGACCGGGGCGACCGCGCCCTTTATCGGCCTCTTTGGCACGGTCTGGGGCATCAAGCACAGCTTTGAGCAGATCGCGATCCAGCAGAATACCAACCTCGCCGTGGTGGCGCCCGGTATCGCCGAGGCGCTTCTGGCGACGGGGCTGGGCCTGCTGGCGGCGATCCCGGCGGTGGTGGCCTATAACAAGCTCTCGGCGGATGCGGATCGCATCGTGGGCGGCTATGAGGCCTTTGCCGATGAGTTCGCCACGCTCCTGTCGCGGCAGTTGGACGCCTGAGCCATGAAGGCCGGGGTCTCATCCGGGGCAGGGGGCAGCGGTCGCAGGCGCGGTCGGCGCAGTGGGCGCGGCGGTGCCAAGCCCATGTCCGAGATCAATGTCACGCCCTTCGTGGATGTGATGCTGGTGCTGCTCATCATCTTCATGGTGGCGGCACCGCTTTTGACCGTGGGCGTGCCCGTGGAGCTGCCGGAAACCTCGGCCAATGCCCTGCCGGGCAGCGAGGAGGAACCCCTGACCGTTACGGTCGCCGCCGATGGTCGGGTGCTGATCCAGACCACCGAAGTGGCGCGCGACACGCTGATCCCGCGTTTGCGGGCCGTGGCGGCAGAGCGGGAGGGCGACAAGATCTTCCTGCGGGCTGATGGGGCCATAAGCTATGCGGAGGTGATGCAGGTGATGGGCGCGCTCAACGCGGCGGGCTTCAACAATATCGGCCTTGTCACCGAGACCGGAGGGCCGTCGCTGGGCGGAGCGGATGCCGGGTCCGAGGGCTAAGGGCGCGTGCTGCGTCTGCCCCATATCGACACCGGGACCGCGATCTCGGGGGCGGGTCATCTGGGCCTCTTGGCCTGGCTCGCGCTCGGGGGGCTGTTCTATTCCGCGCCGGAACTGCCGCTGCCATCGGCGACCGATGTGACCCTTCTATCCGAAGCTGAGTTCGCGGCGCTGACCAGTGCGCCGGAGGTGCCCGAGGTGGTCGAGCTGCCACAGCCCCCGGCGCCCGAGACGCCGCCCGCGCCCGCACCGGTGCAACCTGCGCCGGCCCCTGTCGTATCGGCGCCACCGCCAGAGCCCGAACCGGAGCCTGTTCCCGCGCCGCCCCCGGCCCCGGCTGCACCGGCCCCGCCGCCGCCCGCGCCCCGCGTGGCGCCCGAGCCTGTGCCGCTGCCTGCGCCGGAGGCGGAGATCGCGCCCGAGCGGAACGAGGCCGTGACCACCGAGGCCGAGGGCGAGACCGCCACAGAAGCCGAGCGTGAAACCGCGCCCGAAGCTGCGACCACCCGGATCATCACCGAGGCGACGGAAACCGACCCGGACAGTCAGGCTGCGGATCCGACGCCCGAACTGACCGCAAGCCCGCGCCCCGCCGCGCGCCCGTCGCGACCCCGACCCGCGCCGGTGGTTGCCGAGACACCGCCCGAGCCCGCCTCCGATCCGGTGGCGGATGCGGTGGCCGCCGCCGTGGCCGAGGCCGCTGAAACCGCTCCAGATCCCGCTCCCAGCACCCCGGCCCGCCCCGAGATCCCCGTGGGTCCGCCCCTGACCTCGGGCGAACGTGACGGGCTGCGGGTCGCCGTGCAGCAATGCTGGAATGTGGGCTCCCTGTCGTCGGAGGCCTTGCGCACAACCGTCGTCGTCGCCGTGGAGATGGAGCAATCGGGCCGTCCGATCATCGGCTCGATCCGGATGATCGGCTCCGAAGGCGGCTCGGAAGCCGCCGCCCGCCAGGCTTTTGAGGCCGCGCGGCGGGCAATCATCCGCTGCGGCAGCGCCGGATTTGATCTGCCGGTTGAGAAATACGGCCAGTGGCGCGATATCGAAATGACATTTAATCCCGAAAGGATGCGGATCCGATGAGACGAGCCTTTTTGAGTGCCCTGATTGCAGGTTTGGCCACCGCGGTATTGAGCGGACCCGTCCAGGCCCAGTCCAACCCCGGACCGCTGCGTATCGAGATTACCGAGGGCGTGATCGAGCCTTTGCCCGTGGCCGTGCCGCCTTTTGTGGCTGAAACCCCGCAAGCGACCGAGCTCGCCCGTCAGATCGCCGAGGTTGTGGCCGCGGATCTCGAAGGCTCGGGCCTGTTCCGGGTGATCCCCGAAAGCGCCTATATCAGCCCGATCACCAGTTTCTCCTCCCCCGTGCAATATGCCGATTGGAAGGCGATCAATGCCCAGGCGCTGGTCACCGGCTCGGTGTCCGTCGCCGGGGACGGGCGGCTCGTGGTGAAGTTCCGCCTCTTTGATGTCTTCTCCGACGCAGCCCTCGGCAAGGGGCTGCAATTCGTGGCCAGCCAGTCGAGCTGGCGCCGCATGGGCCACAAGGTGGCGGATGCGGTTTATAGCCGGATCACCGGCGAGGGCGGGTATTTCGACAGCCGCGTGGTCTTTGTCTCGGAGCAAGGCCCCAAGAACGCGCGCGAGAAGCGCCTTGCGATCATGGATTATGACGGCGCGAATGTGCAGTTCCTGACCGATAGCAGCGCGATTGTGCTCGCGCCGCGCTTCTCGCCCACGGGCGATCGGGTGCTCTACACGTCCTATGCCACGGGGCGGCCGCAGATCACGCTGCTCGATGTGGCGCAGGTGCGCAGCCAGTCCATCGGCTCGGCCACGGGCGGGCAGATGAGCTTTGCCCCGCGCTTTGCCCCTGATGGCCGTTCGGTGGTCTTTTCCCTGACCAATGGCGGCAATAGCGACATCTATCGCCGCGACCTGTCCAGCGGGTCGCAATCCCGGCTGACGGCGACCCCCGCGATCGAGACCGCGCCGAGCTTCTCCCCCGATGGCCGCCAGATCGTCTTTGAAAGCGACCGGAGCGGGTCGCAACAGCTCTATGTCATGTCCGCCAATGGCGGTGAGGCGCGGCGGATCAGCTTTGGCGCCGGGCGCTACGGCACGCCGGTCTGGTCGCCGCGCGGTGATCTGATCGCCTTCACCAAGCAGAACCAGGGCCGGTTCCATATCGGCGTCATGCGGGTCGATGGCTCCGAGGAGCGCCTGCTGACCTCCTCCTTCCTCGACGAGAGCCCGACCTGGTCGCCCAATGGCCGCGTGATCATGTTCACCCGGGAGACCTCGGGCGCGCGCGGGGCACCGGCGCTCTACTCGGTGGATATCTCGGGCCGGAACCTGCGGCGCGTGCCGACCCCCGGCGCCGCGTCGGACCCGGCCTGGTCGCCGCTCCTGCCCTGAGATCGGTCGGTGCGGGCCGCGCAGAACCATGTTAAACAGTCGTTAAGAATACAGAGCAGATGAGGAACGGGCCATGGAATTTGCAAAGACATCTTCGCGCGCGAGGCTGAGCCTGGCGCTGGTCGCGGCCCTGGCCGTGTCGGGCTGCGCCGGATCTGGCGGGCTCTTCGGCAGTGCCGGAGGGGCAGGCGGCGGCAGCGGGCCGACCACGGCGGGCGATTTCGGTGATCCGAGCTCACCGCAGTATTTCCAGCAGGCCATCGGTGACCGGGTGCTTTTCGCAGTGGATCAGAGCACGCTCTCGCCCGAGGCACAGCAGCTCGTCTCGCAGCAGGCTGCCTGGCTCATGAGCAACGGCGCCTACACGGCGGTGATCGAGGGGCACGCGGATGAGCAGGGCACGCGGGAATACAACCTCGCCCTCGGGGCGCGCCGCGCCAGTGCCGTGCGGGATTTCATGGTCGCCCAAGGGGTGGCCGACAGCCGTCTGAGCACCGTGACGTTCGGCAAGGAACGCCCGATCGAGATCTGCTCGAATGAGAGCTGCTACGCCCAGAACCGCCGCGCCGTGACGGTCCTGTCGGCGGGGCCGACCTCCTGATCGCGGGGCCTGCCATGACACGATCTGTCCTAGTTCTCGCGGCCATGGGCCTCTTCGCGCTGGCGAGCCCGCTGACCGCGCAGGACCGCGCTCAGACCCTCGCCGATATCCGGCAGGAGCTCTCTATGCTCTATGTGGAGCTGCAAAACCTCAAGCGGGAGCAGTCGACAACGGGCGCGCCGCAGGTCTCTCTGCCCGCCAGCGCGCTGGATCGCCTCAACACGCTTGAGAGCGAGTTGGCGCGGCTGACGGCGAAGACCGAAGAACTCGAATTTCGCATCGACAGCATCGTCAAGGATGGCACGAACCGGATCGGGGATCTGGAATTCCGTCTGGTGGAGCTGGAGGGGGGCGATCTCTCGACCCTGGGCGAGACCTCGACCCTTGGCGGGACGGCGGCGCAGCCCAAGACGCCCGTCGCGCCAGTGGTCCCGCCGGCGGAGGGTGCGCCCGAGTTGGCCGTCGCCGAGCAAGAGGATTTCGACGCCGCCAAGGCCCTGCTTGAAGGGGGGCAGTCCAGCGCGGCCGCGGAGGCTTTCGCGGCCTATGCGACCACCTATCCCGGTAGCCCGCTGGTCCAGGAAGCGCATTATCTGCGTGGCGAAGCGCGGGCTTCGGACGGGTCCTGGACCCAGGCCGCGCGGGCCTATCTGGATGCCTTTTCCGGTGCGCCCGATGGCTCGTTGGCGCCGCTCGCGCTTTACCGTTTGGGCATCAGCCTGGCGGAGCTCGGGCAGCGTGACGAGGCCTGCCTGACCCTGCGCGAGGTGAGCCTGCGCTATCCCGGCGGCACGGCGGCGGTGGATGCCAATACCGCGCGCGGGGAACTGACCTGCCCGTGACCGCGCCCGCCGCTCTGACCCGCGCCTTTGCGGATCAGATGGCGCAACTGGTCCCGGAGGCCCGGCGGATCGGGATCGCGGTTTCCGGTGGCGGGGATTCCATGGCGCTGTTGCATCTGGCCAGTGGCTGGGGCGCGGCGCGAGGCGTGTCGATCCATGCGGCCACGGTGGACCACGGTCTGCGCGCCGAGGCAGCGGCGGAACAGGCCCATGTCGCGGCCAGCTGCGCCGCGCTTGATCTTCCCCACCGGCCGCTGCGTTGGACGGGTTGGGACGGGCAGGGCAATCTGCAGGCATCCGCCCGGGAGGCTCGGATTGCCTTGCTCGCCGATTGGGCGCGCGCCGAGGCGCTTGATGCGGTCTGCCTCGGGCATACTCAGGATGATCAGGCGGAAACGCTCCTTCTGCGGTTGATGCGCGGCTCGGGGGTGGACGGGCTCGCGGCCATGTCCGCCCGGCGACAGCGGGCAGGGGTGCTCTGGCTGCGCCCCCTGCTGGATCAACAGCGCGAGACCTTGCGGGACTACTTGCGGGCCGAGCGGGTCGCGTGGTGCGAGGACCCCAGCAACACCGACGAGCGCTTTGATCGGGTCCGGGTGCGCCGCGCGATTGACATGCTCGATCTGGACACGGCGCGTCTTGCGCAGACCGCCGATGCCATGCGCCGCGCGCAGGACGCTCTCGGTCAGCGCGCCGCAGAGGTGGTGACGGCAGGCCATGTCCGGTTCGACTGGGGCGAGGTGCTGATGGACCACGCGCGGCTCGCAGCGCTGGACGCGGAAACGCGCTTGCGCCTTCTGGCCGAGGCCGTGCGCTGGGTCTCCGGCACCGCGTACCGCCCGCGGCTTTCCTCGCTCGAAACCACCTGGGCGCGGCTCGCGGAGGGGCCCGCGACCTTGCAGGGCTGCCTGTTTACGCCCGAACGCGCGGATCTGCGGATCAGTCGCGAAGTGTCCGCGGTCGCCGATCTTCGCGGGCCGATCGCAGAGCCTTGGGATGGGCGCTGGCAATTCGCATGGCCCGAGAACAGCGCGCCGAGACCCGCCGCAGAGGTCCGCTCGCTGGGCGCAGAGGGTTTGAAACAGGTGGGACGTCCGCCTGACGGACCGCCCTTTGCGTCCCTCTGCGCAACGCCTGCGATCTGGCAGGACGACCGGGTTTTGGCCGTTCCGCGCCTGAAATGGGGGCTGTCAACGCGAATTGACACTCAACCTGACCCGTCTTCATTCATCTCAAGCCTGATTCCACATTGAACTGCGCCGTTCCGTAGCTATTTTAAGGTCAAGTCCGCAGAGCGTGTCCGAACGCGCCTGCCACCTTGAGGAGAAATGTCCGTGGGCAATTTGCGAAATGTCGCGTTCTGGGTTGTGCTGTTCCTGCTCATCCTGGCCCTTTTCAACCTGTTCAGCGGGGGGCAATCGACGGTAAACGCACGGTCGATCACCTATTCCGACTTTGTCGAGCGCGTGGAGCAGGGCGATGTTGCCAGCGTGGTCCTTGACGGCGAGCAGGTGATGATCCGCACCGGCGACGGCCAGCAATATACCACCGTCAAGCCCGAGGGCGTGGATGTCACGCAGCTGCTGCTGGACGAGAATGTGCAGATTGAGGCCCGCGCTCAGGAACAGAGCGGGATCCTGTCCTATATCGGCACTCTCCTGCCCTTCCTGATCCTGATCGGCATCTGGATCTTCTTCATGAACCGCATGCAGGGCGGCGGACGCGGCGGGGCCATGGGCTTCGGCAAGTCCAAGGCGAAACTGCTGACCGAGAAGCATGGCCGCGTGACCTTTGACGACGTGGCGGGTATCGATGAGGCGAAGGAAGAACTCGAGGAAATCGTCGAGTTCCTCCGCAACCCGCAAAAATTCTCGCGCCTCGGCGGCAAGATCCCCAAAGGTGCGCTGCTCGTTGGCCCTCCGGGCACCGGTAAAACCCTGCTGGCGCGCGCGATTGCGGGCGAGGCGGGCGTGCCCTTCTTCACTATTTCGGGTTCCGATTTCGTCGAGATGTTCGTGGGGGTCGGTGCAAGCCGTGTCCGCGACATGTTCGAGCAGGCCAAGAAAAACGCGCCCTGTATCGTCTTCATCGACGAGATCGACGCCGTGGGCCGGTCCCGTGGTGTCGGCTATGGCGGCGGCAATGATGAGCGCGAGCAGACGCTGAACCAGCTCCTGGTGGAGATGGACGGGTTTGAAGCCAATGAAGGCATCATCATCGTGGCGGCCACGAACCGCCCCGACGTGCTCGACCCCGCGCTGCTGCGCCCGGGCCGCTTCGACCGTCAGGTTCAGGTGCCGAACCCGGACATCAAGGGCCGCGAGCGCATTCTGGGCGTCCATGCCCGCAAGGTGCCTCTGGGTCCCGATGTGGATCTGCGCATCATCGCGCGGGGCACGCCCGGTTTCTCTGGCGCGGATCTGGCGAACCTCGTGAACGAGAGCGCGCTGATGGCCGCCCGCGTCGGACGCCGTTTCGTGACCATGGAAGATTTCGAGAGCGCCAAGGACAAGGTCATGATGGGGGCCGAGCGCCGCTCCATGGTGATGTCCGAGGAAGAGAAGATGCTCACGGCCTATCACGAGGCGGGCCACGCCATCGTGGGCCTGAACGTGCCGCAGCATGATCCGATCCACAAGGCGACGATCATCCCGCGGGGCCGCGCCCTCGGTCTGGTGATGTCCCTGCCGGAGCGGGATCAGCTCAGCGTGACGCGCACCAAATACACCTCGAAGATCGCCATGGCGATGGGCGGCAAGGTGGCTGAGGAGCTGAAGTTCGGGCCGGAGAATGTGACCTCTGGCGCAACCTCGGACATCCAGCAGGTCTCCAAGATCGCACGTGCGATGGTGACGCAGTTCGGCTTCTCCGAAGAGCTGGGGCATGTGGATTACGCCAATGAGCAGCAATCCTATCTCGGCAGCTATGGCGGTGGCACCAACCACAGCCAGGAGACCCAGAAGATCATCGACCAGAAGGTCAAGGAGATCATCGACGAGGGGTATGAGACCGCCAAGCGGATCCTGACCGAGCAAAATGAGGGTTGGGAGCGTCTGGCCCAGGGCCTGCTTGAATACGAGACCCTGACCGGGGCCGAGATTCAGAAGGTGATCAATGGCGAGCCGCTCAATCGGGGCGACGATGAGGACGACACACCGACCTCGGGCACACCGTCCCTGACGGCGATCCCGAAGGCCAAGTCGCGCTCCAAGCCGCGGGATGGCGGGATGGAGCCGGAGCCCACCGCCTAGGCGGACCGGCTGAGGCAACCGGCCCTCCCTGTATTAATTCAGTGACACAGCGCCGCCCCTCGGGGCGGCGTTTGACATTTGGGTTGCGGGTCCGGGGGCGCCTCCGCTACTCAACGTGCCTCACGAGACCCTTTGGAGGCAGCGATGGCACATTTCGACGACAGCCCGTCGGCGGCAAAGCGGGTGCTTTGGCCGTTTTATCTGGCTCTGGCGATCTTTGTGGCGTTGGTGGTGCAGGCCACGCTGCAGGGCCATGGGCTCGACTACTACAAGACCGAAGCCGGTCCGTTCGAGATCGGGGCTTTCGTGGCCATGGGCTGCGCGCTGATCGGGTTTATCGCCCTGGCGCCTCGGGTCGTCTTCGGGCCCGGTTGGCATGTGGCGGTGTTGATGGCGCTTCTGATGATGCGGGAGCTCGATTTCGACAAGCGTTTCACCGAGAAGGGCGTGCTGCAGCTGCGGCTCTATTCCGGGGACTACCCGTTTCTGCACAAGGTGGTCGGGATCTGCGTGCTGGTCCTGATCCTCGTGACCCTTTACCGCTTCGTCCGCCACGGGGCGGGGCCCTTCCTGCGCGGTTTGCGCGGTGGCGTGGCCTGGGCCTGGTGGCTGGCGGGGTCGATGGTGCTCGTGGTCATTGCCAAGAGCCTCGATGGTCTGGCCCGCAAGCTGGAGCCCTTTGGCATTGCCGTCTCCCCCGAAACCGATTGGTGGGCGAGCTTCATCGAAGAGGGGCTCGAATGGATCTTCCCGATGATGGTCATCATGGCGGTCTGCAGCTGGGCGCAGCAGCATCACGCGCGGCCATAGGCCCTAGCCCATGGGGGCTTTCGGCACGGGCACCATCGTGCCCTGCAAGAGCGCGACGCAGGTCCCATCCTCCCGCGTGACTTCGGCCGTGACCACGACCAAACGCTTGCCCGGCTTGACCACGCGCCCGGTGGCGATCAGTGCCGAACCACTGCCTGGGGCGAGCAGGTTGATCTTGATCTCGGCGGTCACAACTTCGGACTCTTTGGGCATCAGGGTGAGCGCGGCATAGCCGGCGGCGGAATCCCCGATGGCGAAGGTGAGACCGGCATGGGCGACCCCGTGCTGCTGACCTGTCTCCGGCGTCACAGGTGCTCGGATCACGACCTTGCCGGGCGCGACCGAGACGAGCTCCGCCCCAAGGGTCGCCATCATCCCTTGCCGCGCGAAACTGCGTGCGATCTTGTCGTCAATATCCGCCATAAGCCCCCCGATGCCTGTCCCGCCGCAGTCTGCGGTGGATGGCGGGCCGGGTAAACCGGTTTAGGCGCGGGGCATGGGCACCATGCAGGGCTGCGGCCCCGTGAGGATCGCGCGCGCATCCGCGGCCATCAGGCTGGTCAGGGGGGCGGAATGGCAATGCAGCCCCCCGGTATAGGCGCCATAGGCGGGCAGGATCAGGCGCGTGGCATCCAGCAGGAAACAGGCGCGGGAGATCCTCTGCCCGCTGCGCAGGTTCAGGCGGCATTTCGGGTGATAATGGCCAGACACCTCTCCCGGCGTGGTCGCTCCGTCTTCGGCAATATGCCGAAACCGCAGGGGTCCGCAGCGCCATTCGATCTCATGGGCGCCCGCCAGCCCGAGGGGGCCGGGATCGTGATTGCCCTCGACCCAGACCCAGTGCCGCCCGGATTGCGCCGCCTCGATCCGGGTGCGGATCGCCGCGGGCAGGGCCAGGCTGGCCGCCAGATCGTCGAAACTGTCGCCGAGGCAGACCACTTGCGCCGGATCCGTGGCCGCCAGATCCGCCTCCAGCCGGGACAGGGTCTCGGCGCTCTCATAGGGTGGTAAAAGCGCGCCGTGGCGCCGGGCGATGCGTTCGGATTTGCCCAGATGCAGGTCGGACACCACGAGCAACCGCTCCGCCGCCCACCAGAGCGCGCCGCTCGGCAAAGCGGACAGGTCGGCCCCGGCAAAGGTGAAATCCTGCGTGTTCATGCTTTGGTCCAACACCATTTCCCAGCGCGGCGCAAGCAGGATTTCAGTCGAGCCCGGCTTCGGTCATCAAGGCCGCTGCCGCCTCGGCGACCATCCGGTCCTCGGCGGCCCCGGCAATGGGCACGCGGCCCCGTTCCAGCATCATTGGCGCGGCGAGGGGGCTGAGCCGGTCGAGCCGGTAATGGTCGATGCGCCCCGTGGTGCGCGCCAGAAGCTCTTCGATCCGTGAGAAATCCACGAGGCCGCGGCGCGCCTCTTCGCGGGTGATCTGCATGAGGACATGGTCGGGATCGTATTTCAGCAGCGTGTCATAGAGGATGTCGGATGAGAAGGTGGCCTGCCGCCCGGCCTTGCGCCGCCCGGGCGTGTTGCGCTCGATCAGCCCGGCAATGATCGCCGAGGCGCGAAAGGTCCGTTTCATCACCGCGTTGCCCGAGAGCCAGTGGTCAAACCCGTCGCGCAGCCCGTCCGGTCGGACAAGGGCGGCGGGGTCGGTCACCTCTTCCAGCCCCCAGAGCATCGTGGCGTAGTCCGTGGCGACAAAGCCAACCGGGTCGAGCCCGGCGGCCTCCATCCGTTGGCTCAGCAACAGGCCCAGCGTCTGCTGTGCATTGCGCCCGGCAAAACCGTAGCAGACGAGGTAGTTGCGGTCTTCGAAGGGGAAGGTTTCGATCAGCATCCGCTCGGCCTCGGGCAGTTTCGAGACCCGCCGTTGGAGGTGGAGCCAGTCGCGGGTCGCCTCCGGCAGCTCGGGCCAGTCCGGCTGGCGGAACATCTCGAGGATCGTCTGGCTGAGTTGGGTGGAGGTGGCAAATTTCGTCCCCATGAAGGTGGCGATCTTGGGCTGCTTGTCCGCGCGGCGGGTCACTTCGACGGTCAGCTCGTTCAACCCCTCGTAGCGGACGATCTGGCCCCCGATCAGAAAGGTGTCGCCGGGGGTGAGGGTGGCCGCAAACCCCTCCTCAATTTCGCCCAGCGGGGTGCCGCCGCGCCGGTTCTTCAGCCGGACCTTGAGGGTTTCGGTGTCGATGATCGTGCCGATATTCATGCGGATGGCCCGCCCGCTGCGCGGATCGCGGAGCTGCCACCGGCCATCCGGGCGCTGAAGCAGGCGCTGCCAGCGGTCATAGGCGCGCAGGGCATAGCCACCGGTCGCACAGAAACTCAGACAATCGTCGAACCCCGCGCGGTCGAGGGTTTGATAGGCCCCGGCACTGGTGATTTCGCGATAGAGATCCTCGGCGTCGAAAGGGCCGGAGGCCGCCACGTTCAGGATATGCTGGCAGAGCACATCGCGGGGCCCCTCGGCGCGGGTCTCGCCATCAAGCTGACCCGCCGCCATGGTCTTGAGCGCAGCGTGGCATTCCACGACCTCGAAGCGGTTGGCGGGTACAAGCAGCGCTTTCGAAGGCGCGTTGTAGCGGTGGTTCGCGCGGCCGATCCGTTGCACCAGACGTTTGACGTTCTTTGGCGCGCCGACCTGAATCACCAGATCCACATCGCCCCAGTCGATGCCGAGATCGAGCGAGCCAGTGCAGACGATGGCGCGCAACGCGCCCTCGGCCATGGCGGTCTCGACCTTTTGGCGCTGCTCCCGCGAGAGGGAGCCGTGATGGATCCCGATCGGCAGCGCCTCTTCATTGGCGAGCCAGAGCGCGTGAAAAAACAGCTCCGCCTGGGCGCGGGTGTTGTGAAAGATGAGCGTGGTCTTATGGGCGCGCACCGCGTTCAGGATCGCCGGGATCGCATAGCGCCCACCGCCGCCCGTCCAGGGGGGCGGCGCGTCGGTTTCGAGCATGGTTATATCCGGGGCCGGGCCGGGATCCGCATGGAGAATGGCGCAAGGGTCGGGATGGCGCGCGAGAAAGCGGGCGATGGCCTCGGGGTCCTCTACCGTCGCCGATAGCCCGACCCGCCGCAGCTCGGGGACGAGGGTTTGCAACCGCGCGAGGCAGAGCATGAGCTGATCCCCGCGTTTGGATTCCGCGAGCGCGTGGATCTCATCGACGATGACCCGCTGCACCCCGGCAAAGGTGCGCGCCGCATCTTCGTAGCTGAGCATCAGGGCGAGGCTTTCGGGCGTCGTCAGCAAGATATGAGGCGGGTCGGCGCGCTGGCGTTTGCGCTGGCTCTGGGAGGTGTCGCCCGTGCGATCTTCGATCCGGATGGCGAGCCCGGCCTCCTCAACCGGGCGGCGCAGGTTGCGTTTGATATCTGCGGCCAGCGCCTTGAGGGGCGAGATGTAGAGCGTGTGCAACCCGTCGGCTGGTTCGGGGCCCAGTTCGGCCAGGGTCGGCAAGAAGCCCGCAAGGGTTTTGCCGCCACCGGTTGGCGCGATCAGGAGCAGCGCCGGATCGGCGGCCCGGGCGAGCATGTCGCGTTGATGGGGGTGGAGCGCCCATCCCTGGTCGGAGATCCAGCGGGTCAGGCTCGGGGGCAGGTCGGGCGTCATGCCCTTCAGATAGAGCAGCCCGGGCTAGGGGCCAAGGTGCCGCGCTCAATGGGCGATCTCGCCCTCATCCACATAGAGGTTCGACCAGGCTCGGTCGATCAGTTCGGGCGACATATGGTTTGGTACGCCTTCATAGCGGCAAACAGCAATCATTTGATCCAGAAGGAAATTCGCGTGGAAGTTGGCGTAGACATGGTCCACTTCGGGGTATTTCCGGGTCATCAGATGGACGAGGCTCGCCTCATCCAACGGCACCTTTTTGGCCTTTGCCACCAGCCCGAAGATCTTGAGGAATTCCTCTTTGGTGGGGCCGTCGATCTTCAGCTTGAAGAAGACCCTTCGCAGAGCCGCGTTGTCGAAGATCTCGTTCGGGTGGAAATTGGTGGAAAAGACCACGAGCGTGTCGAAAGGCACGATGAATTTCTCGCCCGATTGCAGCGCGAGGATGTCATAGCCCGCCTCCATCGGGACAATCCAGCGGTTGATTAGCGCCTGAGGTGGTTCGGCCTGTCGCCCCAGATCGTCGACGATGAAGATCCCGCCGGTCGCCTTCATCTGCAGGGGCGCCGTGTAAGTCCGCGCTACGGGGTTGTAGTTGAGATCGAGCATGGCCAGCTCCAGCTCCCCGCCGGTGATCACCGCCGGGCGCTTGCAGCAGACATAGCGCTGGTCATGGCCGATGCTGCGGCGCAGGCTGGAGGTCTGCTGTGTCGGCGGGGCGACAGGCGTATGCACCACCGGGTCAAAGACCGTGATGATCTGGCCGCCATAGCAGATCGCGCGCGGCACATAGACATGGTCGCCCATGGCGTCGCGAATGCCGTTGGAGATCGAGGACTTCCCGTTGCCCGGCGGACCATAGAGCAGCACCGACCGACCGGAGGTCACCGCAGGACCAAGCTGCTGCAGCAGACCCTTGGGCAGGACCAGATGGCCCATGGATTGGGCCAGTTTTTCCGGGGTGAGCACCACGTTCTTGATCGATTGGCGCTCAGCCTGTTCGGCAAAATGCTCCATCGGGACGGGAATGGCACCGTAATACTCGGATTGCGTGAGGGCATCGAGCGCGCGGGCCTTTCCCTGATCGGACAGGGCAAAGCGCATCTCTTCCGCGCCTTCGGAGGTCAGGGAGCCAAGCGCCTCGACCATCTTCAACTGTCTTGCCGTGTCAATCAGGTCCTGCACAAGAGGGACGGGGATCGACATGGCCTCGGACATCTCGGTCGCGCGCGTCAGGGACCGCCGAAACATGGTCTTCAGCAACAGATCCTGCAGCATCGTGGCAGGTAGACCGAGATCGGCCACGCTGCGTGGATTGGCAGGGGCAATGGACAGCGTGCTATGTTGTGTCATCCCGGAACTCCCGCGCCCAGTCTAGGCGCGAGGCTCCTAACGGAGTGTTACCGCAGGCAGGATCAGAGGCAGCGCGAGGTACAACAGCAGGGTGCCGCTGAGCGCGAGGCCCATGGGAAAATCGCGGTCTCGCGTCCAGCTTTCCCAATCGGGCGTGAGCCCGCGTAGGGCAGGCACACGGCGCGCCGCGCGATGGGTTGCAAAGGCGGCAAGTAGAACCGCTGCAAACAGGACCAACACGAGCGTTGCGTGATGCAGGGCCACGTACGGGGCCATGGCGGCGGCGAATTTAGCGTCTCCGGCGCCCACGAGGCGCAGTGCGGAGACCACAAAGCCGATGCCAAGGATCACGAGGACATGGATCCAGCGCCAACCATATTCCGTCAAGGGCAGCACGAAGGGCCCGACCAGGGCGAAGACCGCAAGAAGCGCCAGCACCGTCCAGTTGGGGATGCGCATGAATTTCATGTCGCTCCAAGCGACATAAACGCAGATCGGCGACACAAGCAGCAGAAAGAAGATGGTGCCGGTCGCCGGGTCTGTCATCTGGTCCTCAGGCTTCGCTGTCCAGCGTCCTCAGCGCGCGTACGGCGGCCTCAAAATGCTGGGGATGGGTGTCGATCGCTTCGCGCAGCAAGCCGCGCCCGGTCGCAATATCTCCCTGTTTGATCGCCGATAGGGCAAGAGTGTGCAACAATTGCGCCCGTTCGACCTGGGTCACGGGTACGGGGGGCAGGGCGTAGTTCCGCTGGGCGCCCCGGGCCAGAACCAGGTTGTTCTTGGCAATGAAGAGGTCCGGATCATAGCCGATCGCCTCGTTAAAGAGCTTTTCGGCGCCGCGGAAATCGCCCCGGGTGAGCTTGGAATAGCCCCAATTGTTGAGCACGCCCGACGGGCGTGTGGTGAGCCCAACGGCAATCTCATAGAAACTGTCGGCGGCGCGCCAGTCCTTTTCGCTATCGGCAACCATGGCCTCCAGACGGTAGCGTTTGAAGGTCTCGAAGGTCGGCGGTACGCTGTCGAGCTGTTGCTGCGCGCGCTCCCACTCGCCGGCACGGATCAGGGCGTCGGCAAAGTCCACGCGGTCCTCATCCGTGACCTCATCGCTTTCGACGACCTTTTGCCAGGCGGAAACCGCCGAGCTGGCATTGCCGCTGCGCACCATGGACTTCGCCAAACCGCGTTGCAAATCAACGCGTTCTGGCATCTCCTTCGAGGCGCGCTGGAAGTAGGCCACGGCCTCTTCGGGGTCAGCCGAGTTCAGCATCAGCGTATTGAGATTGCTTTCATCGATGACGTTAACCGCATCCAACTCGCGGGTGACATCGATTTCCTCCGAGGGCGTGCAGGCTCCAAGAACCAGCAACGCCAGGGCCGTTGGGGCCCAAGCCTGCGCGTAACGCATGGGTCGCGTCCTTTTTTCTGCTCGATGCGGCGCGATCCCGATCAGGTCAGGGCGAAATCAGCAGGTAGCTGCCATTGCCTTGCCAAACCAGGTCGAACTCGTTGTTTTCGCTAGGCCCAACGTAGCTCACCTGGTCGCGTTTTGCGATAGCGAGGCGGAGGTTGTTGCGAATGTCGTCCGAATTGCCACTGTCGAGGGCAAAGGCCTGCTGAAAGACGCGGGAGGCTTCGCCATATTCGCCGCGTTCCATGAGCACCGCACCGAGGTTGTTCCAGGCAGGAACGAAATCAGGGTCTTCTTCCACCGCCTGCCGCAATAGGGTTTCGGACTGTTCAAGCCGCCCGAGTTTCAGGTTGGCGGAACCGATCCCGCTGAGCACATCTGCGGTCATGCCCTGTTCCGCGCCTGCGCGGAAAAAGGCCCGGAGCGCGAGATCGTACTCCCCGGCCTCCATCAGCCGGTTGCCGACGATGAGGCCATCCACCGCCTCTTCGTCTAGAGCGAGTGCGCTGGGGGGGAAGGGGTTGTCCCCGAGATCCTCGAGCGTTGGGGTGTCTGGCGTGCATCCGATCACAAGGCTTGTTGCGATCCCGGCAAAGGCGAGGCGGGCTGCAGCGCTACGGGCCACCGCGTTGGGACAAGCTTTCATAGATGCTCCACATGGACGGCCCGATCAGGATGATCAGGAGTGGTGGAACGGTAAACATCATTGTTCCCAGTGTCAGCTTTGTCGGCAGAACATTGGCCTTTTCTTCGGCGCGCATGACCCGTTTGTCACGCATCTCGCTGGCATAGACGCGCAAGGCGTCGGCGATGGATGTGCCGAAGGATTGCGACTGGATCAGAACTGTGACGAAGGAGGTGACATCCCCGACGCCGCAGCGTTCGGACATGTCTTTCAGCACGGTGATCTTGTCCTTGCCGGCCTTGATCTCGAACGCGACCATTTCAAACTCATCCGCAAGGGCGGGGAAGCCTGCGCGGATCTCATGAGCGACGCGGATGATGGCTTGGTCCAGGCCTTGGCCCGCCTCTACACAGACCAACATCAGGTCGAGACTGTCCGGGAATCCGTTGGTGATTTCTTCCTGGCGTTTCTCGATCCGCTTATCGACCCAATATTTTGGCAGGTAGTAGCCGCACAGTCCGGGGACGAGCGTGGTCAGGGCGGCCTTGGTGACGTCCGGCTCTTCGCCGCCGCCGAAGAGAAAGGTGTAGAAGACCCCGACAAAGAGAAGGCCCAAGCCGAGGGCGAATTGGGCGAAGTGGAAGATCTTGACCGAAGACTTCTGACGGTAACCAGCCTGGATCAGTTTCAGGCGGATCGCGGACAGCTCCGCATTATCCTGCGGTTCGAGATATTGCGAAAAGCGCTCGAGCTTCTTGCCGGGATCATCCTGGCGCAGGGCTGTCGCGCGCCCGTCCTCGCCATCTGCGGATTTCCGACCGAGCCGCTCTTCCTTCAGCTTGAGAAGCGGATCCTGCTCCTTCCGCAAAAGGACCGGCAGTGTGACGAGAACAAGTATCGCCCCGAGAAAGCCCACAGCGAGTACGGGGCCGAGGGGGCCTAGGTACTGAACCAGAATTCCGTTGACGCTCTCCAGCATGACCGACCCCTAGACTTTGATGTTCACCATCATCTTCATGAAGATGATGTTGATGGTCAGGAACACGGCCACGATCACGCAGGCCGGTATGAAGGCGGGGGTGTCTTTTACATCGGCGTAGTAGTCCGGCTCCATCAGGTTGATCCCGACAAGCGCAAGGAACGGAAAGCCTGAGAGGAACATCCCAGACCATTTCGCCTCGGCTGTGATTGCCTTCACCCGGCGGAAGAGTTTGAAACGAGCGCGGATCACCTTGGCGAGACCATCGAGGATCTCCGCCAGATTGCCGCCGGATTGCGACTGGATCGAGACGGCGACCGCAAGGAACCGCAGATCCTGCATATCCATGCGCTCCGCCAGTTCTTTCAGTGCTTCGGTCACATCGCGCCCATAGGCAGCCTCATCCGCGATCATTCCGAACTCGGTCCCAAGCGGGTCGGCGACCTCCTTGGCGACGATATTGATGGCGGAGGAAAAAGGGTGGCCGACGCGCAGGGAGCGGACCATGAGCTCCACCGCGTCGGGCAACTGCTCCTCGATCATGGCGAGACGTTGCTTGGCCTTCTTGTTCACCCACATGTAGACCGCGCCGACCCCGATCGCGACCGCCGCCACGCAGCGCACGGGCATGGAGGCCTGGGTGCCGATTGAAAGGCCGACAAAAGAGACGACGGTCAGCACGCCCATGATCATGATCAGTGCGGCGGGTGAGAAGGCGACATTCCCCTTCTTGGCCTTGTCCGCGAGCATGGCGTAGAGGGGCAGGATCGATGTGGTCTTGTGTTGGGACATCTCCTTGCGGAGTTGTTCGAGCACCGCGTCGCGCGTGGCGCCCTTGTCCAGCATGTCGAGGCGGCGATTGACCTTGCTGTTCAGGCTGATCGATTTGCCGAAGGCAACCAGATAGATTCCCTCGACCAGAAACAAGACGCCGACGAAAATACCAATGTAAATAAGGGGTTCTATGCTCAGCTGCATGGTCAGCCCTTCGTGGGTTCATAGATGGAAGCCGGGATGTCATAGCCCCATTGCTTGAAGCGGTCGGAGTAGTGGGAGCGCACACCGGTCGCGGTGAAATGCCCTTTGATCTTGCCATCGGGCAAGAGGCCCGTGCGCTGGTAGCGGAACACTTCCTGCATGGAGATGATGTCGCCTTCCATCCCGGTGATCTCGGTGATCGACACCATGCGGCGGGAGCCATCCTGCAAACGCGAGGCCTGGACGATCAGGTTGACCGCCGACGAGATCTGGGCGCGAAGCGCGCGGATGGGCATCTCGATCCCGGCCATGGCGACCATGTTCTCTAGACGGCTCACCCCGTCGCGGGCGGAGTTGGCGTGGATCGTGGTCATCGACCCGTCATGGCCCGTATTCATGGCCTGCAGCATATCGATCACCTCCTCACCACGGGTTTCCCCGACGATGATGCGGTCCGGGCGCATTCGCAGGGCGTTGCGCAGGCAGTCCCGCTGGGTCACCGCGCCCTTACCCTCGACATTGGCGGGGCGGCTTTCCATGCGGCCCACATGAACCTGCTGGAGTTGCAGTTCCGCCGTATCCTCGATGGTGAGAATGCGTTCGGAATTGTCGATGAAGGAGCTGAGCGCATTGAGCGTCGTGGTCTTGCCAGACCCGGTCCCGCCGGAGACGATCACGTTCAAGCGGCAGGCCACAGCGGCTTGCAGGTATACGGCCATTTCTTCGGAAAATGCGCCGAAATTGACGAGGTCATCAATGCCGAGCTTGTCTTTTTTGAACTTCCGGATGGAGACGAGGCTGCCGTCACAGGCGATGGGCCCGACCATCGCATTGAAACGAGAGCCATCGGCGAGACGCGCGTCCACATAGGGGTTCTGTTCGTCCACGCGGCGGCCAACTGCCGAGACGATCTTGTCGATGATCCGCAGGAGATGCTTTTCATCCCGGAACTTCACATCCGAAAGCTCCAGCTTGCCCGCGCGCTCCACAAAGACCCTCTGCGGGCCGTTCACGAGAATGTCGTTCACGTCATCATCCTTGAGCAAGGGCTCAAGGGGACCGAGACCGCGGACCTCATCATAAAGTTCCTCGTAGAGCGCGCGCCGCTCATCCTTGTTGAGCGCGACGCTCATACTGGCGAGGGACTCGTTTGCGATCTGCGTGATCTCGGCGCGAAGCTCTTTCTCGCTGGCGCTCTCAAGCGCGGCGAGGTTCAGCTCCTCAAGCAGTTGCTTGTGGAGCGAGACCTTGAGTTCATTGAGTTTTTGCTCGCGCCGCGCTTCTTTCTCTGAAACTTCCGTTGGCGCGGTTTTGACAGGTTGTTGGGCCGCTTTCGGTGCGGCGGGTTTTGGCGCGGTTTTGACGGCCGTGGCGGCGGCCGCCTGCGCCGCAGCGGGGACCGGAGGGCGGGCGCCGGGTTTGGTCGGGGCGTCTTTGCGATATTTTGCGAACATGATTGCGCCCTTTCTCGACCCTAGCCGCCTGCGACGGCCGAGCCCGCGCTGATCTCGTGCAGGGACTTGGCAAGCTTGGCGATCTCTTTGCGCAGTGGGTTCTTGGAGGACCGCAGAGCCAGCGGGGACCCATGATCATTGGACTCTGCGACGGCCTTGCCCCCATCGGGCAGCTTTTCCCCAAAGGATATATCGAGGCTTTCAGCCATGCGCTTGACCCGCGACTTGCCCGACAGATCGGTCATTTTCGGGGCTCGGTTCAGCACAAAGCGCAGTTTCTCCACTGGCAGATCTTCGAAGCGAAGGGTCCGGACAAAACGCAGGGCGTTCTGGGCCGAGCGAAGATCCAGTTCGATCACCGGGAAGAACACATCCGACATGCGCAGGGCCGTTTCCGTCCAGTTCACAAGCGCGCTGGGCATGTCGATGACGAGATAGTCAAACATGCCTGCGGCGGTGTTGATCAGCTTCTCCATTTCCTCGGGCGGCAGCAGGTCGAGCGGCAGGATCTCCGTCGGGGAGGTGAAGACGCTCAGCTTGCCATCCACCGTCTGCAGAGCTTGCCGGAAGACATCCTCATCCAGGGTCTCGATATCCGACATCAGCTCGAAAATCAGATCCTTGCGCGGCAGGTCGAGATAGGTCGCCACGGAGCCGAATTGCTGGTCCATGTCCAGAAGGCCCACGCGCGGGGTCTCCCCCTTCAGGGTGGCAAGCTCCCAGGCGAGGTTCACCGCGAGGTTCGTGGCGCCGACACCGCCCGCAAGCCCCTGAATTGCAAAGATTGTGCAGCCCGTTGTGGTTCGCGACGGCAGGCTGGCCTCGGTCGCTGCATTTTGCGTGGTATCCACGGCATTTGCAGCGGCGAGCGGCGGGCGATCGGCCTTGGAAAGACGCTCAACCGCTTCCGACAGACCCGCCTCGGGCATGGGGTAGGGGAGAAACTCCCGCGCCCCGGCCTGGAGCACCTGGTGCAGGATCAGAGGGTCAAGCTCATCCGCGATCAGCAGCACCGCGATGGAGAGATCCGTCGCCTTGTGGACGATCGAGAGGATCGTCTCGATATCCGGCTCATCCTCGATATCCAGCGCAAGCGCGATGACCTTGAGCAGGGCGGCGTCCGGCTGATCGAGAAAGGACAGGGTGTCAGAGATCCGCAGATCGCCCCAGCCATCCTTGAACTCGGCTTCCATCTCATCAATCAGGATTTCGAAATTCTGAACGTCGCGCGATACCGTACAGGCGAGAATGGGCGCCCCTTGCATCGGATCGCCCGCTCCACCCTCTGGATTGCTCCCATTCAGCTGCGCTGCCGCTGTCATTCCTGCCACCTCGGTCGGGTCCGTTCCATCGACCGACCTCTACAGTTCGTCACAGCGAGTATCGTTATCGAAGGTAAACAGGGCAGTAATGGCGCCGCGCCAGACGCGATTTGGGCCAGAGAAGAACAGACAATTCTACGAAAAAACCCCGCACATAGCGTGCGGGGCAAGATTGTGATGGTATGACATGTGTGAAGGGCTAGCCTCCGTCGCCTCCAGCGGACTCCGTCTTTTCGAAGCGGATTTCATAGCTTGCCCCTTCGACAAACTCGCGGTTGATCACCGCTGCGTATTTGCCGTTGAGCTTGATCGGATCGGTCTCGATAAAGCCGCTGACCTCGGTCACAGTGCGGCGGTTGCGCATCTCGCGGCCCTCGGTGACGATCAGCGGTTGCGTCTCACCCAGTGAGACGAGGGCCTGAAGTTGCCGCCGGTCAACCCCTTGGGACACAAGGTAGTTCACTGCGCGATTCGCCCGAGCCCGGCCCAGACGCTGGTTATAGGCGGCGCTTCCGACCAGGTCGGTATGGCCAAAGACCGAAAAGCGCAGCTCGGGGAACTGCTTGATGAAACGTGCCTGAACATCCAAGGCAGCCCTCGCCTCTGCGCTGAGCGTGGATTGGTTGAAGGCGAAATTGATCGTGCTGGGCACTTCGCGGGCAAAGCGCTGGGCGAGGCTGACCGTGGCCGAGATCTCACCGGTTTGCACGAGCGTGTTGTTCAGGGTCGGGGTGCCGAAGCCGCCCTCGTCAATCTGACTGCCGATCTCGGCGTTCGGGTTGGCGCAGGCAGCGAGGGTGAGGCAGGCGGCTGCAGCGACTAGGCGGGTGGGGCGAGAGCTCATCGGATCACTCCATCACATAGCCATAGGACCCCGAGAAGTCCTGTTGCGCCACTTCGCCGGCGGCGCCGCGCCGGGGCGTGCGGTCGCTGACAAGCTTGCCGTTGAGGAAGAACTCCCGCTCCGATGGGATGCGGATCCGGTCCGTGGGGAGCACCAGTGCCTCGCCCCGGGTCGGGCTGACGAGATGGGCAGTGACGATGATCACCAGCTCGGACTGGCTGCGGGCGTAATCCGCGCTGCGGAAGAGGGCGCCGAGCACGGGAATGTCACCCAGCCACGGCACCTGTCCGGCGAAGTCGCGGAAGTCGTCTTCGAGCAGACCGGCGATTGCGAAACTGTCCCCATCGCGGAGCTGCACGGTCGTGTTCGTTTCGCGGCGGCTGAAGCCTTGAACCGTCAGGGAGTCGGTGATGATCGAGGCCGAGGAATCCAGGGCCGAAACCGCTGCGGCGAGCTCCAGATTGATGACCTTGTCTTCGAGTACCGTCGGGATGAAGTCGAGCTCCACACCGAAGGGTTTGTAATCCACCGAGATCCCGCCATCGCCATCGGCGACGGGGATCGGGTACTCGCCACCGGCCAGAAAGCTCGCGCCCTGACCGGAGAGCGCGGTGAGGTTCGGCTCGGCCAAAGTGCGCACGACGCCTTTGCTTTCAAGCGCTTCGAGCAGAATGCCGAGGCTGACATTGCCCAGGTTGAAGCCCAGACCGATGCTGCCTGCCGCTTCCGGGTTGAGGTTCAGGATCGTGGAATCGCCGCCGCCGATCGGCTCGCCCGGTGCGATTGCGCCAGAGCCCAGACCGATGGAGAAGGCGCCATCGCTGCCGTTGAAGACGGCGGTCATGCCGTTGGAGAGCTGCTTGCTGACCGAGCGCTGCATCTCAGCGAAGCGGACCTTTAGCATGACCTGCTGGGTGCCGCCCACGGTCATCAGGTTCGAGACCCGGTCCGGCGCATAGCGCTGCGCCAGATCCAGCGCGCGGTCGAGTGCGATCAGGCTGGAGGCCGTGCCGCTGAGCACGATGCCGTCATTGGCCGTGCGCACTTCGATCGCTTCATTGGGCAGGATCTGCTGCAGGCGTTCCTTGAATTCCGCGATATCCGGGGTGACCTGCACATCCACATTGGTGATCAGGCGCCCATCGGCCCCAAGAAGCGTCATGGTCGTGCGCCCGGCGGATTTGCCCAGGACATAAATGCTGCGATCCGAGAGGGTGGCGATATCCGCGATGCCAGGATTGGCGATGGACAATTCCGCGAAGGGAATGTCGCTTTCGACCACAACGGCGCGGTTCAGAGGCACCTGCAAGGTCGAGGTTGCCTGCCCCTCCTGGACGCGGAGGACCTGTGACATCGCCGGAGCGCTGCCGAATGAAATGCCGAGAGAGAGGCCCAAAAGCCCCGCGCTGACCCAGTTTCTCAACGTCATGTGATCCTGCCTCTATGACCACTCTATATCTGGGGTCTGACGCCCCTTATCCCGCCACCATGACGGATCTTGCGCTTTTTGGCAAGAATCATGCGGTTAGAGGCCAGTCCTGAGACAAAGACCGGAGCGCAAGGCTCCGGTGGTGACTATTATGCAACTGTTAACCTTTGAGGCACAGGTCAATTGGTGCAGGGGATGGGGATCTCGACCACTTCCGAGCCGCGGCGGGTGCGGATGGTGCAGACCTCTTCGACCTCGGCGCGCTCAACCACCTTTTCCTCTTCGATGATGCCGAGAAGCTCGTTCTGGTCGATCTCGATCGAGCCGGTATAGGCCTCATCCGCGGCTCCCACGAGGGAGAGGGACAGGCTGCCCGTCCTCTGGGCCTGGGCGAGGCCAGCGACCTGTTTCGGGTCAGCCTCGACCGTGACCGTGCGGGCGATGGTGGGGGCGGTGCGATCCATATCCGCATTCTGGTCGATGCCGATGATCTGCATGCTGGACTGGATGAGCTTGGTGACTTCCTGCCCTTTGGCCGTGCCGCTCCAATAGACATCAATGCGGTCGCCGGGGCGCAGGAAGCCCGAGACGCCAGAGGTCACGTTCACGCTGATGGCGAAGGCCCGCATGCCCTTGCTCAGCCGCGAAGAGACGCCCGCATCTTCGCCAGGTTCGGTGACCTTGACCGCGAGGACGGGCTCATTGGCCTCCATCGCGCGCGTGGCGGTGCGCAAGCGGCCCTTCTCGTCGGGGAAGAGATCGGTCTCGGTCAGATAGGCGCCTTCGGGCACAGCGTCCTTGGGCCAGCTGACCTTGCGCACATCTTCCTTGGTGATCTTCTCGCCATAGCGGATGGGCTTGTCCATCACGAAGACCTCGACAACATCGACAGCCTTGGCGAGTTTCTGCTGCTGTTTGGCGACCACGGTCTGATACTGATCGAACCGGTCCTTTGCCATCATCACGGCAAAACCGGCAAGACCGACCCCGAGGATCAGGACGAGTCCGAAAATCAATCGCATGATACGCCTCCGCATTGCTCAGGCCGGATAGGCCAACCAGATGTTCTTGTGCCTCAGGCTGGACCTGGGACCGCGGCATGGCTCAATTGCGGCCGTTTTGTGGCCAGAGAGCGGCCCGCGCGGGCAGGGCGGGGCCGGAGCGAGTGGGAAAGGCCGCGTCCCGTGACGCGGCCCTCTACAGGCGCCCGGAGGGCTCTTAGTCGACCGGAGCCGCTGCCGGGAAGGACGTGTTGATCTGGTCGGTTTCGAGCTGGGTGTCGATATCGCCGGACAGGTTGGCAATACCACCGGAAACAACGCCGTAGACGGCAATTCCGAGGCCCACGATAGCCGCCGTCAGCACGACCCAGTCAACCGTAACAGCACCGTCTTCTTCGGTGCGGAAAGTCTTGGCAAGCTTGAACAGTTTCATTGTTTTGTTCCTTAGGTTCTTTTGATGTCAAACCGTCACGACGCCTGTGTGGTGTTCGTTTCGATGGTCTCAGTGTCCGTTTCAAACAGGGCGGCAATGTGGTCTGTTTCGGGTGATTGCCGGTACGTTTCTGAGCAATTGCAAATGATTTACGCAGAGTTTGAGGGAACACGGGGCCGGGACCGCCGGCATGCAAAGGGCAAAAGACCGCGCGTATCGCGCGGTCGCCAGTCTTGTCAGGTCGCGCTTAGTCGACCGGGGCTGCAGCCGGGAAGGATGTGTTGATCTGATCCGTCTCGAGCTGAGTGTCGATATCGCCCGAGAGATTGGAAATCCCACCGGAGACAACACCGTAAACGGCGATGCCCAGGCCCACGATGGCCGCGGTCAGAACGACCCAGTCCACGGTGACAGCACCGTCTTCTTCGGTGCGAAAGCGATGTGCGAGCTTGAAGAGTTTCATCTTTTCAGTCCTCCAAAGGATCCATGTGTCTTCAGTACCGAACCTTTTGGGGCGGGATGGCCCATGGGGCCGACCGGGGCTCCGTCTCGGTATGGAAACACTCTGTTCTCAAAATGGGACCAAATTTGGTCCGCGCTTCGGCCATGTCGGGACCGTTTTGCGGGAAGGACAGGGCAGGGTTGCTGCGTGGATCGTGCCCGATCCGACCCTAAAACCCTTGTTTCCTGTGTGTTTGTCGCCACAAGCCTCGCCTCACATGCCGCTGGAGTGCCATTTTCCAGCGCCAAGGATCGCGCGGGCAGGTTAACACTTCGGAAAAACACGAGCGGTGAAAATGCCAGGATTTTTCGAAACCAAGGCGCGTATTGCATGCGTTTGTCTGGCTGCGCTTGGCGTCGGCCCTGCCTTCGCGACGCCGGAGGCTGTCCGGATGGCGGAGCTGAGCGCTGAGGAGCCGACCCCGCCCGGCGGCTTTACCTTCAAGAAGATCGCGCCGCCGCCGCCCGGGACCACGCGGCGGATCACCATCCAGATCGCGCCACGGCCGGATCCGGCAACACAGCCTCCGCCTGCAGTAACACCGTCCGGGGCCTTGCCCGAAGAGTTGCCCTTTCAACGGGCCTTCTGGGAGGCGACGGGCACGGATCTCGCCGGGGCGGGCCCCGCGCGGTTTCTCGATGCGGCGGAGTTTGTGGCCCGTCCCGACAATGCTGGCCCCGCCGCGCCAAGCCTCGGCGCGCTTCAGGCGCTGGCCGCCCGGCATGGGCGCACGATCCTTGCCGAGACCATCGGCACGCGGGTGTCCCCGGCGCTGGTGCTCTCGGTCATGGTGACGGAATCCTCGGGGCGCAGCGAAGCCGTCAGCTCAGCGGGCGCGCAAGGCTTGATGCAGCTCATCCCCGCCACCGCCGCCCGCTTTGACGTGGAGGACCCGTTCGATCCGGCCCAGAACATCGCCGGGGGCGTGCGCTATCTCGACTGGCTCATGGGCACGTTTCAGGGCGACGCGATCCTGGCGCTGGCCGGGTACAATGCGGGGGAGAATGCGGTGAAAGGGGCCGGGGGCGTGCCCGCCTATCCCGAGACGCGCGCCTATGTGCCCAAGGTGCTCGCGGCCTGGCAGGTGGCACGGAGCCTCTGCGCCACGCCGCCGGATCTGGCCTCGGATGGATGTGTTTTCACGACCATGGCCGCGAACTGACGCGCGTCAGACCTGAAAGGCGTCGGCCCATTCCGGGTGCTTGCGTCGCTCGGCATTCACGAAGGGGCAGAGCGGCACGATCTTGACCCCCTGCGCCCGGACATCCTCGACCATGAAGGCCACAAGCGCATGGCCCGCCCCGGTGCCGCGCATCGCCTCGGGCACGCCCGTATGGTCGGCGATGATGGTGTGCGGCGATGCCACGGAAAACGTGACCTCCGCCTCGGCCCCATCGCGGCGCAGCACATAGCGCCCTTTGGAGCCGTCCAGTTCCTTGGTGATCACACCGTCGGACACGCGCTCAGACGAGGGTCGCGTCTGTCGCGGCGCGCAGCTCGTCCTCGGTCACGCCCTCGGCGCATTCCACGATCGTGAGGCCGCCATCGACCACATCGAGCACACCCAGATTGGTGATGATCCGGTCGACCACGCCCTTGCCGGTCAGGGGCAGGGTGCATTCCTTCAGAAGCTTCGTCTCACCGCGCTTGTTGGTGTGATCCATCACGACCACTACGCGACCGACACCGGCCACGAGATCCATCGCGCCGCCCATGCCCTTGATGAGCTTGCCCGGGATCATCCAGTTCGCCAGATCGCCGTTCTCGGCCACTTCCATGGCGCCAAGGATGGCCATGGCGATTTTGCCGCCACGGATCATGCCAAAGCTCTGGGCGCTGTCGAAATAGGCGGTCTGCGGCAGCTCGGTGATGGTCTGCTTACCTGCGTTGATCAGGTCGGCATCTTCTTCGCCCTCAACGGGGAAGGGGCCCATGCCGAGCATCCCGTTTTCCGACTGCAGGGTGACAGTGACGCCTTCGGGGATGTAGTTGGACACCAGGGTCGGAATGCCGATCCCGAGGTTCACATACATTCCGTCCTGCAGCTCCTGCGCAGCGCGCGCCGCCATTTGGTTGCGGTCCCATGCCATCGTCGGCCTATCCTTTTCTAGTCGTCACGCGCCCGCGGGCACGTCAATAATCACAACGGTCCCGGCGGCCCCGCGGACATAGGTCAGCGTGCCTTCGAGACTATCAATTAGTTCGGTGGCGATACGCCCGCCGAGGGTTTGGGTGCTGGGGATCGGAAGATCGCTGGGAATGCCGATGCCGTCATCGGAGACCACCACGCGGAACCCGCCTTCGGTCAGGGCGATGACTTCCATCCGGACGGTACCCGCATCCAGCCCGACAAAGGCATGCTGGAACGCGTTGGTCAGAACCTCGGAGACGATCAGCCCGGTGCGCGTCGCGGTCTCGAGCGTGGCCTCGAACCGGCCCACATCGATGGAGAATGCAACGCCCGGCCGCCCGTCGGAATGGGCAATCGCGTTGGCCACACGGGTCAGGAAGCTGCCCATGCTGATGCCTTCCTTATAGGCATCGCGATCCGAGAGCCGCATCTCTTCGTAGAGAAGCTGCAGGCATTCGATCCGGCGGGCCAGGGCGGCAAAACCCTCTTCCGAGGCCATCTTGTTGGACTGGTCGCGGATGATGTCGATCAACATCGACAGATCCTGACGCACCCGGCGCTGCACCGCGTTGAGCTGTTTCTCGATGCTCAGGGTCGAGCTGTCGATATCCCGGTCCGACATCGCCTTCTGGATGCCGATGAAATAGTGGCAATGCCCGTCCTCGGACTTCACCGGCGCGATGATCAGCCGGTTCAGAAACGGCTCGCCACTGGCGCGGTAGTTGAGGATATCAACCGTGACATCCTCCTCGCGTTCGATGGCGCGGCGCAGTTTGGCCACATCGGCCTCATCGGTCATGCTGCCTTGCAGGAACCGGCAGTTCCGTCCGATGGCCGCAGTGCGGGAATACCCGGTCACCCGCTCGAACGCGTCGTTCACGTAAACGATCGGGTTGTCATGGATATTGGGATTCGTCAGCACCATGGCCACACGCGCACGCGAAAACCCCGCCAGGGCCTCGCGGTCGTCCAGAACAGTTCCCAGTGTGCGTGGCTTCATGTTTACCCCCCTTAGGCGGCGCGCGTTGTCCGTTGTTCGATCCGCTTTTCGTGCTCGCCCTGGATCAGACGGTGCACGTAAATGCCCGGAAGATGGATCGAATCCGGATCGAGCGTACCGGTCGGCACAATTTCCTCAACCTCGACGACGCAGACCTTACCACACATTGCGGCGGGTGGGTTGAAATTGCGCGCAGTCTTGCGAAAGACCAGATTTCCCGTCTCATCGGCTTTCCAGGCCTTCACGATGGAGAGGTCGGCAAAGATGCCTTCTTCCATGATGTAGGTCTCGCCGTTGAAGTCTTTGTGCTCTTTGCCCTCGGCAATCACGGTGCCCACGCCGGTCTTGGTGTAAAAGCCCGGGATCCCGCAGCCACCGGCCCGCATCCGCTCGGCCAGGGTGCCTTGCGGGTTGAACTCGATCTCGAGCTCGCCGGACAGGTATTGCTGCATGAAGAGGTCGTTTTCCCCCACATAGGAGGACATCATCTTGGCGACCTGCTTGGTCTGCAGCAGAAGGCCCAGCCCGAACTCGTCCACACCGGCATTGTTGCTGGCGATGGTCAGACCCTTGATGCCGCTATCGCGGACCGCCGCAATCAGAAGTTCGGGGATCCCGCAGAGGCCAAATCCCCCTGCCGCGATCAGCATGTTGTCAGACAGGAGCCCATCGAGCGCTTCGGCGGCCGACCCGTAAATTTTCTGCATTGGTGCATCCTTCGAAAAACTTGCCCATGTTCTGCCGCTGCAGAGCAGCAGTGTCAATCAAACGGACCGGCAGAATCGGGGATTCTGTCTGTTGCGACTGACGGGCAGGCCAGAGCCTTGCCCTCTATTTCGCAGACGCCTTTTTCGTGGTCGTTTTCTTCTTGGCCGCGGGCTTCTTGGTGGTCTTTTTCTTGGCCGGAGCCTTCTTGCCGGACTTGGCCAGACGCTCCGCGATCAGCTCGACCGCCTTTTCCATGGTGACATCATCGGGTTCGATCGTGTCAGGGATGGTCGCGTTGACCTTCTCCCATTTCACATAAGGCCCGTATTTGCCCTTCATGATGTTGACCGGGCCGCCTGCCTCGGGATGCTCGCCCAGCTCCCGCAGGGGTTTGGCGGCGGCGCCACGGCCACCGCGCGAGGCGACCTTCTCGGCCAGAAGCTGCACCGCGCGGTTCATGCCCACGGTCCAGACCTCGTCGATCCCTTCGAGATTGGCATTGGTTCCGCCCCGGTTGGACGTGCTGTCCGCGTGTTTGAGGTAGGGCCCATAGCGCCCGATATTGGCCCAGACCGGTACGCCATCCTCCGGGTGCAACCCGATCTGCCGTGGCAGGGAGAGCAGCATCACCGCCCGCTCCAGCTCCAGCTCCTCCGGTGCCCAATCCTTGGGGATCGACTGGCGCGGGGGCTTCTTGTTCTCTTCGGTCACGGCGCCGCGCTGGACATAAGGTCCGAAGCGCCCCTTGAAGACGCGGATCTCGTCGCCGCCATCCTCGCCCAGAAGCTTGCCTTCGGGCGGGATCGAGCTGGCCTCTTCCATGCCCGGCGGGCCGAAGGGGCGCGTATAGCGGCATTCAGGATAGTTCGAGCAGCCGATAAACGCCCCGCCGGAGCGCGCCGTTCGCATGGAGAGCTGTCCCATGCCGCAATTCGGGCATTGTCGGGGCGGGCTGCCATCCTCGCGCGGCGGGAAGAGGTGGGGGGCCAGGACTTCGTTGATCTTCTCGAGCACATCGGTGATGCGCAGCTCGGCGGTCTCGGCAATGGCCGCCGAGAAATCGCGCCAGAACCGGTCGAGCACGTCCTTGTAGTTGCGGTCCCCGGCGGAGACCTCGTCGAGCTGGTTTTCCAGATCCGCCGTGAAATCGTAGCCGATATACTTGCGGAAATAGTTGGTCAGAAAGACCGTGACGAGCCGGCCTTTGTCCTCGGGTCGCAGCCGGTTCTTGTCCTTGATGACATAGCCTCGGTCCTGGATCGTCGTCACGATGGAGGCATAGGTGGACGGGCGCCCGATCCCGAGCTCCTCCATCCGCTTGACCAGGGTCGCTTCGGTGTAGCGGGGCGGGGGCTGGGTGAAATGCTGCTGCCCGAAGACCGCGCCGTTCTCCGACAGAAGGCCGCCCGCATTGCGCTGCATGCCGCCTGCGGGGGCTGCGGTCTCGATCACCTCGCTGCTGCTCTCGCCCGCTTTGGCGAAAACCGCGTTGAGCCCACCCGCATGGAGCGGCGCGGCATCCCCCTGCGAGATCTGCGGCAGGCGCTTGTCATCATCGCTGGTGCTCTCGTCGTCGCGACCCTCGGTATAGATCTTCATGAAGCCATCAAAGACCACGACCTGACCGGTCGCGCGCAGCTCAACCTGGCCATCGGGCGCGCCGATCTCCACCGTGGTGCGCTCCAGCTTGGCCGCGGCCATCTGGCTCGCAAGCGTCCGCTTCCAGATCAGGTCATAGAGCTTGCGCTGATCCGGCTCGGTGACCTTGAGGTCGTCGGGCGCGCGGCCCATCTCCGTGGGGCGGATGCACTCATGCGCTTCCTGAGCGTTCTTGGCCTTGTTCTTGTAGATCCGCGGGCTGCCGGGCAGGTACTCGGCCCCGTAGCGGGTCTTGATCGTGTCGCGGGCATCGGTCACGGCCTCCGGGGCCATGTCGATCCCGTCGGTCCGCATGTAGGTAATGTAGCCCGCCTCATAGAGCCGCTGGGCCGTGGACATGGTCTGCCGCGCGCCGAAGCCGAACTTGCGGCTCGCCTCTTGCTGCAATGTCGATGTCATGAAGGGGGCGGAGGGGTTCCGGGTGCCCGGCTTGGCCTCGACCGACGTGACGCTGAGGCTGCGGGAGGTCACCGCTTGCACCGCCAGCTCAGCGGCCTCAGCCGTGGCCAGATCGAACCGGTCGAGCTTCTTGCCCCCGAGGGAGGTCAGCCTTGCCTCATAGGCCTGGCCGCGCGGTGTTTCGAACACGGCGCGGACGGACCAATATTCCTTGGGATCGAAGACTTCGATCTCCATCTCGCGCTCGACGATCAGGCGCAGGCAGACCGACTGGACCCGGCCCGCGGATTTCGCACCCGGCAGTTTGCGCCAGAGCACGGGCGAGAGGTTGAACCCCACGAGGTAATCGAGCGCGCGGCGGGCGAGATAGGCCTCGACCAGCTCCATATCCACGTCGCGCGGGGCCTTCATTGCCTCGGTCACGGCGGTCTTTGTGATGGCGTTGAAGACCACGCGGCTGACATCGGTGCTCTTCTTGATCGCCTTGCGCTTGGTGAGCGCTTCCTGCAGGTGCCAGCTGATCGCCTCGCCCTCGCGATCGGGGTCGGTTGCGAGGATCAGCGTGTCGTCATCCTTGAGCGCATCGGCGATTGCCTTGACGTGTTTCTTGCTGTCGCTGGCGACCTCCCAGAGCATCTCGAACCCGTGCTCGGTATCCACCGATCCGTCCTTGGGCGGCAGATCGCGCACATGCCCATAAGAGGCCAGAACGGTGTAGTCGTTCCCGAGATATTTGTTGATTGTCTTGGCCTTGGCGGGCGACTCGACGACGACAACGGGCATGCGATTTCCTGAAAATTCGGTCTGGGCGGTTGCGCGCAAGATGTGGAGGCTTGCCGTTGAATGTCAATGCCGGGCGGGTTGCGCAACGGTCGCATGGGCGGTCCGCTGCCGCGAAAGCACAGCCCGGCGGGTTCAGCCGCGCAGGCTCAGAAAGCCCCCGGGGGCGCGGGTGATCGTGCCGGCCATCTCCAGCTCGACAAGGGCGGCATTCACCGGTGCGGCGGGCAATCCTAGCGCGCGGATCACCTGGTCCTCGGGCAGGGGGGCGGCCCCGAGATGGGCGAGAATCCGGCCGCGCAGCTCATCCATGGGCGGCGTCTTGAGCGTCATCGGGGCCATGGGTTCGGGGGCCAGGGGCAATTCCGGCTCGGCAATGCTGGGTGGCAGGGCCTGAAGGATGTCATCGGCATTGCGCACAAGCGTCGCGCCATCGCGCAGAAGCTGGTTGCACCCCGCCGCCCGCGCATCGAACGGGTGCCCGGGGGCGGCCATCACCTCGCGCCCCTGGTCTGCCGCATCCCGTGCCGTGAGCAGGCTGCCGGACTTGACCGCCGCCTCCACCACGACCACCGCGCGGGCCAGGCCCGAGATCAGGCGGTTGCGACGCGGGAAGTGTCGGGCTTGCGGCTGCATCCCCATGGGTTGCTCCGAAAGGATCAGCCCGCTCTCGGCGATCTGCTTGTAAAGCTTGAGGTTTTCTTGGGGGTAAATGACATCAACACCGCCGGCCACAACGGCGATCGTGCCCGTCTCGAGTGAGGAGTCGTGAACCGCTGTGTCGATGCCCCGGGCGAGGCCGGAGACCGTAACCAACCCCTCCGCCGCGACCCCCTTGGTGAGCGATCGTGCCAGGCGCATGCCCAGAGCCGAGGCGTTGCGGGCGCCCACAAGTGCGAGGCTCGGCGCCTTGAGGAAGTCGAGATTGCCCAGACACCACAGCAAGGGGGGCGCATCATCAATCTCGGCCAGAATGGGGGAGTAGAGCGTGCCACCGAAGGCTGCGAGCCGCGCGCCCTTCTTGCGTCCAGCGGCATATTCCTTCTCCGCCCGGTCGCGGGGGATCAGCTGGTAATCCTTCAATCCGGCGGAGGCCGTCACCTCCGGCAAAGCTTCCATCGCCGCGCGGGCAGAGCCATGTTCAGACAGCAGCTTGTGAAAGGTCACGGGGCCGATCCGGGGACTGCGCAGCAATTGCAACCAGTCCAGAGCATCTTCGACAGAAGCGGGGGCGGCGTAGTCTGTGCGGACGGGAATGTCCGGCGCGATATCCTTGGCCATGGCTCAAGCGTCCTCTTGGCAGAAGGTCTGCCCGACGCCTGTTTCACGGGAAGACTGGATCAGACGAATGCCGGGAGGGGTTGCCTGCGCCCCAAGTCTGAGGTGGTGCGAGGGTGGGTGGGTCGACAGAGACACAAGGCACCCGGCATCCGCCTGATCTGGAGCCAGATTGCCCTTACGAATCTTAACGTTGAGTAAAAACTTTCCAAAAATCTGCTTTGAAAGTCACTTTTTCGCCCAGATCTTTTTTGCCGCGATTTTTTGGCTCAGGTGGCGGAGCCTCCGACGGTCAATCCGCCGATCATCAGGGTCGGCTGACCCACCCCCACGGGCACCCATTGGCCCGCCTTGCCGCAATTGCCCATGCCCGGATCGAGCGCCATGTCGTTGCCGATCCCGCGCACATGTTTCATGGCCGTGGGACCGTCGCCAATCAGGGTCGCGCCCTTGACCGGCTCGCCCACCTGGCCGTTCCGGACCCGGTAGGCCTCGGTGCAGGAGAAGACAAATTTGCCGCTGGTGATATCCACCTGCCCGCCGCCAAAGCCCACCGCATAGATCCCGTCCTTGAGGTCGGCCACGATATCCGCCGGGGCCGCGTCGCCGCCGAGCATATAGGTGTTGGTCATGCGCGGCATGGGGATATGGGCGTAGCTCTCGCGGCGCCCGTTTCCGGTGGGCGATACGCCCATCAGGCGTGCGTTCTGGCGGTCCTGCATATAGCCCACGAGGATCCCGTCCTCGATCAGGACCGTCTTGCCCGAGGGCGTGCCCTCGTCGTCCACCGTGAGTGAGCCACGCCGGTCCGGGATCGTCCCGTCATCGAGCACGGTGACGCCGGGGGCGGCCACGCGCTGTCCCATCAGCCCGGCAAAGGCCGAACTTTCCTTGCGGTTGAAATCGCCTTCGAGCCCATGGCCCACGGCCTCGTGCAGCAGGATCCCAGGCCAGCCCGGCCCCAGCACCACATCCATCACGCCCGCGGGTGCAGGCTCCGCCGAGAGGTTCACCACGGCCACCCGCAACGCTTCGCGCGCCGTGTCCTGCCAGTGATCCGCGCTCATCAGGCTGGTCAGCCCGTAGCGCCCGCCACCGCCCGCAGAGCCGCTCTCGCGGCGGCCATCCTGCTCGACGATGACCGAGATGTTGAGCCGGGTCATGGGGCGCACATCGCGGACCCAATGTCCCTCGGGGCGCAGGATCTCGACCTCCTGGATCGAGGCGGCGAGCGAGGCGGAGACCTGCACCACCCGCGGATCCAGCGCCCGGGCAAAGGCATCGATCTCCCGCAGGGTGTCGATCTTGACCCCGAAGGCCGCGCCGTCCATCGGGTTCTCGTCCGTATAGAGCTTTTGGTTGGTGGCCTGGGGCGGGGCGGCCATCACGCCGCCGCCATCGCCCACGGCCAGTCGCGCGGTGGTTGCAGCCCGGCGCAAGGCTTGCTCTGACAGCTCGGTGGAATGGGCATAGCCCGCCGTCTCGCCGCGCACCGCGCGCAAGCCGAACCCCTCGGAGGCGTCGTAATTGGCTGTCTTTATACGACCATCGTCTAAGAGCAGGGATTCGGAGCGCCGCCGTTCGAGGAACAATTCGCCGTCATCGGCCCCTGCAACGGCCTCCCGCAGGATCGAGAGCGCAATCTCGCGGTCCAGCGCGGTGTCGAAAGGACGAAATGCAGTGTCAGCCATCGGAGGATTTCCTTGATCCATGTCAAATCGCGACAGGAGAACGCAGGGCAGGTTCTTGTCTGGGCCATTCATATATGGTTCACACGGATGCAGGACACAACGGCATACCAGAGCAGCTGCTCTTCATGCTGGCGCGCTGAGGCGCATCGACCAGACAACAGGAGCGGCATCGGCCGCGACAAGACAGGAAACGACCAATGGCAAACATGACCCGGATGACCGGCGTTCTGGCGGCTGCAATGACCGCAATTGGCGCGCCCGCCCTGGCAGATAACCGCGAAGGCATGGAGATTATCGGCCAGCCGCTGCCCGGCGGGGTCGGCTTTCAGCCCGCCGCGACCGAGCTGGCACGCGAGCTGCAATGGCTCGACGGGCTGCTGCTCGTCCTGATCACCGTGATCGTGCTCTTCGTGACCGCGCTGATCGCCTGGACGATCATCCGTCACAACGCCAAGGCGAACCCGACCCCGGCCCGCTTCAGCCACAACACCCCGATCGAGGTGACCTGGACAGTCGTTCCGATCCTGATTCTGGTCTTCATCGGGGCGTTCTCGCTGCCGGTGCTGTTCAAGCAGCAGGAGATCCCGGAAGCGGAGGTGACCATCAAGGCAACCGGCTACCAGTGGTACTGGGGCTATGAGTATCCCGAGCATGATTTCGGTTTCGAAAGCTTCATGCTGGATCGCACCGCGCTTGCGGAATACGGCTACTCGGATGAGCAGTACCTGCTGGCCACCGACACCGCCGTGGTTGTCCCCGTGGACACCACCGTCGTGATCCAGGTGACCGCGGCCGACGTGATCCATTCCTGGACCATCCCGGCCTTCGGCGTGAAGCAGGATGGCGTCCCCGGACGTCTGGCCGAGCTGTGGTTCTCCGCCGAGAAAGAGGGCATCTATTTCGGCCAGTGCTCCGAGCTTTGCGGCAAGGACCACGCCTATATGCCGATCACCGTGAAAGTGGTCAGCAAAGAGGCCTATGCCCAGTGGCTCGACACCGCGATTGCCGAGTATGACGGCACGCCGCGCACCGTGGATTACGCATCGCGCTGATCCTTTGCCCCGGGGCGCCTGGCGTCCCGGTCCTCCGGCTCTGCCGGTCCATGACGACATGCCAGTGGATGACTCGAACCCATGAGTGACGCCAGCTTTGACAGATCCGCCCCCCTGAGCGGCGAAGGCAGTTTCGGAGACTATTTCGCGCTGCTGAAACCCCGGGTGATGTCGCTCGTGGTCTTCACCGCGCTGGTCGGCCTGCTGATTGCGCCGGTCTCGGTCCACCCGATCGTCGGCTTTTGCGCGATCCTCTTCATTGCCATCGGGGCAGGGGCCTCGGGCGCGCTGAACATGTGGTGGGACGCGGATATCGACGTCATCATGAAGCGCACCGCGCGCCGCCCGGTCCCGGCCGGGAAGGTGCAGGCGGGCGAGGCGCTGGCCCTGGGGCTCGGCTTGTCCGGCCTGTCGGTGGTGATGCTGGCGCTGGCCACGAACCTGCTGGCTGCGGCTCTGCTGGCCTTCACCATCTTTTTCTATGCCGTGGTCTATTCCATGTGGCTCAAGCGCTCCACGCCGCAGAACATCGTGATTGGTGGCGCGGCGGGCGCCTTTCCTCCGATGATCGGCTGGGTCGCGGCGACGGGCTCGATCAGCCTCGAAGCTGTCCTGATGTTCGCGCTGATCTTCATGTGGACGCCGCCCCATTTCTGGGCGCTGGCCCTGTTCATGAAGGCCGACTACCACGATGCGGGGGTGCCGATGCTGACGGTCACCCATGGCCGCAAGGTCACCCGGACCCACATCCTCGTCTACACGATCCTGCTGGCCCCTGTCGCGCTGGGCCTCGCGCTCACCCCGGTGGCCGGGCCGCTCTATCTGGCGACCGCCGTAATCCTGAACGCGATCTTCCTCAAGGGCGCGGTGGATATCTGGCGTCGCGACGAGACCGCCGCCGAGGCGGACAACTACGCGACCGAGAAGAAGTTCTTCAAATTCTCGCTTCTGTATCTGGCACTGCATTTCGGAGCACTGTTGGTCGAGGGCATCCTCACCCGCAGCGGGCTCTGGACCATGGGAGGGTAAGGCATGTCATTCGGGAAAGACCACGAGCTGCATGAGCGGCGCGCGGGACGGAATTTCGGGGTGGCGGGCCTGCTTGTGGGCTTTGCGACCATCGTGTTTGGGCTGACCGTTGCCAAGGTGACCGAAGACGGCCCGGTCGAAGGGTTCGACCATGTGGCGCGCCCGGCTCTGGTGGATCGCGGCGAATGAGCGACGCACAGATCCCCCAGCCGAACCACGGCAAGACCGCGCTCAAGCTGGTCGGTGTCGTTGTCACCATGGGCGCGCTGGCCTGGGCCGCGGTGCCGTTCTACGACTGGTTCTGCCGCGTCACCGGCTTTGGCGGCACCACGAACACCGCCGAGACCGGGTCGGACGTGATCCTGGATCGGACCATCAAGATCAAGTTCGACGCCTCGCTCGAGCGCGATATGCCCTGGACCTTCAAGCCCACCGTGCATGAGGTCGAGATCCGCATCGGCGAGACCGGTCTGGCCTTCTACGAGGCCCATAACCCGACCGATGTCCCCGTGGCCGGATCCGCGAGCTACAACGTGGCGCCCTTCAATGCGGGCGGGTATTTCACCAAGATCGACTGCTTCTGCTTTGAGGAGCAGGTGCTCCAGCCCGGCGAGACCGTGCTGATGCCGGTCACCTTCTTCGTGGATCCCGAGATCATCGAGGATGACGAGGCAGCCGCGAACAGCCACATCACCCTGTCTTACACGTTCTACCAGATCGATCTGCCCGAGCGGGTGGAGGACACCGCCGCCATCACGCCCGACGCCGCCCCGGCACCGGCGCGTACGAGCTATAACTGACCTGCCTGAGGAGAGCCCCCTATGGCACATGAAAAAAATCACGATTATCACATTCTGCCCCCCTCGGTCTGGCCTTTTGTCGGCGCGGTAGGCGGCTTCATCATGCTGTTCGGGGCCACGCTCTGGATGAAGGGCAGCCCGCCCTTCATGTTCATCGCAGGCCTGCTGACCGTGCTGGTCACCATGTTCGGCTGGTGGACCGAAGTGGTCCGCGAGAGCCATGCGGGCGACCACACCCCGGTGGTGCGGATCGGCCTGCGCTATGGCTTCATCTTCTTCATCATGTCCGAGGTCATGTTCTTCGCGGCCTGGTTCTGGAGCTTCTTCAAGCACGCGCTCTACCCGATGCACCCCGAGGGGCTGAGCCCGGCGATCGACGGCGTCTGGCCGCCGGTGGGGATTGAGACCTTCGACCCCTGGCACCTGCCGCTGATCAACACGCTGATCCTGCTTTGCTCCGGCGCGGCCGCGACCTGGGCGCACCACGCGCTGGTCCATGAGGACAACAAGCAGGACATGAAGACCGGCCTCCTGCTGGCCATCGGCCTTGGCGTGATCTTCACCGCCTTCCAGGCCTATGAGTACAGCCACGCGGCCTTCGGCTTCTCCGGCAACATCTATGGTGCGAACTTCTTCATGGCGACGGGCTTCCATGGCGCGCATGTGATCATTGGCACCATCTTCCTCTTCGTTTGCTACCTGCGGGTGCGCCGCGACCATTTCAGCGCCGAGAAGCATATCGGCTTCGAGGCCGCGGCCTGGTACTGGCACTTCGTGGACGTGGTCTGGCTGTTCCTCTTTGCAGCGGTTTATGTCTGGGGCGGCTAACACCCGGCTCTGAATTGTCGATGCGGCCGGGCCTTGTCCCGGCCGTTTCTCTTTTGGCGCGAGGCCCTGCGCGAGCCGGGCCGGGGGGAGGGACCCGATGCTGCGTACAGCCATTCCACTGGCCTTCGGTGTGATCGGCACGCTGATCCTGCTGGGTCTGGGCAATTGGCAGGTGAACCGGCTCGCCGAGAAGGAGGCGTTTCTCGCCGAGATCGATGGGCGGATCGCGGATCTGCCCGCGGACCTGCCGGACCAGCCGGACCCGGAGGCGGATCGCTTCCTCGCGGTGGAGCTGCGCGGAACCTATACGGGCGAAGAGATCGACGTGCTGGCCAGCGCCAAGGGCATCGGCGCGGCCTACCGGGTGATTTCGGTCTTTGAGACCGAAGAGGAGCGCCGGGTGCTGGTGGATCGGGGCTTCCTGCCCGTGGCCCGGCGGGACGCGGAGCGGGACTTCCCCACGGCGCGCTTGCAGGGCAACCTGCACTGGCCCGACGAGGTGGACGGGTTCACCCCGGAGCCGGATCTGGCCGACAACACCTGGTTTGCCCGGGATGTCCCAGCGCTCGCCGCGGCGCTGAACACCGAGCCGGTGCTGCTCATCCTGCGCGCCACCTCGGAGCCCGACCCCTTCGCGACCCCCTATCCCCTGGACAGCAGCGGGATCCCCAATGACCATCTCGAATATGCGGTGACGTGGTTTTCGCTCGCTGCGGTCTGGTTCGGGATGACTCTCTATTTCCTGTGGCGTATGAGGCGCTCAGAACGACATAGCGACAGCCCTGAGGCTGAGTAAGGCACGACCATGCGGTATATCTCCACCCGGGGGCAGGCCCCGGCGATGGCATTTCACGAGGCGATGCTGGCGGGGCTCGCCAGCGATGGCGGGCTCTATGTGCCCGAGACCGTGCCTACGCTCACCGAGGCCGAGATCCGCGCCATGGCCGGACTTCCCTACGAGGAGATCGCCTTTCGCGTGATGCGCCCCTTCATCGGAGACAGCTTCTCCGATGACGAGTTCCGCACGGATATCGCCACCGCCTATGCAGGCTTCGGCCATGACGCGCGCGCGCCGCTCAAGCAACTGGGGCCGAACCATTTCCTTCTTGAGCTCTTCCACGGCCCGACGCTCGCCTTCAAGGATTTCGCGATGCAGCTCATCGGGCAGCTCTTCCAGCGCGAGCTGTCGCGCCGGGGCAGCCGGGTGACCATCGTGGGCGCGACCTCCGGCGATACGGGCTCGGCGGCGATTGAGGCTTTCCGGGGGATCCCGGCGGTGGATGTCTTCATCCTCTATCCCCATGGCCGGGTCTCGGAGGTGCAGCGCCGCCAGATGACCACGCCGGTGGAGGACAATGTCCATGCCCTGGCCCTGCACGGGCATTTTGATGATTGTCAGGCGCGGCTCAAGGATATGTTCAACGACCACGACTTCCGCGATGGCGTGCGGCTGGCAGGCGTGAACTCGATCAACTGGGCGCGGGTGCTGGCGCAGGTCGTCTACTACTTCTCGGCGGCCACGAGCCTCGGCGCACCGGATCGCAAGATCAGCTTCACCGTGCCCACGGGTAATTTCGGGGATATCTTCGCAGGCTATATCGCCAAGCGCATGGGCCTGCCCATCGAGCAGTTGGTGATCGCCACGAACCAGAACGACATCCTGCATCGCTGCCTGACCACCGGGGCCTACAAGACCGATGAGGTCATCCCCTCGATCAGCCCCTCCATGGATATCCAGGTCAGCTCGAACTTCGAGCGGCTCCTCTTTGACATCTATGACCGGGACGGGGCGGCGATCGCCCAACTCATGGAAGAGTTGAGGTCCGACGGTGGCTTCACCCTCTCCCAGGGGGCGCTCTCTCGCCTGCGTGAGGAATTCGCCTCGGGCCGCGCCTCGGAGGAGGAGACCTCCGCCACCATCACCCGGGCGCGCACGACCATGAACGAGCTGCTCTGCCCCCATTCCGCCGTGGGCGTCCATGTGGCCGAGCAACATGCCGCGCCCGCCACGCCCATGGTCACCCTGGCCACGGCCCATCCGGCGAAGTTCCCGGCGGCGGTCGAGGCAGCCACGGGTGTGCATCCCCCCCTTCCGCCGCGCATGGAATCCCTCTATGAGCGGTCCGAGCGGGTCACGGAGGTTCCCAACGACCTGGCCGCGCTGCAGACCCTCATCCGGGAGCGGATCGATACATGAGCCAGACGCCTGACACGGACACCCAGCTGACCACGCTGTCCAACGGATTTCGCATCGTCTCCGAGCATATGCCCGGGCTGAAATCCGCCGCGGTCGGGATCTGGGTGCTGGCCGGTGGGCGCCATGAGCGGATCGAGCAGAACGGCATCGCCCATTTCCTCGAGCATATGGCGTTCAAGGGCACCGAGAAGCGCTCGACCCTCGCCATCGCCGAAGCCATCGAGGATGTGGGCGGCTATATCAACGCCTATACCTCGCGGGAGGTGACCGCCTATTACGCCCGGATCCTGGAGCCGGATGTGGCTCTGGCTGTGGATGTGATCGCCGATATCCTGCGCAACCCGATCTTTGACCCGAATGAGATCGAGGTGGAGCGGGGCGTGATCCTGCAGGAGATCGGGCAGGCGCTCGACACCCCCGATGACGTGGTCTTTGACTGGCTGCAAGAACGGGCCTTTGCCGACCAGCCCATGGGTCGGACGATCCTTGGTCCCGCCGACCGGGTGCGGGCCTTTGAACGGCAGGATTTCTACGATTTCGTAGGCGAGCATTACCGGCCCGAGACGATGATCCTCTCGGCTGCCGGCGCGGTGGATCACGCGGCGCTTGTGGCACAGGCCGAAGCGCTCTTTGGTGATATGGGTCAGGGGCAGCGCGCTGCGGCTCAGCCGGCGACCTTCACTTGTGGTGAGGCGCGCGTCATCAAACCGCTGGAGCAGGTGCATTTCGCCATGGCCCTGCCGGGGCCGGGCTATCGCGACCCGTCGATCTATACCGCGCAAGTCCATGCGACCGCCCTAGGCGGCGGCATGTCCTCGCGCCTCTTTCAGGAGATCCGCGAGAAGCGGGGCCTGTGTTATTCGATCTTCGCCCAGGCCGGGGCCTATGCGGATACGGGCATGATGACCGTTTATGCCGGCACCTCCGGCGGGCAGATTGCAGAGCTGTCGGACATCACTCTGCGCGAGATCCAGCGCGCTGCCGAGGACATGTCTACCCACGAGGTCGCTCGCGCGCGGGCGCAGATGAAGGCAGGCCTGCTCATGGGGCTCGAAAGCCCGTCCTCGCGGGCCGAGCGTCTGGCCCGGCTGGTGGGGATCTGGGACCGCGTGCCTCCCATTGACGAGACCATTGCGCGGATCGATGCGGTCACCACCGGGGATGTGAAGGATTACGCCTCCGAGCTCTGCGAGAAAGGGGAGGCGGCCATGGCGCTCTATGGTCCTGCCGAGGCCGCGCCGACCCTCGATGCGATCCGGGAGCGACTGGCCGCCTGATGCTGCTCCGACGACCGGCCGTCAAGATCGAGACAGAGCGCATGACGCTCCGCCCGCCGGTCCATGCCGATTTCCGGGACTGGACAGCCCTGCGCGATGCGAGCCGGGCCTTTCTCACCCCGTGGGAGCCGACCTGGTCGCCGGACCACCTCAGCCGGAAATCCTTCACCAATCGGGTCTATTGGGCCAACCGCTCGATCAAGGGCGGGACGGCCTATCCGCTGTTCCTGATCGATCGAAGCACGCAGCGCTTGCTCGGGGCGATCACGCTCGACAATGTCAAACGCGGCCCGGCCCAGTCGGCGACGCTCGGCTATTGGATCGGTGCGCCCCATGCCCGGCAAGGCTTCATGCGCGAGGCGATCACCGCGGTGACCCATTACGCCCAGAAGGAAATGGATCTCAGCCGGATCGAGGCGGCTTGCCTGCCTGAGAACACCGCTTCGCGCGGGGCGCTTGAGAAATGCGGGTTCAAATATGAGGGCGTGGCCCAAAGCTATCTGCAGATTGCCGGGCGCTGGCGGAACCATGTGCTCTACGCCAACCTGCGGCTCGACCGAAGGGGCCGCACGGATGTGGGGTGATCCTAGCCTGCGCCCATAAAAAACGCCGCCTCAATCGGGCGGCGTTCTTGCATTGATGGAGCGGGCCTTACTTGGAAAGGGGCCCGATCATCATGACCATCTGACGGCCTTCCATCTTGGGCATGTTCTCGACCTTGCCCGTCTCCTTGGTGTCCTCGGCCACCCGTTCCAGCAGCTCGCGGCCCAGATTCTGCTGTGCCATCTCGCGTCCGCGGAAGCGCAGGGTCACCTTCACCTTGTCGCCATTCTCGAGGAACTTGAACACGTTGCGCATCTTGACCTCATAGTCATGCGTATCGGTGTTCGGGCGGAATTTGACTTCCTTGACCTCGATCGTCTTCTGCTTCTTGCGGGCTTCGCTCTCGCGTTTCTGCTGTTCGTATTTGAACTTGCCGAAATCCATGATCTTGCAGACCGGGGGATTTGCATTGGGCGAGATCTCCACCAGATCGAGACCGGCCTCATCGGCCATCCGCATGGCCTCGCGGGGGCTGACCACGCCGACATTCTCCCCGTCAGCATCGATCAGTCGGATTTCAGGGGCGCGGATGCGCCCGTTCACGCGGGGGCCAGTGTCACGTTGCGGCGGAGCGTTATGGGGTCTGCGGGCTATCGGTTTGGTCCTTGTATCGTTCACCTATTGAGAGCGCGAAGGTAAGCGCTAAGCCGCTTGCGATCAAGCCGGATCTTCAGAAAGGGAAGGGGGTTGGCCCGCCCTTTTGGGTCTCAAAGCGGTGTGGGAAATTGGAGGCTGCGCGGAAGGAGTGGCGCGGGGGAGGCGCCCTCCCTCAGATCCGAGCGAGCAGCGCGCCCAGAAGGGCGGCGGGTGCATCCTCCTGCACAAGATGCGCGGCATCGGGGATGGGGGTGAAGCTCTTGGCGCCAAGCGCCGCCTCGATCTCGCGGCCCTGGGCTGGCGGGATGAAGGTATCGCGCATGCCCCAGGTGAGATGCACGTCGAACTCGGGCGCGTGGTACTTCGCCTGCGCTTCGGCGATATTGTTGCGATCCGCCTGCGCGATCTGACGATAGAAGGCGGCTTGACCTTCCGCCCCGGACCACGGGGCAAGATAGGTCTGGATCGCTTCCTCTCGGAGCGGGTGGTGCGCCGCGGCCTGGATATAGGCGCGGAAGAGCGCCTCATGGGCATAGGCGGGCAGGCCGGAGAAGGCGGGCTCGTATTGCGCCACATGAGCATAGAAGGGCGAGCCCGAGGGCAGGACTGCGACGCAATTGACCAGATGCAGTTTTCGATAGGCGAGGCCATTGATGAAATGCCCGCGCAGAGCGCAGAGCCCGCCGAAATCATGCCCGATCACCTGCGGTGCTTGCAGGCCCCAGTGGCCGATCAACGCCGCCAGTAGATTGCTCTGGACGGATTCCTTCACGTTCTGGTCCGGCCGCTTCTCCGACTGCCCGGTGCCGAGCATGTCGAAATAATAGACCTTGTGCGAGATCGCCAGCCAGGGCGCGATGTTGCGCCAGGCTTGAGAGGACCAGGGGAAGCCATGGATCAGGACAATGGGATCCCCCGCGCCCATGGCGCCCCAGGCCACGGACTGGCCGTCAAAGATAAACCGTTCCTTCAGCTCCAGCATCGGACATCCTTCTATCGACAGTTTGACAAATAGCATAAGAGCTATATAACAATTGATATGACGATACGCGAAGATCAAGTCAAGGCTCTGGCCAATGACACGAGGATTGAGGTGCTGCGGCTTCTCGATGACCCGGCGGCCCATTTCTCTCACCAAGACTCTGCCGATCCGGTGAAGACCGGGGTCTGTGTGCAGCTGCTTGCCGCGCATTTTCAGGTGAGCCAGCCGACCATGAGCCGCCATATCGAGCTGCTCAAACGAGCCGGGTTTCTCAAGGCGAAGCGGCAGCAGAAATGGACCTATTGCTCTCGCGATGAGAAGGCGTTGGCGGAGTACGCAACCTGGCTGAAGACGTCCCTGAACATCAAGGACATCTGATCAAAGACCCCGTTGCATTCGACCCCGAAACGCAAACCGCCCACCGGTGTCCGGCGGGCGGTCATGTCTTGTCTGAGCTGGATGGTCTCAGTCGAGGAAAGCTTTCTCGACCACGTAATGGGCAGGCTTGGAATTGGCGCCTTCTTCGAGCCCGTAGCTTTCCAGCATCGCCTTGAGCTCAAGGTTGAAGGCGAGGTTGCCGCAGATCATCGCCCGATCGGTCTCGGGGTTCAGCACCGGAACCTCCAGATCCTCAAAGCACTCGCCGGAGTTCATCAGGTCGGTGATCCGGCCCATCTTGGGGCTCTCTTCGCGGGTGGTGGTCGGATAGTATTTGATCTTCTTCCAGAAGCCCTCGCCAATCACCTCATTGAGCAGCTCGTCGTCCTTGAGCGCCTCGATCAGGTTGCGGCCATAGGTCAGCTCGCCTGCCTCGCGGCAGGTATGGGTGATGATGACCTCGTCATAATCCTCATAGGTCTGCGGCTCGCGCAGCAGGCTCGCGAAGGGGGCAAACCCGGTGCCTGTGGCAAAGAACCAGATCCGCTTGCCCGGGATCAGCGCGTCATGGACGAGGGTGCCCACGGGCTTGGGGCGCAGGATGATCTGCTCGCCGGGCTGGATGTGTTGCAGCCGCGAGGTCAGCGGGCCATCGGGCACCTTGATCGAGTAGAACTCCAGCTCCTCATCCCAGGAGGGGGAGGCGATGGAATAGGCCCGCAGGAGCGGTTTCTGCTTGCCGGTCTTGGGATCCGGCTCCCCCATCAACCCGATCATCACGAACTCGCCGGACCGGAACCGCAGGCTCTGGGGCCGGGTCACGCGGAAGGAGAAGAGACGGTCGGTATAATGCTCGACGGCGGTGACAGTCTGCGCGTCGGGCAGCGTGGGAACTTTGATCGGAGTTGCGTCGGTCACGGTACGGGCCACATCGGTTGGTTTATTCATGCTGTCTACTGAGGTTGACACCTCGGTCCCACTGTTAAACGGAATTGGACACTCTGCAAAGAGGACAATCAGGCGCGCAAGCGGGCCTGATAGTTGTGATTTTGCCAATCGGCACGGGCCAGCCACTGATCCTCGGGCTGGCGGGTGGCGAGGGTCTCGTCGATCTCGACCTCGTCAAAGCCCGAGCGGCGCGCCATGGCGTATTGGTCGGCCAGCACATGGCCCCGCGCCCGCAGTCGCCCGGCAAAGCCCGCATTGCGCAGGCGCCGCGCCAGGGAGAAACCGCGCCCATCGGCAAAGCTCGGGAAGTCGATGCGGATCATCGCGATCCCGTCGAGCCGTGTCAGCAGGGGCGTGACATCCGCGTCGCTGGGCAGGTCCAGGCTCACCACGTCGTTGGCGGGCGCCTCGTCGAGCGGGGTAAAGCCGCCATTCCAGGTGTCCGGGCCAAAGCCCGCATCGGTGACAATCGTCGGGGCGGTCTGGGTCATGCCGCGTCTCCTTTGGGCAGAGGGCCGCGCACGACCTTGCCGTTGATGAAATGAATGCCGCATTCTTCCTTGTCGGCGTCCCGCCAGCGGCCCGCGCGCGGGTCTTCGCCGGGCTTGACCGGCGAGGTGCAGGGCGCGCAGCCGATGGAGGGATAGCCCTTGGCCACCAGAGGGTGACGCGGCAGGCGGTTGTTGATCATGTAGTCCTGAACATCCGACGGATCCCAATGGGCCAGCGGATTGACCTTGATGCGAGCGGGGCCGTCCGCCTCGAAGAACTCGAGCGCCGCGCGGGAGCCTGCCTGAAACCGTTTCCGTCCGGTGATCCAGGCGTCATAGCCGTCCAGCGCCGCCTCCAGCGGTCGGGTCTTGCGCAGATCACAGCAGGCATCCGTATCGCGGGTATGCAGAAGGTCATCCGGATCCTCGGATGCCAGCGCCGCATCCGACGCGCGCACCACCTCGATCCGGCGCAGGCCAAGCTTGCGCGCGACCTCCTCCTGATAGGCAAGCGTCTCGGGGAAGAGCATCTGCGTATCGATGAAAAGCACCGGGGTCTTCGGCGCTTTCTTCGCGATCATGTGCAAAAGCACCACGGACTCCGCGCCAAAGGAACTGACCAGCGCGATCCGGCCGACGGTCGGATCCCCAAGCGCCCGTTCGACCACCGAGGTGGCAGAATGGTGCTTGTAGCTCTGGTTCAGATGGGCGACCCGCTCGCCCACCGGGGGGAGAGGCGCCTCAAGCGGCATCTTTCCGCGCGGCCTCCGGGTAGAGGGCAGCCTTGAACGGCGCGGCCCCCAGACGGCGATAGGCTTCGAGGAAGGTCTCCTCGGCGCTGTCCCGCACTTCCAGATAGGCGTAGATCAGGCGCTCGATGGCGGGCACGATCTCGTCATAGGCAAAGCCCGGGCCTGCGCGCTCGCCGATGGCTGCGGTCTCGGTTCCGTCCCCACCCAGAGTGATCTGGTAGTTCTCGACACCCGCGCGGTCGAGGCCAAGGATCCCGATATGGCCCACATGGTGGTGTCCGCAGGCATTGATGCAGCCCGAGATCTTGATCTTCAGCGCGCCGATATCATGCTCGAGCTTCAGCTCATCGAACCGCGTCGCGATCTGCTGCGCGACCGGGATCGAGCGGGCTGTCGCCAGCGCGCAGTAATCCATGCCCGGGCAGGCGATGATGTCCGAGATCAGGCCCACATTGGCCGTGGCCAGCCCAGCCGCCTTGAGCTCCGCATGGATCTTGGGAAGGTCCGCGCGATGCACATGGGGCAGGATGACGTTCTGCTCATGGCTGATGCGCAGCTCGTCATGACCGTAAGCCTCGGCGAGATCCGCCATCAGACGCATCTGATCCGAGCTCGCATCTCCGGGCGTCGCTCCATGGGATTTGAGCGAGATCGTCACGATGGCATAGCCCTCGGCCCGGTGCGCCGCGATGTTCGTATCCACCCAGGAGCGGAAGACCGGATCAGCGTCATAGGCGGCCTCATAGGCGGCAACGGAGCCGGTCTCAAACGCGGGGGCGGCGAATTGTGGCGCGATGGCGCGCAGCAGTTCCTGATCCGCACCGCCGAACGCTGCGCGGGTGATCGCGAATTCCGCTTCGACCAGATCGCGGATCGTGTCGATGCCATTCTCATGGACGGTGATTTTGATGCGTGCCTTGTACTTGTTGTCCCGGCGGCCGAGCTGGTTGTAGACCCGCACGATCGCCTCGGCATAGGGCAGCAGATCGGCCAGGGGCAGGAACTCCCGCACCACCTTGCCGATCATCGGGGTTCGGCCAAGACCGCCACCGACGATGACCTTCACGCCGATCTCTCCGTCCTGCGCGACGATCTGCAGGCCGATATCATGGGCCTTGATCACCGCGCGGTCGGCCTCGGCCCCGGTCACGGCGATCTTGAACTTACGCGGCAGGAACTGGAATTCCGGATGGTCCGTGGACCACTGGCGCAGAAGCTCGGCGATGGGGCGCGGATCGGCGACCTCATCGGCGGCGGCCCCGGCGAAATGGTCCGCGGTCACGTTGCGGATCGTGTTGCCCGAGGTTTGGATCGCATGCATCCCCACATCGGCCAGCGCGTCGATCATATCCGGCACATCGCGCAGTTTCGGCCAGTTATACTGGATGTTTTGGCGTGTCGTGAAATGGCCGTAACCGCGATCCCAGCGATCCGCGATCATCGCGAGCTGGCGCATCTGGCGGCTGTTGATCGTGCCGTAGGGGATCGCCACGCGCAGCATATAGGCATGCAGCTGCAGGTAGAGCCCATTCATCAGGCGCAGGGGCTTGAACTCGTCTTCGGTCAGCGACCCGTCGATGCGGCGCTCGACCTGAGCGCGGAACTGGGCGGCGCGCTCGCGCACGAAGGCTTCGTCGAAATCGGTATAGCTGTACATGTTGGCTGTCTCCGGTTGCGCCCATGGGGGAGGGCGGGCGCGCTGTCTCTGGGATCAGGGGCGCTGCAGTTCCTGCTTGCCGTGGTGGTAGTTGGACGGGCCCTTGGCGCGAAACGCTTCGCGGAAATGCACCGGGCTCGCGCCCTCGGGGCTGGCGGCCACATCGGCGAGATAGACGCCGACCACCCGGTCAACCTGGGCCTCAGCATCCAGCAGTCGGATCTGGGCGTGGGCTTCGTCATCGAGCACCTCGGCCTCGTCCAGATGCCGGGTCCAGCTGTCATTCGAAGCCAGATAGATCACATCGCCTTCGAGCAGATCATTGGCGGTGATGACTTTCGGGGTGAAATCACGGGGCATCAGGCAAATTCCTTCAGGTCGGTGAGGGCGGCACGGGCCTCGCGCGGGGCGAGACCGTACATCAGGATGGCCGGACCGGAGAGCCGCTGAGCGACCTCTCCGAGGGCGTTGAGGTCGGTGGCATGGATGCGCTGGTCGGCGCGGCTGACATTCTCGATCAGGGTGACGGGCGTAGCCGGAGCCGCGCCATGCATCAGGAGGCGCCCCTGCAGGAAGCGGGCGGCTTTCTTGGCCATATAGATCGCGGCAACCTGCCCGGGCTCGGCCAGTGCGCGCCAGTCATGATCGGCAAATCCTTTGGTGTCATGGCCGGTCAGGAAGCGCAACGACGAGTTCCGCCCCCGCTTGGTCAGGCTCTGACCCAGACCCGCCGCTGCCGCGGAGGCCGTGGTGATCCCGGGCACAATCCGCCAGGGGATTTGCGCGGCTTCCAGCGCTTCGATCTCTTCATCGAGGCGGCCATAGACCGCCGGGTCGCCGGATTTCAGGCGCACAACCTGCGCGCCCGCCTTGGCATGGGTCACGATCAGCGCGTTGATGTCCGCCTGAGCGGTGGAGGCGCCGAAGCCCTCCTTGCCCGCATAGACCAGCACAGCCTCGCGACGCGCGAGCTCGAGGATCTCGGGCGTGACCAGCCGGTCATAGATCACCACATCGGCCTCATCGAGGGCCTTGCGCGCCTTCAGTGTCAGCAGCTCCGGATCGCCGGGACCTGCGCCTACCAGTGCCACGCTGCCCGCGCGGGCCTCGGTATTCAGATGCCGCTCAAGCAGGCGATCAAGAGCCGCCTTGGCCCCTTGCGCGCCCTCGGCCTCGGCGGCTGCCGGGCCTGCTCCGAAATAGTAGTCGCGCCAGAAATCCCGGCGCGCGCGGCCCATGGGCAGCGCCTCGGCCTTGGGACGGAAAGACTTGCCGACCCGCGCGAGCATGCCAAGCAGGGGCGAGAGCTTGGCCTCCAGATCCGCCTTGATCGAGCGGGCAAGCACCGGGGCCGCGCCCTCGGTGCCGATGGCAATGGTCACCGGGTCGCGATCCACGATGGCCGGGGTGATGAACTGGCTGTCGCCCAGATTGTCGACGATATTCACGAGCGCACCATCGGCCTGGGCGAGCTTGCGCACGCGCGCGTCTTCCTCAGGCTCTTCGCTGGCGGCATAGACGAGGCTGGCGCACATCCCGTCCCCGGGCTCGAACGCGCGCTCGATCAGGGTCAGACGCCCCTCGGCGGCCCAATCCTGGATTTCCGGGGCGGCCTCGGCAGCCACCACGGTCAGCCGCGCTTCCGTCTTCAGAAGCAGGCGCAGCTTGGCCAGTGCGGCGTCACCGCCACCGGCGAGGACGATGCGGCGACCGGCCACCGCGAGGAAAATGGGAAAATGCTGCATGGCGCACCCTGGGTTTGTCTCTGCTGTATATAGAAATTTTTCCCGTGAAATTGCTAGACGAGGGAAAATATAAGGAATAAATGGTTCCCATGCCGCCAAGAGGCGTCAGAAAGTTCTAAAATGCGAGGACGCATAGGATGTCGGTTTCACTGGACGCGACGGATCGGAAAATTCTCAAGGCGTTGCAACGCGATGCGAGCCAGTCACTCGAAGAAATCGCCCGCCAGGTGGGCGCCTCCAAGACGCCCGTGTGGAACCGGATCCGCAAATTGCGCGAGGCTGGGGTGATCAAACAGCAAACCGCGGTGCTGGATCCGGAGGCTCTGGGCCTTGAGGCGTGCTTCTTTGTTCTGATCCGCACTTCCGAGCATGAGGCCGACTGGCAGCAGCGGTTTCTCAAGGCGCTTCTGGATCGGGATGAGGTGCTGGAGGCGCACCGGCTCGCGGGGGATATCGACTATATCCTCAAGGTCCGGGTCGAGAATGCCCGGGCCTATGACCAGTTTTATCAGGCCCTGATCCAGGAGGTGCGGATCTACAACGTGACCGCGCTCCTTTCCATGGAAGAGATCAAATCGACCTTCGCCCTGCCGATCCGGGACTGACCCGGCTCAGGTCCCGCAGAAGGTCTCGCGCACGGCTTCCTCGGGCCGGGCGGGGGCCTGATAAGCCGCGTTCTCGGGCTGGTCGTCGAAGGGGTGTTGCAGCACGGCGTTCAGCGCATGAAACGGCGCGAAATCCCCGGTGAGCCCGGCCTGGATCGCCTCCTCCACCCGGTGGTTGCGCGGGATATAGGCCGGGTTGGCCGCCTTGAGCCGCGCCGTCAGGGTCTCCGCAGGGCCGTCATCCTCCGCCAGTCGCGCTTGCCAGCCCATGGCCCAGCCATCGAACCGCTCCGGCTCGGGATAGAGCGCGCGGACCACATCCACCCCTTCGGCGAGGCCGCGGAAGGCGAGGGTGAAATCGACACCCGCCCCGCCCATATGCCCGAGCAGGTCATGGGCCAGTGCGGCATCTCCGGGCTTGTTCGAGACCAGCCCGAGCTTGGCGCGGAACACCTCTGCCCAGGCCGCCTGATAGAGATCGGCAAAGCCCTGCACCGCCTCGGTCGCCAGATCAATCGCACGGTCCTTGTCCGGATCGATCAGCGGCAGCATGGCCGTGGCCAGCTGCGCGAGGTTCCAGACCGCGATCTCCGGCTGCTTGCCATAGGCATAACGTCCGAACTGGTCGATCGAGGAATAGACTGTCTCCGGGTGATAGGCCTCCATAAAGGCGCAGGGGCCGTAATCGATGGTCTCACCCGAGATGGTCATGTTGTCCGTGTTCATCACCCCATGGATGAAGCCGAGCCCCATCCATTGCGCGATCAGACGCGCCTGCCGGGCGATCACGCCCTTCAGCAGATCAAGCGCGGTCTCGGCTTCCGGGTCATGGCGGGTGCGCGCAAAGGCGATGAGCTGCTCCACCGCTTCGAGATCTCCGCGCGCGGCGAAGAACTGGAAAGTCCCCACGCGCAGATGGCTGGAGGCGACGCGGGTGAAAACCGCCCCGGGCATGGGACGCTCCCGCAGGACAGCCTCGCCCGTGGTCACGGCGGCCAGCGCCCGGGTCGTGGGCACGCCGAGCGCGTGCATCGCCTCGGAGAGGATGTATTCCCGCAGAACCGGGCCGAGCGCGGCCCGCCCGTCGCCGCGCCGCGAGAAGGGCGTGGGGCCCGAGCCCTTGAGCTGGATATCGCGCAGATGCCCATCCGCATGGCGCAACTCGCCCAGCAGGATCGCGCGCCCATCGCCAAGCTGCGGATTGAACCCACCGAACTGATGCCCGGCATAGGCCTGTGCCAGGGGCGAGGAGCCCTCGGCCACCGTATTCCCGGCGAGCATAGCCACACCTTCGGCGGTTTCGAGCGCGTCGGGGTCCAGCCCAAGCTCCCGCGCCAGCCGGTGGTTCACCGCGATCAGCGCCGGGGCCTCCACGGGTGTGGGCGCCATGCGGGCATGAAAACGGTCGGGCAAGGCGGCGTAATTCGCCTCGAAGGGGATCTGGATGCTCATGGCTGGGATGTAGGCGGGCGGGGACGGGAAAGCTAGAGGCGACCGATCCGCTCGGTCAGAAGGGCGAAGAACCCGTCCGCATCCACATCGCCGATAAAGAGCGCGTTGGGCGCGCGCTCGGTCACGCCCCACCAATCGGCCACGGTCATGCCGCGTGTCAGGGGGCTGTCGACCTCGATCTCCACATTGATCTGGCGCCCGGAGAAGAGCTCGGGCCGCAGCAGATAGGCGATCACACAAGGATCATGGAGCGGGGCGCCCTCGGAGCCGTATTTCTCCTTGTCGAACCGCTCGAAGAAATCGGTCCAGGCGGCGACCATATCGCCCACATGTGTGCCAAGGGCGCGGAACCCCGCGATATGCGGCGCGGTGGTGAGGGCCTTGTGGGTCACATCGAGCGGCATCACCACCAGGGGCGCACCCGCCGCGAAAACGGCCTTCGCCGCTTCCGGGTCCACATAGATGTTGAACTCCGCCGCCGGGGTGATGTTGCCCACCTCGAAGTAAGCCCCGCCCATGAGCACGATCTCCGCCACGCGCGGAATGATGTCCGGGGCCTCGGTGAAGGCCGTGGCGATATTGGTGAGCGGCCCAAGGGGGCAGAGCGTGACTGTCCCCGCAGGTTCCCGCCGCAAGGTCTCGATCAGGAAGGCCACGGCGTGTTGATCCGCGAGCGGCATGGTCGGATCCGGCAGGACCGGCCCGTCGAGACCGGTCTTGCCATGGACATGCTCGGCTGTGACCAATGTCCGCGCGATGGGGCGATCGCAGCCTGCAAAAACCGGGATATCCGGGCGTCCTGCCAGCTCGCAGACGATCCGTGCATTCTTCGCCGTCAGGTCGAGCGGGACATTTCCCGCGACGGCGGTGATGCCCAGCACATTGATCTCTTCAGGTGAGGCCAGCGCCAGCAGGATCGCGACGGCATCGTCCTGCCCGGGATCGGTGTCGATGATAATTTTGCGGGGCGTGCTGGGACCGTCTTGCATGGGAGCCTCCTAATGGGTCGGAGGAGGGTGGCAACTCGCCCGGACCCTGTCCAGACGATTCTGAGGAGGGGCCGGTCGCCGGGGGCCGATGTCCCGGCGAAACAGTGTTTTGCCCCTACGGAAACCCAAATAAGGCAACGCAAAACACGCCATGCCGGGGCGATTGATCCGCGCGTCGGGCGCAATCCGGCGTGGCGGAGCAACTCTGTCCTATGTGAGGGGACAACCGCGCCGCGATCTGCCCATTTCCAACACAGATCCCCGTGAGATGCCCATCGCGACAGCAGCAAGGCCCATCCCTTCCCCCATGAAATCGTCACAGTTCGGCCAAGACCCGCCCGGCTGGTGCCGCAGTTCTCCTGTCTAACGGAGCTGTAACGCCTCAGGGGCCGACCTTGGGCGCAGTAACGAGTATCTGAGTAGCCGGTGGCGCCCTCTTCGGAGGGCGTCACTTGCCCCAGAGGGGAGATACCGCGTGCGGGACGCCGGAAAAATCTTGGAATTCAAAGGACCTGCCGAGGCAGGCGGCGCAGGGGCATCGGGGGCGTCCGAACCCTGGAGCGTGCCGGGCTTTGGCCCGGATGTGCGGATTGAAACCAATCTGGGGCCTGTCCCCGCTGCGCTGCTGCGCCGGGGAGATCTGGTAGTGGCCCCATCCGGGCAATACACGCAGATCGAATGGATCGACCGGATCGGGCTTGATGCACAGTTTCTTGCCGCGCGTCCGGAAGCCCAGCCCCGGAGGATCCCCAAGGGCAGCGGACCGGGCGGGATCCCCCATGCGGATCTGTTGCTATCGGGGGCGCAAACCCTGTGCTGGGACGCGGGGCAGATGATCACCTGTGCCGAGCTGAGCGTCGGCAGGCTGCACCCGGCCGAGGCGATCCAATACACCGTATTTCACTGCGACGGACCGGTTTTGGTCTGTGCAGAAGGCATGTGGTGCCTCGTGGATCCGGCCACCAGCATGGCCGGGCGCGCAGCGGGGTAAGCTAGAGCCCTTTGGCCTTCGCCTCCTGCCAGAGCGCCTCCATGTCATCGAGGCTTGCCTCTGCCGGGCTCTGCCCCTCTGCGGCCAGACGCGCTTCGATATGGGCGAAGCGGCGGGTGAATTTGGCATTGGCGTCACGCAGCGCATGCTCCGGATCGAGATCCAGATGCCGCCCCAGATTGACCGCCACGAAGAGCAGATCGCCGAACTCCTCGTGCAGCTCCTGTTGAGAGCCTGTCTCGCGGGCTGCGGCCAGCTCGCGGGCTTCCTCCCCGACCTTGGCGAGAACCTGATCCACGTCATTCCAGTCGAACCCGACGCGGCCCGCACGTTTCTGCAGCTTGAGCGCGCGCATCAGGGCTGGCAGGCCCAAGGCGACGCCGTCGAGCACACCGGTCTCGGCCTTGGCGGCGCGCTCCTTGGCCTTTTGCACCTCCCAATCCCGGGTCTGCTGCTCGGCGGATTTCGCGTTGCTTTCCGACCCGAACACATGGGGGTGCCGATCGAGCATTTTCTGCGCGATCCCGTTGGCCACCTCATGGAAATCGAAGAGCCCCTGCTCGGACCCGATCTGGGTCTGGTAGACCGTCTGCAAAAGCAGATCGCCCAGTTCTGCCTTTAACTCGGCCCAGTCCTGCCGGTCGATGGCGTCGGAGACCTCATAGGCCTCTTCGATCGTGTAGGGCGCGATGGTCTCGAAGCTTTGCTCCACATCCCAGGGGCAGCCGGTTTCGGGGTCCCGGAGCCGCCGCATGATCTCCAAAAGGCGGGGCAACCCGCCATCGGGATCAAAACAGAGCGCGTCGCTTTCGGCGTGGGGCAGGGCCTGGGATCCGGGGCTGGGATGTGCCATGGCGCCCTCCATTTTACAGTCGGCAAAGAAGGTTACATACTCGCCATAACAAGGAGAGCAGCACATGGCGGTTGTCAATCGCATCGCGGAATATGGGCCGGATATGACGGCCTGGCGACGCAATCTTCACCGTCACCCGGAGCTGGGTTTCGAGTGTCATCGCACGGCGCGCTACGTGATCGCGCGGCTGCGGAGTTTCGGCGTCGACGAGGTGCATGACAAGATCGCCACGAGCGGTGTCGTGGCCCTGATCAAGGGGCGCGCGCCGGGTCCGGTGATTGGGCTCAGGGCGGATATGGACGCGCTGCCGATCGAGGAGGAAACCGGGCTCGACTACGCCTCGGAGGTGCCGGGCGTGATGCATGCCTGCGGCCATGACGGGCATATGGTCATGCTGCTCGGCGCGGCGCGCTATCTGGCCGAGACCCGGAATTTCGCGGGCACGGTCGCGGTGATTTTCCAACCGGCGGAGGAAAGCGGCGGCGGCGCCGAGGTGATGTGCGAGGAAGGGCTGATGGAGCGGTTCGACATCACCCAGGTCTATGCGCTCCACAATGCGCCGGGCCTGCCGGAGGGGTACTTCCTGACCAAGGACGGGCCGATCATGGCAGCGGTGGATACGTTCCACATCCATGTCAAAGGGCGGGGTGGGCACGCGGCCATGCCCCATGAGACTGCCGATCCGATCATGGCCACGCTCGGGATCGCCCAGGCCATCCAGACGATTGTCAGCCGGAACCACATGGCCACCGACGAGCTGGTGGTCTCTATCACGCAGATCCACACCGGGACTGCCGATAACGTCATCCCCGATACGGCCTATATCTGCGGCACCGTGCGCAGCTTCGATCCGGTTGTTCAGGCCATGGTCATCGCACGGATGGGCAAGATCGTCGAAGGGCAGGCCGCAAGCTATGACGTGGAGGCGGTGCTCGACTATGAGCGCGGCTACCCCCAGACCGTGAATGCGGCCGAGGGAGTGGTTCTGGCGGCGCGTGCCGCCGAGGAGGTCTCGGGTCCTCAGAATGTGGACACCCAGTCCTCGCGGCAGATGGGGGCGGAGGATTTCGCCTATATGCTGCAGGCGCGGCCGGGGGCCTATCTCTTCATCGGACAGGGCAGCAGCGCAACGCTCCACCACCCGGCCTATGATTTCAACGACCGCATTGCCCCCATCGGGGCGAGCTTCTTCGCCCGCCTCGTGGAGCAGGCACAGCCGCTCTGATCAGCCGTTGATTACTCGGCTGCCCGCAGGGGCGGCTTGATCGTACCATCGGGCGGGGAGGGGTCATCCTCCCCTTCGCCGCGAGGGGCATGGGCCACGATCCGCTCAGCCAGGGTCCGCTCTTCGCGGGTCTCCGTGGTCGCGTCATCGGCCTCCGGCTGGTCATCCTCGATCCAGATGAGCTCAGGCGATTTCACCGCGCGGGCGGCCCGCTTCAGGGCAAGGTCGCGGGCCACGCGGCTCGACTTGCCCAGAGACAGGGCGCGGAGCTGCCGGATGGAGCTATAGGCTCCGACCGTGAGCCAGACCCGCAGCGCCAGCAGGGACGGCGTCAGCACCAAGGTCAGCACCGTCGCCACGCCGAGGCCGAAGACCACCGCTGTTGCCAGCTGCTTCCACCAAAGGGCCGTGGGGCTATCCACCGTGTAGCCGCCGCCAAAGAAGTCGAGGCTCAGCCCGAACATCATCGGCGCGAGACCGGCCATGGTGGTGATCGTCGTCAGCAGCACCGGGCGGATACGGACCTGTGCCGTGCGGGCAATTGCCTCCAGCCGCGGCATATAGCGGGCGTATTCCTGATAAGTGTCGATCAGCACAATGTTGTTGTTCACCACGATCCCGGCCAAGGCCACGATCCCTGTACCGGTCATGATGACCGAGAAAGGCTGCTCCATCACGATCATGCCGATCAGCACACCCGTGGTCGACAGCACCACCGCGAGCAGAACGAGGAAGGCGTTGTAGAAGCTGTTGAACTGCGCCAGCAGGATGATGAACATGAGCCCCAGCGCCCCGGCAAAGGCATTCATCAGGAAGGCCTGGCTCTCGGCCTCGTCCTCCTGCTCGCCGGTCCATTCCCAACTCACGCCTTCGGGCAGCTCGACCTCGGTCTCCATCCAGGTGGTCAGCAGTGCGATCCGCTCGGCGGCGTTGATCACTGCCCCGTCGTCGTTCAGGAGCCCGGCGCGGACCCCGGCCTTTACGTCATAGTAGCGATGGCCGTCGACGCGGTCGATCTGACCCAGCTTCGGCACCGGCGCGCGGCTGATGAAATTCGACAGGGGCACGAGGCCTTGCGTCGTGCGCACGCGCAAGGTGTCGAGGGTCGAGAGCACCCGGTGCTCCTCAGGCAGGCGCACGCGGATCTCGATCTCTTCATCGGAGCTCGGCACGCGCATGGTGTCGAGCAGGATCCCGCGCGTGACCAGCTGCACCATCGCGCCCACCGTGGCCACATCCGCGCCGTAGCGCCCGGCAGCGGCCACATCCACGTCGATCTGCCAGTCGATGCCGGGCAGGGGGCGCGTGTCTTCCACATCGCGCAGGCCCTCTGTGGCCTCAAACCCCGCGCGCACGATGGCCGTGGCCTCGGCCAGAGCCTCGAAATCATCGCCCGTCAGGCGCAGATGCACAGGTTTGGCACCCGCCGGACCCTGGCTCATCTCCAGGATCTCGGTCTGCACGCCGGGAATGGTCTTCAGTGAGATCTCGAGCGCATTGAGGATGTCATTGCCATCCGCCCAATCGCTGCCCTGGCGGTCCTCCCATGGGGCAAGCTCGATCTGGATCGTGCCGACTGTGTCGAGCGGGGCCGCGGCGCCACCGGTGTTCTGATTGAGCCCCCCTTCACCGGCAAAGGCGAAGACCGACTCGATGCCCGGCGTGGCGATGGTGATTTCCTCGGCCTGACGGAGCAGGGCGTCTTTCTCTTCCAGCGAGTGGTTGCCCCGGGCACGGACATAGACGATGGCCTGCTCGGGCTCGGAGGCGACAAAGAACTCGACCCCGCGGTTGTTTTGCTGGAACACACCGAAAGTGGTGATCACGAGGAACACCACGGTTCCGATCGCGACCAGCGGCATGATCGGATTGCCGGTCAGGAAGCGGATGAACCAGCCAAAGGGCGACCGGCGGAAGCCTGCGCGCACCCGCCGGCGGCTGCGCTTGAAACGGATCGAGGTGAGCGTCACCGAGAGCGACAGCGCTGCCGCGAGCATCATCAATGCGCCAGGCAGATAGGCCTGCCAGCCCATGGTCGCAGGATCCGCGCTCAGCAGATAGGCAGGGTTCAGGAATTGCAGGATGGCGGTGTACATGAACCCGGCAGAGGCCAGCGCGAGCACGGCCCGCAGAAGCCAGGGCAGCCCCATCAGACCCTTGGCCATCCGGTCCAGCGTCCGGCTGATCCGGCCCGCGACACCGCCGACCACGGGCAGGTAGATGAGCGCGACCACAAGGCTCGCCGTCAGTACGAAGATCAGCGTCACTGGCAGCATCCCCATGAACTGCCCGGCCACCCCGGGCCAGAAGAGCATGGGCAGGAAAGCGCAGAGCGTCGTCGCGGTGGAGCTGACGATGGGCCAGAACATCCGCTTGGCAGCCTCGGTATAGGCGGCCATGGGGCCGGAGCCCTCGCTGATCCGCCGATCCGCGTATTCCACCACCACGATGGCCCCATCCACCAGCATCCCCACGGCCAGAATCAGGCCGAACATCACGATGTTCGAGACGGTAATCCCCATCACCGCGAGAAGCGCAAAGCACAAAAGGAACGAGGTCGGGATCGCGAACCCCACCAGCAGGGCGGACCGGGTGCCGAGCGCGCCAAGTACCACGATCATCACCAGCGCAATCGCCGTCAGGACCGAGCCTTCGAGCTGCCGCACCATGGAATCCACGATCCGCGACTGGTCCATGGAAACGTTGATCTCGATCGCATCCTGCAACTCGCTTGGCCAGCTCTGACGCTCAGCCTCCACGGTTTCGCGCACCAGCGTCGCCGTATCGATCAGGTTGAACCCTTTGCGCTTGACCACCTGCAGGGCCACCGTGTCGTCGCCATTATAGCGCGCGGTGCCCGTGCGATCCTCGAAGGTCAGGCGGATATCGGCGATGTCGCCTAGTGTGACGACCCGGTCGCCGCTCACCTTCACCGGCAGCGACAGCACGTCGGTCTGCTCGTCAAAGGCAGAGGGGATCTTGACCGCAAAGGCACCCTGTTCGGTCTCGACCTCACCGGCGGCGATCAACTGGTTGTTGTTTTGGACAACCGACAGGAGCTCTCCGGCGGTGACGTTGTAGCTCTCGAGCCGCAGGGGATCGATCACCACCTCCAGCATCTCGTCGCGATGGCCCGCAAGACCCGCCTCGAGTACGGGTTCAAGCCCTTCAAGCGTGTCCTGCAAGTCATTGGCGACGCGCAGCAATGTGCGTTCCGGCAGCGCGCCCGAAAGATTCACAACGATGATCGGGAACTGGCTGAAGTTGATCTCGTTGATCGAGTATTTCTCATAGCCCGCCGGGAACTTGGCCTCCGCCGTGTTCATCCGGTCGCGCACATCGGCGATGATCTTGGTCTTGTCCCAGCCGAACTCGAACTCCAGCACCACGCCCGCATAATTGTCCGACGCGGTGGAGGACATCCGGTCGAGCCCGTCGAGATCGCTCAGCTCGGTCTCCATGACCTGCACGACCAGCTTCTCTGAATCCTCCGCCGAAATGCCCGGGAAGGGCACCGAGACAAAGAGCGCCGGGATCTCGATATCCGGCTCGCCTTCCTTGGGCAGGCCGATATAGGCCATCGTCCCCGCGAGCAGCGAGAGGGCCACAAAGGCAATCACCATCCGCGCACGGGACGCGGCCCAATCGACGAGACCTGTCACGCTTCGGGCTCCCGCAGGGTGACCTCAAGCGCGGTGCCCGCGGTCACGAAATCCTGACCGACCACAATGACCTGAACTTCGTCGGGCAGCCCGCTGAGCCAGACACCATCGATCGTGTCGCGCACAACGGTCACCTCGGCAAAGGCCGCTTCGGCACCCTGATCGGTTTGCACCACATGGCGCACACCCAGCCGACCCTCATCGTTCAGAGTGAGCGAAGAGGCCGGCAGGAGATGGGCAATCGCCCCGTCCGCGGCCACGCCCACACCCGCGGTCTGGCCCGCACGGATGCTGAGATCCGGGTTCGCGATCTCGATCTCCACCCGGAAGGTCCGCGTCGTCTCCTCGGCGGAGCGCGAAAGGAAGGTCACGGTTCCGGCAAACTCGCGCCCATCGGAGAGCCGGGCTTGCGCCGGGGCGCCGGTCGCGATCTTGGAAACCTGCAATTCCGGCACAAAGCCCACGATCTTGATCGGATCGAGTTGCAGGATCGTTGCGCAATGGGATCCGGAGGCGCTGTTCGGCCCGAGATAGGCACCAAGCTCGGCGGTGTCTTCCTCGAGGACGCCATCGAAGGGCGCGTTGATCACCGTGTCGGCGAGAGATTCTTCGGCCCGCTCAACCCCGGCGCGCGCCGCCTCCAGAGCTGCCTCAGCCGCCACCCGCCGTGTCACAGAGCCAAAACCGCCATCGGCGAGCTCTGAGGCGGCGCGGGCATTGATCTCGGCTTCCACCAGACGGGCGCGCGCTTCGACCAGGGACACTTCCATCGTGCCGCGATCCAGCTCGCAGAGCGCCATCCCTTCGGTGACCTGCGCGCCACGACGCAGCGGGGTGGAGATCACCTTGCCCGACACTTCGGCGGACACCGCGACCTGCCGCGACGCTTCGGTCCTGCCACGCAGAATCACAGCGCTGTCAATGGTTTGCGCCGTCGAGGGCAGGGCGACAACCGACACGCGCCGGACGTTTGCCTCCGGCGCGGCAGCTTCGGCGGCCGGCGCGGGCGCAGCCATCTCCGCGTCCTCGGAAGAGCTCATCGGCGCGGGCTCGGACCCGACCCCTGCAAAGGTCAGGACGCGCTCCCTCTCAAACACCAAAGCATAAAGTGCACCCACGACCACAAGTGCCGTGAGGATCGAAAACAGTTTCATTCTAGCCTCCGGAGTGCTCGACCTCGCCCCGTGCCTCCCCGTCCTGAGAGTGCTGTCCAAACGGCGCGATCACGTCGAACTAAACCATCCAGTTCAGAAATAGGCTGTCGCAGGTTCTTGCTCAAGTCCCAAACCGTCGCAGAATTGCCCATCGGCAAGGGCTTGCAGGGCTTGGCTTTGCGCGCTCGGACGGTGTATGAGGACGCGACGTGGTGGAAGAGGCAAGCGCGTGAGCAATCCCGACAGTTTTATCGAAGAAGTCTCCGAAGAGGTCCGGCGCGACCGGATGAACCGCCTGCTGCGCAAGTATGGCTGGATCGGCGTGGTGGCTGTTGTCCTGATCGTCGGCGGTGCGGCCTTCAACGAATACCGCAAGGCGCAAGTGCAGTCCGAGGCGCAGGCTTTTGGCGACGCGCTCTATCAGGCGCTGGACGGGTCCAGCGAACAGACCCGTGTGCTCGCGCTCGAAGAGATTTCACCGGGTGAGGCTGGGGCCACGGTTCTGGGTCTGCTGACGGCGGCGGAATCGGTGACCGAGCCGGAGACGGCGATCGCCGCGCTGCAAGGCTTGATCAACGGGCCGGAGACCCCGGACCTTTATAAGGATCTGGCGCGGTTGCGGCTGGTTCTGATGGGCGAGAATGGCCCGTCGCGCAGCGAACGCCGCGCGATGCTCGACGCGCTGACCCTTGGCGCGGGGCCGTTCCGGCTTCTGGCGCTGGAGCAACGCGCCCTTCTCGAGATCGAGGATGGCGCGTCCGAGGCCGCGATCAGCACCTTGCAGGAGGTGATCCGCTCGGCAGGGGCCAGCACCGCCCAGCAGCAGCGCGCCGCACAGCTCATCGTCGCGCTCGGTGGCGATGTCGCCTCGCTTCTGCCGGAGCAGGGATAAGCCCATGATCCGCAACGCGGCGCTTTGTTTCGCGGCCACGCTGGCACTGGCTTCCTGCGCGCAGGAGGAGCTGATCCTGCCCGGTGAGCGGCTGGATATCCGGGCTTCCGTGGATCCCGAGGCCGAAGCGCCGGAAGCGGAGGACCGCACGCCGCGCGAGGTGGCGCTGTCGATCCCGGGGCCTGTGGCGAATACGAGCTGGACCCATCGCAACGGCTCGGTTCGCCATACAATCCCCCATCCGGCGCTGGGCGCGGGGCTGCAACTGGCCTGGTCCGCCGAGATCGGCGAAGGCAATAGCCGGGGCAACCGCATCGCGAGCCCGCCCGTGGTCTCCGATGGCCGGATCTTCACCATCGACAGTCTTGCAACCGTTTCCGCCTTCAGCATTGGCGGCGCGCTCTTGTGGCAGCGGGATCTGACCCCGCCCACGGACCGCCCGGATGAAGGCGCGGGCGGCGGCGTCGCGGTCTCCGGGGATACGCTCTATGCCTCCTCAGGCTTTGGCACGCTCACGGCGCTGGATGTCGCCACCGGCGCGCCGCGTTGGGAGCAAAAGCTCGACGCGCCGGTCAGCGGAACGGCGACCGTCGAGGGCACCATCGCCTATGTGGTCACCCGCGACAGCGTCGCCTGGGCGATTGACACGCGCAATGGCCGGGTGCTCTGGACCTTGCCGGGCGCGCCTTCGACGACCGGGATCGTGGGCGGCGGAGCGCCCGCAATCAGCGACCGTTTGGTCATCCTGCCTTTCCCGTCTTCCGAGATCAGCGGCGCGCTCCGCCAATCCGGCGTCCGGGTCTGGGGCGGTGCGGTGTCCGGCTCGCGGATCGGCAGCGCCTATACGGGCTTTTCCGACATCAACAGCGACCCGGTCGTGGTGGGGCGCACGATCTATGCGGGTAATGCTGCAGGGCGGGTCGCCGCCCTCGACGCGATCACCGGAGACCGGAAATGGACGGCCCGCGAGGGCGCGTTCGATGCGCTCTGGCCCGTGGGCAATGCGCTTTTCTTCGTATCCGACCGCAATGAGCTGATCCGTCTGGACGCGGCCACGGGGACAGTCGTCTGGGCGGTGCAGCTTCCCTACTACACCGATGAGCGGGAGCGGCGGCGCAAGGCGATCTTCGCCCATTACGGCCCGGTTCTGGCCGGGGGGCGGCTCTATATCGCGTCCGGGGACGGGCAATTGCGCGCCTTTGATCCACGCTCGGGTCAGCAGATCAGCCAGATCACCATGCCCGATGGCGCGGCGGTGGCTCCGGTTGTGGCGAACCAGACCATGTATATCGTGACCGACGCGGGCGAGCTGCGCGCCTATCGCTGAGGGGGCTCGGGCCCTGTGCCGGGTCCGGGATGCGGAATTTCCGCAGAATCTCCATTGCCGCGGCGGCGGTCGCGCGATAAAGCCCGGGCTTCTCATCGCCCGCCGTGTCTCTTGGAGAGCGCCCATGTCTTTCACTCTGGCCATTGTCGGTCGCCCCAATGTGGGCAAGTCCACGCTGTTCAACCGGCTGGTGGGCAAGCGTCTGGCGCTTGTCGATGATCAGCCTGGGGTCACCCGGGATCTGCGCGAGGGGGCCGCACGGCTCGGCGATCTGCGCTTCACGGTGATCGATACGGCAGGGCTCGAAGAGGCCACCGATGACAGCCTGCAGGGGCGAATGCGCCGGCTGACCGAACGCGCGGTGAGCATGGCCGATGCCTGTCTTTTCCTGATCGACGCGCGGGTTGGCGTGACCCCGACGGATGAGGTCTTTGCCGATATCCTGCGCAAGGCCAATGCCCATGTCCTGCTGGGCGCCAACAAGGCCGAAGGCCGCGCCGCCGAAGCGGGGCTGATCGAGGCCTATGCCTTGGGGCTCGGCGAGCCGCTGGCGATCAGTGCTGAGCATGGCGAGGGGATGGCCGACCTGATGGGGGCGCTCATGCCCCTGATCGACGCCTACGAAGAAGAGGCCGAGGCGTCCCGCGATGAGGACCCGGAAACCGATATCAGCCTGAGTTCCGAAGAGGCGGAGCTGGGCGCAGATGCGCCCCGGGTGCCCACGGTATCGAAGCCCCTTCAAGTGGCCGTGGTCGGTCGCCCGAACGCCGGCAAATCCACCCTGATCAACCAGCTGCTGGGGGAGGAGCGTCTGCTCACCGGGCCCGAGGCGGGGATCACCCGCGACGCGATCTCGCTGGCGCTGGACTGGGACGGCCTCCCGGTGCGGATCTTTGACACGGCGGGGATGCGCAAGAAGGCCAAGGTGCAGGAAAAGCTCGAGAAGCTCAGCGTCTCGGATGGTCTGCGCGCGGTAAAATTTGCCGAGGTGGTCGTGGTCCTGCTCGATGCGGGGATCCCGTTCGAGCAGCAGGATCTGCGCATCGCCGATCTGGCCGAACGCGAGGGCCGCGCCGTGGTGATCGCGGTGAACAAATGGGATCTCGAGGATGACAAGCAGGCCAAGCTGCGGGACCTGAAGGAGGCGTTCAACCGCCTGCTGCCGCAGCTCAAAGGCGCGCCTCTGATCACCGTGTCAGCCAAGACCGGGCGCGGGATGGACCGGCTGCGCGACGCGATCCTGCGCGCCCATGCGGTCTGGAACCGGCGGGTGCCCACGGCGGCGCTCAATCGCTGGCTCTCGGCCATGGTGGAGGCCCATCCGCCCCCCGCACCGGGCGGGCGCCGCATCCGCATGCGTTATATGACGCAAGTAAAGACCCGGCCCCCGGGCTTCGTGGTCATGTGCTCCTATCCCGACAAGATGCCCGAGAGCTATAATCGCTATCTCGTCAATGGGTTGCGGGAGGATTTTGACATGCCGGGCACACCGATCCGGCTGACCCTGCGCAGCCAGTCCGATGCGAACCCCTATAAGGACAAGAAGAAGTCCACACCCTCGCGTCTGCGCAAGCATTTGGGCAAGCCGTCGCCCAAGAGCTGAGGCTCAGCGCTTGGCGGCACGCTCCGCAGTGCGGGCAATGTCTTGCGCCCGCGCAAAACCCGGCGAGCCTTGGGGCAAAAGCCCCAGCGCCCGGCGCGCATGGAGCCCCGCATCCCGCAGCCGCCCCGACAGGGCATAGCGTTCGGCTGTGGTCACCGAGGCCATGCCGTTCTGCCCCGCGCGGGCATAGGCCTGGGCCAGATCCCGCAGCATCGAGGGATTGCCCGGATCCCGGCTATAGGCCGATTGCAGGATCTTGAGCGCGCGCCGGTCACTCGCCGCCGACTTCTGCGCCAGAAGGGCGCGCCCGAGATGGGCCTGGATCAAAGGCTCCCGCGGGGCGAGGGAGACGGCCCGTTCATAGGCGCGCACAGCCTCCCCATAGCGCCGGGTTTCGAAAGCGATCTGACCTTCGAGTTCTTGATAGTAGGGATCGTTGGGCCGCATCTTCACGAGTTTTGCAACTTCGCGGGCCGCCCGGGTCGGATCCGGTTTCTCGTGATAGGCGATGGCCCGGCGCATGGTCGCGATCTCGGACGTGTCGCTGTCCTTCACCCGGCGCAGGGTCCAATTCGGATTACGCAGAAAGGCCGAGAGCTTGCCCTGCATCCGCGCAAACCAATAGGCCTCGGACTGGCGCGACAGGTTGTTGACCTTATACGCGGCGGCATAGCCCTGCGCGGCGCGCAGCCGGTCCCGGGTCAGGGGGTGCGTGCGCACATAGGGGTCCTGCCGGTTGGTCGAGAGGGTCTCTTGCCCGCGAAAGATCTCCAGCACTTCGACCATGGCCACGGGGGAGATGCCCGCATTGGCGAGAAACCGCGCAGAGGATTGATCGGCTGCGGCCTCCTCGGCGCGGGTATGGCTGAAAAAGCCCCGGCGCGCGAACTCCGCCGTTCCGATCCCCACCGCGGCACCGACCCCGGGATTGCCGGAGGCCGCCCCTGCCGCCGCTGCCAGAACAAGGCCCAGACGTGCCAAGCGGTTCGAGGCTTTGAAGTTCGCCATCCGCCGCGAGATGTGACCGTTGGAGATATGCGCGATCTCATGGGCGATGACCGCTTGCACCTGTTCGGGGGTCTCCAGCGTCATCAAAAGCCCGGAATGCAGGACCATTGTTCTTGGATCGGCAACAAACGCATTCAGTTTGCTGTCATTGATCACCCAGATGTTCACTTGCGCGGGGTTCACCCCTGCTGCGGCCATCAGCGGACGCGCAAGCTCCCGAAGGGAGCGTTCGATCTCCGCATCGCGGATGATGGTCACCGCGCTCGCGGGCAGGGTCGTCACCGCCGCAAGCAGGGCCATCAGGATCCCCGCGAGACGGGCGCGCCAGAGGCTTGTCATTGACCTTACTCCATCGGATTGCGACACACTCCTGCACCCTATGGAGGCTCCCATGCAAAACTCAACCCGCTCGAACGTGGATCCGTTCATCGTGATGGATGTGATGGAGGCGGCGCGCCGCGCCGAAGCTGCCGGGCGGGACATCATCCATATGGAGGTCGGCCAGCCCGGCACCGCCGCGCCCGCGTCCGCGCGCCAAGCCGTGGCACAGGCATTGGAGCAGGATGCGTTGGGCTACACGGTGGCGCTCGGCCTGCCGGAACTGCGTGCGGCGATCGCCGCGCTCTATGGCCGCTGGTATGATGTGGATCTCGCGCCGGAGCGGGTGGTGGTGACCGCCGGTTCCTCGGCGGCGTTCCTTCTGGCATTCACCGCGCTTTTTGATGCGGGGGACCGGGTGGGCGTGGCCGAGCCCGGCTATCCCTCCTATCGCCAGATCCTCAAGGCGCTCTCCCTGACCCCGGTGGGCCTGCCCACCCATGCGGATCAGGGCCACCGCCTGCCGCCGGAGGCGCTGGCCGAGGCGGATATCAAGGGTGCGATTGTCGCCTCGCCGAACAATCCCACGGGCACGATGCTGGACCGGGCGCATCTGGCTGCGCTGATCGACGCGTGCCAGTCCCGGGGCCGGGCCTTCATCTCCGATGAGATCTATCACGGGCTCCATTATGGGGCACGGGCGGTCTCGGCGCTGGAGGTCTCGGAGGATGTCTGCGTGATCAATTCCTTCTCGAAGTATTTCTCCATGACCGGGTGGCGGATCGGCTGGATGGTGGTGCCCGAGACCCAGGTGCGCGTGATGGAGCGGCTGGCCCAGAACATGTTCATCTGCGCGCCCCATGCGGCGCAGGTGGCCGCCCTTGGTGCGCTTCAACCCGAGGCAGAGGCCGAGTTGGAGGCGAACCGCGCCGTCTACGCGGCCAATCGCGCGCTTGTGATCGATGGGCTGACCGCGGCCGGGCTCACCGCCTTCGCGCCGCCCGATGGGGCGTTCTACGTCTATGCGGATGTGGCCCATCTGACCCGGGACAGTCGGGCGCTGGCCGCCGAGATCCTAGAGCGGGCAGGGGTCGCGCTGACCCCGGGGCTCGATTTCGACCCCCATCGCGGAGATCGGACGATTCGCATCTCCTATGCCCGGTCGACCGAGGATATCGCCGAAGGCATGGCCCGACTGGCCGAGTTTTTCGCTGCATCCGAGGGCGCGGCCCCGATGAACGGTTCCTGACACCGACAGAACTGCCTATACTGAGCCGCAAAAAGACTGGCAGGCACAATATGCGCGGGCACAGCCCCCACCATGGCGGCATTCGTATCCTACGGGAGTGGACTCTAGGTCTGCTCGCGGCGCTGACATGCATGCTCTTGGCAGGCCCGCTCGTGGCGCAGGAGTTGCGGGCGCTGGCCCGGGTGGACCCAGCCACGTCACAGATTTCCGGCACCGTAGAGAACCTGGAAATCACGCTCGGGCTCTCCCAGGCCGTGCCCTACCGGATCGAAGCGCGCTCGGAGCCGGATCGCATCGTGGTCGAGTTCCGCGAGGTGGATTTCAGCGGCGCCGAGCCGGGCAGCTATCTGACCTCCGAAGCTCTGCGTGGCGTGATCGCCGGCCCCGCGCAACCGGGCTGGTCCCGTCTGGAGTTCCTTCTCAGCGCGCCCATGGGGCTGCAGACCGCGGCGATGAGCGTGGATGAAGGGATCGGCACCGCGCTTCTGGACATCACGCTGGGGGCCGTCTCGCCCGAGGCTTTTGCCGCCTCGGCAGTGAAGGGCGATCTGGGCGTGGTGCGGCCAGAGCCGCGAGATCTCCCGGATGAGGCGCAGACCCCACAGCGGCAGCTTGGCGACCGTCCGCTGGTCATCGTGCTTGACCCGGGCCATGGGGGCTTTGATCCCGGCGCCGAGCGGGACGGGGTGTCCGAGGCGGATCTGATGCTGATCTTTGCCCGCGAGTTGCAGGAGGCGATCATCCGGGAAAGCGGTCACACGGTGCTGCTCACGCGCACGGAGGACGAGTTCATCCCACTACCCGATCGGGTGCGGGTGGCGCGCGACGCCTCTGCGGACCTCTTCATCTCGCTCCACGCGGATGCGCTGATTTCCGGACGCGCGTCGGGGGCCACGGTCTACACCCTGTCGGAGGTGGCCTCGACCGAAGCCTCGGCCAAGCTGGCCGAGCGCATGGATCGGGCCTCCCTGCTGGCGGGGATGGATCTGACGGCTCAGGACGACACCCTGGCCGAGGCCCTGATGGATATCGCCCGGCTCGAGGTCATGCCGCGGGCCAATAACTTGGCGGACAACCTGGTCACGACCCTTGCGGAGACCGTGGGCGATTTACACAAGCGCCCGAGGCAATCGGCAGATTTCTCGGTGCTGCGCGCGCCAGACATCCCCTCGGTGCTCGTGGAGCTTGGCTTTCTCAGCAACGACAATGACCTGGCGCGGCTCCTGTCCTCGGAATGGCGCGCGCTGGCAGCGGAAGGGATCCGGCTTGGCATTGATGCCTGGGCGGTGTCCGACGCAGCCGAGGCCAATCTCGTCCGGCAATAGGGTCAGGTGCGGCGGCAGAGCCACCAGCTGTGGCGATCCAGCGCCGGATCCTCAGGACGAAACATCAGCACCCGAAACCCCGCCCGGGTTAGCATGCTGCGATAGCAGAGCGGGTCATGGCTCGCGTGATAGACCGGCGCGCCATCCACGGCACCGTAGGCTTCGCCGCGCGCCGGACCGCTTGAGAAGACCAGCACGCCGCCAGGGCGCAGATGGGCGGCAAAGACCGGAAACATCCGGCTCTGGGCCGTGGGGTCGAGGTGAAAGAAACTGTTCCAGGCCAGCAGCGCATGGAAGCGCTGGCGCAAGGCCAGGCCCCGCATGTCGCGGCAACAGGTCCGCGCGCCCGGCACATTCCGTCGGTAGTGGGTGAGCATCGGGGCGGCACCATCCACACCGGTCAGGCGAAACCCGCGCCGCTGCAGATGCTGCGCCAAGGGGCGCCCTGTCCCGCAGCCCAGATCCAGAAGGTCGCGACCGGGAGTGGCCCGCTCCAACGCGTCCAGCATCGGGCGCTCAAAGAGCGCGGTCGTTCGCAGCACGGCGAACCGATCCGCCACACGCCGATAGGTCGGCAGAATGTCGCCCGGCAGAGGGGGCGTTGCTGGCGTCGCCATGGCTGGTCTCCGGCAAAGTCTCGCTGATCTGCGCAGATTGGCACGGGAACGGGTTCAAATCTGCCTCTGACGTCACGACGTTTTGTGAAAACCCGCCCCCCTGTGACGCGCAGGGATTTTGACCGTGGCCGCCGCTGCGCGTATACCGGGCGCGTAACCCTCCGTAGGAGATCGCGTGTGATCCGTTTTGTTGCTGGCTTCTTTGGGGCCCTCTTCTCGACCTTCACTCTTGGACTGTTTGCCGTCGCGCTCAGCATTGGTGCGGTTCTGTGGATGTATGGGCGCGATCTGCCGGACACGGAGGCGCTCGCGCAATACGCCCCGCCGACGATCAGCCGAATCTATTCGGGGGAGGGGGCGCTCATGGACGAGTTCGCCCGGGAGCGCCGGATTTTTGCCCCCGCCGATGAGATCCCCGATCTGGTGAAGCAGGCCTTCATCTCGGCGGAGGACAAGAATTTCTACACCCACCGCGGCTATGATCCGCGCGGCATGGCTGCCGCGGCCGTGGATGCGGCCACGGGCGGGCCCCTGCGCGGCGCCTCGACCATCACCCAGCAGGTCATGAAGAACTTCCTTCTGGGTGGGGAGCGGTCGGCGGAGCGAAAGATCAAGGAGCTCATCCTGTCCTCCCGCATCGAGGAGACGCTGAGCAAGGAAGACATCCTCGAGCTTTACATGAACGAGATCTTCCTCGGTCAGAACAGCTTTGGCGTGGCCGCTGCGGCCCAGACCTATTTCAACAAACCGCTGGCCGAGCTTGAGGCCCATGAGGCGGCCTATCTTGCGGCGCTGCCCAAGGCGCCCTCGACCTATCATCCGGTTCGGGCGCGGGACCGCGCGGTGGAGCGCCGGAACTTCGTGCTGCGTGAGATGAACGAGAACGGCTATCTCGACGATGCGGCCTATGAGGCTGCGCGCAATGCGCCGTTGGAGACAGTGCAAAGCGGTGATTTTGCATCCTTCCGCAGGGCGCTCCCCAAGCGTGACTACTTCACCGATGAGATCCGCCGTCAGCTTTCGGGCCGGTTCGGGGAAGAGGAGTTCTTCACCGGTGGTCTGTCGATCCGGGCGACCGTGGATCCGACCCTGCAATCGGAGGCTGCAAACGCCCTGCAGAGCGGGTTGGAGAAATACGACCGCAGCCGGGGCATCTATCGCGGCGCGACCGAGCAGATCGATCCCGCCATCGCGAGCGGGGGCGACTGGGCCGAGGCGCTGACCGATCTGCGTGTGCCGCGCGATATCGAAGGCTGGCGCCCCGCCGTCGTGCGCGGGTTCCGGGATAGCGGGGCTCTGCTGGGTGTCGAGGGCGTGCCGTCCGAGCGCGACCAGATCCTGCCCAATACGGATGTGCGCTGGGCCCGCCCACGCCGCGAAGATGGCAGCCTTGGCGGCACCGCGAACCGCGCGAGCGACCTGCTCGAGGTGGGGGACGTGATCCATGTCCGCGCGGGCGATGAGGCCAATACCTGGTCCCTGCGTCAGATCCCCGAGGTGCAGGGCGGCTTCATGGCCATGGATGTGAATACGGGCCGGGTGCTGGCCATGCAGGGCGGGTTCTCCTACCAGTCCTCGGTGTTCAACCGCGCCACGCAGGCCACGCGCCAGCCGGGGTCGAGCTTCAAGCCGCTGGTCTATGCCGCGGCACTCGACACGGGCTATTCGCCCGCCACGATCGTCATTGATGCGCCGATCGAGATCGACACCGGTGGCTCGATCTGGCGTCCGAAGAACGCGTCCAACAAATTCTATGGCCCCACGCCCCTGCGCACCGGGATCGAGCGGTCGCGGAACCTCATGACCGTGCGTCTCGCCCAGGAAGTCGGGATGGAGACCGTGGCCGAGTATGCCGAGCGCTTCGGGGTCTATGACACGCTGGAGCCTTACCTCGCGAACTCGCTGGGCAGTCAGGAGACCACGCTCTTCAACATGGTTGCGGCCTACGCCATGTTCGCCAATGGCGGCGAGCGGGTGGAGCCGACCCTTGTGGACCGGGTGCAGGACCGTTGGGGCAAGACGGTCTACCGCCATGACCAGAGGTCGTGCCTCGATTGCGACGCCGATGACCTTGCCGAGGGATCGGCGCCGCGGATCATGGCCAACCGCACCCAGGTGATTGACCCGATCACCGCCTATCAGCTGACCTCGATGATGCGCGGCGTGGTGGATCGCGGCACGGCGGCCCGTACGGTGAACCTCCCGGTGCCGATCGCGGGCAAGACGGGCACCACCAATGACGCCAAGGATGTCTGGTTCGTGGGCTTTTCCTCGAACATCGTGGCGGGCTGTTATATCGGCTATGACCGCCCCCGCACCCTCGGGCGCGGCGCCTCCGGTGGCGGCATGTGTGGCCCGGTCTTCAACCAGTTCATGCAGACGGCCATCGCCTCCTATGGTGGCGGGCGGTTCACGGTCCCCGATGGCGGGCGCTTCGTGAAAATCGACCGTTTCTCTGGCGGGCGGCTGGAGGATGACGCGAGCGGTGCGAATGTGGTCGCCGAGTATTTCCGCGAAGGCGAAGAGCCCTTCTATGGCGTCGGCGCGATCCTCGATGGTGGCTTTGCCATGGGCGCCAATCTGCCCATGTTCAATCCGGGCGAGGATGACAACGCGCAGGAGGTCGTGACCTCCACCGGACGCACGGCGGTCGTGCCCAGCACGGCCAATGTCAGCACCGTCACGGCGGGCGGTCTCTACTAGCCCAAACGCTCCCGGCCCCTGCAAAACCGGCGCGGGCCTTGCCCGCCCGCGGCCCTTATTCTACACCCGGGGTCCGAGGGCCTATCCCTCGAAAAGGGAAAGACCGAACCGATGCGCGCAGAGATACAGAACACCGTCGAGGCCATCCGCAAATCGCTGGAGCTTCTGGCGCAGCGGCTCGACTATGAGACCGCGCCCCATCGGCTTGAAGAGTTCAACGCGATGATCGAGGACCCGGATCTGTGGAACGATCAGGCGCGGGCCCAGAAGCTTATGCGCGACCGCCAGATGCTCGTGGATGCGATCGGCACCTATGAGGGGATCCGGCAGGATCTCGACGACAATATCGAGCTCATTGAGCTGGGCGAAATGGAAGACGATGCCGAGGTCGTGGCCGAGGCCGAGGCCGCGCTGAAAGCCCTGACCGAGACCGCGGCGAAGAAAGAGATCGAGGCTCTGCTCGATGGCGAGGCGGACAGCAACGACACCTTCCTCGAGATCAACTCGGGCGCGGGCGGCACCGAGAGCTGTGACTGGGCGTCCATGCTGGCGCGGATGTATGTGCGCTGGGCCGAGGCCAAGGGCTATACGGTCGAGCTGCAATCCGAGAGCGCGGGTGAAGAGGCGGGCATTAAGTCGGCGGCCTACAAGATCAGCGGCCACAACGCCTATGGCTGGCTGAAATCGGAATCCGGCGTCCACCGCCTCGTGCGGATCAGCCCCTATGACAGTGCTGCGCGGCGGCATACCTCCTTCAGCTCGGTCTGGGTCTATCCGGTAGTGGACGACAATATCGAGATCGAGGTGAACCCGGCGGATATCCGGATCGACACCTACCGCTCCTCCGGGGCCGGGGGGCAGCACGTGAACACGACTGACTCCGCAGTGCGGATCACCCACAACCCCACGGGGATCGTGGTGACCAGCTCCGAGAAGTCCCAGCACCAGAACCGCGATATCGCCATGAAGGCCCTGAAGTCGCGCCTCTACCAGCTTGAGTTGGACCGCAGGAACGCCGCCATCAACGAAGCCCATGAGAGCAAGGGCGACGCGGGCTGGGGCAACCAGATCCGCTCCTACGTGCTGCAGCCCTACCAGATGGTGAAGGATCTGCGCACGGGGTTTGAGACCTCGGATACCCAGGGCGTGCTCGATGGGGATCTGGACGGGCTGATGGCCGCCACCCTGGCGCTGCAGGTCGCTGGCAAGAGCCGCAGCGAGGCCCAGGGCTAAGGCCGCTGCCGCGCGCCCATGCGCGGCAAAACTGAGCGGTTGGCGCAAGCCTTCTTTTCCCGTGCAATGGCCCTTGCTAGGCTTTCGGGAAGGAGGACCCTTCATGTCAGACACAAGCGCCGATGCCCCGGCGGCCTTTCGTCCCCAAGTCCAGACCATCACGCGCGACGACCTGCGCGCGAGCCTCGCGCTTGGTTGGGCGGATTTCAGGAAAGCGCCTGCCTTTGGCCTCTTTTTCAGTGCGGTCTATGTGCTGGGCGGGATCGCCATGGTCTATATCCTGCTCGCCACGGGCAAGAGCTGGGCGACGCTGCCGATCATCGTGGGCTTTCCACTGATCGGACCCTTTGCGGCGGTGGGGCTCTATGAGGTGAGCCGGCGGCTGCAGACCGGCGAGCCGCTGGATTGGGGCGCGGTACTGGGTGTCGTGGTCGCGGAAAAGAACCGGCAGATGCCGTCCATCGCGGCGGTGATCCTGATCTTCTTTCTGTTCTGGAACTTCCTCGCCCATATGATCTTCGCCCTGTTCTTGGGGCTCGCGGTGATGACGAACATCACCTCCTCCTTCGCGGTGTTTCTGACGCCCAATGGCCTCCTGATGCTGCTCGTAGGCTCGGCGGTCGGCGGCGTTCTGGCTTTTGTCCTATATGCGATCACGGTGGTGAGCCTGCCGCTCTTGCTGGACAAGGAGGTGGATTTCGTCACCGCAATGATCACGTCCTTCTCAGCCGTGACCGAGAACCTGCAGGTGATGCTGGTCTGGGGGGTACTTGTGGCGGCGCTGCTGGTGATCGGGATGATCCCGGCCTTTTTCGGGTTGCTGATCGTGCTGCCCTTGCTGGGTCACGCCACTTGGCATCTTTACCAGCGTCTGATCACTGGCGCTTGACGCTTGTTACCAACGTCGTCTCAGCTGACGTGAGGTCATCAAAGACTGTAAAATATCATAAAATCAGCGGCTTAGGGCGATGATCCTCGATTTCCGCATCGATTTCATGAACATTGTTCACGAAGGGCCTTGAAGGCTAAGGGCGTCACACGCATCTCTTGTGAACAGTGTTCACGAAAGAGGAGAAACACGATGCGAACCAAAGCCATGATCCTTGCCGCCCTCACATCCCTTGCGGTTGCGCCCGCCTATGCCGGTGCCAGCGAACGCCACTCCGCCGAAGCCTCAGCCCATAGCGGCCACGCGGTCAGCCACGGGTCTGCCGCGGTCGCCAGCGGAGCAGCCAGCGTCACCGCCGTGCCGATCATCGCCGTGGGCAGTGCCATCGCCGTGACCGGCTCCGCCCTGGAGGAAGTGGGGGAGAGTGCGCTGGATCTCGGCAGCGAGCTCAGCACGCTCGACACCTATGCCGAACCCGTGGTGATCCCGGCGCCGAACGGCCCGCCGAGCCTCGATTGAATTGAAAGAGGGGAGAGACCAGATGGGACGTTTCTTTATGATGCTCTGGCTCGCGCTGGCCGCGGCCTTTCCGACCCTCGCGCTCGCGGGCGCGGATGGCAGCAGTGCGGCGGGGACGCCGCGCCTGCCGGCGGCACAAGTCGCGGCCTTCTCCAACGAGGTGCAACAGGATCTGGCGGCGCGCGGAGCCCATGTGGCCATCGTGGCGCGAATGGGACGGGATCCGTCCTCGCTGCCCGATGGGGTGCGCTACACCCATGTGGGGTTCTGGGTCTACTCCCGGATCACCGAGCCGGATGGCACGACGGGGCTCGGCTACCGGGTCTATAATCTCTACCAGCTCGGCGATGATCCGACGCGCAGCCAGCTGATCCAGGACAGCCCGGCGGATTTCTTTGCCGGGGCCCATCGGCTCGATGCCGGGGTGATCATCCCCGAGCCGGAATTGCAGCGGAAACTGCTGGGCACGATCACCAGCCCGACCTATGCGCGGCTCCATAATCCGGACTACGCCGTGCTGGCCAATCCGCGCTCGACCCAGTTCCAGAACTGCACCGAGCACACGCTGGATGTGCTGATGGCGAGTCTCTATGACACCAGCGATATCGGGCAGATCAAGGCCAATATCTCCGCCTATTTCCAGCCGCAGCCGATCGCGCTCGGCGGTCTCAAACGGGCGATGGCGCCGATCGCCTCCGGCGCGCTGACAACCGAGGACCATGGCAGCCGCGTGGCGACCACCACCTTCGGGTCCCTGGCCCGCTTCATGGAGGGGCACGATCTCGCGATGACGGTCTATCGCGTGACCCCGGATCGTGTGGCACGGTTCTAGGATTTGACATGGGCGGGGGATTGTCCCAACTACCCGGGCATGGCTGAGCAGCGCACCATGTCGAAACGGGACCAGAACCTCGCCCAGATCCGCGAGAAGGCCACCGAAATTGCCGAGCGCATCGTCCTCGAACAGGGGCGCGATGCGCTCAGCGCGCGGGGGCTTGCAGCAGAGATCGGGGTGTCGGTCGGCTCGCTCTATAATGCAGTCGGGGATCTGGAGGCGGTGCTCCGCACGGTGATCTCAAACGCGGCCGGGATCCTGTCGCAAGAGCTTGAGACGGCGGTGGCCACGGCCCCGGATGACAAGCGGGCCCGGCTTGTGGCCCTGGGAGAGGCCTATTTCGACTTCGCCCTGACCGAGCCACAGCGCTGGTGGCTGCTCTTTGAGTATCGTTCACATGCGGAGCCCGATCAGAAGATGCAGGACTTTCAGGCCGGGCTGCTTGAGATGCTGATCCGCGCGGGGGAGGGGGATGTGACCTCGAACCGGCACCGGCAGGTCTTCTTGCAGCTTTGGGCCTCGGTCCACGGGCTCGTGACCCTCGCCTGCCGCCCCACGATTGTCACCGTCGATCCGGTCGAGGCGCGCACCTATATCGGTGAGCTCGTGGATACCGGCCTCCATGTGGTGGCGGAAAGCTGACCCCCCGAGCGTGGCTTTACAATCTGGGGAAAACAGCATACCCGCGCGCTCTCGCAAACCGCAGATGATGGAGGCTCCCATGGCAAAACGCATGACCCCCGAAGATCACCCCTCCTTTCGAGGTGATGTCCAAGCGGCGTAAATCCTTCCCGTCCGAAACACGGGTCAAGACCGGCACGCGCACGCTGCGTGGGCGATGTGGAACTGCTGGAGAAGCTCGGGCGCAATGATCTCTGTCCCTGCGGCTCGGGCAAGCGCTTCAAGCGCTGCTGCCTCAAGGGCGGCCGGTTCGATGGCAGTCTCCGGGACCACTACTTTTAGAGAACGTGGATGACACCGCCCTCGGCCCGTGCGGGTAGGGGGCAAAAGGAAACCGCCGAAAGCGATGCTTTCGGCGGCTCCGAATTCTGAACTGAGGGCGTTGCGGCCCCAGCTTGGCGCTTAGCCGTTCTGTGCCGGAGGCTGCTTGGGCGCTTTCTGCTTGCCGCCGCCGCCGAGCGGGTCGTCCTGCCGCTGCACGGAGCCCTCGAAATGCGCGCCGCTCTCGATGGCGATGGTCTTGTGAATGATGTCGCCTTCCACCCGCGCGGTGGAGGTCAGACGGACCTTCAGGCCGCGCACGCGACCGATCACGCGGCCATTCACGATCACATCATCGGCCACAACTTCGCCATTCACGGTGGCGCCTTCGCCCACGGTCAGCAAATGGGCGTGGATGTCACCTTCGACCTGGCCCTCGATCTGGATGTCACCAGAGGTGCGCAGATTGCCCACGACCTTGAGGTCCGAGGACAGGATGGACGGCGCCGGTTTCGGCTTGGCCGAAGCAACGGGCTTGCTGTCGGACATGGCGGCGCGCGGCGCGGCAGGGGCCGCGGCGGCGTCTGCGCCTTCGGCGTCCCCCGCCTTCGGTCCGGGCTCGTTGATTCGGGATTTAGAGAACATTCTTGCCTGCCTTGATAAAGCTCATCGGATTAACGGGTTTGCCGGACTGATGCACCTCGTAGTGGAGGTGCACACCGGTAGACCGGCCCGTGCTTCCCATATCACCGATCCGCTCACCACGCGAGACCCGTTGACCTTCTTTTACACGCAGTTTCGACATGTGCGCATAGACTGTTTCATACCCGAAGGCATGGCGGATCTTCACCATCCGGCCAAAGCCGCGGTTCCAGCCCGCCTTGACCACGACGCCCTCGGCGGTCGAATAAATCGGCGTGCCGAGAGAGGCCGCGAAATCCGTGCCCTTGTGCATTCGCGTGCCGCCGCCCTTGGGGTCCCGGCGATAGCCGAAGGGGCTGGTGAAACGGAAGGCGGATTTGACCGGCATGGCGAAGGGCAGCTGGTCCACGGCCATGCGGTGCAGGTTCAGACGGTCGAGTCCGGCGAGGATCTGTTCCGTGCGGTAGCTCAGCTCATCCTGGGGCAGGCTGCGGGTCGAGAAGCTCATGGGGACGAGCGGACCGCCCTGACCCGAACTGTTGCGGCGGATCTCTTCAAGGATCCGGTCCGCGGGGACGCCAGCCTCTTCGAACATCCGCTCGAGCGGCGCGACCGAGACGGTGACGGCATCCTCGAGGAGCTCAAACACTCGGTTGTTGCGCTCGGCCGTCAGCTGTTGCGACAGAAGCAGCTCTTCGATCTCGGCAGTCGCGGCGCCGTGCGCGCCTTGCAGTCCGTCCCGCTCGGCGGCGGTGCCGGTCAGCGCATCGGTCAGGAAGGCCAGTGTCTGTTCCAGATCGCGCATCTGCGCGGCCTCGGTTGTGCCCGTGCCGGTCAGCGCGGCAAGCTCGCGGGTTGCCTCGGCTTCGGCAGCCCGGGCCGCGTCGCGTTCTTCCATGGCGGTGCGCAGGGTGGATTGCACAACGGCCACCCCGGTTTCCAGCTCGCTCCGACGCTCTTCGGAGGCCAGAAGCTGCGACTGCATGCGGCTGACCTGATCAAGGGCGAGGGTGAAGCGTTCCTGCGCGGCGCGAGCTTCCTCGGCGCGGGCATCCCGCTCCAGCGACAGGGCGTTCAGGCGCTCAGCGTACATCTGTTGATCGCGCGCCGCCTGATCCCGGGCTTCGCCCGCACCAAGGCTGGTGATCAGCACCATCGCCGAGGCAAAGGCCGTCCAGGTCAGAAGGGCAGCCCCGCCCACGGCCATCGCCGCCTGCGTGCCGCTGGACAGGCGCACGAAGCGCGTCGCATCATCAGATTTCAGAAAGAGACGTTTTTCGGGGAAAATCCCCTCCAGACGCTTCGAGAAACGCGTGTGTCCTGCCAATGCCCCAGTTCCCCAACCTTGGTGCGCTTTGTTAACGCCCTATAGGGCAACAGCGCTTACGTACTGGTAGGCCATCTATTGTCGCAGATGCAAGGAAGTCGGGCAGCTAGGCGCGCAAACGCCTTGTTTTGCTGGATTTGAGCAGATTTCCGCCGATATTTCCGCCCTATTTTTCATCTTTTTGTGAAAGCTGTTCGGCGGGCTCTGTCAGGGGCCAGTAGAAATCCGGCGGCAAACCGGCCTCGGCGCGCTTTTCCTCGTTGAAGGGCGGCTTGAGCGGGCCGTGGAAATAGGTGCGTACGAGGCGGTGAAAGGCGTCCTTGGGATCGAGATCGTGGCGCCCGCAGAGGAAGTGGAACCATTTCGCGCCATAGGCCACATGCCCGACCTCCTCGCCATAGATCACTTCCAGGGCCGCGACCGCCTGATCATCCTTGGCCTTGCGGAAGATCTCGATCATGCCCGGCGTGACGTCGAGACCGCGCGCCTCGAGCACCATGGGCACCACCGCAAGCCGCCCCATGAAATCCTCCGCCGTGTCCTCGGCGGCGCGCCACATGCCCGCATGGGCCGCGAGGGCGCCGTAAAAGCTGCCGGTCGCTTCAAGGCAGTCGGATACCAGGTTGAAATGCTTGGATTCCTCGTCTGCCGCCTTGACCCAGTCATCATAGAAGCCGATCGGCATGGGTGTGTCCGTGAACCGGGCGATGATGTCCCAATGCAAATCCACCGCATTCAGCTCGATATGCGCCACCGCGTGCAGGATCGCTTGCCGGCCTTCCAGCGTGCCGGGTTTGCGGCGAGGCACATCGCGTGGCGATAAAAGTTCCGGTTTTTCGGGTCTTGCGGGGCGAAGCGGAGGTTGCGCCTCGCCCACATCCATGGGCGCGTCGCTGCTGCGCGCGGTGAACCAGGCCTCGGCACAGGCCCGGCTCAGGGCTGTCTTGGCGCGCCCGTCAGCGGTGCACAGAACAGCCTCCGCGCAGGCGGCCAGGGTTTGCGGCAGTGGGTCAGGGCGGGTCATCTGGCAGCGCTCCGTTGCGAGGGGACCCGCCCCTTGGATCACAGGGCCTTGACGGCCTCAAGCACCTCTTCCACGTGGCCGGGCACCTTCACCTTGCGCCAGATATTGCGCACGACGCCCTCCCCATCGATCACGAAGGTCGCGCGCTCGATCCCCATATAGGTCTTGCCGTACATCTTCTTCTCGACCCAGGTGCCCCAATCCTCGCAGACCGTGCCCTCCTCATCGCTGACCAGCGCCACGGTGAGGCTGTGCTTGTCGCGGAATTTGTCGTGCTTCTTCACGCTATCTTTGGACACGCCGATCACCGTGGCCCCGGCAGCGGTGAAGGCATCGAGCTGTTCGGAAAAGCCGATCGCCTCCTTCGTGCAGCCGGGCGTGTCATCCTTGGGGTAGAAATAGAGCACCACTTTTTGCGGCTTTTGGGCCGACAGGGTGAGCGTTTCGCCGCCATCTCGCGGCAGGGTGAAGTCAGGGGCGGTTTGGCCTGTTTCGATCATGGTATCCTCGCTGTACACTCCGCCCAAGGGTAGCCGCCGACGACCGGAAAGAAAGGCCCCGAGCCAAGAACACCGCGGAGGACGACACGCTGGTGAGCACAGAGCCAAGCGATGCAGCAAGCCCGCCCGAACCGGGACGGGGCACGGGACCCCGCCGGGGGCGTGCCCGCTCGGGCCTTGTGGTGCTGCTGGCGGCGGCGGTGTTGCTGGCGGGGCTCGGCGGGTTGGCGGCCTTGGCGCTACGGGGCAGTGTGGCCGTGCCCGCCGCACTCGTGGCGCAGGTCGAGACGCGGATCGACGCCCTGCTGTCGGGCGTGGCCGAGGCGGATCTCGGCGCGATCGAGCTTTCGCTGAGCGAGGCCGGGCGTCCTCGGATCCATCTGCGCGACGTCACGCTGCGCGCGGTGCAAAGCGGCGAGACCGTGAGCTTCCCGCAGCTTGAGATGTCATTTGCCCGCCGCGCGCTCATGCGCGCCGAGATCCAGCCCGAACGCATCTGGCTGGAGGGCGCGCGCCTCCGTCTCAATCGGGATGAGACCGGATTGCTGAGCCTCGCCTTGCCCGCTCAGGGGGCAGAGGCGCGGGCGATCTCGCTACCATCCCTTGTTGCGCAGATCTCGGAGGTGTTCCAATCGCCGTCGCTCGGTGCCCTGCGGGAGGTGGCGCTGTCGGGCCTGACCCTCGATATCACCGCCGCCGGGGTTGGCGCGCCCATCACCCTCAGCGATGGCACCGCGCGGCTGGAGGTTGGCGCGGGCGGTCTTGACCTCGCCGCAGCCTTTGATCTGCCCGAAGCGGGGGCCAGCGCGCGCCTTTCCCTGCAGAGCCGGGCCGCGCAGCCCGAGATCAGGTTCGACCTGGTGGTTCGCACCTTGCCGGCGCCGCTTCTGGCGGAACAACTGCCCGACCTCGCGGCGCTGGCGGCCTATGGCGGAGCGGTCTCGGCCTGGTTCGATGGGGAGCTGAGCCCCGAAGGCCAGCTGGGCGCTTTGTCCGGGCATCTCGCGCTTGGGCCGGGTCGGGTCGATTTGGGCGAACGGCTTGGGGTGGCCACGCTTGAGCGGGTGGAGGCGCGCTGGACCTACCTGCCGGGGCAGGAGCGGGTGCAGCTCGACGACCTGTCGCTCGTGTCGGACCGGTTGCGCGCGCGCGGCGCCGGGTATCTGGAGGTGCGACCGACCGCGGAGGCAGGGCCCGCGAACGCGGTCTTCGCGCTCGATCTGACCGATCTTTGGAGCGATCTGGATCCGTTTCTGGCCGAGCCTGTCGCGGTTGAGCGCCTGTTGACCTCGGGCTGGTGGCAGGGGGCGACGCGGGAGGTCGATCTGGGCCAGATCCTCGTCTCCGACAATGGCGGCGCCACCCGGGTGACGGGCCATGGCGCGGCGCGCTTCCCTGCAGAGGCGCCGTTCACCGCCGAGTTCGCCTTTGCCAGTGCGGCGCTGCCGGTGGAGCGGGTGCTCGAGTTCTGGCCCGCCACGGGGCGGCCAGTGCGGGTGGGCAACTGGCTGCGAAAGAACCTCTCCGCTGGGCAGCTGGAGGCGATCACCGCCCATCTGCGTCTCACCCAGAGCGAACGGCCCAAACTGGCGGCGAGCTTTGACTTTGAGGGGGCCGAGGTGCAGGTCCTGCCGGATCTTCCGGCGGTCACGGCCGGGCGCGGCCATGGGGTGATCTTCGACCATCAGCTCACCATCACCGCCAGCGGCGGCCGGATGGAGACGGAGGCCGAGGGCGCGGTGGATCTGGCGGGCACGACCTTCCAGATCCCGGATACACGGATCCGCGGGGGGCCGGCGGATCTGCATCTGCGCGCCTCGGGCAGTATTCCGGCCGCTTTCGATGTGCTCGACCGGCACCCGATCTCGTTGCTCGACAAGGTGCGCCTGCCCGCAGCCCAGCTGAGCGGGATGGCCCGGGCCGAGGGGCGTCTGCGCGTGCCCCTGCGCAAGGGGCAAAAGGTGGATCTCAACTCGCTGGCGCTGACCGCGCGGCTCTCGGATGTGGTCTTCGACGAGGTCGCCCCGGATCGCGATTTTGCTGGGTCCGAGGTGGTCGTGCGCATCGCCGATGGCGCGGTGACCCTGAACGGGGCGGGCGCGTTGGAGGATGTGCCGATCGATATTGGCCTCGTTCGGCAACTGGCCACACCGGGGGCGGAGGGGACCGAGATCACGGGCACAGCGATGGTCACGGATGCGGGGCTGCGCGCCTTGGGCGTGCGGCTGCCGCCCGGGACCTTGTCCGGGCAGACCGAGGCGCAATACCGGCTCAGCCTTGCCCCGGGGCGCGCCCCGCGCCTCGCGCTAGAGACCGATATGCAGGGGCTGGGGGTGCGCATCGATGCCCTCGGATGGCAGAAACGGCCCGCTGTGGAGGGCGCGCTGAGCGTCGACCTGCAACTTGGACCGGAGCCGAAAGTGGAGGCCTTCCGGCTTGCCGCACCGGGCTTTCTCGCCGAGGGCGCAATCAGCCTGCGCCCGGGCGGGGCGGGCGTGGATCAGGTCGCGCTCGATCGCGTGCGGATCGGGGGGTGGCTCGATGCCCAGGGCGTGCTGACCGGGCGTGGGCCGGATGTCCCGCCCGCTGTGGCGCTGACCGGTGGTGTTCTGGACCTGCGGGGCTTGCCCAAGGGGGCCAACCGTCCGGGCAGCGGAGGAGCCGCGCGCCCGAGCGAGATCCCGATCCAGCTCGACAGCGTCATCGTCTCCGACACCCTGCGTCTGCAATCGGTGCGCGGCGGGATCCTGACCGAGGATGTGATCGGAGGGCGCCTGACCGGGCGGGCCAATGGCGGCGCGCCGGTGGAGGTCACCCTGACCCGCGGGGCGCGCAACACCCAGCTGGTCCAGGTCACCAGCGCCGATGCGGGGGCCGCCCTGCGCGATGCGGGCGTGCTGCGCACGCTGCAGGGCGGGGCGCTCGACCTGCGGCTTGAGGCGCGCCCGGGCAGCCCGATCTATGACGGCACGCTGGAGATCACCAATGGTCGGATGATCGAGACACCGGGCGCGATGCAGTTTCTCTCGGCGATCAGCGTCGTAGGGCTCTTTGACCAGATGGCGAATGGCGGCATCTCCTTCAGCACGATCTCGACCGGGCTCAGCCTCTCGCCCGAGGGGATTACCTTGCGCGAGGGGCGGGCCAATGGGCCAGCCATTGGGATCACCTTCGAAGGGGCGGTCATGCCCGCACAGAACGCGCTCGACCTGCAGGGGGTGGTCTCGCCGATCTACATGCTCAACGGCATTGGCGGGGCGCTCATGGCGCGGCGGGGCGAGGGGCTCTTGGGGGTAAGCTACCGGCTCAGCGGTGCGCCGACCGCGCCGGAGGTGCAGGTCAATCCGCTCTCGCTCTTGACACCGGGCGTGTTTCGCGACCTTTTCCGCCGCGCGCCCCCAGACCTGACGCAATAGCGTTTCCGACAATCGGAGCAGACCCGCCCGTGCAACTCAGTGATTTCGATTTCGATCTGCCCGAGGCATTGATCGCCACCCGTCCCGTGCGGCCCCGCTCGTCGGCGCGCCTGCTGGTGGCCGAGGGGGATGCGGAATTGCGCGACCGCCGGGTAACGGATCTTGTCTCGGAGCTGGGGCCCGGGGACCGGCTGGTTCTGAACAACACTAAGGTGATCCCGGCGCGCCTTTTCGGGACGCGGGCGCGGGAGTCTGCCCAAGGGCGCGTGACCGCCAAGGTCGAGATCACCCTGCTGGAGCCCGCCGCCGAGGGCTGGATGGCGCTGGCCAAACCCTTGCGCAAGCTCGCAGAGGGGGAGGAGGTCGTGTTCTCCGACACCCTGACCGCCAGAGTGGCCGAGAAGGTGGACGGGCATGTGCGGCTGGTCTTTGGCCTGACGGGCGAGGATTTCGACGCGGCGCTGGCCGAGGCCGGGGCCATGCCCCTGCCACCCTATATCGCCGCCAAACGCCCGGCGGATGCTCAGGATCACGAGGATTACCAGACGGTCTTTGCCGAACGCTCAGGGGCTGTGGCGGCGCCCACCGCGTCGCTCCATTTCGATGCGCCGCTTCTCGCGGCCCTGCGGGAGCGGGGCGTGCAGTTTTCCCATGTCACGCTCCATGTGGGGGCAGGGACCTTCCTGCCGGTGAAGGTCGAGGACGTGACCACCCACAAGATGCACGCGGAATGGGGCGAGATCAGCGCCGCGGCTGCCGCCGAGATCATGGCCACGAAGGCCGCGGGCGGCCGGGTGATCCCCGTGGGCACCACGGCGCTGCGTCTGATCGAGACCGCCGCGTCCGAGGGTGGCAGCCTGAGCGCTTGGGAGGGCGACACGGATATTTTCATCTATCCCGGCTACCTGTTCAAAATCACCGACGGTTTGATGACCAATTTCCACCTGCCGAAATCGACCCTGATGATGCTGGTCAGCGCCCTGATGGGGGTTGAGCGGATCCGCGAGATCTATGCCCATGCCATTGCCGACCGCTACCGGTTCTTTTCCTACGGGGACAGCTCGCTTCTGTTGCCTTGACCATTGGCCATTGCAGCAGGCCACCTCTGGATCTGTTTCAGGCAAGTGGATTTAGTTGAAAAGACACCGTGGAGAGACCCGCCACATGATCTGATTGCTACCGACTTGGCGGCTTAGTTGATTGACTTTTTGCGGAAAGAAGGATGCTGAAGAGCTTCAGTCGGCTCAGCCAGAGCATCTGAGAGATACAGTTGCAGCAGAAAGCTCAGATCGACAGCCGCATCAATGGACGGAAACACCGGGTCGCAAAGCTCACAATGGTTCAAATTAGATGCGTGATCTAAGTCGCGCTTCAACGCAGGCAGAAATCAATCATCTTTAGGCACCTTGAATCTTCGCATTTCCCTGTAAGCGAGCAAGGGAAATAGCCAACTAAATATATAGACGCCTGCAGCGATCGTGGGTCGCAAGCGATGTTCCATGTAGTACAATGGCTTAGTGATTTCTAAGTAGGCGGAACACGCCACGATCGCAAACGCAATCAAGAATACCTTGTACAGGCCCTTCTTTCCGGTCCTTTTTTGGTAATCCTCTTCCCAAGCTAGAAAGGCATCCCATCCCCACCAATCTCGGATTGACATTCTGACTATACCTTTTGCGCGTACACTTTTACGAAGCGTATTCTTGAACTATTTGCAATGACCGCCGGCTGCGACATTTAGGTTATGTATGTCGAAACTCTTTTGCAGTTGCTCCGCAGGGTAGGCTAAAGCTCGGTATACTTTTCGATCTGGCGGGCGGCTCCAAATTGTTGATTGAAGTGTTGTGAATTAGTCTCGAAATGCGAGGGGTTTATACATGGCTTGTCTCGCTCAAAAATGCGTAGCTAAAAGCCTTAGATTTGAGTGGCGCTGTGTGACTTAGGTTGTTCCATGACGCGTTGGGTTTTGGCAAGTTCAGCCAGAAAGCGCGCCCGACTGCGCATGCCCTTGTGAAAACTCTCCACAGCGTAAGTCTCGTTCGGCGAACGAATACCGTCATCCAGCTTGCCGAACCCAGCAAGCAGGGAATCCATGCCCGGCACTGGTTGGAACTACCTGGCGACGGATGTGGGCCCGCCTGCCCGGGTAAGGGTGGCCTCGACGTCCCATTCCGCGCTCAGGCCAAGCCGCCCCCGATGCGGGACGGCTTCGTCAATTGATAGGCTTTGATAGGGGGGGCGTCAGGCGCGCTTGCGATAGCGCGCCACGCCCAGTCCGCCAATGGCTGTCAGGAGCAACCAAGCCCCCGCCGGCAGCGGAATGGGGGCCGTTGCAACCAGCTCGTTCGGGGACGTGTGAATGTCCTTGGAGCTTCCGCCACCGCCACTCGGTGCGGCGCCGAGGCTTTGGGACCGGATGCCAACCCGGGTCAGGGTCGATGCCGACAGCATGAAGGTGTCAGAGACATCAAGGTCGAAGCTCAGGCTCGTGACCGAGCCGCCGCTGCTGCCCTGATTGCCAACGCGGACGATGTAGTCGAAATCATCACTGGTCGCGCCGTTGAAGTTACATCCCCCCGCGCCACAGCTTGTGGAGTCGGTGAAGAACCCGGTGATCCCTTCCCCGGTGGAGGAGGTGAAATTGCTGATATCCGACTGCATCAGGCCCGGATCGGCCAGATCAAAGGCGAAGCCGAGGATATCGCCCGTCGCCGAGGACCCTGCATCGATGCTGATGTCGAAGGACAAGATCCCCGCCGTATCGTCATTGACCGACACACGCCAGTCTGCCTGCTCGGAGGCACCCGCGTTGTTGTATGTCCATCCTGGAGAGGAGAATTCTACGGTCGTGGCCTGAGCGATCCCCGCACTAAGGCCCAAGGCGGCTGCGACGGCCACCAGCGTCGTTCCATATCTCATTACTCGTTCCCTTACACGAAATTACATATAGGTTTTAATAATCCTTTAAGAATTAGACCATGACTACGCTCAAAAATCAATCGTTTTGAAAACTGAGCAAATCCAATTCATTGTGAACCATTGGTCAGGTTTCGGCGAGCTTTGCAAGGAAACGTGCCCAACTTCGCGTCCCTTTGCGGAAACTCTCCACGTCATACTTCTCGTTTGGGGAGTGCAAACCGTCGTCGGATTTTCCGAATCCGGCCAACAGGGAATCGAGCCCCAGAATGGTCTGGAAGTACCCGGCCACAGGAATTGAGCCACCTGCGCCGGTGAAGGCGGCGGGCACCTCCCATTCCTCTGTCAGCGCCTCGCGGGCCAGATCAAAGGCCGGATGGGTCATCGCCATATGGGAGGCGGGACCGGCACCGTGATCGGTGAATTCGACGGTCACATCCGGGGGGAGGGCGGCCTCCACATAGCTGCGCAGACTGGCGAGGATGGCATGGGGGTCCTGCTGACCCACCAGCCGGAAGCTGACCTTTGCGCTGGCCTGGCTCGGCAACACGGTCTTGAAGCCCGCCCCCGTATAGCCGCCGGTGATCCCGTTGAACTCGCAGGTCGGGCGGGACCAGAGCATCTCCAAGGCGGAATACCCGGCCTCGCCCGCAAGCTCCGAGAGGTCCACGTCGCCCAGGAAGCCTTTGGCGTCAAAACCGAGCGCCTCCCAGGAGGCGAGCTGTTCGTCGGAGATCACGGGCGCCCCGTCATAAAAGCCGGGCAGGGTGACCCGGCCCGTCTCGTCATGCAGACCGGCGAGGATCTGGCTCAGGATCCGGATCGGATTGGCCGCTGGCCCGCCAAAGGCGCCCGAATGCAGATCCCGATCCGCGCCGGTCAGGGTGATCTCGATCCCGGCGAGCCCCCGCAGGGAGGTGATGATCGAGGGCGCCCGGTCATCAAAGAGCCCGGTGTCGCAGATCAGGGCGAGATCGGCCTTGAGCAGGTCCTTGTTGGCCTCGAGGAAGGGGATGAGGGAAGGCGAGCCGCTCTCCTCCTCGCCCTCGAAGAAAAAGACCACTTCGATGGGCAGACTGTCGTGATGGGCCAGCCAGGCGCGGCAGGCGTTCACGAAGGTCAGAAGCTGCCCCTTGTCGTCGCAGGCCCCGCGACCGCGGATCACCTGGCCCTTGGGCGTGTCCTGAAGTTCCGGCTCGAAGGGCGGCTTGTCCCAGAGATCGAGCGGATCGACGGGCTGCACATCATAATGCCCGTAAAACAGCATGCGCGGCCCGTCCCCGGGCAGATGCCCCACCACCATCGGGTGACCCGGGGTCGGATGTTTGGCTGCCGTGGCACCAAGGCTCTGGAGCTCCGCGACCAGCCAGTCGGCCGCGCTGTCGCAATCGGCGGCATGGGCCGGATCTGTGGAGATCGAGGGGATCCGGAGCAGGTCCATCAGCCGCGACAGGTCCTGCGGCAATTCGGTCTCAATGTGGTCGAGGACGGCGCTCAAATTCGGAGTAGGGGACATCTGGCCTCTGTGCATTCAAGGGGAAAATACGGCAGCAGCGTATCCCAACCTCACCGGGTGTCCAGCCGATCCGGTGCGATCAGAGGTTGATCTCAATCAATGCAGCGTCATTTTGCGCCTTGTTAAACATCGTCAACGCCGCCTAGCTATGCGCGTCAGCGATACTCACAGCCCATGGAGAGCCCCTTGGACTATAACGGCCATCTCGACACCGCCCTGCAATGCCTGCATGACGAAGGCCGGTATCGCACCTTTATTGACATCGCCCGCAAGAAAGACGCGTTTCCCCATGCGGTCTGGACCCGTCCCGACGGGACCCAGCAGGATATCACCGTGTGGTGCGGGAACGATTATCTCGGCATGGGCCAGCATCCGGTGGTGCTCGACGCGATGCATGAGGCGTTAGATGCCACGGGCGCAGGCTCGGGCGGGACACGCAACATCTCCGGCACGACGGTGTTTCACAATGCGCTGGAGGAAGAGCTCGCTGATCTGCATCAGAAAGAGGCCGCACTTCTTTTTACCTCGGCGTACATCGCCAATGACGCGACGCTCTCGACCCTGCCGATCCTGTTTCCGGGGCTGCATATCATCTCGGACGAGCTGAACCACGCCTCGATGATCCAGGGCATTCGCCACGGCAATTGCCCCAAGCATATCTTCCGCCACAATGATCTGGCCCATCTGCGCGAGATCCTGGAAAGCCTTCCGCTGGATGCGCCCAAGGTCATCGCCTTTGAGTCGGTTTATTCCATGGATGGCGATTTCGGCCCGATCGCGGCGATCTGTGATCTCGCGGACGAGTTCGGCGCGCTGACCTATATCGACGAAGTCCACGCGGTGGGCATGTATGGTGCGCGCGGCGCGGGCGTCTGCGAAGAACTGGGCCTGATGGACCGGATCGACATCATCAACGGTACGCTGGGCAAGGCCTTTGGCGTGATGGGCGGCTATATCGCTGCCTCGGCCAAGATGGTGGATGCCGTGCGCTCCTACGCGCCGGGCTTTATCTTCACCACCTCGATCCCGCCCACCGTGGCGGCGGGGGCAGCGGCCTCCGTCCGGCATCTCAAGACCGACACTGCGCGCCGTGAGGCCCACCAGATGGGGGCCAAGATCCTCAAGATGCGGCTCAAGGCGCTGGGCTTGCCGATCATCGATCATGGCAGCCACATCGTGCCGGTCCATGTGGGCGATCCGGTGAAGTGCAAGATGATCTCCGACCGGCTGCTGGCCGATCACGGGATCTATGTGCAGCCGATCAATTTCCCGACGGTGCCGCGCGGCACGGAGCGCCTGCGCTTCACCCCGTCGCCGGTCCACACGCCGGAGATGATCTCCAAACTGGTCCATGCCATGGACGAACTTTGGAGCCATTGCGCCCTCTCGCGGCAGGAGCTCAGCGCCTGAGCCACGGCTCAGGAATGCGGCGCATTGCCCAAAAACAAGGACCAAGCCGCGGAAATCCCGCGGCTTTTCGCTTATTTGACGTATGGTTTCGGCAGGTTTCGCCCGGATCCCAATTTTAACTGCCCCTTGAGAGGGGATATGGTACCGTCCAATTCAGGCAGACAGCACTCGAATCGGTTCGCGCCGGTGTACAAGTGCGACATCAAGGGCAGGTGGCATGATCGGGCGCAAGACACCGCGCACGGAGGAGGAGACGTCTAACCTCAAGGGGTTCGACGACTATGCCCTGTCGCTTGGCGATGTGATGCGCGGCGAACGCGCCACCCTCAACAAATCCCTGCTCGATGTGCAGCGCGAGCTGCGCATCAAGGCCCCCTATATCGTTGCCATTGAAAACGCGGACCCCGCGGTCTTTGACACGCCGGGCTTTATCGCGGGCTATGTGCGGTCCTACTCGCGCTATCTCGGGCTGGATCCGGATTGGGCGTTCCACAAATTCTGCGAGGAGAGCGGGTTTTCCGGCGTCCACGGGATGCAGCCCGAAGCCAGCAGCCCGCGCCCGGGAGCGACGGCGGAGCCTACCAAACGTGGCCGTCGCCGCGCCAAGGTCGAAGAAGATCCGCTTCTGGCCTCCGCCACAGCCCTGATGCCCCAGCGGCCGTCACCCTTTGAGGGTATGAATGCAGGCGCGCTTGGCTCCTTCGTGGTGCTCGCCGGGCTGATTGGGATGCTGGGCTATGGCGGTTACTCGATCCTGCAGGAAGTGCAGCGGGTCACCGTCGCCCCGGTGGATGCCGCCCCGGTTCTGGAGCCCGAGCTTGATCCGCTTTCCACCCGCAACATCGCTCAGCAGAGCACGGTGACCACCGATGTGGTTACCCCCTCCCAGGAGGCGCTGGGCCGTCTTTACCGCCCCAAAGCGCTGGACGCGCCGATCCTCGTGGCCCGCGACGGGCCCATCGGCATCATCGATCCTGAAACGGTTGGTGTCTGGCGCGCGCCCGCAGCGCCAAGTTCCATGGATATCGCCATTGCGGAGGCGACCGCCAAGCCGGTCGAGCCCGTCCCGCCCGTGCAGGTTGTGGCCCCGCCGCCGCCCGTGGTGGCCATCGTGGCGCAGCGCCCGGCTTGGGTGCGGGTCCGTGCGGCGGATAACACGATACTGCTGGAGAAAATCCTCGATGCGGGCGAGAGCTTCGTGCTCCCCAATTCCGAAGAGCCCGCCACCCTGCGCGCAGGCAATTCCGGCGATGTTTATTTCCTCGTGGATGGCGACACGTTTGGTCCCGCCGGGGCGCCCGGTGCGGTGGCCTCGAATGTGGTTCTTTCCCGCGAGACCCTGAGCACGGATTTCGCGCTCGCTGATCTTGATGGCGATGCGGATCTGCGCGAGGTCATCGCCACGGCCGAGGCCCGAATTCTCGATCTGCCCCCGGATCCCGACTCTGACCCCGAGGCCGCAGAATAGATCGCGCCCGTTGCCAGCGCGCGACTGTGTCCTTAAGTTGACACCAAACACTGTCTACCGGAAGCACATCCATGTCGCTCAATGCCGTTCGTCCCTGGCGCAATATCTATCGGCGCAAGTCCCGTCAGATCCATGTGGGCAATGTGCCCGTGGGCGGGGATGCCCCGATCGCGGTGCAGACCATGACGAACACGCTGACCACGGATATCCCGGCTACCATCGGGCAGGTGCAGGCTGCGGCGGAGGCCGGGGCGGATATCGTGCGGATCTCGGTGCCGGATCAAGACAGCTCTCGCGCGCTGAAGGAGATCGTGCGCGAAAGCCCTGTGCCCATCGTGGCCGATATCCACTTCCACTATAAGCGTGGGATCGAGGCGGCGGAGGCGGGCGCGGCCTGTCTGCGGATCAACCCGGGCAATATCGGTGACGAGACCCGGGTGAAGGAGGTCATCAAGGCCGCGCGGGACCACAACTGCTCCATCCGGATCGGGGTGAATGCGGGCAGTCTCGAAAAACACCTGCTGGAGAAATACGCCGAGCCCTGTCCGGAGGCGATGGTCGAAAGCGGTCTCGACCATATCAAGATCCTGCAGGACAACGATTTTCACGAGTTCAAGATCTCCTGCAAGGCGTCGGACGTGTTCCTGTCGGCCGCGGCTTATCAGGCGCTGGCCGATGTCACCGATGCGCCGATCCATCTCGGCATTACCGAGGCGGGGGGCCTTGTTTCGGGCACGATCAAATCTGCCATCGGGCTCGGCAATCTTCTGTGGATGGGGATCGGCGACACGATCCGGGTCAGCCTCTCGGCGGATCCGGTCGAAGAGGTGAAGGTCGGCTACGAGATCCTGAAATCCCTCGGCTTGCGACATCGCGGCGTGAACATCATCTCCTGCCCGTCCTGCGCGCGGCAGGGCTTTGACGTGATCAAGACTGTCGAAGCGCTGGAGCATCGGCTGGAGCATATCAAGACGCCCATGAGCCTCTCGATCATCGGCTGCGTGGTGAACGGGCCGGGCGAGGCGCTGATGACCGATGTCGGGTTCACCGGCGGTGGTGCTGGCTCGGGCATGGTCTATCTGGCGGGCAAAACGAGCCACAAGATGTCGAACGAGGGCATGATCGACGAGATCGTGGCCCAGGTCGAAAAGAAGGCCGCCGAGTTGGAGGCCCAAGCGGCTGAAGAAGCCCCTGCAACCGAGCCCGCCGAGTAGCGCTCAGAACCGCTGCCCCACATAGACATAGACGAGGGACTCCCCGTCGCTATTGCGCGAGAGATCAATCGCGTAATCCACCGGGAAGGACTTCGAGAGACGGATCCGCGCCCCTAGGCCCACCGCCCCACGCAGCCCATCGTCGAGCACGGAGGACAGCCGGTCCCCGGTGGCGCCCGCGCCGGCAAAGACCACATAGCCGAAGCGCCCGCCAAGTCGCCCGCGATACTCGATCTGGGTCGAGAGCAGGGCCGTATCGATGAACTCCGTCGCGCCGTAGCCGCGGAAACTGTCCGTGCCGCCAAAGGAGCAGGCGTCGAAAAAGGGCGCGTCATCGGTTGCGGCGCAGCCCGTCGCCGTCCAGGCCAATACCCCAAGGTCAAAGAGCGGGCGGTATTCCGCGAAGCTGCCCACCGTCTTCCAATAGTCCCGCCCGCGCGCATTGAGCAGATGACCATAGCTCAGCTGGGCCGTCGCGAGGCGCCCGTCGGTGGGGTAGTCGGTGTTGTCGCGCGTGTCATAGCTTGTGGACGCGCTGATCTTGGCTAGTTCCAGATCCGTATCGGGCTGCAGGCTGGGGGGCAGGATCGCACCCCGACCCGCGGCGAGATCCGAACGCAGATAGCTGATCCCGGCGCCGAGGGAGAGGGTCTCGCTCAGATCCCGGGCGAATTTCAGCTTCGCTCCGGTGCCCGACTGGCGCACCCGGACCGGGGTGCCGCCGACGAAGAGGTCATAGTCCAGGGTCATATCCCCGAGCAGAAGCGTGCTCTGCCAGCCGGTCAGCCCGAAATTCAGATCAAAGCCAAGCCCGTAGCCCTCGCTGCCATTCTCGGTTCGGAAATAGGCGAGGCCAAGAGCTGAGGTATCCGCGCCCAGCGTGTCTTTGAAGAGGTAGGCACCTCCAATTGCCACGCCCGATCCCAGAACCGGGTTCTGGAAGGGGATGGGGGCTAGGATGAAAGACCCGCGTGAGAACCCGATTTTCTCGGCCTGGGTCTTGTTGGCAGCCTCCGCCGGTTCCTCCAGCGCGACCGGTTGGGCATTGGAGAGCATCGGCATGCATGCGAGCACTCCCGCAGCCAGACCGAGGCGCAGCCGACGCATCATCGTGCTCAGAACCGAACGGTCAGGCCGATCAGGGGGCCGGTCTGCTCCACATCCCAGATGAAGCCCTCATCGCGGCGATCCACGGATTGATAGCGCAGCCCGCCGACCAGCGCCGTGCGCTCCGAGATCTCGTAGCCCGCGCCGAGGAAGATATCCGTCATGAGGTCAGAGCCCGCGCCAAACCCGCCGAGATAGGCCCAGCCGGTCAGGTAGCTCGCCGCCCCAAGGGGCATCCGCCCGCGCAGGCCAACCACCGGGTCCCACCAACTGTCGGAACCGCGTGCCTTTTGCACGCCGATCGCATCTCCGGTCACGGTCAGCGTCGTTTCCACATTCCAGTAGCGCAAACCCCCGCTGACCCAGAGCTCGGTCCCCGCCGCCTCATAGGCGAGGTAGTCGAGCTGGGCCGAGAAAGACTGGGTTGTTGCGTCGACCTCGGCGCTGTTCACATCATCGGAGGGCACGTCGCCGCCGGATTTCGTGCGCACATGTTGCAGGTCCAGTTGGATCGCCCAATTGCCCTTGCGAGCCTGACCCACAGCCATTGCGGCGATCTCCAGATCGTCGAGAATGTCGCGGAAGGACAGATCCACATCCACAGGCGGTGCGCCGGGGATCACTCCGGCCTCGCCGGACAGGCCCGCGCCCCAGAGATAGGGCGAGAGCTGGTAGCGCCATGTCTCGGCCTCCTGCGCGGCCGCGCTGAGTGGCACGAAGGTCAGAAGGGAAGCGGCAAGGGCGCTCAGGGGGCGGGGCATCGGGGGCTCCTCTCTGCGTGACGGCGAGAACTTGGGTGCCCAGCCTAGGCGGAGAGGGCGCGCCATGCACGCAAAAAGCGCAATGCCGGGTCTTGAAGCACGCCTCAGGCGAGCGCGCGGGCGAGGGCGCAAAACTCCTCGAGTCTCAGGGTTTCGGCCCTGCGCGTGGGGTCGATCCCCACTTCGGTCAGCCGATCCTCGATATCGGGCGCAATCCCCTTGAGGCTCGCCCGAAGCATCTTGCGCCGCTGGTTGAACGCCGCTGCGACCACACGGCTGAGCACCGCCGGATCTGCCGGATAGCGCGGTTCCGGCAGGGCCCTCAGATGGACGACCGCCGAATGTACCTTGGGCGCGGGGATAAAGGCCTGCGGCGGCAGGCTCAGGGCGATCCGGGCCTCGGCACGCCATTGCGCGAGGATCGCGAGGCGGCCATAGGCCTTGCTGCCCGGTTGCGCCACGATCCGCTCCGCGACCTCGCGCTGGAACATCAGGGTCAGGCTCTGCCAGAAGGGCGGCCAGTCCTTCGGCGTAAGCCACCGTACCAACAACTCGGTGCCCACATTATAGGGCAGGTTGGCGGCCACGTGGATCGGCGCCTGCAGATACCCGGTCGGATCGACCTCCAGCGCGTCGCCATTCACCACTTCCAGCCGTCCGGGATAAGCCCCGGCAATCTGCTCGAGCGCAGGCAGGCAGCGCGCGTCCTTCTCGATGGCGAGCACCTTGCGCGCGCCTTCGGCCAGAAGGCCCCGTGTGAGCCCGCCGGGCCCGGGTCCGACCTCCAGCACATCAGCTGCGCTCAGATCTCCGGGCACCCGGGCAATCCGCGCAGTGAGGTTCAGGTCCAGCAGGAAGTTTTGGCCAAGGGATTTCTTGGCCGAAAGCTGATGGGTCGCGATCACCTCGCGCAGGGGGGGCAGGTCGTCGATCCGGGCCATGGGTCAGCCCCGCCGCCGCGCCATGTCATCGGCCATGCGCAGGGCCGCGATCAGGCTCGTGGGATCCGCGCGGCCTTGCCCGGCAATGTCGAGCGCCGTGCCATGATCCGGCGAGGTTCGGATGAACGGCAGGCCGAGGGTAACGTTCACGCCGCCCGCGAAATCGATGGTCTTGATCGGGATCAGGGCCTGATCGTGATACATGGCGATTGCCGCGTCATAGCTGGCCCGGGCGCCAGCATGGAACATGGTATCCGCCGAAAGCGGCCCATGCAGGTCGAGCCCCTCGGTGCGCAACCGCTCCAGCAGCGGGGTGATCCATGTCAGTTCTTCATGGCCCATGGCGCCGCCTTCCCCCGCATGGGGGTTCAGCCCGGCAATGGCGATCCGCGGCGACGGGATGCCGAAATCCCGGATCAACCCGTCTCGCGTCACGCGGATGACCTCTTCCAACAGGGCAGGGCTCAGCGCTTCGGACACCTGCGAGAGAGCGATATGGATCGTCGCCGGCACAACGCGCAATTCAGGGCAGGCCAGCATCATCACCACCGACACGTCACCGCCGAGATGGGCAAGAAACTCCGTATGGCCGGGAAAGGCGAAGCCCGCCCCGTATTGCAAAGCCTTCTTATGGATTGGGGCCGTGCACAGGGCGCGGGCCGCGCCGGTCTGCGTAAGGGCAACGCCCCGGGCGATCGCGTCGATCACGCCCTGGGCATGGTCCGGGTTTGGTGTGCCCGGGGTCAGCGGCCCCTCGAACGGCTGCTGCAGGACGGGTACGCCGCGTTTGGCGGCCTCGGCCGTGTCCGCGGGTTCCGAGATCGGGACAACCGGGATATCCGGCGCATGGGTTTTGATATGGGTCGGATCGCCAAGGACACAAAACGGAAGTGCTGCGCCCAGCTCGGCCCAGGCCTTGGCGGCGATTTCAGGGCCAACGCCTGCGGGCTCGCCGCAGCTCAGCGCGATTGGGGCATCGCTCATTGGATCGTGGCGGCAGCGCGCAGCTCTTCGAGGAAGTTCTCCGCATAGGAGGCGAGGCGCCGATTGACCAGCTGTTGCTCGATCGTCCCCTCGACATCCTCGGTCAACGCCGTGGTGCGCGCGCAGAGCATCACGTGGATCGGACCGGTCGCGCCCAGGATCTCGGTGGATTCCTGGTTGTCCAGATCCGAGATGGCGACGGCAATGTTGCGCGGAATATCCTCCACGGCATAAACCTCCCGTTGCAGGGCGCCCTCAGGGAGGGTTCGCGCCAGCCCATAGAGGTCGTCGCAGACATCAATCTCGCGTGCGATTTGACCTCGCAGCGCCGCAGCCGTCTCCGGATCCGCCGAGAGGGGCAAGGTGGCGATGTCTGCCGCGATGGTCGGCTGTGCTTGCAAGACTGTTTCCTGGAACCCGCGCACCTGAAAGAGCGCCAGTGCCCCGCCGCCCAGTGGAACGACTGGCGACACCTCACCCGGCGCAAGCGTCAGAATGGTCTGAGCCAGCGGTCCCGGCAGGTCCGACAGGGAAATCCAGTCTCGCAACCCGTTGTTGTTGCGCGAGGGCGCCGCGGAAAAGCGTTCCACCGCGGCTGTAAAATCCGCCTCGCTGCGCAACCGTTCCCGCAGGTCTTCGATAAAGCCCTCGGCCTCGATACGCTGCTCGGGCGGGGCGGGGATGATGATCTCCGCAAGACGCACGCGCGCGCCGGATTGCGATCCGGCCAGGGCGAGCGCCCGCTCCACCTCTGCCGGAGAGACCCGGGCGCGCGGGCCGAAGCGTTGCTGCACCAGTGTCCGCCAAAGAAGCCCGCTGCGCACAAAATCGCGGAAGGTCTCGGGTGCGACGCCTTCATCCGCAAGGGCGCGGATGAATTCCTCTGTGGTCAGGTTTGCTCGACTTGCAAATTCCGCCAGACCCTGTTCGATCTCATCTGGACCAGCGACTAGTCCCGCCGCCGCCGCCGCCTGGTTCTTCAGGCGATCCTCGATCAGCGCCTCGCGCGCGAGCGTGGCCGCATCTCCGGGCAGGCGCAGCGCGCGGATAAACTTCTCCCGCTGATCGAGCTCAAATCCGGTGATGGCCGTGCCATTCACCGTGATCACAGGGCCAAAGGTCTGGGCCTGGGCGCCAGCGCTCAAGAAGGCGCAAAACAGAGCGCAGGCAAACAGCGGTCGCAGGTTGGGCAGTCGCATCACTGGTAGGTGTCCTATCTCCGGCAACTCCGGCTGCGGTCAATGCCGGACTGTCCGGCGCCGAAGCCGATCAGCGAGACCTTGATGCCAAAATCCGTGGTGGAGCGCAAATCCTCAACCGTGTCGAAATCCTGCGACAAGGACAAATCTACGCGAATGCATTCGTTCTGGTATTGCAGGGTCAGTTCGGCCTCGCGGGGACTGGAGGCATCGAAATCATAGCTGTATTCGAGCCCCCCGGCCCAAGTGTTGTTGAATTGGTGACCCGCCGTTAGGACGAGCTCATTGGTGTCGGATGGGCGGGATTCCGCCTCCGAAGCGCGCAGCCATGTATAGGTAAGCCCCAGGCGCGAGCGCGGATCGCTCCAGGCGAGGCGCAGGGCGTTTTTGTTGATCGAGAAATCCGAGGCGAATTGCGCGCGGTTGATGAGTTGGAGGCCGTCGGGGCTATCAAGCTGAACGGTGGCGAGCCAGTCTGAGGCGCGCTCGGTATCCGAGGCCCCGGGCGCCAGCGCCGTATTCTCGTTTTCGCGAAACACCCGCCCCACGGTCACGCCGCTGATCCAGCCGCTATTGTCGAACCGGGTCCAAGTCACCCCGACATTGGCGCGCCAGCCACTTTCCAGCTGATCCCGTCCGGCAAAGCGGTTGAGGTCAAAGAGACTGGCCTCGTCGAACTCGGCAACCGTGCTGTCCTCATTGGGGACCTCGTCGCCATTCACCTCAGACCAGACGAGCTGGACGACTGGTTCGAGCACGCTGTGAGAGGTGGCGTCCGTGCGCGAAAAGGGCCAGCGCAGCTCGGCGGCCACAGTCGGCGTGACCCGGGTCACCGTGTCCGGGAATTCCGCGTCGTTCTGCGTGTCGAAGAGATCGAAGGCCAGCTCGCCAATGGTGGTGCCGACCATCCCGAGATCATTCGTCCAGCTGCGCCGCCAATCGGAAACCAGGCTCAGGCGCCGCGTGTCGCGCCCGATGGCATCCTCTTCGGATTCCCGTTGCAAACCAAGAAAGCTCAGGGTTGTCTCCGAGTAGCCGCCGATCACCGGCACGTCGTAGCGGCGTGTATACTCGCCATCGAGGACGAAGCGCGGGATCGTCTCGTTGTCCTCATCCGCGCGGAAGGTGGTGAAATAGGTCGCTGTCCCGCGCTGCAAGCTGTCGCGGCGGATCCGCGAGACCTCGATCGTGCTGTCGATCCGGTCTTCATCGTCGAAGCCGTAATCCCGATAGTACTGGTCGTCGGACACCGTCTCGAGATCGAATTCCAGCACATAGTCGCGTCCGATGTCGAACTCGCCCACCAGAGTGGCGAAGCCGCGATCCCCTTCTTCGAGCTCGTCCCGGGTGAGCGCCCCTTCAAAGGTCAGCTCACCGCGGGTGAAGGCCTGGCGGTAGCGCAGTCCCAGCGTGCGCGAGTTGCGCGTGGTGAGCTTCGGGCTGAGGGTCAGGTCCTTGTCCGGTCCGAGCTCGATGAAATAGGGGACCTCGATCCCCACGCCGAGCGCGCTGGTGGTACGTGCAGAGGGGAAGAGAAAGCCCGTCGCACGCTCCAGGGTCGGGTCCGGCACACGCATCTGCGGCAAGTAGAAGATCGGCACGCCGGCCACTTCGAACACCGCATTCTCGAAATAGATTTGCCGCTCAAGCTCGTCATGGACGATCCGTTTCGCGCGGATTTGCCAAAGCGGGACAGGGCGGTCGATGCAGACCTCGCAGCTTGACGCAACGGAGCGATAGAGCTGTGTGTAGCGCCCATCCACGCGCTGGATCTCCGAGGCGGCGATCTGCACCTTCTGGTCGAGCACCAGACGCGCGCTGCGCAGGATACCGTTGCGCAACTCCCCGTCGATCTCCGCCTCTGACGCGAGCAAAACAAAGCCCGGGCCGGAGCTGAGCTGGATCGGGCCGACGACCCGCAGGCTCTCGTCACGCGTGTCGTAGATGATCTCCTCGGCGCGCAGGCGGCGCCCGTCATAGAGCACTTCGACGGACCCGCTCGCGGTCAGCACCCCGTTGGGATCTGCGGTGATCTGGTCGGCGAGCAAGGTGGCCGGGGCGGGGGTCTCTTGCGCGAGTGCACCTGCGCTCAGGACGGCCAGCCCTGCGGCGGCCAGCAACGTACGCGCGACGGCCCCCGTGCGGGGCAGGGGCGCGCGCATCATCCGTCCTCCTGATGGAGCAGGAGGGCGAGCGCGAGGCAGATCCCGGCGAGAGGCGGGAACCAGGCGGCAATCAGAACCGGGATCTTTCCGGTCTCTCCGAGGACCAGGGCAAAGCTTTTCAGAAAGTACATGGCAAAGCCCAAGAGCACCGCAAAGAGCACCATCAGCCCCGTCCGCCCGAAGCGCGTGTGCCGCATGGTGAAGGCCGCACCGATCAGGACCATCGAGATCAGAAACACCGGCGAGGCCAACTCGGATTGCAGCCAGACCCGGTGATTGAGGGCCGCAAAACCCGCAGCCTCCAGTTGCGCGATGAAGGCCGGCAGCTGCCAGATCGGAATGGCCGAAGGCTCGCCAAAGCTGTCGCGGATCTGGTTCAGGGTCAGATCCGAAGGGAGGCGCATCCAGGCTTGCTCCACGGCGCTGGCCTCCGGATTGGCGCGCCCGGAAAGGTCCCAGGTCTTCACGCCGGTCATATCCCAGGCGCCAGGGACCAGCTCGGCCCGCGCGGCGGCGATCCGCTGCTGGGGCAGGGCGTTCTGGTCGAATTTCATGAAAGTCACATCGTAAAGCGCGGTGCCTCCGGGGCTGACCCCGGCGGCATGGATCACGATCTGCCCATCGGGCGCCGCCTGACGCAGCCAGAGCCCGTTGCCGCTGAGCGACAGGACGTTCGTCGCCCGCCCCCGGACCGTATCGCGGGTCTCATCGGCGATGCGGGAGGTCGCGGCCACAATCGGGTTCACCACGCTGATCCCGATCCCGCCGATCAGGGCGGCGACCAGCACCGGTGCGATCAGGCTGCGGATTGCGGACCGCCCCGCCGCGCGGGTCACGATCAGCTCCGAGGTCCGCGCCATCTTGAGAAACAGCGTGATGGTCGCCAATACCATGATCAGCGGGATCACCTCGTAGATCGTGCCGGGCAGCCGCAGCAGCGCCAGCCCCGCCGCCTCCCGCAGGCCAAAATCCTCGCTGGCAAGGCTCCGCAGGGATTCGACCATATCGGTCATCCAGATCAATCCGGCAAAGATCAACAGCATGGACAGGAAGCTGACCGCAAAGCGCCGGGCGAAATACCATTGCAGGGTCATGTGGCCCCCTCCGTCGGTGTCCGCCTGCGCCATTTGAGCGGGTGATCCGCCAGATACAGGAGCGTGCCTACGGCGATCGCCGCAAAGACCACAGGGGCATAGAGGATGGGCCAGGCCGTATCGCTTTGCAGGGCGATATCCTCGGCGAAATTCGCGAAAAGCTGGATCACGACGATGAGCACGATCGCCCCCGCCACCTGTTGCCAGAAGCCAAATCGGCTGAACCCACCGACCAGAAGTGCGGCAAAGCCCAGCAGGGCCGTACAGACCGCCAGGGCCGGTGTGGCGAAGCGGCGATGGGCCTCGTGCAGGAACTCGGCGCGGGACTTGCGCACCAGATCGAGCATCTCGGGCTCAGCGCGCAAGAGGCTCAGCGTGTCCCAGCCGCGCAGGTCGCGCAGCACACGCTCCTCCGGCATCTCGGTCGTCCCGAGGCTCAGGGCGAAATCCTCAAACCGCAGGATGCTCAGGCTGCCATCGGCGCGCAGGGATTGGGCCAGCCCGGAGATCATCACAAGCTGCGGCCCGGTCTCGGAACGGACGAGCAAGGCCTGGTTCGCCGTATAAAGCACCTCGGTCGCTTCATCACGCTGATCCGACAAGAGGACCTTGGAGAGGACACCATCATCGGTGATCTCGCTGACAAACACCGTCACCCCGTCCACCGGCGACTGGAACTTGCCGGGCTCCAGGAGCCGCGCGCCCACCGCATCGGCCAGCTGCGCCTCAAGCTCGGCAATGGTCACGCGGCTGAGCGGGATCAGCAGATGCGCCAGCACCAGCATCAGCGCGGCGGCCATCAGGCCCAGATAGAAGGCAGGGCGCACGATCCGGAACGCGCCCACCCCGGCGGCCTGCAAGGCGACGGTCTCACTGTCCGAGCCCATCCGATTGCCCGTGCTCACCGAGGCGGCAAAGGCCGAAAGCGGCAACATCAGGTAGATCAGATAGGGCAGGCTCAGCAGCGACAGCTGGGCAAACAAGGCCACGCTCTGGCCATCGCCCACCAGCCGGTCAAACAGCCGGATCGAACGGTTGATCCAATAGATCAGCACGATGATCAGGGTGAAAAACCCGAAGGTGACCATGAGGCGGCCGAGGATATATCGGTCATAGCGGGCGAGCATGATCGGCGGTCGCGCGAGGCCTTCCATCAGGTGTGACTGCAGCCTAGATCATTCAGTCCGCGGGGAAAAGCGCACAAGCCGCTCAGCGGCGCGCATCGGCTGGTCATCGCGCCGCACCCGGTCTAGGTATGTCGGGACATCACACCAAGAGAGAGCCCATGACCGAGCTTGTCCCCGTCTCCTTCGCCGAAACCGATCTCGATGCCCTGGCCGCCGAAACCGCGCGCGTCGCCGTTTTCGTTCCCGCCGAGGGCACGCTCAATCCGGGCGCCAAGCGGATCAACAAGCTGACCAAGGGGGCCTTGGCACGCGCGGTTGAGAGTGAGGCCTTCGAGAAGCTGAAATCCGGCGAGAGCCTGAGCCTGAGCTACCCGATGGGCATGGCGAGCGACGAAGTGATCGTCGTCAAGCTCGCGCGCACCGCCAAAGGGCTCGAGGCGCGCAAGGCGGGCGCGACCCTTGGCAAGAAGGTCGGCAAGGCAGGGCTCGCGATCTGGGCGGGCAGCCAGTCCGACGCAGCCGAGATCGCCTTTGGCGCGACCCTGCGGGTCTACACGTTCGACGCGCGCAAATCGAAGCAGGACAGCGAGACCGGCGGCATCACGGTCATGGCCGCGAAACCCGCGGAGGTCGAGGCCGCCTATGCCGATCACCGCGCCGTGGCCGAGGGTGTGTTTTTCACCCGGGATCTGGTGAACGAACCCGCAAATGTGCTGACCACTACCGAGTTCGCCGACCGGCTGATCGCGATGAAGGATCTGGGGCTTGAGGTCTCGGTGCTCGAGGAGGCCGAGATGGCCGAGCTCGGCATGGACGCGCTGCTCGGGGTCGGGCAGGGCTCGGAAAGCCCGTCCAAGATCGTGGTGATGAAATGGATGGGCGGCGGGGACGAGGCGCCCTTTGCCTTTGTCGGCAAGGGCGTGGTCTTTGATACCGGGGGCATCTCGCTCAAGCCCGCGGGCGGCATGGAAGACATGACCATGGATATGGGGGGCGCGGGCGTCGTCGCGGGGGTCATGCGCACCCTGGCCCTGCGCAAAGCAAAGGCCAATGTGGTCGGCCTCGTGGGGCTCGTCGAGAACATGCCCGATGGCAAAGCCCAGCGGCCCGGCGATGTGGTGACCTCCATGAAGGGCGACACGATCGAGGTGATCAACACCGATGCCGAGGGGCGTCTCGTGCTGGCCGATGTGCTCTGGTACACCCAAGAGACCTTCAACCCGGTGGGCATGATCAATCTCGCCACGCTGACCGGGGCCGTGATCATCGGTCTGGGCCATGAAAACGCGGGCGTCTTCTCGAATTCCGACGCACTCAGCGCGGAGTTCCTCAAGGCCGCCGCCGCCGAGGGGGAGGGCGCGTGGCGTCTGCCCATGGGGCCGGGCTATGACAAGCTGATCAAGTCGCGCATCGCGGATATTAAGAACACCGGCGGACGCCCCGCAGGCTCGATCACCGCGGCACAGTTCCTGGGCCGGTTCGTCAAGGACGAGACCCCCTGGTGCCACCTGGACATCGCGGGCACGGCTTCGGTGAAATCGGCCACGGACTACGCGCCCGCCGGGGCGACCGGCTGGGGCGTGCGCGCGCTCGACCGGTTGATCCGCGACGGCTACGAGGGCTGATCGGCGGCGCAAGATGGGGGCGGTCTATTTCTACCACATGACCCAGACGCCGCTGGAGGCGACTTTGCCGGTCCTGTTGGAGAAATCCCTGGCCGCCGGATGGCGTGTTGCCCTGCGTGGCGGCAGCCAAGCGGGGCTGGAGCGGCTCGATGAGCTGCTCTGGCTAAAGCCCGAGGATGGGTTTTTGCCCCATGGGCTTGCGGGCGGTCCCCATGATGGGGATCAGCCTGTGCTGATGGGGGTGGATCTGCCGGTGACGGATCGCAGCGCCCTGATCTGTGTCGAGGGCGCGACGCTGGATCCTGCCGAGGTCGGCGGGCTGGCGCGCGCCTCGATCCTGTTTGATGGTCGGGACGAGATAGCCGTGCAGGCCGCCCGCGCCCAATGGCGCGAGGTCACGGGCGCAGGTGTCTCGGCGCAATACTGGAGCCAGGAAAGCGGGCGCTGGGAGAAGAAGGCCGAGGCTTGAGCCCTAGCGCGTCACCTCCAGCGCCTCGAGCCCGTGGAAGTGATAGATCGGTGCGTAGCGTGGGGCGCTTGCCAGCCGCAGGTCGGGGCAACGTTCAAAGAGCACCCGCAAGGCGATCTCGATCTCCAGCCGGGCCAGCGGTGCCCCCACGCAGAAATGCAGCCCTGCGCCGAACGCCATGTTCTGCCCCTTGATCTGACGCATCGGGTCAAAGCGGTGGGGATCGGCGGCGAAGGCGGGATCCCGGTTCGCCGCCGCCAGCAGGCAACCGATGGTCTCGCCCGGGGTGAAGCGGTGGCCAAAGAGCTCGACCTCCTCGCGCGCGATCCGGGTGAAGACATGGAGCGGCGGGTCGTAGCGCAGCACCTCCTCCACAAGCCCCGGCGTGATCTCGCGATGCCCGATCTCAAGCAGGGTCTTCACCCCATTGCCCAGCGTATGGACCGTTGCCTCGTGGCCCGCATTGAGCAGCAGCACGATGGTCGTGATCAGTTCCTCGCGGCTGAGCTTGGCGCCGTCCTCTTCGGCGGCGATCAGCGCGCTCATCAGGTCCTCGCCCGGGCTCCGGCGGCGCGCATCGATCAGATCGCTGACCCAGGCGGCAAAGGCGCGCGCGGCGTCATTGGCGGCAACCTCCATCTCGTGGGTCCGGCTGGCCTGATACATGCCCACCATGGCGTGGGACCACTCCAGAAGCTGCGGAGCTTCGGCTTCGGGAACGCCGAGCATCCGGGCAATGATCCGCACCGGCACGGGCGTGCAATAGGCGGGCAACAGATCGAAGGGCCCTTCGGGGAAGGCGTCGATGAGCCCATGACACAGCGCCTCGATTTCCGGCGCGAGGGCCGCCACGCGCCGCGAAGTGAAGGCGCGCGTCACCAGCCCCCGCAGACGCGTATGGCGCGGCGGCTCGAGCTCCAGCATGGAATGGGCCTCAACGGCGTAAAAATCCGTGAGGTGGTCGGGCACTGCAATGGCCTCCAGCGCCTCACGGCCAAAACGGCGATCCTTGAGGATCGCCGCCGTGGCCTTGTAGCTGGGGGAGACGACCATGCCGTAAGCCTCCCACCAGATCAGGTCCCCGAGGTCCCGCATCCGGTCATAGACCGGATACGGGTTCTGGACGAAGGTCGGATCGCTCGGATCCTGCGTGACCCGCTCCATCCTCAATCCGCGCCACGCACGGGGATGGTCGCGCCCGGAGCCGGGCGGATCACCTTCTGAACGAAATAGACCGCAGCGATCAGGCCGATCCCGGCGAGGTCCGTGATGATCCCGCCTTCGATCAGCAGGAGCGCCGCGATGACCAGACCAACCCGGAGGAACCAGACCGCACGGCCCCCCATGAACCAGCCTTGGACGCCGGAGCTCAGCAGGAAGACCCCGACCACCGCCGTGCCACCGGCCCGCAGCACTTCCAGCCAGGAGCCATCCATCAGGAGCGCGCCGTTGTAGAAGAACATGAAGGGCACCACGAAGGCGGCGATCCCGATCTTGAAGGAGGCCACGGAGGTCTCCATCGGGTTGGCCCCGGATATCCCCGCCGCCGCGTAACTCGCCAGCGCCACAGGGGGCGTGATGGCCGAGAGCACCGCGAAGTAGAAGACGAAGAAATGCGCCGTCAGCTGCGGGATGCCCAGTTGCACGAGGCCCGGGGCGACCACACTGGCCGCGACCGCATAAGCCGCCGTGGTGGGCATGCCCATCCCCAACAGTATTGCGATACACATGGCGAAGAAGAGCGCCAGCAGCTGGCTCGTATCCGCGATCCCGAGAAGCACGGCGGAGAAGCGCGCGCCCACACCGGTCAGGCTGATCACGCCCACGATGATGCCCGCACAGGCACAGACCGCGATGATCTGCACGGACATGGTGCCCGCGATCTCGAAGGCCTTCACGATGGAGCGGGGCCCCATCCGGAACGGGGTGAACCAGGACACCACGGCGGCCGCGATGGTCGCGAGCGTGCCTGCCCGGATCACCGAATACCCCATGAAGAGCGCGTAGATCAGGATGATGATCGGCAGGAAGAGATAGACCTGACGCACCATCTTGTTGAACTTCGGCAGCTCGTCTTCGGACATGCCGCGCATGCCGAGCTTGGCGGCTTCCATGTCCACCATGAAGTAAACCGACACGAAATAGAGAATCGCTGGAATGACCGCGGCCAGGGCGATTTCCGTGTAGGGAATGCCCGTGATTTCGGCCATGATGAAGGCTCCCGCCCCCATGATCGGCGGCATGATCTGCCCCCCGGTGGAGGCGGCAGCCTCAACCGCGCCGGCGGTCTTCTTGTGATAGCCCACCTTCTTCATCAGCGGGATCGTCAGCGAGCCCGTGGCGACCACATTGCCCGCCGAGGTGCCGTTGATCATCCCCATCAGGCCCGAGGCAAAGATCGCCACCTTGGCCGGACCGCCGCGCGCGCGCCCGGCAGCGGCGAAGGCGAAGTTCACGAAGTAATCCCCGACCTTGGAGGCCTGCAGGAAGGCCGCGAAAATGATGAAGAGGATGATATAGGTTGAGCTCACCGCCGTGGTCGGCCCGAGGATGCCTGCATCCGTATAGACCTGGCTGAAGAAGCGCTGCCAGCTGATCGCCGGAGCATTCAGGAAGCCGGGCATGTACTGACCGACAAAGACATAGGTCAGGAAGATCGCGGCGATCACGATCAGGGCCATGCCCGCGACCCTGCGGGTCAGCTCCATGATCAGGGCCGTGCCCGCCACGGCAGCGATCGAGATCCCGATCGGCGCAAAGGGCGTGCCGGTGGAGTTGCGCATCAGCGTGCCATAGATCGTGATCAGATAGGTCGCCACGGCCACGCCGCAGACCGCCAGCACCAGATCCGGGGCCGCAAAGCCACCGCGCTCGCGCTGGTGGAACCAGCTCAGGACGATCCCGCCCGCCGTTGCGATGATCAGGGGCAGACCAAAGAGGTAGGTCTCGTTGAACTTGATGCCTTCATCGATGCCGTTCCACATGGTGCCGCCTGCGATCTCCATCGCGAAACTTGCAGCCATGCCCACGGAAAAGAGCGCCGGGATCATCAGGGCATAGGCCGCATAGCCCAGCATCGGGGTTTCCTTGCCCGGGCCGGGGAAATCCGTACGCGCTGAAAAAAGCAGGAAGCCAAGGGCCAGTGCCCCCGCGATATGGACGATCCGGAAATTCCAGGTTTCCAGCGGGAAGGTCGGCAGGAAGGGAACCGTCACACCGGTCCATTCCGAGATCGACAACCCGTTCAGGGCGGCCATGTGAAACGCCGCATAGAGCGCGGCAAACGCGCTGATCAGGATGAAATTGCGTCCCTCGAAGAGGCGTCGGTTCGCCTCCGTGGGTTCTTCGTCGACGCCATCGGCAATCAGATGGTCGTCGTCTGTCTTGGTTTGATCTGTCATTCCCTCACTCCGGTTTGGACGTCGTTGCGCCCAAGCACGGCTCCCTCCGCGCGTAAAAGAAGGGCCGCTCTTGCGCGGCCCTTCCAACTCTGTCGGCTTACATGCCGTGGATCATGCTGTCGGGGATATCGGCCCCGGCATTTTCCTTGAACCAGGCTGCCGCACCCGGGTGCCACTGCAGGACACCGTTCTTGTCCCAGTTCTCGGGCAGGGTGGAGCGGGCCGCCTTGTGGATGCCGACCATGCGGGCATTGTCGGACATGACCACGTCCACCACCGCTTCGACGAAGGAGGCGGGCAGATCGCAGTTCGCGATCGCGAAGTTCCACATGGAGACCGAGGTCGCGTCTTCGGTCAGGGTCGTGTAGGTGTCCGCGCCGATCATGAACTCGGAGACCGGGAAGGCCTCGAGGATCTTGGCTTGCTCATCCCCGGTGAACTCGATGATGTTCACATCCGTCTGCACTTCGAGCTGGCTGACCGCGGGCACCGGCACACCGGCGGCAAAGGCGATCACGTCCAGAAGGCCATCCTGCAGCTGACCGCCGAGGTCCGACCAGCCGCCATTGCGGCGCTCGAAATTCACGCCAAGCGTTTCCATCATGCGCGGGAAATAGGTGTCCGAGGTGGAGCCCGCTGGGCCAAAGCCGATCTTGGCGCCATCCGGGATGTCCGCGATGGAGCTGATGCCCGAAGAGCTCAGCGCCGTGACGGAGAAGGGGGTCTGGTACATCGGGAACATCGCGCAAGCGCCGGTCATTTGCAGGCCGGGCGCGATCGGGTTGGTGCCGCCGAGGGATTCCGCCGCCGGGCCCATGGTGGTCATGCCGAACTGCGCGTCGCCCGTGTGGACCAGCGCCATGTTCTGCATCGGGCCACCCGTGACTTCGCCGCCACCCGACAGGCCCAGCTCTTCGGCGACAAGGTTCGCCCAGCCGGAGCCATAGGCGAAATAGGTCCCGCCCTGGGATGCGGTGCCCACGGTGAAGCTCTCGGGCCAGCCGTCGCGGTCCATCGCGGTCGCCATGCTTGCGCCCAGGGCAACGACCATCGCCGTACCGGTCATCAAAGTGAATTTCATTGTCTTCCTCCAGTTTGTGCCGCCTGTCAGGCCGACCCGTTTGCGGGCCCGGGCCTCGGCGGCTCTCGCTCGCAAGGCGCGCGGCCTTGCAGACACCTCCCATTCGGTGCTGGGCGCAGTAGGGGGGACGGCATGTGATTTTGGCAAGGTCGCCATGCGGTCAGGACATGGGACCGGCGAATTAATTCCGCGCCATGGGTCGGGTCGGGGACATCGCATGGGATTCGTGTTCCGTCCGCGACCCATCCCGGGCCGGGCGCGGGCGCGCTCAGCCTTCCGGGGCGAAGGCGTCGCGGGAAAGACCGTGCTTTTGCATCTTCTCGTAGAGCGCTTTGCGCGACAGGTTCAGCGCCTCGTAGGTGTCTTTCAGCCGGCCCTGATGGGCAGCGAGGCTGGCGGTGATCAGGGCCTTTTCATAGGCGGCCATCTGTTCGGCCAATGCCTCGGGGACTGTAGGTGCCGTGTCGTCTGGGCTCGCCAAATCAAGGTCGAGGCCCAGCACGAAACGCTCCGCCGCATTGCGCAGCTCGCGCACATTGCCGGGCCAGTCCCGCGCCGCCATCCGTGCGAGCACGGCGCCTGAAACATCCGGCGCAGATTGCTGCTGACGCGCGGCGCTCTCGCTGACAAGTTGCGAGAAGAGGAGCGGGATATCCTCGCGCCGTTCCGCCAGAGGTAGCAGGCGCAGGGTCACGACGTTCAACCGATAGAGCAGATCAGCCCGGAACCGCTCGGCCCGCGCCTCGGCCTCCAGATCCTTCTTGCTGGCCGCGATGAAGCGGACATCGAGGCTCACAGGCTCGTTCGAGCCCAGCCGGGTGACGGTGCGGTTCTGGATCGCATGGAGCAGCTTGGCCTGCAGCGGCAAAGGCAGGCTGTCGATCTCGTCGAGAAAGACCGTGCCCCCGCGCGCGGCTTCGAACTTGCCATAGCGCGCGCGCATCGCCCCGGCGAAGGCCCCGGCCTCATGGCCGAAGAGCTCGCTCTCGATCAGATCCGTGGGCAGGGCCGCGCAGTTGATCTGCAAGAACGGGCCGTCCTTGCGCCCGCTGGCGCGGTGGAGGGCGCGGGCAGTGACCTCCTTGCCGGTGCCGGTCGCGCCGATGATCAGCACGTCCGCATCGGTCTGCGCCACGGCACGGACCTGTTGGCGCAGGGCGATCAGCGCGGGGCTGCGCCCGGTGAGCCGCGCCTCGATCGGGTCGCGGCGGCCGACCGCGGCCCGCAAACGGCGGTTCTCCAGCGTCAGGCGGCGCTTGTCGAGCGCCCGCCGGATGGTCGCCACGAGGCGGCTGGGGGCATAGGGTTTCTCGAGGAAATCATAGGCGCCATCGCGCATGGATTGCACCGCAAGCTCGATATCCCCGTGGCCGGTCACAAGGATCACGGGAAATTCGGGGTCGATCTCGAGACAGCGCGCCATCAGGTCCGTGCCGCTCAGGCCCGGCATCCGGATATCGGTCACAAGGATCCCCGGGAAGTCGCGGGCGATCCGGGGCAGGGCGCTCTCGGCATCTGCAAAGCAGGTGACGTCGAAATCCGCCAGTTGCAGTGTCTGGGCCGCCGCGTGGCGCAGGGGCTCCTCGTCATCGACGAAAAGGATCATCTCGGAACTCATGTCGACGGCCCCTCGGGGTCGGGGCAGCACGCGAGGGTCAGGCGGAACTCCGCCCCGCTACCCTCTCGATTATGGGCGCTGAGCGTACCGCCGAAATCCCGCACGATGTTATACGAGATCGACAGGCCCAGCCCGAGCCCGCCGCCCGGCCCCTTGGTGGTGAAGAACGGATCGAAGAGCGTCTCCTCCGCGCCCGGGGCAATGCCGGGGCCGGTGTCGCAGACGCTGAGCACCGCCTGTTCACCGCTCTGGGTGACCTCGAGCGTGATCACCGGGGCCTCGGTCTCGGCGGTCGCATCCAGCGCGTTGCTCAGCAGGTTCACCACCACCTGTTGCAGCCGCACATGGCCGCCGCGCACCCAGACGGGCGCGGCAGGCGGGGTATAGCGGATCTCGGCTTCCGCGTGCTTGATCCGGGCCTGCATCACCGCGAGCGCGTCATGGATCACCGGGGCGAGCTGCACCCGGTCCACTGCATCCTGCGGACGGCGGGCGAAATTGCGCAGATGCTTGGAGATTTCGGCCATTCGGTCCGTGAGGGCCGAAATCCGCCCGACATTCTCGCGCGCTTCTTGCGGGCGGTCCCGTTCGAGGAAGGTCGCGGCATTCTCCGCATAGGACTTCACGGCGGCCAGAGGTTGGTTGAACTCATGGCTGAGAGCGGCGGACATCTGGCCCAGGGCGGCGAGCTTGCCTGCCTGCACCAGTTCGGCCTGGGTTTTGCGGAGCTGTTGCTCGGCTTGTCGGCGTTCAACCACCTCCTGCTGGAGCTGGGCGTTCGCCTCGTTGAGATCCGTGGTCCGCTGGATCACCCGCGCCTCAAGTTCGGCCCGGGCGGCGGTTTGCGCGGCCATCAGGGCCAGTTGCTGGGCACGGCGTTGCAGATAGATCGTGACCGCCAGGGCCAGCAGCAGTGTCAGAAGCGTGCCGATCGCCACCATTTGCAAGGCCTGCTGGCGCGCGGGGCCGGTAGAGACGAGCACGGTGACATCCCAGCCCGCCTCGGCGATCCGGGTGGTCTGGGCCACATATCCGGCGCTTGGCGTGCCCGGGTCCTCAATCGTCCAAAGCTCCGCACCACCCCCGAGCGCGCTGCGCTCCGTGGGCAGGGGCGTCACCTCCGAAAGCGGATATTGGCGCGCCGCCTCGATCCCGGCGCGGGCCTGTGGGGTGAGCGGGCGCAGGGCGCGGAAATGCCAATCCTCCCGGTCGGACATGAAGACCACGCCGCGCAGGTCACTGACCAGAACCGTGGCCGGACCCGCGCGCCAGGTCTCCTCAAAGCTGTCCACGGTGAACTTGACGGCGACCACGCCAGTGATGCGCTGATCCTCCTCGACCGGTGCGGCGTAGAAGTAGCCCCGCTCGCCGGACGTGGTGCCCAGGGCAAAAAACCGCCCCAGCCCACCATCCAGCGCCTGGGTGAAATAGGGACGATAGGCAAAGCTGCGCCCCACAAAGCTCAGGGTCTTGCGGTAATTGCTCGCCGCCAGCGTATGCCCGGAGATATCGAGCAGATAGACATCCGAGGCACTAAGCGAGTAGGCGGTCTGGCGCAGGCTTTCATTGACCTGATCGATCAGTGCTGCGTTGGTCGGCTCGCGCAGGAGCTGCGCGAGCTCGGGCCGCTCGGCCACCAGAGCAGGCAGGGGGGCGTAGCGGTTGAGCGCGCCGGTCAGACCCTCCACCGTCAGGCTCAGCGTCGCGGCGGCCTGTTCAGCGGCGTCCCGTTGAAAGAACCGTTCGATCCGCGGAAAGCTGACAAGTGCAACGATCCCCGCCAGACACAGGGCAAGGGCCAGCGCCGTGCCGGATCTGATGGGGCGCCGGGCCGCGAGGCGCGGTCGGGCCGAGCTGTGACTTGCATCCGCCATGGGGGGATTATGGCGCGCCGGGCCCGGATTGCCCATGGCGCGCGATGTCTCGACCGGGGGCGTTGGTGAGCCTAGCCAAGGGCAGCGATGATTGCGTTGAAGTCGGACGCCTTCAGGGAGGCTCCACCCACCAGCGCGCCGTCCACATTGGAGACACCAAAGATCTCCTCCGCGTTGCCCGGTTTCACCGAGCCGCCATAGAGCAGACGGACCGAGCGTCCGACGCCCTCGCCAAAGCGCTGCTCCAGCTTGCCGCGGATGAAGTCATGGACCTCGCCGATCTGGTCGAGGCTGGGCACGCGCCCGGTGCCAATGGCCCAGACCGGCTCATAGGCGATGACCAAGTTATGGCCCGTGGCCTGATCCGGCACTGAGCCTGCGAGCTGTCCGCCGATGATCCCGAGTGTGTTGGCGGCATCGCGCTCGGCCTCGGTCTCGCCAACGCAGACAATGGCCGTCAGTCCGGCCTCCGATGCCGCTAGGGTCTGGGCGCGCACGGCGGCATCATCCTCTCCATCATCCTGACGGCGCTCGGAATGGCCGGTGATCACATAGGAGGCGCCCGCATCCTGGAGCATCCCGGCGGAGATGTGCCCCGTATGCGCGCCGGACCCATTGGGGTGACAATACTGCCCGCCGACCTGCAGCGCGCCATCCCCGGCCATCGCCGCCATGGGCGCCACGAGCGTGGCGGGCGGGCAGAGCAGCACCTCGGCACTGCTCCCGCTGGCGGCCTCGGCAATGGCGCTGGCCTCCGCCAAACTCGCGGTGAGGCCGTTCATCTTCCAGTTTCCTGCTGCCAGTTTGCGCCGCATGCCCATGTCCTTTCGAAAATCGCTGCTCAAGAGATACGCGTCTGGCGCGCGCTCTGCATCTGGTTTTTGCGCGCGGGGGCGATTGTGGGCTCGGGGCGGGCGCGCGGATGCAGAAAGACCAGACTTGCGCGCGCTGCGCCCTATACTCAGTGCCAACCCGCATCCAGCCGCACGGAGGTCCGCCCATGTCCCGCTTTCCCCTGATCCTGTCGGTGTTAGCGAGTGCGTTGCTGGCCGCCCCCGCCGCGCTCGCGCAAGAGCAGACCCGCAAGCCGAGCCATTGCATCGCCATCGCCGATGCCGCGCCGGGTCTGGAATATGTGCAGACCGCGAGCTTTGGCGCCCCGCTCGAAGAGTTCACCGTACGGCTGAGCTATATCGCCCATGCGAGCTTTCTGATCGAGGGGCCGCAAGGGTTCACGGCGGTGACGGATTATACGGGCTTTCTCGGCAATACCGGGTTCTTTCCGGATGTGGCGACCATGAACAACGCCCATTCCACCCATTGGACCGCGACCCCCGATCCGCGCATCCCCCATGTCCTGCCGGGCTGGAACACCGAAGGCCCCAACCCGGTGGAGCATTACCTTGATCTCGGCGAGGTGCTGGTGCGCAATGTGCCCACGGATGTTCGCTCGGGCTTTGGCGCTGTCAGCGCGCCGCTCGGCAACTCGATCTTCGTCTTCGAAATCGCGGGGCTCTGCATCGGGCATCTCGGCCATCTCCACCATGAGCCCAATGACATGCAATACGCGGCTCTCGGGCGGCTCGATGTGGTGATGGCCCCGGTGGATGGCGGCTATACGGTGCCGCAGGATGTGATGATCTCGATCCTGCGGCGCTTGCGCTCCTCGGTGATTGTGCCCATGCACTGGTTCGGAGATTTCACGCTCCAGAGCTTTTTGACCGGCATGGCCTCGGAGTTCCGGGTCGAGCTGCGCGATACGAGCTATCTGGAGGTGTCCCTGCGCACCCTGCCGCCGGAACCCACGGTTGTGGTTCTGCGTCCGGCCTGGCTGCGCGACGACGATCTATAGGGCGCGGGGCTCCGCGCCGGAGGAGAGACCATGCTCGACACTGTTCCCGCCGATCTGGAAACGGCCCTGCGCGCGGCATTGCCCGCGGCGGCCTTTCCCGAGCTCGGGGCCCAGTACCTTGAGGAGCCGCGCGGGCGCTATGCGGGCACGGGCGGGCTCCTGGTGGCGCCGGGGGCAACCGAGGAGGTCGCGACGGTTCTGCGTCTGGCCAATACCCACCGGGTCGGCGTGATCCCCTATAGCGGTGGTACCGGGCTTGTCGGTGGGCAGATCGCCCCCGAGGGCGCACCGCCGGTGATCTTGTCCCTGCAGCGGATGACGGCCATCCGCGCGGTGCATCCGTCGGAAAACGTGCTCGTGGCCGAGGCCGGCGCGATCCTCGCCGAGGTGCAGGCTGCCGCCGAGGGGGTTGGACGGCTCTTTCCGCTCTCGCTGGCCTCGGAAGGGTCTGCGCGGGTCGGGGGCGTGCTGGCCACCAATGCGGGCGGGGTGAATGTGCTGCGCTACGGCAATGCCCGGGATCTCTGCCTCGGAGTGGAGGCAGTGATGGCCAATGGCGAGATCTGGCACGGGCTGACCCGCTTGCGGAAGAACAATATGGGATACGATTTGCGGAACCTGCTGATCGGGGCCGAGGGCACGCTCGGGGTGATCACCGCCGCCGCTTTGCGCCTCTTTCCGCGCCCCAGCCAGCACGGGGTCGCGATGCTGCAAGTCGCCACCCCCGAGGCGGCGCTGGAGCTTTTGAACCTCGCGGGGGAGGTGGCGGGCGATGCCATCTCGGCCTTTGAGCTGATCGGCGGGATGGGGCTGCGGTTTCTGGCGGAAACCATGCCGGATCTGCGTCTTCCCTTTGCCGATGCGCCCGATTGGTGCGTGCTGATCGATCTGGCCGGGGCGAGCGGGTTTGATCCCGAAGGCGCGCTCGAAACGCTCTATACCCGCGCCGCGGAGGCGGGGCTCGTGACCGATGGGATCATCGCGCAATCAGAGGGACAGGTGGCAGAGCTTTGGGCGGTGCGCGAGACGATCCCCGAGGCGAACCGCCGGATCGGCTCGGTCTCCTCCCATGACATCTCGGTGCCGCTCTCTCAGATCCCGGAGTTCATCACCGAGGCGACCGCCGCCCTGAACGCCATGGGCCGCTACCGGATCAACTGCTTTGGCCATGTGGGCGATGGCAATCTGCATTATAACGTCTTTCCCATGCCGGGGGAGACCCGCGCCGATCACGAGGCGGACCGCCCGGCGATCAAACGCTGCGTCCATGACATCGTCCATGCCATGGGGGGCTCGGTCTCGGCGGAGCATGGAATCGGGCGGCTCAAGGTCGAAGATCTGGAGCGCTATGGCGATCCGGTGAAGCTCGCCGCCATGCGCGCGATCAAGGATGCGCTGGATCCCAATGGCATCCTCAATCCGGGCGCGGTCCTGCGCCAACGGGGATGAGCGGCATCCGCCTCGCGCCCCATGACCCCGGCTGGGCCGGGGCCGCGGCAGAGGAGGGCAGGGCGATCACCCACGCGCTGGGCGGGCTGGACGTTACCGTGCACCATATCGGCAGCACTTCGGTCCCGGGTCTGGTGGCCAAGCCGATCCTAGACCTGTTGCTGGAGGCAGACGATATGACGGCGCTGGCCGTGCGCGGTGGGGACCTTGCCGCGTTGGGCTATGAGGGGCTCGGCGCCTACTTGATCCCCGGGCGGCTCTATTTCCGCAAGGAGGATCCTTTGGGGCGGCGGACGCACCACCTCCACGCTTTTGCGACGGGTTCGGAGGGCGCGCGCCGCCATCTGGCCTTTCGCGATTATCTGCGCGCGCATCCCGAGGTCGCGAGAGAATATGGCGCGCTGAAGCAAAGCCTCGTCGCCCGGACACCGGATCCGGAGCATTACATGGACGGCAAGGATCCTTGGGTGAAAGCCACCGAAGCGGCGGCCCTGCATTGGGCTGGACGCTCTGGATGAAAAAGGCCCGGCGCGGTGGCAGTCACCGGCCGGGCTCAGTCTACCTTAGGGAAACCTGTCGATCGCTGCATCGACAGACCCCAGATTACGCGTGAGTCGTTAGCAATTCGTTAGGATTTGACCGATTTCCGGCGCCGCAGGGCCGCAGCGCCCAGCAAACCGCCTGCCAGAAGCGGAAGAGAGGCCGGGAGCGGCACCGGGGACGGGCTGGCCGTCCCTCCGACGAGTTTCACATTGTCGATGATGATCCCGCCATTGTCGCCGCCCTCATGGGCGAAGAAGATCGACCCGGTGGAGCCATCGCCCATGAACGAAAAGCTGAGCTCCGCGAAATCATCCGCGCGCGGGCCTCCGGGGACCGAAAGCGTGTCCGAGATCCCGCCGACGCCAAAGGTCATGACATTGGTGTTCTGCTGCTGGAAATAGTTCTTCGAGTAATCGAAGCTCAGCGTGTACTTGACCCCATCCACGAGCGTGAAGCTCTGCTGGGTCTGGATCGTGCCCGCCGCGCCGATGGAGCCATCAAGGTCTACGCAGGTATCGATGTTGTAGCAGACATCGGGGAAGTAGCCGGTCCCGGTGATGTCCACCGCGCCGGACGTGGTCGACCACCCGCTGGGTGTGCGGTTCGGGCCGGCGGTGTTGCTTTCGAAATCGTCGAAAAAGAGCGTGTCCGCAGCGGCAAGGCCGGGGGTCAGGGCACTCAGAAACAGGGCGAGGGTCAGGGCTTTCATCAGAGCTACTCACATAATAGGGACGTGTAATCCCGCCGCTTTAGCGGACCCTTGGCACAGCGGTCAATTTTGGCGCGAAATCGGTGCTTGGTTGTTTCCGCTCGGGCAACAAAACCCGCGTTCAATCGCCTTCGAACGCGGTGAGCGTGTGGACTTCCATGTCCATCTCTTCGAGCAGTTTGCGCCCGCCCAGATCCGGCAGGTCGATCACAAAGGCGCAGCCGACGACCTCGGCCCCAAGCCGCTCGATCAGCTGGATGCCCGCCCGGGCCGTGCCGCCCGTGGCCAGGAGGTCATCGACCAGCAGGACCCGCTCGCCCGGCTGCAGCGCGTCGTCATGGATCTCGACCGTGGCCTCGCCATATTCCAGCGCATAATCCTGTTCGATCGTCGCGCCCGGCAGCTTGCCCTTCTTGCGGATAGGCAGAAAACCTACGCTCAGCTGGTGCGCCACCGCCCCGCCGAGGATGAACCCGCGCGCCTCCAGCCCGGCCACCTTGTCGATCTGCACGCCGACAAATGGGTCGAGCAACTGGTCCACCGCAATCCGAAATCCGCGCGGGTCGAGAAACAGGGTCGTCACGTCCCGGAACATGATCCCCTCATGGGGAAAGTCCGGAATGGTGCGGATATACTGTGTCAGAGTTTTGCGCGCGGCCATGGGCGGTGGTCTCCGTCTTTCGCTCCCCAATCGGTGCTTTGGGGATGCCTCTGCGCTCCGCGCCACGCAAGGGCAAATGCCCCCCGGTCGCAAGAAGCCGTGAAATATGGTAAACAGAGCGCGTTTTTAAGACGAATTGTTGATTCGGAGATTTGAAATGAAGTATCTGCTCAGCGCGGTTTTCGCGCTTTCTGTTCTCATGTCCACTGCCCCGATGGCACAGGCCTGTCCCGCGACCCACTATCCCTGCGGATCCGGCAGCTGCTGTTCCCGATAAGGAGCCTGTCATGAAACGGATTGTATCCGTCGCCGCGATCTTCGTGGCGGCCTTCTTCGCCTTTTATCTGCTGACCTCGATTTCCGAGGAAGATGTCTTTGCCTATCACCAGTTGGATCCGCCGAAATCTCCCGAGGCGGTGGAGGCGGGCGACATCGTGGCCCTCTCCCCCGATAGGTTGCGCAGTGAGAAGATCTGCGATCAGAACCTCGCCGAGCCCCTGATTGATCGGGGCGAGGTGCGGGATGTCTATTTCAACAGCCTCTGGGACCGGGTGGCGGATTTCTCGCGCTTGATCCGGTTTGAACCGGGGGCGGAGACGGAGCGTCGGGCCATCTCCTTCCGTGGCGAGAAATCGACCATCGCGGAATCCGGCAGCCCTCTGGCGGATATGGCCCAGTCCTGCGAATGCAACATGGCCAAGGCCTTGAACAGCCGTCGTCCGGTCTGCACCGTGCGCGCCTCTCTGGTCGAAAAGCGCGTGGTGCCCGGGTTCCAGGAGGGCGATCCGGATCGGGTGTCCGAAGTTACGGTCGCCTATGCCCTGAGCCTCTTTTCCAATCAGGTGACCGAAGCGCAATTCGAAGCCTGTGGATTGGAGATGAGCGAGGCAGCGGTGGCGACCATGCAGATGGAATGCACGCAGAACGGCTTGCCCTATGACACGGTGATCCGGCAACGGCTCAACCTGATCGAGCGGCAACCGATCCTGCAGGCCAATCTGCAGTAGCGTCGAGGAAAATCACGACAAAAGCCCCCTGACTGCTCAGGGGGCTTTTTTTTGTTTGAATAGGCCAAACAAAAGCGGGCGCTTCTCGGGTCCGGATACAGCCAGTTTCGGAGGATCGTGAACCTACCTGTGCCGCTCGATTGGCGCGATGTTCCTGCGCTGGTCGGGCCAGAGCTCCGATCACGCTTGGCGAAACGCAGAGCGGGTCCTAGCGTACTGCGAAAACCAGGCGCGAAGGGCTGTGAAATGGCACAAAAGAAAGTCGAGGACACGGGGGCCAAGCTCGGTTCGCAACACCCGCTCTACGACGTTGTGGCGGAAGCCTACCGTGTTTTCAAATACCCGAGGCCCCATAGCCTCGAAGTTTGCCAAGCCTGCTGTATGGATCCAGCAATTGAAGCCGAGTTCCTTGAGATTGCCATCGAAGACCTGCCTTTGCGCGCCCTCTCCGATTGGTTCTCCGCAGCCTGTGATCCCGGAGGGGTCTCCAAGTCAGTTTGGGGCTACCTCCTGCCGCGCATTCTTGAGGCCCTGGCATGTGGCGAAGAGGTCAGTTCTGTTGGCCTCGAGGTTAGTCTTTCGCGCTTTCAAACCGGTCAGAAAGAGAACTGGAGCGAGACCGAATGGCGCGTCTTGGACGATTTCCGAAAGCGCTACCTGAGGCATGCGATGAGACGCTACGACCACCATGTCGATGACATGGTGTGCATGTTCGTACTGGCGGGATGGCCGATCGACGAAATTCTGGCGCAGATTGCGTCGCTTCCGACCGCTGTGCTGGTGGAGCGTTTCTGGAACGACTGGTGCAAAGACAGGGGGCCAGGCGGTGGCGAGGTCTGGATTACAGCCTTTTGGGAGCCTCAGCAGACAAGCAGACTTCATGCGTTCTATACATCGAAAAGCTTCTATCAACGCTTTAAGCAGCTTGCCTTTGCCGGCGACACGCCTCCGTTTTTGGCGATGAAGGCCCGTGCGCTTCTCGTGGTTCTTGAAGACAGTGCCTTTGATCCCGCATAGGCCCGGTCGGACCCTCTGCGCGACCCCCAGCCCATATGGGGAGCTGATTGGCGACGCGGGCAGTGCTCCGCCGGTAAGCAGACCAGAAATTCCGCTTCAACCGCCAGGACAGCGCAGCGGGAAAGGGACCCGTTCCAAGCCCTTCGGTCGGATGCCCGTCCCATGGGATTGATGCGAAAAAGACCACCCGTGTCCGGGTGGTCTGATCTTGGGGCTGGAAATGTCGCTCAGATGTTCTGAGCGGCCATTTCCTTGGCGATGTGATCCGCCTGCCGCATGGCCAGTGCCACGATGGTCAGGGTCGGGTTCTCCGCAGCACCTGTCGTGAACTGCGAGCCGTCCGAGATGAAGAGGTTCGCGATGTCATGGGTCTGTCCCCATTTGTTCACCACCCCGTCCCGTGCCTTTTCGGACATCCGGTTCGTGCCGAGGTTATGGGTGCTCGGATAGGGCGGGGTCGGGAAGGTGCGGGTGGCCCCCACCGACTCGTAGATCGCCTGTCCCTGCTGCCAGGCATGGTTGCGCATGGCGATGTCATTGGGGTGATCATCGAAATGCACATTCGGCGCAGGCAGCCCGTATTGGTCGAGTACGTCGGTGTTCAGGGTCACGCGATTGGTCTCTTGCGGCATGTCCTCGCCCACGAGCCACATCCCGGCCATGTTCTCATAGCCATCCAGTGCTGCGGTGAACTCCCGTCCCCAGGCGCCGGGATCGAGGAAGGCGGCCATGAAGGGCAGGCCAAGGCTCAGCGTCTCCATCTCGTAGCCGCCGACAAAGCCGCGGGACGGGTCATGGCGGCTCTCATCGGTGATGATGCCCGCCATGGTCGTACCCCGCCACATGCGCACGGGCTTGTCGAAGACCGCGTAAACCGAGGCCGTCATGTGCCGCATGTAGTTGCGCCCGACCTGGCCCGAGCTGTTGGCGAGCCCGTCCGGGAACATCGACGAGGCCGAGTTCAGCAGGAGCCGCGGGCTCTCGATCGAGTTGCCCGCCACGGCCACGACCCGGGCCTTCTGCAGGTGCTGGTTGCCATCGGCATCCGCATAAAGCACGCCGCTGACCTTGCCCGCATCATCATGCTCGATCTTGAGCACATGGGCCTTGGTGCGCAGCTCGTAATTGCCGGTGTCCAGCGCGTTCGGGATCTCGTCATAGCTGGGCGACCACTTGGCCGCGACCTTGCAGCCCTGGAAACAGAAGCCCATCTGCTGGCACGGGGTGCCATCGGCGCTGTCCGAGCTCTTGATCGCCATGCGGCCCGTATGGACATCCTCATAGCCCATGGCCTTGGCACCAGCTTCGAAGACCTTGAAGTTGTTGTTGCCGGGCAGGCCGGGACGGTCGCCCGTGCGTGTCACATGCATCTTGTCCTCGGCGGCCGCATACCAGGGCGCCATCTCCTCGGCATCGATCGGCCAGTCCAGCAGCGACGCTCCGGGCACGTTGCCATAGGTCGTGCGCGCCTTCCATTCGTGATCCTGGAACCGCAGGGAGGCCCCGGCCCAGTGCACGGTGGAGCCGCCCACGGATTTCACGATCCAGGCGGGCAGACCCGAGAAATCATTGGCCACCCGCCAGTCTCCCGAGGTGGTGCGGGCATCAAGCCAGGCCAATTGCCCGAAGCTCGCCCATTCGTCCTGGATGAAATCCTGGGGCTCGTGATAGCCGCCTGCCTCCAGAGAGACGACCTTGACGCCCTTCTTGGCGAGCTCATTGGCGAGCGTTCCGCCCCCGGCACCGGTGCCGATGATGACGACCACGGAGTCGTCGTTCAGATCAAATGTAGTCATGTTCAGATCCTCCCCTCAGACCCAGTCCACGTCATCGAAACCACGGTCGATATAGCCGCCCTTGGAGAAGCTCTCGCCCTCGTAGCCAAAGAGGGGCCAGACGTCTTTCTGGTTGTAGAGACCGGTGACGAGGCCGCCGCGGATCTGTTGGAAGAAGGGGCTGTTTTCCATGCCACGCAGGATATCCACGCGGTCGCGCTCCCAGCCCATGGCGAGGTAGCTGCCATGCCCGGCATTGCGCGCCGCGGCATTGAGGTCCGAGATCCCGAGCTCGATCGTGCCCGCATCATCATCGGTGTCATAACCCTTGACGGCAGCGGCGTAGAACTTGTCGCCCACATGGTCGTGGGGGTAGATGTCCCGCGCCATCTGCACGAGGGTCGCAAAGGTCTCGGGCTTGAGCGCGCTCAGTTCCGTCGCCCAGGCGGCGTCTTTTGCGGCGACAAAGCCGCTCCCGACCACGAAGCTGGCACTGGCCGCGGTTGCCCGCGCCAAGAGCTGGCGCCGTGTCAGGCCTTTGGGGCCTTTGGTGTCAATCATGTTTTTCCTCCCATTGCGCGCCGCTGCGGCCTCCCTGCCGCGCGGCTGTCTGTTTTATTGAAAGCGCCCGCCGCGCTCGAGCACCTCGATCTGATAACCATCGGGGTCGGCCACGAAGAAGAATTTCGCGAACCGCACGCCCTCGGGCTTGAACTCGACAATCTTGCGGGGGGCGAGCCCCTCAGCCTCGAACCGCGCGTGCTCTGCCTCCACATCCGAAACCGAGACCGCGAAATGGCCATAGGCGCTGCCGTGCTCATAGGGCTCTGTCGTCCCCTTGTTCACGGTCAGTTCCAGCTCGAAGCCGCTCTCGTCATTGCTGAGATAGATCAGGATGAAGTCATCGAATTCGCGTCGTTCGGCGATGGTGAGGCCGAAGGCCTTTTCGTAGAACGCAAGCGAGCGCGCCTCGTCGAGGACACGGATCATGCTGTGGATTGCCTTGGCCAATCCAACCTCCCGTTGTTTTGTTATGGGAGATCAGGGTAGCGCAGGGGCAAACTGGCCAAGGTAGTAAGGTTTTACTACTGCCTGAAATTTGTGCAGATCGCTCGAGGCGAGCGGTGCGCGGCAGGTTATTCCGCTGCGATCCCGGCTTCCGGGGCCTTTTGTGTCTCGATATAGAGCAGGGCCGTACAGCGCAGGAGCGAGGTGAAATTCGCAGGCTCGCCGCGCGCCTCGAGCACTTCGGAATGCAGGGTCGAGATGAAGGCGGGCGTGCTGGTGCCCTCGGCCTCGGCAATCGTGTCGAGGATCGCCCAGAAGCTGTTTTCAAGCCGGATCGATGTGCTTTGCCCGTTCAGTCTGAGCCGCCGCGTGGTGCACGCATAGCGGTCCGGATCCTGATGGGAAAATATCTGGCACATGCTGACCCCCCTGAAACACCTTGTCCCTGTGGGCAAAAGGTAGCGCGCGGAGGGAAACCTGTCCATTGCGCGAAGGTCGGGGCCCGACGCGGTGGGCGCGCCGGGTCGAAGGGCAGGTCGCAGGGCCGGGCGGTCAGGCCGGTGTCAGGACCCGGCCCGCGACGGCGTCAAGCTTGGCCACAAGCGCCGGGTCGCGTTTCTCCGGGGCGGTCATCACCGCAAACTCCAGCGCACGGTCGCAACCATGCTCGCAAAGCTCCCGCTCGGCTCCCAGCAGGCCGGGCAGGCGGGCCACCAGCCCCTTGGCCTTTTCCGAATTGCCCATGAGCGTCTTGATGATCTCGGTCACATCCACCTCGCCATGGTCCGGATGCCAGCTGTCATAATCGGTGATCATGGCGACGCTCGCATAGCAAAGCTCCGCCTCGCGGGCGAGCTTGGCTTCGGGCATGTTGGTCATGCCGATCACGTCGCAGCCCCAGCTTTCGCGGTACATCTTGCTCTCGGCGAGGCTCGAAAACTGCGGGCCCTCCATGGCCAGATAGGTGCCGCCGTCATGGACATTGATCCCGCCCGCCTTGGCCGCCGCGAGGCAGGCCGCGCCGAGCCGGGGGCAGGTCGGATGCGCCACGCTCACATGGGCGACGCAGCCCGTGCCGAAGAAGGACTTCTCGCGCGCGAAGGTGCGGTCGATGAACTGGTCCACGATCACGAAATCCCCGGGCGCCATCTCTTCGCGGAACGATCCGCAGGCACTGACGGAGATCACATCCGTCACGCCCAGCCGCTTCAGCGCGTCGATATTGGCGCGGTAGGGCACCGTTGTGGGCGAGTGGACATGGCCGCGCCCGTGCCGGGGCAGGAAGGCCATCTTCACGCCGTCGAGCTCACCGGTCAGGATCGCATCCGAAGGCGCGCCCCAGGGGCTCTCGACCTCCTGCCAGGTGGGGTTCTCGAGCCCCTCGATCTCGTAAAGTCCGGATCCGCCGATGATGCCCAGATAAGTCTGCATATGTGCCCCCTGTTGTCTCTGCCTTCATGGCTAGGCAGCGCATTCGGGCACGTCAATGGCTGTGGCTACAGCAGGAGCAGATTGCTGTCATCGAGGCTGACGGCGGATGTGTTCAGAACCAGCACCGTGACATCGTCGCCGCGGATGAGGGCGCCCGCGCCCGTGTCGATCACGGAGACCGCGCCGCTTTCGCCCGCGATCTGGATCAGGTCGGCCTCGACTTCGAAATCCGCGATCACGTCGAACCCGTCACCTGCGAAAAAGCGGAACGTGTCCTCGCCATTGCCCCCCAGAAGCAGATCATTGTCCGCGCCGCCTTCGAGCACATCGACCCCAGCGTCGCCGACCAGCCGATCATTCCCGGCTCCACCGCGGAGCAGATCGCCCCCTGCACCGCCGATCAGGATATCATCGCCCGCATCCCCTTCCAGCGCGTCGGCGCCCGTCTCGCCAAAGAGGATGTCATCGCCATTACCACCGGCCAGCCCATCGTCGCCGCCGCCGCCCCGGGCCAGATCGCGCCCATCGCCCAGCCAGAACGTATCCGCGCCATCCTCAAGAATGACTGTGTCGTCACCGCGCATGTTCAGCACGACCCCATCATCATTGACCGCATCCCGGGGCTGGAACGTGCCCGGGGGGGATCCTCGAAAGGACCAGTCGAGGCCGAGGACGATCTCTTCCACAGCACCTGGATCACTGCCTGCGCGATCCGCCTCTGCGGCGGCGGTCAGACTGTCGAGAGGCAGAAAGAGCCGGTCCATCTCGACCAAGAGCCCGCTCGGGGTTTCGACCCGCAAGCCCGTCAGCAGGCCCGAGAGGCTCGTGCCACCCCCCGGATCGGGCGTACTGGCGAGGTTCAGCCCCGTCGCGATATAGGTCAGATCCGTGCTGCCCGGACGAAAGGTCAGCACCGCCTCGCGATCCGACAGGCTCTGCAACGTGGCGTCGAGGACAAGCGCCTCGAGATGGAATGGGACCGCGTCAATCGAGCCGACCACATTCGAGGCAAATCTCAGTCTGGGCATGGGACCCTCCTCCCTCGGGCTGGGAGGATACCTCAAATCGGCTCCGGGCGATACGGGGCATGGGCTGAGGCGCGCCCGGTCCCGGCGCGGTGGCGCATGGCGCTGGTGCAAAACGCCTCCAGCCGGGCACATCTGCCTTGCGCTCCTTGCAGTGCGGCATTGCATCTCAGGGCTAGGCAGAGCGGCCCAAACCCGCTAAGTCGCGCGCAGCCCCCATCCCCATCCCGAGGTTTCCCCGTGGCCCGAGCTTTGCTGGCGTCCTTCGCCAATCGTCTTGCGTTTTCCAGCCCGACCGAGGCCGAGACCCTCAGCCCCGCCCGCTGGCGGATTGAGATCCTCTCCGGTCTGACCGTGGCTCTGGCCCTGGTGCCCGAGGCCGTGGCGTTTGCCTTTGTGGCGGGGGTGCACCCGCTGGTGGGCCTTTACGCGGCCTTCATCGTGGGCCTGATCACCGCGCTGATCGGTGGACGGCCGGGCATGATCTCCGGCGCGACGGGTGCGCTGGCTGTGGTCATGGTGGCGCTGGTGGCCGAGCACGGGGTCGAATACCTCTTTGCGACCGTGGTTTTGATGGGGATCTTGCAGATCCTCTCTGGCATCTTCAAACTGGGCAAGTTTATCCGGCTCGTGCCCCATCCGGTGATGCTGGGCTTTGTGAACGGCCTTGCCATCGTGATTTTCCTGGCACAGCTGACGCAGTTCCGCGTGCCCAATGAGGCGGGCGAGCTGGTCTGGATGACCGGTTGGCCGCTGGTCATGATGCTGGCGCTTGTGGCGCTGACCATGGTGATCATCTGGGGGATGCCGAAACTGACCCGCGTGGTGCCAGCACCGCTGGCCGGGATTGGGATCGTGGCGGTCCTCGTCATCGTCTTCGGGATCGACGTGCCGCGCGTGGGCGATATGGCCTCGATCCAGGGCGGGCTGCCGAGCTTCCATATCCCCATGGTGCCGCTCAACCTTGAAACGCTGCAGATCATCGCGCCCTATGCCTTCATCCTCGCAGCGATCGGCCTGATCGAGAGCCTGCTGACCCTCAACCTCGTCGGAGAGATCACCGGCAAGCGCGGTGGGGCGAGCCAGGAATGCATCGCCCAAGGTGTCGCCAACACGGTCACCGGTTTCTTCGGGGGCATGGGCGGTTGTGCGATGATCGGCCAGTCGATGATCAACGTGAAATCCGGCGGGCGCACGCGGATCGCCGGGGTGGCGGCTGCACTTTTCCTGCTGCTCTTCATCGTGGCGGCCTCGCCCCTGATCGAGCAGATCCCGCTCGCCGCCCTTGTGGGCGTGATGTTCATGGTGGTGATCGGCACCTTTGCCTGGCAATCCTTGACGATCCTGCGCCGGGTGCCGCTGACCGATGCGTTGGTCATCGTGCTGGTCACGGTCGTCACCGTGCTCACCGACCTTGCCATCGCGGTGGTCGTGGGCGTGATCGTCTCGGCTCTGGCCTATGCCTGGAACAACGCGTCGCGGATCCACGCCAAAACCTATGACACGCCCGAAGGGGCCAAGGTCTATCAGGTTCAGGGCCCGCTCTTCTTTGGCTCCTCCGCCGGGTTTGTAGAGCTCTTTGACGTCTCCAAGGACCCCTCCATGGTGATCGTCGATTTCGCCGATAGCCGCGTGGTGGACCAGTCGGCCCTGACCGCGATCGAGGCCATGGCCGCGAAATACGCCGAGGCGGGCAAGACGTTGCAGCTGCGCCATCTGAGCAAGGATTGCCACCAGCTGCTGAGCAAGGCGGGCCAGCTGATGATCGACAGCGATGATGACCCGGATTACGCAATTGCCGCCAACTACTCGGTCAAGACCGGCATTCTCGGGGCAGGGCACTAGCGTCGCAGGGCGCGCCCCTTGCCAGAGGGGCGCGTTCCGGATTACAGCATCAGGTGACGGGTGGCAGTGAGGACCCGTCCCCCCACATCTCTGTAACTCTTGGAAAGGTGTCGCGCGCCATGATTGTGCGTCCTCCGTTCTCGTCTCTGGTGGAGGCCTGGTTGCTCCGCCACGAACAACGTCTCAAATGGGTCGCCCTGCTGCTGGGCGTGACCAGCACCATCGCCATCGTGCAGAACTGGCATCCCTGGCCGATGATCCTCGGCTTGCCCTTCTGCCTGATCTGGATCCTCTGCGCCTGGCTCCACGGCGAGCGGCAGTTGAAATACATCAACATCCTCTTCACCGCGCTCTATATCTATGGCCTCGCGCGCTACGCGGTGCTGGGGGCTTGAGGCCCGCTCAGTCGTCGGGCCGCGCCAGCGAGAAGAGGTTGTCGACGCAGGCATAGTCCCGGTAGCCGAGCCGCGAGAGCGGGCGATAGGTGGTCACGTCAAAGCGGCCGTCGACGATATGCTCGTCGCGCATATGGACACCCGTGACCTCGCCGAAGACGACGAAATTGGCCGCGCCCGGAAGCTGCACGATCTGGGTCAGCTTGCATTCGAGGTTCGCTGGCGACGCCGCGACCCGGGCGCAGGCGATCGTCTCGCAGTCGGCCTTCTCGAGCCCGGCCTTCTGGAACTCGTCTACTTCCGCGCCGTAGGCTCCCGAGCTCACATTCATCACATCGCGCAACGCGTAGGAGACAATGTTGACGCAAAATACCCCGGTCTCGCGGATATTGGCGACGCTGTCCTTGGTGTCGCCGCGATCCTCCTTGGCGGAGGTGGAAGCGAACATCACCTGCGGCGGGACATAGGCCACGGCGTTGAAGAACGAATAGGGCGCGAGATTGTCCCGGCCATCGGCGCCCCGGCTCGAGATCCAGCCAATGGGGCGCGGCGTGACGATGGCGTTGAACGGGTTATGGGGCAGGTCATGGCCCTGCTCGGGACGGTAAAACATGTGTCCTCCTCGCTGTTTGCGCATCACCTAACGCCTGTGTTAGGCGCGAGGCCAGCGAAAAACGGAACCAGACCACGTGCAACTGAGGCAGGAACAGACCGGCGACTGGTGGGAGGTCGAAGCGCTCTTCGATCTCTGCTTTGCGCCGGGGCGGGAGGCGCTCTCCTCCTACCGGCTGCGCGACGGGGTGCCGCCCGTGGCCGAGCTCTGCCTCGTGGCGCCGAGCATCGACAATGTGCTGGGCGGGATCGGCGGGGCGATCCGGTTCTGGCCGATCCGCGTGGGCGGGGCGGAGGCGCTGCTCCTTGGGCCTGTCGCGGTCCACCCGACCCGTCAGGGGGAGGGGCTGGGCGCGCTTTTGATCCAGGCGGGGCTTGAGAAAGCCGCATCCCTTGGCTGGTCCCGGGTCCTGCTCGTCGGAGACGCGCCCTATTACAGCCGGTTCGGGTTCGCCAAGGCCGACGGGGTGGAGATGCCGCCCCCCACGAACCCGGAGCGGGTGCTGATCCACGCTTTGACCGACGGCGCGTGGGACGGTGTTCGGGGCCCTGTCACCGCCGCTGCCTGACTGCCGCGGCCTGAGCCAGACCACGACCCCAGTCGCATAGACAGAGCCGGGGCCGCCATGGCAGGCTGGCCCTATGACGGTCCCCTTTGCCCCCTCACGGATCCGTGCGCGCCTTCTGGCCTCCCTCACCCTGATCGGTGTGAGCCTTGTGGGTGCGCCCCCGTCGCTCCACGCGGCGCAGGGCTGTTCCGAGGATGCGATTGTCGTCTTCGATGGCTCAGGCTCCATGTCCGAGATGGGCTTCAACCTGATGGATGAGCCGCGGATCTTCGCTGCCCGCCGAGCCGTGCGCCGCGCCATGCCGCAAGTGGCGCCGTTCCGCAATCTGGGGCTCTTGATCTACGGGCCCGGCCCACGCGAGGCCTGCAGCAATATCGACCTGCGCTTCGCGCCGATCCCCGATGCGGCCCCGCGCATGATTGCCGAGATCGACGCGCTGGCCCCGTCGGGCAACACGCCCCTGACGGCCTCGGTCGCCCGCGCTGCCGAGGCGCTGGGCTACCGCGACCGCGCGGGTGTCGTGGTGCTGGTCACCGACGGCAAGGAGACCTGCGGTGGCGCGCCCTGTCAGCTGGCTGCGAGCCTTTCGGCGGAGGCCCATGACCTGACCGTGCATGTGATTGGCTTCAAGCTGCGGGGCGAGCATTTCAGCTGGGACAGCGAGAACCAGCATGACTACCGCGAGGGGCAGACCGTGGCGCGCTGCCTCGCGGATCAGACCGGGGGGCTCTACCTGACGACTGAGACGGTGGATGAGCTGATCACGGCGCTGCAGACGACGCTGGGCTGTCCGATCTTCGGTCGCGGACCCGATCTGTCCGGGGGCGTACTGCCGGGCTAGGCGCTCAGTTCTGGTGGCGCAGCCATTCCATCACGGCAGGGCGCACGGTCATGGCGCCCGAAGCGCGCGCCTCGGTGATCACCGCGCGGGCCTCGCGCAGATCGCAGCGGCGCAGGAGGTGCTTTACCGGCCCGATGGAGGCCGGCCGCATGGAGAGCGACCGCAGCCCCATCGCCGAGAAGCACAGCGCCTCGATCGGGCGGCCCGCATCCTCGCCGCAGAAACTGACCGGTGTGCCGACATCGCGGCAGCGGCTCACGATGAGCTCGATCAGGCTCAGGAAAGAGACGTTTAGTGTGTCATAGCGGCGGCGCACGCGCTCATTCTCGCGGTCGGCAGCAAAGAAGAACTGCTTGAGGTCATTGCCGCCGATGGAGATGAAATCCGCCATCTCGAAGAAGGAGTTTGGCGAGAAGGCAAGGCTCGGTGTTTCGAGCATCGCACCCACCTCGACCTTTTCCGGCAGGACCCGCCCGAGGGAGGCTTCGCGGTCCAGTTCCCGCATCAGGTAGTCGCGCGCGCGGGTGAATTCCTCGAGCTGGGCGACGAAGGGAAACATCAAGGTCAGGGGCCGACCATTCGCCCCCCGGATGAGCGCCTGCAATTGCATCCGCATGACGCCCGGCTTGTCGAGCCCGACGCGGATCGCGCGCCAGCCGAGGGCTGGGTTCGGCTCATCCTGTGGCTTCATATAGGGCAGGACCTTGTCCGACCCGATATCGAGCGTGCGGAACACCACCCGCTTCTCTCCGGCGGCGTCCAGAACCCGCGCGTAATGCTGCGCCAACTCCGAGCGCTTGGGCACTTTGGGCCGGGTCAGGAATTGCAGCTCCGTGCGAAAGAGGCCCACACCCTCCGCCCCCGACGTGGGCAGGGAGGGCAGATCGGCCATAAGGCCCGCATTCATGTTGAGCGAGATCTCGGTGCCGCATTGGGTCACAGCCGGCTTGTCCCGCAGCGACGCATAGCGCTCCTGGGCTTTGGCCTGCATCGCGCTCTTGTCGCGGAAGGCGGCCTGCACGGTCTCGTCAGGGCGCAGATGCACGATGCCCTGTTCGCCATCGATCAGCACCAGATCACCATTGAGCGCCTCGGTCGTGATCCGCTTGGCATTGACGATCAGCGGGATCGCCAGGGCGCGCGCGACGATCGCCGCATGGCTGCCGACAGAGCCTTCCTCAAGGATGATCCCCTTCAGCGCCCGACCGTAATCCAGCAGCTCGCCGGGCCCGATATTGCGCGCAACGAGGATCGGATCCACGGGGATCTCGGCCCCGGTCTCGGAACCCTGCCCGGTCAGGAGCCGCAACAGACGGTTCGACAGATCGTCCAGATCATGGAGCCGCTCGCGCAGATAGGCATCGGGCACCTGCTCCATCCGGGTGCGGGCGGCGGATTGCTCCTTCTCGACGGCGGCCTCGGCGGATAGGCCGCTCACAAGGCTTTCCTCCATACGCCGCATCCAGCCCCGGGAATTGGCGAACATGCGATAGGCTTCTAGGATCTGGAGCTGCTCGGTATCTTGGGTCGAGGCAGTGTCGAGCATCTCATCCACGGAGACGCGCAGCTGATCGACGGCCTCGCGCAGGCGGGCCAGCTCTGCCTCCGGGTCATCGGAGACGAGATTGGTGATCACCACTCGCGGCTCATGCAGATAGACATGCCCCTGGGCGATGCCTTCTTGCGCGACGCCGCCCTTGATCATGAAGGCGTTCTGATGCGGGGCGGCCAGCGCGGCCCCTTCGCCCGTGAAGGCGCCAAGCTCCTTCATCTCGGCCAGCACCATGGCCACCACTTCGAGCGCATAGACCTCGTCGGTGGAGTATTCCCGCTGCGCGCGAGATTGCACCACGAGCACACCGAGCGTCTCGCCCAGCCGCTGCACGGGCACGCCGAGGAAGCTGGAAAACACCTCCTCGCCAGTCTCTGGCATATAGCGAAAGCCCTCGGTCCCCGGCGCGTCCGCGGTGTTCAGGGGGCGGTTCTTGCGCGCCACGCGACCCACCAGACCTTCGCCGATCCGCATCCGCGTCTGGTGCACCGCTTCGGGGTTCAAACCCTCGGTCGCACAGAGCTCCAACGTGTCCGCATCGCGAAACAAATAGATCGAACAGACCTCGGTCCGCATGCTGTCCGCGATCAGATGCGTGATCCGGTCCAGCCGTTCCTGACCGGCGCCCGCCTCGGCAAGCGTCGCCTGCAAGCGTCTGAGAAGCTTGCGGCTTTCGGTTTCCATGGTGTCGGGCATTCCTGCGCCTTGATCCCTCGTCTAGGACCCCCGGAGCCGGTGTCCTCGGATCGGTTAGACCATATTCGTCAGAGCATGGGAACGGAAATTGCGCAGCCTCGCAGGCGGTGCCGCCAGCTGCGCAGGCCGGGCGCGAAATTGACACGTCCCGGCTCATTTTTGAGCCGGAGACGCAAAACCGGGCGGCAGAAGACGCCCGAAATGCCGTGGCGCCGCGTGGCCTCAGGCGGCCTTGTCGAGCTCGAACGCGTCGTGGAGCGCCTGCACCGCGAGCTCCATGTACTTGCGCTCGATCAGCACCGAGATCTTGATCTCGGACGTGGTGATCACGCGGATATTGATGCCCTCATCGCGCAGCGCCTGGAACATCTGGGCCGCGACACCCGCATGGCTGCGCATGCCGATCCCGACCACCGAGACCTTGGCCACATCCGTGTCGGCCACGAGCTCCTGGAAGTTGATCTCGCCCAGTTCCTTGGCTTCCTTGATCGCGCGCTCGGCCCGCATCACCTGATCCGTGGGGCAGGAAAAGGTCATGTCCGTGCGGCCATCTTCCGAGATGTTCTGCACGATCATGTCGACATTCACGCCCGCCTCCGAAAGGGGACCAAAGATCGCCGCAGCGATCCCGGGCCGGTCGGCCACAGAGATCAGGGTCATTTTCGCTTCATCGCGGGAATAGGCGACGCCGGAGACAACATTGCTTTCCATAATCTCTTCCTCATCGCAGACCAGAGTGCCGGAATTCTCGTTATTTTCTTCAAAGCTCGACAGGACCCGCAGGGGGACCTTGAACCGCATGGCCAGCTCGACCGAGCGGGTCTGGAGCACCTTGGCGCCGAGCGAGGCGAGCTCCAGCATCTCCTCATAGGCGATCTTTTCGAGCTTGCAGGCCTTGTCCTCGATGCGCGGATCCGTGGTGTAGACCCCGTCCACATCCGTGTAGATGTCGCAGCGCATGGCATCGAAGGCTGCGGCAAAGGCCACCGCGGTGGTGTCCGACCCACCCCGGCCCAGGGTGGTGATCCGGCCTTCGGGGCTCAGCCCCTGAAAGCCCGCGATCACCGCGACCTGCATGCCTTCATCGAATTTCGCGTCGAGGTTTTCACGCGGGATCTCTTCGATCCGGGCGGCGGCATGGGCGGAGTTGGTCTTGAGCGGCACCTGCCAGCCCTGCCAGGAGCGTGCAGGCACCTCCATTTCCTGCAAGGTGAGCGCCATGAGGCCCGCCGTCACATTCTCGCCCGAGGAGACCACGGCGTCATATTCGCGCGCATCATAGAGCGGCGAGGTCTGGTTGACCCAGCCCACCAGCTCGTTGGTCTTGCCCGACATGGCCGAGACGATCACGATGACCTTATGGCCCCGATCCACCTCGCGTTTGACCTTGGTCGCCGCGTTCTTGATCTTGTCGAGATCGGCCACCGAAGTGCCGCCGAATTTCATCACCAGAATGGACATATGCGTCTTCCGTCCTCACGTTCCGCCGCCGTGTAGGGGAAAGGACCGGCAGGGGCAAGGGAGCGGGAGGTCGCGGGACGGATCCGGGTCAGCCGGAGCCGAGAACTCCGCGCGCCAGCGGGTCGGCACCGAAGCGGCTGGGGACCAGATGGCGCAGGGCGGTCATGATCGAGGACACGGATTCGTCCACCGACAGCATATAGGTGTCGAGGTTGAGATCCGCCTCGGCCCATTCATCCACCTGCCGCGCCTGCACGCTGTTCCAATCGGGCAGGCCCTGCATGGGAAACTCGGTCAAACGCTTCTCGACCCGGCGGCGATGCTCCTGTTCATCGGAGCATTGCACATTTACCTGCACCATGGTCGCCTGGCAGCCCATGGCGACACTCATCCAGGCATTGCGGGTCATGGCGATAGGGTTCACGCAATCGGCGATCACTACATGGCCCAGATCCAGGTTCGAGGTCGCCACCTGATAGGCCACATTATAGCCCAGCGGTCCCACATCCGGGCCGAGCTTGGCCTTGAGCGGTGCCTCGATCCGGTCGAGCACCAGATGGACCGCGCCGAGCTGCGCGCTCAGCGCCTGGGCAATCGTGGATTTGCCGGTGCCGGGCAGGCCACCAAAAACAATCAGGACGCCACTCTCGGCGAGGTCGGGCTCAGTAAGGGTGTGCATGTCCATCCCAGGTTTCAAAACATCCAGTTGTATTCAATGAAAGCGCCTCAAATCGATCTGCCAGCCCCGAAGCCGCTTCACCCGGGGTGAGCGCGGCCGAGGGCCCGCCCATATCCGTTTGAACCCAGCCCGGGTGATAAATGCCGACCGCAATGCCCAACCCCTTGAGATCGGTCGCGAGATTGCGCCCGAGATTGAGAACAGCGGCTTTAGACGCGCGGTAAATATAGGAGCGCCCCGGCGCCCTCGTATGGGAGGCCATTTGGGACGAGATAATAGCGATTTTGCCGTGCCCCGATTGCTGCAATTGCGGCAGGAGCGATTGCACCGACAGAAATACGCCGGTCACATTCGTTTCGAACACCTGCGCCCACATTTCGGGCGGGTATCCCTCGGCAAGGTTTTCCGATTTGTCGAGATAAATGCCTGCATTGCAGATCAGGAGATCCACGGGCACGCCATCCAGATGCTGGCTCAGCGCGCCATGGCTTTCGGGCGAGGCGACCTCCAGCGGGTGCCAGTCGATGCCCGGGCCGTCCTCGGGCACGGGGCCGCGATGGGTGCCCAGCACCTGCCGCCCGCTTGCGCTCAGGTGGCGCGCCAGCTCGAGCCCGATGCCGCGCGAGGCCCCTGTGATCACCGTGACCATGCTCAGTTCGACTTGCTGCGGTTGGAAAAGGGCAGGGGCAGGATGGGCACGCCTTCCTCGGCCAGGGCTTTGGCTTCCTCCGGCGAAGCCTCGCCATGGATCGCCCGCTCGGGCGCATCCCCTTGGAACATGGAGCGGGCTTCGGAGACAAATTCCTTGCCGACATAGTCTGACGAGGCCTCCACCTCCGCCCGCAACCGGGCGATTGCCTTGGCCAGCGCCGTGTCCGGCGCGCTGAGCGATGGCGCCTCAGGCGCTGCCTCTGCCGGCGGGGCGACGGGTCCGCCAGACTGAGGCGCCGGGCTCTCCAGAGGTATGTCCGAGGGCGGCATGGCCGCGGCGCGATCCCGCGCCGGACGCACCTGCGGCGCCATCAGGGTCTTCTCCACCGAGGTCGAGCCGCAAATCGCGCAGCTCGCAAGACCAGCGGCGCGCAAACGCTCATACCCTTCGGCCGAGGGGAACCAGCTTTCGAAGACATGGTCATTTTCGCATTTCAGCGTGTAGCGGATCATGGAGTCAGGGCCCAAGGAACGGAAATCGGTCGTACAATTCTGCAACTCTATGCGTTAAGGTCCCCATAGCAAAGCAGGATTATCTATACGTATTTTAGACGCGGCGTCTCGCCAATGCCGCAGGGGACTTGCCCAAACGTCAAGCAATCCCAAGCGCCCGGTCGCGACGGACCGATGGGCTCAATCGCGCAGATGGCTCGGGTCGAAATCGCGGATCATGTGGCGCAGCTCAGGCTCGTCCACCCGGGCCGCGGCCTTCTTGCGCGAGAACCACTTGCGCTTGCGTTCGCCTTTTTCGGGAAATTCCTCGATCAGACGACGCACCTTCACCGGGAACACGGCCACGACAATCGGCAGCCGGTCGCGACTGTCCAGCGCCTTGAGGTAGGAGTAAATCCCGAGGCAGTGGAGGGAGATACGTCCCTCGACCCCGGCCTCTTCCCAGGCCTCGCGCGCGGCACTTTCGGGGGCGGTCAGCCCATCCTCGGGCCAGCCTTTTGGAATGATCCAGCGACCGGTTTCCCGGCTGGTAATCAGCAAAATCTCGGGTTTTCCGCGCGATACACGATAGGGGAGTGCCGCGAATTGCGTGCGCACATCCCGTTTGCCAAGCCCGTTGAGCTGCAACGGGTGCAGGTTTTTTCGAACCTCAACAACCATTTATGTCTCATTCGCCTCTGACTGCACGCACCACCCGCGTGTAAACCACGCCTGTTATACGTGCAGTATAATCCCTTGGCGCCCAATCCACCACAGTGCTTTTGCAATTTGCGTAACAGCTTTATGAAATTCGATTTGAAAAACCGGGTGTTCTGCCTATTTGGCGCTACGGGAGTGGGCGCAGCAGAGCGCCAGAGCAAGAGGAGACAGGCGCATGGGCAAAGCGGCAAATAGAGCGCAGCTGCGGGCTTTGGGCGTGGCGGCCGCGTTGAGTGTCTGGGCGCCCATGGCCATGGCCCTGCCGCAGGAGGCTGCGCGCTTTGCATCCATCGAGGGCGGGGCGCTGGATCTGACCGCGTGGCGGGGCCGTCCGATCCTCGTGGTCAACACCGCCTCCCATTGCGGCTTCACCGACCAGTATGAGGGTCTGCAGGCCCTGCAGGACCGCTATGGCCCCGAGCAACTGGTCGTTGTTACCGTCCCTTCCGACAGTTTCAATCAGGAGCTCGACAGCGCCGCAGAGGTCGCTGAGTTCTGCGAGATCAATTACGGGCTCGACCTGCCCATGACCGATATCACCCCCGTGCGCGGTCCCGACGCGCATCCGTTCTACGCTTGGCTGCAGCGCAGTGAGGGCGTGGCGCCGCGCTGGAATTTCACCAAGGTGCTGCTCGATGCCGAAGGGGAGTATGTCGCCCATTGGGGCTCGACCACCCGCCCGCTTGCCCCGCGTCTGACCCGTGAAATCGACGCGCTGCTGACGCGGTGAGCCTCGCGACAGGCGCCCCTGCGCCGGTGTTCATCGGGGCGGAGATTTATCGCAATTCGACCTATGGGGGCTGGCACCCGCTGCGGATCCCGCGCGTCTCAACCGCAATGGATCTGTCCAAGGCGCTCGGGTGGCTGCCGCGCGCGCAGTTCCGCGTCTCCCCCCGGGCCAAGCCGGCGGCGCTTCATCTCTGGCACGATCCGGCCTATGTGGACGCGCTTGTGGCGGCGGAGGCTGCCGGGGAGGTGAGCGCCGAGATCCGCCAACGGCACAATCTGGGCACCCCGTCAAATCCGGTCTTTCCAGAGGTTTACCGCCGTCCGGCCACGGCGGCGGGCGGCTCGATGCTTGCCGCGTCGATCCTCGGGACTGGCCCCGGCGTGGTCTATCACCCGGCAGGCGGCACCCATCATGGGCTGCCGGACCGGGCCAACGGGTTCTGCTATCTGAACGATCCGGTTCTGGCGATCCTGTCCCTGCGGCAGGCGGGGCTGCGCCGGATCGCCTATGTGGATATCGACGCCCATCATTGCGACGGGGTGGCGGTGGCGTTTCGGGGCGATCCGGAGGTCCTGATGCTCTCGGTCCATGAGGAGAAACGCTGGCCCTTCACTGGCGGTCTCGACGAGACGGAGGAAGGGGCCGCGGTCAACCTGCCAGTCCCGCGGGAGCTCAACGATACGGAGATGGCCGCGATCCGGGAGGACCTGATCCTGCCCGTGGTGGCGGCGTTTGGGCCCGAAGCGATCGTGCTGCAATGCGGGGCCGACGCGGTGGAGGAAGACCCGCTCTCCCGTCTTGCCCTGTCAAACAATGCCCATTGGGCCGTGGTGCGCGCGCTGGCCGATCTGAGCGATCGCTATCTCGTGCTGGGGGGCGGGGGGTACAATCCCTGGACCGTGGGACGGCTCTGGGCCGGGGTCTGGGCGACGCTCAACGGCCATGAGATCCCCGATGACCTGCCGGCAGAGGCAGAGGCCGTGCAGCGCAATCTGAGCTGGGCGGGCACCAAGATGCGCCGGGTGCCGGAAGAAGCGCTTTTCACCACCTTGCGCGACGCGCCACGCCCCGGTCCCCTGCGTCCCGAAATCACCGAACGGATCGCCTATCTGCGCGCCCGACGCCTTCTTCCACGCGCGGTCTGAGCGCCGGTTTCATGGCCCCGCACGGGGCCGCGACCATGGTCCTATGTACGCAGGGCGGCCTTTCCCGGAAAGTGTCGGCGGAACATGAAGGCCCTGGAGGATATCAATATGGCTTGGACGAAACCCGTTTTGCGCGAGATCGAGTGCGGCATGGAAATCAACATGTACGGCCCCGACAATGATCGTGACGAGGAAGGTCGCGATCTGTTCTGAGTGAGGGTCAGCGAGCCCGGACATGACGTTCCGTGCGAAGATCTTGGGGGCGGCTGCCGGCGGCGGCCTCCCCCAGTGGAATTGCGGGTGTGAGAATTGCAACCTCGCCCGTGCAGGCGACATCCCTTCACAGACTCAATCTTCGATTGCCGTCAGCGCGACTGGTCGCGACTGGGCGATCCTGAATGCCTCGCCGGATATCCGGACGCAGCTGGCCGTTACGCCAGAGCTGCACCCGACCGATCTGCGCGCTTTGCCGCTGCGCTCGGTTCTGGTGACCAATGGCGATATCGACCATGTGGCAGGCCTGCTGACCCTGCGGGAGCAGCAACCGTTTGACCTCTTCGCGAGTGCCGAGATCCACGGCGTGCTCGACGACAACCCGATTTTCTCGGCCGTGAACTCCGCGGTCGTGCCGCGCCGCGTGATCCGGCTGGGCGAAGCCTTTCCCCTCGTGCAGGGGATCGAGGCGACCGTCTTTGCCGTACCGGGCAAGGTGCCGCTCTATCTTGAGGGGGAGGAGGTCGCAACCGACCTCGAAGGCGAGCAGACCGTGGGCGTGCATCTGCGCTGCGGGACTCAGAGCGTCTTCTATATCCCCGGTTGCGCGCTGATGCGTCCGGATCTGGCCGACCGGCTGCGCGGTGCGGATATCGTCTTTTTCGATGGCACCCTGTGGCGGGATGACGAGATGATCCTGCAAGGGCTGAGCCAGAAAACCGGGCAGCGCATGGGGCATATGTCCATGGCCGGGACCGAAGGCTCCATGGCGGCTTTTGCCGGGCTCGGGGTGAAGACCAAGGTCTATGTGCATATGAACAATTCCAACCCGGTTCTGCGCCCGGACAGTGCCGAGCGCGCCGCGGCCAAGGCTGCGGGCTGGACCGTGGCCGCCGATGGGATGGAGTTCCGGCTCTAGCGCTCTGGGGGTCTCACCCTGTGCGCTCTGGTTCCTTGAAATTCTGCCGATACTCGGAAGGGGAGACCTTAGTCAGCCGCAGGAAGGCGCGGCGCATCCGGTCCTCGCCCTTGAACCCGCATTGTGCGGCGATCTGCTTGTTGCTGCTTGAACTACGCGCCAGAAGGTCCTGCGCCCGTTCCACCCGGATCGCCTCCACCGCCTTGGCCGGGGTGATCCCCATGACCTTGCTATAGACCCGCGCGAAGTTCCGCGGGCTCATATGGGCTTGCGCGGCCAGGGTTTCCACGGGCAGGGGGCGCTGCAGGTTCTCGGCGATCCAGCTGTGCAGGGCCTCGAACTGTCCCGTGCCATCGCGCTGCTGCCGTCCGAGGACCGGACTGAACTGTGATTGCCCGCCGGAGCGGACCATCTGCGCCACCATGGAGCGGGCCACCTTGAAGCTGGCCGCGCGGCCCAGATCCTCGGCGACGATCGCGAGCGCCATGTCGATGCCCGCAGTGATCCCGGCGGAGGTCCAGACCGATCCGTCTTGGATGAAGATCGGGTCGAGTTCGACGCGCACCTGCGGGAACCTGCGTTGGAGCAGGTCGCAATCCTCCCAATGGGTGGTGGCGCGGCGCCCGTCGAGCAGCCCAGCCGCCGCCAGCACCAGCGCACCGGAGCAAACCGAGCAGACCCGCTTCGCACGCTTGCTGAGACGGCGGACCATCTCGGTCAGCGCGGGATCCTCCATGGCCGGAATGGCCCCGTCGCCTCCGACGATCACCAGCGTGTGGATCTCCTCTGCGGTGATCGAGGCGGCGGGCTGCGTGGGGATCGCGACGACCGTGTTTGTCTCAACCAGCCCGCCGGGCAGGGAGACGACAACGCACTCATATCCGGGCTCCGCGCTGTGCGGCGGGTAGGCGTGAGAGAAGACCTGCAAGGGGCCGACCAGATCCAGCAAGACAATGTTCGGGTAGACCAAGAACACGACACGGCGCTTTGGAAGGGTCGGTTTGGCAGGATTCGCTGTCATCTTGGCATTTCTGCCAGAGCGCGACCTGCTAGTCTATGGACAGACCAGACGGAGACTGCCCCATGCTCATCCTGAAACCCAATTGCGAATGCTGCGACAAGGATCTGCCCCCGACCGCACCGGACGCCCGGATCTGCACCTATGAGTGCACCTTCTGCGCCGATTGCGTCGAAACCCGGTTCGATCACACATGCCCCAATTGCGGCGGCAATTTCGTGCCGCGCCCGATCCGCCCCGAGGGACAATTGCGCAAACACCCGGCCTCCACCAAGCGGTTCACCAAGGCCCATGCAGTCTGCGCCGAGTTACAGACCTAGGAGGCGCCCATGGCAGACCTGCCGCATATTCTGAACTGGCGCCGGGTGAGCCCGCTGATCACCAGCTCAGGCCAGCCGAGCGAGGCGGACCTGGCCGAGATCCGGGATCTGGGCGTGCGCCATATCCTCAATCTCGGCCCCCATGATAATAAGGGCGCGCTGGCGGACGAGCCCGGCACCGTGGCCGCGCTGGGCATGTCCTATACCTACATCCCTGTGCTCTTCGACGCGCCTACCGAGGCTGATTTCGCGGCCTTCCGCGCAGCGCTCGCCGCGCGGCCCGGGGCGCCGATCCGTGTGCATTGCATCTACAACGCCCGGGTCAGCGCCTTTTTCTATCGTCTCGCCAAGGAGGCGCTGGGCCAGTCCGAGACCGCCTTCGCCCGGATGGAGAGCATCTGGCGTCCCGGCGGGGATTGGGCCACGTTCCTGTCGGAGCCGGAGCGCCGAGGTCAACGCAACCGCTATAAGGGCGAGGATTACTGAGCCGCCCGGCGCGGGGTGCTGCCCCGCGCCAAAGGCTAATGCGACAGCTGCCAGATCTGGTTGTTCAGATGGGACAGGGTCTGGGGCAGGGTGTCCCGCGGGATCCGCCCGCCCAGACAGATGCGGACAAAGCGGTCCTCGCAGGCCGAGGTGCGAAACGCGCTCTCCGGGGTGATCCCGATCTCGTGGTTGGACATATTCGCCATCAGCGCCGCGCAGGTCACCTGATCCGGCAGGCGCAGCCAGATGTTGAACGCATGGGGGGTGGCCACGAACTCCGCCTCGGTGATGACCTCCGCCGCAATGCCCTGACGGAGCTTGGTCTCGTTGCGGATGAAGCGGCGGATCTGATCCGCCGTGCCGTCGAGCACCCAGCGCGTGGCCAGCGCCATGGAGACCGGCGAGGACATGACCGAGGCCGCGCGGATCCCGTTCTCCAGCGCGAAACCTGCCCGGGCGCTGGGCGTCACCGTAAAGGCCAGACGCAGCCCCGCGCCAATGCATTTCGCGAGCCCGCCGATATACCAGGTCTGCTCCGGCGCGCTGGTCGCCATGGGCGGGGGCGCATCGGGCAGCACAAAGCCATAGGCATCGTCCTCGATCAGGGGCAGGTTGTGGCGCTTGATCACCTCGGCAATCTCGAGCCGCCGGTCCTGGGGCACGATCATGGTCGTCGGGTTGTGCAGCGTTGGATTGAGATAAAGTGCACGTGGCTGATGCTCTGCGATGGCGGCCTCCAGCGCGTCGGGGCGCACCCCATCCGCATCCATTGGCAGACCGACCAGCTTCAGGCCGAGCTGGGTGCAGATCTTCTTGAACCCGGCATAGGTGATCTCCTCGCAGAGGATGCAATCGCCGGGCCGGGCCAGCACTGTCAGGATCGCGAGCATGGTGGCATGGGCGCCGGGCGTGACCGCGATCCGCTCCAGATTGGGCACGAGCCCTCGCATGGAGAGCCAGATCGAGGCCGCCTCCTTGTCGACACTGCCGCCCACCGGATCCTGATAGCGCAAGAGATGCACCAGATCATCGGAGACCGCCGAGAGCCCCGCCCGCATCCGTTCCAACAGGTCCGGGTCGGTCGGCTCCGGCGGCGCGTTCATGGTCAGGTCATTGGCCAGCGCCCGCCGCTCGTCACTCGTGCTCATGCTCTTTTGCGGCAGCACGAAGGTGCCGCGCCCCACATGGGAGGCGATGAGCCCGCGATTGATCGCCTCCGTATAGCCGCGCGAGACGGTCGTGAAATTCACCCCGATGATATCGGCGAGCTGGCGCTGCGGCGGGAGCTGATCTCCGGGCAAAAGCACCCGGTCCTTCATGTCCTGCGCAATGCAGTCGACGATCGCCAGATAGCGGGGGAGGCCGGATTGCTTGATTCGTTGAGGCCAGTTCTGCATCGCGCTCTCTCGTGTTTTGCCAGGTGAACCCTTATTGTATGCATATTATGTAGACAATCTTGCAGATCGAAATTGGCGCTAACAACCCTGTTTACAGTCAAGATGTGCCTAATTTCGTGTCATATGCTTTGCCTGTCGCCCGTCGCATAGGCGCATTCGTACAATCAATACAATAATAGTATATGCAAAATTGTATGGATCAATGGCCCCCTCCTGATCGCGCCGCCTAGCTAGGTGAAACACCAAAAGCGCATGACAGGAGAATGCGATGCCAGAAGTCACAACCCCCGCTCACAAGGACGGAGACTTTTTCGTCGACTACGAACACAAGGTCTTTGAGGATGTTCAGGCCGAGGAGGGCCAGAAAGCCCTCGTGACCTTCCACACCGTGGCCTTCGAAGGCTCCATCGGTCTGGTCAATATCCTTCAGGCCATCCGCCTGCAGCGCAAAGGCTTCGAGACCTCCGTCCTGCTTTATGGCCCCGGCGTGTCGCTCGGTGTGCAGCGCGGTTTCCCGACCCTGGGCGACGAGGCGTTCCCCGGCGCGCAGAACTACGCCGCGAACCTGACCAAGTTCATGAAAGAGGGCGGCAAGGTCTATGCCTGCCGCTTCGCGCTCCAGATGCTTATGGGCCATGGGGAGCCGTCGCTCCTGCCCGGGATCACGCCGATTGCGCCGCAGGACGTGCTCGACCTCAAGCTGCTCCATGTGCGCGACAACGCCCTGATCCTTGATACCTGGACCCTCTGACCCAGGCCTGGACCGGGGCGGCAACGGCGTTGCCCCGGTCTCTCTCTTCCTCATTTCCCTCGGCGGCAACGGCGTCGCCACCCCGCGCCTGAAAGGACCTCTCCATGCCTGATGCCGATCCCAACCGGATGGTGCGCGCCGCCGCCGTTCAGATCGCCCCGGATCTGACCAGCCGCGCGGGCACGATCGAACGGGTGCTCAACGCCATTGCCGAGGCTGCCGAAAAGGGCGCTGAGCTGATCGTCTTTCCCGAGACCTTCGTGCCTTATTACCCCTATTTTTCCTTTGTCCTGCCCCCCATGCTGCAGGGGGCCGAGCATCTGCGCCTTTATGAAGAGGCTGTCGTGGTGCCCTCACCCGAGACCCAGGCGGTGGCCGATGCGGCCCTGAAACGGGGCGTGGTGATCGTGCTGGGCGTGAATGAGCGGGACAAGGGCTCGCTCTTCAACACGCAGCTGATCTTTGATGCCGATGGCTCGCTGGTGCTCAAGCGGCGCAAGATCACCCCGACCTATCATGAGCGCATGATCTGGGGCCAAGGGGATGGCGCAGGGCTCAAGGTCGTGGAGACCAAGCTGGGCCGCATCGGCGCGCTCGCCTGTTGGGAGCACTACAACCCGCTCGCCCGCTATGCCCTGATGGCCCAGCATGAAGAGATCCATGTGGGGCACTTCCCCGGGAGCCTTGTGGGGCCGATCTTTGGCGAGCAAATCGAGGTCACCATGCGCCATCACGCGCTGGAGGCCGGGGCCTTTGTGGTCAATGCGACGGGCTGGCTCACCGAAGAGCAGATCGCCAGCATCTCTCAGGATCCCAAGCTGCAAAAGGGTCTGCGCGATGGCTGCATGACCTGCATCATCTCCCCCGAAGGCCGCCATGTGGTGCCGCCCCTGACCGAGGGGGAGGGCATCCTGATCGCCGATCTCGACATGCGGCTGGTGACCAAGCGCAAGCGGATGATGGACAGCGTCGGCCATTACGCGCGGCCCGAGCTTTTGCATCTGGTCCATGACGCGCGGCCCGCGCAGCCCGTCCACCGGATCGAGACGGGTCAGGACCTCACCCCCCAATCGGAGACGGAGGTCGAAGATGTCTGAGGCCGATCTCATCAACGAATTGCAGACCCGTGGCATGCGGCTGGTGGATCCCACTGCCGGGATGGAAAGCCGCCGAGGCGGCGCGGGCCCGACCGACCACAAGGCGGTGACCGTTGGCGACACCACCGTCATGGTGCCGGTCCACACAGCCCCCGCTTTTGACAGCCCTTACCTCGTGCAGGCCCCCGGTGCGGACGGGCTAGCGGAAGTGACGAGATCCGGTGTCTCCCTCGGCACGGTCCGCTTCCCGACGCGGCCGCGGTTTTATGACCTCAAGACCGCCGATGGGGTGGAGTACAGCAAGATCGCCACGCTTCATTCCAAGGACGTGCTGGCGACGACCGTGCTTCAGACCTGCATCCGCTATGAGAGCCGCAAGAAGACCTGCCAGTTCTGTTCCATCGGGCAGTCGCTCGCAGCGGGGCGCACCATCGCCCACAAAACGCCGGAGCAGCTCGCCGAGGTGGCCAAGGCCGCGGTGGAGCTCGATGGGGTCAAGCATATGGTCATGACCACCGGGACCCCGGCGGGCAAGGATCGCGGCGCGGCGGTGCTGACCGAGAGCGCGGCGGCGATCAAGGCCGCCGTGGATCTGCCCATTCAGGCCCAATGCGAGCCCCCCGAAGATGACGCCTGGCATGAGCGCATGGCCGAGGCCGGGGTCGATGCGCTCGGCATGCATCTGGAGGCGGTGACGCCCGAGGTGCGCGCCCGGATCATGCCCGGCAAGGCGCAAGTGAGCCTTGAGAAATACTTCAGCAGTTTCCGCACCGCCGTGGCGGTCTTCGGGCGCGGGCAGGTCTCCACCTACATCCTCGCGGGGCTTGGTGATACGCCCGAGGCGATCCTCGCCACCGCGCAGGAGCTCTGCAAGATCGGGGTCTACCCCTTCGTGGTGCCCTTCGTGCCGGTCTCGGGCACGCCGCTGGAAAGCCATCCGGCCCCAAGCTCCGATTTCATGGCGCAGATCCTCAAACCTTTGTCGGGCATGATCCTGCGCGCAGGCATGAGCGCCGAGACAGCCAAGGCCGGTTGCGCCAAATGCGGCGCCTGCTCGGCGCTGGCCACCTACGAAAAGCTGAGGGCGTCATGAGTTTCCAGAACGCCAGCGCCTTTCTCTCGCCGGACTTCATTATCCGTGCCGCCGCTCAGCCTTGGGAGCTGGCCGGGGTGCGCGACCTGCGCCACCGGGTCTTTGTCGAAGAACAACGGATCTTCGCCGAGCACGACCGCGATGCGATCGACGCCATCGCCACGCCCTTGGCCGCCATCAGCACCCTGGCCTCCGAGGCGGACCAAGTGGTCGGCACCGTCCGCATCCATGAGGAGGCCCCGCGGATCTGGCGCGGATCGCGCCTCGCCGTGGCCGAGAGCCATCGCCGCATGGGGCGTCTGGGGGCGGAGCTGATCCGGCTCGCGGTCTGCACCGCCCATGGTCGCGGCTGCGACCGGTTTCTGGCCCAGGTGCAGATGCAGAACGTCAACCTCTTCAAGCGCCTTCGCTGGCAGCCCTTGCGCGAGATCGAGGTCCATGGCGTCCCCCATATGGAAATGGAGGCGGAGCTTTCGGCCTATCCACCCATCCCCGATCCGTTTGTCGGGTGGAAGACCCTGTCACCCAAACGGAGGCGGCAGTGATGAAACCCCATATCCCCCTCCGCGAGATCGTGCGGGGCTTGCGCGCGCATCCGTCGATCCGCGGCAAGCTTGACATCGCCCAAAGCACGGCAACCCTCGGCCTCAGCGCTGACAGCACGGGCCAGCCCGGCGATGATTGCGCGGTTCTGCCTGCGCAGGGGGGCTACGATCTCTTTGCCTGCGAGGGGTTCATCAACGCCTTTGTGGAGGCCGATCCGTGGTTCGCGGGCTGGTGCGGGGTGATGGTGAACATCTCGGACATCCTCTCCATGGGCGGGCGTCCCCGGGCCGTGACCAATGCGATCTGGGCCCCGAATGCCGAGCAAGCCCAACCGGTGCTGGCGGGGATGAAGGCCGCCGCGCAGGCCTACGGCGTGCCCATCGTCGGCGGGCACACGAACCTGCGCACGGATGCGCTACAGCTCTCGGTCTCGATCCTCGGCCATGCGCGCAAGGTGATCTCCAGCTTCACCGCGCGCCCGGGCGATGTCCTGATCTGCGCCGTGGACCTGCGCGGGAGCTATCGCGAGCCGTTTGACAATTGGAATGCCGCACTCACAACGCCGCCCGCCGCCCTGCGCGGTGCCCTGTCGATCTTGCCCGAGCTCTCCGAAGCCGGGCTGGTCACCAGCGGCAAGGATATCAGCCAGGGGGGTATCGCAGGCACGGCGCTCATGCTGGCCGAAGCCTCCGGCGTGGGCATCGACATCCAGCTTGAGGCCTTGCCGCGCCCGGATGGGGTCGAGATGGAGCGATGGCTGCGCAGCTTCCCGAGCTTCGGCTTCCTGCTCACCGCCGCCGCCGAGGAGGCGGACGCGGTCTGCGGTGCCTTCCATCGGCACGGGATCTCGGCCACCCCGTGCGGGGATGTGACCGAGGGCTCGGCCGTGCATCTGACCAGCCGCGAAGGCTCCGCGCCGTTCTGGGACTATGCCCGGACCCCCTATCTCAACCTCTCTGCCCCGGAGGTCCGCCATGCCTGAGACCCGGTTTACGGTGCGCTGGCCCGATGGCCGTACCGAAGAGCTCTATTCTCCCTCGACCGTGATTCACGACCACCTGAGCGCCGGGGTGACCTATCCGCTCGCGGAGTTCACTGATCGCTGCCGCGCAGCACTCGAACAGGCGAGCCTGCGGGTGGAGGCGAAATACGGCTTCCGTTGCACCAGCGCCGATGCCCAGCTCGCCCGGATCGAGCGGACCGTGCGTGACTTCTCGCCCCCGGCAGATGTTGTCTGCCTCTCGATTTCATAAGGACCCAGCCATGACCCAGCGTGCTCACATCCCGGTCGTCATCGTCGGCGGCGGACAGGCCGGCCTCTCCGTCAGCTACTACCTCGCCCAGAAGGGCCTCGATCATGTGGTGCTCGAGCGTCACAAGAAGTTCCACTCCTGGCGGGTGAACCGCTGGGACAGCTTCTGCCTCGTGACGCCGAACTGGCAATGCCGCCTGCCGGATTTCCCCTATCAGGGCAGCGATCCGGACGGGTTCATGCTGCGCAACGAGATCACCGACTATCTCGACGCCTTTGCCGAGACCTTTGATCCGCCGCTGGTCGAGGAGTGCGCCGTCACGCAGATCACCGAACGGCCCGGGGGCGGCTATCTCGTGGACACGAGCCAGGGCAATTACAGCACCGATCAGGTCGTGATCGCCACGGGGGGCTATGACAACCCCATCGTGCCGCCCTATGCCGCACAGCTCGACCCGGCGATCCAGCAGATGCACTCGGTCGATTATCGCCGCCCGGCGCAGATGCCTGAGGGCGGGACACTGATCGTGGGCACCGGGCAATCGGGCGTGCAACTGATGGAGGATCTGCACCTCGAAGGCCGCGACGTGCATCTGGCCGTGGGGCCCGCCCCACGCTCACCGCGCAAGTATCGCGGGCGGGATGCCACGGATTGGCTCCATGACATGGGCCATTACGACATCACGATTGCCGAGCATCCGGACCCGATCCACGCCGTGACCAAGACCAACCACTATATGAGCGGCCGCGATGGCGGGCATGAGATCGATCTGCGCAAATTCGCGACCCAAGGCGTGTCGCTCTATGGCTCCGTCAGCGGGATGGCGGGGACGCGGATCTCCTTCCTGCCGGATCTCGAGACCAATCTCGACGATGCGGATGCGAGCTATCTGGGGATCCGGACCTCCATCGACGCCCATATCGCGGAGAACGGGATCGACGCGCCCGAAGAGCCCGCCTTCGAGAAGCTCTGGCGCCCCGCGCAGGAGATCACCGAGATTGATTGCGCCGAGGCCGGGATCACCTCGATCCTCTGGGCGATCGGCTTCCGTCCGGATTATGACTGGATCGATGTGGATGTGTTCGACGCACATGGCCGGCCGCAGTTTGACCGGGGCATCTGCGACAAGTCCGGGTTCTATTTCATTGGTCTGGGCTGGCTCAACACCTGGGGGTCGGGGCGGTTTCTCGGCATTGATGAGGATGCGCGATACCTCTCCGATGCGATCCTCGTGAAATCCAAGCAGGCGCTTCAGGCGGCGTCATGAACACGGCGCGGGCGCTCTCCCCCGGTCCGGTCCGACGCGCGGCACAGCTGACCCTCGGCATGGCGCAGCTCGCGCCGCGCGGGCTGTCCGAGGATTGGTGGTTGCGTCATCTGGGCGATGTACATTGGCAGCTGATCGCGGATGCGGTCGGCCAGAACAACACGGTTTTTCGCGACGCAAAGGGGCGGCAGATCTACGCCGCCTTCTGTGCCACCGAGTTCGCGCAAACCCGGCCCGAGAGGGCAGGGTTGGGCGGAGCGGTCGCGCTGGACTCCACGCTCTGGGCCGCCGGTCGCAGTCGGCTGCAGTCGATCCACCATTTGCGGTGTGACGGGGAGGAGGTCGCCCGGTTTCGCCTGATCTCGACCTTTGTCACCCATGAAGAGCCCGGCGTGAATGCCAGCGTCTGCCGCGCCAATCCCTATCTGCTGCCGGTACTGCCTCAAGCCCCCGACAGTTTTGCGCAAGAGACCAGTGCCTTGGCCCGCAGGCAGCGCGCCGGGGCACAGATCGCCAGTGCGCGGGTCACGCTGCATCCCTGTCTCGGCAGCGACTTCAATGCGGTCGGACTGCTCTACTTCCCGAGCTACAGCCGGATGTTCGAACAGGCGGAAGCGCAGATGACCGCGACCCGCAGTTGGTCTCCGCTCCGCCACCGCCTCGTGACCTATTTCAGCAATATCGAGGCGGGCGACAGGGTCCTCGCGACCAGGGCGGATTGTGAAAGCGGGAGTATGACTCTCTGGCACGACGGCCCGGACGGGCGCTGCCTGGCCCAGAGCCTCTGCACCCGACACAGCCCCTCAACCGTCTAACGCGTCAGCGTCCCCATGCGGGGCGCAGACATGTGTCGGAAGCCCCAGCGCACGGGGGGCCTCGCACCCAGACTTCAACGCAAGTCACACCCAGCACAGCGCTGCGCTTACTACGCCGCCCAAGGCTTTGACCAAATTTAGATTTTGGCTCCGGCGGTAGGGATCGAACCTACGACCAATTGATTAACAGTCAACTGCTCTACCGCTGAGCTACGCCGGAACTGGCGCGGGATTTAGCAACTCCGGGAATGGCTGTCCAGAGGTCCTGGCGAAAAAAGCGCAACTATTCTTGCAGGGGCGCGAAAACGCTGTCGGCGCGCAGGGCGCCTTCGTGCTGCGCTTCGTTTTTTGACGCCATTTCAATGAGATGAGCGAGGACGTTCCGAGCGGCTGCGGGCAGAAGGGCCGCGGGCGTGTCCGTATAGATCCGCGCGGCGAGGTCGGCGGCGGTTCCGGGCGCGTCGCGCAAGGCTTCGGCAATCTGGCGACCGCGCATCTCGCGATGAGCCTTGAGTTCGGCGACCCGTGCCGCAGGCGCTGTGATGGGCTCCCCGTGGCCGGGGTAGTAGACGGCATCACGCCGTGCCGCGAGCCGCGCCAGGGAGGCCATGAAAGCGGCCAGATCCCCGTCCGGGGGCGAAACGAGTGAACTGGCCCAGCCCATCACGAGATCACCGCAAAGAAGCCCCTGACCTTCGGGCAGGGCGAAGGACAGGTGATTGCCGAAATGGCCGGGCGTCCAGAGCGCCTCGAGCTGCCAATCCCCATGGCTGACGACCTCGCCATCGGCCAGCATCTGATCCGGCGCGAAACCCGCATCGACACCTTCCCCTCCGGCAAGCCCGCCTTGGGCGGCTAGGGCGGCCATCTGGGCGCTGCGCCCGGCTTGCGCATCGCCATAGGCCAAGACCAGAGCCCCGGTCTCGGCGGCCAGCAGGGAAGCGCCGGGACTGTGATCGAGATGGGCATGGGTGACAAAGATATGGCTGACGGTCTCGCCGGGCTCCAGCGCGGTCAGGATCGCCGCGATCTGCGCCGGATCCGCGGGGCCCGGATCGACCACCGCGACCGCGCCGGTCCCGACGATATAGCTGTTGGTGCCCCAATAGGTCATGGGCGACGGATTATCCGCCAGCACCCGGCGCAGACCGGGCGCGAGCTGGGTCACGGGCGCGGGGCGCGGGGGCAAGGCCATCAGACCCGCGCTCCCTTCCGCCCGGCGCATCCCCGGTCTAGGCTGCGCGCCATGTTCCGCTTTCTCAAGAACTCTCTCCCTCGTCGGCTCTACGCGCGGGCTGCGCTGATCCTGATCGTGCCGATTGTCACCATTCAGCTTGTGGTGTCGATCACCTTTCTGCAGCGTCATTTCGAAGATGTGACGCGCCAGATGACCATGACCGTGGTGACCGAGGCGCGGCTTTTGCGGGATACGGTGGCCGAGCAGGGGCTGGCGGCAGCTTCGAGCCTTGCCACCGGGCTCCGGATCCGGCTCAGCGCGTTGGACGCGCCCGAGGCGATCCGGGATGAGCGGGTCTTCTACGACATCTCCGGCCTGACGGTGATCGCCACCCTACGCGAGGAGCTGACCGGGATCGGCCTGATCGATCTGGCAAGCGATGACCGGCGACTGGCCTTCTCGCTCTCGACCCAAAAGGGCCCGGTGCTGCTGGAGCTGGAGCGGCGCCGGGTCTCTGCCTCCAATCCCCATCAGTTGCTGGTGTTGATGATCTTCGTGGGCGGCCTGATGACGCTGGTCGCCTATATCTTCCTGCGCAACCAGTTGCGGCCCATCGCGCGGCTCTCGCAGGCGGCGGAGGCCTTCGGCAAGGGGCGGACCATGCCCTACAAGCCCAGTGGCGCGCTGGAGGTGCGGGCGGCGGGGCAGTCCTTCCTCGATATGCGGACCCGGATCGAGCGGCAGATCGAGCAGCGGACCATGATGCTGTCGGGGGTGAGCCACGATCTGCGCACGCCCCTGACCCGCATGCAACTGGAGCTATCCATGCTGCCCCCGTCGCCGGAGGTCGAGGCGCTGGAGCGGGATGTGAAGGATATGTCCCGGCTGCTGAACACCTTTCTCGATTTCGCCCGGGCCGATGCGTTGGAGGATCCCGAGGCGCTGGATCCGTTTGATCTGGCTGAGGCGGTGGTGGATCAGCATCGCCGCACCGGGGGCGAGGTGACGCTGACCTTCAAGGGGGCGGATCCGGAGGAGGAGTGCCTCGTCACCCTGCGCCCCATGGCGATCGAGCGTGCCCTGGACAATCTGGTGGGCAATGCCCTGCGCTATGGCAAGACGGCGGCGGTAACGGTGGAGGTGTTCCGATCAGCGGTACGGTTCACGGTGGAAGATGACGGGCCGGGGATCCCCGAGGACATGCGCGACACCGCGCTCAAACCCTTTGCCCGACTGGATGCGGCGCGCAACCAGAATGCCGGTAGCGGCGTGGGGCTCGGTCTCGCCATCGCGTCCGATATCGCGCGGAGCCATGGCGGATCTTTGCGCCTCGGAACCTCCGAGACGCTGGGCGGTCTTAAAGCTGATCTTGCGATTGCGCGGTGAAGCGCGGGCTGCGGGAGATCGCGTCCATCACCTGCATGCGGACCAGGCCGCCGGTCATGTTGCTCAGGTTGCGATAGGCGTCGGCCTTGGCGCGCCGCTCGCTGCCGCCACACATCTCTGCACCGGCATGGTAATAGCCCATGCGCGACAGGTTATGCACGGCAAAGCCCAGTGTTTTGAGAAATGTCATCATCCACTCCTTCTGTCCTCGCTGTGAAAGGATGGGGCAGAATGTCGCACTTTCCAGTAAATAGGACGTGAAACTCCGGCAGATGACCTGTTTGAGCGGAAGGGCGGCGCACGCGTTCCCGCATTACGGGAGTGGGCCTGCCCGATTGGACTGGGACGGGGCAGGGTGCTCTGTTCTTGGGCAGAAGAGCCCGCAGTGGGCGCACCAAAGCACTACTCCCACCGGTCGGAGGCTCAGATCTGTGCGACAGAAAGAACATGGTAGGCCCGGCAGGACTTGAACCCGCAACCAAAGCGTTATGAGCGCTCTGCTCTAACCAATTGAGCTACAGGCCCGCCGCACCCGATGGCTACCAGAGTGCAGCCTCGCGTCAAGCCCGATGGCATGATAGCCAGAAAAGGACCGCGAAACGAAGCCGACCCGAACCGAGGAACGCGTCTTCATGTCCATATCCTCCCTTCTGCTGCGTCACGCGCTCTACACGCTCATCTCCATGATCTTCGTGTATGCTCTGTCGAGCGGGTTACTCTTTTTTCTCGACTTCGACATTGGCGTCGCTGTCAGTGTCGTGACGCATATGCTTCCGGCAATGTTTGTCGGTGCCCTCTACATGCGCCGGAATAAGGCGGCGCCGAGCTCAAGCACAATGTGGAAGCTGTCCTGGATCATGTCGCTGATCAATATCGTGGTTGGCTTTTCGCTCGCCATCGCGGTCGTGCTGGCGCTTGGCATCGGCGGCGAGATGGCCGAGGAATTGTTCTTCTTCGGGCTTGGAGGCTTTGCGGTCATAATGGGTGTCGTGTTCCTGATCGGCGCCGTGGTCGCGCGGTTTTCCTTCGGCTATGGCGTGAGGGACGAGCAGCGCCGCCAGGAAAAGCTTGCGGCAAAGAATGCCATGTAGGGCCCGGCCATGGACAGGCGGGTACGGTCTTGTTAGGTCGGCGCCAACGTTAGCTGCTGCCGGAATCCTGCCATGAATGACACCCCCAAGACGGGTCTGACCTATGCCGAGGCCGGGGTCGACATCGATGCTGGCAATGCGCTGGTGGACCGGATCAAACCTGCGGCCAAGGCCACGGCCCGGCCCGGTGTGATGAGTGGTCTGGGCGGCTTCGGCGCGCTCTTTGACCTCAAGGGGGCGGGCTATTCCGACCCGGTGCTGGTGGCCGCGACGGATGGGGTGGGCACCAAGCTGCGCATCGCCATCGACACGGGCCATTTCGACACGATCGGGATCGATCTGGTGGCCATGTGCGTCAATGATCTGGTCTGTCAGGGGGCGGAGCCGCTCTTCTTTCTCGACTATTTCGCCACCGGCAAGCTGGAGGTCGAGGCCGCCGCCACGATCATCGAGGGGATCGCCGAGGGCTGCTCCGGTTCGGGCTGTGCGCTGATCGGGGGCGAGACCGCCGAGATGCCGGGCATGTATGACGCGGGCGATTTCGACCTGGCGGGCTTTGCCGTCGGCGCGATGGAGCGGGGCGCGGATCTGCCCGCCGGTGTAACCGCGGGCGATGTGGTGCTGGGGCTCGCCTCGGACGGGGTGCATTCCAATGGCTATTCGCTGGTGCGCCGGGTGGTCGAGCGCTCGGGTCTGAGCTGGGCCGATCCGGCACCCTTCGCCGAGGACAGCCTCGGGGCCGCGCTGCTGACGCCGACACGGCTCTATGTCAAACCGGCCCTCGCGGCGGTGCAGGCGGGCGGTGTCCATGCGCTGGCCCATATCACCGGCGGGGGCCTGACCGAGAACCTGCCCCGGGTGCTGCCCGAGGGGCTGGGGATTGCCATCGATCTGGGCGCCTGGGATCTGCCGCCGGTCTTTGCCTGGCTCGCAGCCGAGGGCGGTCTGGCCGAGGCGGAACTCCTCAAGACCTTCAATGCCGGGATCGGCATGGCCCTCGTGGTGGCCGCCGACCGGGCCGAGGCCCTGGCCGAGACCCTGCGCGACGCCGGAGAGACCGTCCATGTGATCGGCACGGTCGTCGAGGATGCCCCGGGCGCAGTCCGTTATTCCGGAACCCTTCTGTGACGAAACGGGTCGCCATTCTGATCTCCGGCGGCGGCTCGAACATGCTGCGTCTGGTCGAGAGCATGGTGGGCGATCATCCCGCCCGGCCGGTGCTGGTGGCCAGCAACGATCCGGAGGCGGGCGGGCTCAAACGCGCCGCCGAAATGGGCATTGCGACCGCAGCGGTGGATCACCGCCCTTTCAAGGGCGACCGTCCGGCGTTTGAGGCCGCGCTCTCGGCGCCGCTGGAAGAGGCGGCTCCGGATATCCTCTGCCTTGCGGGCTTCATGCGGGTGCTGACCCCGGGCTTTGTGGCGCGCTGGCAGGGGCGGATGCTCAATATCCACCCGTCGCTCCTGCCGAAATACAAGGGGCTGAACACCCATGCCCGCGCGCTCGAGGCCGGGGATGCAGAACATGGCTGCACGGTGCATGAAGTCACGCCGGAGCTCGATGACGGCCCGATCCTCGGCCAGGCCTGCCTCGCGATCGCCCCGGGGGACACGCCCGAGAGCCTCGCAAGCCGGGTGCTGACCCTTGAACACCGTCTTTACCCGGATGTGCTGCGCCGCTTTGCCCAAGGCGACCGGAGCTTTCACCAGCTGAGTTGATCTGCGCCCCCCCCCGTGACGCGACGTCTCGGGTCCGGTTGAAAAGCCACTCTTTTCCAACTGGTCAAAACCGCGTAGGATCAAGTTAGCGAGGCCAAATAAGAAATAAACTGCAAGGCCCAGATGGACATACTCACTGATACGGACGCGCTCGCCGAGTTCTGCGCCCGTGCCGCCGAACATTCCTATGTCACCGTAGATACGGAGTTCCTCCGAGAACGCACCTATTACGCCAAGCTCTGTTTGGTGCAGCTCGCCTATCCCGGCGAGGGGCCCGAGAGCGCGGTGCTGGTCGATCCCCTGGCCGAGGGCATGTCCCTTGAGCCGATGCTCGACCTCTTCCGCGATCCCGGTGTGGTCAAGGTGTTCCACGCGGCACGACAGGATCTCGAGATCTTCTTTGTGGAGCACGGGGTCTTCCCCGAACCGCTCTTTGACACTCAGGTCGCGGCCATGGTCTGCGGCTTTGGCGAACAGGTCGGCTACGAGACCCTCGTGCGCAAGATCGCGCGCGAGAGCCTCGACAAGACCTCGCGCTTCACGGATTGGTCGCACCGGCCGCTTTCCAAGGCGCAAAAGACCTACGCACTCGCGGATGTCACCCATCTGCGGGTGATCTACGAGCATCTCTCGGCTCAGATTGACCGCAACAACCGCCGCCCCTGGGTCGAGGAGGAGTTGCAGATCCTGCTGCAGCCCGAGACCTATGTGGTCGAGCCTGCGAACGCCTGGCGGCGGATCAAGACCCGGACCAATTCCGGCAAGTTCCTCGCCACGGTGCGGGCGCTGGCAGAGTTCCGCGAGACCTATGCCCAGACTAGGAACGTGCCGCGCAGCCGGGTGTTCAAGGATGATGCCCTGCTGGAGCTCGCCTCGACCCGGCCCAAGAGCATGCAGGATCTCAGCCGCTCGCGGCTTCTGTTGCGCGAGGCGCGCAAGGGGGAGATCGCCGATGGCATTCTCGCCGCTGTCGAAGCCGGGCAGAGCGCGGATCCCGCGACCTATCCCAAGGTCGACCGCACGCGGGACAAGATGCAGGTGAACTCTGCGCTGGCGGATCTGTTACGGGTGCTTCTGAAGGCAAAGTCCGAGGATGCGGGGGTCGCCTCGCGGATGATCGCCACCACGGCCGAGCTCGACAGTATGGCCGCAGGGCAGCTTGATGGACCGGCCCTCAAGGGCTGGCGGGCGCAGGTTTTCGGGCGTGATGCGCTCAGGCTCTGTGACGGTGAGATTGCTTTGACGACCAAGGGCAGCAAGGTGCGCATCGTCGAGCTCTAGTCCGGCGATACGGCCGCATGCCATTCAGCATGCGGCGGACCCGCGTGGCACCTTCCGTCGCCTCCGTGTCGGGGGTCTGGAAAACCGCCAAGCGGACCGCCGCCGCGGGCGCGGCGGCTCTGGACTTTCCCGCGCCCCTCGGGCTCTATCGGGCAAAACCGAGAGGGCAGGGACATGCAGGTTGCGACCTTCAACATCAATGGCATCAAGGCCCGGATCAACGCTTTTCCGGAGTGGCTCCGCGAGGCGAGCCCCGATGTGGTCGTGCTTCAGGAGATCAAGTCGATCGACGCGAACTTCCCGCGCGAGCTCTTTGAAGACATGGGCTATATCGTCGAGACCCATGGGCAGAAGAGCTTCAATGGCGTCGCGATCCTCTCCAAGCTGCCGCTGGAGGATGTGACCCGGGGCCTGCCCGGGGATGACGAAGACGAACAGGCGCGTTGGATCGAGGCGACCGTGATGGGCGATGTGCCCGTGCGGGTGTGCGGGCTTTATCTGCCCAATGGCAACCCGGCGCCGGGGCCGAAATACGACTACAAGCTCGCCTGGATGGCTCGGCTGGAGGCCCGCGCGCGGGCGCTGCTGGCCGCTGAGGAGCCTGCGCTCATGGCAGGTGACTACAACATCATTCCACAGGATGAGGATGCCGCCCGGCCCGATGCTTGGCACAAGGACGCGCTCGCCCTGCCGGCCTCCCGTGCGGCCTTCCGGCGGATCCTCAATCTCGGCTTCACCGAAGCGTTTCGCGCGCGCCACCAGGGTGCCGGGCACTACTCCTTCTGGGATTATCAGGCGGGGGCATGGCAGCGGAATGACGGGATCCGGATCGACCATGTGCTGATGACGCCCGATTGCGCGGACCTGATGCGGGACTGCCGGATCGATGCAGCCGTGCGCGGGGGCGAGAAGCCCTCGGACCATGTGCCCGTGATCGTGGATCTCGCCGCCTGAGCCAAGGGGTCAGCCCTTGGTGACATCCTCGCCATAAAGCCAGTCGAACTTGCGCAGGGGCAGATGCGGCGCAAAGCGGTTGAGCAGCGAGAGCCCCGCATGGGCCATGCTGCGCACCGGGCCCTGGGGCAGGTGATAGGCGCGCGCATTGCTGTTGGCGGCCTGCACGGTCTTGGTCACGCGCGCCGCGCGCCGGGCCTCATAGAGGGCAAACCCCGCCTCAGCGCTTTCCTCCCGCGCGAGACTGTCGGTCAGAACCCAGGCATCCTCCAGCGCCATATTCGCGCCCTGAGCGAGGAAGGGCAGGGTGGGATGGGCCGCGTCCCCGAGGATCACCGCCCCGTCGCGATACCAGCTCTGAGCCACCTCATGCCGGAAGAGGCCCCAGACATGGACCTCCTGCGCGGCTTTCATCCAATTGCGGACCTGCGGCGCGAAACTGGCAAAGGCCCGGGCCACGCGCATGGGATCGTCGGGCTGGGTCCAGCCCTCGGCGGTCCAGCGGTCCCGCTCCTCCACGGCCACGATATTGCGCACCGTGCCCTCGCGCAGGGGGTAGCTGACAACGTGGCGGCCCGGCCCCATGAAGACCGAGGCCTCGGGGTCCGGCGCATGGGTCTGGGGCAGGATCATGCGCCAGGCAACCTGACCGGTGAAGAAGGGCTTGGCGGGCTTGTCCACGGCCTTGCGCACTTGCGAGTGCAGACCATCCGCCCCCACCAGCAGCTCCGCGCTCCGGGTTTGACCACCGGCGAGCTTGAGGCTCGGCGCCATACCGGGGGAGAGGGTGACGCTATCGACCTTGCAGCCGAGCTCGATGGCCACCTCGAGCTCCCGGGCGGCCTCTGCCAGCAGGGTGATCAGATCCGCCCGATGGGTCAGCATGAAGCCGGGGCTCTCGGGCAGGGGCATCCGCAGCACCTCGCGCCCATCGGCGAAGTCGCGCAGCACCACGGCGCGCGATTGCATCGCCATGGCCGAGAGCCGGTCGCCCAGTCCCAGCGCGTTCAGAACATGCATGCCGTTCGGGCTGATCTGGATCCCGGCGCCAACTTCGCGGATCTCGTCGGCCTGTTCGAGAACGGTGACCCGTGCGCCACGCGCAGCAAGACAGATCGCAGCGCAAAGCCCCCCGATCCCGGCCCCAAGAACAGTTATCTCTCGTCCGACCAACACCATATGTGGGGAGTAGCCGCAAAATATTCCGTTTCAAAGCTGGAAACGAAAAACACCGGAGGTTGCCCTCCGGTGCTGTCTCAGGTGTGGCCGCTCTGCATCGCGTCCGAGGCTGGCCCCGCGCGATGGGCGGGGTCAGTCGTCGCGATGGACCTTTTCGCGGCGCTCGTGACGCTCCTGCGCCTCAAGGCTCAGGGTCGCGATCGGACGGGCGTCTAGCCGCTTGAGCGAGATCGGCTCCCCGGTCGCTTCGCAATAGCCATACTCACCCTCGTCGATCCGGCGCAGGGCCGCATCGATCTTGGTGATCAGCTTGCGTTGACGGTCACGGGTCCGCAGTTCCAGCGCACGGTCGGTCTCTTCCGAGGCCCGGTCGGCCACGTCAGGGATGTTCCGGGCCGCGCCCTGCAATTCGGAAATGGTGTTCTGGCTTTCTTCGAGCAGCTCGTTCTTCCACGCCAACAGCTTGCGGCGAAAATACTCGGTCTGCTTGTCGTTCATAAACGGTTCGTCCTCAGCAGGACGGTAATCGTCTGGCAAAAACGTCTCAGCGCGCATGTTTGCTCCCTCATACAGGCCGGATTGTTCAGCGTCTGGTTCACCTGACATCCGTTGCCCTCCCTGTCTGCGTCATACTCAGATTCCCACACCTTGTCACGCAAATATAGGGGGTTGCCGGGCGAAATCGAAGCTGGTGTAACGTCGCAAGAGATCCCATTTTCCAGGAGCCCCCATGCGCTTTGACGGCACCAAGGACTATGTCGCCACCGATGACCTGAAGGTTGCGGTCAACGCCGCCGTGACGCTGGAACGCCCGCTTCTGGTCAAGGGCGAGCCGGGCACGGGCAAGACCGAACTGGCCCGTCAGGTGGCCGCGGCCCTCGGCCTGCCGATGATCGAATGGTCGATCAAATCCACCACCCGGGCGCAGCAGGGCCTTTATGAATATGACGCCGTGAGCCGTCTGCGGGACAGCCAGCTTGGCGATGAGCGCGTCCATGACGTCGCCAACTACATCAAGAAGGGCAAGCTCTGGCAGGCCTTCGAGGCCGACGACAAGGTCGTGTTGCTGATCGACGAGATCGACAAGGCGGATATCGAGTTCCCGAATGACCTGCTGCAGGAACTCGACCGGATGGAGTTCTTCGTTTACGAGACCGGCGAGACGATCCGCGCGAAAACGCGCCCGATTGTGATCATCACCTCGAACAACGAAAAGGAACTGCCGGACGCCTTCCTGCGCCGCTGCTTCTTTCACTACATCTCCTTTCCCGAGGAAGAGACCCTGCGCAAGATCGTCGAGGTGCACCATCCCGGCCTCAAAGGCGCACTCCTGAGCACGGCGCTCACCCAGTTCTACGAGATCCGCGAGACCCCGGGGCTCAAGAAGAAACCCTCCACGTCCGAGGTGCTGGATTGGCTCAAGCTTCTTCTGGCCGAAGACCTGACGGCGGAGGATCTCAAGCGCGACGGCGCCAATGCCCTGCCGAAACTCCACGGCGCGCTCCTGAAGAACGAGCAGGATGTGGCGCTCTTCGAGCGGCTCGCCTTTCTCGCCCGCTCCGGTCGGCGCTAGGCGCAGCGGGGCCCAGTGGCAACGCTCCGCCATCCCTGCGGCGCCGCGGGCTTGCGCCCCCCGGTGGCAGCCCGCATGCTGCGCCCATGACCGGATCTCCCCTTTCCCTGCGCCCGATCGAGACGCGCGATGCGGCCCCGTGGCGGCAGCTCTGGACGGGCTATCTGACCTTCTACAAGACCGAGCTGCCCGAAGCGGTCTATGAGACGAGCTTTGCCCGCCTCTGCGATCCGGAGGTCACCGACTACCAAGGGCTTCTGGCCGAGCGGGACGGGCAGATCCTCGGCCTTGTGCACTACATCTATCACCGCCATGGCTGGCATATCGCGCCGGTCTGCTACCTTCAGGACCTCTATACGGTTCCGCAGGCCCGGGGGCAGGGGGTCGCCCGCGCCCTGATCGAAGCGGTCTATGACGCCGCCGACCGGGACGGCGCGGCCTCGGTCTATTGGACGACGCAAGAGGGCAACGCGACCGCGCGCGCCCTCTATGATCAGGTGGCTCAGGTCACGGATTTCATCAAATACACGCGGGTGCCCGCATGAGGCGCTTGGCCTGGCTCCTGCCGGTCGCGCTGCTGCTGGCGGGCTGCGCCTCGGGGCCGACAGCGCCGCCTGTGAGCGATCCGCCAAGCCGGTTGCAGCCAAGTGGCGAGCTGCCTCCCATGAAGACCTTCGGCGCCTACAAGCCCGCGCCCGTGGGGCGGTCCAATGGACAGCTGGCCGCCGATTTCATGGAGCTCAGCTTTCAGATGGAAAGCGGTCGTGCGCTCACGCGCTTCACCCGTTTCGAAGGCCCCGTGCGGGTGGCGGTGTTCGGCGATGCGCCCCTGACCCTCGGCCCCGATCTCGCGCGGCTGCTCGACCGGTTGCAGCGGGAGGCGGGGCTCGACATCGCGCGCGCGGGCCAGAACGAGGCGGCCCAGATCGTGGTCGAGGCCCTGCCGCGCCGCGAGATCCAGCGCTATGTCCCGCAAGCGGCCTGTTTCGTGGTGCCGAACGTGGCGGGCTGGAATGAGTTCCTGCGCAACCGCCGTTCCTCGACCGTGGATTGGACCCGGTTGCAGACACGGACCCGCGCCTCGGTCTTCGTGCCCAATGACGTGAGCCCGCAGGAGGTGCGCGACTGCCTCCATGAGGAGATCGCCCAGGCTCTCGGCCCGCTCAATGACCTCTACCGGCTGGAAAACTCGGTCTTCAATGACGACAACTTCCATCCGGTCCTGACCAGTTTCGACATGCTCATGCTCCGCGTGACCTACGCGCCCGAGCTGCGCTCCGGCATGCTGCCCGCGCAGGTGGCCGAGAAGCTGCCCCGGATCCTGAACCGGCTCAATCCGGGCGGGCGTCCCGCCGGGCGGGCGCAACCCAACGTGCCCCGGCGCGACTGGATCAACGCGGTGGAGGCCGCGCTTGGCCCGGGCACCTCGCCCCGCAAGCGCGAGGAGACCGCCGTCGAGGCCGTGCGCATCGCCCGCGACGCCCAGTTCCCCGATGTGCGCAGCGCCTTCAGCTATTACGTGCTGGGCCGCCTCGCGCTCGGCTCCGACCCTGAGCTGTCGCTCGCCTCCTTCCTGCAGGCGGGGGGGCTCTACGGGGCCGCCGAGGGCACCGAGGTCCAGCAGGCCCATGTCACCATGCAGATCGTCGCCTTCGCGCTGATCAACGGGCAGGCCAACACCGCCCTGCGTCTGGCCAATTCCGCGCTGCCCGCGGTGCAACGCTCCGAGAATGCAGCACTTCTGGCCACGCTTCTCATGATGAAAGCCGAGGCGCTCGATCTTCTGGGCCGCGCTTCCGAGGCGGAGGCCGTGCGTCTCGACAGTCTGGGCTGGGCGAGATATGGCATCGGCTCGGACGCCAGGGTGCGGGCCCGGCTGGCGGAGATCGCCGCCCTGCCTCCACCCGTGAGAGCGCCCGAAGAGACCACGGATCGGGGAAGCTGATGCTGATTGTTGCAGGACTACTGGGCGGGGCCGGCTGGGGCGCGTGGCTCGCCAAATCGCGAAATGGGCTGAAGCGCGACATGGCGCAATACGCCGCCGGCTTCGCGATATTCTGGGGCCTGATCGGCCTCATCGCCACCATCGTGCTGGAACGTCTGGCGGCCTGAGCCCCCATGTTCCTGCCCTTCTTCTCCCAGCTTCGGACCGGCGGCGTGCCGGTCTCCTTGCGGGAATACCTGACCTTTCTCGAAGGGCTGGGGCAGGGCATGGCGGTCTACGACCCCGAGGCGTTCTACTATCTCGCGCGCTGCGCCATGGTGAAGGACGAGCGCCATCTGGACCGGTTCGACCGGGCCTTTGCCGCGTCCTTCAAGGGGCTGGAGCAGATCACGGTGGAGCAGGTGCTCGAGTCTGTCGACCTGCCGAAGGAGTGGCTGGAGAAGCTCGCCGAAAAGCACCTGACCGACGAAGAGCGCGCCGAGATCGAAGCGCTGGGCGGCTTTGACAAGCTGATGGAGACCCTCAAGGAGCGCCTCAAGGAGCAGCAGGGCCGCCATCAGGGCGGGAACAAGTGGATCGGCACCGCCGGGACCTCGCCCTTCGGCGCCTATGGCTACAATCCCGAAGGCGTCCGCATCGGACAGGAGGGCAGTCGCCACCAGCGCGCGGTCAAGGTCTGGGACAAGCGCGCCTTCAAGAACCTCGACGATACCGTCGAGCTCGGCACCCGCAACATCAAGGTCGCCCTGAAACGCCTGCGCCAATGGGCCCGCGACGGGGCCGCCGATGAGCTCGATCTCGACGGCACGATCCGCTCCACTGCCGAGCATGGCTATCTCGACGTCCAGACCCGGCCCGAGCGACGCAACGCGGTCAAGGTTCTCTTGTTTCTCGATGTGGGCGGCTCCATGGACCCCCATATCAAACTCGTCGAAGAGCTCTTCTCCGCCGCCCGCGCCGAGTTCAAGCATCTGGAGTATTTCTACTTCCACAACTGCATCTATGAGGGCGTCTGGCGCGACAATCGCCGCCGCTGGTCCGAGCAGATGTCGACCTTCGAGATCCTGCGCACCTATGGGTCGGACTATAAATGCATCATCGTCGGAGATGCCTCCATGTCGCCCTACGAGATCGCCCATCCCGGCGGCGCGAATGAGCACTGGAATGCCGAAGCTGGCTATGTCTGGCTGGAGCGGCTGCGCGACCAATGGCCGAACCACCTCTGGCTCAATCCGGTGCCCGAGCGCCACTGGGGCTACACCCAGTCCATCGAGATGATCCAACAGGTCTTCGGCCCCGAACGCATGGTCCCCATGACCCTCGATGGCATCGACCGAGGGATGCGCGTGTTGGGGCGCTGAACGTGTAGGTGGTCGTGCATTGACATTATGCATGTCAGAATGACATCTATATTGTCATTATGACTGACTCGCCACTTTATGATCTCGTCTGGATGTCCCGCCCCCTGATGCAGGCGGCGGAGGCGTCTGTGGAAAAGGGCCTCGCTGGGACAGGGCTCACGGTGCGGATGCGCGCGGTTCTGGAAATGCTTCACGCCCACGGGGAGCTCACCGTGCCGGAGGTCGCGGAGCGGCTCGAGATCAAGCGTCAATATGTGCAGCTCATGGTCAATGAGACCCTCGCCGCTGGTCTGACCGAACAGCGACCGAACCCGCGTCACAAACGATCCCCGCGCCTCAGTCTGACCGAGACCGGAGGCCGCCTGATCGCCGAAGTCATCGCCCGCGAATTGGCCCTGATCGAGCGCATCGGCGCGGATCTCGACCCGGCGGAGGTCGCCGCCGCCCTCCGCATCGTGCGCGCGCTCACCGCGCAGCTCAAATCCCACGCCGAGGAGGCTCCCTGATGCTCCCCTATCTTCTCGCGGCCCTCGTTTGCGCCGGGTTCCTGTGGTTGGGCTACGGGCTGTGGCAGATCAGTGCAGTGAGTAGCGGCGATCCGATCCCGGAGCGTCCCAGCACGGCCCTGCTGATGATCGATCTGCAAACCGTGTTCTGGGACGGGGGCGCCTATTCCGATGCCCGGAAATCCGCGGCGCAGGCGGCCATCCTAAGGGAGGTCGATGCCGCGAAATCCGCGGGCCATCCGGTGATCGAGATCCGGCAGGAGTGGTCGCAACCCGCGCCCCGCAGCGTCGCACGGTTGTTCATGAAAGGGCAGGCGCTTCCGGGCAGCGAGGGCACCGAGTTTGCTGCGCCCTTCTCCGGGCTGGCAGATCACGCGCTGGTCAAGCGGGTGCAGGACGGGTTCGAGACCGGCGCATTGGATCCGCTTCTGGCGGAGCTTGATGTGGGGCAGCTGCGGATCGTTGGGCTCGATTTCAACTATTGTGTGCTGAAGACCGCACTCGCGGCGCGGGCCCGGGGCTTTGCGGTGACGGTGGTCGCTGATGGCACCTTGGCGGCAGGCAAGACGGACAAGTCCAAAGCGCGGCTGCAGGCGGCAGGGGGGGGACTGGCCTGAGCCAGGGCGGGCACAAGCCCACCGCCACGCCTCGCGCGCGGCCAGCGGGCTGTGGCGCGTATCAGCCCAGCATCCGCAAGAGCTCGCGCGATGGCACCCCCGTCACCGGCAGGCCGCGGCTGGCTTGATAGGCCCGGATCGCGGCCTCGCTGTTCGGGCCGATCACCCCATCCGCGCCGCCCGTATCGAAGCCCCGCGCGGTCAGCCGCTCTTGCAGGGCGACCCGGTCCTCCTTGGTCAACCCGTTTGCGTCTGGCGGGAACGGCTGGCGCAGGGGCGGGCCGCCGAGGATCCGGTCCGACAGATGTCCGACCCCGATCGCATAGGCATCCGAGTTGTTATAGCGCTTGATCACCGCGAAATTCCGCGTGGTGGTGAAGCGCGGTCCCCCGGCTTGCGGCTGCAAGCTGCCATTCAGGTCCTCGCGCCCCCAGGACTGCCCGCTGACCCAGCCATTGCGGTCAAGATAGGCCGCCGCCGAGGCCAGCGCGTCGCTGGGATCCTCGGCCCAGATGTCCCGCCGCCCATCGCCGGTGAAATCCACCGCGAAGGCCTCGTAGGAAGTCGGAATGAACTGCGTATGCCCCATGGCCCCCGCCCAACTGCCCACCAGCCGCGCCGGGGTCGTGTCGCCATTCTCGAGGATTCGCAGGGCCGCGACGAGCTGCTGTTCAAAGAACGCGCCGCGCCGTCCGTCAAAGGCCAGGGTGGAGGTCGCCGAGATCACCGGCACATCGCCCCGCCGGTCACCATAGAAGCTCTCAAGCCCCCAGATCGCGGTCACCACATGGGCGGGCACGCCGTAGCGCGTGGCGATCGCCTCCAGCGTGTCGCGATAGGTGGCATAGGCGGCCTGACCGCGGGCCACGCGCTCGTCCGAGACGGCGATGGCGAGATAGTCTTCCAGCGTGCGGGTGAACTCGGTCTGGTTCCGGTCGCGGCGCACAACCCCGGGCAGATAGCCCGTGCCCGCAAAGGCCCGCCGCAGCAGGTCCTGGGAAAATCCCTGATCCGCCGCGCGGGCGCGAAACCGGCTGACCCAGGCGTCATAGTTCGCATTGGGCGCGGGCCGCAGGTCATCGGGCAGCCCGCTGGCCTGCTGCACGCTGGTCGTGCGCGGCGCACCTCCGCAACCCGTAAGTGCGAAGGCCGCGAGACCCGCTCCGAAAACCCGTCTGTCCATGATCTGCGCCCCGTCCTGCTCTGCCTTGGGGGAGAGCCTAGGGGTGCGCGCGCGAATGGCAATGGGGCAGGGGCTTTGCGGCCCCCGCCTGGCTCAGACCAGCGTACCGGTCGCGTCGATCCGCGTCTTGCCGCGCAGATAGGGGTGCAGCACCTCGGGCAGATCCACGGAGCCATCCGCCTGCTGCCCGTTTTCCAGCACCGCGATCAGGCAGCGCCCCACCGCGAGCCCCGAGCCGTTCAGCGTGTGGAGAAACTCCGGCTTGCCCCCGCCCTCTGGCCGGTAGCGCGCATTCATCCGCCGGGCCTGGAAATCGCCGCAGACCGAGACCGAGCTGATCTCGCGATAGGTGTCCTGCCCGGGCAGCCAGACCTCGATGTCATGGGTGCGCCGCGCGCCGAACCCCATATCGCCGGTGCAGAGCACGATGGTCCTGTAGGGCAGCCCGAGCGCCTCAAGGATACCTTCCGCGCAAGCGGTCATCCGATCGAGCTCCGCCCGGCTGTCCTCGGGCTTGGTGATCGACACCATCTCGACTTTCTCGAACTGGTGCTGGCGCAGCATCCCCGCCGTATCCCGCCCCGCCGAGCCCGCCTCCGAGCGGAAACACTGGGTATGGGCCACATAGCGCCGGGGCAGATAGCTCTCCTCCAGGATCTCCCCGCTGACCAGATTGGTCAGTGACACCTCCGCCGTCGGCACCAGCCACCACCCCTCCCGGGTCTGATAGCTGTCCTCGCCGAATTTCGGCAGCTGCCCGGTCCCGAGCATCATCTCCTCGCGCACCAGCACCGGCGTCCAGGTCTCGGTCAGCCCGTTCTCTTCCACATGGGTGTCGACCATGAACTGCGCGAGCGCCCGGTGCAGCCGCGCCACGGCCCCCGAGAGCACCACAAAGCGCGAGCCCGCAAGCTTTGCCGCCACCTCGAAATCCATGCCTGGCGTGACCGAGGGCAGGGCGTAATGCTCCTGCGGTGCGAAATCAAAGGCGCGCGGCGTGCCCCAGCGCTTGATCTCGACATTGTCCTCTTCATCCGCCCCCTCGGGCGTGTCCTCGAAAGGCAGGTTCGGGATCTCCATCAACCGCGCCGTAAGCGCCGCATCATCCTCCGCCGCCTCGGCCTTGAGCGCGGCGACCTCGGCCTTCTTCGCCCCGACCAGCGCGCGCAGCCGTTCGAACTCCGCTTCATCGCCCTTGGCCTTGGCCGCCCCGACCTGCTTGGAGGCCGCGTTCTGCTCCGCCTGCGCCGTTTCGGCGGCGAGGATCTTGGCCCGCCGCGCCGCATCCAGCTCCAGCAGCGATCCAGAGACCGCAGACACACCGGGCCGGCGGGTCAAAGCGGCGTCAAACGCCTCCGGGGTCTCGCGGATCAGGCGGATATCATGCATGGCGGGCAGTCCTCAATTGGCCGTGGCGGACCCGGAATGGGCCGTCGCCGGGTATATGGCCGAGATTTGCGCCGAGGGCTAGGGGCCGCGGAGCGCGAGGTGCCGAGGATCCGAGCCGCCAGGCTCAGTAAGGCACCAAGGGCGGTCTCTTGTATCGTCTCAGGCTGGGAGGTGTCCTCGCACGAGTACGGCTGGAATGCTCTATGACGCAGATTTCGGATGCCGCAACGAGCCCACGATCACTTCGGCCTTTTTACAATGTATTTTGCGCGGTGCGCGCTATCCCAACGCCGCACAATAGAATGCATTGCCTTCATCGTCACACCTAAACACGTAAAGGCCAGCCCGAAAAACACAACCACAATGGAATTGTGATACGCGGTTCCAAATCGTTCCGAAACCCACCCGAGAACAGTGATCAGGACCGCAAGTAACGCAATGCCGCTACACAGTGAGTAAATGATCATCCGCCCTGGACGTTCTTCAATCATGTCTTCCAGCGCCTCAACGCGCGCGTCGATCCATTTCAGCACTGTGGAGTCCTTTTTCAATTTGGGTCGCGTGGTTTCAGACGTAAGAGCAATACACGCCACAGGCAAATGCTGGAATAGAAATGAACGTCACATTGGGACTCAATAAATCCAGAATCTTCGAGAAACGACGGCAATTGGTTTTGGGCCCCAGACTTGTGATTTTCATCGCAGTGTAGTGCAGCGCTGCCGCTTCCAAGTCCAACGACGATCCGCTGAGGCGGGTCATAGACACTTCACTGGCTTCGTCCAGCGGGCTGCCTAGCGCGCACACGGGGGCACTGGTTGGAAGACGCGACGCGGCTCCCAAAGGTCCGCCGCCTCGGGCGCAAAACGCAACAGCGCGCCACCTGTGGTGGCACGCTGCTTTTTCTCTCACTCTGTCCGAGCGTGTTGCCCAGCTCCGGAGCCGCTTCCCATGGGAAAGCACCAGTGCCCGGGCGCAGACGATCAGGCCTTGCGGCGCTTCCGCGTCAGGCCCAGTGCACCGAGACCGGCGAGGATGAGCGGGAAGGAGGCCGGCAGCGGGACAGCCGGGACAACCGAGGAGCCGGCTGCCGCATTGTCGGTGTCCGCGCGGAACGCCAGGGTTTGCGTGGTGGTCAGACCGCCACCCGAGAGCCCCGACAGGTCGATGAACAGCGACTCGTAGAGATCGCCCACGGCCGGGTCGCCGGTCAGAGCGACCGCATTCGAGTAGGTCACATCGATCGCCCCAGTCAGGTCGGAGGTCTCGGTGAACGTCCGGCCGCTTGCGCTGTTTTCAGTGCTGCCGCCCGCGAGGTTGGTCGCAATGTCAAACACCGTGTCACCGGGCGAACCCTGGATCAGCACGGATGTCAGAAGGCCGGAGCTGACATCAACGGACCAGATGCCGTTGAAGCTGTCGCTGCCAAGGCTGAGGCTGAAGCTGCCCGCGCCGGTGGAGCCGGCGGACCCGCCCGTGCCATTGAAGGTCAGGGTTTCGCTGCCGCCGCCCGCGAAGGTGCCGGTGACGAGCATACCGTCCATGTCACCGCCATCGGTGGAAAACGAGCCGATCGCATCGGTCGTGAACAGCGTTCCCGGATCCAGGTTAACTGTGACGCTGGCGGCCTGGGCGCCGAGCGGCAGAACAAAGCATGCGGCTGCTGCCGCGAGTAGTTTTTTCATGGGGTTTTTCCTCGAAGAACCGTTACCAAACACAGCTCCAGCCCTAAGAGCGCACCGGTTCTCTGTCAAATAATTGGCTAACAAATGGTTAACGGCCCCAGATGGGCTTGCAGCGCCTTTCAAGCCAGTCGTGACCGGGTCTTCAGAAGGGCAAATCGGTGGTGTCGCGTGATGTCGAAAAGCGGCTGCGCCTGGGTAACCTTTTCATTGGCAACGGATAAATGAAGGGCGCGAAGGCGGCCGCTCGCGCAGGGGTACATCTCCGACCGAAGACTTGGTTCTGAGCGGCCATGGCCAGCCAGGACCGTCGCCCCCTTGGCGAGATGTCGAGCCGTCGAAGATCCCGTCCGACCCCAGCGTGTCCGCCCTCAGGCAGGATCGGGCAGAGGGCGCGCGTGACCGACCTTTCGGTCTGATCGCTGCGGTTTCGCTGGCAACACATGAGAGGACAACAAACATAGTGCTCGGGCTGCGCCGCTGCTCTCACGTTTTGTGCGGGCCTTGGGCGGGTCGCGTTCTCTCACTACGTCCCTCCAAACACAGGGAGTGTCGGTCAAAACGCAAGATCTGGGGGTCCGACATTTTGCCCGACACATGTCCGACAGAAGTCCGACAGATGACCGACGGATCGCTGCCGCCGGAATTCGGTGGTTGCTGCGGGCTTGCACGCGCCTTATCTGCCTTGAATGCCCGCGGGCCCGTCTATACGGTGCGCGCCGATTGACCGGGCGGGGGGCCGCCCAAAACAGATCTTCTGACTGAGGGGACATTCATGTTCGTCACACCTGCCTACGCCCAGGCCGCCGGGGCCGGAGGGGCCTTTACCTCCTTCGTGCCGCTGATCCTGATCTTTGCCATCATGTATTTCCTGCTGATCCGTCCGCAGCAGAAAAAAGTGAAGGAACACAAGGCGATGGTCGAGGCTCTGCGGCGCGGGGATCAGATCGTGACCCAAGGCGGGCTGATCGCCAAAGTGACCAAGGTCGTTGACGACAACGAAGTGAAGGTCGAGATCGCATCGGGCACCGAGGTGCGCGTGGTGCGCCACACGATCCAGCAGGTTCTGACCAAGACCGAACCGGCGAGCTGATCCAGACATGTTGCAAATTCCCCTTTGGAAACGGGTGGTTATCTGGGGTTTGGTCCTTTTGGGGCTGTCCTTTGCGATGCCCAACGCGTTCTACAGCCGGGTCGAGACCCATAATGACGCCGCCAAGCTGGTCGAGGCCGGGGCGGCCGAGACGGGGGAAATTGCAGCGGATCTGGGCCAGTGGCCGAGTGTGCTGCCCTCGAGCCTTGTGAATCTCGGGCTCGACCTGCGGGGCGGCGCGCATCTGCTGGCCGAAGTGCAGGTCGCCGATGTCTATGCGGACCGGATGGATGGGCTCTGGCCCGATGTCCGCGACGCCCTGCGGGAGGCGCGGTCCACGATCGGCACCATTCGCCGTCAGGACAGCCCGCCGGACCAGCTCCGCGTTCGGATCTCTGAACCGGCCGAGATCACCCGCGCCGTGGCCATCGTGCGGGGGCTGGCGCAGCCTGTGACCTCGCTCACCGGGGTCGGGTCCACTGACATTGAGGTCACCTTCGAAGGCGCTGATGTCATTGTGCAATTGTCCGAGGCGGAGCGGCAGGCCACCGACGATCGGACCCTGCAGCAGAGCCTTGAGATCATCCGCCGCCGTGTGGATGAGGTCGGCACACGCGAGCCGACGATCCAGCGTCAGGGAGAGGACCGGGTCCTGATCCAGGTGCCGGGGATCGGTTCCGCCGCCGAGCTCAAGGAGATCATCGGCACGACCGCGCGTCTGACCTTCCACCCGGTGGTGAGCCGGACCGGGGATGCAGATGCGCCTCCGGGGCCGCGCAACATGCTGCTGCCCTCGATTGACGAGCCGAACACCTATTACATCCTCGAACAGACGCCGGTCGTCTCCGGCGACCAGCTCACCGATGCCCAACCCGCCTTTGACCAGAACGGCCGCCCTGCGGTGAACTTCCGGTTCAATCCTACGGGCGCGCGGCTCTTTGGCGACTACACGGCCGAGAATATCGGGCTGCCCTTCGCCATTGTGCTGGATGAAGAGGTGATCTCTGCCCCGGTCATCCAGTCCCATATCCCGGGCGGATCGGGCATCATCACCGGAAATTTCTCGGTCGAGGAATCCACCCAGCTCGCGGTTCTCCTGCGGGCGGGCGCGCTGCCGGCGGAGATGATCTTCCTCGAAGAACGCACCATCGGCCCTGAGCTTGGTCAGGACAGCATCGACGCGGGCACCATCGCCTGTCTGGTGGCCTTTGCGGGCGTGCTGCTCTTCATGTTCCTCAGCTATGGCCTGTTCGGGATCTTCGCCAACATCGCGCTCATCATCAATGTGGGCCTGATCTTTGGCCTTCTCAGCATGATCGGTGCGACCCTGACCTTGCCTGGGATCGCGGGGATCGTGCTGACCATCGGGATGGCGGTGGACGCCAACGTCCTGATCTTCGAGCGGATCCGCGAAGAGCTCAAGACCGCGCGCGGCCCCGCCCGGGCCATCGAGCTTGGCTATGAAAAGGCCCTGAGCGCGATCCTCGATGCCAATATCACCACCTTCATCACGGCGGTGATCCTGTTCGTCATGGGCTCCGGCCCGGTGCGCGGCTTCTCGATCACCCTCGGGCTCGGCATCCTCACCTCGGTCTTCACGGCCATCTTCGTCACTCGTCTGCTCGTGATCATGTGGTTCGAGCGCAAACGCCCCAAAACGATCGAGGTCTGAGCCATGCGTCTGAAGCTAGTTCCCACCGAGACCTCCTATGACTTTTTCCGCTTTTGGAAGGTCACCTTCGGGGCCTCTGTCGCAGCGGTCATCGCGGCCATCGTGATCTTCGCCGTGGTCGGCCTGAATTTCGGAATCGATTTCCGAGGCGGGACGACCATCCGCACCGAGAGCACCCAGGCCGTCGATGTGGGCGCCTATCGCGACGCCATCGGCTCGCTGGATCTGGGCGATATCTCGATCACCGAGGTGTTCGACCCGACCTTCGGGCCCGAGCGTAATGTGGCCATGGTCCGCATTCAGGCCCAGGAGGGTCAGGAGAGCGTGACGCCGGAGACCATCCTCGCCATCGAGGAGGCGCTCCAGGCGGTCTATCCCGACATGACTTTCCCGAGCGTCGAGAGCGTCGGGCCCAAGGTCTCGGGCGAGTTGATCCAATCGGCGGTGATTGCCGTGGCGCTCGCCATCGGGGCGGTGCTCCTCTACATCTGGCTGCGGTTTGAATGGCAGTTCTCCGTGGGCGCCGTTGCGGCGCTGGTCCATGACGTGCTTCTGACCATCGGGGTGTTCAGCCTGCTGCAGATCCGGTTCGATCTCGCGATCATCGCGGCCCTGCTGACCATCGTCGGCTACTCGCTGAACGATACGGTGGTGGTCTTCGACCGGGTGCGCGAGAATCTGATCAAGTACAAGAAGAAGACGCTGATGGAGGTGTTGAACCAGTCCATCAACGAAACCCTCAGCCGGACGGTGATGACCTCCGTCACCACGCTGCTCGCGCTGATTTCGCTCTATGTGCTGGGTGGCGACGTGATCCGGGGCTTCGTCTTTGCCATGATCTGGGGCGTGATCATCGGGACCTATTCCTCGGTCTTCGTGGCCTCTGCGATCCTGCTCTATCTCGGGGTGAAGCGGGACTGGTCCAAGCCGGACGCGAACAAGGGCAACCAATACGCCAATATCGATGCCTGAGATGCTGGCGGCCGGGCTGGCAACGCCCGGCTTGCTCTGGCTCTGCGGAATCTCGGCGCTGGCCGGTTTGATCTATGGCTTTGCCGGGTTTGGCGCGGCGCTGATCTTCATGCCGCTCGCGACGATCTTTATCGCCCCCTCCCTCGCGGTGGGGGCGTTTTCCTTGTCGGCCCTCTCCTCGGTTTTCACCGTCGTGCCCGGAGCCCTGCGGGAGGCGGATCTGCGCGCCGTGCGGTTCCTGCTGATCGCCGCGGTGCTGGCGACCTTTCCCGGGGTCTGGGTTCTGCGCCACCTGTCGGGCGATGTGCTGCAATGGGCGGTCTCGGCGGTGGTGATCGGCACGCTTGTTGCGCTGATCGCAGGGCTGCGCTACACCCGTCCGCCCGGGCCGCGGGCCTGGCTCTCGGTCGGGGCAGGGGTCGGGTTTCTCGGTGGGGCCACCGGGCTCAACGGGCCGGTTCTCGTGCTCTTTCAGCTGGGCGGGCAGGATGAGGCCGCGCGCAGCCGCGCCAACACGATCCTCGTTCTGACCTTCAGCTCGCTCGCCTTTCTACCGGTCATGGCCCTGCAAGGGGCGGTGCCCCCTGGGGCTGTGAGCCTTGGCCTTCTGCTCCTGATCCCCTATGCCCTTGGTACGGCCCTCGGGCGGGCGTTCTTCACCCCGGGCCGCGCGGGGCTCTACCGGGTCACCGCCTATGTCATCATCGCAGCCGCCGCGATCCTGGGCCTGCCAATCTCTGTGTGAGGGAGCCGTCATGCGCTTGAACGAAGTTGTCTATTCCGACGCTCAGCCGGTTGAGGGCTATGGCCCCGGCTTCTTTCGTGTGGGCGGCGAAGTGCACCACGGCGCGCTCTATCTCTCGCCTGCGGGCGTGCAACGCTGGGGCGGGCTCGAGGATCTGGGCCCGCTCAATGCCGAAGAGATCGACGTGCTCTTTCTCGGCATGGGGGCCGAGATCGCCCATGCGCCCGCCGCGTTTCGCGACGCGGTGGAGGGGCAGGGGATCGGCCTCGAGGTGATGTCGAGCCCGGCGGCCTGCCGGACCTACAACGTGCTCCTGTCTGAGGGACGCCGCGTGGGCCTCGCGCTTCTGCCCGTGGTTGAGGCACCCTGAGGAATTCGCTTCCCCGGCTCGATTGCATCCGCTAAGCCCAACCCGTGGAATTACGTGTCGAAAATCTGAGCTGCCAGCGCGGTGGCCTGACCGTGCTCGAGGGGGTGAGCTTCGCGCTCGCACCCGGGGAGGCGGTGGTGCTGCGTGGCCCGAACGGGATCGGCAAGACGACGCTCCTGCGCACAGTCGCCGGGTTGCAGCCGCCCGTGGCCGGGCAGGTCGAAGCGCCTGAGGATTGCATGGCCTATGCGGGCCACGCGGATGGGCTGAAAGGCCCGCTGACCGTGACCCAGAACCTGTCCTTTTGGGCGCAGGTTTACGGGGTCGCCGATATCGCCCCGGCGCTGGAGCTCTATGCCCTCGGTCCCCTTGCGGACCGGCAGGCGCAGGATCTCTCGGCAGGGCAGAAGCGTCGGCTGGGGCTGGCGCGGATGATGGTCACCGGGCGCCCGATCTGGATCCTTGATGAGCCGACGGTCTCTCTGGACGCGGCCAATGTGGCACTCTTTGGCGAGATGATCTCCGGGCATCTGGCGACCGGGGGCATGGCCCTGATGGCGACCCATATCGAGCTGGGGATTGAGGCCAAGACCCTCGATCTCGCGCCCTACAAGGCCGTGGCTCCGATCGAGGAGACCGAGCTCGACGAGGCCTTCCTGTGAAGGCGCTTTTGCTCCGGGACCTCGCCTTGGCGGTCAAGGCGGGTGGAGGCTTTGGCCTGAGCCTTGCGTTCTTCCTGATCGTGACCGTGCTCGTACCCTTCGGGGTCGGGCCGGATACCGGGATCCTGAGCGAGGTGGCGAGCGGGGTCCTCTGGGTCGGGGCGTTGCTGGCGTGCCTTCTGTCCCTAGACCGGATCTTTCAGCTCGACTTCGAGGATGGCTCGCTCGACCTGCTGGTCACGGCCCCCCTGCCGCTGGAGGGGCTGGTAGCGGTCAAGGCCTTCGCCCATTGGCTGACCACCGGACTGCCGCTGACGCTGCTGGCCCCGGTGCTGGCGGTGCTTCTGAACCTCGATCCCGCGGGCTTTCCATGGCTGGTGATATCCCTCGCACTCGGCACACCGGCCCTGAGCATGATCGGCACCTTCGGTGCGGCCCTGACCGTGGGGCTCAAACGCGGCGGGCTACTGCTGTCGCTCTTGGTCCTGCCGCTCTATGTGCCGACGCTGATCTTTGGTGCAGAAACCGTGCGCCGGGCGGTGGATGGGTTCGACACGACAACGCCGCTCCTGATGCTCTCGGGGATCACGCTCGGCACCATCGCGCTGCTGCCCTTCGCGGCGGCTGCGGCAATCCGTATCAACCTGCGTTAGCGTTCGCGGCTTTTGTCGCGTTGCGAGCCTCGCGCCAGCGCCCTACCTTCGAGCCCATGTCACTCTGGGAATACGCCAATCCAAAGAAGTTCATGCAGACCTCGGCTGCGATCCTGCCCTATTCGGCGGGGCTGACAGCGATCTGTCTGGTGGTCGGGCTCGTCTGGGGCTTCTTCTTCACGCCGGATGATTTCCGCCAGGGATCGACCGTGAAGATCATCTATCTGCATGTGCCCTCGGCGATGATGGCAATCAATATCTGGGTGATGATGCTGGTCACCTCCCTTATCTGGCTGATCCGGAGGCACCATGTCTCGGTGCTGGCGGCCAAGGCGGCGGCGCCCATTGGCGTGGTGATGACGCTGATCGCGCTCTTTACCGGGGCGATCTGGGGCCAGCCCATGTGGGGGACCTGGTGGGAATGGGATCCGCGGCTGACCTCCTTCCTGATCCTCTTCCTCTTCTATCTCGGCTATATCGCCCTCTGGTCCGCGATCGAGAACTCCGACACGGCGGCGGATCTGACCTCGATCCTCTGCCTTGTGGGCTCGGTCTTCGCCGTGCTCAGCCGTTACGCGGCCAATTTCTGGAACCAGGGCCTGCATCAGGGCGCCTCCCTGTCGCTCGACAAGGAAAAGAACGTGGCGGATGTGTTCTATCAGCCGCTCCTGTTCTGTCTGGCTGGCTTCGTGCTGCTCTTCATCACGCTGCTGCTTCTGCGCACCCGGACGGAAATCCGCACCCGGCGCCTGTCGGCGCTGCGGCTGCGGGAACGGCAGGCTGCGTGATGCCGGATCTCGGGAAATACGCCTTCGAGGTCTCCATGGCCTATGTTGTGTCGCTGGCGTTGCTCGGCATCCTTGTGGCCGTGACCCTCGCCAAGAGCCGCAAGGTCCGCGCGCAGCTTCGGGCCTTTGAAGAGGCGCGCAAAGAGGCGAATGAAAAGGCGTAACCTTCTGCTCTTCGGAGGCGCCGTCGCAGTCAGTGCAGGAGCAGGATATCTGTCCTCCTCGCTGCTCATGTCGCCCTCCGATCCCGCGCCTGAGCCCGGTGCCCGGGCCGGTCGGCTGGCCCCGCCGCTGACCCTTGGCCCCCTGCGCGACCAGCCCTTCCTGACCTATCCGGATCTGAAGGCGCCGGGACCCAAGCTGGTCAATTGGTGGGCGAGCTGGTGCGCCCCTTGCCGGGCCGAGCATCCGGCCCTGATGGGGCTCGCGGCGGAGGGGATCCCGATCCATGGCATCACCCACCGGGACATCGAGGCGGATAGTCTGGCTTTTCTGGACGAGCTCGGCTCGCCCTTCACCAAGCTCGGCGAGGATGGCACTTTGGCCACCTATCGCGACTGGAACCTGACCGGCCTGCCGGAGACCTATGTCCTGAACGGCGAGGGCCGGATCCTGCTGCGCTATGCGGGGCCGGTCTTGTCCAATATCGTGCGCGATTACATTCGGCCCGCGCTCGCCGAAGCCTGACCCGCCCGGGTTAACCATGCGCGCAGCCGGATTTGACTCAAATCCCGTCTATTTGTTAACCATCGAGCGGTAACGTATTAGAGAGTGTGATCATGTATACAAAATCTGCCGCGGTCTCCGCGGCCCTGCTGCTCGGGACCTCCATGGGTCATGCAGCCACCACCAGCAGTTTTGTCGGCGACAGCACCTTCAACACACAGTGCAATCAGGGCGTCTCGAACACTGATTGCGAGGCCGCCGTGGGCGAGATCCGCGGGGGGACCGCGGGGCTCAGCGGCGATTGGGAGGTCGGCGTGCAGAACCCGCCTGGCACCCCCCTCGATGTCCAGCAATGGGCCTGGGTCAGCGGCGAGGCCGTCTCTTTCAGCTTTGCCTATGACGCGATGGCGGACAGCCTGTCTCTGAGCCTGAAGTCACAATCGGCCTCCGTCACGTCGAGCACCATGCTCGCCGCAAATGCTTTTGACAGCATCGACACCCTGTTCATCCGGGCCCGGAGCGAGGACGACAACAACACCATCACCCTCAGCAACATGGTGATCGACGGGACGGCCATTCCGGATGTCGGCTATGTGGGCGGCGGTTCGGCCAATGCGAATTACCTCGCTGTGTCGGATGTGGATTTCGCAGATAGCTGGACCCTTTCCGGTGAGGTCACGGCGGTCTTTGAGGGCGCTCTGCCGCCGCAACGCTCGCGGCTGGACGTGAATTTCAAGATCGCCACGGTGGATGTGGCGCCGATCCCGCTGCCGGCGGCGGCCTGGCTGATGCTGGGCGGTCTGGGCCTGCTGGGCGGTGCCGGTCTGCGTCGGCGCGCCTGACCCCAGCCTTGAAAACGGGTCTGCGCCCTCTGCGCGCGCGGACCCGCCAGTGAAAATCCTTTGCCCGAAAACCATCGCTTGGCTAGGCTGACCCCTCGCCTTGACGGTATTTTTCAGGGAGGATTTTTGATGTTTTCACGTTTTCTGATCGCGCTCGCGGTCACTCTGGCCCCGGGATGGGCCACCGCAGCCTCGGTGGATTGGGAGAAGACCGTGTCGGTCTCCGTTCCCGCCGGACCGGAGAACCCCTTGGTGATCTTCGGCTTCAACCCACAACCGGAGCCACCAGCCCTTGTGGCCCAGACCACGCTTGATCCGACCGCGGCCCTGCGGGAAGTGCTGGGGGTCGAACCGACACCGTTCCAGCTCTATCTCGCGGCAGGGGGCGGCATGTTCACCACCGGGTTCCAGGCGGTGGATGCGGTGGGCTTGCCCGGTCTGCTGGGCTTTGATGTGGGGTTCATGACCGATCTCGGCACGGATCTGACGCTGGAGCTGCGCTTTGTGCAGAATGGCTCGGGCTCGGTGATTGATGCGGATGCCCTCTTCTTCAACCCCCAGCCGGAGCCGCCAGCGCTCTCGATGGATGACAGTCTCGGCGCGGAGATCTCCTTTCTCAATCTGGTGAGCGGCGATGATGTGGGGGTGAGCCTGCAGTTTACGGACGCCAATGGTCGGGTCTTGCCGATCGCGGCGGGGCCTGCGGCAGTCATCCCGCTCCCCGCTGCGGCCTGGCTGATGCTGGGCGCGCTGGGGCTTTTGGGCGGGCTGCGCGCGCGGCGCCGAGCCTAGCTCAGCCCGAACACCAGCTCTGGGTCTCGGCGGCCTTCGCCTTGAGCCAGAGCAGATCAGACCCCGCAATCGCCCGGTAGCCCCGGGCAAAGAGCGCCTCGGCCTGTGCCTCTGCCAGACCCACACCGCCCAGGGGGATGCCCTTGGCGCGGCAGGCCGCCTCGACCTTGGCGACGGCCGCCTGAAACTCGGGATGATCGAACTGCCCGGAGACACCCAGCGCGGTCGAGAGGTCGAACTGCGCCGGGATGATCATGTCGATGCCCTCGACCTCGACAATGGCGTCGATATTCTCGACCGCTGCGCGCGTCTCCACCAGCAGGATGCAGCAGAGCGCGGGCTCGATCCCTGCGCGATAGTCGAGCATGGGCGTGCCCCAGCGCGAATGGGCGATGAACGGGCCAAAGCCGCGCGTGCCTGCGGGCGGATAGCGCAGGCTCTCGACTGCGGCGCGCGCATCCTCCGCCGTGTCGATCAGGGGAAAGACGATGCCCTCGGCCCCAAGATCCAGCGCGCGTTTCACATGGGCGGGATCGTTCTTGGCGATCCGCACCGTGGGCGCGCAGTCAAAGCCCTGGGTCGCGGCGATCATCGCATGGGCGGAGGCGTAATCTACGGCCCCATGCTCCAGATCGATGATCACCCCATCCGCGCCCGCCGCCGCCATGGCCTGGGACACGGTGGCCGAGGGGATCGTGCAGACATGGAGCGTCAGCCGATCCGTGGTGCTGTGCAGCTTATGTTTCAGCGTTGGCATGGGGCCCACCCGATTTGCCCGCGCTTAGGGGAGGGGGCCCGTTCTGCGAAACGAGAAACTGGGCGTGCAGGGCGGGCCGGAGCGTCGCCCTGCTGCGGGCGGTCAGGCCGCCTTGGCGAGGTTGCGCAGCACGTAATGCAGCACGCCGCCATTTTCGATGTACTCGATCTCCACCTCCGTATCGATCCGGCATTTCAGCATGATCTCGCGTGTGGTCCCATCCGCGTAAGTGATGGTGCAGGGCATCTCCGAGAGGGGCACGATCTCGCCCTCCAGCCCGGTGATCGACACGGTCTCATCGCCCTTCAGGCCGAGGGTCTTGCGGGTGTCTCCCCCGGTGAATTCAAACGGAATGACGCCCATGCCGACGAGGTTGGAGCGGTGGATCCGCTCAAAGCTTTCGGCAATCACGGCCTTCACACCGAGCAGGCTCGTGCCCTTGGCGGCCCAGTCCCGGCTGGAGCCCGCGCCGTATTGCTCGCCCCCGAAGATGACGAGCGGTGTGCCCGTCTCCTGATAGGCCATGGCCGCCTCGAAGATCGAGGTCTGCGCGCCGTCCGGGCCAAGCGTGTAGCCGCCCTCGACCCCGTCGAGCATCTCGTTCTTGATGCGGATATTGGCGAAGGTGCCGCGCATCATGACCTCGTGATTGCCGCGTCGGGAGCCATAGGAGTTGAACTCCCGCGGTTGCACCTGCCGGTCGGTCAGATAGCGCCCGGCCGGGGTGCTCTCCTTGAAGGACCCGGCAGGCGAGATGTGGTCCGTGGTGATCATGTCACCGAGAATGGCAAGCACCTTGGCGCCTTCGATGTTCTGGATCGTGCCCGCCTCGGCGCCCATGCCCTGGAAATAGGGCGGGTTCTGCACATAGGTCGAGCTCGTCGGCCAGTCATAGGTCAGGCTGTCGGTGGTCTCGACGCTCTGCCATTTCTCATCGCCCTTGAAGACATCGGCATATTTCGTCTGGAACGCCTCACGCGTGACGGTCTGCTCCACGAGCTCCGCGATCTCCTGGGTGCTGGGCCAGATGTCCTTGAGGAAGACGTCCTGCCCGTCCTTGCCTGTGCCAATTGGCTCCGAGGTCAGGTCGATATCCATGGTCCCGGCCAGGGCATAGGCCACCACGAGGGGCGGGGAGGCGAGGTAGTTCGCGCGCACATCGGGGCTGATCCGGCCTTCGAAATTGCGGTTGCCGGAGAGAACCGCCGTGGCCACCAGATCGCCTTCGGCAATCGCCTCGGAGATCTCGGGCTGGATCGGGCCGGAATTGCCGATGCAGGTGGTGCAGCCATAGCCCACAAGGTTGAAGCCGATCTTGTCGAAATCCTCCTGCAGGCCCGCGGCCTCGAGATATTGCGACACGACCTGGGAGCCCGGCGCGAGGGAGGTCTTCACCCAAGGCTTGCGGTCGAGCCCGAGCTCCACCGCCTTGCGCGCCACAAGCCCTGCGCCGATCATCACGTAAGGGTTCGACGTGTTGGTGCAGGAGGTGATCGAGGCGATCACGACCTTGCCGGATTCCATGCTGTAGTCCTCGCCCTTCACGGGCACGGTCTGGCCCATGGGACGGTCGAAGGTCTCTGCCATTTCGCGGGTGAACGCTGTCTTGGCCTCGGTCAGCGCCACGAAGTCCTGCGGGCGTTTCGGGCCCGAGATCGCGGGGACAATCGTGCCCATATCGAGGCTCAGCGTATCCGTATAGATCGGCGCATAGTCATCGCCGCGCCAAAGCCCGTTCTCCTTGGCATAGGCCTCGACCAGCGCGATCCGCGCCTCGTCCCGGCCCGTGGTGCGCATATAGCGCAGGGTCTCGCCATCGATTGGAAAGAAGCCGCAGGTTGCCCCGTATTCCGGCGCCATATTGGCGATGGTGGCGCGATCTGCGAGGGGCAGGCTGTCGAGCCCCGCGCCATAGAACTCCACGAATTTGCCGACCACGCCCTTTTCGCGCAGCATCTCGACCACCTTGAGCACGAGGTCCGTACCCGTGGTGCCTTCCATCATCGCGCCGGTCAACTCAAACCCGATCACCTCGGGGATCAGCATCGAGATCGGCTGACCGAGCATGGCCGCCTCGGCTTCGATCCCGCCCACGCCCCAGCCGAGCACGGCCATCCCGTTGACCATGGTCGTGTGGCTGTCCGTGCCCACCAGCGTGTCGGGATAGGCGACCTCCGCCCCGTTCTGATCCGTGTCGGTCCAGACGGTCTGGGCGAGGTATTCCAGGTTCACCTGATGGCAAATCCCAGTCCCCGGGGGCACCACACGGAAATTGTTGAAGGCCGATTGGCCCCATTTGAGGAAGGTATACCGCTCCAGATTGCGCTCATACTCCCGGTCCACATTCATCTGAAACGCGCGGGGATTGCCGAACGCGTCGATCATCACAGAGTGGTCAATGACCAGATCCACGGGGTTGAGCGGGTTGATCTTCTCGGCATCGCCGCCCAGGCCCACGATCCCGTCGCGCATGGCCGCGAGGTCGACCACCGCAGGCACCCCGGTGAAGTCCTGCATCAGGACGCGGGCCGGGCGATAGGCGATCTCGCGCGGGTTCTGCCCACCTTGTGCGCCCCAATCCGCAAAAGCCTTGATGTCGTCCACGGAGACCGTCCGCCCACCATCCTCGAAGCGCAGCATGTTCTCGAGCACCACTTTCAGGGCCGCCGGAAGACGGGTGAAATCACCCAGCCCGGCCTCCTGCGCGGCTGGAATGGAGTAGTAGGAGACGGATTGATCCCCTACGCGCAGCGTCTTGCGGGTTTTGGCGGTATCCTGGCCAACGGAAATGGGCATGAGATGGCTCCCGATCTGATTGAAATGTGGTGCTGTCTGCCTCTCGATATAAGAGCGTGCGAAACCTGTTCAATGGAAGTGTATACGATTGTATGCCGTATTCGCGCACATGGAGCGCGCTGTCGCGATCATTGCAACACGCTCGCGGAAACTCGCAATTCCTTGATTGGTTATGTCCGCAGGGCTGGTCTAGATATTGAGACAGAATCGAGGACCTGACATGCGCTTTACGAGCACTCTTCTAGCACTCTGGACTGCCCTTGCTGTATCGACGACCGCGCCTGTGGCTGCGGCGGAGAAAACCGTTGTTGTGGAACTGTTTACGTCACAGGGCTGTTCCTCTTGCCCGCCGGCGGATGCGCTTTTGGCCAAGCTGGACGAGAATGCGGATGTGATCGCGCTCGCGCTGCACGTGGATTACTGGGACTATATCGGCTGGAAGGATATCTTCGCCGATCCCGCCTATACGGCGCGGCAAAAAGGCTATGCCCGGGCCGCAGGCGCGCGCAGCATCTATACGCCCCAGATGGTGATTGGCGGGCTCGACCATGTCGTCGGGTACAAGCCCATGGATGTGGCCAATACCGTGCAGAAGCATCGCGATGTGCCTGATGGGGCCGATGTTGCGGCGCGGCTCGCCAACAATACGGTGGTGGTGACGCTAGAACCCGGTCGCAAGCGCGGGCAGATGGTGGTCAACCTGATCGGCTATGAGCCGAAGGAAACCGTCAAGATCAAGCGCGGCGAGAATGCCGGGCGCACGATCACCTACACCAACACCGTGCGGGAGATGGTGACCCTTGGCAAATGGGACGGGCGCAGCAAGAAGACCTTCCGTCATCCCAAGCCCGAAGGTGGCCTCGCGGTGGTCATCGTACAGGAAGACAAGCACGGCCCCATGGTCGCGGCCGCGCGGGTCAAGTAAACCCGCAAGGCGGGGTCAGAGGCGGGTCACGCCGATCATCCCATCGCGTGTGACCAGAGCTGCCAAAGCCTCTGCATCCAAATCCTCAGTGCCCGCGGGTCGCTCCGGCAGCACGATATAGCGCATATCGGCCGTGGAATCATGGACCCTCACGGTCATGCCCTCGGGCAGGGTCGTGCCAAACTCCGACAACACGCCCCGTGGATCCCGCACCGTTCGCGAGCGGTAGGCTCGGCTCTTGTACCAATCCGGCGGCAAGCCCAGCAGGTTGCGCGGATAACAGGAGCACAGTGTGCAGACGATCACGTTATGGGTCTCTGGCGTGTTCTCAACCGCGATCAGGTTCAGGGTGCCGATATCAAACCCCATCTCCCGGCAAGCGGCGGAGCCATCGCTGAGCAACCGCGCGCGATACGCCGGATCGGTCCAGGCCCGGGCCACCACCGCAGCGCCGTTGGCCGGGCTGCGGGCATCCATTTCCGTGACCTGTGCGGTGACCTCTGCCGGGGTCAGCACGCCTTTCTCGATCAAGAGCTCGCGCAGAGCGATCTCCGTCAATTGGGCCTCGGTGAGCGGGCCGTCCTGATCCGGGCGATGCGGGTGCGGGTGTGCGTGGTCATGGGGCATCAGCAGGCTCCAACCAATGGGCGTAAATCTCGGCGTCGAGCGTGTCGTCGGGGTGAGGCGTCTCCGGTCCCCAAATCTCGGCCATGGTGAAGCGCACCCGCAAGAGCGGTACCTCCGGCGCGGGGAGGCGATAGGCCAGCAGCTCCGGATTCGGGAAGGCGGGCAGGCGGCGTTCAATCTCGCCGGTCTTGCCGCGCAGATATCCGGGCGTGCGGATATGGCCCGGCGGGGCCCAGGTCTTGACCCGGACGCGGGTGGGCAGGGTTGGCTCAGTCACCACCTGTTACCTCGCCATAGCTCAGACCCCGGGCGCGGATCTCGTCGATTTTCGCAGCGACCTCGGTCGGGGTGACGGCGCCGGATTCCACCAGATTGCGGCGCAGGGAGGCGACCCAGCGCTCGTAATAACTCATGGTTTCAAAGGCCGCCGGACCCATATCCTCCAGCGCGCGGCGCAGCCCGTCCACGGTGAAAAGCCCCTTGGCCTGACACAGGATCACAAGCGCATCGACGCGCTTTTCCCAGAGGGCGAAGTCATGCTCTTCCGGCAACACGGGGCCAGCCTCCGTGCCGCCCATATCGAACCAGCTGCGGGCGGTGAGAGGCGTGTCGGGAGGGGGTGGGGTATCATGCATGGCCACAGCCTAGCCCCATGATCGGGCCGCGACAATGCCTGACGGGTGGCCTCGGTCCGGGCTATTCTTCCTGAACGATCAGGGTGATCTCGCCATCGGCTTCGAGCTTGCGAATGGCCATCACCACGTCGGTCATGGCGATTTCGCCATCCCGCTCGGGCACAGCACCGGCCTCTGACATGCTATCGCGGAGCTGATCGGCCATGCGTTTGGACATGTTGTCGAGGATGAAGTTCACCACATCGGGATAGGTCTCGGTCCCCGCCGCCAGGGCGCGCACCAGCACATCGCCATCCACTTCGCGGGTGATCGCGGGCACGTCCCGCGCCGAGACCCGTTCGGTGATATGGGCGAAGGTGAAGATCGCCTTGCGGACCTGACTGGCGAACCCCTCATCGGTCTCATCCAGACTGTTCAGCAGATCATCGCGAGTCGCCGCCGCCGTGGAGTTGAGGATATCGCCGAGCCGTGACACCGGGTCCTTGGTAAAGGCGCTGACCGGCGTATCCTCGAGGCGGACCCGCAGGCTCTCCCCGATCTGATCCACGAGCACCGGGCTGATCCCGCTGGTCTGAGAGATCGCAAATGTGATCCGCCGCGCCCGCGGCCCGGGCAGAAGCCCCAGCACATCGGCGGCCTTGCCGACCTTGATCTTCGACAGGATCACCGCGCAGATCTCGGCGCTTTCCCCGTCGATCAGCGGGACGATCGCCTCCGGCTCCATCTCCGACAAAAGATCCCAGATCGAGGTCTGGCCGTTCAACCCGGCCTCCTGACGGAGGTGCTGCGCCACTTCATCGGAGATATGGCCCGAGAGCTTCTCCAGCGCATCGCCCAGCCCCTTAGGGAAGGACAGGCCTAACTCCTCGAGCTCGCCGAGAAACTCGCCGACCACCGATTGCAACTCGTTGCGGGTGATGGGCTTCAATTGCCCCATCTCCTGAGCCAGGGTTGCCTGCTGGTGGGCGCTGAGCCCCGTGAGATCCGGGGCCAGCCCATCCTCGAGCAGAAGCCGCAGCACGACAGCCGCTTTCTGCCGCCGTGTCAGCGTCACAAGGGCCCCACCGGAGGGCGTCCTGGGTTTTGATACAGTGGTCGTGCTCACCCGAAACTCCGCCTGCGCTGTTTCCCACAGGTGTCGCAGGCGAAGCTTAACGCCCGGTTAGGGCAAACAAGATTTTAATAGGCGTAACCGGTATTTGACCGCAAAGCCTGCGCCAAGGAGAAGGCCGCCCAGGTCTCGCGCCCGCCGCGGGCCTTGATCTCGCGCAGCTCGGCCTCGGCCGCGGCACGCTGGCCGATTTCAAGATAGCCTTGTGCGCGGTAGGAGCGCGCCGGGTGGTAATCGGGGTTCTGCGCAAGTGCTGCGGCATAGAACACCATGGCCCCGTCCAGATCGCCGGTCTTGCGCGCGATGAACCCCTGATAGGTCAGGGCGCGGGGATCCTGTGGATTGTCATAACTTGCCAGCACCTGGAGCGCCCGGTCATAGGCCCCGGCATAGGCCAGCTCGCGCACGGCCTCGTGGCGCTGATCGTCGCCAAGGCTGCTCTGGCTGGAGCTCACGCAGCTGCGCGTCTTCGCGTCCCAGACCGTGTTGCCGCTGCAGCTTGTGGTGGTCTCCGACTTCACCGGCGGGGCAAAGCTGTCGCCACCCGCCGCGAGCCCGGCAGCCGGGGTGAGACAGAGGCCAACAAGTAAAATCCAGCGCATGGGGTCGCTCCTGCAATTGGGGTTTCGGCAAAGATAGGCCCTTGGGCACAAAAGAAAACGGCCCGCCGGGGCGCGCCGTTTTCGAAAAACCTGAACCGGTCAGATCAGCCCGAGAGCTGGTCCACACAAGCCTGTGTGCTCGCGTCCCAAACCTTGCCTTCGGCACAGCTTGCGACGGTCTGTTCCATCTTGTGACCCCAGCTGCACTCAGCCATGGCGAGGCCGGGTGTCACTACGAGGATCGCAACCGTAAAAATCGCGGGTAGGCGCATATCGTCTCTCCGTGTTTGAACGGTGAAACGGTAGCACGGAAACCCACTCAGCAAAGCCTTTTTTCGGATATGGCTTTGCTGCGCGTCTATTTTCCCGTCATTCGCCGAAAACGCGGGCGAAAATCGTGTCCACATGCTTGGTGTGATACCCCAGATCGAACTTTTCCTCGATCTCGGCAGGGCTCAAGGCGGCGGTCACGTCCGCGTCGGCGAGCAGCTCCGCCTTGAAGTCGGTCCGATGCTCCCAAACCTTCAGCGCGTTGCGCTGCACATAGGTATAGGCGTCCTCGCGGCTCACACCGGCCTGGGTCAGGGCCAGCAGCACGCGCTGGCTCATCACGAGGCCGGGGAACTTGTTCATGTTGTCGAGCATGTTCTCGGGGAAGATCAGCATCTTGTCGACGACCGAGGTCAGGCGGGCGAGGGCGAAGTCGAGGGTGATGGTCGCGTCCGGGCCGATCATCCGCTCGACCGAGGAGTGGGAGATATCGCGCTCATGCCAGAGGGCGACATTCTCCATGGCCGGGATCACGGCGGAGCGGACCATGCGCGCGAGTCCCGTCAGGTTCTCGGTCAGGACCGGGTTTTTCTTGTGCGGCATGGCCGAAGAGCCTTTTTGGCCCATGGAGAAGAACTCCGCCCCTTCCAGCACTTCGGTCCGCTGCATGTGCCGGATCTCAACCGCGATGTTTTCGATCGAGGAGGCCACGACGCCCATGGTCGCGAAGAACGCCGCGTGCCGGTCGCGCGGGATCACCTGGGTGGAAATCGGCTCGGGCACGAGGCCGAGCCGATCGCAGACATGCTCCTCAACCGCCGGATCGATATTGGCGAAGGTGCCCACCGCGCCAGAGATCGCGCCCGTGGCAATCTCGGCCCGCGCGTCGCGCATCCGGGTGAGGTTGCGATCCATCTCCGCATAGAACCGCGCAAAGGTCAGGCCCATGGTCGTGGGTTCCGCATGGATCCCGTGCGAGCGGCCAATGCGGACCGTGTCCTTATGCTCCAAAGCGCGGCGCTTCAGGGCGGCGAGAAGCCCTTCGAGATCCTTGATCAGAATGTCCGCGGCGCGGGTGAGCTGCACGTTGAAACAGGTGTCGAGCACGTCCGAAGAGGTCATGCCCTGATGCACGAAGCGCGCCTCTTCCGAGCCCACATGCTCGGCCAGATGGGTCAGGAAGGCGATGACGTCATGCTTGGTGACGGCCTCGATCTCGTCGATCCGGGCCACGTCGAACTCCACATCCTTGGCCTTCCAGACGGCCTCGGCGTTTTCCTTGGGGATCACGCCCAGCTCAGCCATGGCATCGCAGGCATGGGCCTCGATCTCGTACCAGATGCGGAACTTGGTCTCGGGCGACCAGATGGCAACCATATCGGGACGGGAATAGCGAGGGATCATGTCTGGGCCTTGCGTTTTGAACAGGTTTGCGCGCGTCATACGGGGCATGAGCAGGACGAACAAGGTTGCGGGCCGTCGCAGGGCCGCCAAAGGCAGGACATGATCTCATTCGCAGCATTTGAAGGGGTTTGGCAGATCGAGCGCGAGATCGCCGACGCGCTCAGCGGGACGGGCCATTTCGCGGGGCGCGCGCAGCTCTCGGCGTCCGGGCCGGGCGCGTTGCTCTATGCGGAGGAGGGGGTTCTGACCCTCGCCCAGGGCGGCAGCTTCGCGGCCGCACGCCAGTATCACTGGACCGAAGAGCCCGAGGAGGGCGGGGTCGCAGTGCATTTCGCCGATGGGCGGTTCTTTCACCGCTTCTCGCTCGGCGCGCAGGCGGAGGCGGCGCATTTCTGCGATCCGGATCAGTATGACGTGACCTACGATTTCGCCGATTGGCCTCGCTGGCAGTCGCGCTGGCGGGTGACCGGGCCGCGCAAGGATTATGTGATGACGAGCCGCTACATCCGGGCCTAGGCGGTCACTTTCGCAGGTTCGGCCAGCTCGGTGACAATCTGCGCACCGGCCTCCAGCGTGCGGTGCACCGGGCATTTATCGGCGATCTCGAGCAGGCGCGCGCGCTGCGCGTCGTCCAGATCTCCTTCCAGATGGATGCGCCGCTTGAAGCTGTCGATCCGGTCATAGGCGCCCTTGGCGTCCTGCCCATGGACCTTGTCATGCATGACATCCACTGAGACATGGGTCAGGGGCCAGCCCTTCTGCCGGGCATACATCCGCAAGGTCATGGAGGTGCAGGCGCCGAGCCCGGCCGCCACCAGCTGATAGGGGGTCATGCCGCGATTGGTGCCGCCATAGGCGAAGGGCTCATCGGCCTGAATATGGTGGACGGGCCCGGCATTCACATCCTGAAGGAAGCCCGCCGGATCGGCCTCGGCCACGCGGGTGATCCCCTCGGGTGCGCCGGGAGGTGGCGCCGGGGGACGCAGGTCCAGATAGCGTCCGACCCAGGCCGCGATAACCTCGGCAGCGTATTCCGCATCTTCCGCGCGGGTGATCAGATGGTCGGCATCGTCGAGCGTGACGAAGCTCTTTGGATGCTTGGCCGCGCTGAAGATCTGTGTGGCGTTTTCGATCCCGACCTGAGCATCGAGCGGCGCGTGCAGAACGAGGAGGGCAGCCTTGAGGGCGGCGATCTCCGGGGCGAGCTGCTCGGCGGCCACATCCTCGACAAAGGCCTGCTTGATGTGGAAGGGGCGCCCGCCAAGCTTGACCTCGGCCTCGCCGGTCTCGGCGATCTCTTCGAGGGCATCGGTGAAGTTATGGGTCACATGTTCGGGATCAAAGGGCGCGCCGATCGTCGCCACGGCCTTGATGCCGGGAATGCCACGCGCCGCTTTGAGCACCGCCGCACCCCCGAGGCTGTGCCCGATCAGCAGGCTCGGGGCCATGCCCTTTGCGGCCAGCGCCTCGGCGGCCAGATGCAGATCGCCCACATTGGAGCTGAAGGTGGTGTTCTTGAACTCGCCCCCGGAATGCCCAAGCCCGGTGAAGTCGAACCGCAGCACCGCGATCCCCATGGCCGCGAGCCGCTGGGCAATGCGCCGCGCCGCCGGGATATCCTTGGAGCAGGTGAAGCAATGGGCAAAGAGCGCCGTGGCCAGATGCGGACCCTCGGGCAGATCGAGACGCGCCGCCAGCGTATCGCCAGCGTGACCTGTGAATGTGAGTTTTTCCGTCGGCATGGGGCAGCTCCGTGGTTGGAGCCTGAGAATGGGGGGCGCGCAGGTGTCAGGCAACCCATGTGTCAGCGCCGTCACGCAAGGGTGACGGGGAGCGAGAAGGTTGAAACAAATCTAAGATGCCGTAAGGTTAGGGGATATTTGATCTAAGGAATTGGTTTTGGACGCGTTTCTAAGCAGCATTGCTGAAAACTGGAATTGGGCCTGGAAAATCGCTCTTACCTTTGGCGGTGGAACCGCCTTTGCTGTCCGTGTGATGTCAGTCGATGCAAAGAAACGGTTGTTCCTCTGGCTTGCTGGAGCAGAGCCGGGAGGTTGGCCGCGGCAGTTCAATACTTTGTTCGATGGGGTGTTCGGAGACGATCACCGATCTTGGCGTTGCATCAAGCGCTCAGCAATTGCTTCCCTGTTGTTTGTGGTCCTGATCTGGCTGCTAATGAGTCGAGCAGGACTCTTTGAGACGCGGGCTCAGGCGGTTCTGGCCTTCCCGACGCTTCTTGCGACAGGCATCGTGGTGAACGTGGTTGCAGATTATATTTCGTTGTTGGAAACCCGTTGGCTATTGGGGCAGATGGAAACGCGCTGGACCCATCCTTTGGCACAAGTTGGTGTGCTGCTGTTAGATTTGCTTCTTACCGGCGCGATCATTTTCGGAGCACTTTGGTTGTATAGCCAATCACCTCTCCACTCCGGATCGGCGTTTGGCCTAGCAGAGCTTTTAACTGCTTTCAGCGTGTATGCGGTGTTCTTTTATTCTACCTTCTTGACTTCGTTCTGGGTTTGGGCGTTCGTGTTGAGCACGCTTGCGATCAAAGCCATGGTCGGTTTGAACCTGCCCCGACGGACTGACTTAAAAGGCTACCCGGGAGAAGTGATTGGAGGGATCACTGGGCTTGCGGTTCTGCTCGGGGCGCTGACCGCCGCTGCTGCGAACCAGAATGATGACGCCGTGACGCTGGGCGACCGTGTTGTCTGTGTGCTTTTGCCAGGCGAGATTTGCTACGTCATGGCAGAGCTCACCGACGATGAACAACTGCAACTGTTTTTGCTTGAGCAGGCCTGCGAGAGTGGCCTTACGGAGGAGTGCTATGCCCGAGGGCGGGACATCTTGGAGATCGACGGCAAAACCGCCGAGCGGCTTCTTGCCGCAAGTTGTCGTGGGGGCAACGCGCGCGGGTGCACCAGTCTTGGGTTTGTGTATGAGCGGGCGCTTGACGTGGCTTCGGATCCAGAGAAGGCCGCTGAGCTTTACGCTGAAGGCTGTGAGGGCGGGGACGCGCGCGGTTGCACCAACCTGGGCTTTCTGTACAGCGAGGGCCTCGGCGTCCAGTCGGATCCGATCCAGTCAGAGAGGTACTACACTTATGGCTGTGACAGGGGAGACGCGAAAGGCTGCTGGAACCTCGGTGTTGTGCTTTGGCTAGGACAACGTACGTCGATTGACAAAGCCCGCGCTCTCGAGCTGATGATAAGCGCCTGCGAAATGGGGCTTGAAACAAGCTGCGACTGGCTCAGGGCTAACCCTGGATAGTGAGAAGCAAGCCGGCTCTCGAATACAAAAGCTTGCCTGCCTCAACTCCCAAATTGAAATCGAGCAATAAAAAAGGGCGCCCGGAGGCGCCCTTTCGATCTTGGTTCGGATCCGAGGATCAGCAGCTGTAGTACAGCTTGTATTCCATCGGGTGCGGCGTGTGCTCGTAGGCGTAGATCTCTTCCCACTTGAGCTCCATGTAGCCCTCGATCTGGTCCTTGGTGAACACGTCACCGGCCAGCAGGAACTCGTGATCCTTCTCGAGCTCGTCCATGGCTTCGCGCAAGGAGGCACAGACGGTCGGGATGCCGGCCAGCTCTTCCGGCGGCAGATCGTAGAGATCCTTGTCGGAGGCTTCGCCCGGATCGATCTTGTTGTTGATGCCGTCGAGGCCAGCCATGAGCAGGGCCGCAAAGCACAGATAGGGGTTCGCCGCCGGGTCGGGGAAGCGCGCCTCGACGCGCTTGGCCTTCGGGTTCTCGGCCCACGGGATCCGCACGCAGCCGGAGCGGTTCCGAGCGGAATACGCGCGCAGAACGGGGGCTTCGAAGCCCGGGATCAGACGCTTATAGGAGTTGGTCGAGGGGTTGGTGAAGGCGTTCAGAGCCTTGGCGTGCTTCAGGATACCGCCGATGAAGTACAGCGCCTCCTGGGACAGGTCTGCGTACTTGTCGCCTGCAAAGAGCGGCTTGCCGTCTTTGAAGATGGACATGTTCACGTGCATGCCGGTGCCGTTGTCGCCCGCGATCGGCTTCGGCATGAAGGTCGCCGATTTGCCATAGGCGTGGGCCACGTTGTGGATCACGTACTTATACTTCTGCAGCTCGTCCGCCTGATGGGTCAGGGAGCCAAAGATCAGACCCAGCTCGTGCTGGCAGGACGCCACTTCGTGGTGGTGCTTGTCGACCTTCATGCCCATGCGCTTCATGGTCGAGAGCATCTCGGAGCGCAGGTCCTGTGCCGCGTCGGTCGGGTTGACCGGGAAGTAGCCGCCCTTGACGCCCGGGCGGTGGCCCATGTTGCCCATCTCGTACTCGGCGTCGCCATTCCAGGCAGCGTCCTGAGCGTCCACCTCGAAGGCGACCTTGTTCATCTCGGTGGAGATGCGCACGTCGTCAAAGAGGAAGAATTCCGCTTCGGGCCCGAAATAGGAGACGTCGCCGATGCCGGAGGACTTCAGGTAGGCCTCGGCCTTCTCGGCAGTGCCGCGCGGGTCACGGGCATAAGCTTCGCCCGTGTCCGGCTCGACGATGGAGCAGTGCAGGCAGAGGGTCTTTTCGGCATAGAACGGGTCGATATACGCGCTCTCGGTGTCGGGCATCAGTTTCATGTCCGACTCGTCGATGGATTTCCAGCCGGCAATGGAGGAGCCATCGAACATGAACCCTTCGTCGAGGAAGTCCGCATCCACCTGGTCGGACATCACCGTCACGTGCTGCAGCTTGCCGCGCGGGTCCGTGAAGCGGATGTCGACATATTCGACGTCCTCGTCCTTGATGGTCTTGAGAACAGCGTCTTTGCTCATGTGACCTTTCCCTTTCAATCGGTTGTGTGGGTTGTTGTAAGTGCTGCGCGGGCGCTGGGCGCGGCCGCGCCGTGCGATCAGAGCGCGTCTTCGCCGGTCTCGCCGGTTCGGATGCGGATGGCTTGCTCGACAGTCGAGACGAAGATCTTGCCATCGCCGATCTTGTCGGTTTTGGCGGCGGCCACGATGGCGTCAATCGCCCCCTCGGCCTGATCATCGGACAGAACGACTTCGATTTTCACCTTGGGCAGAAAATCCACGACATACTCCGCGCCCCGATAGAGCTCCGTATGTCCCTTCTGGCGTCCAAAGCCTTTGACCTCGACGACGGAAAGCCCCTGAACACCAATTTCCTGGAGCGCTTCCTTCACTTCATCGAGCTTGAACGGCTTGATGACAGCCTCGATTTTCTTCATCCCCCGACTCCCTCTAATTCCGTGGCCTTTTGCAGAACACTTTCATTTACCCTCCACAATTCGGTAGCGTGACGGGACTAGGTCGCATCTTGCGAAAACACAGACGCTGTCTGCGATTTGTGCAGCATGCCTTCAAAATGGGCAACTGAAAAACAACTTGATGGGGTGAGATGTCAGAGCTCCTCACAGCGGCCCAAATGCGGGCCATCGAGCAGGCCGCGATCGACAGCGGTGCTGTGACCGGGCTTGAGCTGATGGAGCGCGCCGGGCGCGGCGTGGTCGAGGCGATTTTCGAGGAATGGCCGGAGTTGGCCAAGGTGCCGCACCGCGCCGTGGTCCTCTGTGGTCCCGGCAACAATGGCGGTGACGGCTTTGTGGTGGCGCGGCTGCTGAAGGAGTTGGGCTGGCAGGTCGAAGTCTTTCTTTATGGCGACCCGAACAAGCTGCCGCCGGATGCTCGGGTGAATTATGAGAGGTGGTTGGAACTTGGCGCGGTTGAGACCCGCGCCATCGCGCCCAAGCCCTTGATGGATGATCACTTGCATATCGAGAGGGGCGTCGATCTGCTCCTTGATGCGCTCTTCGGCACGGGGCTGACACGGGCCTTCGGTGGGCTGTTTTCCACGCTCGCCACCCCGCCCTTGCAAGATCAATTGGTTGCGAAAGGCGTGCGCCGGGTCGCGGTCGATACGCCAAGCGGGCTCTGCGCGGATAGCGGTCGCATCCTCGGTACGACTCTGCCCGCGGATCTTTCGGTGACACTCCATAGCGCCAAACTGGGGCATGTGCTGGCGGATGGTCCCGAGGCGTGCGGCAAGGTTGTGGTCAAAAGCATCGGTCTGAGCTCTGCAGATGGCTCTGCTGCGGAACGTTCTCGCCCGAGGTTGCGAGCGGTCGGGACCGGCCCAGCGGTGCCGCCGGGCGACATCACAACTTCAGTGGACGCGCCGTCTGCGTCCGCACTCTCCAAGCACAAGGCAGAGCACAAGTTTGGCCACGGCCATGCTTTGGTCTTGTCCGGTCCCATGGGCAGATCCGGCGCTGCCCGTCTTGCGGCGCGTGGAGCGCTTCGGGTCGGGGCAGGGCTGGTGACGGTCGGCGCGCCGGGATCCGCGATGATGGAATGCGCGACCCAGCTGACGGCGATCATGCTGCGGCGCTGTGAGGATGCCGTAGGTTTGACAGGGTTGCTGGAAGACGGCCGCTTGAACGCGCTTTGCCTTGGGCCGGGGCTCGGGGTCGGGGACGACACCCGCGCGCTTGTCATTGCGGCCCTTTCTGCCGAGCGCGCGACGGTGCTGGACGCGGATGCGCTGACCTCCTTCGCCGAAGACCCGCAGGCTTTGTTCGATGCGCTTCACCCGAGTGTGGTTCTGACGCCCCATGGGGGCGAGTTCGCGCGGCTGTTCCCGGATATCGCGGCGGAGCTTGCGGCCCCACCTCTCAAAGGCCCCGCCTATTCCAAGGTCGACGCCACGCGGGCGGCGGCGAAGCGCGCGGGCTGCACTGTGCTCTTCAAAGGCCCTGATACGGTGATTGCGTCCCCGGACGGGCGATGTGCTATCAACGCGGCTCTCTATGAGCGCTCCGCACCATGGCTGGCGACCGCCGGGTCGGGCGATGTACTGGCCGGCATCATCACGGGGCTGCTCGCGCGCGGGTTCGATCCGCAATTGGCCGCCGAAACCGGTGTGTGGCTCCATATGGAGGCCGCGCGCGCCTTTGGTCCCGGGCTGATCGCCGAGGACCTGCCGGAGATGCTGCCGCACGTGTTCCGGGATCTAGGACTGGAGTAGGACCGCCGTCTCCCAATCGCGCAGCAATGGCCGCGCGGCGGGGAAGGGGGCCTCCTCCGCCTCGCGCAATTCCGGGAAGATCTCGAACAACTCTTCCTGTGCCGCACGGCCCAGAGTTGAGACCACCGCGGGGCCGGGGCGGAGGCTCTCGGCCCAGATCCCGTCCGCGCGCACGATCTGATGGGCGTCGAACATGAAGTGGTAATAGGTGACAGGGGTCAGGTCGTAGACATGTTGCACCGTGTCATCATTGACCAGATGCACCGCCGCGGCGAGCACCTCCGTGCTGCCAAAGAGCAGATCCGCGCGCCAATCCTCCATCAGCACCCGATGCTGACGCGACACCTGCATGTCGCGCGCGGGCAGTCCCGGGGCAAAGGCGCCTGCCCGGATCAGAACCGGGCGGAACCGCGCGTTTCCAGCCAGTCGCGCGCTGTCGATATGGGCCGCCCCGGCCCAGCGGATGATCTGTACCCCCGCGTCCCGGGTCAGCACGGCATCCCCCTCGCGCAGGGTCTCGACCGGAACCGGGCCCTTTGGTGTCTCGATCAGTGTACCTGCGGTAAAACAAGGCGGCTGGGCATAAGTTTCGTGGTGTTGCGCGCTTTTGCCCGGCCCCTCGGAGGCGCTGACCACCTTGAGCGGCGTGCCCACGGGCGGAAACTTGTCGATGAAGGCGAGGCCTTCCACCGTGCCATAGGCGTTCTTCGCGCCGGGCTCGTTGATGTTGAACCCGATGAGCGTGTAGGTCTCGCTCCCGTCAGTGACCTGGAGTGTATACTCGGCCTCGACCTTCTGGTTGCCGGAATAGGAGCCTCCGTTGAAGTCGAGTGGCTCAGCCAACCGCTGGCTGCCATCGGAATCGGCGAAATGGTCGTCATTGTCCGAGATCGAGACCGGCACCCAATCGCCGGTATTGAGCGTGATCTCCTTGCCGACAAGGTGCTTGCCATTGCCCTGATTGCCCCCGGAGAGCTGGCCTCCGGCGACTGTGATATGGGTCTCTTCCAAGGCGTAGATTTTGTAGGACAATGCCTGGGGCGCCAAGTTGTTTCAACGAGTTGAACCCCGCCATACACCAGAGTTCTGAACGTCGCGTTAGTGTCATGAAACTGTCTGCGCGACAATTCCCTCTCGCCTTCGCGGCGAGGCTTTGCTAACCGGAGCACGTGCGGGTGTGGCGGAACTGGTAGACGCACCAGATTTAGGTTCTGGCGCCGCAAGGCGTGGGGGTTCGAGTCCCTTCACCCGCACCAGCTCCCGTTGATTTTATTGCGAAGATCCCGGATAGGCGGTTTTGAACCCACCTTCTATCCCACACCCTGTTCGATGTAGAACGGCACTTCGTCTACCTTAACAAAGCTCATGGGGCCTTTTTGTAGATGTTGATGTGGCCGTCCTTCGCCCAGCGGTAGAGGGTCGCGCGGCTGATGCCGAACACCTCTTGGGAGTGCACTGGACGGCACGTCACTGGCTTGGAAGTGGCGGGCAAGGTCTATCCTTTTTCCTGCTGCGCGGCGCGAGTGGCATCCCGTGCGATTGCCACAAATGCAGCAGCAGCGACGTCCATCTCATTCAAATATGCAAAGACTTTGCGGAATGCTTTCCACTTGACGTTGTTCCTTTGGCGCGAGGAGCTTGACCTGCGCTCCCTCTGGCGGTGCGCCCGCGTTTTCTTGTGCGGCTCGCTGACTGCTGTTCTACGGTGTTGGCCCATCGCCTTAGCCATGTGCCCCCCCAATGCAAACAAGTGCTAGAGGGGGCGGGATGGTCCCGCCCCGCACAGGAGGCAAAAGGATGAAACTTCAAATCATCTCTACTGCTCTCCAGATCTTTACAGTGGTGGCCCTTGTCACCAACATCGTCCACCACTGGTGATCGGAGTGGTCGTCCCCCGGAAACAGAGGGCGGCTACCCTGAATGTGGAGTTATAGCTATGAAAGCTCAAGACTTTCTTGCATGGACCGAGGCGACCGGCCTTACCTCTGCACGTCAAGCCGCCCTCGCTCTGGATGCGTCGCGGAACAAAATGCAGTCGTGGTTTGCTGATGCCAAGGCTGGCCGGGATGTTCCAGTGAACCGTGTGACCCGCCTTGCTATGACGGCGCTGGCTAATCAACTGAAACCCTGGGACGAATACGAAAGATAGGAGAAACGCTATGTGTAAACGCTTGCACCCTGTCTCTGTCGTGCTGAAGGGCGTTGTCTGTCCCGGGATCTTAGTGGTGGTTCCAAGGCTCAGCACGGCGCCGCCATACAGGCTGTCCAGGTCGAGCCGCCCGGTCCGCAGGTTGCTCAGCTGCTCCACCACCACGGCGCGTGGCAGCGGGGCCAGATCCTCGGTGTCGTTCTTCGAAACCGAAACGGCGCGATCGGTTCCGGCCGTGATGTCGTGATCCACGAACTGCCCGAAATAGGTATAGGCAGCCGGGATGTCGCTGTTTGATACCTCGGGCGGATCCTGATCGATCATGTCCGACGCAACATGTGTCAGCGCATGCAGGACCGCCGCGCCGTGGGGGGCATCTTCGTCGGACAGGCAGAGATAGCCAAACTTTCCGAGATTTGCATCGGTCCAGTCCGGGTAGCTTTAAGCGACGCCAAAACCGCAGACGGATCTGGCTTCCGACGCGTGGGACAATGATTAGCCCGTGCTCGGATCGTCATAGATTGCGTGACCACCATGGCCTTTCAAGAATAACATACTGTCCTCCATAAGAGTTCTGCGCGACGTACAAATCCGACACGTCGCCCCTTCAGGATCCTGCTGCGTTGTGATGTGGTCGTGAGGAGGGCGTTAGGTTGCGCCTAGGCTCTCTCGGGTGGCCAGCTCGGGCCGGACCCTTGGCGAGGCGCGCGCCAAACCCCGCGTGACGTGCCGCGCAGAGGCCCGGGGTCGCGCGATCGGGGGACCGAAGACGCCTCGCTGGAGGCGGCCTGACCGGCTCAGAGGCACCCGGTTCGCCCCTGTGCCGCGCTTGTCCCCCGGATCACGCCGCTTCGGGGCCGATTCCCCCCTTGCACCCTTGCCGCTGCGCACATAGAAGATCGGCTGATTTACCTGCTGGCGGAGGTCGTTTCCGCCTTTCCGAACTGAACCGATAGGGGATGACATGAACGTCACCGAGACCCTCAATGAAGGCCTCAAGCGCGGCTATTCGATCACTGTGACCGCCGATGAGCTCGATGCCAAGGTCAATGAAAAGCTCGCAGAAGCTCAGCCCGAAATCGAGATGAAGGGCTTTCGCAAGGGCAAGGTCCCGATGGCGCTGCTGAAAAAGCAGTTCGGGCCCAAGCTGCTCGGCGAAGCGATGCAGGAATCCATCGATGGCGCCATGTCCAAGCATTTCGAGGATAGCGGTGACCGTCCGGCCCTTCAGCCCGAGGTCAAGATGACCAATGAGGACTGGAAGGAAGGCGACGATATCGAGGTCGCCATGAGCTATGAGGCTCTGCCGGATGTTCCCGACACCGATTTCAGCACCGTCGCGCTCGAGAAGCTGGTGGTGAAGGCAGATGACGAAGCGGTGGCCGAGGCCCTGTCGAACCTCGCGGAGAACGCCAAGTCCTTCGAGACCAAGGAAGGTGCTGCGGAGGATGGCGATCAGGTCGTGATCGATTTCCTCGGCAAGGTCGATGGCGAAGCCTTTGATGGCGGTGCCGCTGAAGACTATCCGCTGACCCTCGGCTCGAACTCCTTCATCCCGGGCTTCGAAGAGCAGCTCGTCGGCACCTCTGCCGGTGAAGAGAAGAATGTCGAGGTCAGCTTCCCCGAACAGTACCAAGCCGAGCATCTGGCCGGGAAGGCCGCGGTCTTTGAGTGCAAGATCAAGGAAGTGAAGGCACCGAAGGCTGCCGAGGTCGATGACGAGATGGCCAAGCAGTTCGGGGCCGAAGACCTCGACGCGCTGAAGGGTCAGATCACCGAGCGTCTCGAAGCGGAATACGCTGGGGCGGCCCGGGCTGTGATGAAGCGCAAGCTGCTTGATGAGCTGGACACGCTGGTGCAGTTCGAGCTGCCGCCGAGCCTGGTGGAAGCCGAAGCGGGCCAGATCGCCCATCAGCTGTGGCATGAAGAGAACCCCGAGGTTCAGGGCCATGACCACCCGGAGATCGAGGCAACGGAAGAGCACACCAAGCTCGCCGAGCGCCGTGTGCGTCTGGGCCTGCTGCTGGCGGAGCTGGGTCAGAAGAACAAAATCGAAGTGACTGAATCCGAGATGACCCAGGCGATCATGGCGCAGGCGCGTCAGTACCCGGGTCAGGAGCGTCAGTTCTTTGAGTTCATCCAGCAGAACCAGCAGATGCAGCAGCAGCTGCGCGCGCCGATCTTTGAAGACAAGGTCGTGGACTATGTGTTCGAGCTGGCCACGCTGACCGAGAAAGAGGTCTCCAAGGACGAGCTGCAAGCGGCTGTCGAAGCGCTTGAAGACGATATCTGAGGCGACCCCTCACAGGAATGACAAAGGCCGCCCCTCGGGGCGGCCTTTTGCGTTTCTGAGCGGGTGCCGGTGGATCAGAGGGAGATCCGGAACTGCGCGAAACCTTCGGGGCCCTCGCCTGCGGGGGCAATTTCGAGCTCGGTGACATCGTCGATATAGCCAGCGGCCTTGGGCCCGGTCTCAAACAGGACCGAAGTGTCGGCCATGGGCGCAAAGCGCCAGTTGCCATCGGCACGCGGGCTGATCGTGCCCTGCTCGACGATGTAGCGGACGATCACGTCGCGATTGGTGTCCGGACCTTCGAAGATGATCGTGTCGCCCGTGCCCGGGAAGCTGCCGCCGCCCGAGGCGCGGTAGTTGTTCGTCGCGATGATGAACTTGGCCTCCGGGTCGAGCGGTGCGCCGTTATAGGTCAGGTTCACGATCCGGCTTGCGGTCGGGTTGAGCGGCCCGCCCTTGGAGTCAAACCGCGAGGGCTGGCTCAGGTCGATCTCGTAGCTGACCCCGTCGATCACATCGAAATTGTAGCTCGGGAAATCGGGGTTGAGCAGGGGCTGGTCGGCCTGGCCCGGGGTGATCTGGTTGAACATCCCCGCAGAGCGTTCGAGCCAATCCTTGACCTGTGCCCCGGTGACCAGCACCGCACGGGCAGTGTTCGGGTAGAGGTAGAGGTCGGCGACGTTCTTGATCGCCACATCTCCGGCGGGCACATCGGTGTAGTATTCCGGACCGCCCCGGCCGCCGGCCTTGAAGGGCGCTGCCGCCGAGAGGATCGGCAGGCCTTCATACTCCGTGCCCTTGAGCATCTCGCCGATATACCAGCTCTGCGCGATCGAGACGATCTGCACCGAGGGGTCATCTGCCACCAACGCGAAGTAGGAGTGCAGCGGCGCGTCGGTCTTGCCCACGGCGCGGCGGACATAGGCGAGGGTGTCATCATGGTCCTGCTGCACCGCATCGAGCACATATTGCTGGCTTTCGACCAGCGGCGTGATCGAGCGGTCCTCGTTGCGCTTGGAGATCGGGCGCGCTTCGGTTTCAGACGAGACCACGCGCCAGACGCCCCCCTCATGCTCGAGCATCAGATCGATCAGCCCCATATGGGAGCCCCAGAAGCCGCCCATGGTGGCGGGCTTGCCATGGATCGTCCCGGCCTCGGCATCCACGGCGGCGTAATCCGCATAGGTGGGCGAGGGGAAGACCAGATGGCTGTGCCCCGTTGCAATCGCGTCGATCCCGTCGAGCGCGGCCAGCGGCACCGAGGCGTTCTCCATCCCGTCGCTCTCCTTCGCGGAGCCGATGCCGGAATGGCTGAGCGCGATGATGATATCCGCGCCTTGCTCGCGCATCTGCGGGACATAGGCCCGCGCAGTCTCAAGGATATCGCGCGCCTGCACATTGCCTTCGAGATGTTTGCGGTCCCAGTTCATGATCTGGGGCGGCACGAAACCGATCAGCCCGACCTTGATCGCGTGCTCTTCGCCCGCGCCATCGGTGACCATGCGGTCGAGGATCACGTAAGGCGGGATCAGCGTCTTGTCGGCGGTGGGGCTCGCGCCCATCTCGCGCACCACATTGGCCGAGATCACCGGAAAGTTTGCACCGGCGAGAGATTTCATGAGGAAATCGAGCCCGTAATTGAACTCGTGATTGCCCAGGGTCGAGGCGTCAAAGCCCACCGCGTTCATGGCGGCGATGACCGGGTGCATGTCACCCTCTTTCATCCCGCGCTCATAGGCGATGTAGTCGCCCATCGGGTTGCCCTGCAGGAAGTCGCCATTATCGACCAGCAGCGTGTTTGTGGCCTCGGCCCTTATCCCGTCGATCAGCGCGGCGGTGCGGGCGAGACCCACCGTGTCGCGCGGACGGTCTGCATAATAGTCATAGGGAAACACATGCACGTGCAGGTCAGTGGTTTCCATAATCCGCAGATGCGCCTGGTTCGCGGCGGCACGGGCGGAATAGGGGTGCAAGGCAATCAAGCTGGCTCCAGCGGCTGTGCCGAGAAAAGTCCGGCGGGAAAGTCGAGCAATCATAAGGTCGATCCTTTGGCTGTACTCGCGCGATGGTTGCACGAATTAACCCTTTGCCGTCATCAAAAAAGAGCCATTTTCGGGAAAACTGTTACCTGTGTGGCATCTATCCGCCCAAAAAAAACGCCGCCCGGAGATCCGGACGGCGCGAATGCCTGGGATGAGCGCCCGATCAGGGCTGCTCGTCCTCGCTCTCGTCGGCGGCTTTGTCTTCAACCGTCTCCACGAGGTCGCTGTCCTCGGACGCGGCAGAGCCGATATCGTCGAAGAGTTCCGCGATCTCGAACTCGGCTTCGGCTTCCGCTTCGGCGGCGAGTTCCTGGATCGACTTGCCGGAGGCTTGCAGCTCGGCTTCCTCGGTGGAGCGCGCCACGTTCAGCACGATATCCGCGGTCACTTCGGGGTGCAGGGTCACGTGCACGGTGTGCAGACCCAGATCCTTGATCGGGCGGGCCAGAGCGACCTGCTTGCGATCGAGGGAGAACCCGTCGGCGGTGGCGGCGTCGGCGGCGTCACGGGTGGTGACGGAGCCATAAAGCGCGCCCGCATCGGAGGCGGAGCGAATCACGACGAACTGCTGACCGTCGAGTTTCTCGGCCAGATCCTCGGCTTCTTTCTTGGTCTCGAGGTTACGCGCCTCGAGCTGGGCTTTCTGAGCTTCGAACTGCTTGATGTTGGCGTCCGACGCGTTCAGCGCCTTGCCTTGGGGCAGCAGGAAGTTGCGCGCATAGCCGGGCTTGACGTCCACGACGTCGCCCATCTGACCAAGCTTGGCCACGCGTTCAAGAAGGATGACTTGCATGTGCTCGGCTCCTTATTTCACGGCGTAGGGCAGCAGGGCGAGGAAGCGGGCGCGTTTGATGGCACGGGCCAGCTCACGCTGCTTCTTGGCCGAGACGGCGGTGATACGGGACGGGACGATCTTGCCGCGCTCGGAGATGTAGCGCTGCAGGAGACGGGTGTCCTTGTAGTCGATCTTGGGTGCATTGTCGCCGGAGAAGGGGCAGACTTTGCGACGGCGGAAAAATGGTTTTGCAGCCATGGTTTAGCGTCCTTTTCTCAAGCGTTGATCAGCGGCGTTCGCGACGGTTGTCACGCTCTTCGCGCTTCTGCATCTGGATCGAGGGACCCTCTGCATGCTCGTCGACCTTGATGGTCATGACGCGCATCACGTCATCATGCAGACGCATCAGGCGCTCCATTTCCTGCACGGCCGGCGCGGGGGCGTCGGTCTTCAGGAAGGCATAGTGGCCCTTGCGGTTCTTGTTGATCTTGTAGGCCATGGTCTTGAGGCCCCAGTACTCGCTGTCGACGACCTTGCCGCCATTGTCTGCGAGGACGGTTCCGAAATGCTCAACCAGGCTTTCGGCTTGCGCGTTGGACAGGTCCTGACGCGAGATAAAGACATGCTCATAAAACGGCATGCGCTCTCCAGTTCTGATACGCGTGTTTCATAGTGCGGCTTGCCGAGGTCCCGGGCCGCACACGAGAGGCCACGCAGGGTCATGTGATCGGGACCCGCGCCTTATACGGGCTGTGCCTGCGAACGCAAGCGTCCCGTGCAGGCCCGCTGCTGTTGCCTTGGGGCGGCGTGGTTCCTGTTACGCGCCGGGTGGCGCTTTCCGTCGTTTGCGCTCTGCGCGCTGGTGCAGAGAAACTGTTGAAGCTGTTGGAATTGTCGCTGGGTCACCTTGGACCCATGTTCCTCGCATAACTCCATATCCAAGGTGCTCACCATGAAACTCCTCTCCTCCACGATCGCTGCTGCCGCACTTGCCCTGACTGCAGGGGCCGCCCAGGCCGAGACGCAGAACTATGTTCTTGATGCCAGCCACAGCCAGATCGTGTTCAGCTATAACCATCTGGGCTATTCGACCACCTATGGCATGTTCTCGGGCTTCGAGGGCGAGATCGCCTTCGACAAGGAAAACCCGGGCAACTCTTCTGTCTCGGTCGCCATGCCCGTCCGTTCGATGATCACCGGCTGGGAAGGCCGTTTTGAGCATTTCATGGGCGATGACTTCTTTGGGGCCGATGACGACAACGATCTGGTGACCTTCACCTCCACCGGCATAGAGGTGACTGGCGAAGATACCGCGCTGATCACTGGCGATCTGACCCTGAATGGTGTGACCAAGTCGGTCGTGCTGGATGCCAAGCTGAACGGCATGGGCACCCATCCCATGGCGCAGAAGGACTGGGCCGGGTTCGATGCGACCACCACGCTCGTGCGCTCGGACTTCAATGTTGGCGCCTTTGCGCCCTTCGTCAGCGATGAGGTCGAGGTTCTGATCTCCATCGAGGCGATGATCGCCGAATAACGCACACCGCAATTTCGCGACCACAGACGCGCCCTTCGGGGCGCGTTTTGCGTTTCCGGACCCTGATGCGTGGGGTCAGATGTCCATGGCCAGACGCGATCGGTTGGCCTGCAGGAGCTTGCCGCGCACTTCCTGGGCGAAGCTGAGCTCCAGTAGCGGGGCCAGACCCTGGATCCGGCGGCAGAGCTGGCGCAGGCCCCTCGCATCGATCTGCATCACGCGGGCAGAGCCACGCAGCACCACCGTAGCCGAGGCCGGGTGGTCATGGAGGCAGCTCATCTCGCCGATCAGCGCACCGGGGCCGAGCTCCGCGATGGGCTTGCCGTCGAGAAAGACGTCCGCGACCCCCTCCACCAGATAGGTCAGATGGCTGACCGGTTCCGCTTGATGTGCCAGGGTCGTCCCCGCCGCCAGTGCGCGCCACTTGGCCCGGTCGAGCACCCGTCGCGCCCAATGGGGCGGGACCTCCGGCAGCTTGGCATCGAGAAAGGCCTGCTCCTCGTCCGAGAAGCGCGTGCGATGGGCGATCAGATAAAGGCGGGTGATCCCGAGCAGGCTGATCGCGATCCAGCTGAGCTGGATCAGGGCCGAGGCGAAGTTGAAATGGGTCTGCAGGCTGTAGAGCACGCAGCATGCGGCAATCAGGTTCAGCACCGGATAGGTGTAGCGATCGCTCGCCAGCATTCCGATCTGCAGCAGGAAGTAAGAGATGATGTAGAAGAAGACGCCGACCAGCCCGGCCAGGTCCGCTACCGCGAAAGTCGTAAAGTCATTCATGCCAAAACGGACACGCTCCGAGAGAACAATCCCCGGAGCATGCCCGATCAGATCGTGTCGCGCTATCCAGTTTGCGACATGGCGCTCTTGGCGGGTGGTTTAGCTGTCCTGCTGCCGGGCGGTGAGGGCGACGGAGATCTCCACCACGAAGCCCACGCTGGCCTCATCCGGATAGCTCGGGCCGATCCCGAAATCGAGCCGCTGGACCGTGACGCTGCCCGACACCTCGGCCAGACCATCGGTCAGGTTCAGATCAAAGGGCAGGGTGAGGGGCATCTCTGTGCCCTTCAGGCTGAGCGTGCCGGTCGCGACCAGCGGTGCCTCTGCGCCGTTGGGGGCAGGGGTGATCTCGGCGGTGAAGACTGCGGTCGGGTGGGTGGTCGCGTCAAAGAACTCCGCCCCAAGCGCCTGTCCGGTGACCGAACCCAGCGTCAGGCTCGGGATCGCCACGGTGACGGTTGTCGCGCCGGTCTGGGTGTCCGGATCATAGGCGATCTCGGCGGTCCATTGTTCGAACTGGCCGGTGACCGGGGCACCGAGCTGGCTCACAGTGATGGCCAGCGTGCCGCTCTCGACCTGCCAATCCGAGGTGACCTCGGCCAGCTCGGCCTGGGCCACAGGGGCGGCGTCCTTGCCGTGAAAGACCCCGAGCGCATTGCCCACGCCGATGGCGAGCACGAAGGCAGCGATGGCAGCCAGCGGCGGCAGGATATGCTGCGCAGCGCTGTCCGCACGCTGGGGGGCGGGGGGGACGGTGCCGCCCCGGGGCAGCATCCGCGCCAGGGTGCCGTCCTTGTCCAGGATCCGGTGCTTCGACGCGCCTGCGATATGGAGGACCAGAGCGATGACCAGAACCCGCTCAAAGACGATATGCAGACCGGCGAAGAGATGGGCGACCTCTTCGGATTTCGGCACGAGCGGCAGGTTTTGCCCGAAGGGCCACCAGATCGGGGCAAATCCGGTCGTGGCCGCATGGTGGATCCAGCCCGAGAGCGGCACCAGCACCAGCGCCCCATAGAGCGCCCAATGGACCATCTCGGCCGCGAAGGTCTCCAACCGTCGTTCGGGATGGAGCGGCGCGGGTTTGGGCTGCGTGATCATCCAGCCGATGCGGATCAGGGCGAGCAAGAAGACCGTGACGCCCAGTGTCTTGTGGATCGAGAAGAGGAAGGCCTTGCGCGCCAGCTCCTCGCTGGTGTCGAAGGGCAGGCCATTGGCAATGATCCCAAGGGGGATGAGTGCCAGGATCGACAGCGCGGTCGCCCAATGCAGGGTTTTCGAAAGGCTGCCGTAGCTCTGATGGGTGTTGCCGAGGGCCATGTCGCTGCTCCGTCCTTGTGTTGGACCTGAGATAGACCGCGCGCTTCCTGCGATAAACAGTCGGACAGGCACAGACATTGTGCGGCGATTGCGACCCCTCGGCCCCGATTGCACCAGATGCCGTGCTCGGGTAAGAGGCACCACGCCATTTTCAGGGCCACATTCAGGAGTTCCCATGAGCCGAGCCTTCGTTTTCCCCGGACAAGGGGCGCAGACCATTGGAATGGGCCGCGATCTCGCGGAGGCCTATCCGGCCGCCAAAGCGGTGTTCGAGGAGGTGGATGACGCGCTGGGCGAGGCGCTCAGCACGCTGATCTGGGAAGGCGAGGCGGAGACGCTGACGCTGACGGCCAATGCGCAGCCTGCGCTGATGGCGACGTCGCTGGCGGCGCTGCGGGCGCTTGAGGCCGAGGGGCTCGATTGGGCGGAGACCCGTTTCGTGGCGGGGCACTCCCTGGGCGAGTATTCCGCGCTGGCCGCGGCAGGCGCGCTGAGCGTGGGCGACACGGCCAAGCTGCTGCGTACCCGGGGGCAGGCCATGCAAGAGGCGGTGCCCGTGGGCGTGGGCGCGATGGCAGCCCTGCTCGGGCTCGACTTCGCGGCAGTCAAGGAGGTTGCCGAGGCGGCGGCCCAGGGCGAGATCTGCGAAGCGGCGAATGACAATGATCCGGGCCAGGTTGTGGTCTCGGGTCACAAGGCGGCTGTGGAGCGCGCGGTGGAGCTGGCCAAGGAAAAGGGGGCCCGACGCGCGGTTCTCTTGCCGGTGAGCGCACCGTTCCATTGCGCATTGATGGCGCCGGCGGCGGAGGTGATGGCCGACGCGCTCGCCTCGGTCGATATCCAGGCCCCGCGCGTGCCGGTCGTGGCGAATGTCCGCGCCGAAGGCGTGGCGGATCCGGCGGTGATCCGTGATCTGCTGGTGGAGCAGATCACCGGCTCCGTCCGTTGGCGCGAAAGCGTGAGCTGGATGGCCGGGCAAGGTGTTTCGGAGATTTGGGAAGTTGGCGCGGGCAAGGCCCTGATCGGGATGGTGCGCCGCATCGACCGCTCCGTGGCGACCAAGGCGATTGGCACCTCGGCGGATGTTGTGGCCGCCCTCGGCGACAAGAAGGAAGACGCATGATGTTTGATCTGACCGGAAAAGCTGCGCTGGTCACCGGCGCATCCGGGGGCATTGGCGGCGCGATTGCGCGGGCCTTGCACGGGCAGGGCGCCACGGTGGGCCTGAGCGGGACGCGGACCGAACCGCTCGAGGCGCTGGCGGCCGAGCTCGGAGAGCGCGCCCATGTCCTGCCCTGCAACCTGAGCGACGCAGAAGCCGTTGAAGCGCTTCCCAAGGCGGCGGCTGCGGCCATGGGCTCGGTCGATATTCTGGTCAACAATGCCGGGATCACGCGGGACAACCTTTTCATGCGCATGTCGGACGAGGAATGGGCGACCGTGCTCGAGGTGAACTTGACCTCGACCATGCGGCTCTGCCGGGGCGTCATGCGCGGGATGATGAAGGCCCGTTGGGGGCGGATCGTGAATGTGAGCTCCGTCGTGGGCGCTACGGGCAATCCGGGGCAGGCGAATTACGCGGCGTCCAAGGCAGGGATGGTGGGGATGTCGAAATCCCTGGCCTATGAGGTGGCCAGCCGCGGGATCACCGTGAACGCCATCGCGCCGGGCTTTGTGACCACGGCCATGACCGACAAGCTGACCGATGATCAGAAGCAGAAACTGCTGGTCCAGGTCCCCTCTGCGCGCATGGGCGAAGTCGACGAGATCGCGGCGGCGGCTGTCTATCTTGCAAGCCCTGAAGCGGGCTATGTGACGGGCACGACCCTGCATGTAAATGGTGGACTTGCGATGCTCTGACGCGCATAGCTGGTCTTCGGCGAAAGCGTTTGCCTTTGCCAAGCCATGTGTTATAGGCGGCGCAGTTTCGGAGCGGGGAACCGATCCAGCCGCTTGCGCGGGCTACCATCGTCGCGACTTGAGCGACACAGACGACACCGGGCAAAGACCCAAGAACACGAATGAGGACTAGGACATGAGCGACGTTGCGGATCGCGTGAAGAAGATCGTTGTTGAGCATCTGGGCGTGGAAGAAGGCAAAGTGGTCGAGAACGCTTCGTTCATCGACGATCTGGGCGCAGACAGCCTGGACACTGTTGAGCTGGTCATGGCCTTCGAAGAAGAGTTCGGCATCGAGATCCCCGACGACGCGGCTGAGACGATCCAGACCTTTGGCGACGCTGTCGGCTTCATCAGCAAAGCCAGCTGATCCGATCAGCAGACTGAGTTTTCCGAGACGGCGTCCTTCGGGGCGCCGTTTTCTATTTGAAAAGCGGGCCGAGGGCCCGGTTTCGTTCGCGTGATACCGCTCTTGCGGCGGCTTGCGCCTTGCCCCTCGGGGGGCGGCCCGTGTATCAGGTGGCGAAACGAGAACACCTTTGAGGAATGCGCATGCGTCGGGTCGTCGTCACTGGATTGGGAATGGTTTCACCGCTGGCCAGCGGGGTTGAGGAGACGTGGACGCGTCTTCTGGCCGGTCAATCGGGGGCGGGCACGATCACGCGGTTCGATGCCAGCCATCTCGCCACCACTTATGCCTGCGAAGTGCCGCGCGGCGATGGCAGTGACGGGACTTTCAACCCAGATGAGTGGATGGCTCCGAAAGAGCAGCGCAAGGTCGATGAGTTCATCCTTTATGGGATGGCCGCCGCCGATCAGGCCGTGGCCGATAGCGGTTGGGCCCCGGAAGACGAAGAGGGCAAGCTGCGCACCGGCGTGATGATCGGCTCGGGCATTGGCGGGCTCCAAAGCATCGCCGAGACGGCGGTCCTTCTCAAAGAGCGCGGGCCGCGCCGGGTCTCGCCCTTCTTTATTCCGGGCGCGCTGATCAACCTTGTCTCCGGTCAGGTCTCGATCCGGCACGGGTTCAAGGGGCCGAACCACGCGGTGGTGACGGCCTGTTCTACGGGCGCCCATGCCATTGGCGATGCGGCGCGGCTGATCATGCTGGATGATGCGGATGTCATGGTTGCGGGCGGAGCCGAGAGCCCGATCAGCGAGATCGGCATTGCCGGGTTCAACGCCTGCAAGGCGCTGAGCACCAAGCGCGGCGACAGCCCCGAGACCGCGAGCCGCCCCTATGACGCGGATCGCGACGGGTTCGTGATGGGCGAGGGCGCGGGCGTCGTGGTTCTGGAAGAATACGAGCACGCCAAGGCGCGGGGCGCCAAGATCTATGCCGAGATCGTGGGCTATGGCCTGTCCGGTGACGCGTATCACATCACGGCGCCGTCCGAGGATGGTGAGGGCGGTGAGCGGGCCATGCGCGCGGCACTGGCCCGGGCCGGAATTGACGGCGCGCAGATCGACTACATCAACGCCCATGGCACCTCGACAATGGCCGATGTGATCGAGCTGGGCGCGGTGGAACGCGTGCTCGGCGATGCGGTTGGGTCCGCCACCATGAGCTCGACCAAATCCGCCGTGGGCCATTTGCTGGGCGCGGCGGGGGCGGTTGAGGCGATCTTCTCGATCCTCGCGATCCGCGATCAGGTCGTTCCGCCCACCATCAACCTGGACACTCCGGCGGTGGAAAGCGCGCTTGATCTGGCGCCGAACGTCAAGCGGGAGCGCAAGGTCGACTACGCCCTGTCGAACTCCTTTGGCTTTGGCGGCACCAATGCTTCGCTTGTGATGGCTCGGGTCACAGACTGATGTGGCGCGCCCTTGCGTCAAACATGATGACGCTGCTGATCGTTGGCGCGGTCCTTCTGGTGGCGGTGATCGGCTGGGGGCAGCGGAGCTATGTGACCTCCGGGCCGCTGGACGCGCCGATCTTCTTTGAGGTGCCGCGGGGCGCGTCGCTGACGCGGGTGGCGGATGCGTTGGAAGCGGATGGGGCGATTTCCTCGGCGATCCTGTTTCGACTGGGCGCGCAATATACGGAGCAGGCTGAAGACCTGAAATTCGGGAATTACGAACTGCCGGCGGGCGCGTCCATGGCGGAGGTACTGGATATCCTGACCACCGGTGGGGCGGCTTCGTTCCGTTACGTGGCCACCTATTTCATCCGGGTCGACAGCGCCGAGACACGGCTGACCGAGCGAAGTGCCGGGGATGGTCGGGCGGAGCTGGTGGCGAGTTTTGCGCCGGAGGATCCGCTGCCGGAGCTTTATGCGGATCTGGTCGCGGCGGGTACGCCCATGGCGCACCGGATCTCGGTGGCCGAGGGCGTGACCAGCTGGCAGATCGCGGATGCGCTCCGGAAAGCGGATTTCCTGACCGGCGACGTGGGGGCTTTGCCTGCCGAAGGGAGCCTTGCACCGGACACTTACGAGGTGGAACGCGGCGGCGCGCGGAGCGAAATTGTTGCACGTATGGCAGAGGCGCAAACGCGCATCCTCGCCCAGGCCTGGGAGGCGCGCGATCCGGAGGTTCCCCTGGAAAGCCCGGAGGAAGCGCTGATCCTCGCGTCGATCATCGAAAAGGAAACCTCGGTCCCCGAGGAGCGGGATGTGGTCTCGTCGGTCTTCGTGAACAGGATCAATCGGGGTATGCGATTGCAGACGGACCCGACGGTGATCTACGGGATCACCAATGGGGTTGGCACTTTGGGTCGCGGGTTGCGGCGGAGCGAGCTGCGTGCCTCAACACCCTATAATACTTACGTTATCTCGGGTCTTCCGCCGACGCCGATTGCCAATCCGGGGCGTGACGCGATCTTTGCGGCGGTACAGCCGGCGGAGTCGGAATACATCTTCTTCGTGGCCGATGGCACCGGGGGGCACGCTTTTGCCCGGACCCTTGTGGAGCATAACGAAAACGTGGCGCGGTGGCGCGAAATCGAGCGGAGCCGCCAAGGAAACTAGCGGTGTTGCGTCGAGATGCGTTCGGTGGTGTTGCTGCAACCTAAAGTTGAACGCTTGACTCTGCGAACGCTCGAAAGTATACATTGTGTCAAGCTAGAAAAAGTGGGTAAGCGATCGAGGTCATCTTCGGTCGCTTTTTCTTTTACTCGTGCGGAAAGCCTGAGAGGCCTTTCAGCATGTACCAAGACTCCGAAAGCGGAGCATGCCGACCCGGCAGCTTTCTTGACGCGGCAGCAGACGAAGTCGTCTACCTGCGAAACTGTGTCCAATGCGCGATCGCGAAGGTCGAGCAGATGACGCATACCGGTGAGCCGGATGGGACAGTCACCAAAGAGTTGCGCACCGTCCTCAAGGACTTGCGCGAGATATCCAAGATTGCCCTGAAAGAGGAGGATCGTCTTGCAGACGAACTCGCAAAGTCTAACGGTGGCCTCCATGCAGGTGCCCTCGATCTCGAAGCAGCCAACGCTGAGATTGGGCGCCGACTGGCTGAGCTCCGAAGAGCCAGAAGTTACGGAGACGTTTCTGTCGAGCCTGAGTGAGCATGCCATTGCGGCCTTGCCTTACCTGTTCGAGTTTTGGGCCCTGCCGCACCAGTTGCCGCCAGCGGATGTCTGGCGGACCTGGGTCGTGCTGGGCGGGCGTGGCGCGGGCAAGACCCGTGCCGGGGCCGAATGGGTGCGCCGCGAGGTCGAGGGACCGCGTCCGCTGGATCCGGGCCGCTCGCGCCGGGTCGCGCTGGTCGGCGAGACCTATGACCAGGTGCGTGACGTGATGGTGCAGGGGGAGAGCGGGATTCTCGCGTGCTGCCCCCCGGATCGCAAACCGGAATGGGTTGCCACCAAGCGGCAGCTAGAATGGCCGAACGGGGCGACGGCGAAATGCTATTCGGCCAATGACCCGGAAGCCCTGCGCGGGCCGCAGTTCGATGCGGCCTGGGTGGATGAGCTGGCCAAATGGCCCAAGCCCGACGACACTTGGGACATGCTGCAATTCGCGCTGCGTCTCGGGGAGCGGCCGCGCCAGGTTGTCACCACGACGCCCCGGGCGGTGCCTCTGCTCAAGCAGATCATCAATATGACCTCTACGGTCATGACCACGGCTCCGACGGAAGCCAACCGTGCCTATCTGGCGGCGAGCTTTCTCGAAGAGATCCGGCAGCGCTATGCCGGGACGCGCCTTGGCCGTCAGGAGCTGGACGGGGTTCTGCTTGATGATGTGGAGGGCGCGCTCTGGACCAGCGAAGCGATCGAGGCGAACCGGGTTGAGACCGTCCCGGCGCTGGACCGGATCGTGGTCGCGGTGGACCCGCCGGTCACTGGCCATAAGGGCTCGGATGACTGCGGGATCGTGGTTGCGGGCCTCATGGCCCAGGGCGATCCGCGGAACTGGAAGGCCTATGTCCTCGAGGACGCGACGGTGTCGGCCAAGACCCCGCTGCAATGGGCAGAGGCCGCTGTCGAGGCCGCCGCGCGCCATCAGGCGGAGCGGGTTGTGGCCGAGGTCAACCAGGGCGGCGATCTCGTCGAGACCGTCCTGCGCCAGGTCGATGACCTGATGCCCTACCGCGCCGTGCGCGCCACGCGCGGCAAGGCGGTGCGGGCCGAGCCCGTCGCCGCGCTCTATGAGCAGGGGCGGGTGAAACATGTTCGGGGGCTGGGGGATCTGGAGGACCAGATGTGCCAGATGACCAATCACGGGTTCAAGGGCAAGGGCAGCCCGGACCGGGTCGACGCGCTGGTTTGGGCGCTGACCGAATTGCTGCTGGATGCGCCCAAGCCGAAAGCAGACCCGCAGATCCGCTCGCTGTAGCCGCAACTCGCGGCGCGGTCGCACTTCATAAATCCCGCATGGCTTCGGCCCGATCCCCCAAGGGGACCGGGGTGTCGCCGCGCGCGCTCGTAAAAGGGAGCATCCTCGATGGTGTTCAATCTGTTTCGACAAAAGCAAGGCGTTCCGGCGACGGACGTTGTTCCCGAGACCAAGGCGTCTGCCACGGGCCGGGTCGTGGCCATGGGCAATTCCGGGCGCGTGGCCTGGACACCGCGGGATTCCGGGTCTTTGACGCGAAACGGATTTGCCGGGAACCCGGTCGGGTTCCGCGCCGTCAAGATGATCGCTGAGGCGGCGGCGGCCCTGCCGCTGAGCTTTCAGGATGCGGAGCGGCGCTATGAGCAGCATCCGTTTGTCTCCCTGCTGGCCCGTCCCAATCCGGGGCAGGGGCGCGCGGAGTTCTTTGAGGCGCTTTATGCGCAGCTTCTGCTGAGCGGGGACGGGTTTGCCGAGGCGGTGTTCGGCACCGAAGAGCTGCCCGCAGAGCTGCATGTGCTGCGCTCGGACCGGGTGCGGATCGTGCCCGGGGCGGATGGCTGGCCTGCGGCCTATGACTATAGCGTCGGGGCCCATAAGCACCGGTTCAAGGTGGAAGAGGGGCGCACGCCCATTTGCCATCTGCGCGCCTTCCATCCGCAGGATGACCATTACGGTCTCTCCCCGATGCAGGCGGCTGCCAGCGCGCTGGACGTGCATAACGCCGCGACCTCCTGGTCCAAGGCGCTGCTCGACAATGCGGCGCGGCCTTCGGGGGCGCTGGTTTACAAGGGCGTGGACGGGGATACGACCCTGTCGCCCGAGCAGTATTCGCGCCTTGTGGATGAGATGGACAGCTACCATATGGGCGCGCGCAATGCGGGGCGTCCGATGCTGCTGGAAGGCGGGCTCGATTGGAAACCCATGGGGTTCAGCCCGTCCGACATGGAGTTCCAGAAGACCAAGGAAGCTGCGGCCCGCGAGATCGCGCTGGCCTTTGGGGTTCCGCCCATGCTTCTAGGGATCCCCGGAGATGCGACCTATGCCAATTACCAGGAGGCACATCGGGCCTTCTATCGCCTGACTGTGCTGCCCCTCGCGCAGAAGGTCACGGCGGGGCTTGCGAACTGGTTGTCGGATCTGAGCGGTGAGACCGTCTCGGTGGCCCCGGATCTCGATCAGATCCCGGCGCTCTCGGCGGAGCGCGACGCCCAATGGGCCCGGATCGGCAATGCGGATTTCCTCAGCGACGCGGAAAAGCGCGTCCTGCTGGGGCTTCCGGCGCAGACGGATAGCACGTCATGAGTGACCGGCCCAAATCCTTTACGGGGTCGCGGTTTCTCTATGACGCCTTTGATTGCCGGGCGACCAATTGCGCGCCCTCGCACAAGATCGAGGCCAATGAGCGCGTCGCCCAGGAGCGTTGGGACGCGCTGGAATACCGGCTCAACGCGATGAACGCGCTTCTGGCGCGTCTCGAGAAACGGCTTTGGCTGACGATTGTGGGGGTGGCGAGCGCGGTTCTCGCCGAGGCCGTGCAGTCGATCCTCAGCACCCAATAGGAGCAGTCCATATGACGGATGCGAAACACGGACCGGAGCTTGGCTCCGGGCTGGAGATGAAGTTTTGCCAATTTGGCGACTCCCCGCAGGACGGGGCCGTGGCCGAGGGCTATGCCATCGAGGGCTATGCCAGCCTCTTCGGGGCCGTGGATCAGGGCAATGACGTTGTCGAGCGGGGGGCCTATGCGGCTTCGCTCAAGGCGCTCGCGGCGGCGGGACGGCAGGTCAAGATGCTCTGGCAGCATGACCCGGCCCAGCCCATCGGGATCTGGGACGAGGTCTATGAGGACGAGACCGGGCTTTACGTCAAAGGTCGTCTTCTTCCCGAAATCGCCAAGGGGCGCGAGGCCGCCGAGCTGATCGCGGCCGGGGCCCTGGATGGTTTGTCGATCGGCTATCGCACCAAGCGCGCCAGCAAGGACGCGCAGGGGCGACGCCATCTGACCGAGGTGGAGCTTTGGGAGGTGTCTCTGGTGACCTTCCCGATGCTTCCGGAGGCGCGGGTCGGACAGAAGGCTGAAGAGCTTTCTGGCGACTGGCGGTCTTTGGCGAGCGCGCTGCGTGCCGCTCGTGTGGCGCTGGGTGATCCGATCCTGGCGGATACCGACTTCGAAAAGGAGTGAAGAATGAGCGACAGCAATCCTACTGCCGTTCGCGCAGGACAAGCGGCTTCGGACGCCGTGGCGGACGGGACTACTCCGATCGCTGAAGTCACCGCAGAACTGACCGCCTTTGTGCGCGAAGTGACGGCCCAGAAAGCCGAGTTGAAATCCCGACTGAAACAACAAGAAGAGCGTCTTCTCATGCTTGATCGCAAATCCATCTCGCCCGCGCGTCCCGCGCTGTCCGGTGCTGTCGAAGAGGCGGCCCCCCATCAGAAGGCGTTTGACGCCTATCTGCGTTCCGGCGATGACGACGCGCTGCGTGGTCTCGACCTGGAAGGCAAGGCCATGTCCACGGCTGTGTCTGCCGATGGCGGCTATCTGGTCGACCCCCAGACCGCAGAGACGGTGAAGGCCGTTCTGAAGTCCCAGGCCTCGATCCGCAGCATCGCGCAGATCGTGTCCGTCGAAGCCACCTCCTACGACGTTCTGGTGGACCAGACCGAAGTGGGCAGCGGCTGGGCGAGCGAGACCGCGAACCTGACCGAGACCGACACCCCGCAGATCGACCGGATCTCGATCCCGCTGCACGAGCTGGCCGCCCTGCCGAAGGTCAGCCAGCGTCTGCTGGACGATGCGGCTTTCGATATCGAAGCTTGGCTGGCTGAGCGCATTGCGGACAAGTTCGCACGCTCCGAAGCCTCGGCCTTCGTGATCGGCGACGGTCAGGACAAGCCGCGCGGCTTCCTCGATCATGCCAGCGTCGACAATGACGTCTGGGCTTGGGGCAATCTGGGCTACGTGGTCACCGGTCAGGATGGTGAGTTCGACGCCGTGAACCCGGCGGATGCGATCGTGGATCTGGTCTACGCCCTCGGCGCCCGCTACCGCGCCAATGCGTCCTTCGTGATGAACTCCAAGACCGCCGGTGTGGTCCGCAAGATCAAGGACGCGGATGGTCGTTTCCTGTGGTCCGATGGTCTGGCCGCCGGTGAGCCTGCGCGTCTGCTGGGCTATCCGGTTCTGATCTCGGAAGACATGCCGGATATCGCAGCCGATTCTACCGCGATTGCCTTTGGCGACTTTGCCTCCGGCTACACCATCGCGGAGCGTCCGGACCTGCGCATCCTGCGCGATCCGTTCTCGGCCAAGCCCCATGTCCTGTTCTATGCCACCAAGCGCGTGGGCGGGGATGTGAGCGATTTCGCCGCCATCAAGCTTCTCAAGTTTGCGGTCAGCTAAGGCCCTGCGGCCAGCACCGTAGTTCAGTTCCGCCTCTCGGGGCGGATCGGTGGGCGTGCGTGAAACTAGGCGGCGTTGTCTAGCTTTTTTCCTCCGTCCGAGTAGCGCCGTCGCGCACGTCCACTACCGACACTTGAAGCCCTGATGGGAGCGCGGAAAATGAATTTGACAGAAGTATCGCCAGTGCCTCTCGCGGCCTTGCCGCTTGAGGCTTACAGGGATCATCTGCGTCTCGGGCGCGGGTTTTCCGACGACGAGCTTCAGGATGCCGTTCTGGAGAGCACGCTGCTCGCGGCTGTCTCGGCGATCGAGACACGAACCGGCAAGGCCTTGCTGCGGCGATCCTTTCGCCTGCGGCTCGACAACTGGGAGGCGCCGGGCGTTCAGTCCTTTCCGCGCGGGCCTGTGCAGTCAGTTGCCAAGGTCGCGCTGGTTCAGGCCGACGGATCGGAGACCATCCTGGCGGACGGGTCGTACTATGTGCTGGCCGACACGTTTCGGCCGGGGATCAAGGCCGTGACCAGCTTTCCGCAGGTACCCAACGGGGCCTTTGTGGAGATCCGGTTCGATGCCGGATACGGCGCGCAATGGGATGCGATCCCGGACAGTCTGGCGCAGGCTGTTCTGATCCTGGCCGCCCATTTCTACGAGACCCGTGACGGGCTCGGGACCCGCGGTCTGCCACGGATGGTGCGGTCGCTGATCGAGATGTTCCGCGACATCCGCGTCTTCGGAGGGCGTCCGAGATGACCCCGAAACTGACCCGGAAGCTCACGCTGGAAGCGCGGGTGCAGACATCGGACGGGGCGGGCGGTTTCACCGAAACCTGGGAAGAGCGCGGCACGCTCTGGGCCGAGGTCAAGCACCGGTCGGGCCGTCAGGTGCGGGGTCGGCCGGCGGCCTCGGTCTCGCTGACTTCGTACCGGATCCTGGTGCGGGCAGCGCCCTTTGACAGCCCGAGCCGTCCCAAGCCGGAGCAGCGTTTCCGCGAGGGCGCCCGGATCTACCGCATCCTTGCGGTGGCCGAGGCGGATCCGCAGGCGCGGTTCCTGACATGTTTTGCAGATGAGGAGGTTCCGGGATGAGTTATGCCTTGTCCAGCGCCTTGCAGGCGGCGGTCTATGGCGCGCTGATTGCGGATCCGGCCCTGCAGGCCCTTGTAGGGGATGCGGTCTATGACGCGGTCCCCAAGGGCACGCTGCCCGCGACCTATATAACTCTCGGCCCGGAGAATGCCGTGGCCCGGGCGGATCGCAGTTCGGCGGCCACGCGCCACGACTTCGTGGTGAGCGTCCATACGGAGGCCGACGGGTTCCAGACCATCAAGGATGTTGCCGCCAGTGTCAGCGACATTCTGGTGGATGCCCCGCTGACCTTGAGCCGCGGTTCGCTCAGCACCCTGGATTTCCTGCGCGCCAAGGCGCGTCTCAGTACCAACGGTCAGATGCGCCAGGTGGACCTGTGGTTCCGCGCGCGTCTCGAAGATGACTAACCCCCAGATTTGGAGAGCCCAATGGCTGTGCAAAAAGGCAAAGACCTTCTGATCAAACTCGACATGACCGGCACGGGCCAGTTCGAGACCATCGCCGGTCTGCGGGCCACGCGGATCACCTTCAACACCGAGACGGTGGATGTCACCTCGCTGGAGAGCGCGGGCGGATGGCGCGAGCTTCTGGGCGGCGCAGGCGTCAAGAGCGCGTCGATTTCGGGCTCCGGCGTGTTCCGCGATGAGAACACCGATGAGCGCGCGCGTCAGATCTTCTTTGACGGTGAGGTTCCGAATTTCCAGGTCATCATCCCGGATTTCGGCATTGTCGAAGGTGCCTTCATGATCACTGCGATCGAATATGCGGGCAGCCAGAATGGCGAGGCGACCTATGAGATGACGATCGCCTCGGCCGGTCAGCTCACCTTCAACGCGATCTGAGCCCCATGGCCAATCCCTATGCCGGAGAGGTGACGCTGACCGTGAATGGTGAGCGTCACGCCATGAAGCTGACGCTTGGCGCATTGGCCGAGCTGGAGGCGGATCTGGGTGCGGAATCCCTGATCGCGGTGGTGGATCGCTTTGAGGCGGGCCGCTACCGGGTGCGCGATGTGATGCTTCTGCTGAATGCAGGGCTGCGCGGCGGGGGCTGGAGCGGTCAGCTCGAGGATCTTGCCCATGCCGAGATCGAGGGCGGTCCGGTCCACGCGGCGCGCAGTGCCGCGATGCTGCTCGCGCGGGCCTTTGCGGTGCCGCAAGGGGCGGGCACGCCATGACCGAATTCGACTGGCCTGGATTGATGCGGCTTGGCCTGACCGGGCTCAAGCTCAAACCCCACGAGTTTTGGGCGCTGACGCCAGTCGAACTCCTTCTGATGCTTGGGGCCGATGGGGGCGGGGACGCGCCTCTGGGGCGCGCGCGTCTGGAAGAATTGGTCCGGGAGTTCCCGGACAGGACGGAGGACACCGAAGATGACGGATTTTGATGAGATCGAAGGCTTCGATGCGCGGATGGCCGAGCTGGAGCAGACGCTCGGCGATGCCACGGCGGTCGCCAGCGCCTTCGATGCCGAGATGACGCGGGTGCGTGACAGCATGCTTTATACCGAGCGTGAAGCAGCCTCTCTGGGCACCAGCATCGGGGGCGGGCTGCGGCGCGCTTTTGACGGGTTGGCCTTTGACGGGCTGAAGCTGTCGGATGCCCTGAAGACCGTCGCCCAGTCGATGGTGGATGCCGCCTATAACACCGCGATGAAGCCCGTGCAGCAGGCGCTGGGCAACACGCTATCCTCTGGGATCAACAGCGTGCTGTCAACGGCGTTCGGGTTCTCCCACGGGGGCAGCTTTTCCCAAGGTCGCGTGATGCCCTTCGCCAAGGGCGGTGTTGTGACCTCGCCGACGACCTTTCCCATGAAAGGAGCCACGGGCCTGATGGGCGAGGCGGGGCCGGAGGCGATCATGCCACTTGCGCGCGGTGCCGATGGGCGTCTGGGCGTGCGGGCCAACGGCATGGGCACGTCGCGCCCGGTGCAGGTGGTGATGAATATCTCCACCCCGGATGTAGAGAGCTTCCGCCGGTCGCGCAGCCAGCTGGCCGCCGATATGGGCCGCGCGCTGACCCTTGGTCAGCGGAACCGATAGGAACCCGACATGCAATTTCATGAAGTGAGATTTCCCGCCAATCTGAGCTTTGGCTCCACCGGCGGGCCCGAGCGGCGCACGGAGATCGTGACGCTCGCCAACGGGTTTGAAGAGCGCAACACGCCCTGGTCCCAGTCCCGTCGTCGCTACGACGCGGGTGTTGGGATGCGGTCTTTGGATGACATCGAGCAGCTCATCGGCTTTTTCGAGGCGCGACAGGGTCAGATGTACGGGTTCCGCTGGAAAGACTGGTCCGACTTCAAAAGCTGCGCGCCGTCGCAGGATGTGACGTTCGATGACCAGGTCATTGGCAGCGGCGATGGCGAGACCACCGCGTTTCAGCTCGTCAAGAGCTATCGGTCCGGAAGCCAGTCCTATGGCCGTGTGATCTCGAAGCCGGTGATCGGCTCGGTCCGCGCCGGAGTGGACGGGGTCGCCCTGTCCGAGGGTGTTCACTACGAGATTGATACGGCGCAGGGTCTTGTCATCTTCACCGATGCGCCGGCCACAGGGGCCTCTGTCACGGCGGGCTTCGAGTTTGACGTGCCGGTGCGGTTCGACACGGACCGGATCCAGACCTCGGTCGCGTCGTTCCAGGCGGGGGATATCCCCTCGGTGCCGGTTGTGGAGCTACGGGTATGAGCGGGGCGGAGAGCGCGCTGCTCGCGCATCTGGCCACCGGGCTGACCACTGTGTGCCGGTGTTGGCGTGTGTCGCGTCTCGATGGCGTTGTGTTCGGCTTCACCGATCATGACCTGCCCCTCAGCTTTGACGGGACGACGTTTGTGGCAGATTCCGGGCTCTCGGCGGCGGCCTTGCAGCAATCCACCGGTCTGTCCGTGGACAATTCCGAGGCCGTGGGCGCTCTGTCGGACATGGCGATCTCGGAAGAGGACATTCGCGCCGGACGCTTTGATGGTGCACGGGTTGAGATCTGGCTGGTCAACTGGAGCAACCCCGATGAGCGCGCCGTGCAGTTTCGCGGCATGATCGGAGAGGTGCAGCAGATTGACGGTGCCTTCCGGGCTGAGCTGCGCGGGTTGACCGAGCTGTTGAACCAGCCCCATGGCCGTGTTTACCAGCGCGACTGTACCGCTGTGCTGGGCGATGCCAATTGTGCCCTGGATGTCAGTGATCCCAAGTTTTCGGTCGAGGCGGAAGTCACGGCGCAAAGCGAGGGTCGTGTATTCTCCTTTGCCCCTCTCGAGGCGTTTGATCTGAGCTGGTTCGAGCGCGGGCGGTTCATCGTGCTCAGCGGGGCTGCGGCGGGTCTCCATGCGCTGATCAAGAATGACCGCTGGCTGGATGGTCGTCGGGACATCGAGGTTTGGGAAGCGATTGGCCAGGCTGTGGTGCCGGGAGATCGTGTGAAGCTGATCGCCGGGTGCGACAAGCGTCAGGAAACCTGTCGCTTCAAGTTCCAGAACATCGAGAACTTTCAGGGATTTCCGTTCATCCCGGGGGATGACTGGCTTGTCAGCTACCCTGTTCAAGGCGGACAGAATGATGGTGGGAGCCTGCGCGGATGACCACCTCTGATCGTATCGTTCAGGAGGCCCGACTTTGGCTGGGCACGCCTTATATCCACCAAGGCTCTGTGCGCGGGGCCGGTGCGGATTGCCTGGGCCTGTTGCGCGGGGTGTGGCGCGGGGTCTATGGCGCGGAGCCGGAAGAGGTGCCGCCCTATACCGCCGATTGGTCTGAGCCCCAGAGGGAAGAGATCCTCTGGGAAGGTGCCAAGCGGCATCTGCGCGAAAAGGGTGTGGACGATGTCGCCATCGGTGATGTCCTGCTCTTTCGCATGCGCGCGGCCGGGGTGGCCAAGCATCTGGGCATCCAGTCCCGGACTGGGGCCTCGCCGCGCTTTATCCACGCATATTCCGGGCATGGGGTGACGGAAAGTCCGCTTTCGGCGCCATGGGCGCGCCGGATCGCGGCGCGCTTTGCCTTTCCCGAAGGAGACTGAACATGGCCACACTTGTCTTATCCGCGGCCGGGGCGGCCATTGGCTCCTCCATTGGTGGCGCGGCGTTTGGCCTGTCGGCGACGGTGATCGGGCGCGCGATCGGGGCGACCCTCGGGCAGGCGATCGACCAGCGTGTGCTGGGCAGCGGCTCTGCGGCGGTTGAGACCGGGCGGATCGACCGGTTCCGGATCTCGAATGCCAGTGAAGGCGATGTGATCCCGGTGATCCATGGCAAGATGCGGGTGGCCGGTCAGGTCATCTGGGCGTCGCGCTTTCAGGAGACATCGACCTCACGCGGGGGCGGCAAGGGCTCGCCCGCGCGTCCCAAGGTGACGAACTATACCTATACGGTCAGCCTGGCCATTGCCCTGTGCGAAGGCGAGATCCAGAGCGTGGGTCGCATCTGGGCCGATGGGGTCGAGATCTCGCAGAGCGATCTGAACCTGCGGATCTATACCGGCGCGGCGGACCAGAGCATCGACCCGAAGATCGAAGCTGTCGAGGGCGGTGGCGTGCCAGCATTTCGCGGCACGGCCTATGTGCTGATCGAGGATCTTGATCTCGGCCAGTATGGCAACCGTGTCCCACAATTCAGCTTCGAGGTGTATCGTCCTGCGCAGCCGGAGAACGCGGACTTGCCCTTGGCGGCCCGTGTTCCGGGCGTCGCGATGATCCCGGGCACCGGTGAATACGCGTTGGCCACGACCCCTGTGCATTGGAGCGAAGGGCCGGGCGCCAATACCTCGATCAATATCAACTCCCCGGCTGGGGACACGGATTTCAACGTCTCTCTTCGGAACCTCGAGCGGGATTTGCCTGCCTGCGAGTCCGTCTCGCTGGTCGTGAGCTGGTTTGGTGATGATCTGCGCTGTGACACCTGTACGCTGCGTCCCAAGGTGGATCAGAAGCGGTTTGACGGTGTCCAGATGCCCTATCGGGTGGGCAACCGGTCGCGCTATGACCTGCAGGAGATCGTGCGGATCGACGAGGCGCAGATCTATGGTGGCACGCCTTGCGATCAATCCGTGATCGAGGCGATCCGGAAGCTCCGCGAGACCGGCAAGAGTGTTGTTTTCTATCCCTTTATCCTGATGGACCAGGTGCCGGACAACACGTTACCCGACCCCTATAGCGGCGGTGAGGGGCAGCCTGTGCTGCCTTGGCGGGGGCGGATCACGACCTCGCTGGCACCGCAGGTTGAGGGCTCGCCCGATGGCACCGTGGCGGCGGAAGCCGAGGTCGCGGCGTTCTTTGGCAATGCCTCTAGATCGAGCATGTCCGTTGCTGGAAATGGTGTGTCTTGGAGCTCGGTCGATTGGAAATACCGTCATTTCATCCTGCACTACGCGACGCTTTGTGCCGCGGCGGGTGGGGTGGACTCCTTTTGCATCGGGTCGGAGATGCGGGCCCTGACCCAGATCCGGGGGGCCGATAACTCCTTCCCAGCGGTCGAAGCTCTGCGCGCCTTGGCGGCAGATGTCCGCGCGATCCTCGGGCCTGATACCAAGATTGGCTACGCGGCGGATTGGTCAGAGTATTTCGGCTACCACCCGCAGGATGGTTCTGGCGATGTGTTCTTCCATCTCGACCCGCTCTGGGCGGATGACGACATCAACTTCATTGGGATCGACAATTACATGCCGTTGTCGGACTGGCGGGCGGGTATCGATCACTTGGATGCCAGCTATGGCAGCATCTATGATCAGGCGTATCTGCAAGCCGGGGTGGCTGGTGGCGAGGGCTATGACTGGTTCTACGCCTCTCAGTCCGATCGGAATGCCCAAGTCCGGACGCCCATCGAGGATGGGTTGGCCGACGAGCCCTGGGTCTTTCGCTACAAGGACCTGGAAGGCTGGTGGCGCAACACCCACCACAACCGCGTCGGCGGCGTGCGGTCTTCTGCACCGACGGCCTGGGTGCCGCAGAGCAAGCCCTTCTGGTTCACGGAGATCGGCTGTGCCGCAATCGACAAAGGGACCAATCAGCCGAACAAGTTTATCGACTTGCGGTCATCGGAATCCGCGCGGCCCCGTTACTCCGATGGGCGGCGCGATGACCTGATCCAGCATGCCTATTACGAGGCGATCCTGAGCTATTGGAACAGGCCGGAAAACAACCCGATCTCGACGGAGTATGGTGGACAGATGCTCGACACCGGGCGGATCCATGCCTGGGCCTGGGACGCTCGGCCTTGGCCAGCCTTTCCGAACAACAGCACCCTTTGGGCAGATTCTCCGAACTATGCCCGCGGGCATTGGATCGGAGGGCGGATCACAGCCCAATCCTTGCCCGAAGTAGTACGCGAGATTTGCAATACCTCGGGCGTGACAGAGGTGGATACCTCAGAGCTCTTTGGCTTGGTGCGCGGGTTTATCGTTGATGAGATCTCCAGCGCGCGGGCGGCGCTTCAGCCGCTGATGCTTGCCCATGGGTTCGAGGTGGTTGAGAAGGCGGGGCAGCTGGTCTTCCGCAGTCGTCGTGAAGAGGCTCCGGCGGAGATTGATCCGGAGCGGTTGGCGCTCGAAGGGGAGACTGATGGTGTCCTGCAACTAACGCGCGCGCCGGATGCGGAACTCGCGGGACGGGTGCAGCTAAGATATCTCGAAGAGGGCGGCGATTACACGACCCGCTCGGCTGAAGCGGTTTTCCCCGATGACACCTCGCAATCCGTGTCCCAGTCGAGCTTTCCAATGTCGCTCACCTATTCCGAGGGCAAGGCGATCGTGGAGCGTTGGCTCGCGGAGTCGCGGGTGGCGCGGGATACGGCGCGATTTGCCCTGCCGCTCTCTCGGTCGGATGTGACGGCTGGAGACACGATTGAGTTGCTTGGCGCAGAAGGCGCTCCGGCGCTTTATCGGGTTGATCGGTTGGAAGAGGGGCTCGTCCGGAGCCTCGATGCCGTGCGCGTGTCAGGCGCTGTCTACACGCCCAGTGACTCGGTTGAGGAACTGCCACCTGCCCGCAGCTTCGCGGCGCCGGTGCCGGTCTATCCGGTCTTCCTGGACCTCCCTTTGATCACAGGGGATGAGGTCGAGCACGCGCCGCGCCTGGCGATCACGGCCAAACCGTGGCCGGGCAGTGTCGCGGTCTATAGCTCGCCCGAGGATGCCGGATATGAATTGGACCGGTTCATGGGAGATCCCGCCACACTTGGTGTGACGCAGACCGTGTTGGAGCAGGCTGCGCCGGGTGTCTGGGATCGTGGACCTGCCTTGCGTGTGAAGCTGACCACCGGACAGCTGGCCTCGGCTAGTCCCGAGGCGGTGCTGCGGGGCGCGAACCTCATGGCAATCGGTTCCGGGGAACCGGGCGGCTGGGAGCTGTTCCAGTTCGCCGAGGTCACGCCAGTGGATCCGGGGGTCTATGACCTGACCATGCGGTTGCGTGGTCAGCAGGGATCGGATGCGGATATGCGCGAAGCTTGGCCGGAAGGCAGTCTGGTCGTGTTGTTGACGGAAGCGGTGGAGCAGATCTCGCTCTCATCCCAATCCCTCGGCTTGCCGCGGCATTTCCGGATCGGTCCTGCGCAACGACCGATTGACGATCCGAGCTTTGTCTATCTCGCGCCGACCTTTGCAGGGATCGGACAGCGACCCTATGCGCCCGCGCATCTTAGTGCGGAGGTAATCGCAAGCGGGCTGGCGGTTACATTCATCCGCCGCACACGGATCGATGGAGATCGGTGGGACCTCAACGAGGTGCCGCTCGGCGAGAACCGCGAGCAATACATCCTTCGTGTCAAATCGATGGAGGATGAGGTGCAGCGCGAGGTGACCCTCAGCGAGCCGCGCTGGGTCTACACAACGGAAATGCAGGCTTCGGATGGGCTTTCGGCGCCCTTCATCATCGAGGTCGCACAGGTTTCGGACCGCTTCGGGCCGGGCGCAATTGGAAGGATGATCTTCGATGGTTAAGAGCGCAAATCTTGAACTGCCACTCGTTGAAGCGGCGCAGGCGCAAAAGCACGTGACGGTGAATGAAAGCCTGATCCGATTGGATGCGGTGGCGCAGCTTGTGCTGCAGTCGATCACCGAGACCACTCCGCCGAGCGATGCGGAAGAAGGCGCGGTCTATGCGGTTCCCGCCGGGGCGCAGCCGCCTTGGAACGCCGCAACCGGGTTGCTGGCCGTGCGCAGCAATGGCGGTTGGGAGTACATCACGCCGCGGGAAGGCTGGCAGGCCTGGATCCGGGACGCGCAGGGCGTGTTTCTGTTTGATGGCATAGACTGGGTTGCTCAGAGCACCACCGGCGCCGTTGGGCCGCAGCTCAAGACCTTGAGCTTTGATCAAGAAATCACGGCAGGCAGCAGCGTGGCGACCAGCGCTCTGATCCCGGCCAATGCCTCGGTGATTGGTGTCACGGGGCGGGTGATTTCCGAGATCACGGGGGATCTGACCTCCTGGCGGTTGGGAGTGAATACGTCCGACAACCGCTACGGGTCAGGTCTTGGGACTGGGCTGAATGGCTATGTTCACGGGCTGACGGGGTCGCCGCTGACCTATTACAGCGCGACGCCTTTGCAGTTGACCGCTGAAGGCGGTGATTTCGCCGGGGGGACCGTGCGGCTCGTCGTGCATATGATCGAGCTGGGCATTCCTGCACCGGTCTGATGCCTCCGGTCAGCCTTGAGGATCTGGTGGTGATCGCCGGTCGATTGCCTGCTCTCTCGCGCCCATCCAAACACGCGTTGTGCCTCGAGTTGTTCGAGGCACGGCATAACCGGCACAAGGTCCGCAAGAAACTGGGACCGAAAGCGGCCGCGCGTGCGGGTTTGCGTGGAGTTCCGACGGGGCCGGATTTGGCAGCGCATCACGGGCTTCACCGAGGGTTGACGGACGAAGTGCTCGAGAACTTTTCTATTGTAGTCAATGCTTTGTCCGACTGGCGCAGGCTGCAGGCCGCGCGAGGCGGCGTCTGTCTTTCTTTGGGGTCCTTGTATGGTGAGGGCAAACTGCCTAAACCATAGGAGAGACAGTCCCGGAGATCGCGTTATGCCAGAAACGTCGAAAACCCTGAAATCCATTGATCCTGTCTGGGATCGGATCGGTGATGAAGCGCGTCTGGCGGTTCAGGACGAACCGCTTTTGGGCGGCTTGGTGCATTCCAGCATCCTGCATCACGCGACGTTTGAGGACGCGCTGTCCTTTCGGATCGCATTGAAGTTGTCCTCGGGCGAGATGTCCGAGCAGATGATGCGCGAGTTAGCCGATGCGGCGTATCGCGACGATCCGGCTTTGGGCGTTGCAGCGCGCGCGGATGTGGTTGCGGTCTATGAGCGCGACCCGGCCTGCCATCGGTTCCTGCAGCCACTGCTCTTTTACAAAGGGTTCCAAGCGGTTCAGGCGTATCGGGTGGGCCATTGGCTATACCGGCAGGGGCGCCGGGATCTGGCCTATTTCGTCCAGATGCGCGTGAGCGAAGTGTTCGGCGTCGATATCCATCCGGCAGCGCGGATCGGGCAGGGGATCATGATTGATCACGCCCATTCCATCGTCATCGGTGAAACCGCTGTTGTGGGCGACAATGTCTCAATGCTGCACTCGGTGACCCTGGGCGGCACCGGCAAGGAAGATGATGACCGGCATCCGAAAATTGGTGACGGTGTTCTGATCGGAGCCGGGGCCCATGTGTTGGGCAACATCTCGATCGGTTATTGCTCGCGGATCGCGGCGGGCTCTGTCGTTTTGCACGATGTGCCGCCTTGCAAGACGGTGGCAGGCGTTCCGGCGAAGATCGTCGGGGAGGCCGGGTGTTCCCAGCCTTCCGTGACCATGGATCAGTTGCTCGGCGCGTCCTAGCTTAGGCGAGCATGAGCAACGGGGCCTCGAGGCCTTGCACGATGGAGCCCAGAAGCTCTGCACCGACAGAGCCGTCAATGACACGGTGATCCACTGAGAGCGTTAGATCCATCACCGTGGCTGTGCCCAAGGCGCCGTCCTCTGAGATATGAGGGCGCTTGGTGCCCGCACCGACGGCGAGGATCGCGCTATGGGGCGGATTGATGACCGCGTCGAAATTCTCAATCCCGAACATGCCAAGGTTCGAGATCGCGAAGGAGCCACCGGAATATTCCGCGGGTGCAAGTTTGCGGTCGCGGGCACGGGAGGCGAGGTCTTTCATCTGTTCCGAGAGGGCGGAGATCGATTTCTGATCTGCGTTCTGGATCACAGGGGTGAAGAGACCACCTTCGATGGCCACTGCCACGGCGACATCGGAGCGTTCGAATTGCAGGATCCGGTCTTCTGCCCAGATCGCATTGGCGGCCGGCACGGTTTGCAGCGCGTTGGCGCAAGCCTTGATCACAAAATCATTGACGCTGAGCTTGCGGCCGGTTGTGGCGAGTTGCGCGTTCAGGTCGCTGCGCAGCTTCAGCAACGCATCAAGGCGGACGGAGCGGCGCAGGTAGAAATGCGGGATGCTCTGTTTGGCTTCGGTCAGGCGGGCTGCAATGGTCTTGCGCATGCCATCCAGCGCCACTTCGCTGAAGGGGCGATCGGCATAGGCTGCGGCCACATCGGATTTCGGGGCTACCGCGGCAGGAGCCGCTGCCGGTGCCGCGTTTTGAGCTGTCGTTGCGGGGGCAGTGCTGGGGGCCGGGCCTGCGGCTTCGGCGGCGATCACGTCGGCCTTTACGATCCGCCCATGGGGACCTGTCCCTGCGACCTGCGCGAGATCGAGCCCGGCTTGAGCGGCGAGACGCTTGGCAAGGGGGCTGGCGAAGACGCGGTCTCCAGATTTGGGGGGCGGTGCTTTGGCAGCCACGGGTGCGGCAGCCGCCGTTGCAGGCGCGGCCACTGGAGCTTGCGGCGCGGGGGCAGGGCTGTCGGTTAGCTCTTCACCCTCTTCGAGCAGGATTGCGATAGGTGTGTTGACGGCGACTTCGTCCGTGCCTGCCGCAACGAGCAACTTGCCGATCACGCCCTCATCGACGGCTTCGAACTCCATGGTCGCCTTGTCGGTCTCGATCTCTGCCAGAAGATCCCCGGCAGACACCTGATCCCCTTCTTTCACAAGCCACTTGGCGAGGGTGCCGTCCTCCATCGTAGGTGACAGGGCAGGCATCAAAATCTCAGTTGCCATCGTCTCTCTCCCGTCAGCGATAGGTCACGGCGTGAACCGCAGCGATCACTTCGTCAGTGGTCACCAGCGCGAGCTTCTCAAGATTGGCCGCATAGGGCATGGGCACATCCTTGCCGGTCAGGTTGATGACGGGCGCGTCGAGATAGTCGAAGGCTTCCTGCATCAGAACGGCGGAGATGTGGTTGCCGATGGAGGCGACCGGGAAGCCCTCTTCAATCGTCACGCAGCGGTTGGTCTTCTGCACGGAGGCGATCACAGTCTCCGTATCCAGTGGGCGGAGGGTCCGCAGATCGATGACTTCGGCGCTAATCCCGTCCTTGGCGAGGCGATCGGCGGCTTCGAGCGCGTAGGTCATGCCGATCCCGAAGCTCACCAGCGTCACATCAGAACCTTCGCGCCAGACCCGCGCTTTGCCAAACGGCACGGTGTAGTCGTCTAGCATAGGCACTTCGAAAGAGCGGCCATAGAGGATCTCGTTTTCCAGGAAGATCACCGGGTTCGGGTCGCGGATTGCGGATTTCAGCAGCCCCTTCGCGTCGGAGGCGGAGTAGGGCATTGCCACCTTGAGGCCTGGAATGTGGGCGTACCACGCGGCGTAGTCCTGGCTGTGCTGCGCGGCGACGCGGGCTGCGGCCCCGTTCGGTCCGCGGAAGACGATAGGGCATCCCATCTGGCCACCGGACATATAGAGCGTCTTGGCTGCTGAATTGATAATTTGATCAATGGCTTGCATGGCGAAGTTGAACGTCATGAACTCGACGATCGGGTTCAGCCCGCCAAAAGCGGCGCCCACGGCGAGCCCGGCAAATCCATGCTCCGTGATCGGCGTGTCGATCACGCGACGCGAGCCGAACTCTTCCAGCAGACCCTGGCTGATCTTGTAGGCGCCCTGGTACTCGGCGACCTCTTCCCCCATCAGAAACACGTTCTCATTGCCGCGCATCTCTTCGGCCATGGCATCGCGGAGGGCCTCGCGCACGGTCATGGATTTCATTTGCGTGCCGGGCGGCAGGTCAGGCTCGTCCGGGATGACGATCTTGGCCGGTGTGACGGGCGCCGCGGCTGGGGTCTCGGCCGGTGCATCCGCAACTGCTGCCGGAGCAGAAGGCAATTCGGTCAGCGTCTCGCCATCCTCAATCAGCACCGCAATCGGCGTGTTGACGGCCACATTATCGGTGCCTGCGGCGACGAGCAGCTTGCCAACGACGCCGTCATCGACAGCTTCGAATTCCATGGTGGCCTTGTCAGTCTCGATCTCGGCGAGAATATCGCCCGAGGAGACGGCGTCGCCTTCTTTCACGAGCCATTTCGCGAGCGTGCCTTCTTCCATGGTGGGCGAGAGGGCGGGCATCAGAATTTCAGTGGACATGCGTTCCTCCTCTCTCACAGCTCTGCATAGATGTCGGTCCAGAGCTCGGAGACATCCGGCTCGGGACTGGTCTTGGAGAACTCGGCTGAGGCGTTCACGATGGCCTTTATGTCTTTGTCGATGGCCTTGAGGTCATCCTCCGCCGCGTGACCGCCGCTCAGCAGCATCTCGCGCACATGCTCGATTGCGTCCCGTTGCTCGCGCATCTTCTGAACCTCTTCGCGGGTCCGGTACTTGGCGGGATCGGACATGGAGTGGCCGCGATAGCGATAGGTTTTGACCTCTAGGATATAGGGGCCCTTGCCCGCGCGGCAGTGGGCGACCGCCTTCTCTCCTGCGGCTTTCACGGCCAGCACATCCATGCCGTCGACTTCCTCGCCGGGGATGCCATAGGCTGCGCCTCGCTCCCACAGGGACGGGGATTTGGTCGAGCGCGCCACGGAGGTCCCCATGGCGTATTGATTGTTTTCAATGACAAACACCACGGGCAGCATCCAGAGCTCGGCCATGTTGTAGGTCTCATAGACCTGACCCTGATTGGCCGCGCCGTCGCCGAAATAGGCGAAGGTCACCCGGTCATTGCCCTTGTACTTGTCGGAGAAGGCAAGGCCCGCGCCAATGGGCACCTGCGCACCCACGATGCCATGGCCGCCATAGAAATGCTTCTCTTTCGAGAACATGTGCATGGAGCCGCCCTTGCCCTTAGAATAGCCGCCCTCGCGCCCGGTGAGTTCGGCCATCACGCCGTTGGGATCCATCCCGCAGGCCAGCATATGGCCATGGTCGCGGTAGCTGGTGACCAGCTTGTCGCCCTCGCTGGCCGCGGCTTCGAGCCCGACGACCACCGCTTCCTGACCGATATAGAGATGGCAAAACCCGCCGATCAGGCCCATGCCATAGAGCTGACCTGCCTTCTCTTCGAAGCGGCGGATCAGCAGCATCTGGCGGTAGTATTCCAGAAGCTCTTCCTTAGAGACGTTGGATTTCTTCGCAGCACGGCGTGCAGCCATGGTCGCTCCTCCCAGATGCGGCCTCGGATAGTTTAGAGTTAAACTAAGATACTCTCCGCGCGCGGTCAATCGAGCCCGCATAGGACCAAAGGGTCAGCGGATAATGACCTCATTGGGGCGCGCATAGCCGAGGATCTTGCGAGCCTGCTCGTCCAGCAGATCCAGATCGAGATAGCCGTCAGACAGACGCTGGGTGCGGTTCTTCAGATCATCGAGCTCAAGCTGCAGCGTGGCCAACTCGGTGCGCAGCCGGGTTTCCTCGGCTTCGATCTGCACCCGGTTGAACAGCCCGTAATCGCCCTGCACCGCGTGAAAGACGAAATAGGTGCCCACCAGAAAAGCCCCCAATGTCACGAGGGCGCCATGGATGGCGGATCGTTTCTGGCGGTTGGTCATTGCTGCCTCATCTCCGCGTCTGACGCGCGGTGGCAGCACAATGGCACAGGCGCGACTCTGTGTGAATCCCCTAACGGCAAAAAGCCGCGCCCAGGTCAAGTTCTAGGTCAAGTTCTTGTGAGATCAGCCCGCGATGGAGGCCGCGTGGATCCCGTCAATGGTCTCGGCGATGGTGACGTTGAATGCATCATCGCTCTGCTGCGCCGAAAGCCCCTCGGTCAGCGCACGAGAGAACGACGCGATCACGCCGGTGTTCTGCGACAGAAGACCATTCGCTTCTTCCCGGCTATAGCCACCGGAGAGGGCGACGACCTTCATCACCTTCGGGTGCTCGACCAGTGACAGATACTGGTTCGCCTTGGTCGGCAAGCTCAGCTTGAGCATGATCTGCTGACCCTCGGGGACGCTGTCGAGATGGGCGGTGATTTCGGCCAGCAACATGTCCTCGGCCTCGGCCTTGTCCGCGATGGTGATCGTGACTTCCGGCTCCAGGATCGGGATCAACCCGTGGGACAGCACCTGCGCGCCGACCTCGAATTGCTGGGCGACGATCGCTTTGATGCCCTCGGCATCGGCGGCAGAGATCACCGAGCGTTCCTTGGTGCCGAAGATGCCCATCTTGGCGGCCCGTGCCAGCAGGTCGTCGAGACCCGGCATCGGCTTCATCAGCTGGACGCCATTGGCCTCAGCCTCAAGCCCCTTGTCGATCTTCAGGAAGGGCACGACGCCCTTGTCTTCCCACAGAAAGCTCGGCGCCGGCTTGCCGCCAAACTCGCGATCCATGGTCATCTCGAAGAGGATCGCGCCGATCACCTTCTCGCCGGTAAAGGCCGGGGCCGCGACGATCCGCGCGCGCATCCCGTGGATCAGGTCGAACATCTCGGCCTCGGAACCATAGGCATCCTCTTCGACACCATAGAGCCGCAGGGCCTTGGGGGTGGAGCCACCCGACTGGTCGAGGGCAGCGATAAAGCCTTGGCCGGAACGAATCTGGTCAACTTGAGACATGGGGGGAACTCCGCGGAAATCAGGATGCTTGATCCGGATCTATCTGAGCCCGGATCAAGCTGCAATTCTGCTCGCGCTAACAGTGGCGCAATAGCTCAGGCTGTTAACCTTCCAGGGCGGCGACGCCGGGCAGGGTTTTGCCCTCCATCCACTCAAGGAATGCGCCCCCGGCGGTGGAGATATAGGTGAACTTCTCGGCCGCGCCCGCCTGGTTGAGGGCCGCGACCGTGTCACCGCCCCCGGCCACGGTGACGAGATTGCCCGCCGCTGTCGCCTCCGCCGCCGCGAGGGCCGCGGCGTTGGTGGCTGTATCGAAGGGCGCAATCTCAAACGCACCGAGCGGGCCGTTCCAGATCAGTGTCTTGGCCTTGGCAAAGACCTCCGCCACCGCCGCCACGGTCTCGGGCCCCGCATCGAGGATCATCGCATCGCTCGGGCAGGCATCAGCGGGCAGGGTCTCGGATGCGGCGCCAGCCTTGAATTCCCGCGCGACCACGATGTCCTTGGGCAGGTGGATGGTGCAGCCTGCGCCCTCGGCCTTGGCGAGGATCTCCCGCGCGGTGTCGGCCATGTCATGCTCGGCCAGCGACGCGCCCACATCAATGCCTTGCGCGGCGAGGAAGGTATTGGCCATCCCTCCGCCGATCACCAGATCATCGACCTTCTCCACCAGATTGCCCAAAAGCTCGAGCTTGGTGGACACCTTCGCCCCACCGACAACGGCGACAACCGGGCGGACCGGATCGCCAAGCGCCGATTGCAGTGCTTCCAGTTCGGCCTGCATCAACCGACCGGCGCAGGAGGGCAGGCGCCGCGCAACCCCTTCGGTGGAGGCATGGGCCCGGTGCGCCGCGGAGAAGGCGTCGTTGCAATAGATATCGCCGAGGCTCGCGAGGAAATCCGCCATCTGCGGATCGTTCTTTTCCTCCCCGGCGGCAAAGCGCGTGTTCTCAACGAGTACGACGCTGCCTGCGGGCAGGGCCTCCAGCGCATCACGCGAGGGGCGCTCCACAAAGGTCACAGCCTGACCCAGCGCCTCTTCCAGCGCGGGCTGGACGATCCGCAGGGACATCTCCGGCACGACCTGACCCTTGGGCCGTCCGAAATGCGCCAACAGCACCGGCACCCCGCCCTTGGCCAGAATATCCTTCAGGGTCGGGATGATCCGCGTGATCCGCGTGGCGTCGGTCACCTGACCATCGGCCACGGGCACATTGATATCCACCCGGGTCAGAACGATCTTGCCGTCCAGATCCATGTCATCGAGGGTTTTCCAGCTCATATCGGCCTCCATCTGCACTTGCGCTCGTTCTGCCAGAGCCATGGCAAAGGTCAACCTGTCGCCGCGTCGCGCAGGCCAGCCCGGCGCGCCGGTGTGCCTTTGCCGTTCCAGCCTGCTCATGCGTTTGTGGGGTTTCCCATCCGGCACGCGCCGCCTAGGTTGCGCGGGACAGATGCAGGAGGATGCCAGATGGCTGAGATCAAAGACCCCGAAAACACAATTCTGATGGAGCTCAAGGACGGAACCGTCACCATCGAGCTCTTGCCCGATGTGGCCCCGAAACATGCCGAGCGCATGAAAGAGCTGGCCCGCGCCGGTGCCTATGACAGCGTGGTCTTCCACCGGGTGATCGATGGCTTCATGGCCCAGACCGGCGATGTGGCCAATGGCAACGCCGCCAAGGATTTCAACATCCGCATGGCGGGCACGGGCGGCTCGGACCTGCCGAACCTGCCGGCGGAGTTCTCCTCGCTGCCCCATGATCGTGGCACACTAGGCGCGGCGCGCTCGGCCAACCCGGACAGCGCGAATTCGCAGTTCTTCATCAATTTCTCGGACAACCATTTCCTGAACGGGCAATACACGGTCTATGGCCGCGTCATCGAGGGGATGGAGCATGTGGACAAGATCGTCCGGGGCGAGCCGCCGATGAACCCGGATCAGATGATCTCCGTCAAGGTGGCCGCCGATGCGTAGTCTCGCCCTGGCCCTCAGCCTGCTGGCGAGCCCTGCGCTCGCCACCGGGCTGCAGATCGAGGTCGCGGGGGAGGCCAATGGCACGATCACCATCGACCTGCGCGAGGACCTCGCCCCGCAGCATGTGGAACAGATCACGGCGCTGGCGGCCGAAGGCGCCTATAACGACGTGGTGTTCCACCGCGTGATCGACGGCTTCATGGCCCAGACAGGGGATGTGGAACATGGCAAGCTCGGCGCGGATATGCGCCGCGCGGGCACCGGCGGCTCGAGCCGTCCGGACCTGCCTGCCGAGTTCAGCGATATGCCCTATGACCGCGGCGTGGTCGGCATGGCCCGGGCGCAGAACCCGAACTCCGCCAACTCGCAGTTTTTCATCATGTTCGACGCAGGCCATTTCCTGAATGGTCAGTATACGGTCGTCGGTGTGGTCACCGAGGGCATGGATGTGGTCGACGCGATCAAGCGCGGCGAGGGTCGCAACGGCGCCGTGATCGGCGAACCGGATCGCATGGTGACAGTCACCGTCACGGAGTAGGCGCACCGAACGCCCCGTCTTTATCAAATTGTTACAACGCCCCCGTACCCCGGGGGCGTTAACCATTTGAGGGACAGGTTCATGCTTCGGATTTCATTGATCGCACTCTTGGCGGCGGGCGCCCTGAGCAGCGCAGCCCATGCGGATTGCTCGGCTGTGTCAGGCATCTCCGCGGGAGATACCGTGACCTGCGACGCCGTTTCCGTGCTCGACGGTCCCGATGCGGTCGAGACCCGGGGCATCGAGGATGGAAGCGACGACATCACGATCAATGTGCTCACCGGAGCCGTTCTCGACACCACGGGCAATGGTGACCGGACCATCAACCTCAAGGACAGCGCGAACAGTACCGTGACCAATGACGGTACGATCCTGTCCGGGGATGAGGGGATCCAGGGCGGCGATGCGCTCAAGGTCATCAACCGCGGACTGGTTGAGGCCGTCGAGAAGGCCATCGACGCCAATGGTGATGATGTAGAGGTAGAGAACGCCGCGGGTGCCCGTATCACTTCCAGCACGAATGAAGGGATCGAGACCGGCGATGGGGCGAAGATTGTCAACTTCGGGATCGTCGAGGCCTTTGATGACGCCATTCAGATGGGCGAGGATGCGGTGATCGAGAATTACGGGATCATCCGCAACACCCAGTTGGATGCGGATATCGTCGGTGATGTGGAGGCGCAGGATGCCATCGACATCGATTCCGGCACCGTGCGGAACTTTGCCGGAGCCGAGATCACCTCTCGGACCAATGCGGCCATCGACTTCGATCCGGGCGCCGGTCCCTCGCTGATCGAGAATGCGGGCCTGATCGCGGGCACCCTCGCGGTCACCGTGGATGAGGCCGATGACGCGGCTCAGGAGATCGTCAATTCCGGCATCCTGCAAGGCAGCTCCGGTGTCGCGGTCGATCTCGGGATGGGGGATGACATGGTCGCCCTGAAAGCGTCGAGCATCGTGATGGGCGACATCCTTCTGGGCGATGATGCGGATATGCTGATCTTCGAGGGGACGGGCTTTGCCGGGCTTTCGGGCGCGGATCTCTATTCCGGTGGGGATGATCTGGACATGGTGATCTTCGCGGATTTCGCCGCGATGGACATTTTCGATGTGGTGGTCTCGGGCCTCAATGTGGAGCTCTCCCTGCTCAGCGGTGGCGACAGCCTTGAGGTGACGCTGACTCAGTTCGAGCAGTTCAAGTTCGGCACGGGTAGCACCCAGACGGTTCTGGGTTTTGAGGATCTGGTTGAGCTTGCCGCGATCCCGCTGCCTGCGGCGGGGCTCTTGCTGCTCGGGGGCTTGGGGCTGCTCGGGGCGGCGCGGTCCCGGCGGATCCGGGCCTGACGCACCTTGCGTCACCTTGCCGTGAGGCGGGGTAGCGAGAACCGGTTTCGATTGGCACCTTGGGCGCATCTGACAGGAGGGCTCAAGGTGCTTAAACAATTGACGGCTGCAATTGCGGCGACCTGCCTTTGGAGTGGGGCGGCTCTGGCCGATCCGCAATTCTGGAAACAAGAATGGCCAAACACGGATTTCTCGATCTCGTCGGTGCCCTTTGTCGAGATCCTCTCCGGCGGGCCGCCCAAGGACGGAATTCCGGCGCTGAGCGATCCGAGCTTTCTCTCCGTGGATGCGGAAAGCCGCCTGGGGGCGATGGAGCCCGTGATCGCCGTGGAGCTTGGGGATGCGACGCCCCGGGCCTATCCGATCCGCTACCTGACCTGGCATGAGATCGTGAATGACGAGGTGGACGGGCAACCCATCGCGGTGACCTTCTGTCCGCTCTGTAACTCGGCGATCACCTTTGACCGGCGCGTGAATGGGCAGGTCCTGACCCTCGGGGTCAGTGGCAAGCTGCGCAAGTCGGACATGGTGATGTATGACCGTGAAACCGAGAGCTGGTGGCAGCAGGCCATTGGCGAAGGGATTGTCGGCGTGCAGACCGGGGAAGTCCTGACGCAGTTGCCGACCTGGATGGAGAGCTGGGAGGCGTTCTCGACCCGCAATCCCGATGGTTTGGTCATGGATGAGCCGCCCTGGCGGCGCGATTATGGCCGTAATCCTTATGAGAACTATGACAGTTCTCACCGCCCGTTCCTCTATTCCGGAGATCCGCCGCCCCACGGCATCCCCGCGCTTGCCCGGGTGATCCGTGTTGGCGATCGCGCCTGGCCGCTGGAGCGGCTGCGCGTGGCCGAGGAGGTGACCGAGGCCGGGGTGACGATCAGCTGGAAGGCGGGCAAGGCTTCGGCGCTGGACAGTTCGCGGATCGCCGATGGCCGCGATGTGGGTGCGATCCGCGTGCGGGACGCCGAGGGGCAGGATCTGCCCCATGATGTGATGTTCGCCTTTGCCTATGACGCGTTTTGGCCCGAGGGCGAATGGATGCTCGGCGACGGGTGATCCAAAGGCGCGGGCTGACGCCCGCAAGACATGTTTTGGGGCGCGGGCTGAGAGGTCCGCGCCCTTTTTGCGGGCCGGGCTGTTCGAGTGGCTGGGGGAGTGGGGAGCGCGCGGAAGCTATGTGCCTCCGGCACTGCGGCGTCACCGATGGTTCTGAGCGGGCAGGCTGCACGGGGTGATCTTGCTGAGAGAGCCGATTTGAGGTGTTGCGCGAAGGGGGATAGGGCGCGCCTTTGGAGGGGGCGCGCCGAGTGCCTTTAGCGGTCGAGCTTGATCAGCGCGTGGCGCTTCTTGCCGGCGCTGAGCTTGATCGGGCTGGCGAGCCGGGCCGCGTCGATCATGAGGCCCGCATCGGAGAGGGGCGCGTCGTCGAGTTTTGCGCCATTCTCGGCGATCAGGCGCTTGGCCTCCTTGCCGGATTTCGCGAGCCCCGAACGGGTAATCAGCTGCACGATGGAGATCCCGTCGCCGATCTCCTCCGCCGTCAGGCTCAGGGTCGGCAGGTCGTCGCCCATACCACCTTTCTCGAAAACCTCGCGGGCCGTGGCTTCGGCCGTCGCAGCCGCCTCCGCCCCATGGGCGAGGGTGGTCACCGCGTTCGCGAGCGCGATCTTGGCGCTGTTGATCTCGGCCCCATCGAGCGCGCCGAGCCGGGCGCATTCCTCCAGCGGCAGCTCCGTGTAGAGCTTGAGGAAGCGTTCCACATCCGCATCGTTGGTGTTGCGCCAGAACTGCCAGAATTCATAGGGCGAGAGCATATCCGGATTCAGCCAGATCGCGCCGGATTGGGACTTGCCCATCTTCTTGCCGTCCGAGGTGGTCAGGAGCGGCGAGGTCAGACCGAACACCTCCTCGTCGAGGATCCGCCGGGTCAGGTCGATCCCGTTGACGATATTGCCCCATTGATCCGAGCCGCCCATCTGCAACCGGCAGCCATAGCGGCGCTGCAGCTCCATAAAGTCATAGGCCTGCAGGATCATGTAGTTGAACTCGAGAAAGCTTAAGGATTGCTCCCGATCGAGGCGGGATTTCACGCTCTCGAAGCTGAGCATGCGGTTGACGCTGAAATGGCGGCCCACATCCCGCAGGAATTCGAGATAGTTCAACCCGTCCAGCCATTCGGCGTTGTTCAGCATCAGCGCATCCGTGGGCGCCTCGCCGAAGCTGACATAGGCTGAGAAGACCTGTTTGATGCCTGCGATATTCGCGTCGATCTGGTCCGGGGTCAGCAGGGGGCGCTCATCGGCGCGAAAGCTCGGATCGCCCACCTTGGTGGTGCCGCCACCCATCAGGACAATCGGCTTGTGGCCGGTCTTTTGCAGCCAGCGCAGCATCATGATCTGGATCAGCGAGCCCACATGGAGCGACTGCGCGGTCGCATCAAAGCCGATATAGGCTGGCACCACGCCCGTGCTCAGGGCCTCGTCCAGCGCCTGATAATCGGTGCAATCGGCGAGAAAGCCGCGCTCCATCATCACACGCATGAAGTCGGATTTGGGCTGGTAGGTCATTGCCGGATCGGTCCATCTTGAAGTGTCGCGAGGTCTATATCGGGGACGGGAATGAAGGGAAAGCCGCTTTGGGCGCTGGGTTGCATGTCGGGTACGTCACTGGACGGGGTGGATGCCGCTCTGATCCGCACGGATGGGATCCGGGTGCTGGAGCAGGGGCCGTCTACTTATCGCCCCTATACGGAGGCTGAGCGCGATGCCCTGCGCGCGGTGCTCGGGCACTGGCCCGGGCCGGGACTGGAGGCGGCGGCGGAGGTCGTGGCCCGTGCCCATGCTGAAGTGATCGCCCGGTTCGACCGGCCGGATGTGGTGGGCTTTCATGGCCAGACGCTCGCCCATGCGCCGCGCGCCGAAGGGACCCATCAGCTGGGCGATGGGGCCGCGCTGGCCAAGGCTGTGGGCTGTCCGGTGGTCTGGGATTTCCGCTCGGTCGATGTGTCCCTGGGCGGGGAGGGGGCGCCGCTCGCGCCGATCTATCACTGGGCCGTGGCGCAGAGCGCGGGGCTAACGCGGCCCGTCTGTTTTCTCAATCTCGGGGGGGTCGGCAATGTGACCTTCGTGGATCCGAGCACTGGGCCCGAGGCGCTGGTGGCGTTCGACACGGGGCCCGCGAATGCGCCGATTGACGATCTGGTGCGCACCCGCACCGGGGCGCGGTTCGACGAGGGGGGCGCCTTGGCGCAGGCCGGGCAGATCTCCCAGCCGGTGATCGACCGCTTGCTGGCGGATCCTTACTTCCTGCGCCCGCCGCCAAAATCTCTGGATCGGGATGCGTTCGATTGGTTGCCGGAGGCGGTCGCAGGGTTGGAGACTGCGGATGCAGTGGCGACCCTGACGGCGGCTTCGGCGGCCTCCGTGGCGGCGGGGATCGCGCTTCTACCGGACGCGGTGGATCAGGTCATCCTCTGTGGTGGCGGGCGCAAGAATACCGCTTTGAAACAGTTTATTGCGCGATTTTCTTCATGTAACGTCTTGCCGGTGGAAGAGCTCGGGTTCGATGGCGACATGATCGAGGCGCAGGCCTTCGGCTATATGGCCGTGCGGGTCCTGAACGGGATGCCGACCTCCTTTCCGGGCACGACCGGGGTCTCGACCCCGGTCGGCGGTGGGGTGACCAGCACGCCGGGCGCCTAAGCGCGGGGGATGTCGAACCCCTTGGGCGCAAGCTCAAACCCCTCAAAGCGGAAGGCGGGGGAGACGGTGCAGCCCACAAGCGTCCAGTCACCGGTGCTTTCGGCGGCTTGCCAGTGGCCTTCCGGAACGATCACCTGCGGGGCGGCGCGGCTCAGATCCGGCCCGAGCGGATGGCGCGTGGCAGGTCCGGCCTCGGTCGCAGCCAGCCACAGGTCAAGTGGCGCGCCGCCATACCAGTGCCAGATCTCCGCTGCGTCGACCCGGTGCCAATGGCTGCGCTCACCGGCCTTCAGCAGGAAGTAGATCGCAGTTCCTGCCGGACGGGCATCGCCCTCTGCCTCGGCGATCCAGGTCTGGCGGTACCAGCCGCCTTCGGGATGGGGGGCAAGCTCGAGGCGGGCGATGATGTCATCTGCGTCCATGGGGTCCTGTCTGTGGCGTTTGCGGGAGGAACTGTTGCGCGCGAGGATACAATTGCGCGGGGCTGAGGTCACGCCCCCGTGACGTCCCGACCGGGGGCCAACCCCTCCGAATTCACCTTGCTCACGGGATCTCACGGGCCTGTCCCAAGAACGTGATATACAGGATTTCAAGGACTTACATGTCGCTCGCGCGGAGGTGAGCGGCCGTGTGCTTGTGTGGTTTACCAATCTGTTTCTCCGTGGGCGCGGCACCGATTGGGTGGTGCCAGACTTTCAGGAGACTAGTATTATGAAGACAATGATCAGAGCAGCGTTGCTGGCCAGCGCATGCAGTCTGACAGCAGGGATGGTGCATGCGACGTCGCTGCAGGTGACCATTGAGAACCTCAGCGACACGGACGGGCTGTATCTGACACCGTTCCTCAATGTGTTCCACGATGGCACCTATGCGGGCTTCCAGGAGGGCTCTGCCGCCTCCTCGCAGCTTGAGGCCATCGCCGAGGAAGGCATGGTCGGGGCCGAGATCGAGCGGATCAACAGTCTCGGGATCAACGCTCAAACCGCCGTCGCCACCGGCCCCCAGGGCTTCGGGTCGCAGCCGGGCCAGCCGCCGGTGCTCGATGCCGGTGAGGTGACGACCTTCGTGATCGATCTCGATCCGAGCGACAATCGCTACTACTCGTTCCTGTCCATGGTGATCCCGTCCAACGACACGTTTGTGGGCAACGGCAATCCGCTGGCCTATGAGCTGTTCGACGATCAAGGCAATTTCACGAACATCTCCGAGATCCTCGTGGATGCCAATGACATCTGGGATGGCGGCACCGAGGAAAATGACGGCCTCGGCGCAGCCTTCTCCGCCGCCGGTGGCACCGCCACCGAAACTGTCGGCGGTGTTGTGGAGCTGAGCGGGATCGATTTCCTCTTCGGTCAGCCGACCGTCGCGGGCTTCACCGTGGATGGCAATGCAGTGGGCGCGGCCTTGGCCTCGATCAGCTTTGAGGAAGTGGCCCCTGTGCCGCTGCCGGCGGCGCTGCCGCTGCTGCTGGCCGGTCTCGGCGCCATGGGCCTGACCTCGCGTCGTCGGTCCCAGCGCGCCAAGGCCTGAGCCAGCGCGTCCGCGCGGCGTGCCTTGGCAGGCCGCGCCATGCCTATTCAGACGTCTCGCGGGGCAAACCCTCGCTCCGCGGGACCACGGCGGGAGCATGTCAGAGCGGTGGCGGCACCGGGGTCGGCGTCTGCGCCGCGCGACGCTCCCGCCAGATCACGTAGAGACCGGTTGCCACGGTCACGGTGATCCCGAGCACGGCGATCCCATTGGGCAGATCGCGGAACATCAGCCAGCCAAGCAGCGTGGCTATGGGGATCTCGAGATATTGCATCGGCGCCAGGGTTGCCGAGGGCGCCAGCTTCAAGGCCCAGGTCATGGCCAGATGAGCCAGCGTCCCGATCACACCCAGCACCGCCATCAGCAGCAGCGTTTGCGGATCCGGCCAGAAGGTGCGCAGCCCGAAACTGTCCCCCCAGAAGAGCAGCAATCCCAGCAGCACCACGCTCGCCATCACGCCCGAAAGCGCCTGCAGCCGGAGGGGAGAGATCTCTTGCGCCATCTGCCGCGTCACCAGCATGAAGAGGGCAAAGCTCATCGCCACCCCCACGGGCAACAGGGCGGGCCACCCCACTTCGGCAAAGCTCGGCTGCATCACCAGCAAAGTGCCCAGAAACCCGAAGACACAGGCCACCATGCGATGGGGCCCCACCGCCTCGCCCAAGACGAAACGCCCCAACAGCAGCATGATGAAAGGCATCACGAAGGCAATCGCCACCGCGTCCGCCAGGGGCAGGAAACGCAGCGCCGTGAACATCAGCCCAAGGCCCAGCATATGCAACCCGGTGCGCAGGGCGATCAATCGCCATTGCCGCGGGCTCAACCGCGGGGCAGGGCGGAGCAGGACAGGGCTCAACAGCACGGCCTGCGACCCGAACCGCACCAGCAGCAGGATCACCAGCGGCACAACCCCGCCGAGCAGCTTGGCCAGCCCATCCCCGAGCGGCGCCAGTGCGCAAAAGACCAGCATCATTCCCATGCCCGCGAGCGGGCGGTCCGAGTTTGGTGGTGCGTGGCTCATGGGACCAATCTACGAATTGCCCCGCGACAGGTCCATCGCGGGCCGTTTCAAATGCGATGCAGCTCCACGCGGCCCGCGGGGCTGCAAATCAAAAAGGCCGCCGCGGATCCCCGCAGCGGCCTGTCACATCAGGTGCCGGGATCCGCTCAGCGCAGGATCGACTTGCCCGCGTAGATCGCGGTCTCGCCGAGCTCATCCTCGATCCGGATCAGCTGGTTGTACTTGGCGAGCCGGTCCGAGCGCGCCAGCGAGCCTGTCTTGATCTGCCCGCAATTGGTGGCCACTGCGAGATCCGCGATGGTCGCGTCCTCAGTCTCGCCGGAGCGGTGGGACATCACGCAGGCCATCCGGTTGCGATGGGCCAGATCCACGGCGGCCAGCGTCTCGGTCAGGGTGCCGATCTGGTTCACCTTCACCAGAAGCGCGTTGCCGCAGCCTTTCTGGATGCCTTCGGCCAGACGCTCGGGGTTGGTGACGAAGAGGTCATCGCCCACCAGCTGCACCCGGTCGCCGAGCCGCTCGGTCAGAAGCGCCCAACCCTCCCAGTCATCCTCGGAGCAGCCATCCTCGATGGAGAGGATCGGATAGTCATTCACCAGCGCCTCGAGGTAGTCGACATTGGCTTCCGGGGTCAGGGTCTTGCCTTCGCCCTTCATCTCGTAGCGGCCATTCTCGAAATACTCGGTCGCCGCGCAATCGAGCGCGAGGTAGATGTCCTCGCCCGGCACGTAGCCCGCTTTTTCGACCGCCTTCAGCACGAAGTCGAGCGCATCGCGGGTGGAGCTGAGGTTCGGCGCAAAGCCGCCCTCATCGCCGATCCCGGTGGAGAGGCCCGCCGCAGAGAGCTCTTTCTTGAGAGTGTGGAACACCTCCGCGCCCATGCGCACCGCTTCGGCAATGCTGTCGGCGGAGACGGGCATGATCATGAATTCCTGAATGTCGATCGGATTGTCCGCATGCTCGCCGCCATTGATGATGTTCATCATCGGTACCGGCAGAACGCGCGCGGAGGTGCCGCCGACATAGCGATAGAGCGGCTGACCCGTGGCCTCGGCCGCCGCCTTGGAGACCGCGAGGGACACGCCAAGGATCGCATTCGCGCCGAGACGGCCTTTGTTGGGTGTGCCATCAAGCTCGATCATCGCGGCGTCGATGCCGACCTGATCCGTGGCATCCGTGCCGACCAGCGCTTCGGCGATCTCGCCATTCACAAAGGCCACTGCGTTGCGCACGCCCTTGCCGAAATAGCGCGCCGTATCCTTGTCGCGCAGCTCCACCGCCTCATAGGCCCCGGTCGAGGCGCCGGAGGGCACAGCGGCACGGCCCAGCGTTCCGTCATCAAGGGTGACATCAACCTCCACCGTCGGGTTGCCCCGGCTGTCGAGAATTTCGCGGGCATAGACATCAACGATCATGGACATGGGGTCGTTTCCTTTGGTGCGTCGGACTTGGCCCGTTCCTTAGCAGGGGGCAGGCGGGGTTTGAACTGCTGAAATACCTTGTGAGCCGGGCCGAGAGGCGCATTTTCTGTCGCAGTGGCTCTTTCGAAAGGGTCCCGGGCAGCGATAGACAGGCGTGAGTGTATCACAGGAAGGATCGGAGGCGGGCCATGGTGCTCTATGCAGGAAGCTTTGCGGCAGAGAAGGTGCTCTGCGATCTGCGCTCCGATACGGTGACGCAGCCCTGCGCCGAGATGCGCGCTGCCATGGCCGCGGCCGAGGTCGGCGATGACTGCTACGGCGACGATCCGACCGTTACCCGGCTCGAGCAGCATCTGGCCGAGCGCATGGGCAAAGAGGCCGGGCTCTTCTTTCCCACGGGCTGCATGAGCAATCTGGCCTGCCTTCTGGCGCAATGCGGGCGTGGCGATGAGGTGATCACCGGGCGGGAGTATCACATCTATGCGGATGAGGCGGGTTCGGCGAGCGTTCTGGGCGGCCTCGCCCTCGACCCTTTGCCCGTGGCAGAGGATGGCGCGCTGGAGCCTGCAGATATCCGCGCCGCCCTGAAGCCCGATGATCCGCACTATGCGGCCTCGCGCCTGCTCAGCCTCGAGAACACCGTGGGCGGGCGAGCGATCCCGCTTTCGCGCATGGAAGCCGCAGCAGAGGCGGGGCGCGCCGCCGGGCTCGCCATCCATCTTGACGGCGCGCGCTTTTTCAACGCGGTCACGGCCCTGGGCTGTGCCGAGCAGGATCTGGCCCGGATCGGCGATACGGTCTCGCTGTGTCTGTCCAAGGGGATCGGTGCTCCGGCGGGCACTGTGCTCGTCGGTCCCGCCGATGTTCTGGCCCGGGCCCGGCGCGCCCGCAAGCTGCTCGGTGGCGGCATGCGTCAGATCGGCGTGCTTGCGGCGGCGGCGCTCTGGGCGCTGGACCATGTGGTGCCGCGGCTGGCCGAGGATCACGCCCGCGCCGCGCAACTGGCCGAGGCACTGCGCCCCCTGGGGCAGGTGCGGCTGGCCACGAATATGGTCTTCTTCACCCCCGCGCCTGAGCTCGCGCCAGAGATCGGCCCGCGTCTTGCAGCCAAGGGGGTTCGGATCAGCGCGGGGAGCCCGGAGATCCGCCTCGTGCTCCACCGCGACGTGGATGATGCCGCCCTTGGCGTCGCCATCACAGCTTTCCAATCCTTGCGCTAGCCGCAGCCGTCCAGACTGCCTTCGGCGAGGATATTTGGAGACTTAAGGGACCCGCAGCGCGCACAGACGGGACCGCTGGGCGTGTCCTGACGGGATCTTAAGTCCGGAAATATCCCCGCCGGAGGCACATAACCTTTTTGGTGCGGCGGCTGGACTAGACCACCGGTTTGATAAAGGTCCCGTTGTTAAGATCCTGCATCGCCTGTTGCAACTCGGCACGGGTGTTCATCACGATTGGGCCGTGCCAGGCCACAGGCTCCTGGATCGGACGGCCTGAGACCAGCAGAAACCGCGCGCCCTCAGGGCCCGAGGTCACAGAGATCTCATCGCCCGTATCAAACCGCACCAGCGTCCGATTGCCGGACATGTCGCGGATATTCAGCTCCTCGCCCGCGAGCTCCTTTTCCACCCGCACGCCAATCGGCGCCGAGGCGTCGTGGAACCTGGCGGATCCGGCAAAGACATAGGCGAAGGTGTTGGCATAGGTGTCCACGGGCAGGCTGCGCCGGGTGTTGGGCGGCATGGAGATGTCGAGATATTGCGGCTCCGCCGCGATCCCGTCGACCGGTCCCTTGGCGCCCCAGAAGGAGCCCGTGATCACCCGCGCCTTGGTGCCATCATCCTCGATCACCTCGGGAATATCGCTGCCGGCGATGTCCTGATAGCGCGGCGCGGTCATCTTTTGTGCGGCAGGCAGGTTCGCCCAGAGCTGGAACCCGTGCATCTGCCCGGCAGCATTGCCGCGCGGCATCTCCTGATGCAGGATCCCCGATCCGGCGGTCATCCATTGTACCGATCCCGCCCCCAAAGTGCCGTGATTGCCGAGGCTGTCGCCGTGATCCACCTCGCCCTCGAGCACATAGGTGATCGTCTCGATCCCGCGATGGGGATGCCAGGGAAAGCCCTTTTCATAGGCGCGCGGATCATCATTGCGAAAATCATCCAGCAGGAGGAACGGATCGCTCTCGCCTGGATCGCCAAAGCCGAAGACACGGTGCAGATGCACACCTGCGCCCTCCATCGTGGGTTGGGCCATATGGGTGGATGTCACGGGACGGAAAGTCATCTCGGCGCTCCTCTGATCTGCACCCGAGAATGCCGTCAGAGCGGCGCCGTCACAACGCCCGGACCCGCACAGGATCTGTGCAGGGTTCAGCCCTTCTTGATCGGCACGCCGTAGAGTTCGAGCTTGTGACCCTTGAGCCGGTAGCCGAGTTTTTCGGCGATCTTTTCCTGCAGGGCCTCGATTTCGGGGGAGACGAACTCGATCACATGCCCGGAGTTCAGGTCGATCAGATGGTCGTGATGGTCACGCTCCGCATCTTCATAGCGCGCGCGGCCATCGCCAAAATCCACCTTCTCGAGAATCCCGGCCTCCTCAAAGAGTTTCACGGTCCGGTACACGGTCGCCAGAGAGATGCTCGGATCTACCGCCGTCGCCCTGGCATAGAGCTCTTCCACATCCGGGTGATCCTTGGACGAGTCGAGAACGGTTGCGATCACCCGGCGCGGACCGGTGATACGCAGGCCTTTGGCCTCGCAGCGGCTCAGGATCGTGTCGGGCATGGTCCCCCCAGAAGTCGTGTTCCGACTGATACGCAATCGGGACCGACAGTTCCAGAGCCAAGCGGGGCCGGATCCGGGTGGGGAATGCCGCAGGGGCTAGAAGAGGAAGGCGTCGCTGGCCGTGTCCGGGGCGGTCTCGCTGATCGTCGCTTCGGTGAGCGTGACCGTATAGTAGTGCTCTTCTTTGCCTGCTGAGTCCGCGCCACTGCCCCCGGTGGAATAGGACGTGACCATGACGGATTTCAGGTCGATCTCCAGGGCTTGGGGATCGTCGTCCTCGGGCTCGGTCTTGCGAAACTCGAAGCTGTCCGTCTTGGAGGGCGTTTGGTAGGCGCCAAAAAGCTCTTCTGTCGGCATGATCTCAGCTCCGATAAGGGGGCGCGGGTCAGGTCTCGCGCTTTACGCAAGGGAAGTGTGCGCGACCCGCGCCGCCGGGTCTGTGAACTGGATCACATGGATGTCAGGAATGAGACGTCCGACATGGACCCTCAGGAATAGAGCGTTGGCGCGCCCATCTGCCGGTGCAGATCATCGATCCGGGACGGGGCGAGCCCCAGGGCCCGGCCCAGCTCGGCCAGGAACTGCGCCTCGGCCTCGTTGTCGAGCTTGATGGTCATCAAAGCCGTGGAATAGACCTGCTCGGTGAGGGCCGGGGGCGTATCCGACGCAAGGCCCTCGGGATCCAGCGGCGCCTGCATCTCGGCGGTGACAAAACTGATCTCGCCCGGGCTCGCATCGCCCACCATGTCGAGGATGCGCTGCTTCTCCTGCATGTCGATCCCACCATCGGATTTCGCCGCCTGGATCATGGTGCGCAGCAGGAGCTTGGCCTTCTCCTCATCCTCGGCACTGTCCGCGCCGTCATTGATATTGCCCGACAGGATATCGCCCAGGCTCGTGGTGGCCGCCGCGGCCCCGCCCGCAAGCCCCAGCGCGCCCGCGATCCCGGCAAGGCCCAGCATGCCGCCATCGCCATCTCCGCCGGCCCCCTCGCTCAGATTGCCGAGCAGCCCGCCCAGGCCTCCCTCGGCATCCCCGCCGAGATTGCCCAGAAGGCCCTCGAGCCCGCCGCCCTCGCCAGTGCCCAGATCTCCGAGCATGGATTGCAGCCCTTCGCCCTCGGTGCCCCCCAGAAGTCCGGCCAGTCCTTCGCCGCCCGAGAGCTTGTCGACGCCCCGCGCCGCCGCATATCCGATCGCCACCTTGGCGAGCGTTCCCATGAAACTCATCTTGTCCTCCCAAATCATACGCGCGGAATGCTGCCACAGGGGCGCTTGCGGGTCATCCCCAGCGAGCCGCGGAACGCGATTTTGCGCTCAGAGCCGCGCAAGCCAACGGGTGAGCGGCGGGGCCAGCGCGCCGGACATCAGCAAAAGCCGCAGGATCCCGGGATAGATCGCCTCATAGCGTGGCTGCCGGGCGAGCTGCACCAGTTTCGCCGCGCAGGCCTCGGGCGTCAGGGTGGGGATGATCTTCGTCAGGCGCGGCATCTGGTCTTCGACCCCGGGATTGTGGTCGAAATACTCCGAACTGATCTTGCCGAAAATCACATGACAGCTGCGCAGGCTCGTCCCGTGCAGGTCCTGCGCCAGAGCCGCGTGGAACCCGCGCAGGGCCGCCCGTGCTCCGGCATAGCCGACGCTCGAAGGCCAGGGCGCGATGCAGGCGGGCGAGTTCACATGGAGGATCGTGCCGCGATCCTTCTCGAGCATCTGGGGCAGAAAGGCCTTGGTCGTGTGCAGGGCCGCGAAGTAGGGCGCGCCCATCATCTCGGCGGCCTCGGCAGCGGAGGTTTCGGGCAGGGTCTTCCACTGACCCGCGCCCGCGCAATTGATGATCACATCCGGCGTGCCGTAATTGTCGAAGACATCGCCCGCCATGCGGTCCACGGCCTGCCAGTCGCTGGCATCGCAGGGCTCGACCACGGCGCCTTTGCCGATCTGCCCGGCGATCCGGCGCAAGGCCTCTGCGTTGCGCGCCACGAGCACCACTTGCGCGCCGGTTTCGGCCACGGCCCGGGCGGTGGCTGCGCCAACCCCGCTGGAAGCCCCTGTTACGACGACAAGATCCATGATCCCCCGCTGGTTTTCAGCGAGGGTCGCGTCTTGCCCTGCATTCTGTCAAGGCTCGGGCTCAGTCTGCGGTCGGGCGCGCCTCGGCATCCGTGTCCACCGGCGCCTTGCGCGCGGCCTCCGGCGTGCCATGGGACCGGGTCAGCAACCGGGCCAGCGGCGCCACGGTCAGGCCCTGCACAATGATCGAGAAGACCACGACCACATAGGTCGCCGTGAGCAACAGCGTGGACCAATCGCTTTCGGGCAGGGACAGCACGAGCGCCACCGAGATCCCGCCCTTCAATCCGCCCCAGGTCATGATCGGGATCGCCTCGGGGGTGATGGGTTCCGTCTTGCGCATCATGTAGCTCGGCAGGATCACCGCTGCGAGCCGCGCCACCAGCGACAGCCCCACGGCGATGATCGCGATCTCGATCGAGGCCTGGGTGAAGGTCACGGCAAAGATTTCGAACCCGATCATCAGGAAGAGGATCGCGTTCAGCACCTGATCGATGATGTGCCAGAACGTGTCCACATGGCCGCGGGTCTCTTCGGACATCACGTGTTCTGTCATCGCCTCACCGATCATCAGCCCGGCCACCACCGCCATGATCGGCGCCGACACGCCGAGGGTTTCGGCCAGGGAGTAGCCCCCCAGCGCCAGCGCCAGCGTCAGCAGCACAGCGACCGAGGTGTCATCGACCCGCGCCATCAGCTTGAAGACGAGCCAGCCCAGCACGCCCCCGATCAGCGCGCCGCCCCCCGCCTCGCGCACAAAGAGGAGGATCGCATGGATCAGACCGCTCTCGCCCCCATGGGCCTCGGACGGGAAGGCGAGCCCCACGAGCAGCAGGAACACCACATAGCCCACGCCATCGTTGAAGAGGCTCTCGCCCGCGATCTTGGTCTCCAGACTGCGCGGCAGGTTCGTGCTGTGCAGGATGCCGAGCACGGCCACCGGATCCGTGGGCGAGATCAGCGCGCCAAACACGAGTGCGATCAGGATCGGTGCGCCTGCCAGCCACCACAGGCCCAGCCCGGCCACGAGGGTCGAGATCAGCACGCCCAGGGTCGCCATCAGGAGCACGATCCGCCCCTCGACCCGCAGATCCGAGATTTTCACATGGAGCGCCCCGGCAAAGAGCAAAAGCCCCAGCATCCCGTCGAGCAAGGCGTCCGAGAAGTTGAACGCGGTGACCGCGCCGCGCATGGTCTCGGCCATCTCGCTTTGCGGAAAGAGAGCGTCGATCCCCAGAACCGCCATGGAGGCCAGCAGCGCCACGACCAGCACGCCGATCGCCGGGGGCAAGCGCAGGAACATGTAGTTCAACGTGCTGAACAGGGCTGCCAAGACGATCAACAATGAGGTGATCTGTACAAAATCCATCGGGTTTCTCGTGGTTTGGTCCGGGTTGCGCAGAGCCTAACATGGGGGTACCGAGGGCGATAGTAACCCGGAGAGCCTCATGCCCAGCCGCGACAGTGTAGACGCCTTCGGCGCGGTGGCCCTGATCGGCTTCGCGCTCCTGATGGGCATCAATCAGGTGGCGATCAAGGTGGTCGGCGAGGGGTTGCAACCGGTCTTTGCCGCCGGGCTGCGCTCGCTCGGGGCGGTGGTCTGCATCCTGATCTGGATGCGGTTTCGCGGGATCAAGGTCGAGATTGCACCGGGCACGGCGATGGCCGGTCTCGGGATCGGGGCGATCTTTGCGCTGGAGTTCGTGTTTCTCTTCAACGCGCTGGATCTCGGGAATGTCACCCGGGTCAGTGTGATCTTCTATTCCATGCCGGTCTGGCTCGCGCTGATCGGCCATTGGGTGCTGCCGGGCGAGAAGATGACACCGGTCAAGATCCTCGGTCTCGCGCTGGCCTTTGGCGGGGTGGCCGTAGCCTTTGCCGGGCGCGGGGAGGGGATCGGGGCCGGCACCCTGCTGAGCGATCTCTTGTCCCTCGGGGCGGCGATCTGCTGGGCGGGGATCGGGCTGGTGGCCAAGGCCTCGCCCCTGCGGCAGGTGCGGCCGGAGATCCAGCTTCTCTGGCAGGTGAGCGTGTCGGCCGTGGTGCTTCTGGCGATCGCGCCGCTTTTCGGGCCGTTGGTGCGGGATCTGGCGCCGATCCATCTCTGGAGCCTCGGGTTCCAGATCGTGGTGATCGTGACCACGGGCTACATCTTTTGGTTGTGGCTCTTGTCGATCTACCCGGCCAATGGGGTGGCGAGCTTCGGGTTCCTGATGCCGCTGAGCGGGTTCGGATTTGGTTGGCTCCTTCTGGACGAGCCCCTGAGCGGGAGCCTGTGGCTCTCCTTCGCGATGCTGCTCGTCGGGCTGGTGCTGATCAACCGTCCGGGCAAGGTCTGAGGCTAGGGGCGCGGTTCGCAT